>CAVSAY010000013.1:0-473023 GCA_963725925.1 uncultured Solirubrobacterales bacterium
TCTACCTACTCTAAACTCGAATCGTGAAATGAGCGGTTGCTTTCTATCCAATGGAGGTCTAACCTCGCTGTTCCTGTTGATAAACGGGCTGTGGCTGAGCTTGGCTAGAGCGCCACGTTCGGGACGTGGAGGCCGTGGGTTCGAATCCCACCAGCCCGATTCATTTTTCAATGATTGCCCTCACCGGCAGACTTCGTATCAGCTCCAGGCTGGTCGCCGTTCGCGCCTTTCTTTTCGCTGCCCAACGCGAGGCCTGATTTCTCAGCCGCCAGCAGGCTTAACAAAGCTGGCAGAAGTCCGTTGAGCGCGTTTCCGCCGGCCGGCTTGTCCCCGTTACCGCCACTTCCCCCGCCGAGCATAAACATGGATGTAAGTCGCTTTTTGCTCGTCAGCCAGGCGCCGGAGACGCAATTGATCAAAGGGACGATCGATTGGATCATCCGGGGCACCCTTTTTCTGGGATTCCGGACGACCAATCAGTACCGCGATGCAGTTAATGTCGTAGACTTTGAATCGATTCCCCAGCTCTTCAGTTGCCGCTGCTGAATAGCTTCTCTCTTTACTAACAAATCGAGCATCGAGTTTTTTTGTGCGATATCCCTGAAGAAGGCGGTCAGGATCGGATCGAGAGTCTGGGTGATCAGGCGCTTAACATTTCCGAATCTCTGGACCACGCTAGTCTGATGTCTCTTAAATAATAGTGACATCTTTGTCTTCCCCAAGAGCCGCTTTCCAGGCTCGTTCGATCTTTCCCAGAATCTCCTCTCCTTTGGCTTTCCAGACGTAACGCCTGGGATTGAGGTTGTGCTGGGCGAGATATTCCATGATAGCGTCAACCAGTTGGCGCACGCTGCCGAAACTGCCGGGCAAGATCGCCTGCTGGCTCAAGTCTCGGAAGAAGCGTTCGACTAGGTTCATCCAGGATGAGCCCGTAGGCGTAAAATGCAGTTCGAAGCGCGGATGACGCGCTAGCCAGCGTTTAACGACCGGATGCTTATGGGTCGAGTAATTATCCAGAATGATGTGGATGCGCTGGCTCAAAGGAATTTCGCGGTCGATTTGCTTGAGAAATTCCAGCCACTGGCGGTGGGTGTGTTTCTGGGCGGTGTGAGCGATGACTTTGCCCTCCAAGTAATCCAGCGCGGCAAAGAGAGTGACGGTTCCGTTGCGATAGTAATCGTGGGTTTGAGTGCGGACATGTCCTTTGCCCAGAGGAAGACCCGGTTGACTGCGCTGCAGCGCCTGGATCTGGCACTTCTCGTCACAACAGAGCACCACTGCTTGCTCTGGAGGATTGAGGTAAAGACCGATGACATCCCAAAATTTCGCCTCAAAATCCGGATCGCTGGAAAGCTTAAAGACACGCGTCAGGTGTGGCTTGATTTCGTTTTGACTCCAGACCCGCTGCACGGTCGCCTTGGAGACACCAAACTCGCGAGCCATCGCCCGGCAAGTCCATCGTACCCGGCCCTGCGGTGGCCGGGTGGCTTGATCGACGATCTGGCGCAACAGTTCCGTACTGATATTGCCTTTGCGGCCCGAGCGGGGCTCGTCCTGCAGCGCCCCAATCCCACCTCGGAGATAGCGCCGTCTCCACTTGGCGACCTGGTTATAGTGCATGCCGACGCGCCCTCCGATCGCCCGGACCCCCATACCTTGAGCCGCTAACTGGACGACCCGCGCTCTCTGCGCCAACCCCTGCGGGGTGCTCTGGGCGCGAATTAACTGCTGTAACTGCGATTCCTCAGCCGAACTCAGCACGAATTTTCCACCCTTTTTAGGCATTCAGACACTTCAACATATTTCGTTGGACGTGTCACTCTTATTTACGAGACGCTAGACTAGGAGCACGTTCGTAACCAATGCGGAGCACCAGCGACAGCGGAAGAAGCGGTTCGTAACCATCGGAAGTAATCAGTTCTATACTCCGGAGATCCTGGTCGTACCTATGAAGAAGAATATTCGAACATAAGAGCAAGGTGGTTATCCCGTTTAGCGAACGGCGACTTGAGCGGCGGCCCGCTCTTGAAAATGCGTCCGATTGAACGCAAGGTTTACACCGGTCTACACGCTCTCTAGAGAGGTTTGGATGCTCGCCATTCTTCAAATCTAACACATTCCCAACCACTTGCTAGTAAGTGCGCACGGAACTAATAGTTATCAACAAACCTTAGGCCAGCCCTAGCTTCAACCCCGTAAAATAAAACAGAAAATGCGCGACGCGAAAGTTCAACATTAGTGCGGCGGCATGAAATAATAGGGAATCCGAGGGAGAGTTTGCGGGGGTGATGCTGTTGGGCGAGGCCAAGCGGGAAGCCCCGGCTCAGGCGGAGCTTCGCCCTCCTATGGTGTGTGTCAAGCTACCGAAAAGCGTGTTAGGTCTTTTTCATCTTTTTAGAGCAACGAAGTTGCCACTGTTTAGGATTGAAGTTCAGGCAGATCAATCACTTTGAGTCGCGTCTCCTCTTGGCGCTCATTGTCCGGTTTGCGTGGACAAGGGCAGCCTCCTATCGGCGCATGTCGAATCTCGACAGCGCATGATGCAATATACGCATCGGGTCCAAGAGGAGCGAGCACGCCCAACCTACCAACGGGTTCTTCACCCAAGGGCGAAAACGGGCGTGCGCCGCTCCAAAGTCGAAGGGGTTCTAAAATCTTTTTCTTCCTCTGCTTCCTCTTCCTCCTAAAAATAATAAGTTCCCCCCAAACACGGGGTTTGGGGCAGAGCCCCATTTGAAACGACTCTCCGCCAACACTTTTAAACTCCTTCGGCGCCGATCATCACCAGGTTGAGTTCTTGGGCCGTCACTCGTCCAGTTTCCAGCCGCCACAGATCGACGATCAGCTGCCGACCGATGGCCACCACCGCTTTTTTCTTCAGGGCCGGATTACTGCCTCGCAAGACCGCCTGCCATTTTTGGACCGGTTTATACTGGGGCTGAAAAAAGATCATCCTCCAGACCATCTCCACAATGATCCGCCGGATCGCCGGCACTCCCACTTTAGTAATGGAGCCACGCCGTTCAGAGTCTCCGGTACTCCATTCGCTGGGCACCATCCCCGCCAAGCAGGCGATCTTGCGACGGTTGGAGTAGGAGTGCCAATCGAGCACCTCACTTTGAAGTTGCATCTGACTGAGAGCACCCACCCCTTTGGGTCGCGGGCCCCTGGAGGTTCGAGCCAGAGCAGCTTTAGCCTGAGCTATTTTCTCATCCAGCGTTTTGAGCACATCGACCCAGATCTGGAGCCGCTCCAGTAACCACGCCGGCACCAGCACACTTAATTGGGCCCAGAGCTTCGGTCGCCACCAATTGCTCCAGCTCCCAAAGCCCTGGCTCAAGAGCATCGCGTTACCTTGGGCGCCCAGGCGCTTGCGTTCTTCAACCAGTTGATCGTGTTGCCGACTAGCCAAACGAAGTTGTTCCTGGCCTTCGGTCGGCACTCGCGCTAATTGCAATGCTTCTTTGTCCCCATTGAGGTAATTGAACAACTTGCTGGTTAAGTTGCGGGCATCGATTTTGTTGTTCTTACGCCGCTTCTTTCGCTGCTGAGCACCATCAGGCGAACAGACGTAGCAAAGCACCCCGAGAGCCTTGAGCTTTCGATAGAGCGTGTACCCTAAAGGCCCAGCTTCGTACACCACCACCACTTCCGCGGCGCGTTGTCGTTGTTTTTCGATGTGGAGCAACAGCTCCACTTCACTTCGAAAGCTGTCCACCACTCCGATCACGCCGTCATCGACCTTGCGCGCCGCTTGATACCCTCTGAGGTGCACGTCAACTCCCAGCAGGATTCGCTTTGCTTTCGGCCTCTTATCGATCTTTAGTTCTTTTGCACAGGCGGTGGCTGCCGCCTCCAAGTTATATGTATTCATATGTCAGGTTGCCGCATATCCGGCAGCCTGACAACACCATGGCATCTACCTGCGCCGGCTCCTTGAAAAACTGAGCAATCGGCCGCGCGCATTGATTCTTTGCGCTGAAAACGGTACATCGGGGGTCCAAATGAACCAGGCTGAGATCATCTGCACCCTGCTGATCGTCGTTGCGGCCCTCGCCATCCTGGCGAAAAAAGTGGCGCTCCCCTATCCCGTGCTGCTGGTGATCGGCGGACTGGCGCTCGGCTTTGTTCCGGGCTTGCCGGAGATGGAACTTCAACCGGATGTGGTGTTTTTGTTCTTGTTGCCGCCTTTGCTCTATCCAGCTGCGGTCTTTACTTCGTGGCGGGATTTTCGCGCCAATCTGCGCCCGATCTTGCTACTCGCCATTGGGTTGGTCTTGTTAACGACTGCGTTTGTCGCCATTGTCACGCACTCTGTCGCCGCCACGTCCAGGCGCTGGCGCGGCCTGGCCGCCGCCGCGATCGCCGACGAGCCCGACGGGCCGCCGGGCAGCGGCCTGGTCGCGGTCGGGGGATTCGCGTTCGCATCAGACGGCGCCGGCACGCCTCGGTGGGACGGATTTGAACCGGCGTCACTGGTGGTGCCCGAGGTATCGCTGGCGCGCAAGGCGGGTCGCGTGACCTTGACCCTGAATCTCGAGGTCGCGCCCGACGACACCCGCGAGGACCTGCTGGCGCGGGCACGCCGGCGGCTGGGCGAGCTGCGCCGCGCCCCGTTGCCGCTGCTCGACCCCGATCCGGCCGGCGAGTTCACGGTGCTCAGCCCGATGCCGCCCGCCCACTACGAGGAAGCCGTCGCGAGCGCCGTGCGTCGGATTCGCGCCGGCGAGCTCGAGAAGGTCGTGCTCGCGCGCGACGTCGAGGTGCGAGCGCCCGCGCCGCACGATCCCGCGGCGATCCTGGCGGTGCTGCGCGAGGCGTTCTCGTCGTCGTACGTGTTCGCCGTCGGCCGCGGCGACGCCACGTTCGTGGCGGCCACGCCGGAGCTGCTGGTCCGGCGCGAGGGCCAGCGCGCCAGCACCGTGGCTCTCGCCGGCTCGATCGGGCGAAGCGCCGACCCGGCCGTCGACGACCATCTCGGCGAGCAGTTGCTGGGCAGCGAGAAGGACCGCGAGGAGAACGCGATCGTGGCGCGCCGGATCGTGCGCGCGCTCGCGCCGCACTCGGTGTGGGTGACCGCCGCGCCCGACCCGGTCGTGGTGCGGGTGGCCAACATCCAGCACCTGGCGACGCCGATCCGCGCGCAGCTGACGTCGCCGATCGGCGCGATCGAGCTGGCGGGCGTGCTGCATCCGACGCCGGCGGTCGGCGCCGAGCCGGGGGAGCTGGCGTGGACGTTGATCCCGGCGCTCGAGGGCCTCGACCGCGGCTGGTACGCGGGCACGGTCGGCTGGACCGACGCGATCGGCGACGGAGAGTTCTGCGTGGCGCTGCGCTGCGCGCTGTTGCGCGACCGCGTCGCACACCTGTACGCCGGCGGCGGGATCGTGCGCGACTCCGACCCCGCGTCAGAGCTCGCCGAGACCGAGGTCAAGCTCCAGGTGATGCTGCCGCTGCTCGCCGGCTAGACGAGCCCGCGCGCGACGGCCTCGGCGATCCGGCGGTGCAGGGCGAGGTTCTGCTCACGGTCGGTGCGCACCTCGACGATCGTGGTGCGGTGATGGCTGACCGCGGCCTCCACCGCGTGGCGCAGCGCTGCGACGCTCGCGGGCCGCTCGTAGTCCAGTCCGTAGAGGGCGGCCGCGTGGGAGAAATCGAGGCCGTGCGGCGTGGCAACGTGCTCCTCGAATCCGTCGCTTTCGCCGGCCACGGGGAGGAAGTGGAAGATTCCGCCGCCGTCGTTGTTGAGCAGGACGATCGTCACAGCGAGGTCCAGACGCCTGGCCGCGAGCAGGCCGCCGATGTCATGGGCGAGCGCCACGTCGCCGATCAGCAGGACGACCGGGCCGTCGCTGACGGCGGCGGTGCCGAACGCGGACGAGACGGTGCCGTCGATGCCGTTGGCGCCGCGGTTAGAGGCGACGTGGGGAGCGAGCTCGCGCGCGGCGAAGAACAGCTCGACGTCGCGGATCGGCATCGAGGAGGCGACGAACACCGTCGCGTCGGGCGGCAGCCACTCGCCCAGGCAGCGGGCAACGAGCGGCTCGGACAGCTCATCGCCAAGCGCGTCTGCGATCACGTCGGCGGTGTCGTCATCGGCGCGGCGCCAGGCCGCGAGCCAGTCCGGATCGGGCGGCGTCTCAGGCGCGTGCGCCTCGAGCGCCGCGGTTGGATCTCCGGGGTCCGAGACGGAGACCACCGCGGCGGGGTCCTGCCAGGCACCCTCGGGATCGAGCGCGACCTGCTCGGTGTCCTGGAGGGACGCGAGCCAGGTGCGAAGCGGCTTGGAGGTGGGAAGGTCGCCGATTCTGATCACGAGCTCGGGCTGCATCTCGTCGGCGAAGCGCTCGTCGCGCAGGATCACGTCGTAGTGGGCGATTGCGGCCGGTCCGTGACGCGCGCCCGACAGCGGGTCGGCGAGCAGCGGGTAGCCCGCGCGCTCGGCGAATCGCGCCGCCGCGGGGCCGAACCAGCGGTCACGTTCATGGCGGCCCGCGACGACGATGCCGCGGCCGGGCAGCGCCGTCAGCGCGCTCGCCGGCGGCGGCGTGACGGGGACGCGGCGCACCCACGGCCGCCCGTCGGGCCGCCCGCTGTCGTCATCTTGCAGCGGCGAGGACAGGATCAGCGGCTCGCGCAGCGGGAAGTTGAGGTGAACAGGCCCCGGTCGCCCCTCGACCGAGGTCCAGAACGCCCTGCACGCCAGCGCCCGGATCCACCGCAACCGGTCGTCGGTGGCGTCGTGGACGCCGACCTCGACGAACCACTTGACCGCGTCGCCGTAGAGCTTGACCTGGTCGATCGTCTGGCCCGCGCCCACGTCGCGCAGCTCCGGCGGACGGTCGGCGGTCAGCACGATCATCGGCACGCGCGCCTGCTGGGCCTCGATCACCGCCGGGGCGAGGTTGGCCGTGGCGGTGCCCGACGTGCACGTCACCGCAACCGGGCGTCCCGAGGCCTTGGCGGCGCCGACCGCGAAGAACCCCGAGCAGCGCTCGTCGATGTGCGACCAGCACCGGATCCGCGGCTCGCGTACGAGCGACAGCACGATCGGCGTGGACCGCGACCCCGGCGAGGTGCAGGCGTGCTCGAGCCCGCAGCGGGCGAGCTCGTCACAGAACGCGCGTAACAGCGTGTAGGTGTCGGTGGCGGTCATGATTGTGGGGATGGCGCCGACCGTCGTGTTCCTGCACGGCTTCACCCACACCGGCCGCAGCTGGCACCCGGTGATCGCGGCGCTCGGCGAACGCTACACGTCAGTCGCAGACGACATCCGCGGCCACGGCGACGCGTCCGAGCGCGTCCCGGTCTCGTTGGAGGCGGTGATCGACGATGTCGTGGCGGCGGCCGGGCCGGAGCGCTACACGCTGGTCGGGTACTCGATGGGCGGGCGGATCGCCTTGCACGTGGCGCTTGCCGCGGGCGATCGTGTGGAGCGTCTGGTCCTGATCGGCGCCAGCCCCGGGATCGCCGATCCCGCGCAGCGCGACGACCGGCGGCGCGCCGACGAGCAGCTGGCGGACGAGATCGAACGCTCGAACATCGAGGAGTTCGCGCGCCGGTGGGCGCAGCACGCCGGTCCTCGCCGGGCTGCCGCCGTCCGCTCTGGAGGCCGCGCACGCCGACCGGCTGCGCTCGACGCCGGCGGGGCTGGCGCGGGCGCTGCGCGGGCTGGGGACGGGAGCGCTGCCGTCGTTGTGGGACCGGCTCGGGGATCGCTGTCGATGCCGGTGACCTGGTCGTGGGCGAGCGGGACTCGAAGTTCCCGGCGATCGCGGCCGAGATGGCGCGCGGGATCCGGGTCCCGGATCCTGGGGCCGAGGTCCTGGTCGTGCCAGGCGTCGGGCACGCGGTGCATCTCGAGGCACCCGAGGCGATCGCTCGCGCCCTCCCGCTACGTTAGATCAGTGATGGCAACCCCCGTTGGTCTGGCGCACGTCGCTGCCGTTTCGTTCCTGGCCGCCCGGCTGGCGCCGTCCGGGGCGTTCTGGCTCGCTCTGGCCGGTGGCGCCGCGGTCGCGCGCGAATCTGATCTGCGTGGCCTGCGCGCGGGGTACGCCGGCAGCGCGGCGGCGATGCTGCAGACCGTGGCCATCCTCGGGCCGCTTCGCCTCAGCGCGCCGCTCACGCAGGCACTCAGCGCCCCGCTGCTCGGCTCGATGCATTCGCGCGGGCGGCGATCGCTGAGCATGTTCGCGGTGTGCGTTGCGATCCGGCTGGCGCTGTATGCCGCGCTCACGGCGTTCACCGTGTTCGTGCTGCTCGGCCCGGCCGGCTACACCGGCTCATTCGACGCCCTGCTCGGCTGGCTGCCGGGGCTCCCGGACGGGCTGGCGGGGGCGTTGCTGCTCACCGGGATCGTCAACTTCGTCGCGGCGGTGTTCTTCTCTGCGATTCAAGTCGCTCTGTACCGCCGCGCGCTGGGCGCGTGGCCGGAGCCCGCGATCTCCGAGCCGCCAAGAAGCGCCGCGCCGCCGTCGTCGGACGAGCGCGCGGGCGCCGATCCACGGATCATCGTCGCCGTCGCGACCGCGGTGACGGTGGTGCTGCTGTTCACGCACAGCTGGACGGTGCTTGCCGCCGTCACGGTGTGGCTCGCGGGCGCGGCCGTGCTGGCACGACACGGCGACCGTGATGTGACGAGGATCGGGCTGTTGCTGGCGGCGACGCTCGCCGCCGGGACGCTGATCGCGTCGCTGGTCGGCGGACTCGGCGTCGACGAGGCGGCGAGCCGCGCCGTCCGGGCCGCCCTGCTCGTGCTCGTCGCGACGTGGATGCGGGTTGCCGCCGGCAGCGATGGCCTGCGCGAGGCATTTCGCCGCGGCCTCCTGCGGCTCCGGCGCGTGCCGGGAGCCGAAGACGCGGCCCACCTTCTGAGCGACCTCGACTCGGGTCGGTTGCTCGCGGGGTCGGCGGCGTCGCTGCAGGAGCGTTTGCGGGGTGTGCCCCGGCGGCCGATCGCAGTAGCGGACGCCGTGCTCGCGTGGGCCGCGCACGAAGCCCACACGCTCGCTCCGGAGCACTCCCAGGGGACGACGACGGTGCTGAGCTTCCGGCTGCGCGACGCCACGCTCGCGGTCTCGGTGCTGCTACCGGCCGCGGCGCTGGTCGCAGCCGTCGGCGGCTGAGCTCAGCGGTACCAGTCGAGCAGGTTGTCGCCCAGGCCCGGGCCGGTGGGGGCGCAGATCCGGCCGGATGCGGCGGGTAGCGGGTCGCTGCGGTCGGCGAACACGCCGAGCGTCGCCAGGCCGCATGCGCGGTCGGGCTTGATCGCGGCGACGGCGTGAAGCGCGGCGGCGATGCCGAGGGGGCCGTCGAGGGTTGAGGCGAGATAGACCTCGTAGCCGGCGGCGCGGGCGCGGCGCGCCTGCTCGATCACGCCGCTGATGCCGCCGCCGCGGGCGATCTTCAGGCACACGGCGTCGCAGACGCGGCGGTCGAGCGCGCCCGGATGCTGCGTGGTCTCGTCGATCGCCAGCGGGACGTCGGTGGTGGCGTTGAGCGCTTGCATCTGTTCGAGCCCGTGGACGGGCTCCTCGCACAATTCGACGCCGGCGGGCGCGAGGGCGCGCAGGGCCGCTTGGGCCTCGGGCACCGACCAGGCGCCGTTGGCGTCCAGGCGGATCTGCATGTCGGGGCCGGCGACGGCGCGCACGGCGGCGATGCGGCCGGCGTCGTCGCCGACCGCCGCCTTGAGCTTGATCGCGCGAAACCCGGCCGCGCGGGCCGCCGCCGCTTCGGTGGCCGCGCCCGCCCGGTCGGCGGCGGCGATCGTGGCGTTGACCTCGACCTGTGGGGCGGCCTGCGCGCCGAGCAGGTGCCACACGGGCAAGCCGGCTCGGCGACCCGCGAGGTCCCACAGCGCGAGGTCGATCGCGGCGACCGCATGGGGTAGGACAGCGTGTCGCGCGCACTCGTTCAGGAGCGCCTCGTGGTCCTCGCCGTTCGAGTGCGACAGCGGCTCGCGGCAGTCCTCGAGCGCCGCCAGCACGTCGTCGAGCGACGCCGCGTCGTAGCCCTCGAGCGGCGCCGCCTCGCCGTGGCCGATGGTGCCGTCGGCGGCGTGCAGGCGGACGAGCCCCAGTCGCCGCGCGTTGACCGAAGTCCGCGCGTTGACAAACGGCGCGCGCAAGCGCGCCTCAATCAATTCGATCTCCAGCTTCACCGGCTCAGCAACAGGCCCGCCGACAGCAGCGTGCAGAACGCGAGCTGGAGCATCCCGGTGTGGGCGAGGGCCTGGTTGAGCGAGGGTCCGTCGGTGCGGTTTCGTACCTCGCGGACGATTTGGGCCGCGAGTGGGAGGGTGAGCCAGGGGAGCAGGAGCCACGGCTTCATCGGGCCGAACACCCAGGTGACGGGCGCGAGTAAGAACGCGACGTAGACGATCACCGCGAACATCGTGCGCGTCTTGTCGCGGCCCAGGCGGACCGCGAGCGTGCGTTTGCCGGCGCGGCGGTCGGAGTCGATGTCGCGGAAGTTGTTGACCACGAGGATCGCCGAGGCCAGCAGGCCGACCGGCACGGCCAGCGCGAACGCCTTCCAGTCCAGGTGCTTGACCTGCACGAAGTACGAGCCGGCGACCGCGACGATCCCGAAGAACAGGAACACGAACAGCTCGCCGAGGCCCTCGTAGCCGTAGGGCTTGGGGCCGCCGGTGTACAGCACGCCGGCGAGGATCGAGGCGCCGCCGACGAGCAGCAGCTGCCAGCCGGCGACGACGACCAGGTAGACGCCGGCGAGCACGGCCACGCCGAAGGACACGTAGGTGGCTATCAGCACCTGGCGTGGGCGGCACGAGGCCGCCGGCGGTGACGCGGACAGGCCCGAGGCGGTCCTCGGCGTCGGCGCCGCGGCGGGCGTCGGAGTAGTCGTTGGAGAGGTTGGTGCCGACCTGGATGAAGATCGCGCCGACGAGCGCCGCGACGAAGCGCAGGGGGTGGAAGATGTGCTGCCAGCCGGCGAGCGCGGTGCCGACGAGGACGGGGGCGATCGCCGCGGGCAGCGTGCGGATCCTGGCCGCCATCAGCCAGATGCGGATCCCGCTCGGGGCCTGCGGCTGGCGGCGGGTCGCGGTCATCTATGCGCGGTGGGGGAACTTCGCGAAATCGGGCTTGCGCTTCTCGAGGTAGGCGTTGCGGCCCTCCTGCGCCTCCTCGCTCATGTAGAAGAGGAGGTTCGCGTCGTGGGCCAACTGCTGGATGCCGGCCAGGCCGTCCTCGTCGGCGTTGAAGCTCGCCTTGAGCAGGCGCAGCGCGAAGGGGGAGACGGCGAGCATCTCGCGGCACCACTGCACGGTCTCTTCCTCGAGCCTGTCGACGGGCACGACCGCGTTGATCAGGCCCATCTCGAGCGCCTGGTGTGCGTCGTACTGGCGGCAGAGGAACCAGATCTCCTTGGCCTTCTTGGGGCCGACCAGGCGGGCGAGGACGGTCGCGCCGAAGCCGCCGTCGAAGGAGCCGACCTTCGGGCCGGTCTGGCCGAAGCGCGCGTTGTCGGCAGCGATCGTGAGGTCACAGACGACGTGCAGCACGTGGCCGCCGCCGACCGCGTAGCCGGCGACCATCGCGACGACGGGCTTCGGCATGCGCCGGATCTGGACGTGCAGGTCGGTCACGTGGAAGCGTCCAACCGCCTGGTGCTTGCCGGCCTCGGTCGGGTCGGCGCCGGTCACGTAGCCGCCGCGGCCGCCGCGGGTGCGCTGGTCTCCGCCCGAGCAGAACGCCTCGGTTCCCTCGCCGGTCAGGATCACGACGCCCACTGAGAGGTCTTCGCGCGCACGCGTGAATGCGTCCGAGAGCTCGATGACGGTCTCGGGCCTGAAGGCGTTTCGTACCTCCGGGCGGTTGATCGTGATCTTCGCGATCCCGGCGTCGTCGCCGGTGCCGAGCTCGTAGCGGATGTCCTGGTATTCAGCGGCCGAGGCCCAGGTGATTCCCAATGCGGTGCTCCTTGTGGGGGCGCCCGAGGTTACCGTTTCGATCATGGCCGTCTGGATCCACTTGGCTGCTGCCAAGCACCCTGACCGAGTCGCGGTCGAGGGACCTTCGCGGAGCCTGACCTACGCGGAGGTGTCGGAGGCGGCGATCGGGGTCGCGGGGGCGCTGCAGCGCGATGGGCGTGCGGGATGGCGACCGCGTCGCGCTGGCGTTGCCGGCGGTCGAGGACTTCGTGGTCGCGCTTCACGGCTGCTTTCTGGCGGGTGCAGTGGCGGTGCCGGTGGACCTGCGACTCACCGAGGAGGAGCGCGCTCGCGGATGGCCGGGGCGAAAGTGGTGCTGACTGAGCTCCCGTCGCCGACGACGATGTCGTGGCCGGCGACGCTGTCCGGCGATGCCCCGGTGACGGTGATGCACACGTCCGGGACCACCGCGGCGCCCAAGCAGGTCGTGCTCACGCGAGGCAACTGGCTCGCCAACGCGCTGGGCTCCGCGGTCGCGCTGGGCCTCGATCCTGGCGAGCGGTGGCTGTGCCCGATGCCGCTGACACACGTTGGCGGCCTGTCGATCCCGATCCGCAGCTCGATCTACGCGACCACGGCGGTGGTGCACGGTCGGTTTGAGACCGAGCGGGTTCTCGGGGATCTGATGGACCCGGCGCGGCGGATCACGCTCGTGTCGCTGGTGCCGACGATGCTCTCGCGGCTGCTCGACGCGGGGCTGTCGCGGCCGCCGTCGCTGCGGTGGGTGCTGCTCGGGGGCGGGCCGATCTCGGCTGCGCTGCTGGAGCGTGCGGCCGGCGCCGGGGTCCCGGTGGCGCCGAGCTATGGGATGACCGAGACGTGCTCGCAGATCGTCACGTTCGGGTGGCCGCTGCCTGGGGCCGAGGTTTGGACGTCGTCTGGTGAGGTGGTCGTGCGGGGGCCGATGGTCGCGGCCAGCGCCCTGGATTCCGACGGCCGGTTGTTCACGGGCGACCTGGGGACGTTCGACGATCGCGGCCGGCTCGTGATCACCGGGCGCAAGGCGGACACGATCGTCACCGGGGGCGAGAACGTCGCGCCGGTCGAGGTCGAGGACGTGCTGCTGACGCACCCCGACGTCGCAGACGCCGCGGTGTTCGCCCGGCCGGATGCGGAGTGGGGGGAGGCGGTCGTGGCGTCCGTGGTGCTCCGCGACGGGGCGACCGTCGCAGCCGAGGAGCTGCGGGCGTTCTGCGCGCAGCGGCTTGCGGGCTTCAAGGTGCCCAAGGCGTTCGAGTTCGTCACGGGGCTGCCGCGCAGCCAGACCGGGAAGCTGCTGCGCCGCGAGCTCGCCTAGGGCCGCCGGCCGCTGCGAGCTGGATCCTCTGTGCAAACGTCCCACTCGACACGGGCGTCGCTCGCCTCGGGATGTTTGCTCCATGGGAGGGAGCGAACATCCCCGACCTCGCCGCCGAGTGCGTCGAGTGGGACGTTTGCACGTCCGAGATCCGCCCGCCGGACCGATCACACGACCTGACGTGACGTCGTTCGATGTGACGTTTATTCCGGCTATGATGCGCATCCGATGTCCAGTTCCGCCACGGCGAGCGGCACGAGCGCGCGCACCGAGAACGATCTGACGATCGAACAGCTCGCGGCGCAGACCGGGATGTCGGTGCGCAACATCCGCGCACACCAGGCCCGGGGGCTGCTCGCTCCGCCCGAGGTGCGCATGCGAGTCGGCTACTACGGCCCCGAGCACGTCGCGCAGCTCAGGCAGATCCGCGAGCTCCAGGACGAGGGCTTCAACCTCAACGGCATCAAGCGGCTGCTCGAGGACCAGCAGGGAACGGCGGAGCGCTTGCTGCACTTCAAGCGGTCGCTGGCGGCGCCGCGCAGCGATCAGGCTCCCGACACGCTCACGCTCGGTCAGCTCAGCAGGCGCTTTCGCGTCGACCCGGTCGAAGGTCCCGAGGTGCTCGCGCGGGCTCTGAAGCTCGGCATCCTGACGCCGGCCGGCGACGGCCGCTACGAGGCCTCGAATCCCGCGCTGCTCGAGCTCGGCGACGAGGTCGTGGGGCACGGCATCTCGCTCGACAGCGCGCTGTCGGTGCTCGAGGACATCGAACGCCACAGCGACTCGGTGTCGAAGTCGTTCGTGAAGCTGTTCCTGCGCGAGGTGTGGAAGCCGTTCGCGCAGGCCGACATGCCGCCGGAGCGCTGGCCCGAGATCGACGCGGCCGTGCAGCGGCTGCGCCCAATCGCGGCCGAGGCCGTGATGGAGATCTTCCAGTCGCGCCTGAGCAACCAGATCGAGGGCGCCTTCAGCGAGATCACGCGCCGCCTCTCGGAGCGCAGCCAGTGACACCGGACCCGCCCGACGCCGCTCCCGTCCCCGATCCCGACGAGCAGCGGGCCGGGATCCTCGACGGCTGGGAGCACGCCGCCGCCGGTTGGGGCCGCCGCGCGCAGCGAGTACGCGACTGGGGGTTGCCGGTCTCGACCTGGATGATCGAGCAGCTCTCGCTGCAGCCGGGGATGCGCCTGCTCGAGCTCGCCGCGGGACCCGGCGACACCGGCTTTCTCGCGGCCGAGCTGATCGCGCCGGGCGGGACGCTGATCTCGAGCGACGCCACGGAGGGGATGCTCGAGGTGGCACGCCAGAGAGCCGGCGAGCTCGGCTTGAGCAACGTCAACCTCGAGTTCAAGCAGCTCCAGATCGAGTGGATCGACCTCCCGACCGCGAGCATCGACGCGATCCTGTGCCGGTGGGCGTACATGCTCACCGTCGACCCCGCAGCGGGCATGAGCGAGGCCCGGCGCGTGCTTGCGCCGGGCGGACGAATCGCGCTGGCGGTGTGGGACGGTCCCGAGGCGAATCCGTGGGCGACTATCCCGACCGACGCGCTCGTGCAGGGCGGCTACATGGACCCGATCGACCGCACGGTCGCGGCCGGGATCTTCTCGCTCGCCGATCCGCAGCGGCTGCAGGAGATGCTCGAGGAGGCCGGGTTCGTCGACGTGCTCGTGGAGTCGATCGACGTGACGCGTGAGTACGACCGCTTCGACGAGTTCTGGGATGAGTCGCTGGAGCTCTCGCCGAGCCTCAGCGTCGCGCTGCAACGACTCACCGACGCGCAGCGGGACGATCTCCGGCGCCGCGCCGAGTCGCTGGCGGCGCCGTTCACCGAGAGCGACGGGGCGATTCACCTCCCGGGCGTCTCGCTGGTCGCGTCGGCCACTGGCTGAGCGCCGCCCGACACCGGCGACGCCTGGCTTGTCATAACGCAAAGCCCCTGCAATTGAAGAGAATCTTGCACCGTGAAAACGGGCTTGCAGTGGTTCTTACCTGAGCAGATGTGGGTGACAATCGCACCACATGAGAGCCCGAATTTTGATCCCACTGGCCGCCGCGGCGATGCTTACCGCGCCCGCCTCCGCTTCCGCGTTCTTCGCACACACCGTCACGACGGGAGAGTCGCTGACCTCGATCGCGGCCGCCGACGGACTATCGGTCGCGCAGCTCGCAGCTGCCAACGGCCTGCCGCTCGACGCCTACCTGATCGACGGCTCGACCGTCCAGATCCCACCGCAGGGCTCGACCCTGTCCGGGCTGGGCTCCGGCAGCTCTTCGGCGACGACCGTGCCCGTCAGCACGAGCACGAGCAGCGGCACAAGCTCATCGGGCTCCTACGTCGTCGTCCGCGGCGACACCCTGAGTGGGATCGCCGCACGGATCGGAACGACGGCCACTGCGCTGGCGGCTGCGAACGGCCTCGACGTCAACGGGGTCCTTCCCGAGGGCGCCGCGATCCGGCTGTCGGGCTCTTCGTCCGGATCGACGACGCTGCGCGTCAGCACCACCAGCGCGGGCTCCGGCTCGTACCTGGTCGTCCCCGGCGACACGCTGACCGCGATCGCCGCGCGCGCCGGCACCACGCCCTCTGCGATCGCCGCCGCCAACGGCCTTGACCTCAACGGCATCCTGCTCGCCGGGCGCCCGATCCACGTGCCGTCGGGCTCGACGGCGCTGCCCGTGTCGACGACGGTGGGCGGCACGGCCGAGACCCAGCCGGTCGGCGCCCCCGCCCAGGGCAACCCGACGTCGCCGCCCTACCCGACGCCGGAGCGGCTGAGCGCGTCGCAGATCGCCTCCGTGGCCGCCGCCAACGGCGTGCCGGGCGCGCTCGCGGACGCGATCGCATGGCAGGAGAGCGGCTTCAACAACGACCTCGTGTCCAGCGCCGACGCTCGCGGGGTCATGCAGATCCTGCCGGGGACATGGGACTGGATCCAGCGTGAACTGACTCCGAGCGCCCCGCTGGCGCCCGCCTCGGCGGTTGAGAACGTGCGCGGCGGAGCGTTGCTGCTGCGGTCGCTGCTGAACTCGACCGGCGGTGACAGCCGCCACGGCCGCGGCCGGCTACTACCAGGGCCTGCCCTCGGTCCAGGAGCACGGCCTGTATCCGTCGACGCAGCAGTACGTCCAGAGCGTGCTCGCGCTCGAGCGGCGCTTCGGCGGAGGGTAGGCATCGCCGGAGCGGGGCGGCGCCCCGAGGGTGAGCAGTCGCCCGCGGGCGTCGCCAGATACGCTCCAAGCATGTTCTACGACGACGACGCGGACCTCGCACTTCTCGACGGCAAAACGATCGCGATCATCGGCTACGGCTCCCAGGGCCACGCCCACGCGCTGAACCTGAAGGACTCCGGCGCCTCGGTCGTCGTAGGGCTGCGGTCCAGCTCGAGCAGCAGGGCCAAGGCCGAGCAGCACGGGCTGCGCGTGGTCGAGCCCGCCGACGCGGCGAGCGAGGGCGACATCGTGATGATGCTGACGCCCGACGAGCTGCACCGCGAGGTGTGGGAGTCGGGGGTCAAGGACGGAATCGCGCCGGGCAACCTGCTGATGTTCGGCCACGGGTTCTCGATCCACTACGGCGAGGTCGTGCCACCGCCGGACGTCGACGTGGCGCTCGTGGCGCCCAAGGGCCCCGGGCACCTGGTCCGCCGCCAGTACCTCGAGGGCAGCGGTGTCCCCGGCCTGGTGGCCGTCCACCAGGACCCAACGGGGAACGCCCTCGCATTGGCGCTGGCGTACGCCAAGGGGATCGGCTGCACCCGCGGTGGCGTGATCGAGACGACCTTCAAGGACGAGACCGAGACCGACCTGTTCGGCGAGCAGGCCGTGCTGTGCGGCGGCGTGACCGAGCTCGTGCGGGCCGGCTACGAGACGCTGACTGACGCCGGCTATGACCCGCGCCTGGCCTACTTCGAATGCCTTCACGAGCTCAAGCTGATCGTCGACCTGATGTACGAGAAGGGGATCGCAGGGATGCGCTACTCGATCTCCAACACCGCCGAATACGGCGATCTGACCCGCGGCAGCCGGGTGATCTCCGACGAATCGCGCGCGGCGATGAAGCAGCTGCTGCAGGAGATCCAGTCCGGGGACTTCGCACGCGAGTGGATCGCCGAGAACCGGGCGGGCCAGGAGAACTTCAAGCGGATGCGCGAGGAGCAGGCGGGCCACCAGGTTGAGGTGGTGGGTCGTGAGCTGCGGTCGCAGATGGACTGGATCGACACCGAGTTTCAGGAGTAGCGCCGGCGCTCGCTCCCCCGGGCCTGCGCGTTCGGGCTCGCCGACTCGCTAACTTCGAGGTAACCCGCATGGCAGACACGTCCACCGCCCTGCAGATACCGACTGAGCTCAAGCCCGCCGACGGGCGCTTCGGCTCGGGTCCATCACGGATTCGCCCCGAGCAGCTGCGAGCATCTCGCGGCCACGGGAGGGTCGCTGATGGGCACCTCGCACCGCCAGAAGCCCGTCAAGCAGCTCGTCGGCCGCGTCCGAAGCGGGTTGCGCGAGCTGTTCGAGCGTGCCCGACGACTACGAGGTGGTGCTCGGAAACGGCGGCACCACGGCGTTCTGGGACGCCGCGACGTGCTGCCTGGTGCGCGAGCGCGCGCTGCACCTCAGCTACGGCGAGTTCTCGTCGAAGTTCGCGGCCTGCACGCGGGCGGCGCCGTTCCTCGCGGACCCGATCGTCGTCGAGCGCCGCGCCCGGCGACGCGCCAAAGCCGATCTCCGACCCGGCCGCGGACGTGATCGCCTGGGCCCACAATGAGACCTCGACCGGGGTGATGGTTCCGGTCGCACCGGCCGGAGGGCGCGGGAGACTCGCTGGTGCTGATCGACGCGACGTCAGCGGCCGCGGGGCTGCCGGTCGACGTCGCAGAGTCCGACGTCTACTACTTCGCACCGCAGAAGGGCCTGTCGTCCGAGGGCGGACTGTGGCTGGCGCTGATGAGCCCAGCGGCACTTTCGCGGGTGAGCGAGATCGCCGACGACGGCCAGGCGGGACGCTGGATCCCGGACTTCCTGTCGCTGAGCATCGCGCTCGACAACTCCGTCAAGGACCAGACCTACAACACGCCGGCGATCGCGACCCTGTTCCTGCTCGCTGACCAGCTCGAGTGGATGCTCGACCGGGGAGGACTGACGCGATGGTCGCGCGGACGACGGAGTCCTCGACTCACCTGTACAGCGTGGGCTGACGAGCACCCGCACGCCGCGCCGTTCGTGGCCGACCCCGCCAAGCGCTCGCTGGTGGTGGGGACGATCGACTTCGACGAGGACGTCGACGCTGCCGCGCTGGCGGCGACGCTGCGCGCCAACGGGATCGTCGACGTCGAGCCGTATCGCAAGCTCGGGCGCAACCAGCTTCGGATCGCGATGTTCCCGGCGACCGATCCCGCCGACGTGCGCGCGCTGACCGCCTGCATCGACTGGGTCCTGGAGCGACTGTGAACCACCGCGCCAAGGTGCTCGTGGCCGAGAAGATCGGCGACCCGGGCGTCGAGCTGCTGCGCGAGCACTTCGACGTCGAGCTCGGCGTCGGATGGTCCCGCGAGGAGCTCGCCGAGCGCATCGGCGGCTACGACGGCCTGCTGATCCGCTCCGCGACCAAGCTCGACGGTGAGCTGATCGACAAGGCCGAGCGGCTGCGCGCCGTCGGCCGGGCCGGCGTCGGCGTCGACAACGTGGACGTGCCCGCCGCAACCAAGCGCGGCATCGTCGTCGCCAACGCGCCGCAGTCCAACGTGATCACCGCCGCCGAGCACACGATGGCACTGTTGCTCGCGCTCGCGCGCAACGTGCCTCAGGCGCACGCGTCGCTGACCAGCGGCAAGTGGGAGCGATCGAAGTTCTCGGGGGTTGAGCTGTTCGAGAAGACGCTCGGGGTCATGGGCTTCGGGCGCATCGGCCAGCTCGTCGCACACCGGGCGCTCGCGTTCGGGATGCACGTGATCGCATATGACCCTTACGTCGCGGCGGACCGCTACCGCGAGCTTGGGGTGGAGAAGGCCGAGTCGTCTGACGACATCTACGCCGTCGCCGACTTCATCACGCTGCACCTGCCCAACACGCCCGACACCAAGGGCTGGCTCGACGCCGAGGCGCTCGCCAAGTGCAAGGACGGGGTGCGGATCCTGAATGTCGCCCGGGGACCGCTGGTCGTCGACGAGGACCTCAAGGCGGCGCTGGACTCGGGCAAGGTCGGCGGCGCGGCGCTCGACGTGTTCCAGTCAGAGCCGGTCACCGAGCACCCGCTGTTCGGCTACCCCAACGTGATCGTCACGCCGCACCTGGGCGCCTCGACCACCGAGGCGACCGACCGCGCCGGGTATCAGGCCGCCGAGCAGGTGATCGCGGCGCTGACCGGCGGCGTGGTCACGAGCGCGGTGAACGTCCCCGCGATCCCGTCGGAGGACATGGACGTGCTCGGGCCGTTCGTCTCGCTGTGTCGCAAGCTCGGGCGGATCGCCGTCGAGCTCGCCGAGGGGTCGTCGATCGACCGCGTGGAGACCGAGTTCATGGGGAGGATCGCCGAGCGCGATACGCGCCTGCTGGGGATCCAGGTCCTGCTCGGCGTCCTGCGCGGACACACCGAGGAGGACGTCAACGAGGTCAACGCGCCGACGATGGCCGAGGAGCGGGGAATCGAGCTCGTGGAGACCAAGCGCTCGACCGTGCGTGACTACGCCGACCTGGTGCGCGTCGCGGTGACCAGCGGCGAGGACCGGGTCCGGGTCGCGGGCACGTTGATCGGGCGGCGCAACCATCCACACCTGCTGGAGGCGTGGGGCCAGCGCTTCGACGTCCAGCTCGAGGACCACGTGACGATCTTCCGATACCGCGACCTGCCCGGGATGCTCGGGCACGTCGGGACCGTGTTCGGCCAGCACGGCATCAACATCGTCTCGGCCGCGGTCGGGCGCCAGCCCGAGGACGCGAGCTCCGGCGACGACCGCCTCGCCGCGATGACGATCACGACCGACATCACGGTGCCGCACGATGTCGTCAACGAGATCGTGGCCGGCGAGGGCTTCGAAGCGGGCCGCACCGTCAACCTCTAGGCATTTGGCCCGACCCCCCCGGGGTGATAGGAATACGCCCCAGCAGATGGAGGGAGCGCTAACCACAGCGCCCGCACGACGCGAGCGTCCGCCGGCACTGGACGCGAGCACGATGTGCGAGGCGTTTCAGATCACGGCGGCCGAGCGTCCCGGCGACGTCGCGCTGCGGACGATCGCCGACGGCATCTCGATCACGTGGGGTGAGTACTCGGCGCGAGTGAAGCGGCTAGCGGGAGGACTTGCGGCGCTCGGCGTCGGCCCTGGCGACACCGTCGGCTTCATGCTCACCAACCGCCCGGAGTTCCACCTGCTCGACACCGCCGCGATGCACCTTGGCGCGACGCCGTTCTCGATCTACAACACGTCCTCGCCCGAGCAGATCGCCTACCTGCTCGGAGACGCCGCCAACCGGGTGATGATCGTCGAGGCGGCGTTCATGGACAGCGTTGCCCAGGTTCTCGACGGCGGGGAGGGCAGCGTCGAGCATCTGATCGTGCTCGACGGCGCGACGAGCGACTCGATCACGCTCGAGGAGCTCGAGGCGGCCCAGCCGCCCGACGGTTTCGACTTCGAGGCGGGCTGGCGCGCAGTCGCGCCCGACGACATCCTCACGCTGATCTACACGTCGGGCACGACGGGCCCGCCGAAGGGCGTCCAGCTCACGCACGGCAACGAGCTGGCGCAGTGCCGCGGCCTCGATGAGGTCAGCCACTGGCCGACCGGCGGCGGCTCGATCGTGTCGTTCTTGCCGATGGCGCACATCGCCGACCGCGGCCTGACGCACTACGGCCAGATGGCATGGGGCGAGACGCTCACGTGCTGCCCGGAGGTCACCCAGGTGTTCGCGCATGTCGCCGACGCCCGCCCAACCCGGTGGGGCGCGGTCCCGAGGGTATGGGAGAAGCTCAAGGCGGCGCTCGAGGCTGGGATCGCCGCCGACCCCGACGACGCGCGTCGTGGCGCGGTGCTTGGAGCGATCGAGCTGGGAATCCGGGTGGTTCGCGCCGAGCAGGCCGGAGAGAACGTCGATGCGGACCTGCTCGACGCGTATGGGCGAGCCGAGGAGCAGGTGTTCGCGCCGATGCGGGCCAAGCTCGGGCTCGACCGCTGCGCGTCGTATGTGACCGGGGCGGCGCCGGCGCCGCTCGAGGTGTTCGAGTTCTTCGCCGCGATCGGGATCCCGATCTGCGAGGTGTGGGGAATGTCCGAGCTGACGTCGGTCGCGACGATCAACCCGCCGGAGCGGATCCGCTACGGGACGGTCGGGCCGGCGCTGCCCGGGCTCGAGGTCCGGCTGGCGGAGGACGGCGAGGTGCTGGCCCGCGGTCCGACCGTGATGGCGGGGTATCGCAACCAGCCCGAGAAGACCGCCGAGACGATCGACGCCGACGGCTGGCTGCGCAGCGGCGACATCGGTGTGCTGGACGAGCACGGATACCTGAAGATCGTCGACCGCAAGAAGGAGCTGATCATCAACGCGGCCGGCAAGAACATGTCCCCCGCGAACATCGAGCAGCAGCTCAAGCAGGGCTCCTCGCTGATCGGCCAGGCGATCGCGATCGGCGACCGTCAGGCCCTACAACGTCGCGTTGATCGTGCTCGACCCCGACGCCTGCACCGCGTTTGCCGCCGCCCACTCGCTCGCCGACTCGTCCGCCACCGCGATGGCCGGCGAGGCGACCGTGCGCGAGGAGGTCAGCGCCGGGATCGATCGCGCCAACTCACACCTGAGCCGCGTCGAGCAGATCAAGCGCTTCGTGATCCTGCCCGTCGACTGGCTGCCCGGCGGCGACGAGCTGACGCCGACGATGAAGCTTCGGCGCAAGCCGATCCACGAGAAGTACGCCGCCGAGATCGAGTCGCTGTACTCGCGCTAGCGATCGCGCCGGCCCGACGCGTCACCTCAGAGGACGACCTGCTCGACTCCGCCCGTGCCGCCCACATCGGCGGTCGGTGCCGGCGCCCCGGCCTGGGCGAGCTGCAACATCGCCGCGCGGCCTCGCCTGCGCAGCAGCCGTCCACGCCCGGGCGGCAAGGGCTCTGCTCGCACGCCTCGCAGCAGCGGCCCCTCGTGCGGGTCGCCGCTGAGGATCAGCGCGGGCGCGCCGGATTCGACGAGCCGGCCGATCACCGGGTCGAGCATCGCGCGCGAGGCGCCACCGGAGGATCGCGCCAGTACGACGTGGATGCCGGCGTCGCGCCCCTGGAAGATCAGGTCGCCGAGCGTCGACAGCGGGTTCAGGGGTAGCCCGGAGATCAGGTCGTAGTCGTCGACGAGGATGTACACGTCGGGACCGCGCCAGCCCCCGCCGCCGTCCTGGTCCAGTGCCCGCAGACGCTCGATCGTCAGCTCGCGCAACTCGGCGAGGATCTCGTCGACCTGCGGTGGCCGCGAGATCAGCCGGCAGGGGAGCGGCAGCTCGGACAGGTCGGCGAGGCCGCGGCGGAAGTCGATCGCGACTAGCCGCGCCTGATCGGGCGTGAACGTCCGGGCAAGCGCGTGGGCGACTGTGCGCAGCCCGCTCGTACGGCCCGACCCCGTGTCGCCGAGCAACAGCAGGTGCTGCTCTGCGCCGGCGAGGTCGAGCGCGACCGGAGCGAGCGTCAGCTCCTCGATCCCGAGTACCAGGCCGCTGCCGGGCGACTGTGGGAGGTCGTCCAGCGCCACCTGCTCGGGGAGCACCCTGACGGGCGTGGCAGGCGCTCCGTCCCAGGTGTCGGCGAGCTTTCTCGCCAGTTCGCCGATCGCCTCGCTCAGCCCGGCCGTCTCGGCGCGGCCATCGACCCGCGGCAGCGCAACCTGGAAATGAAGCCCGTCGGGCGTGACGCCTCGGCCCGGAGAGTCGGCCGGCACCGACTCGGCGACCTTGCGGCCGAAGTCGGATTCCATCGGGTCGTTGAGGCGCAGCTCGAGCCTGGTGCCGAAAGCCTCCCGGATCGCCGGGCGGATCTCGGCCCAGCGTCCAGCGGTGACCACGAGGTGGACGCCGTGGTGCAGCCCGGCCGCCGCGATCTCCGTGAGGTCCTCGGTCAGGTCCTCGTATTCGCGCAGCAGCGCCGCCCAGTTGTCGATGATCAGCAGCACGTCGGACGCCTGCTCGGGCGTCAGGTCACCCGTCCGGCGACGCTCGCGGGCCTCGGCCATGGAGTCGATCCCGAGCTCGCGGAAGCACGCCTCGCGCTCGTGGATCAGAGCGCGGATCTGGCTGATCGTTGCGCGGACGCGCTCGGGATCGCGCTTGCCGGCGACGCCCCCGAAGTGGGGTGCCGGTCCGAACGCACGCAGCAGGCCGCCGCCGAAGTCGAGCGCGTACGCGCGCAGCTCCGAGGGGCGGTAGGTGACCATCAGCGCGGCGAGCAGCGTGCGCAGAAGTGTGCTCTTGCCGGTCTGTGGCGCTCCGATCACCGCGAGGTGGCCGCCGACTCCCGCCAGGTCCAGCGCGAACGGGTCCTGGCGCTGTTCTGAGGGGCGGTCCAGCAAGCCGATGCACGCCCGTAGGCCCGGCGGGACGATGGCCGCCGGGTCCGAGGGCTGCGACCACCACGGCGCGCTGTCGAGCACCTCCGAGAGCGGCTGTCGGGCGGGGAGCGGGTCGAGCCACACCTGGTGCACGCGATCGCCGGCGCTGTGGCGCTCACGCAGTCGCTGCACCAGCACGTCGAGCTCGGTCGCGCCCGATTCCTCGCGCGGCGGCGTCGCGGCCGCGTGTCCGTTGCGAGCGGCGAGCTCGAACGTCTCGACCAGCGCCCCGTTGCGCGCGGCGCGACCGTCGTCGTATGGCGTCGTGACGAGCGCGGTCTTGAAGCGCTCGTACACGTCGGTGTCGACGCTGATGTAGCCGACGCCCGGAAACGGCGGCAACAGGAACGCGTCGGCGGTCCCGAGCACGCTCTTGCTCTCCTGGGCCGAGTAGGTCCGCAGGCAGATCCGATAACGGAGGTGCCCCTCGAGACCGCGCAGCCGTCCCTCCTCGAGCCGCTGGCTGGAGAGCAGCAGATGCATCCCGAGGCTGCGGCCCACGCGGCCGATGGCGAGGAACAGGTCGATGAACTCGGGGCGATTGGCGAGCAATTCGCCGAACTCGTCGACGATCAGCAGCAGATGCGGAAGCGGCGTCAGCGACGGATCTGACGCCTGCAGGGCGCGGTAGGCGACGATGTCGTCGACGTTGCCGGCGGCGCGGAGAATCGACTGGCGCCGCTGTTGCTCGCCGAACAACGCCGCGTGCATGCGGTCGATCAGGCTCAGGTCGTGCTGGAGGTTGGTGATCATCCCGGCGGCGTGGGGGAGCCCCGAGAGCTCGGCAAATGCGGCGCCGCCCTTGAAGTCGACGAACACGAAGCACAGCTCCTCGGCGCTGTGCGACGCGGCGAGGCTGCCGACGATCGTGCGCAGCAGCTCGCTCTTTCCCGACCCGGTCGCGCCGACGATCAGCCCGTGCGGCCCCATGCCTCCTTCGGCGGCCTGCTTGAGGTCGAGCACCAGGCGGTCGCCGTCCTCGGTCAGCCCGATCGGCGCGCACAGCTGCCCGGTCGGCTCATCGAGCAGGTCGGTCAGGCGGATCTCGGCGGCGAGGTCGATGCTCGTGGCGCGCTCCTCCAGGCGCAGGGGCGCGAGCTCCCGAGCGAGCGTCTCGGCGGCTGCGGCTCCCAACTCGTCGAGCACCATCGGGCCGACCCGGTAGCCCTTGGGACCGGTGCGCTCGAGCACGGCGGCGTCGGGCGTCGGCGCCACGATCCGCAACGCCGCCTCCGGCGGCTCGGCGGCCCCCTCGGAGACCAGGCAGATGGTCCGGACCTTGAGCTTCTGGCCGCGCGTGGCGAGCTCGCGGATCAGCGGCATGCGGGCGATCGCCGAACCGGCGTGGAAGTCGTCGAGCACGAGCAACAGCTCGGGCGCGTCGACCGCGACCGCTCTGGTGTCGGCGGTGGTCGACGCCTCAATCCGACGCAGCTGCTCCAGTCGCGGCTGCACGTGGTCCTCGAGCAGGCGCGACAGTGAATCGATGTCCTCGGCCAGCAGCAGCGATGGGCCGGTGGCTACGCGCTGGCGCTCCTGGCCGCGGCCCGAGCGCACGTGTGGGAGCCACTTCAGCCAGCCCCAGTCCGGCTCATGCTCGGGCTCGAAGTAGGTCATGATCCGCAGGTCGCCGGGCGTGCGCAGTGCAGCTGCCTGCGCGAGCATCGCCCGTGCCAGGCCCACGATCCGCTCGCGCGCCCCGGTGACGGTGACGACGCTGGCATCGGTCAGCGACGCCACGACCGAGAGCTCGTCGACGAACCTGAACCGCTCAACCAGCTCCCTGGCCTGCTGGTAGAGATCGGGCTTGTACTCGGTCAGCGGATCCTCGGACAGGGCCAGCTCGAGCGGGCAGGCGATCGGCACCGCCGCACGCCCCAGGCGGAACGCGAGGAAGTCGACGTCGGTGGGCCGGCGTTCCCACAGGTGCCGACGATGCGCGACCAGGCCGCCAAGACGGATCGGATCCGGGTACAGGCGCTCGTCGATCTCGCGCTGCTGGCGGGAGATGTGCTCGAGCTGTCGCTCGCGCTCGGCGAGATGGGCTCGGTACAGCCTGCGCTCGGTCCGAGCCGACAGCTTGCCGCTGCGACGCTGGGCCCAGTAGGAGGCGACCACCGAGAAGATCGCGATCAGCACGAACGCGCCCGCGACGATGAGGAACAGCTTGTTGGGCATGATCACCGCAAAGGCGACGATCCCCAGCGTGCCGAGCACCGGCAGCAGCAGCTGCACCAGGCCTCCAACCCCGCGGCGCGCGAGCTCCGGGGGCTTGGCGACGACGATCTTCTGATCCGGCAGCGCAGGCGGGAACGACCGCGGCGGGCGATGGAACGCGGCCGAGCCGTTCACGACACGCTCCGCAGCTGGCCAGCGCCCGTCGCGGCGGCGCTCGAGAGCATCCGCCACACGCCGATCAGGCGTTCGCTGAAGTCAGAGCCGGCAACGAGGTCCAGCGCCGTAATGCTGAGCGCCTCGGCGTCGTCGGCGAGCCCGGCTTGCGCGGCGGCCCGGGCGGCGTCGAGCAGCGCATCGAGCGCCAGATCGATCTCGCCGAGCGTCGCCATCGTCGCGGCCGCTTCGCGCCAGCCCGTCAGCGCAAGCCTGGTCGAGCCCGAGCCTGCGCGCCAGGAGGCGAGCTCGATCGCCGCGGCCGCGCCGTGCAGGCGATCGCCCAGCTCGTCGCACAAGCTGATCGCGGGCTGGAGCTGCTCGCACGCGGCGCTGAGGTCGCCCGACGCGGCGGTGCGGCGCGCCAGCTCGTGAAACTGGTTGGCGTGCAGGCGCAGCTGTGCACGTTGACCGGGATCGACGAGCTGCGACGTCGCCCCCTCGGAGGAGGTCGCGTCGCCGCGTCGCGCGCCGACGGCCGCTCCATCGAGTACGAGCGCACCGGGGCCTGCCGGATTGAGCGCGACCATGCCGTCGACGACCAGGTCGGCGACCGACGCGGCGTCGAGGGCGACCGCCGTCTGCGGCGGGTTGCGGTCCCAGGCCTGCAGCGCCTCGAGGTCGGTGAACGCGCAGACGAGCGAGCGGCCCGCGGCGCCCCGCCGGATCTGGATCACGGTCTCGCCGTCGCGAATCTTTACTGCGGGGACCAGCAGTGTCGCCCGCGCCAGCCCGGCCTGCACCTCGCCGGCGTGTTCGTTCATGAGCGCTCGCACGAGGCCGGGGTTGGTGACGGTCTGCAGCGCGGCGGTCATCGCCACTCCGACGCCATCGCGAGCAGCTTCGCGACCTCCTGATCGCGGTAGCCGGTCCGGATGTTCCCGAGCACCTCGCACAGCTCGGTCAGGTACGCGGTCAGCCAGTCACCGCCGCCCCGGCGGTCCAGCAGCACGCCGCCGGCCTCGAGCAGGCCGTCGGTCGATCGGTAGGGATCGCCGAACCGGCCGAAGCCGAAGCTGCCGTAGATCATCTGGTAGAGCCCGTCCTGCGCGCCGCCCATGGCCAGGTGGCGTCGTCCGCTGAGCAGCTGTAGCTCCGCCGCCCACAAGAGACTTCCGATCTGGTTGAGGGCCGCCAGCTCGGGGCGAAGCTCGGCGAACGCTCGCTCGTCACGCTGAGCGATCGCGACGGACAGCGACTCGAGCAGTCCTCCCGCCCGGGAGCGCTCTGACTGGCGAGCGGCGACGTCCAGCCACGGGTGCGCGGCTCGGGCGCCGCGACGCAACAGCCGGGAGCGCGACGTACGCAGCTCGTCTTCATAGACGACCGAGCCGAGCGGGCCGGCAGGGTTGAGCGCGATCGAGCTCGAGGCCGCGTCCTCGAGCAGCGCCAGCCAGTGCTTGCGGTCCGGTCCGCCGGCGGCGAGCTCGGCGCTCGAGGCCAGCTCGTATCGAGGCGCCGCGGGGTGCCGGCGCGCGGCCCACGCGGACGCTGCCTCGTCGTCGGTGAAAGCGATCAGAACGCCGCCCGAAGGTCCCGGCTCAGCGAATGGGCGGCCATCCCGGACGGCGATCAGGACGTCGGCGCCGGCGAGCGCGATCGCGATGTCGCGCTTTGCCTGCGTGACGCCGCGCTTGCTCTCCTCGCGGCTGGCGTGCAACGCGGCGGCGGCCGCGTCGAGCAGCTCGCGGTTGTCCTCGGGCCTGAGCGTTGTCGCCGTGGCGCTCATCCCCAGTTCCAGGGTTCGATGTCGTGAACGACATGGCTGGTCGTGTGGACGACGGTGCTGCCGGCGCTCTCGAGTCCGTTGACGGTCGCGCTGCCGGCGGTCTCCAGGCCGTGGACGGTGGCCGTCCCGGCGGTCTGCAGCGCGTGCCCGATCGCGGCTCTGTGATCCCACAGGTACTGGATGCCCTTGTCTGCCAGGTACGTGCCGACTACCGCCGCGGCGCCGACGATCACGACCTCGCCCACGCCGGGAACGAACGCGGTGCCCGCGATTGCGGCGAGCGCACCGTCGCCGGCGGCCAGTGTCGCTGCGCCCGAGGCGATCGCCGGCGCGACCACGGCCGAGGTGCCCTCGGCGATGCCGGTGCTGATCGCGAGGTTGCCGAGCGGCTCGACGACCGCCTTGCCGATCCCCTCGTTGCGCTCCTGGTACATGTCCAGCGCGGTCACGCCGTAGGCGAGATACGGAACCTTGCCGAGCACGCCGAACGACTCCTCCGAGGGGCCGGCCGTCAGTGCACGGGTCAGCGGGTTCCCGGCCGCCTCGCCGGCGTTCCTGGTCAGATCCCACACCGGGTCTCTGACGCCTTCGAAGGCGGCGGGGGTGTGGCCGCCCATGATGCTGGCCATCGCCTGGTCGTCCCCCAGCACGCCGCTGATCTCTCCGTCGAGCTTCCCGACAGCGACGCCAATCGCCGCGTCGTAGCCCTTGATCAACCCGACAGCGCCGGCGCCGCCGAAGTCGTTGGCATGACCCAGCCAGGTGATCACCGGCTTGGCCCAACCCTCGCCGACCTCCTCCGCGCCCTCGAGCTCGCCGGCGGCCGCATTCAGCGTGGCAGCGATCGCCTGCGCCTCGTGCTCATAGGCCGTGACCGCCTGCTGGCCACGGGCTTGAGCGGCCATCAGCTGATTGGAGGCCAGCGTTGCGGCGTTGTTGGCAGCGGTCTGTTGCTGGCGCGCCTGGTCGGCCTGCTGCTGGAACGTGGAGCGAGTGGTCGGGTGGACCGCCGATGCCGCCTGCTCATCTGCCGCCTGGGCGGCTCTGCCGGCATCGCCCGCGGCCTGCTGGTGGGAGTTCACGGCGTCCTGGGCGTTCCCGCAGTCCGACAGCGCCTGGCGCGCAACCTGCTGCGCGTGAGCGAGCGCGTCCGACAGCTTGGACAACGCCGTCGCGGCACGACCGGACGCGTCTGCGTCGGCGGTGAATGCCTTGATCAGGCGCTCGCTGTTGTCCGCGAACGCCTGCGAGGCGGGTCCCTGCCAGCCTGCCGAACCGAGCGTCATCCGCGCGCCCCCGGCGACGGCGTCGCCCTCGTTGATCAGCGCCAATCCGAGCCGGCGCCAACTCGTCGATGCCGCCGTCAGCGCCGCGGGATCGCCCTGCGGGATCTCAAAGCCGAACGCCGACATCGTTCATCGAGCCCGCATCGGGCCGCCGAAGCCACTCGCGGAGGCCTGGTCGGAAGTGGAGTAATTCGAAGATGCCTGGTTGAGCGCCTGCGAGAGCTCGGTGACGGCGCTCTGGAGGCTCTCGAGCTGCTGGTTGGCGTCCCCGAGCAGCGTCTCGTATGCGCTCGCCGCGGGCGTGCCCGCCGCCGCGCCCGCTGTGGCGGCGACGGCCTGGCGCGCGGCGTCGAGGTCGGCAACGCTGCTCTTGACGCCGGTCGCTGCGCCAACAAGGGCTTCAGTCTCGACCTGGAAAGTGCTCATTTCCCTCCCGCCACCATGTGATCCTCCAGGCGCGCCGAGGCGCTACCCCGCGCCTCGGTTGACACCCGAAATGTCGACATGGGTCAGTCCTGGGCCAGGCCTCAGCGGAACATCGACGTGTTCGCCGTCTCCGTGTCCTGGTAGTTGACGCCGGCCTGATGGGTCGCGATGCCGATCTGGGTGGCGGCGTCGTGGATCCGGTTGGCGGCCACATTCCAGTCCGCCATAGCGCCCTCGAACGCGCTGTTGGCGACACCACGCCAGTCACCCTGGACGCTGGTCGCGGTGGCCTGAAGCTGCCCGATCAGCTGCTCGATCTCACTGGAGAGCACCTGAATCCGCTGACCTGCGGCTTGGACGGCTTCGGTGACGACTGCGATCTGTGACATGAACTACTCCTCCTGGTGTAAACCCTGGATTGGTTGTCGACTATGGAGTTGAGGACACCTTGGCGCAGTGCAGGGTGCGCTCTTTCTTGGGGTGGCGCGCCTTTGTGCGCCAGCAATTCGCTTTCGTCTGACTGGCTCCGAGCGCACGGCGCGTAGCCGCGAGCTCGGTGGACTGATGCTTGAGCCGCGTCTGCAGCGTCGCGATCTGCTGCTTGTCGGCCTTGGACGCACCGGCGGCGGGCCTGGGCGCCGCGCTGACCGCAGCCGCGGGCTTTGCCGAGACGGTCTTGGTGCCGCCCGAGCTCGCTGATGCGACGACCACTCCGATCAGCACCAGCAGGACGGCGGCCACGGAGACGGCGGCTACCAGCCGCGGCCACTCGCGTACGCGACGTCGCATCATCGACACCAGCCGTCGGCCAGCTGGAACGCGAGATCCTTGATCGCGATTCGGGTCAGCTGGTCCAGCTCATCGATGTTGAGCAGGCCCGCATCGAGCTGGCGCAAGAGCGCGTCGTCGCGCGGAATCGCGCAGTAGCGCCGCGTCTTGCCGTTGCGTTCGGCCACCTGGATGACCCGCCTGGATGCCTCGTCGGGCCGCCGCGGGACCATGTTCAGCGCAAGCGTGATCGGGACGTCGGGACGGTGCTCGGCGAGGTAGCCGAGCATCCGGCCGGCGCGCCGGAGGCTGCCTCGCGTCGGCGTCGCGATCGCGACGATCTCATCGGAGGACCCGAAGGCCCACCGCGGGATCGTGCCGCGAAGGCCGATGCCGGGGGAGAGGTCGAGCAGGATCACCGGGAAGAACCGGCGCAGCAGCTCCAGCAGCCGCTGCATGTCCGAGGACTGGATCTGCTCGATCTCCGCGGGGTCGGTCGGACCGGCGAGCAGCTGCGCACCGCCCGGAAGCGCCAGTAGATACGGCGCCAGGTCTCCGGGCGAGTTGATCTGGTCGTGGGCCGCCAGCACCTCGGTCAGAGTCGCTCCGCGGCGCCCGTCCTGCGGGGTGCTGTCGGCGGCGGTTCCCCATTCGAGGTCCGAGTCGACCACGAGCACGCCGCAGCGCAGCGAGTCGGCCAGCATGTCCGCCAGCGCGAGCGTCAGCGTCGTCTTGCCGACGCCTCCCTTGATCGAGCCGAGCGCCACCGTGACGCCGTGGGAGAGACCTCGGATGCGCAGCTGCTGGAGCTTGTGGTCGAGCTCCTGCTCCTGGCGGGCCGGCGGGCTGGTCAGGAGGTTGCGGGCACGCCCGACGAACCGCGTCCACGGCGTGTCTCGCACCTCCTTGCCGTCGACGATCCTGTAGATGTCGGCGGGTAGAAGCTCGGTGCTCAGCGGGTCCTCGGGCTCGGTCACCGGCTGTGGCTCGGCCACCGCCTGCGCGGCCTGGGGCTGAGAGTTGAAAGGCTGCTGCGCCCGTGGCTGCTGATCCACCGGCGGCAATGGGTGCCGCTGACGCGGACCCTGCTCGTCCCAGATCGGGGGACGCTCCTGCCGCACCGGTTGCTGCTGTCCGTTCGGCTGCCCCGGACGCGGTGAATCCACGTCGCTGAGCGCCTCACGCAAGTCGACGCGCACCTCGCTAGCGGACACGCGGTCATTCCCCACCTGCATCTCTGCGTCAGCCATCTCGCTCGCTCTTTGTCGGGTGTGTCGGTCGCCCTTTTCGGGCCCGCGCCGCACGCCGGCCCCGGCGGCCATGTTTTTTTACCCAAGCTTCATCAAATGCAAACGGACCGGCCGGCCCGCGTGTCGAGTTTTCGCGCGAGGCTCAGGTCCGGGTCCTGCGGGCGGTGCGCTGAGCGGATCAGCCGACGGGCGAGAGGCCCAGCTCAGGCCACGCGAACGCCAGCGCGCCCGCTAGCTCGAGCATCGACTGATGGACCGTCTGAGGGGCGCTTGACCAGTTGAACTCGCCGCGCAGCGCGTGATCCACGGACGCGTCCTCCGGGATCCCGACGAGCGCGGTGGCGCGGGGGAACAGGGCGTCCATGCGCAGCAGGTCGTCGTTGCCCTGCCTGCCGCGCCGCATGCGGTTGCAGACGATCGTGATCGGCCGCCCGGTGCGCTCGAGCAGCCGCATCGCCTCGACCACGAGGCTGGCCGTGGCGCCCGAGGCGTCGGTCACCACCACCAGCTGATCGGAGGCGAGGATCGCCGCCTGCACGCCCGGCTGGCCGATGCCCGTGCCGCAGTCGATCAGCAGCACCCCGGCCAGTCGCTGGAGGTTCCCGATCACGCGTGCATACATCGCCCGGTCTGCGCGGGCCATGGCGGCGGGATCCCGAGGCGAGGGGACGATCCGCAGACCACCCGGCAGCGCGAACAGCGTGCGGTCGAGCTCTGCGAATGTGACCGCGCCCTCGGAGAGCGCGTCGAAGATCTCGCTGTCGCGCGAGTCGATCGGCTTGGCGCCCGCGCGCGCGGGAGCGAGGCGCCCGAGCGATCCGTAATCGCCGTCGGCATCCAGCGCGAGCACCTCGTCGGGGCGCAGCGACACGAGCAGCTCGCCGAGCAGAATCGAGAGCGCGGTCTTGCCGACGCCGCCCTTCGGCGAGATCACCGAGATCGTCGCGCAACGGGTCAGGGCCTTGGACGCGACCGCGCGCTCGAGCGCCGAGCGGGTCCCGTCGGCGACCATCGCGCGATCGGGAAGCTGCAGCAGCCGGCCGCGCCGGCCCTCGGCCGCGGTCTCCTGCTCGATCATCGCGCGGGTGCGCTCGAGTGGCGAGCCGGCCGGACCGCCCGCCGTCCGCGGCGACGCCACGGGATCCTGGGGGACCAAGGCCTCGCGTCGCAGGACGAGCACCGCGCCGTCGAGCACGCCGGACTGCTCGAGCGTGTCCTGCAGCTGGATCGGCTGCTTGCCCATCAGGGCCACGCCCCAGCCTGGCTCGTCGCGAGCGGCCTCGGGGACGCCGCCGGCCACCAGCAGGTTGGGGAGCAGCGCCTCGACGTTGGTGTCGGCGTCGACGACGAGGTCGGACGTCCGCTCTGGCCCGATCAGCGTGATGAGCACCGTGCGCATGCCGCCATGATGCCTGTCGCGCGCTCGATGCGTGGTGCGCGTGCTGATACGCTTGCCGGGCATGGCGCTCGGCCTTGACCTTCGACTTCTTCTCCTCCCCCTTCGGGGGGAATAGCGCGCCGGCGGCCGCATGTAGCCGCGAGACCAACCGAGAAGAAGCAAGTTCAAGATTCCAAGGAGTGACATGACGGGGCCTGACCCAAACCGAGTACTGATCTTCGATACGACGCTGCGCGACGGCGAGCAGTCGCCCGGCATCTCGCTGAACACCCAGGAGAAGCTGGAGATCGCCCAGCAGCTCGCGCGGCTGCAGGTCGACGTGATCGAGGCTGGATTCCCGATCACCTCGCCCGGGGACTTCGAGGCTGTTCAAGAGATTTCGCGTCGCGTCGAGGGGCCGGTGATTGCGGCGCTTGCCCGCACCCACGTGGCCGATATCGACGCTGCGTGGAACGCGGTCAAGGATGCCGCCCGGCCACGGATCCACACGTTCATCTCAACGTCGGACATCCACATCCGCCACCAGCTGCAGACGACGCGCGAGGACGTTCTCGGTCAAGCCCGCGCGGCGGTGGCGCACGCCAAGCAGTACGTCGACGACGTGGAGTTCTCGCCGATGGACGCCACCCGCGCCGACGTCGAGTTCACCGCCGAGGTATGCCGAGTCGCGATCGCCGAGGGAGCGACCACGATCAACATCCCCGACACGGTCGGCTACACGATGCCCCACGAGTTCACGGCCTACCTGCGCCGCCTGCAGGAGTTGATCCCCGAGCTGGTTTCTGACGTTGTGCTGTCCGTGCACTGCCACGACGACCTGGGCCTGGCCGTCGCCAACTCGTTCGCCGGGCTGCTGGCGGGGGCTCGCCAAGTGGAGTGCGCTGTCAACGGCATCGGCGAGCGCGCGGGCAACGCTTCACTGGAGGAGATCGTGATGCTGCTGCGCACCCGCGAGGCCGACGTGGGGCTTTCGACGCAGGCTGTGACGACCGAGATCGCGCGAACATCCCGGATGGTCTCTCGGCTGACCGGTTACGCGGTCCAGCCCAACAAGGCCGTGGTCGGGCGCAACGCGTTCGCCCACGAGTCGGGCATCCACCAGGACGGCGTGCTCAAGGAGCGCACCACCTACGAGATCATGGACGCGACGACCGTCGGGCTGGACGCCAACTCGATCGTGCTCGGCAAGCACTCCGGCCGGCACGCGCTGCAGCAGGCCCTGTCAGAGCTGGGCATCGAGCTGTCGGGGCAGGCGCTGAACACCGCGTTCAGGCGCTTCAAGGAGATCGCCGACAAGAAGAAGCACGTCACGGCGATGGATCTGGAGGCGCTGGTCACCGACGAGCTGCGCGAGGAGGTGAAGGGCTACCAACTCGAGTGGTTTGACGTCGAGGCCTCGTCCCGCCGCCCGCCGCACGCAACCGTCGGCGTACGGACGCCTGACGGCGAGGAGGTCACCGGCTCGTTCACCGGCGACGGCCCGGTCGACGCGATCTTCCGAGCGATCAATGCGGCCACCGGCAGCGATGCGCGCCTGCGCGAGTTCCGCGTCGACGCGGTCACGGGCGGTCAGGACGCCCTGGGCGAGACGTCGGTGGTGCTCGAGATCGGCGAGGTCTCCGGCTCCGGCCAGGGGGTCTCGACCGACATCCTCGAGGCCGCGGGCCGTGCGTACGTGCGCGCGTTGTCGAACGCGCTTCGGCGGCGGTCGATCGCCGACCAGGCCCAGGCGGCGCTCGCGGAGGAGGCGAAGGCGGTCAGCGCGCCGTAGCTGCGGCTGCGCGGTTTGTACGGCAATAGCCGCACAAACCGCGTCGGTCGCATGATCAGCTCACGTGAGGGAGCGCGTCAGTCGCCGGCGAGCCGGAGGCCCTGCCGGTAGGCGGCTGAGATCACGCGGTCGCTGGGCTCGGGGTCCATGAAGTTGGTGCCCATCGCGGCGGCGGCCTCGGCGTTGGGGGCGACCAGCTGGACCTCGGTGCCGCGCCGGCGCAGCGCCAGCGCCTCGACCGACATCGCCGAGCGCGCGACCGTGCGGACGACGGTGAGCACGTTGCTCGAGCCGACCAGGCTCGCGGTGGGGTTGAGGCACAGGACGTGCGTGTCGCGGCCGGCGGGCGCGGCGTCGAGGTTGGTCGGGCTCCAGACGCCGCCGTCGACGTACTCCCGGCCCTGGATCTCAACCGGCGCAAACAGCCACGGCACGGTGCACGACGCCTGCACGGCCTCGGCGACCGAGACGTCGGGAGCGCGCGGGCTGCCGAAGACGACGCGGCGGCCGTTGCGGCGATCGACCGCGGTCACGCGCAGGCGGCCGTCGAAGCGCGCGCCGGAGCGCTCGATCCGGTTGCGCAGGCGGCTGAGGTCCTCGCGGGGGGTGGGGATTCGCCGCAGCATCGCCGCGCGCATCACGGCTCCGCCCGGCGCGGCCACCCCGAGCGCGAGCGGAGCGAACGCCGCCCCGGCTGCCATCGCAAACGCGCCGGCGCGCTTGGCGGCGTACAGCGCCGCCGACGCAAGCCCGTCGACGGACTCGGAGCCCGCCTCCTCCTCGAACGAGCCGTTGTCGATGTTGGACGGACGGCGCGGCGACTGACCCGCGGCCAGGTGCGCGGACACGATCGAGCCTGCGGACGTCCCGACGAAGGCCTCGCATTCGCGCAGGTCGAAGCCGGTCGCGTCCTCGATCCCGGCGAGCACGCCCATCATCCATGCCTCGCCGAGGACGCCCCCGCCTCCGAGCACCAAGACGTCCGGAGGGGTGATCATCGCGATGAGGCTAGCGATGCGGGCCGCTTCAGCCGCCGGGTCGGGCTCCGCACGACGAAGTGTCGCCGTCTGACCGCGCGGGGCGCGGGTAAAAGGCAACGCTTCGTTGGTTCGCGCGTTCGCGACGAGAGTGTGTACGTGATAACGTACGCTTGTATGACGGTGACCGCGTCCGCCTCGACGCCAGCCCCGCCCGAATCGCTGGGGGCCCGCGTGCGCGCGCTGCGCGAGGCGATGGACCTGTCTCTGCGAGACCTCGCGGAACGCTCGGGCGTCAGCGCACCGATGCTCTCCCAGGTCGAGCGCGGCGAGACCAGCCCGACGCTGCAGGTGGCCAGGCGGATCGCCGCCGGCCTGGAGCTGCGCCTGTCGCAGCTGCTTCGCCTGGACGAGGACGGAGCCGTCACGATCGTGCGCCGCGACGAGCGGCGAAAGGGCCCCGGCCGCGTGACCGGGCACAGCTACGAGATCCTGACGCCGCCGTTGCCCGGCCAGCGAGCTGAGCTCTCGCGCCACACGCTGGCCGCGGGGGCCGTCACCGGCGGCCCCGGCGACCCGCCGATGCACGAGCCCGGCAGCCGCGAGACCGCGCTGATCGAGTCCGGCACCGTGGTGCTGGTCTGCGACGGCCAGCGCTCGGAGCTCGAGGCCGGCGACACCGTGACCTTTGACGCCGATCTTCCGCACCACTTCGAGAACCCGGGACCCGACGGAGCCGTGCTGCTCGCCATCGTCAGCGCGGGCCTGCGAAGGAGCTAATAAGCCATGCCAAAGACCCTGTTCGACAAGATCTGGGACGCCCACGAGGTCGCTCCCGGCCTGATCTACATCGACCTGCACCTCGTCCACGAGGTCACCAGCCCCCAGGCGTTCGACGGCCTCCGGCTCGCCGGGCGCAAGGTTCGCCGGCCCGACCGGACGCTGGCGACGGCGGACCACAACGTCCCCACCGACGGGACTCCCGTCGCCGCGCGCATCCGCGACGAGCTCTCGCGCGTCCAGGTGCAGACGCTCGAGCGCAACTGCGAGGAGTTCGAGATCCCGCTGTACTCGCTGGGCTCCGAGCATCAGGGGATCGTGCACGTGATCGGGCCCGAGCTGGGCGTCACGCAGCCCGGGATGACGATCGTCTGCGGCGACTCGCACACCGCGACCCACGGCGCGTTCGGCGCGCTCGCGTTCGGGATCGGCACGAGCGAGGTCGAGCACGTGCTCGCCACCCAGTGCATGGTGCAGTCCAAGCCCCGCTCGATGCGGATCCGCTACGAAGGCTCGCTCGGGTTCGGCGTCACCGCCAAGGACCTGATCCTCGCCACGATCGGACAGATGGGCGTCGCCGGCGCGGTCGGCCACGTCGTCGAGTACGCCGGGCCCGCGATCGAGGCGCTGTCGATGGAGGGCCGGATGACCGTCTGCAACATGACGATCGAGGGCGGTGGCCGGGCCGGGATGATCGCGCCCGACGAGACGACGTTCGAGTGGGTGATCGGGCGACCCGCGGCACCGGAGGAGGTTCCGGAGCACTGGCGGTCGCTGCAGACCGACGACGGCGCGACGTTCGACCGTGAGCTCGAGGTCGACGCGTCCGCGATCAGCCCGATGGTGACCTGGGGGACAAACCCCGGGATGGTGGTCGGGGTCGGCGAGCCGGTGCCCGACCCGCAATCAGAGCAGGACGAACGCGCACTGCACTACATGGGGCTCGAGGCAGGGACGCCGATTGAGGAGATCAAGCTCGACCGCGTGTTCATCGGCTCGTGCACGAACTCGCGGATCGGGGACCTGCGCGCCGCGGCCGAGATCGTTGAGGGCCGCAGCGTCGCCGATGGGGTCTACGCGATGGTCGTGCCCGGCTCACAGCAGGTCAAGATCCAGGCCGAGCGCGAGGGCCTCGACGAGGTCTTCAAGCGAGCAGGCTTTGACTGGCGCGGCGCCGGATGCTCGATGTGCCTGGGCATGAACCCGGACATCGCCGACCCCGGCGAGCGCGTGGCGTCGACGTCGAACCGCAACTTCGAGGGTCGCCAGGGACGCGGCGCGCGCTCTCACCTGGTGTCGCCGCAGATGGCCGCGGCGGCAGCGATCGAGGGGCACTTCGTGGACATCCGCAGCTGGGAGCGCGAGGAGGTGACGGCATGAAGGCGATCGAGACGATCACCGGGCGGGTCAGCGTGCTCAAGCGCGACGACATCGACACCGACCAGATCATCCCCAAGCAGTTCCTCAAGCGCGTCGAGCGCACGGGCTTCGGCGAGTTCCTGTTCTACGACTGGGCCAAGGAGCCCGGCTGGGAGCTGCCGCAGAATCCGATCCTGCTCGCCGGGCGCAACTTCGGCTGCGGGTCCAGCCGCGAGCACGCTCCCTGGGCGCTGGAGGACTATGGCTTCCAGGCGATCATCGCTCCGAGCTTCGCCGACATCTTCCGCTCCAACTGCACGAAGATCGGGCTGCTGCCGGTGGAGCTGGACGCCGACGCGTGCGAGTCGATCGCCGAGGCCGGCGAAGCGCAGGTCGACCTCGCGGGCCAGGAGGTCCGGTGGCCCGGAGGCACGGCGAAGTTCGAGATCGATCCCGAGATCAAGCACCGCCTGCTGAACGGGCTCGACGACATCGCGCTGACGCTCGGGCAGGGCGAGCAGATCGAAGCCTACGAGCGCGATCGCGAGCGCTCGGGGCCGGTCACCACGGCGCTGTGAGCGCCTCGCGCGACTGGGACGCGGTGACGTATGACCGCATCTCCGACATCCAAATGCGGTGGGCGCTCGAGCAGCTGGAGCGCCTGGACCTCTCCGACGGCGACGTCGTGCTCGACGCCGGCTGCGGCTCAGGCCGTGTGACCGCACTGCTGGCTGACCGGGTGCGCAACGGCCGGGTCTACGGGGTCGACGTGGCTCCTTCGATGGCCAAGCACGCACAGGAGGCGCTCGGCGACCGCGCGACGATCCTCTGCCAGGACCTCGTCGAGCTCGACCTGCCCGAGCCCGTCGACACGGCGTTCTCCAACGCGACGTTTCACTGGGTGCACGATCACGACCGGTTGTTCGCGCGCCTGTACGCCACGATCAAGCCCGGCGGTCAGCTCATGGCCCAGTGTGGAGGCCGCGGGAACATCGACTCGTTCCGGGTGCTGGCCGATGAGGTTGCCGCGACAGACGAGTTCAAGCGCTACTTCACCGACTGGCAGCGTCCCTGGAATTACGCCGGCGCCGACGAGACCCAACAGCGGCTCGAGCACGCCGGGTTCACCGACGTCTCCTGCTGGCTCGAGCCTCGGCCGGTGACGCCCGACGATCCGCGCGCGTTCGTGCAGACGGTGTGTCTGGTGCGCCACCTGGACCCGCTGCCCGAGGAGCTCCGGGGGCCGTTCATCGACCGGGTGCTCGAACAGGCCGGCGACCCGCTGGTATTGGAGTACGTGAGGCTGAACATGACCGCGCGCCGCCCGGAAATCGCCTGACCGCGCGTCGCTCAGCGGTCGACTAGGCCGACGGCGCGCAGCGCGAGCTGGACGGCCGGCCGGGCCGGCTTGGGTCCGACCGCGAGCACGAACACGTCGGAGTACTGCGTCACGGCCTTGGCCATCGCCGGCAGCGGCGGCTTGCGCGTGCCGCCCGCCGTCAGGCGGTCGATCGTCGCAAACCACTCCGCGGTGCGCCCGGCGGGGCGTGTCCGCCACAGGGCGGTCGCCGTCTCGTCGCCCGCATTCCACATCTTGTGCGGCGTCCCGCGCGGGATCAGCAGCGTGTCGCCGGGCCCGAGCGTGCGCTCCTGGCCGTCGACGGACGCGGTCATCCGACCGGATTGCACGACGAACTCCTCGTCCTGGGACGGATGCAGGTGTGGGGGAGGCGGCTTCCCGCCCGGACCCCATGTCGCCTCGACCTCGAGCTCCTCGGGCGTGTCGCGGGTGATCCGCAGCGTCTCGTGCTCGGTGAGATGCAGCTCCTGGCCGGCCATCGGGCTCAGTCTCGCACTTGCACGAGTGACGTGAAAAGGTGATCGAGCGTCGCCTGCGGGTCATCGGTCAGACCCGTGTGCACCTCCGAGGGCTGGATCGCGGTCGACGACTTCGCGGCCACCCAGCCGAAGCGCTCGGACGGGCTGAGCTGCGCGAGCGGTCCCGCCGAGGGCTCGCCGGCGACGACGGCCGCGATCGCCGCGAGGGGTGGCTCGACCGCGGCGGGATCGAGATCGGGCGCGAGCGCCCGTAGCCGCCGCTCGTCGAGCCCGATGCGGATCCCGAGGAAGTTGTGCTGACGGCAGAACACGACCACGCCGACGTTGATGCACTCGCCGCGCTCGATTCGCGGCACGACCCGCAGGATCGCGTACTGGAAGTCACGCCGCTCGGGCATCCTCGGCCTCCTCCACGAACGATCGCGGGGCGCTCAGGCGCGAGCGTAGGAACGCCTCGAAGTCGGCTCGCCGCCCCGCCGGGTCATCGCCCAACCAGGTCTCCGGCACGAGCGCCACGCTGCGGGAGACCGCCGCGGCGGCGGCGTCCGCCAGGCGCTCGTCGGCTTCGACGATCGAACCTGCCCGGTTCAGCAGCACGTGGTCGCGGATCAGCGGAAACGGCGCGCCGGCCGAGTCGGCGAGCGGCGCCTCGCCGTGCTGGCGGTAGAACGCGGCGCCGTGGTCGATCAGCCACACGCGGCCATGCCACGCCAGCAGGTTCGGGTTGCGCGGGGTCCGATCGACGTTCATCACCAGCGCGTCGAGCCACACGATCTGTGCCGCCAGCTCCGGGTCCATCGCGCTCGCGGCCGCGGGTGTGAACGGCAGCGCGCCCGGTAGGAAGTCGACGCCGAGGTTCGCGCCGACGCTCGCGGCGGCCAGCTCCTGGATCTCGATGTCGGGCTCGGCGCGGGCAAGCTCGGGCTCGAGCCACGCCACCACCAGCTCGGGTACGAGCAGTCCCAGCGACCGCGCAAGCTCGCCGGCCACGACTTCGGCGACGAGCGCCGCCACTCCCTGGCCGGCGCCGCGGAACTTCATCACGTACATGCCGTCGTCGTCGGCCTCGACCAACCCCGGAAGCGAGCCGCCCTCGCGAAGCGGCGCGACATAGCGCGTCGCGCACACGCTGCGAAGGGCCTCGACCGTGGCCGACGGCGGCTGCTCTCGCTCACCGGTCATCGCGCGGAAGCTAGCCGGTGCGCTTAGGGATTGACGCTACGCTCACACCACCCATGGCCGGGACGATCGAGCATCGGGCCTTCAGCCTGGCGCCCGACGAGTGGGCGAGCCGGCGGTCGCGCGACACAACTTCGAGGTCGCGAAATCGCTGAACTCATCCCAGCAGGTGATCAAGGACGCGCTCTCGCGCGTCGACTCGCCCACGCCGATGACGCCTCAGCAGGGGTTGGACGAACTCGTACTCGCGCACTAGTTCGGCTACCGTCTCGCGCCTGATGGCGCCCAAAGTCGTACTGCTTCCCGGCGACGGGATCGGCCCGGAGATCATCGCTCCGACCGTCGAGGTGCTCGGTGCGGTCGGAGCCGAGCTCGAATACGAGGAGCACCCGTTCGGCGGGGCTTGCATCGACGCGCACGGCACCGCGCTGACCGACGAGACGCTGGCGGCGTGCCGCGCCGCGGACGCGGTCCTGCTGGCCGCCGTGGGCGGACCGAAGTGGGACACGACCGACCCGTCCAAGCCGCGGCCCGAGCAGGGCCTGCTCGGCCTGCGCAAGGGTCTCGGCCTGTTCGCCAACCTGCGGCCGGTGCGCCCGCTGCCGGCGCTGTACGACGCGAGCCCGCTCAAGCTCGAGGTGATCGAGGGCACGGACCTGCTGGTCGTCCGCGAGCTGACCGGCGGGATCTACTTCGGCGAGAAGACCAGAACGGCCGACAGCGCGTCTGACGCGTGCGTGTACACGCGCGGGGAGATCGAGCGGATCGCCCGGGTCGCGTTCGGCGCGGCGCGGTCACGCGTGACGAGCGTCGACAAGGCCAACGTGCTGGAGACCAGCCGCCTGTGGCGCGAGGTCGTCCGCGACGTGCACACCAATGAGTTCCCCAACATCGAACTCGAGCACCTGCTCGTCGACAACGCCGCGATGCGGCTGATCGCGGCGCCGCGGCACTTCGAGGTGATCCTGACCGAGAACATGTTCGGCGACATCCTCAGCGACGAGGCGGCGATGCTGACCGGTTCGATCGGGATGCTGCCCAGCGCCTCACTCGGGGGCGACGGCCCCGGCCTGTTCGAGCCGGTCCACGGCTCGGCGCCCGACATCGCCGGCACCGGGGCCGCCAACCCGCTGGCGATGTTCCTGTCGGCAGCGATGATGCTGCGCCACGGACTCGCTTTGGAAGCCCAAGCGGCGGCGGTAGAATCGGCCGTCGACCGGGCGCTGGCCGACGGGCTGCGCACCCGGGACCTGGGGGGCGCGGCAACCACTGCCGAGGCCACCCGGGCAGTCCTGCAACATCTCTAAGGAGCACACGTGGAACAAGCGGACCTCATCTGGCACAACGGTGAAATGGTTGCCTGGGAGGACGCGAAGGTCCACGTACTCACGCACGGCCTGCATTACGGCACCGGGGTGTTCGAGGGCATCCGCGCCTACGACACGCCGCAGGGGCCGTCGATCTTCCGGCTGCACGACCACCTCGACCGCCTGTTCAAGTCGGCCGAGCTGTACTACATGCCGATCCCCTACACGCTCGAGGAGCTGCGCTCTGCGACGCACGAGCTGATCGCCGCCAACGGGCTGCCGGAGTGCTACATCCGGCCGCTCGCGTACCGCGGCTACGGCCAGATGGGCCTGAACCCGCTCGAGGCCCCGGTCGACGTCACGATCGCGGTGTGGCCGTGGGGCGCCTACCTCGGCGAGGAGGGCAAGCAGCACGGCGTCCGCGCCAAGGTCGCGAGCTGGCGACGGATTTCGCATGACGCGCTGATCCCACACGCCAAGGCAAGCGGCCAGTACCTGAACAGCGTCCTGGCCAAGATCGAGGCGACCAAGGCGGGCTACGACGAGGCGATCCTGCTCGACTCGCAGGGGTTCGTCTGCGAGGGCTCGGGCGAGAACATCTACATCGTGCGTGAGGGCGTGGTCTACACGCCACCGCAGACGGCCGGGATCCTCGACGGCATCAGCCGCAAGTCGATCATCCAGATCGCCCGCGACCTGGGTTACGAGGTCGTCGAGCGCAACCTGGCACGCGCCGAGATGTATCTCGCCGACGAGGTCTTCCTGTCCGGCACCGCCGCGGAGCTGGTCCCCGCGCGCGAGATCGACGACCACGCCATCGGCAACGGACGCCCCGGCCCGATCACCACCGAGCTTCAGCGCGTGTTCGACGACGCGCTGCACGGCCGCGACGCGCGCTACGCGCAGTGGGGCGACGTGGTGAAGGTGCCAACGAAGACGGCATGAACTCGATCGAGCTCTACGACACCACCCTCCGCGACGGTATGCAGGGGGAGGGGATGTCCCTGTCCGCGCAGGAGAAGATGCGCGTCGCCCACCGTCTCGACGAGCTCGGAATCGATCTGATCGAGGCCGGCTTCCCAGGCTCCAACCCAAAGGAGCTCGAGCTGTTCGAGCTGCTCGCCGGTGAGAGCTTCGAGCACGCCTCGATCGCCGCGTTCGGGATGACGCGCCGGCGCGACGTACGCGTGGCGTCAGACGATCCCGCGCTGCGGATCCTCGCCGACTGCTTTGCGCCCGTGTGCACGCTCGTGGGCAAGAGCTGGGGCCTGCACCTGGAGAAGGTCGTCAAGGTCGACCGCGAGGAGAACCTGCGGATGATCTCGGACTCGGTTGCGTTCCTGGTCGGCCAGGGAAAACGGGTGCTCTACGACGCCGAGCACTTCTTCGACGGCTATGCCGACGATCCGTCGTACGCGATCGACTGCCTGCGCGCCGCGGCGAGCGCCGGCGCCGAGACCGTCGTGTGCTGCGACACCAACGGCGGCACGCTGCCCGACCAGATCGCACTGGTGATGGATGCGGTCATCGGGCAGCTCGCCTCCGACAGCGCGCGCGTCGGCATTCACTGCCACGACGACGCCGGTTGCGGAGTCGCCAACTCGCTGGCCGCCGTGCGGCGCGGAGCTACTCAGGTGCAAGGGACGATCAACGGGTACGGCGAGCGCTGCGGCAACGCCAACCTGGTGACGATCATCCCGAACCTCCAGCTCAAGCTGGGGTACGAGTGCGTGAGCCCGGCGCAACTCGCCGCGCTGACCCCCACGGCGCACTACATCGACGAGCTGCTCAACTTCACGCCAGACCCCGACCAGCCGTACGTCGGGCGCAACGCGTTCGCCCACAAGGGCGGCATGCACGTCGCGGGCGTCAACGCCGACCCGGCGACCTTCGAACACGTCGAACCCGAGGTCGTCGGCAACCGCCGCGAGCTGCTGATCTCCGAGCTGTCGGGCAAGGGCACGGTCCACGCGCGCGCACGTGACGCGGGCATCTCGCTGGACGACGACGCCGCCGCCCGGGTGGTGGACCGCGTCAAGGAGCTCGAGCACCGCGGGTATCACTTCGAGGCCGCGGACGGATCGTTCGAGCTGCTGCTGCGAAAGGAGACCGGCGAGTACGAGCCGCTGTTCCGCCTGGAGTCGTGGCGCGCGATCGTCGAGAAGCGCGCCGACGGCCGCGTCGAGACGGAGGCGACGATCAAGATCTGGGTCGACGGTGAGCGCTACGTTCGCACCGCCGAGGGCAACGGGCCCGTGCACGCGCTCGACCGCGCGTTGCGCGAGGCACTGGTCGAGATCCATCCCCATCTGCGCGACATCGACCTCGTCAACTTCAAGGTCCGCATCCTCGACGAGACCAAGGGCACCGACGCCGTCACGCGCGTGCTGCTGGACTCGTCCGACGGCGATCAGGTGTGGGGCTCGATCGGCGTGTCGGAGAACGTGATCGAGGCCTCGTGGGAGGCGCTCGTCGACTCACTCGAGTACGGCATGCAGGCCGGACGCGCGATTCCACGCCGCAAGGCCGCCTCGGCTCCCGGATCGTGACCGCCGGCCGCGTGACCGCGAGCCGCGTGAGCAGCGAGCCGATCCCGCTCGCCCAGCCGGTGCTGGGCTCAGAGGAGGAGGAGCGGGTGCTCGAGGTGCTTCGCTCGGGCCGCCTGTCGCTGGGCCCGGCGCTCGCACAGTTCGAGGAAGCGTTCGCCGCGCGCATCGGCGTGCCGCACGCGAGCGCGGTCTCCAGCGGCACCGCCGGGCTGCACCTGGCGCTGCGCGCCGTCGGGGTCAGCGACGGGACGGAGGTCGTCACGAGCCCGTTCTCGTTTGTGGCCAGCGCCAACGTGGCGGTCTACGAGCGCGCGCGGCCGGTGTTCGCCGACATCGACCCCGTGACCCTGAACCTCGACCCCGACGCCGCCGCGGCGGCGATCACCGATCGCACGGCGGCGCTGATGCCCGTGCACATATTCGGCTACCCGGCCGACCTGCCGGCGTTCGAGCGCTTGGGCGTGCCGATCGTCGAGGACGCCTGCGAGGCCCTGGGGGCCGTCCACGCCGACGGGACCGCGGTCGGCACTCGCGGGCATCCGGCGGTGTTCGGCTTCTACGCCAACAAGCAGATGACGACCGGAGAGGGCGGCATCGTCACGATGGCCGACGCGACGCTCAAGGAGCGCATCGACTCCGAGCGAAACCAGGGCCGGGCGCCGGACATGGGCTGGCTCGACCACGACCGGCTGGGGTTCAACTACCGCCTGTCGGACATCGCATGCGCGCTGGGGCTGGCACAGCTCGAGCGCCTCGACGAGATGCTGGGCGCCCGTGCCCGGGTGGCCGACGCATACCGCGACGCGCTCGCCGGCATCGAGGGGCTGCAGCTGCCGTGTCCCGATGCCGGCGGCAATCGCCGCGGCTGGTTCGTGTTCGTGGTCCAACTGCCGCGGGACGTCGATCGCGACGGCTGCGTGCGAGCGCTGGGCGAGCTGGGGATCCCGAGCAAGCCATATTTCCCCGCGGTCCACCTGATGACCTACTACCGGGAGCAGTTCGGCCATCGCGAGGGCGAGTTTCCGGTGTGCGAGGACGTCGCTGCGCGCTCGATCGCACTCCCGTTCTTTCCGCAGATGACGGAGGGACAGGTGGAGCGTGTCGGGGAGGCGCTGCGGCGGGTGCTCCAACGCGCCCACCGCACTTGAGATGTCGCGCTTCTCAGAGCCTCAGCATCCCGTCTTCCGGGCCCTGAACGACTCGATCGCGTTCGACCGCCGGCTGGCCCCCTACGACGTGGCGCAGTCGCGGGCACACGCGGCGATGCTCGCGTCGCGCGGGATCATCTCCGATGACGAGCGCGACGAGCTTCATCGCGGGCTCGACCAGGTCCAGCGAGAGCTCGAGAGCGGCTCGTTCCCGTTCGCCGACGGCGACGAGGACATCCACATGGCGATCGAGCGGCGCCTGACCGAGATCGTCGGGCCGGTCGGCGGCAAGCTGCACACCGCCCGCTCGCGCAACGACCAGGTCGCCACCGACGTGGCGATGTTCGTGCGCGAGGCCGCCCGCGGCGCAGTGTCACGGATCGATGCGCTTGCCGGGACGATCGCCGACCAGGCCGAGGCGCATCTGGACTGGCCGATGCCGGGCTACACCCATCTGCAGCGCGCGCAGCCCGTGTACCTCAGCCACCATCTGCTGGCGTACTTCTGGATGCTGATGCGCGACCGCGATCGCTTCGATGCGGTGATCGCCGCAACCGGTCCGCTGCCGCTGGGCGCGGGCGCCCTGGCCGGCGTCAACTTCGACACCGACCGCGAGCAGGTCGCGCGCGAGCTGGGCTTCACGGGGGTGGCCCCCAACTCGATCGACGCGGTCTCCAATCGCGACTTCGTGCTCGACTTCCTCGCCGCCGCCGCCACCTGCGCGACGCATCTGTCGCGGCTCGGCGCCGAGATCGTGCTGTGGTCAAGCGAGGAGTTCGGGTTTGCCGAGGTCTCCGATGCCTGGGCGTCGGGGTCGTCGATCATGCCCCAGAAGAAGAACCCCGACGCCGCCGAGCTGCTGCGCGCCAAGGCGCCGCGGCTGGCCGCCCACCTCGTCGGGCTTCACGGCGTGATGCACGGCCTGCCGCTGACCTACAACAAGGACATGCAGGAGGACAAGGAGCCCCTGTTCGACGCCGCCGACACGCTCGCGCTGTGTCTCGAGGCGGCCAACGGCATGCTCGGTTCGATCGCGTTCCGACGCGAACGCCTGGCGCAGGCGGCGAGCGACGAGTTCCTGGCCGCGACCGACGTGGCCGACCTGCTGGTGCGCCGCGGGGTTCCGTTTCGCCAGGCCCACGGCGTGGTCGCGGGCCTGGTCCGGACGGCGGTGCAGCGGGGCAAGTCCCTGTCGCAGCTGAACGAGGAGGAGCTCGCTGAGCAGTCGCCGCTGCTGGACCGCGAGTTCTACGCCGTGCTCTCCGACGGCGCGTGGCTCGAGTCGAAGGTCTCTGAGGGCGGCACCAGCCTCGACCGCGTGCGCGAGCAGCTGCACCGGGCTCGATCGCTGCTCGCCAGGTCTGGGTGAAGCCCTCGTTCTACGCGCGGCCGGTGCTCGAGGTCGCCCGCGACCTGGTCGGCTGCGTGGTCTCGCACGCAGGTACTTCCGGAGTGATTGTCGAGACCGAGGCGTACCACGACTCGGAGCCGGCGAGCCACGCGTTCGTGGGACTCACACCGCGCACAGCGACCCTGTTCGGACCGCCGGGCCGGGCGTACGTGTATCGCTCCTACGGGATCCACGCGTTGCTGAACGCCGTCTGTGAGCCCGAAGGGGTTGGCGCCGGGGTGCTGATTCGAGCGCTCGAGCCGCTAGACGGGATCGCGCTGATGCGAGAGCGGCGAGGCCTGCAGCGCCTCGAGAGCCTCTGCTCGGGTCCTGGGAAGCTCACCCAGGCCCTCGACGTCGAGCTCGAGCACAACGGCTGTGATCTCGCGGTCGGGCCGGTCGTGTTCTCGGCGCGGCCGCGGGCCTGGCGAGACGTCGAGGTCGTCGTCGACAAGCGCATCGGGATCACGAAGGCCCCCGAGCTGCCGTGGCGCTTCTGCGCGGCGGGCAGCCGCTTCCTGTCGCGGCCGGTGCGCTAGTACACGTGACCTAGCCGGAAGGCGGAGGCGGGCCGCCGCCGCCACCGAGCCCGGCGCCGCCGGTTCCACCACCACCGGAACCGCCGCCGGTGCCACCGCCCCCGCCGGTAGTGCCGCCGCCGCCACCGGTCGTCCCACCGCCGCCGCCCGTGGTTCCGCCGCCACCACCGGTCGTCCCACCGCCGCCGCCCGTGGTTCCGCCGCCACCGCCGGTCGTGCCGCCCGCGCCGCCGTTACCCGTCCCGGTCGCGCCGGTGCCGTTACCGGTTCCCGTTGCGCCGCCACCGGCGCCGGCCGGGGTCGTCGCACTGGGCGTCGTGGTCGCCGAGGTCGACCCGGACGACGGAACCGACGGACTCAGCGTGGACCCCGTCGTGTCGGTCGTGGTCGTGCCGTCGGGTGACTTCTTGGCCGGAGCTTCGGAGGCCAGGATCTGCAGCGCCTGCGCCATGAAGGCGTGCCAGATGATCGCGGGATAGGTGCCGCCCTCCACAGGGCCGCCGCGGAAGTCGTTGGCCATCGACACGAGGCCGTTGGGGTAGCCGACCCACACGGCGGTCGTCATCTGCGGCGTCCAGCCGACGAACCAGGCATCACCGTAGTTCGACGTGGTTCCGGTCTTGCCCGCGACCACCACGCCCGACAGGGCCGCGGCCGTGGCGGTACCGAACCGCACGGGGCCGGTGAGAATCTGCTGGACGGTGGCCGCGATCTCCGGCGGGAGGATGCGCTTGTAGTCGGGCTTGTCGAGGATCGTCTTGTGACGGCAGCTGGGGCAGTTGATCTGGGCGATCCCGGTCGGGCCCTCCTCGGGCGCTCCGAGCTTGGGGTTGAAGACCTTGCGCCCGCCCTCGGCAAACGTCTCGTACGCGTGCGCCATGTCAAGCGGCGTGACGCCTTCCCTGAGGCCTCCGAGGATCATCGCGTAGTTGTTTGAGACCGGCGAGCGGATCCCCATCTTGGTGGCCATGCGCGCAATCCGCGTGGTCCCGTTCTTGCCCAGGCCCTGGATCCCCAGGCGCGCGTACACCGAGTTGTCCGAGAACGCCGTCGCGTTCGCAAGCGTGATCGTGCCGGAGTACGTGTTGCCGAAGTTGCGCACGGGGAAGTGCTCCTTGCCGCCGCTGTGGGGCACGATGAAGTCGGCCGGGGCCGAGGTCATCAGCGAGCTCGGGCCGTAGCCGGACTCCAGCGCGACCGCCAGCGTGAACGGCTTGAACGCCGATCCGGGCTGGCGGTGGCCCTCGGTGGCGAGGTTGAACGGATGGTGCTCGTAGTCCTCCTGCCCGTTGATGATCGGGCCGCCGACCATCGCCCGGACCTCGCCGGTCTTGTTGTCGATCGCCACGAGCGAGGCGCTCGGCAGGTTGTAGCCCGTCGGGAGCTCTGAGGAGATCGCCTGCTCGGCGGCCTGCTGGAGCTTGAGGTCGAGGGTCGTGCGGATCTTCAGCCCGCCGAAGTACGTTCGGTACTCGGCAACGCTGGCCGGCACACCGTGTCCCAAGCCCATCGCCGCGAGGATCTGCGGGCGCAGCCAGCTCGTGAAGTAGGGCGCGACCGTCGGCTCGCTGGGCTGCTGGATGTCGGCCGCCGTCGGGAGCGGCTTGTTGACGCCCGTGAAGTACTGCTGGCGGCTGATGTAGCCCTGCTGGTACATGTTCTGCAGGACGACGTTCCGGCGCGCCTTGGACGCGGCCGGGTGCTGGACCGGATCAAACGCGGTCGGGGAGGCCACCATCCCCGCGAGCAGCGCGGCCTCCCACGGCGCCAGGACCGACGCGCACTTCGGCAGCTTGACGTAGTTCGTGCTGTCGCCGCACGCCGCGCCCGGTTGGCCGGACGTCGTGGAGGTGGTCTGCGCCGCCGAACCGGTCTCGGGATGGAACCCGTGCTCGGCCCCGAAATACACCCGCGCTGCCGACTCGATCCCGTAGGCGCCGTTACCGAAGTAGATCGAGTTCAGATACTCGGTGAGGATCTTCTCCTTGGACCACTCCCGGGTCAGGTGATATGCGAGCGCCGCCTCGCGGAGCTTCTCGAACACGGTCCGGTTGCCCTGCTCGGACAGGGCGTTCTTGACGAACTGCTGCGCGATCGTCGAGGCGCCCTGACGTGACTTGCCGGTGACGTCGGCGAAGAACGCTCGCCCGATACCGCGGATGTCGACGCCGGGGTTGGTCCAGAAGCGCTTGTCCTCGATCGACACGATCGCGTCCTGCATCGACGGCGAGATGTCCTTGAAGTCGTCGATCACGACGTTGTTGGGCGGGGCCAGCAACCCGATCGGACGCCAGTGGTCGTCGTACAGGAACGAGTTGGCGAGCTCGTGCTTGTACTGCTGCTCGTTCTCGATCTGCGGGATATCGGAGGCGACCGCCATCATCATCCCGAACACCGTTGAGACGATTGCGAGCGCTCCGAAGCCGATCAGGATCGACATCACGCGAAGCTTTCGGAGCTTCGGCTTGCCCGGACGGCGCCGGCGCCTGCGGCGGCGCGGCTGCTTGAACGGAATCGGGGCGTCCGGCTCGCGGCCGTGCCCTGGGTGTTGAACGTCGTCGCTCATGCGATCGGAAAGGCGGTCCTGCGAGTGTCGGAGGCACACCCCCGGGCGCCTGCGACACTGCAATCGGGGGACGTGTTGGCAAGGGGTCCCGCCGGGCGCGAGAGTCTAGCATTGGCCCAGATGGATCCAGAGCCCTCGAAGCCCGCCGACGCGGCCGCGCAGGCCGCCTGGCTGGCTCGAAATGCGGTCGACAGCCTGCCCGAGGGCGGCCTCGAGCGCAAGCTCGCGCTAGGGCGTCCGCTGCGCGTCAAGCTCGGCATCGACCCCACCGCGCCCGACATCCATCTGGGCTTTACGGTGGTGCTCCAGAAGCTCCGCGAGTTCCAGGATCTGGGGCACACGGTCGTGCTGATCATCGGCGACTACACCGCCCGGGTAGGGGATCCCAGCGGCCGCTCGGTGACGCGTCCGATGATCGACGAGGCGGCGATCGACGCCAACGGTGCGACGTTCCAGGAGCAGGCGCTCAAGGTCCTGGACCCCGGGCGGCTCGAGGTGCGCTTCAACAGCGAGTGGCTCGACATGCCGATGTCCGATCTGTTCGCGCTGCTTCGCACGACCACCGTTGCCCAGCTGCTCGAGCGCGATGACTTCGCCAAGCGGTTCGCGTCCGGCGAGCCGATCTCGGTGCTGGAGCTGCTGTACCCGCTGCTGCAGGGGCTCGATTCGGTCAAGGTCAACGCCGACGTCGAGCTCGGAGGGACCGACCAGAAGTTCAACCTGCTGCTCGGGCGCGACATCCAACGCGCCTACGGCCAGCCAGAGCAGGTGATCATGACCCTGCCGCTGCTGACCGGAACCGACGGGGACCGCAAGATGTCCAAGTCGTTGCGGCAACTACGTGGGCGTCTCCGAGGCGCCCGAGGAGATGTACGGCAAGACGATGAGCATCCCCGATTCGTCGCTGGAGCCGTGGTACCGGCTGCTGCTGGGACGCGAGCTGCCCGCCGATCTGGGGCCACGGGACGCCAAGCGGGCGCTCGCGCGGTCGCTCGTCGACAGGTTCCACGGCGCCGGCGCGGGCGCCGCGGCCGAGGCGGCGTTTGACCAGATCCACGTACGCCACGGCGTTCCGGACGACATGCCCGAAGTGCAGTGGCAGCGCAACGGGTCGCAGATCCACCTGCCGGCGCTGCTCGCGCAGGCGTTCGGGATCTCGACGTCGGAGGCGCGGCGCAACCTGGCCGGCGGCGGCGTCAAGCTCGACGGCGAGCCCGTGGCCGGCGGGGCGCTGGACGTCGATGCCGCCGACGTCGACGGCAAGGTGCTGCAGCTCGGCAAGCGCCGCTTCGCACGCGTACGCGTGATCTAGGTGGTGGCCTAGGTGGCGATCCACGGCGGCCTGCTGCGGATGGACACGCCGGGCAATGGGCAGATCGTCGACCTCACGCAGGGGGTCGCCAGCGTCGTACGCACGTCCGAGGTGGAGCGCGGCCTGGTCACGGTGTTCGCGAAGGGCTCGACGGTCGCGATCACGACCATGGAGTACGAGCCCGGTGGCGTTCACGACCTCCAGGCGCTGCTGGACCGGCTGATCCCGGCCCAGGGCGACTACGAGCACAACCGCCTCAACCACGACACAAACTCCCATGCCCACATGCGCGCGGCGATCATCGGGCCGTCGGAGACGATCCCGGTGGTCGGCGGGGAGCTGGCGCTCGGCACCTGGCAGCAGCTCGTCCTGATCGACTTCGACGACCGACCGCGCAGCCGGGTCGTCACGGTCCAGGTGCTGTCGTAGAGCGGGCGAAGCCTCGGGCGGCTATGCTCCGTAGGCCGGTAAGACGTCGATTCACGCCGTGGTTTCCGCGACACCGTTTCGGCGCTATACTTACCGGTCCGCTCCGAGAGCCGGCAGGTTCTCGGGTGCCCCACTAAGAAGGAATCCCCTTCTTGAAGAGGTGCGACGGTCTTTGAAAACTCAACAGCATGCGCACCTCTCGGTCGATCCCTCGACCGAGGAGTGTGTCCAGGTTCGACGCCGCCGTCGCTTTGGTCCGCTTTGCGGATCTGCTTAGACGGCGGTGCCAAGATTGACCCCGTCTTGCGTCCGGAGCTCTCGGTGTACGTGAGCTCCACACCCCCGGTCTTTGGCCGGGCGGTGCCGATGGACGCGAGGGTCTGATCCCACCAGGGACAGGCCCAGAGGTTTCCCGCAGCAGGCGGTACGACCAAGTGTCGTGCCGTGAGATCTGCGGGTTGTACCCCTGACGACTCTTTTGTGAAGTTGAGTAGTTCTTCACGGAGAGTTTGATCCTGGCTCAGGACGAACGCTGGCGGCGTGCCTAACACATGCAAGTGGAGCGACGAACCAGGCTTCGGCCTGGGGCAGAGCCGCGAACGGGTGAGTAACACGTGGGTAACCTGCCCCGATGATTGGGACAACCCGAGGAAACTCGGGCTAATACCGAATGTGCCCTCCGACCATAAGGTCGCTGGGGAAAGGAAGCTTCGGCCTCCGCATCGGGATGGGCCCGCGGCCCATTAGCTTGTTGGTGAGGTAACGGCTCACCAAGGCTGCGATGGGTAGCTGGTCTGAGAGGACGATCAGCCACACTGGGACTGAGACACGGCCCAGACTCCTACGGGAGGCAGCAGTGGGGAATCTTGCGCAATGCGCGAAAGCGTGACGCAGCAACGCCGCGTGGGGGAAGAAGGCCTTCGGGTTGTAAACCCCTTTCAGTTGGGACGAAGCTTCGTCGGTGAATAGCCGGCTGGAGTGACGGTACCTTCAGAAGAAGCCCCGGCTAACTACGTGCCAGCAGCCGCGGTAATACGTAGGGGGCAAGCGTTGTCCGGAATCATTGGGCGTAAAGAGCGTGTAGGCGGCCTGGTAAGTCCGCTGTGAAAGTCCAGGGCTCAACCCTGGAATGCCGGTGGAAACTGTCAGGCTCGAGTCCGGAAGAGGCGAGTGGAATTCCTGGTGTAGCGGTGAAATGCGCAGATATCAGGAGGAACACCAATGGCGAAGGCAGCTCGCTGGGACGGTACTGACGCTGAGACGCGAAAGCGTGGGGAGCAAACAGGATTAGATACCCTGGTAGTCCACGCTGTAAACGATGGGCACTAGGTGTGGGGGGTGTCGACTCCCTCCGTGCCGACGCTAACGCATTAAGTGCCCCGCCTGGGGAGTACGGCCGCAAGGCTAAAACTCAAAGGAATTGACGGGGGCCCGCACAAGCAGCGGAGCATGTGGTTTAATTCGACGCAACGCGAAGAACCTTACCTGGGCTTGACATGTTCCTGACAGCCGTGGAAACACGGTCTCCCTTCGGGGCAGGATCACAGGTGGTGCATGGCTGTCGTCAGCTCGTGTCGTGAGATGTTGGGTTAAGTCCCGCAACGAGCGCAACCCCCGTCGCATGTTGCCAGCATTTAGTTGGGGACTCATGCGAGACTGCCGGTGACAAACCGGAGGAAGGTGGGGATGACGTCAAGTCATCATGCCCCTTATGTCCAGGGCTACACACGTGCTACATTGGCGCGTACAGAGGGTTGCGATACCGCGAGGTGGAGCGAATCCCTTAAAGCGCGTCTCGGTTCGGATTGCAGGCTGAAACCCGCCTGCATGAAGGCGGAGTTGCTAGTAATCGCGGATCAGCATTGCCGCGGTGAATACGTTCCCGGGCCTTGTACACACCGCCCGTCACACCATGGGAGTGAGCAACACCCGAAGCCGGTTGCCTAACCTTTTAGGAGGGTGCCGTCGAAGGTGGGGCTCGCGACTGGGGTGAAGTCGTAACAAGGTAGCCGTAGCGGAAGCTGCGGCTGGATCACCTCCTTTCTAGGGAGCCCTCTTCAACCAGAGGGCACCGATCGCCGGCGGATCGTCGCCCTGAGCTCTCGAGCTCCGCGACGCTCTCCCGAGCGCGATCGGCCACTAGACATGTCGACCGGATCTGGCAGGCCGCACGACTGGACTCAGCGTCCAGGTGAGGCGGCTCGCATGCTGTTGAGTTTTGAGAGACCGGCGCGATGCCGGTGGCGTGAGGATCAAGGTCCCGTGCCGACGTGTGTCGCGCTCCGCCTCTTCGCGGACCTTGAAAACTGCACAGTAGCCAATGTAACGGGTATCACCGGGCGGAGCCGTAAGGCTCTTCCCACAAGATCACCGTCAAGATAGTAAGGGCACACGGTGGATGCCTTGGCACCAAGAGTCGAAGAAGGGCGTGAACGGCTGCGATAAGCCGCGGTGAGGCGCTGAATAGCCAGTGACCCGCGGATGCCCGAATGGGGAAACCCAACGTCGGTAATGCGGCGTTATCCTGCGCTGAACACATAGGCGCGGCGAGGACAAGCGGGGGAAGTGAAACATCTCAGTACCCCGAGGAAAGGAAATCAACCGAGACTCCCTGAGTAGTGGCGAGCGAAAGGGGAATAGCCTAAACCCGGCGTGTGTAAGTGGTCACACGTTGCGCGTCGGGGGTTGTAGGACACCTGGTCCAGGTCGTGACCGACCTGGCGGAAGTTACAAAGTCGTGTGATAGTCGAAGCGTGTGGAACCACGCACCATAGAGGGCAATCGTCCCGTAGACGAAATCGCACGGTCTTCCGCAGGTGTTCCTGAGTAAGTCCGCACCCGTGAAACGCGGACTGAATCTGGGGGGACCACCCTCCAAGGCTAAGTACTCCTTGGTGACCGATAGCGGACTAGTACCGTGAGGGAAAGGTGAAAAGTACCCCGGAAGGGGAGTGAAATAGTACCTGAAACCGCGTGCCTACAAGCGGTGGGAGCAGCCATGTGCTGTGACCGCGTGCTTTTTGCATAACGAGCCGGCGAGTTACTCGTCTGCGGCAAGGTTAAGCGATGAGCGGAGCCGTAGCGAAAGCGAGTCCGAATAGGGCGACATAGTCGTAGGCGGTAGACCCGAAGCTGAGCGAGCTACCCATGGGCAGGTTGAAGCGGGGGTAAGACCTCGTGGAGGACCGAACCGACCTAGGTTGAAAACTGGGCGGATGACCTGTGGGTCGGAGTGAAAGGCTAATCAAGCTCAGTGATATCTGGTTCTCTCCGAAATATATTTAGGTATAGCCTCGGATAAATTCCGTGGCGGCCGTAGAGCACTGTTTGGACTAGGGGCCCTACCAGGTTACCGACTTCAGGCAAACTCCGAAGACCGTCACGGTTACTCCGGGAGTCAGTTGCTGGGGGATAAACTTCAGCGTCGAGAGGGGAACAGCCCAGACCGCCAGCTAAGGTCCCCAAGTGCTAGCTAAGTGGTAAACGATGTTCGAATGCACAGACAACCAGGAGGTTGGCTTAGAGGCAGCCACCCTTGAAAGAGTGCGTAACAGCTCACTGGTCAAGTGTTCGAGCGCGGACAATGTAACGGGGCTCAAGCTAGTCACCGAAGCTGCGGGTGTGTGAGGCCTTCGGGCCGATCACGCGGTAGGAGAGCGTTCCGGCGCCAGCGAAGCGGCTGCGGAAGCAAGCCGTGGAGGCGCCGGAAGTGAGAATGCCGGCATGAGTAACGAAAGAGGGGTGAGAATCCCCTCCGCCGATTGCCCAAGGTTTCCTGAGTAAAGTTCGTCTGCTCAGGGTTAGTCGGGACCTAAGGCGAGGCCGAAAGGCGTAGTCGATGGCCAACGGGTTGATATTCCCGTACCACGTCGTGACCATTTGACCGATGGGGGGACGAGGAAGGCTATGGGATCCCAGGCGATGGTTGTCCTGGGGTAAGCATGTAGGGGTGGCTCTAGGTAAATCCGGAGCCGCATAACCTGAGGTGCGATGCCAGCTGGCTCTAAGCCGGCGAGTCCCGGATGCCAAGCCTCCGAGAAAAGCCTCTAGGGAGGTCACGCGTGCCCGTACCAAAACCGACACAGGTGGGCAAGTGGAGCACACTAAGGTGATCGAGATAACCCTCGTTAAGGAACTCGGCAAAATCGCCCCGTAACTTCGGGATAAGGGGCGCCCCAGTAGGGTGAACCTCTTCGCGAGGGAAGCCCGAGAGGGCCGCAGTGAATAGGTTCAAGCGACTGTTTACCAAAAACACAGGTCTCTGCTAAGTCGTAAGACGACGTATAGGGGCTGACGCCTGCCCGGTGCCGGAAGGTTACGTGGAGGTGTTAGGGCTTCGGCTCGAAGCACCGAAACTAAGCCCCGGTAAACGGCGGCCGTAACTATAACGGTCCTAAGGTAGCGAAATTCCTTGTCGGGTAAGTTCCGACCTGCACGAATGGCGTAACGACTTGAACGCTGTCTCAACGAGGGGCTCGGTGAAATTGCAGTCTCGGTGAAGATGCCGAGTACCCGCGGCAAGACGGAAAGACCCCGTGAACCTTTACTACAGCCTGGTATTGGGGTTCGATGCATCTCGCTCAGGATAGGTGGGAGCCTAGGAAGCGCCGGCTGCGGCTGGCGCGGAGGCAACCTTGAGATACCACCCTTGGTGTATTGGATCTCTAACAGTGCGCCGTGAATCCGGGCACTGGACAGTGACAGGTGGGTAGTTTGACTGGGGCGGTCGCCTCCCAAAATGTAACGGAGGCGCGCAAAGGTTCCCTCAGCACGGTCGGAAATCGTGCGTAGAGTGTAAAGGCAGTAAGGGAGCTTGACTGCGAGACCGACAGGTCGAGCAGGTGCGAAAGCAGGCCTTAGTGATCCGGCGGTAGCAAGTGGAAGCGCCGTCGCTCAACGGACAAAAGGTACTCCGGGGATAACAGGCTTATCGGGCCCAAGAGTCCACATCGACGGCCCGGTTTGGCACCTCGATGTCGGCTCGTCGCATCCTGGGGCTGTAGCAGGTCCCAAGGGTTGGGCTGTTCGCCCATTAAAGCGGTACGCGAGCTGGGTTCAGAACGTCGTGAGACAGTTCGGTCCCTATCTGCCGTGGGCGTTGGAGAGTTGAGAGGATTCGTCCCTAGTACGAGAGGACCGGGACGAACGCACCTCTGGTGTATCTGTTGTTCTGCCAAGAGCATCGCAGGTTAGCTACGTGCGGATCGGATAACCGCTGAAAGCATCTAAGCGGGAAGCCGACCTCGAGATGAGCTCTCCCATCCCCTAGAGGGAGTAAGACCCCTGGAAGATCACCAGGTTGATAGGCCGGATCTGGAAGAGTGGTAACACTCGTAGGAGACCGGTACTAATGGGTCGAGGGCTTGACGGATATTTTGATATCCGTGCATTGGCACTGTGTAGTTTTGAAGGCCCGCGAGGAGCGGTCTCTACCGGTTTCCGGTGGCTATGGCGAGGGGGAAACACCTCTTCCCTTTCCGAACAGAGCCGTTAAGCCCCTCAGCGCCGATGGTACTTGGCCCGCAAGGGCCTGGGAGAGTAGGTCGCCGCCGGTTTTTCTTTGCAATACGAGCCAGACGGATGCCTAGCGGATGCGCGACGTAGTGAAGTTCTTTCGCGCCAACCCGCAGGTGTTCGTTTTGCTGCTCATCTGCGTGGTTCTCGGACTGGGCACGTTTCTGGCGGTCCTGTTCGGGCTGATAACCGCCGGCCCGAGCGCCAACAACACCGGCGAGCCGAGCGGCGCGATCTTCAGTCTGCAGGTGGCGCACGCGGCGCTGGGACTTGCGTAACTGCCACAGATGGCAACCGCGACTGAACAGACCGACCCCGGCGGAGAGCCGGCGGGCAGCCCCGGTGAGCTCCGACTGACTGCGGGACAGCTCGGTGGCCCCGTTCTGGCGCTCACGATCCTCGGCTTCGCTTTGGCGTCGTACCGGCTGGGCACCAAGAGCCTGTGGCTCGACGAGGCGGTCAGCGCCAATCACGCGCGGTTGGGCCTGGGCGGTCTGTGGACGGTGATCACCAGCCACGACCCGAACATGGGTCTGTACTACGTGCTCCTGCACTTCTGGACGCGGGTGTTCGGCTACAGCGAGGCGGCCGTGCGGAGCATGACGGTTGTGCTCGCGGGCTTCGCGGTGCCGGTCACGTACCTGCTGGGACGTCGGCTGTTCGGGCGAAGTGCCGGGATCATCGCGGCGCTGCTGCTGGCCGTGGCACCGTTCTTCGTCCAATACGAGCAGACCGCGCGCTCCTACGCACTGGTCGTGCTGCTCGTGCTGCTCTCGTCTTACTTCTTCGTCGCCGAGCTCGAGAAGCCGTCGCGGGCGACGCTGGTCGCGTATGTGCTGGCCAGCGTGCTTGCCGTGTACGCGCACTACTTCGCGGCGTTGGTGCTGGTCGTCCAGGCGCTCACGCTGATCGCCGTCAGGCGCCGTGGCGCTGTGACGGTGGCGTGGTTGTCGGCCGCCGGAGCGATTGTGGCGCTGTGCATTCCGGCCGCGGTGTTCGCGCACCGCGCCGGCACGTCGAACATCTCCTGGATTCACACGCCCGGCCTCGGCACGCTGGTTCATCTGCCGACGGATCTCGCCGGCAGCCGGCTACTGGCTCTGTTGCTCGGGGTGCTGGCCTGCTACGGGTTCGCGCGAGCGCTCGCCGATCGGCAGGGCTGGCAGGCCGGGTTCGTTGCGGCGTGGCTGATCGTCCCGGTGATCCTCGTGTTCGCCGTCTCCCGCCTGGGCAGGCCGCTGTTCGTCGCCTACTACTTGATCGTCGTGCTGCCGGCGTTCGTGCTGCTGGCGAGCGCGGGCGTGGCCAAGCTCCCGCGCCGCGAGGCGAGCTTCGCCGCGGCGGCCGCGCTCGTGGTGTTGTCGGCGATCGGTGTCCGCAACTGGTACGACCGGCCGTCGCTCGAGGACTACAGAGCCGCGACGCACCATGTGCTCGCCAACGAACGGCCCAGTGACGGCGTCGTCTACTACCCCGCAGGCACGCTGCAGGGCCCGACCTCCGGATTTGCCTACTACGAGTCGCGCGCCGGCGTCCGCGGACCCGCCCCGCTCGCATTCGGCTTCACCGCTGGTCCCCAGCCGCGTCTGCCTCGGATCTGGCTGGTCACGCGGCAGTCCGACACCCCGGCGCAGGTGCAACGGAAGTTGCAGCAGACGCTCGGGCGCGACTACCGGCAGGCGGGTACGCCCGCCGATTTCCGCAACGTCACCGTGACGCTTTATCGCCGCGCCGGGTGACGCCGCGCGCGGCGCGAACGGGGGAGATGCACACGGCCGGAGCCGGCGCGACCGAGCCCGGCCGACGGCGGCGATGCGGTCGCAGCGGCTTTCGGTGCGGATGAGCGCTCCAGGTGGAGCGGTTAGTGGACGCGCGTCGCGCGTCGACTGGAGGATCGCCGAGCACGTCGTCGAGGACGTCCTCGAAGCGACTCATCCAGGCGCGCAGACGCTTGCTTGAAGACTGGAACATATGTTCGTAAGAGTAGGGAACGGCTCGGACAGAACCGCTGGCGCCGGAGCCGGCCCGGCCTGTGCGGCGTGGCCTCAGCCGCAAACCAGCTTGCGGACCCGCTCGACGACCTCGTCGGTGAACTCCGTGGTCCCCGCGTCGCCGCCCAGATCGTGGGTCTTGACCCCCGCGGCGACGGTGTCCAGCGCGGCCTTGTAGATCGCACTCGAGGCTCGCTCGGCCTCGGGGCCGTAGCGGTCGACCGCGTGCTTGAGCACGGCGCCGCAGGCGAGGATCATCGCCAGCGGATTGGCGACGTCCTTACCCAGCAGGGCGGGTGCCGTGCCGTGGGGCGCCTCCGCCATCGCGACCGTGGTCTTGTAGTCCTCGTCGAACGACAGCAGCACCGACTCCGCCGCGGCGATCGAGCCGAACATCGGCATGATCAGATCCGAGAGGCAGTCGCCGTCACGGTTCAGCGCCGGGATCACCAGGGGCGCATCGGTCGCTCCTGATAGGAGTCCCGCGTAGGTCGCGTCGATCAGGACCGGCTGATAGACGATGTCGGGATGCCGCTTGGCGGCGGCGTCCATCTCCTCCTTGAGCATGCCCTCGTACACGGGGGAGACGGTCCACTTCGGACCGCCGTACACGCGCGCGTCCATGTCCGCGGCGGTGCGGAACGCGTACTCGCAGACAGCCCGGCAGGTCGAACGCGTGATGTGCTCGGTGCGGTAGGCGACCTCGGACGGCGAGCCGGCGTCGCCCTCGCGTGATTCCTTGGCCCCGTAGGCGTCGTCGACGGCCATCCGGACGATCGAGATCGGATGGTGCACTCCCGCGACCGGCGACACGCCCGGCAGGCGTCTCCCGGTCCTGATGATCACCTTCCCGTCGACCTCCTCGCGCAGGATCCGATTCGGCGAGCCGACGTCGTCCTTGCCCTCCGGGGTGATCGTCGCCGCCTTCAGTCCGAGCCCCGCTTCTCGCATCGCCGCGGCCGCCTCCGTGACGACCCCGTTCGACGTCTCGCGCCGGTGATCGAGCGACAGGTCGAAGTGCACGAGCTCGAGGTCCAGCCCGAGCAGCTCGGGATCGAGTACACGCTCGGCCTGCTCGAGCAGCTCCTGGCCGGTCTCGTCACCCTGCAGCACCACGATCCGCAGCTTGTCCGTCACGGTCCGCACCTTACTCATCGCCGGTCCCGGATAGATCAGTGCCGCGCGCCGCGCCTCAGCGAGCGCTTATGACGGCGCGATTGCCCTGCTAATCAGCGGATTCGCGGTCAACTTGGCGAGCACCGGAGGCGGCGTCCTTGAGATCGGGCTCGACACCCGAAGGAACCTCCGGGCCGCCATCGGTCGTGGCATCGGCGCTGTCGCCCCCGCCGGGATCGACCCCCTCCTCGGTGGCGGGCTCGTCGGACCCGGTGGTGGCGCCGAGGACCGAGCTGCCCAGCTCGGGATCGTCGTCGAGCATCTCCCGAGGTGCGTCCGATCCGCCGAGCTCGGCTGGGACTACGCCCTCGGCAGCCTTCGCGGCCCATGGCCCCTTCTCGGCGGCTTCCTGCTCGCCGGGCGTCGTCCCTCCACGCTGCTCGCTCGGGTCGACGGAACGGCGCTGGTCATCGGCGTCCATGAGGTCCTCCTGCGCGTTGGATGGGCCCTCTCGGCCTACCCGGGCCGCCGCCGGCGCTAATCCGGCCTCAGGCTCCGTCGGGGAATCCGCCGCGATGGAGCACCACCGGGAAGTGCGGGAGATGCTGCCGCGTGCGGCCGGCGGCTCGCCATCCGTTGGGGTACGGCTCGATTCCCTGAAACAGCGGCGGACTCCCATCGGCCGGCGAAACCGCGAGCAGCTCGAGCGTCTCGCGCAGCTCGTCGACCACCTCCGCGCCGAACCGCTCGCGCCACCGCAACTCGATCTCGGACACGAGCCGGCGATACGTGCTCTGTGCTTTGACTCCCTTGTCGGTGAGCCGCACGAGATGACCGCGACCAGCCGCGACATCAGTCCTGAACTCGACATGGCCGCGCTTGTCGAGCTGCCCGAGCGCGATCCGGGTGGCCTCGGTCGCTACGCCCGCCATCCGCGGGACGTCGCGCACGCGCACGAATTCAGGGCTGAGCACGCGCACGGCGTTGGCGCTGATCGCAAGTGAGAGATCCGCTCGGCGTTCGAACGGCACCGCGAACGCCAGCAGCGACCTGGCCAGCAGCGCCGAGAGGCGCAACTCGGATCCGTGGCGCGGCGCCTGGCCTTTGGTGCACGTGACGGTCGTCGTCCACCCTTGGTGCAGGATCGGCATGCAGTTGGGAAGCGGCGTCTCGAGCTTCCCGACGACTCCCAACAACGCGCGGCGCAGCCGCTCAACCGTCTCCTCGCCGAAGCGCTGCCGCCAACGATCCTCGATCAGGCGCGGCAGCGGTCCCCACACGAACTGGGCGCGGCGCCCGCCCGGAGTCGGACGGATCACGAGGTCGGCTGCAAGGATCGGGGACCCATCCGGCGACCGACCGGGCTCGACGACGAGGTATCCCCAGCGCTGCATTCCCGCCAGGTTCGTGCGGGTTCGGGCCAGCTGCTCGAGCTCTCGCACCGTCATTCCCTCGGGCCGCAGGAAGCGCATGCAGTTGCACCACATCACCATCGACACGAGCCAGGGAGCGCCGTCGTCTGCGCCCGTCGCGTCGTGGCCGGTCGTCCGATGTTGCATCAGGTGCTCGAACTCGTTGTCGAGCTCGATCGTGAATGCGACGAGCGCCTGGGAAAGGAGTGCGGACAGCTCGATGCGACCAGGCATCCGAGCGACACTAGTTCGCATGCAGACCGGCGCTATGGTCCGTTTGCGGTAGATATGGGGAAGCCGCCGGTGCGAACGACGAAGAGAGGCCAAGGGTGCCGACGACGATCAACCACGTCAGCGTCAACGCGCTGAACCTGCGCGAATCGGTGGACTTCTACATCGAGCTGCTCGGCGCGGAGCCGATCCCGACGCCCAACTTCGGCGTGCCCGTGCAATGGCTGGCGCTCGGCCGCACGCAGCTGCATCTGTTCGAGCGTGATTCCCAGGCGAGCAGCCACCACCATCTGGGCATAACGGTCGATGACCTCGAGCCCGTGTATCGCGTAGCGGAGCGGCTTGGAGCATTCGATCGCACGGCGTTCCGCAACCATCTCGTGGAGCTTCCGGGCGACGTCGTGCAGCTCTATATCCGGGATCCGGCCGGCAACCTGGTCGAACTTGACCAGCACGGGGCGCAGCGTCTTCCAGACGATCTGCGCGCGCAGCTCAAGCCGCTCTGGGAGTTGAACCCGCAGAGCGAGGAGAACATGCGGGGCCGGTTGTTCGTGCCCGACTGACCCTCGCGGTGTATACCCTTGGAGGACGGGGCTGCTGTACGACGGGCAAATCCGCCCCGCCACACACGAACATCGATGTCGACGCTGCGCGCCCCTGACCTCTCCGGCATCGCCCTAGACGGGCGATACGAGCTGCATGCCCTGATCGGAGAGGGGACGTTCGGTCGCGTCTACCGCGGCCGCGACCGGCGGCTTGCCCGCAATGTCGCCGTCAAGGTGATCAAGCCGTGGTGGGCCGAGGATCCGGAATGGGTTCGCAGCTTCGAGCGCGAGGTGCAGCTTCTGGCCTCGGTCAACGACCCCGGCATCGTCCAGATCTTCGACGTGGGATCCGCTCCCGAGGGTCTCTACTACGTGTCCGAGCTCGTCGACGGCGTCAGCCTCTCCAAGCGTCTGAAGGAGGGTCCGCTCGGCCCGGTGGAGGCATGCGAGATCGCCGAGCAGCTCGCTGACGCGCTTGCTGCCGCGCACGCCCAGCGCGTGGTCCACCGCGACATCAAGCCCGCCAACGTCCTGATCACCTCCGGCGCCCGCGTCAAGGTGGGGGACTTCGGGATCGCGCGCCTGTTCGAGGAGAACGCCGAGGGCTCGGCGACGATCGTCGGCACGCCGACGTACATGGCGCCCGAGCAAGCGCACGGCCGGCTGGGAAGCCCTGCCACCGACGTCTACTGCGCGGGCATCGTGCTCTACGAGATGCTCGCCGGCCACCCGCCTTTCGAGTCAAAGACCGTCGTCGAGCTGGCACTCCGCCACGTCCAGGAGCCGCCTCCGCCGCTTCCCGACGACACGCCGGCACCGCTCGTTGAGATCGTCGACCGGGCCCTGCAAAAGGAGCCCGCCGAGCGCTACCGCGACGGCAGGGCGCTCGCGCGTGCGCTCAACAGAGCCCGTGAGGAGCTCCCTGACGAGGACCTGCCGGCGCAGCGACCAGGCAGTGCGCACCGGCGCGGTCGGCTTGCTCGAGCGCGAGGTCGGGACGTCGACGACCGCCCCGATCGTGCGCGACCGGCGCGACCGGACGGCGGCCACCAGGAGCAGCGCCGCCACGCCGACGGGCCCGGCCGCCACGCCGAAGGGCCCGACCGGCACCCGGATCGGCAATCCCGTCTCATCCCGGCGCAACGTCAATCCCGCCGAGCGCAGGCAGCGAATCGCGATCTTCGTGTGCGTCCTGGCGGTCGTGGGCGGGATGATCGCCGCCGCGCTGGCGATCGCCCCCAAGCACGTCAAGGTGCCGAGCCTGCGTGGGATGAGCTCCGGCCGAGTCACGGCGACCGCGCACCGGTTGCACCTGCGGCTCACGCTGAAGCACCGCCACAGCATCGCGCCGGTCGGCATCGCGCTCTCCCAGATCCCCAGGGCCGGAAGCAGCGTCAAGCAAGGCTCGGCGCTGACGGTGACGCTCAGCGACGGACCGCCGCCGGTTCCCGTGCCCAAGCTCGTCGGCTACTCCTCGGCGGACGCCCAGTCGGCGGTCAAGCAGGCCAAGCTGCAACCCTCGATCACGATGGTGCCGGCGCTCGGAGGCGCCCCCGGCGACGTCATCGCTCAGTCGCCTGACGCCGGCAAGCACCTCGCTCCGGGCTCGACGGTCACGCTGTCGGTCGGCGAGCCCCGGCGCCTACGAGGCCTGACGACCCTGCAGGGTTCGGACGACGACCGCTCAGTCCCGTTCAAGGTCCGCGGCGCGCGCTGGGAGATCATCTACAGCATGGGCTACCAGGACACGTGCACATTCCTGCTGTTCTGCTCAGGCCCGGGCGCGACGGTGACGAACGTCGGCACCGGCACAACCGTCGATCAGTTCGACCTCGGCGAGGGCGACAACAAGACCCGGATCTTCGACACGGGCCCGGGCATCTACCAGATCTCGGTGTCAGCGGGCAATGACACCGCCCAGTGGTCGATCAAGATCGACGACTACTACTGAGACTCAGAGCGGCTAAGCGGCGCCGGCGGGCATCAGCTCGTCGCGGCGCTCGGCGAGCGCGCCGATCACGATCTCGAGGTGCTCGTCGAAGTCGACGCCGAGGTCCTCGGCGGCGTGACGCAGCTCCTCGCGGTTGACCGCGGCAGCGAAGCTGGGCTGCTTGAGCTTCTTCTTGACCGACTTCGGGGTCATCCCAACCAGGCCCTCGGGGCGGACGTACGCGACGGCGAGGATGAAGCCGGAGAGCTCGTCGACGGCGTACAGCGTCTTCTCCATCGGCGAGTCGCGCGACACGCCGAGGAAGTCCGCGTGTGAGGCGACGGCACGGACAAGCTCGGGCGGATATCCGCGCTGTTCGAGCTCGCGGAGCGCGTGGCGGGGGTGGCCGTCATCGAGGTTGGGATAGCGCTCGTAGTCGAGATCGTGCAGCAGGCCCGTCAGGCCCCACAGCTCGACGTCACCGTCGAACCGCGGCGCATAGGCCCGCATCGCAGCTTCGACGGCCAGCATGTGCCGCAGCAAGGATTCTGACGTTGTCCACTCAGTAAGCAGGGTCCACGCGTCTTCGCGCGAAAGTTGCGGCATGGCTGTTACCCTAGCTGAGCGCTCGGGGAATGCCGCGCCTCGAGCCGATGAGTCGCCGGCCGTCAGGCCTGCGCTGCGGCCACGAGCCACGCTGGCTCCTCCGATCCAAATGGAAAAGTTCGTCATTCAAGGCGGGGTGCCGCTGTCGGGCACCATCGTTCCCGCCGGAAACAAGAACGGCGCGCTGCCGATCATGGCCGCGTGCCTGCTGACCGACGATGAGGTGATCCTGCGCAACGTTCCGCGGATCTCCGACGTCGAAGCGATGGGTCTGCTGCTCGAGGGCCTGGGCGCCCGCGTGCAGTGGCTTGGTCCCGGCGAGGTGTCGATCGACTGCTCTAGTGTCGATCGACACGAAGTCGACCGGGAGCTCGCCGAGCGGATCCGCGCCTCGTTCCTGCTCGCCGGGCCGCTGCTCGCCCGCTTCGGTCAAGCGGTGATGCCGCCGCCGGGCGGAGACGTGATCGGCCGCCGGCGGCTGGACCCGCACCTCGACGCCTTCCGGGCGCTCGGCGCCCACGTCGAGCACGCTCACCACTACATCGAGGTGCACGCCCCGACCGGCCTGCGGCCCTGCGACTTCCTGATGGATGAGCCGTCGGTGATGGCGACCGAGAACGCGCTGATGGCCGCCGCGTTGACCCGCGGCCCGACCGTGATCCGCAACGCGGCGTCCGAGCCCCACGTGCAGGACCTGGCCCGCATGCTCGTGTCGATGGGCGCTCCGATCGACGGGATCGGCTCCAACGTGATGACCGTCCACGGCGTGGGCAGCCTGCGCGGCTGCACCCACACGATCGCCCCCGACCACATCGAGATCGGCTCGTTCATGGCGCTCGCCGGTGTGACCGGCGGCGAGCTGATCGTGCGCGACACCGTTCCCGAGGACCTCCGGATGGTCCGGCTGGTGTTTGACCGGCTGGGCCTGCGGAGCGAGGTCCGCGGCGCCGACATCATCGTCCCCGGCAATCAGCAGCTCGTGATCCGCAACGACCAGGGCGACTACATGCCCAAGGTCGAGGACGGTCCCTGGCCGTCGTTCCCTGCCGACCTGACCAGCATCGCGCTGGCGCTGGCGACGCAGGCCGAGGGCTCGGTGATCATCCACGAGAAGATGTTCGAGAACCGGCTGTTCTTCTGCGACAAGCTCCAGCTGATGGGCGCGGCGATCACGATCTGCGATCCGCACCGCGCGATTGTCGTCGGGCCGCGGCGGCTGCGCGGTCAGCGCGTCGACTCGCCCGACATCCGTGCGGGCATGGCGATGCTGATCGCCGCCCTGTGCGCCGATGGGACCACCGAGATCGGAAACGTGCGCCACATCGATCGCGGCTACGAGCGCATCGACGAACGCCTTCGCGAGCTCGGTGCCCGGATCACCCGGGTGGATGACGTGCCCGTCGCTGTCTGACGGTTCCTGACAATCTCAGGGGACCATGGCCGATCGCATCCCCAGCGGAACGCGCGATGTTCTGCCCGACGAGATGCGCGAGCTGCGCGCGATGACCGACCGCATCCGGGATGTGTTCGAGCGTGCCGGCTACGGCGAGGTCTACACGCCGGCGCTCGAATACGAGAGCACGCTGGCGGGCGGCTGGACGGGTCTGACCGCGCCCGCCTACCGGGTGTTCGACGAGCAGGGCAACGTGCTGGTGCTGCGCACCGACATGACGATCCCGATCGCGCGACTCGCGTCGACCCGCTATCAGCACGTCGAGCCGCCGCTTCGCTTCTGCTACTTCGCGCACGCATACCGGGGCGTGCGGCCCCAGCGCGGTCAGTCGCGCGAGCTGTTGCAGGCCGGCGTCGAGCTGATCGGATCTCCGACGCCCGCCGGGACGGCGGAGGCGCTGACGGTGATGTGCGCCGCGCTCGACGCGGCGGGCCTGGAGAACTACCGGGTCGGCGTCGGCGACGCGTCGCTGTATCCGGGACTGCTCGAAACGCTCGGGGTGGGGGAGGAGGCTCGCGAGCGGATCCTGCAGTCGCTTGTCAAGGGTGACTTCGTCGGCGTCGAACGCGAGCTGGAGACGACGGGTGTGACGGGCGATGACGCCGAGCTGCTGCTGCGGGTTCCGACGATCCGCGGCGGCCCCGAAGTGCTCGCGGAGTTGAGCGGGGCGCTCGATGAGGCCGCGACGGGCATGCGAGCGATCCACGCCCTGCTCGAGCCACGCGTCGCCGAGCGGCTGATCTTCGACCTGGGCCTCGTGCGGAGCCTCGGCTATTACACGGGCGCGGTCTTCCAGGTCTACGACCCGGCCCACGGCGTCCCGATCGGCAGCGGCGGTCGCTACGACGAGCTGCTGGCACAGTTCGGGCGGCCGATGCCCGCGGTGGGATTCGCGCTCAACGTCGAGCGTCTCCACATCGCGCTGACCGGCGAGGAACGCGGCAGGCGGCGATGAACGACCTTCACATCGCGGTTCCCCGCGGCGCGCTGTTCACCGACACCCTGGACCTGCTCGATCGCCTCGGCATCGACACCCGGGAGGTCCGCGACAACGATCGCAAGCTGCTGTTCGAGGGCGCGGGAATCATCACGATGCGCCCATCTGACGTCCCAACCTATGTCGAGGCGGGCGCCGCCGATCTGGGCATCACGGGCAAGGACGTGCTGATGGAGCAATCCGAGCGCGAGGTCTACGAGCTCGTCGACCTGGGCTACGGCCCCTGCACGATGGTGCTCGCGACCGTCGCCGGCGAGGATCTCGCGGCCGAGGCTCTGCGCCGCCTGGGGGTCATGCGGATCGCGACCAAGTACCCCCGCGTGGCCGCGCGGCATTTTCTTGAGACCGGCAGGCAGGCCGAGATCGTCGAGGTCAAGGGGTCGGTCGAGCTTGCGCCGCTGACGGGGCTGGTCGAGGGAATCGTCGACCTGACCGCCACCGGCACCACGCTGCGCGAGAACGGACTCGTCGTACGCGAGGAGATCGCTCACTGCACCGCGAGGCTGATCGCCAACCCGGTTGCGCACAAGCTCAAGGCCGAGGCGATCGATCGTCTCCTGGAGCGACTCGGTGCAGTGTGAGCGCCTGACGGCGATCGACGGCGATCCGGTCGCGCTCGCGGCGCAGTTGCGAGCGCTCGTCCCCGCGGGGGCGGCGGTGAGCGAACGTGTGGCGGAGATCGTCGGCGAGGTCAGAACCAAGGGCGACGCCGCGCTGAAGGACTACACCAGGCGCTTTGACACGGCCGGCGCCGAGCCGGCGGCGATCGAGGTCCCCGCCGCCGACCTGGATGCCGCCCTCGAGCGGCTGGATCCGGACGTTCGGGCCGGGCTCGAGCGCGCGATCGACAACGTCGGGACGGTTGCGCGTGCGGGGTTGCGACACGAGCTCACCGTCGTCGACTTCGACGGGCACCAGGTGCTGCTGCGGGAGATCGCGGTGCGGCGTGCCGGGATCTACGTGCCCGGCGGCCGGGCGCCGTACCCGAGCACGGTGGTGATGGGCGTGGTCACCGCGCGCGTCGCCGGGGTATCCGACGTGGCCGTGTGCGCTCCGCCCGGTACCTCCGGCGAGGTGGACCCGACGGTGCTCGCCGGATGCCGGCTTGCCGGCGCCACCCGGGTCTACGCGATCGGTGGCGCTCAGGCCGTCGCCGCGCTCGCCTACGGCACCGAGACCGTCGACGCGGTCGACGTGATCGTCGGCCCGGGCAACCTGTACGTCCAGGAGGCAAAGCGGCAGGTGTCGGGCGACGTCGGGATCGACGGCTTCGCGGGGCCGAGTGACCTGTTCGTGGTCGCGGCGGCGGGCGCGGACGTGCACGAGGTGGAACTCGACCTGCTCGCCCAGGCGGAGCATGGCCCAGGCACGCTCGTTGTCGCGGCGTCGCCGGTCGCAGCGCTCATCGACGAACTGCAAGAGCGCCTCGCGGACGCCGAGGACACCGGCGCGATTGCACGGCTCGTCGATGTTCAGGACGCCCGGCAGGCGCTCGCGCTCGCACAGGAGTTCGCCCCGGAGCACCTCGAGCTGGTGGGCTCCGACGCCGAGGCGCTCGCGCCCGAGGCAAACCGAGCGGGCTGCCTGCTGGTCGGCAGCCCGTCGGCGACCGCGTTCGGCGACTACATCGCAGGCTCGAACCACATCCTGCCAACTGGTGGCGCCGCGCGCTTCTCCTCGGGGCTGTCGCCGGCGCACTTCCGCCGGCGCTTCAGCGAGGTCCGGATCGGTGCCGCCGCCGGCGAGCTCGCCCGGCTGGCCGCCCCGATCGCCCGCGCGGAGGGCTTCGAGCAGCACGCACGATCGATGGAGGCGCGCATTCGGGACAATGGCCAGGGATGAGCCGCGCCGCCGAAATCGACCGCAGGACCAAGGAGACCGACGTCCGCGTCGCGCTCACGCTCGACGGCGACGGTGCCGGCCGGCGCGAGACCGGCGTGGGGTTCCTCGACCACATGCTCGATCTGCTGGCGCGTCACGGCCGCATCGACCTGAGCGTCGCCGCGACCGGCGACCTTCAGACCGGCGCGCATCACACCGTCGAGGACGTGGGGATCTGCATCGGCCAGGCGCTCGATCAGGCGCTCGGCGACCGCGCCGGCATCACCCGCTACGGCTCCGCGACCGTGCCGATGGACGAGGCGCGCGCAGCGTGCGCGATCGACGTCTCAGGGCGCGGGCTGTGCGTGTTCGAGGCGTCGCTGCCGCCCGGTTCGATCGGCAACTTCGACCATGAGCTGACCGAGGAGTTCTTCCGCGCGCTGGCGTCCAACGCGAGGCTGACGTTGCACCTCACGGTCCAGGCCGGCACGAATGTCCACCATGTGATCGAGGCCGTGTTCAAGGCGTTCGCCAGAGCGCTGCGCGCCGCCGTGGCGATCGACCCGACCGAACGTGGCGTGCCGAGCACCAAGGGAACGCTCGTATGACTCGGCTCGGGCTCGTCGACTACGGAATGGGCAACCGCCGGTCCGTGCAGAAGGCGCTCGAGCACGTCGGCGCACAGGTGGCGGTGACCGGCGATGCCGACGTACTGCGCGACTGCGACGGCCTGGTCGTGCCCGGGGTCGGGGCGTTTCCAGAGGCGATGAGGCGCTTGCATGCGCTCGGGCTCGGTGAGTTCATCCGCTCCCGCGCCGCCGAGGGCGTTCCCGTGCTCGGCATCTGCCTGGGCATGCAGGTGCTGCTCGAGCGCTCCGACGAGCTTCAGCCGACCGAAGGACTCGGGCTGATCCGCGGTGAGGTCACGAGGCTTGACACCCGTGGGCTGCGGGTCCCGCACATCGGCTGGAACGAGGTGACGTTCGAGCGCCCGTCGCCGCTCACGGCGGGCCTCCCGCCGGGCGGCTGCCCCTTCTACCACGTGCACTCGCTGGCGGCTCGCCCGGACGATCCCGATGACGTTGTCGCGACCACCGAGTACGGCGAGCGCTTTGCGACGATCGTGGCGCACGGGTCGGTGTTCGGCGTGCAGTTTCACCCCGAGAAGTCCTCCGCGCACGGGCTGCGCATGCTCGAGAGCTTCGTCGACGTGTGCGCCGACGCGCTCCGCCGTCGCGGCGCGCACGGCGGCTGCACGCGCATGATCCTCCTACCCGCAATCGATATCCGTGGCGGTCAGGCGGTGCGCCTGCAGCAGGGAGCGTTTGACTCCGAGAAGGTCTACGACGCCGACCCGCTCGACGCCGCGCGGCGCTGGGTCGCCGACGGCGCCCGCGCCCTGCACGTCGTCGATCTGGACGGCGCTCGCCGCGGCGAGCCGGCCAACGTCGAGCACGTGCGGCGGATCTGCTCGGAGGTGACGGTCCCGGTCCAGGTAGGCGGAGGGCTGCGGACGATCGACGCGATTCACGGGACGATCGACGCGGGCGCGAGCCGCATCGTGCTCGGCACCGCCGCTTACCGCGACGTCGATCTCCTCGACGCCGCGCTCGCCGAGTACGGGGATCGCGTGGTTGTCTCCGTCGACGTTCGCGACGGCATGCTGGCGGCCTCGGGGTGGACCGAGCAGACCGAGCTTCCGGTCGGGCCCGTGATCGAGCGCCTCGGCGCCCGCGGTGTCCGCCGGTTCGTGTACTCGAGCATCGCGCGAGACGGGATGCTCGAGGGGCCCGATCTCGAGGGCATTTCGACCGTTGCGGCCGCGGTGCGCGGCACATTTGTGTACTCGGGGGGTGTGGCGTCGGTCGATGACCTCCGCGCCCTCGTGGAGCTCCGCCAGGTCAACCTCGGCGGCGTGATCGTCGGCAAGGCGCTGTATGAGCAGCGCTTCACAGTCGCCGACGCCCAGGCCGTGCTCGACGCCCGCAAAGACGACGATTGATGCACTACAAGCGCGTGATCCCGTGCCTGGACGTCGACGCGGGGCGGGTCGTAAAGGGAGTGGGCTTTGTCGATCTGCGCGACGCCGGAGATCCCGTCGAGCTGGCGTGCCGCTACGACGCCGCCGGCGCCGACGAGCTCGTGTTCCTCGACATCACGGCGACCTCGGACAAGCGGAGCACCGCCGTCGAGCTGGCTCGTCGGACCGCCGACGACGTGTTCGTCCCGTTCACGATCGGCGGCGGCATCCGGTCGGTGGACGACGCGCAGGCGGTGCTCGACGCCGGCGCCGACAAGGTGTCGGTCAACTCGGCGGCGCTGGCGCGCCCCGAGCTGCTCGATGAGCTGGCGAGCACGTTCGGCGCACAATGCGTGGTCCTGGCGATCGACGCCAAGGCTCGTGACTCAAACGGCTGGGAGGCCTACGTCGCCGGCGGCCGAACGCCGACCGGGCGCGACGCCGTGGCATGGGCCCGAGAGGGATCGGAGCGGGGGGCAGGCGAGATCCTGCTGACCAGCATGGATCGCGACGGCACGAACGCCGGCTACGACCTCGCGCTGACCGCGGCCGTCGCGCAAGCCGTCACCGTGCCCGTGATCGCCTCCGGCGGCGCCGGCGAGCTGTCGCACCTGTCAGACGCGGTCGGCGCGGGTGCGGACGCGGTGCTGTGCGCCTCGATCTTCCACTACGGCGATCACACCGTCGCGGAGGTCAAGGAGCACCTCGCCCGAACCGGCGTGGCCGTTCGCCCCGTGGCCTAGGAGGCCGGCGCGTACGCCAGGTGCACGACGCCGTTGTCGTAGACGTCGCTCTGCGACAGTGACAGCTTCGCGTTGGGTGTGTCCTGCGTGAACAGCCGGTCACGGTCGCCGAGCAGCACCGGGTACACGAACAGATGCAGCTCGTCGAGCAGTCCGTCGGCCAGCAGCGCCCGGACCAGGGTGCCGCTGCCACTGACGTACAGGTCGCCGTCGGCATGGTCCTTGAGGTCGCGAATCGCGTCGCGGCTGTAGGGGCCGAGCAGCGTCGAGTTGTTCCATTCCACGTTCAGCTGCTGCGCGGAGGAGACGACGTACTTCGGCGACTCGTTGAAGAACGGCGCCCCAGGGTCGTCCTCGGCGCTGCGAGCCGACCATGCCGGGGCGAACATCTCGAACGTGTTGCGGCCCAGCAGCAGCCCCGTGCACGACTCCACGACCGCCCCGATGTGCCTCACCCATCTTCGGGTCAAACGGGAACTCCATCGTCCACGACGGTGACTCGTTCACACCGTCGACCGAAATGAACTCGTGCGCCTTGATCTTGGCCATGATCTCCTCCTCAGCGGTTGACACTAGAGCTTGTTCGCTCGGTTGCCTAGACCGCTCCCGGCAGGGGAAATCATCGCGGACAGAGGAGCGCGATCATCGCGGACCGAGGAGCGGAATCGGACGCACGCAACCACGCCTGCGGTGACACTGTTACGAAACGGTTAGGTCACGCGTGCAGGGCGATTCACGGCGCGTAAACCCCGCCGACTCGGTAACTACTGCAGTTCTATTTAGGTCTAGCTGTCAGGCAGCCGCGCTAGGCGGCCTCTTCCACGTACCCAGCCGCTGCGCATGCATCGCAGTACGCGGCGGGAGGGACACGAGGCTCATAGCAGCCGGGGCGACAGCACGTCGATGACCGCTTGGGACGGCCCCGGCCGATGCGGGCCGCGGCGGCATCCTTGAGCTCCTCGCGCATGCGATCGAGCTCAGCCGCGTGGTCCGGGCAGAAACGACGGCCGGGCGCGGCCGACCGCTGACAGTGACTTCCACTACGACAACGCATAGACGATGGAGCATACCAAATAAGGCCGAACGCACGTTCCGCCGACCCGTGCGTGGGGGCGCTCTTGCAGCCTACGCGGGGTGTCTGGGATGCCCGGCGACAAGCTTACTTGTGCTGCTGGCTGCGTGCACGGCGCTTGGCTTCGCGCTTGACCTTGTGCTTGACCTTGGCCTTGCGGGCAGCGGCGTGGGCGGTCGGCTGCGAGCTCTTGGGGAGGAACTGGTAGATGGCGCCGTAGCCGACCATGTAGATCGCGCCGGGGTCGGCAATCGCCGGGTTGAATGCACCGTCGGAGAAAGCGAACACCTTCTGACCCGTGCGGACGTTGAGGCCGGCGGTGGTCTTCGAGCCGAGGTTGGAGTAGTAGACGACGTCGCCGATGATCGTGGGCGAGCCAGAGATCCTGCCGCCGGCCGAGTGACGCCAGCGAACCGCGCCCGAGCGGGCGTCGAAGGCGTAGAAGTTGCCGTCGTAGGAGCCGATGTACACCGTCGGGCCCAACCCCGGAATCTCGGCCACCGCCGGCGAGCTGTACACGTAGGCGCCGGTGCTGGTGGCCCAGGCGAGCTGGCCGGTGCGCTCGGCAAAGGAGTACACGCGCCCGTCGGTGTTGCCCAGGTACACCCGGCCGAACGCGACCGCCGCGGTGGAGTAGAAGTTGCCCGAGCCGAACCCGAAATGGGTGCCGCTCGTGCCCACTCGCCACACCTGGTGACCGCTGTTGGCGTTGACGGCGTAGGCGTGGCCGCTGTAGTCGCCGAAGTACAGGTTGCCGTCGGCGTACGCCGGGCCGCCCTTGATCGCGCCGCTGGCGCGGTAGACCCAGTTCACGTGGCCGTCGCTGGTCCTCAGGGAGACCAGGTTTCCGGCCGTGTCTCCGTAATAGACGGCGTTGCCGACGACCGTGGGGGACGTCTCGGTTCCCGCCCCGACGATGTGCGTCCAGACCACCCGGCCCGTCTTCATCGACAGCGCCAGGAACCGTCCGTCGCCCGGGTGTGACCCGTGCGCCGACAGCAACGGGACGAACACGAGGTGGTGGCGGCCGTCAAACGTGGGTGACGCCGCGGCGAGCGTCCCGACCTTGTGCTTCCAGATCTCGTGCCCGTTGAGCTTGTTGATGGCTCGAGCAGAGCCGTTGTCGTCGATCAGGTACAGCGTGTTCTGGTAGATCACCGGCGGGAACTCGAGCAGTGCCCCGTCGTTGTACTTCCACCCCCGATGCAGTGGCGGGTTCAGGCGACTGGAGTTCGGAAAGTCCCGGGTCCGGGCCAGGTCGTAGCCGTAGCGCGGCCACTGGAAGTTGTCGACCGCTTTCTTGCGCTTGGGCACGGTCGCCGTGGTGGTGGCGGTGGTTGTCGTCGGAGCTGTGAACTCGACATTGGGATGGGAGACGTTGCCGGGCGAGTGCAGGATGATCGCCGCGACCGCGCCGGCCGCAAGAAGCAGTCCGACGCCCACAGCTACAAGCACCCAGCGCAGCCAACGCCGCCGACCGGGACTCGGCATCCGGGTGATGCTAGCTAGTGCCTCCGGACGCGACACCAGCCGCTCGATCGGCCATGCTTGCCGCTGATGGACGTCCCGCCGCCGACTCGAGCTGCTGGCCGCGGTGCGCTCGTTCCCCCCTGCGGCGGCGCTCCTGGACCACTTGACCGAGACGGTCCCGGTGTACCTGGTCGGGGGTGGCGTGCGCGACCTGCTGCTCGGCGGACGGCCACTTGACCTGGATCTGATCGTGGAGGGCGATCCGGCGCCCGTTGCCGCTTCCCTCGGCGGGGAGGTGCGGACCCACGACCGCTTTGGCACCTCGACGGTGAGCCTCAACGGTTTCGCGTACGACTTCGCGCGCTCCCGCCGCGAGACCTACGCGCACCCGGGTGCGCTGCCGGACGTGTCGCCCGCGCCGCTGTCGGAGGATCTGCTGCGGCGCGACTTCACGGTCAACGCGCTGGCGATCGCGCTCGTCGGCGATCTGGCCGGGACCGTGGAAGCCGCGCCGCGGGGCCTCGAGGACCTGAAGCGGCGCAGGCTGCGGGTACTGCACGACGCCAGCTTCATCGACGATCCGACCCGCGCGCTGCGCCTGGCGCGCTATGCGTCGAGGCTCGAGTTCGAGATCGAGCCACACACGCGGGCGCTGCTGGAGTCGGCGTTGGACGCCGGGGCGATTTCGACGGTGAGCGGCTCACGAATCGGTGCCGAGCTGCGGCTGCTCGCGAGAGAGCCCGACCCCGTGAGCGCGCTTCGGTGCGTTGGCGAGCTGGGGATCGCACACGCGATCCACCCGGCCCTCGGTCTCGACGACGAGCCGCTCGCGAGGCAGGCCCTGGCATTGCTGCCCGATGACGGCCGCCGCGACCTGCTGGTGCTTGCGCTTGCGGCCCGGCACGTGCCGCCACCGGAGCTTGCGTACCTGCTCCACACGCTCGCGTTCGAGGCCTCCGACCGCCAGACGATCATCGCCGCGGCGACCAGGTCCCCGACGCTCGCGCGCGAGCTCGAGCGTGCCGGGCAACCCTCTGAGATCGCCGACGCGGTGGCGGATGCCGGACCTGAGCTCGTTGCGCTCGCCGGCGCGCTGGGACCGGAGCGAGCGGCGCGGGAGTGGCTGCGCGAGCTGCGGCACGTCCGGCTCGAGATCGGCGGCAACGACCTGATCGAGGCGGGCGTGCGCGAGGGGCCGGCGATCGGAGCGGGGCTGCACGCGGCGCTGTCGGCCAAGCTCGACGGCCGCGCAACCGGTCGCGAAGCGGAGCTCCGCGAGGCCCTGCAGGCAGCGCATGCCAGCGGATAGCCTCAAGCCATGCGTAACGCCAACGCGCTGCGGTGGCAGGGACAGGCCGGGCACTACGAGGTCTATTACCTCACCGCCACCGACCCGCGCAGCGGCGTAGGCATCTGGATTCGCTACACGATGCTCGCGCCGCTGGAGGCGGTCGGCGCGCCGGCGACATGCTCGCTGTGGTTCTGTGCGATGGACCCCAACGGCCACTCCACGATCGCTCGCAAGGCGTCGTTTGCGATCGACCGCATGCGCGCCTCGAGCGGTCCCTTCGAGCTGCGGATCGGCGACGCCCTGCTCACCGACGAGCGGATGAGCGGGGAGTTCGAGGACGTCGCCTGGGACTTGTCGTGGACTCCTGCGCAGCGAGCGTACGAGCACGTCCATCCGGCTCTGGCGCGCCTCGGCGTCGCAAAGACCGTGCTCGTGCTGCCGCACGCCGATCTCTCGATCGACGGATCGGTGACGATCGCGGGCGACCGGCTGGAGCTGTCGGCGACGCCCGGCGCGCAGGCGCACCTGTGGGGCTCAAAGCACGCCGGCTCCTGGGTCTGGGCCCACTGCAACGATCTGCGCACCGTCGACGGCGAGCGCATGCCCGACTCGTTCATCGACGGGGTATCGGTGATGGTTCCGCGCTTCGGCCGTCAGATCGGGCCGAGCACGCCGATGGTCGGGCGGCTGCACGGCAGCGATTTCACCTCCACGTCGCCGACGCGCGTGATCGCCAACCACAGCACCTTCGCGCTGACCGGCTGGCGGTTTGAGGCTTTCGATGGATCGCGCAAGCTCGTCGGCGAGGTCGACTCCTACCGCGACCAGATCGTGGGCGTCACCTACCACGACCCCGACGGCGACCCGGCCTACTGTTACAACAGCGAGACGGCGACGATGCGCCTGCACGTTTACGAGCGCGCGCGGCAGGTGGGGGGTTGGCGGCTGCGCGAGACGTTCGTGTCCCACGGTCGCGCGCACTTCGAATACGGCCAGCGATCGCCTGTGCCCGATATCGAGCTTCGCATCACGTGACACCGTCCGCCCCCTTCTACGAGTTCGGCGAACACTTCGCCGTCGACCTCGACGGCGCACGTGTCGTGTTCACCACCCGCCGCGGCGGCTTCTCATCCGGGCCCTACGAGTCGCTCAACCTCGGAAGGCTGACGGCCGATCGGCCCGAGGACGTCAGACGCAATCGCGCCGCGCTGAAGGAGCAACTAGGGGTCCAGCCGGCGTACATCCGCCAGGTGCACGGGACCGCGGTGCGCCGCGTCGTCGAACAACCGGTCGATCCGACCGATGCGGTCGAGCTGCCCGAGTTCGATGGCCAAGCGACGGCGATGCCGGGGGTTGCTCCGATGGTGATGACCGCCGACTGCCTGCCGGTGGCCGTGGCCGGCGCTGGGGCGGTCGCGATGCTTCACGCCGGCTGGCGCGGGCTCGCCGGCGGGATCCTCGCCGAGGGCGTCGCCGCGGTGCGGGAGCTCGGTGCCGAGGGCTCACTTGCGGCCGCGATCGGGCCGGGGGCCGGTCCGTGCTGTTACGAGGTCGGCGAGGAGGTCCACGCGGCGTTCACCGATCAGGACCTGGATATCCGCCGCGGTCGCAACCTGGACCTCAAGGCGATCGCACGCGAGCAACTGCGGCGCGCAGGCGTGGAGGTGGTGCACGACGTCGGGCTGTGCACGATCTGCGGCGACCCGACGCTGCTGTTCTCACATCGCCGTGACGGCGGGATCACCGGACGCCAGGCGGGTTTGGCGTGGTTGAGCAGGTAACCGGCCTGCGGGCCGAGACGATCCGCTCCAATCTCGACCGCGTCCACGACGAGATCGCGTCGACGGGCAGGGACCCTGGAGGCGTCCAGATCCTCGCGGCGGTCAAGTACGTTCCGTTGGGCGAGCTCGGCGTACTCGCCGAGGCGGGGATCGAGTTGGTCGGCGAGAACCGGGCGCAGGACCTGGTCGCCAAGGCAGAGGCATATCCGGGCGCGTTCACATGGGACTTCATCGGGCACCTGCAGAGCCGCAAGGTCCGCCAGGTGCTCCCGCACGTCCGCTACATCGAGACGGTCGCAAGCGACTCGGTGCTGGCGCAGCTCGAGCACCACGCCCCACCGGATACCGAGGTGCTCGTCGAGGTCAACGTGGCCCGTGAGGCGGGGAAGTCCGGGCTCGATCCGGACGCGCTGGCTGCGTTCCTCGAGCGCTGTCCGGTGACCGTCGTCGGCCTGATGACGATGCCGCCGCTCGCGCACAACCCCGAGGACTCGAGGCCGTATTTCGCCGCTCTGCGCGAGCTCGCCGCGCTGCACGGGCTGCGCGAGCTGTCGATGGGCACGAGCCAGGACTACGTGGTCGCCGCACAGGAGGGTGCAACCATTGTGCGACTTGGCACGAGCCTCTACGCTAAGAGATAAGCCCGGGCCCGCCGTCAGCGCGTCATAATCAGCGGCAGGGAAATCCCGCCATTGCGGCGAAAGACCCAACGCACATGGCCCTTCGAGACACCTGGCATCGCACACTCGTCTACTTCGGACTTGCCGAGGACGACGCCTACGACGAGGAGCTCGAGCCCTACAGCGAGCCCGAGGTCGACTTGCAGGACAGCTACCGCGACCGTCCCAACGTCCGTCGGCTCAGCGCCCGGCGCCGTCGCGACGAGATCGACGACATCTTCGCCGACGATCCCGGCCCCGAGCGTCGGACCGCGCCGCTACGCCCGGTCGGGGGTGCCGGTCGGGGGAACGGACGCAGCACCAGCGGCGACGTCCGCGTCCACTTCGTCGCGCCCAAGAACTTCAACGACGTCCAGGACGTGGCCGACCACTTCAAGGACGCGATCCCGGTGATCCTGAACCTTCAGAGCACCGACACCGACCTCTCGAAGCGATTGATCGACTTCTCCAGCGGCCTGACTTACGCGCTCGATGGCGGCATGCAGCGGATCGCCGACAAGGTGTTCCTGCTGACGCCGCAGAACGTCGAGGTGTCGGCCGAAGAGCGCGCCCGGCTCGTCGAGAAGGGCTTCTTCAACCAGAGCTAGCGTCCGCTCGCTCGCGAGCGGTCCGTGAAGCCAACCCGGGCACGGCTGCTTGCAGCTGTAGATTTCAACCATGGTCGTCGGGCTGATCGGCGCAGGCAACATGGCGCGCGCACTTGCGCGGGGCTGGGGCGATCCCGTTCTGTGCTCCGACGGCGGCTCGGGACGCGCGCGCGAGCTCGTCGAGGAGTTAGGAGGAGAGGCGTTTGATTCCAACGTCGAGGTCGCACGGCGGGCCGACCTGGTGGTCCTGTGCCACAAGCCCTACCAGCTTGAGCAGGTGGCGCTGGAGATCGCTGGCGAGACAAAGGCGGTGGCGTCCGTGCTGGGGGGCACCCTGAGCCAGATGCTGCAGAACGACTTTCCGGGAGTCCCGGTTTTCAAGCTGATGCCCAACACGCCGGTCGAGGTGCGTCAGGGGGTCACGATCTACTCGCCCGTTCCCGGCGTCCCGGCCGATCTCGAGCGCGAGGTCATCGCCCTGTTCGAGCGCGTGGGCATGGTGCTGACCCTCGAGGAGCGCCTTATGGAGGCGGCCGCCGCGATCTTCAGTGTGGGCCCGGCATACCAGGCGCTGCTCGCCGAGGCACAGATCGACGCCGGCGTCCGGCACGGGCTGCGACCTGAGCTGGCGGGGCAACTCGTAGCCCAGACGATGGCCGGCAGCGCCGCGCTGCTGAAGTCGCGCGACTACGACACGCTGGCAGTGCGTCGTGGCGTAACGTCCCCGGGTGGCAGCACCGCGCGTGGCCTGGCGGCACTCGAGGCCGCGGGAATCCGGACCGCCTTTCAGTCGGCGATCGACGCTGTCATCCTCGGAGGCACCCGCTGATGCTCGCAGAAGCCGTCACCCGCGTTGACATCGCCAACTACGTCTCGGCGCTGTTCACGGTCTACATCGTCCTGATCTTCCTCTACATCCTGCTGAACCTGCTGTTCTCGTTCGGGGTGCGACTGCCGTACCACCGCTGGTCCGATGCCGTGCTGACATTCCTCCGTGACGTTTGCGAGCCGTACCTGCGGCTGTTCAGGCGGTTCATCCCTCCGCTCGGTGCGTTCGACTTCAGTCCGATCATCGGGATCTTCGTGCTGTACATCGTCCGGACGCTCGTGGTCAACGCGATCTCAGGCTGACCTGCGCTCTAGATGGTGACCGAAGCGAGCGCTACGCCGAACGTCCGCGTGGCCGCCTTCGCGAAGGTGGTCGGAATCGCCGCCGTCGTGGTGGGACTCGATCAGCTGACCAAGCACCTGGTCCGCACCGGCATCGATCCGGGTGAGACGCACAAGTTCCTGCCGGGCATCCAGCTCGTGCATGTACGCAACACCGGCGTCGCGTTCAGCCTGTTCTCCGGCGGCGGGACCGTCGTGCTGGTGTTCACGCTCGTCGCACTGGCGGTGCTGCTCGGGTACTTCACGATGCGCCCGTCGCGGCCGTGGCTGTGGCTTCCGACCGGATTGCTGATCGGAGGTGCGCTCGGCAACCTGATCGACAGGATCGCCCACGGCGCGGTCACCGACTTCGTGAAGCTGCCGCTGTGGCCGGCGTTCAACGTCGCCGACATGGCGATCACGCTCGGGGTGATCACCCTGCTGCTCGTGCTCGAGGGCCCGCGCGGCGATGGGCGGTAGCGAGCACCTGCTCGAGATTCGGGTGCCCGACGACGCCGCTGGGACTCGCCTGGACCGGTTTCTGGCCCAGCCGCTGGGCTCGCGCGCCCAGGCTCAGGGCCTGATCGACTCCGATCGGGTGCGCGTCGACGGCCGCGCGCGCCCCAAGCGACATACCGTCAGGGGCGGCGAGCTGATCGTGGTGGCGCAGCGCGAGCCGGTCGCGGTCACCGACGGCGCACAAGCCGATTTCGCGATCGCCTACGAGGACGAGTACCTGCTGGTGGTCGACAAGCCCGCCGGGGTCGTCGTGCATCCCGCGCGGGGCAACTGGACGGGGACGCTCTCCCAGGCGCTCGAGGGCGTCGCGGCCGGCGGCGAAGAGCCCTGGCGCGCCGGGATCGTGCACCGGCTGGACCGTGACACGTCCGGACTGCTCGTGGTCGCCAAGAACGACGAGGTGCACCGGGCGCTGAAGGCGCTGCTGGCACGCAGGCTGCTGCGCCGCGAGTATGGGGCCCTGGTCGACGGCCACCCGTCAGCCCGGACGGGGACGATCGACGCTCCGATTGGACGTGACCGGCGCGAGCGGGCACTGATGTCGATCGATACCGACACACCGCGCGCAGCCCGGACCCACTTCGAGATCGAGCGCCTGCTGCCGAAGGCGGCGCTGCTGAGGGTGATTCTGGAGACCGGTCGGACCCACCAGATCCGCGTCCACCTCGCGGCGATCGGTCATCCCGTGTGCGGCGACCGCCAATACGGGGTCGCGGGCCGCTACGGGCTCGAGCGCCAGTTCCTGCATGCGCAACGGCTCACGTTCGAACACCCGGTCACCGGCGTGACGGTCGACGTGAGCTCGGAGCTGCCGGCCGACCTGCGGGCGGCGCTGGAGCTGGCCGAACACGCGGAGTGACGCGGATGGAAGTCGACGAGCACGCGGGGCGCTCCGCCCAGCGCGGAGAACGTCCCACTCGATCCGTCCGTGCGACGCTTTGGGGAGTAAGCCGCGCTGAGCGCGGTTCTTGCCCCACTCGAGCTCTGGCGAACGACGAACGGGTCGGTTTCCGCACAGATTCTGGCCCGGGGGCCACACGTGGGCCACGCTTGCTGGACAACGTGCGATACCGGGCGACTAAAGTCGACGGGGCGGCCCGTCCACAGCCGCCCCGCCGATGGTCTGCGAACCGAGCCACCGGAGGTAGGGGAAGGGAGGTTCGGTCCGCGGGCGGAGACATCGCCGAAGGTAGGGAAGGGCGATATTCCCCGCTGCAACATACAAACGTAGTCGTTTCAGGAGACTTGCGTAAACTTTTTCAATAGTCCATTTACCCGACCCCACCCGTGCGGGCCGCGGCCCTGCCTCGGAACAGTCCGAGGTTCGCGAGCACCGGCGGGTGGACCGATGCACACAAAACAACCAAGGGAGCAGTATCAGTGGCTCAAATCGGTATCAAGGAGCTGCTGGAGGCCGGCGTACATTTCGGCCACCAGACACGACGTTGGAACCCCAAGATGCGCCGCTTCATCTTCGGTGAGCGCGACGGCATCTACATCATCGATCTCCTCCAGACCCAGAAGCTTCTGGACGATGCACGCGAGTTCGCGGCCGAGGTCTCGCGCCGCGGCGGCACCGTTCTGTTCGTGGGCACCAAGAAGCAGGCCCGCGACACGATCAAGGACACCGCCGAATCGGCGGACATGCCTTACGTCAACCACCGCTGGCTCGGTGGCCTACTGACCAACTACCAGACGATCTCGCTGCGGATCAGGCGGTTGCACGACCTCGAGCGCTACGAGACCGAAGGCCAGCTTCAGCTGCTGCCCACCCGGGAGCGGATGTCGGCTCAGGCCGACCTCGCGAAGCTGCGCGCGAATCTCGGCGGCGTCAAGAACATGCAGCGGGTCCCGGACGCGATGTTCGTGATCGACCTCAAGACCGAGGCGATCGCCGTGCGCGAGGCCCAGCGCCTGCGCATCCCGATCATCGGCCTGGTCGACACCAACTGTGACCCCGACGGGATCGACTACGTGATCCCCGGAAACGACGACGCGATCCGCTCGTGTGCCGCGGTGACCCAGGCGATTGGCGAGGTCGTCGCGCAGGGACACAACGTGTTCCGCGCCGAGGAGGAGCGCGCCCGTCTGGAGCGCGAGCGCCAGGAGGCCGAGGAGCGTGCTCGCCGCGAGGCGGAGGAGCGTGCCCGGCAGGAAGCCGAGGAGAAGGCTCGCCAGGAAGCCGAGGAGAAGGCGCGCCAGGAGGCCGAGGAGCAGGCCCGCCGCGAGGCGGAGGCTGCGGCGGCACAGGCTCCCGCCGCAGAGCCAGAGGCTCCGGCGGCGCCCGCTGCGCCAGCTGAGGCTGCGGCTCCAGCGGCGCCAGCTGAGGCTGCGGCTCCAGCGGCGCCAGCTGAGGCTGCGGCTCCGGCGGCGCCCGCGGCTGAGGCTTCGGCACCGCCCGCCGCGGCACCGGAACCACAAGCCCCTGCCGCGGCAGCCGAGCCCGAGGCGCCCGCGGCACCCCCGGCACCCGAAACGCCTGCGGAGCCCGCGGCTGCGGAGCCGCCCGCCGCTGAGGCGCAGACCGCCGCGGCCCCGCCGCCCGAGCCCGAGCCAGAGCCCGAGCCGCCGGCAAGCCCGGCCGAGCCGGAGGCGCCGGTCGCTCCGGACACGGCCGAGCCGACGCCCGCCCCGCCCGAGGCGGCAGAGCCCGCGGCAGCAGAGCCCGAGGCAGTAGAGCCCGAGGCAGCAGAGCCCGAGGCAGCGGAGCCCGAGGCCGCGGCCGAGGAGCCCGCCGCCGCCGAGCAATCAGACGCCGAGGCGAAGGCATGAGCGAGATCACCGCAAAGGACGTCAAGGCGCTCCGCGACCGGACCGGGGCCGGCGTGCTGGCCTGCCGAGAGGCTCTGACTGAGTCCGGCGGAGACGTTGAACGGGCGGTCGAGATCCTGCGCGCGCGGGGCCAGGCACAGGCCGCCAAGCGCGCCGGCGCCGAGGCCACCGAGGGCGTCGTGCAGACCTACGTCCACGCCGGCAACAAGATCGGCGTGCTCGTCGAGGTCAATTGCCAGACCGACTTCGTCGCGCGCAACGACAAGTTCGTCGAGTTCGCCCGGGACGTCGCGCTGCACATCGCCGCCGCGAATCCGCTCGCGATCACCGAGGACGACGTCCCGGCCGAGGACCGCGCGCGCGAGGAGCGGATCGCGGTCGAGCAGGCCGCAGACCGGCCCGAGAACGTGCGCGAGCGAATCGTCGCCGGGAAGCTGGACAAGTGGCTCGACGAGGTCGTGCTGCTGCGCCAGAAGCACGTCAACGAGGACAAGCACGGCGGCAAGACGATCGAGCAACTGCGCCAGGAGCTGGCGGCTGAGACGGGCGAGAACGTCGTGATCCGCCGGTTTGCCAGATTCGCGGTCGGCGGGTGATCGGCTCGGAGGAGGAGGCCGACCACGTGACCGATAACGGGGCTCCCGTCTACCGCCGAGTGCTGCTCAAGCTCTCGGGCGAGGCGTTGATGGGGGACCTCGAGTACGGCATCGACCCGCAGCGAGTGCAGGACATCGCGTCCGAGGTGGCCGCCGTCCACGCGCGCGGCGTCGAGGTCGCGATCGTCGTCGGCGGCGGCAACATCTATCGCGGGCTGGCCTCTGCGGCGCGCGGCATGGACCGGGCGACCGGCGACTACATGGGAATGCTGGCCACCGTGCTCAACGCGCTGGCGCTGCAGGACGCGCTGGAGAAGATGGAGGTCGCAACGCGGGTGCAATCGGCGATCACGATCTCCGAGGTCGCGGAGCCCTACATCCGCCGCAAGGCGATCCGCCACCTCGAGAAGCGGCGGATCGTGATCTTCGCCGCCGGCACCGGCAATCCGTTCTTCACGACCGACACTGCCGCGGCACTGCGCGCCGCCGAGCTACACGCAGAGGTCGTGCTGATGGCCAAGAACCGCGTCGAGGGGGTCTACACCGCGGACCCGGCGACGGACGCTAACGCGGAGTTCATCCCCGAGATCACGCACAAGGATGCGCTGACCCGCGGGTTGCGGGTGATGGACTCGACGGCGTTCGCGCTGTGCATGGACAACAACCTTCCGATCGTCGTCTTCAACATGGCCGATGGACGCAACATCGACAAGATAGTGTCCGGTGAACGAGTAGGAACGCTGGTGAGGACATGAGCGACAGCGAGATGATCGACGGGCTGCTCGATGAGGCCCGCGAACGGATGGCCAAGTCGGTTGAGGCGATGCGCCACGAGTTCGGCTCCGTGCGTACGGGGCGCGCCAGCCCGGCGCTCCTGGACAGGATCTCGGTGGACTACTACGGCACCTCAACGCCGCTGAAGCAGCTTGCGACGATCGGCGCGCCCGAGGCGCGGCTGCTGACGATCCAGCCCTACGACAAGAGCTCGATCAAGGCGATCGAGCGGGCCATCCTCGAATCCGACGTCGGTCTGACCCCGTCCAACGACGGCAATCTGATCCGCTTGGGGATCCCGGAGCTGACCGAGGAGCGCCGCAAGCAGCTGGTCAAGGTCGTGCGTCACATCGCCGAGGAGGGGCGCGTCGCGATCCGCAACATCCGCCGCGACGTCATGCACGACCTGCGCGAGCTCAAGGAGGCCGGCGAAGCCGGTTCCGACGACGAGCACCGCGCCGAGCTCGACCTCCAGAAGGTGACCGACTCTCGGATCGGCGAGCTCGACGAGCTGCTCAAGCACAAGGAAGAAGAGATCCTCGAGGTCTAGTTGGTTCTCGCCGAAGGCAGCGGCGGGGAGGCCGAACGCAGGGCTCGCTACGTCGCGATCATCACCGACGGCAACGGCCGCTGGGCCCGGCAGCGCGGGCTGCCGGTCGTCGCGGGTCATGAGGCCGGCGCCGACACCGTCAAGGCGCGGCTGCGCGACGCGGTCGATCTGGGTATCGAGCAGCTGACGGTGTTCTCGTTCTCGACCGAGAACTGGCGGCGACCGGCCGACGAGGTGTCGGCGCTGATGGAGATGTTCGCGCGCCGGATCGAGCTCGAGACGCCCGAGCTGCACGAGGAGGGAGTCCGGATGCGTTTCGTCGGCCGCCGCGCCGACCCTGTGTCGCCCGGGCTGATCGAACGGATGGAGTGGGCGGAGGGTGTGACCGGCGAGAACTCGCGGATCACACTGTTCGTCGCGTTCAATTACGGCGGGCGAGCGGAGATCGTCGATGCGGCGCGAACCTTTACAGATGGCGACGAGGACGCCTTTCGCCGGCACCTGTACGCACCCGACATGCACGACCCCGATCTGATCATCCGAACCAGTGGCGAGCAGCGCAGCTCGAACTTCCTGATCTGGCAGGGGTCCTACTCCGAGCTCGTGTTCCGCGACGAGCTGTGGCCGGACTTCTCGCGGGAGGCTTTCGAGCAGAGCCTCGACGAGTTCACCGCCCGCTCCCGTCGCTTCGGGGGGCGTTAGATGTCCTCCGGCAGAAGGCCGCGCGCGGGGTCGCGGGAGCCACGCGAACCGCGGGAGCCACGCCAGCCCCGGGAGCCGCGGGCCGCGCCCCGTCGGCAGCCCCGCGCCACCTCCAGGCAGCAGCCGCGCCGGCGGCGCCAGGAGCCGCGGGCTGAGCGGGGGAGAGGCTCGGACCTGCTGTTACGCGTGCTCGTCGCAATCCCGGCGGCGATTCTCGTAATCGTGTTCGTCAACGCGGGCGGCTGGCCGTTCGTCGCGTTCATCAGCGCGATCGGCTGCATCTGCGCCTACGAGCTTTATCGGATGCTGCATCGGTGGCGGCCGGTGCCGCTGGTCGGGTTTGCGGCGATCATCGGCATGGCGATCGCGGGCGTGTACGGCGGCCCTCGGCAGCTGCTCGAGGTCGCGGTGATCACCGTGCCGGTGCTGTTTCTGGCGGTCGTGGCTCGCGGCCAGACCCACTCGACGGTGTCGATCGCCGGCACCCTGCTGGGCGTCTACTGGATCGGGTTCGCGTTCGGGCACGCCGCGCTGCTGCGCGAGCTGCCCCACGGCAACGCCGTGATCATCGACGTGCTGATCGGCACGTTCGTAGGAGACACCGCGGCGTACGCAGGCGGGAGGCTGTTCGGCCGCCGCCCGCTGGCGCCGAAGATCTCGCCCAACAAGACCGTCGAAGGGCTGTTCTGCGGGATGCTGATGGCGATTCTCGGCGTGTTCCTGGCGGGCCTGTACCAAACGTGGCTGACGCAGGGTGACGCGCTGCTGCTCGGCGTGGCTGTCGCCGTGCTCGGTCCGCTCGGCGACCTGTTCGAGTCGCTGATCAAGCGCGATGCCGGGATCAAGGACGCCGGCAGCCTGTTCGGCCCTCATGGCGGCGCGCTGGACCGCGCCGACGCGGCCCTGTTCACGCTCGTCGCCGGGTATTACGTCTGGGTCGCCGTGATGCACTGACGCGATGCGCGAGGTGGTGCTACGCGTGCCGGCGGCCGCGCTCGAAGATGTGCTGGATCGGCTGCTGCCGATCGTGCCCGGCGGCGTCCGAGAACGTCCGACGGGCGTGCACAACCTGGAACTTCGGATGCGAGGCGACACGGTGCCGCCGCTGGCGGTGCTGTCCGGCGCGCTGGGACCGCTGCCCCACGAGATCCGCGAGCACGAGGTGTCAGACGACTGGCGCGAGCGCCGGCTGGCCGAATACTCCAGCGACGTGATCGGCGGCCGGATCGTGGTGCGTCCGCCCTGGGCCCCGGCGCCCGACCCGGGACTGATCGACGTCGTCCTGGCAGAAAGCTCCGCGTTCGGCAGCGGCATGCATCCGACGACGCGGGCTTGCCTGGAGCTGCTGTTGGAGCTCGAGCCGGGCGGGTCATTTGCCGACCTGGGCTGCGGTAGCGGCGTGCTCGCGATCGTCGCCGCGCGCCTGGGCTGGACTCCGCTCGTCGCGGTTGACGTGCAGCCGCTCAGCGTGCAGACGGCGCGCGAGAACGCCGAGCGCAACGGCGCGGAGATCGAAATCGACGTCGCCGATCTCCTGCAGGTGCCGGCTCCGACTGCGGACGGATTCGCCGCCAACGTCCCGGCCGCCGTCCACGCCAGCGTCGTGTCCGGATGGGGCTCGGCGGCGCCCAACGTAGGCCTGATCAGCGGCTTCGGCGAGGGCGAGGCGGACGCGGTGATCGACGGCTACGAGCGGCGCGGGCTGCGGGAGCGCCGCCGGCTGGCCCGAGAGGGCTGGGTCGTGGCCGAGGTGCGGCGCGCCTGACCGCTAACTTCCCGCCGATAGAGGACGCCAAGGCCAATTTCTTCGGGGCGCACGGCAACGTCGTCAGCGGGGCGATCTCAGTTGCGGGCGGCGACGGCCCACAGAAGCTTCTGGAGCTCCCCGGCGGGCGCATCATCGTGACCGCCGCGGTCGATCACCACAACTACTCCACCGAGGTGACCGTGCACAACGGCACTGACGTTCCCCTGCAAGCGGCCAGGGACCTCGACGGCACCGCGGGAACGATGTCGCTGGCGGCGGACGGCGCCACTCCGATCCTGCTGCCCGGTGCGGGCTCGGGCGTCCACCGGCTGCATCTCCAGATTCTTCCCAACGGGCGCGAGTTCCCCGACGTCGTGAGCCTGCTCGTCACCTCGCAGGACGGTGCGATCACGGGTCAGGCGTTCGTGAGTGAGACCTGAGCGGCATGCACGACCAACTCAACAACGGCCTCGACGTCCACGACGGGCGCCTGGCGCTCGTGCTCTCGGCGGCAAAGGAGATCGAGCCAGGCTCGCGCGCGATGCTGCTGCTCGCCGAGGGGCTCTTCCGGCTCGACGTCGTGGTCGCCGAGGACACGCTGCGCACGGTGCTGCGCAACCTGTCGGGCGGCGCGATCGAGACCGAGACGACGCTCGGGACGGTGACCGGCGAGAGCATCCTGTTCGGCGACGCGGCCTCGTATGAGCCGGGCCGGGCGGGGCTCGGATTCACGATCACGACCGGCGGCGACGCCGTCTGGGTCAGGGCGATGATCGCCACCCTGCGGTTCGCCGACCGCGGGACGGTGCAGGTCGGCGCTCAGGCGATCCTGCTCCAGGCGCCCGCCGCACAGCGCCCCGGGTAGTCCCGGCCGCCGCGCCTACAATCCGGCTCGTGCCGCGCCGCCTGGCCATTCTCGGCTCCACGGGATCGATCGGCTGCCAAGCGCTGGACGTCGTCAGCAGATCGCCCGACCAGGGGCTGAGGGTCGTTGCGCTGAGCGCCGCCAGCGGCTGGGAGCAGCTGATCGAGCAGGCCCGTGCCTACGGCGTCAAGCGAATCGCGCTGAGCAACCCGGACGCGGCCGCCCGTGCGAGTGAGGCCTGGACCGAGGGCGAGGTGCTGTCCGGGCCGGAGGGCCTGGTCAAGCTGATCACCGAGTGCGAGTGCGACCTCGTCCTCAACGCGATCGTCGGCTCGGCCGGCCTCGTTCCGACGGTCGCGACGCTCGGTGAGGGCATCGACCTGGCGCTGGCCAACAAGGAATCGCTGGTCGTCGGCGGCGAGCTCGTAACCCAGCTTGCGGAGGCGACCGGCGCGGCGATCATCCCGGTCGACTCCGAGCATTCAGCGGTGCATCAGCTGCTGGCCTCAGAGCAGGTCGGGACCGTCGACAAGATCGTCCTGACCGCCTCGGGCGGCCCGTTCCGGGGGCGGTCGGCCTCCGAGCTGACCGACGTGACGATCGAGCAGGCCCTGGCGCATCCCACGTGGGCGATGGGAGGCAAGATCACGATCGACTCGGCCACGCTGATGAACAAGGGGCTCGAGGTGATCGAGGCACACCACCTGTTCGGCACCGCGTACGAGCGGATCGACGTCGTCGTCCACCCGCAGTCGATCATCCACAGCCTGATCCAGCTGTGCGACGGCGCGACGCTCGCCCACCTTGGCTATCCCGACATGCGGGTGCCGATCTCCTACGCGCTTCATTACCCCGACCGCGTGGATGTCCCGGTCCGGCCGCTGGACCTGGTCGAGGTCGGATCGCTCACGTTCGAGGCCGTCGACGAGGAGACGTTCGGGTGCCTGCGCCTGGCACGCGAGTCCGGGATCGCTGGCGGCACGGCCCCGTGCACGCTGAACGCGGCCAACGAGGTTGCGGTCAACGCGTTCCTCGAAGGGCGGCTCGCGTTCCTCGACATCGCGGCGGTGATCGAGGAGACGCTCAGCACTCTCCCTGCCGGGCGGGTCCACTCGTTCGAGTCGCTCGGAGAGGCCGACGCGCAGGCCCGTCAGGTCGCCTCGGAGCTCGTCGCAGAGCGCGCCGCGGCATAGCCTCATCAGACTCTTACGAAACGCCTGCCACACTGAGGGCGTGTCCTACGTCCTGGCGTTCCTGGGGTTCTCGGCGCTGATCCTGTTGCACGAGGCCGGCCACTTCGCCGCCGCCAAGGCGGTCGGAATGCGCGTCGAGCGGTTCTCGCTGTTCTTCGGACCGCTGCTGCTGAAGGTCCGCCGCGGCGAGACCGAGTACGGGATCGCGCCGATCCCGCTCGGGGGCTACGTGAAGATCAGCGGCATGAACCCGCGCGAGGAGCTGCCGCCCGAGGTGGTCCCGCGGGCCTACTACAACCAGCCCGTCTGGAAGCGGATCTTCGTGATCCTGGCCGGCCCGGCCGTCAACCTGGCGATCGCGTTCATCATCGTCTGGGCGCTGTTCGTCGCCAATGGGCAGGCGGTCGCGACCAAGCAGATCGGGGCGGTCGAGAAGACGTCGCAGGCGGCCGGGTTGCTGAAGCCCGGAGACAAGCTTGTGTCGGTCGACGGCGTCACCGGCAGCTCCGACGAGCTGCGTGCGCAACTTGCCACGCACCGGTGCGCCGGCGCCCAGGTCAACGGCTGTCTGGCACAGACGCCGGCCCGGATCGTGGTGCAGCGCAACGGCAATCTTGCGACGTTCAACATCAGGCCTCGCTACAGCGCAGCCGAGAAGCGGCCGCTGGTCGGGTTCTCGTTCACCGCCGGGCAGGAGTCGGTGGGTCCCGTCCACGCCGTCGCGCTCACAGGATCGGGCCTGTGGCACGTGACCACCTCGACCGTGTCGGTGATCGTGCGGATCTTCGAGCCCCAGGAGCGCAAGCAGCTCAACGGGATCGTGGGCGGCTATACGGTGACCCAGGAGTCGTTCGCCGCGAGCACCACGCAGGCGCTCTGGGTCCTGGCCTTGATCTCGCTGTCACTGGGGATCATCAACCTGTTCCCGTTCCTGCCGCTGGACGGCGGGCACGTGTTCTGGGCGGTGGCCGAGAAGATCCGGGGTCGCCGGATCCCGTTCGAGGTGATGGAGCGGGCCGGGGTGGTCGGCTTCGTGCTGATCGTGATGCTGTTCGTCATCGGCCTGACCAACGACATCTCGACGCTCAACGGCGCAGGCTTCAACGTCCGCTGAGCTTCGCCTTACAGCTCGCCTTTACCCCGCACTGCGATAGTTTCCGCGGGGCGCTGGATTAGGGCACTACAGAGAGCGGAGGAACGATGGAAAGCAGCACGATGACCCCCGTGGGGGCGCGAGCGGTCGACGCACAGACCGTCGCCGAGGCGTTCCGCCGCACGGCCGCCAACCACCCCGATGTCGTTGCCGTGCGCACGGCCGACGACAACGTCTCGTTTACGTGGGGAGAGCTCCTGGGCCGCGTCGACGCGGTTGCCGGCGGCCTGTCGCAGCTGGGCGTCGGCCGCGGCGACACCGTCGCGATCATGCTCGGCAACCGGCCCGAGTTCCACATCGTCGACCTGGCGGCGGTGACGCTCGGCGCGACGCCGTTCTCGGTCTACGTCACCTACCCCGCGCCCGAGATCGAGTTCCTCTGCACCGACGCAGGCGTGCGCGTGGCGATCGTCGAGCAGGCGTTCCTGCCCGTGATCCTCGAGGCGCGAAAGAACCTGCCCGGCCTCGAGCACGTGATCGTGATCGACGGCGACGCGCCGGAAGGCACGATCTCGCTGGCCGACGTCGAGGGCTCCAACCCCGACTTCGATGCCGCCGCCGCTTCCGCGCAGGCCGGCCCTGAGGACATCGTCACGCTGATCTACACGTCCGGGACGACCGGCCACCCGAAGGGCGTGCAGCTCTCACACCACGCGATCATGTTCTCGGCCAAGGGCGTCGAGGAGGTCATCCCGTTCGACGTCGGCGGTCGCGTGATCTCGTGGCTGCCCGCGGCGCACATCGCCGAGCGGATGGCCCACCACTACATCCCGGTGATCTACGCGGGGACGATCACCACCTGCCCGAATCCACGGGAGATCCTCTCGTTCCTGCCGCAGGTGCGCCCGACCTGGTTCTTCGCGGTTCCCCGGATCTGGGAGAAGCTCAAGGCCGGCCTGGAGACGATGCAGGCGGCGCAGCCGCCGGAGCAGCGCAAGCCGATCGAGGACGCGATGGCGGCGTCGCGACAGCGGCTGCGGTTGCGCCAGCGCGGCGAGCCCGTCCCCGAGGAGCTCGAGCGGCAGGTCGCCGACGCGGATGAGCGGCTCTTCTCCAAGCTGCGCGAGATGCTGGGCCTCGACCTCGCCCAGGGCGTCAACGTGGGCGCCGCGCCCACCCCGCTCGAGGTGCTCGAGTTCTTCCACGCGCTCGGGATCGAGCTCGCCGAGCTGTGGGGGATGTCAGAGACCTGCGGGGTCGGCTCGGTCAACCGGCCGGGAGCGGTCAAGCTCGGAACCGTCGGGCAAGCATCGCCGGGCGTCGAGATGAAGATCGCCGACGACGGCGAGCTGCTGGTCCGCGGCGAGTTCCTGATGCTCGGCTACCGCAACTCGCCCGAGAAGACCGCCGAGGCACTCGACGACGAGGGCTGGCTGCATACCGGCGACATCGGCGAGATCGACGACGACGGCTACCTGAAGATCGTCGACCGCAAGAAGGAGATCATCATCAATGCCGCCGGCAAGAACATGTCGCCGGCGAACATCGAGGCCGCGATCAAGACATCGAGCCCGATGATCGGCCAGGCGTGCTGCATCGGCGACGCCCGTCCCTATAACACCGCGTTGATCGTGCTCGACGCCGACTTCGCCCCGCAGTGGGCCAAGCAGCAGGGGATCGAGGCCTCCGCGCTCGAGCAGCTGGCGGCCGACCCGAAGGTGATCGCCGCGATTCAGACCGCCATCGACGCCGCCAACGAGCAGCTCTCGCGCGTCGAGCAGATCAAGAAGTTCACGATCGTGCAGGGCGACTGGCTGCCCGGCGGCGACGAGCTGACTCCGACGATGAAGCTCAAGCGCAAGCCGATCGCCGCCAAGTACGAGCGCGAGATCGAGGAGATGTACGCCGGCTAGGCGCTGGCCCTGATCGAGCGCCAGACGAGCTCGACAGGGTGATAGATCGGCAGCGGGCGGCCCAGGTCCCGGAAGTGGCGGTCGAGCTGCGCCGCGCAGCCCGGGTTGGCCGCTGCCATGGCATCGGCGCCGGTGTCGAGCAGGTTGCGGGCCTTGCGCACTCCCAGGTCGGCGCCGGCCTCGGGCTGCAGCATGTTGTAGACGCCGGCCGATCCGCAGCAGATGTCAGGCTCCACCGGGTTCTCGAGCAGCTCCAGCCCGGGAATCGTCCGCAGCATCGCCCGCGGCTGCTCTCGCACCTTCTGGGCGTGGGCGAGGTGGCACGCGTCGTGGTAGACGACCTTCAGCGGCACCGGCCCACGCGGCGCCCGCGGCTCCACGGAGCCGAGCAGCTCGGTGACGTCGACGACGCGCTCGGCGAACCGCTGCGCGTCAGGCGTGCCGACGAGCTCCCCATACTCCTTCATCGCCGATCCGCAACCGGCGGCGCTGGTGACCACGTAGTCGAGCCCCTCGATCGCGTTGAACGCGGCGATCGTCGCCTCGGCGCGCGTGACCGCGGCCGGCTCCTCACCCGAGTGCATCTCGAGCGCCCCGCAGCACTCGGGCAGCTGCGGCGCGAATACCTCGAACCCCTCCGCCGCGAGCGTCGCGATCGTCGCGCGCTGCACGTCGGCGTAGAACACGCGCTGCACGCACCCCAGCAGCACGCCCACCCGGCCACGCTGCTCGCCGACGGCAGGCACGTGCTCGGGGAAGCCCGTGCTGCGCAGCTCGCGCATCCTGAGCTGGGGCGCGACCTTGGCGAGCATCCCAACCCGTCCCGGGATCCGGTCTGACCCGAGCTTGCGCCCGGCGATCATCAGCGGCGCGAGCGTACGCAGGCGACGGGGGTGGGGGAGGGTCCCGAACAGCATCCGGCGCAGCCCGCGCTCGAACAGCGAACGCCGGTGGTGGCGTTCGACCTGGGGCCGTACCTGCTCGATCAGGCGGTCGTAACGCACGCCCGACGGGCAGGCGGTGACGCACGCCATGCAGCCCAGGCAGCGGTCGAAATGGGTCACCATCTCGTCGGACATCGGCTCGTCTGTGCGCAACCCCTCACCCATCAGCACGATCCGCCCGCGCGGCGAGTCGGCCTCGTTGCCCCACAGCACGTAGGTCGGGCACGTGTCCAGGCAGAAGCCGCAATGGACACAGTCCTCCAGCAATTCGGTCTGCGGTGCTCTGAACGTGTCGAATGCCATCTAGATTCCTCCCACGAACACCCCGGGATTGCAGGCCCCAGCTGGATCAAAGCGCATCTTGATCCGGCGCATCAGCTCGAGCTCCGAACCTTCGCGCGCGCCCCATGGATCGAGGCCGTCGCGGATTGCCGGCGGGGCGTCGAGCACGACGATCGTCGCCTGCGCGTCGAGCCCGTCGCGCAACGCTCCCAGCGCCTCGGGCTCTACCTCGATCCAGCTCAGCCCCAGCGCCGCGCGGCCCACCAGCCGCCCCTCGCACGAGCGGGTCGCTCGCACGAGCTGTGCCAGCGCCGAGGGGCGCGCAGCGACGCGCGCCAGCACCGCGCCCTCGGACCGCTGTCCGGCCCGCTGGCGAGACCACAGGTCGTCGTCGTCGGAGATCGCGTCCACGTCCTCCAGCCCCGCCTCGCGCATCAGCGCTGTCACGCGCACGATGCGCCTGGGAGCCTCCGCGCCGGCCAGCCGCGCGAGCACCTGCCCCCAGCCGGATTGCCAGGCGACGTCGAGAGCGTCGAGCTCGAGCGGGGCCATCGTCAGCAGCCGCGCGGCCTTCGCGAGCACCTCGGGATCACCGCTTGCGCCGAGCGCGGTGCTGCTCGCCGGGGCCAGCGGGTGCAGCCGGACGCTGACCTCGAGGATCGCGCCCAGTGTCCCGAACGCCCCTGAGAACAGCTTGGCGATGTCGTAGCCGGCCACGTTCTTGATCACCTTGCCGCCCGAGCGGGCGATCGTCCCGTCGCTGAGCGCGACGGTCATCCCGACCACCAGGTCGCGCGCCGCCCCGTATCGGTGGCGCAGGGGCCCGGAGTCGGCGGTCGCGACGATGCCTCCGATCGTCGCCGTCGCGGCATCGCCGCGCCCCAGCGGCGGATCCAGCGACAGCATCTGCTCGGCACCCGCGAACGTGGCCTGCGCCTCGGCAAGCGGCACGCCCGCCTGGAGCACCGCCGTGAGATCACCGACGTTGTGCTCGACGATCTCGGCCAGGCCCGTGGTGTGAAGCTCGACGTCGGGCTCGGCGGCCGGCGCCCCCCAGCCGGCCTTGGTGCCGGCGCCGCGGATCCGGACCGACTGGCCCTCGGCCGCGGCCGCCGCGAGACCCGCCGCGGCCTCCTCGAACGTCGCGGGGCGCAGCGTGCGTGGCATCAGAAGCGTGTTGCGACCCCGTCGCGCTCGAGCGGGTGCTCGCGATACGGGCCGGGGACCTCGCCGCACAGGCGGGGCGTCGGCATGACCTTGCCGGGGTTGGCCAGGCCGTGCGGGTCAAACGCGCAGCGCAGCCGCTGGAACGTGTCGAGATCGGCCTCGGAGAACATCGACGGCATGTAGGCCTTCTTGTCGACGCCGACGCCGTGCTCGCCGGTGATCGATCCGCCCGCGTCCACGCAGGTCTTGATGATCAGGCCCGACAGCTCCTCGGCGCGCTGCGCCTCGCCTTCCTTGCCGGCGTCGTAGCAGATCAGCGGGTGCAGGTTGCCGTCGCCGGCGTGGAAGACGTTGGCCACCTGAAGCTTGTACTCGGCAGCGAGCGCGTCGATTCGGCGCAGCACCTCCGCCAGGCGGGTCCTGGGAATCACGCCGTCCTGGACGTAGTAGGCGGGGGCGATCCGCCCCATGGCTGCGAACGCGGCCTTGCGGGCCCTCCAGATGAGCGCCCGCTCCTGATCGGACAGAGCCACGCGGACGTCCATCGCGCCGGTGTGCGAGCACAGCTCCATCACGTGCTCCAGGCGCGACGTGCACTCCTCGTCAGGGCCGTCGAGCTCCACCAGCAGCGCCGCGCCGGCGTCGAGCCGATACCCGGCGCCGGTGGCCTCCTCGGCGGCCTTGATCGAAAGGCGGTCCATCATCTCGATTGCGCCCGGGACGATTCCGGCGCTGACGATCTCCGAGACGGCCTCGCCGGCGGCGCCCGTGTCTTCGAAGAACGCCACGAGCGTGCGCACGCTCTGCGGGACCGGGATCACGCGCAGGGTGACCTTGGTGGCCACGCCGAGCGTGCCCTCGGAGCCCACGAACGCGCCGAGCAGGTCGTATCCGGGGGCGTCACGCTCGAGCTGGACGACCTCGCCGTCGCTCAGCACGACCTCCAAGCCGGTGACGTAGTTGGTCGTGAAGCCGTACTTGAAGCAGTGGGCGCCGCCGGAGTTCTCGGCGACGTTTCCGCCGATCGAGCAGACGATCTGGCTGGAGGGATCGGGCGGGTAGAAGTGCGTCGGCCCGACCGCGCGTGAAACTGCGAGGTTGGTGACGCCCGGCTCGACCACGACGCGGGAGTCCTCGAGCGATATCGACAGGATCCGGCGCAGCCGCGCGAGCACGATCAGCACTCCCTCGGCGATCGGCAGCGCGCCGCCTGACAGGCCCGTGCCCGACCCTCGCGCGACCCACGGGACCTCGGCCTCATAGCACGCTCGAACCACGCGCTGGACCTCGTCGGCGCTGCCGGGGAGGACCGCCGCGATGGGCACCTGGCGATAGTGCGCCAGGCCGTCGGAGCGATACGTGGCCAGCTCGTGGGGATGCGTCAGCACGTGCTCGTGGCCGCAGATCGCCTGCAGCTGGGAGACGAGCTGCAGTCGGGAGGCAAGCTCCGGAGCGCTGCTTGACATCACCTGCGAAGTATGACGGCCGCGGCCGGGCTCAGTGCAAGGTGATCCGAACCGAGCGGCTGAACGCGGTGTGCGCAGTCGTCGGGTCGAAGTAGCCCAGCGCCCGGTCGGCCACGGGGTAGTCCCAGGAAATCCGCACGGTGCCGCTGCCCGGGAAGCGCATGTGCAGGTCGAAGTACCCGTGGGGATCGGTGACCTCGATCGTCCGAAGCATCTTGAACGGCCCGCGTGACCCGCGCTGGAACAGGATCTGAACCGTCTGGGTGGTGCCCGTGTCGGCCTGGGCGAAGTGCGCCGGGCGCGCGCATCCCCAGACCTCGAGGCTGCGCCCCCGGGCGGCTGTCGTGACCGGCAGATACAGCGGCAGCCGCCAGGCGGCGTAGGTCGCCTTGCGGGCATGCGTTCCGAATGCCAGCAGCCCGCTCGCAAAGCCACCGAAGTCGGTCTTGGACTTCGCGGGGAGCGGGTCGTAGAGCAGGTATTGCGAGAACGAGCGGATGCGCGGGCTCTTCCACGAGAGGTACTCGGCCCAGTTGAGGTAGTAGGCGGCCGTGTTCTGATTGACCCACGGCTCTTTGTTGCTGTCTCGCTTCGGCGGCGTCGTGATGTAGCCGAACTCGGTGTTGTAGATCGGAAAGCGCTTGTGGGAGCCGTACACGCGCTGGAGCCTGTCGAGCGCTCGCGTGAGGTTGCCGATCTGGCCCAGGGACGTGTTGTTCGGGTCCGGAAACTGCTCCTTGTTCGGCGGATACCAGCGCATGTAGGGGTGGTCGGCGACGCCTGCGGCCCTGAACAGGCCGGGATTTCGGGCGCGGAATTGCCTGGAGGCCGCGGCGGTGGCGGGGCAGCCGCGAATCCTCGCCGCGCCGCCACGCAGCGGACGGTAATTCGAGTCCACGCAATACAGCGCGCGCAGGAAGATCAGCGGCTTCATCCCCGAGAAAACGCCCCAGTTCAACGCTCCGCGCGGCGCCAGCTCGCCCCAGACGAGCGAGTCGTGGGTGTGCCCGGTCGCCTGCAGCGCGTTCCACACCGCTGCGACCAGGTTGCGGTACATGCGCGGGCTGTTCTCGATCTTCAGATGGCCGGGGACGCCCTGGGGAGCCAGGCCCGGGCCGTAGTCGGGCTCGTTCCACACCGACCAGAAGCTGACCTTGGGGAGATCGGACGGGTTGCCCGGATCGAGCTTCTCGGTGCCCGGGTCGTAATTGCCGCTGTAGCGCGTCGCAACCGCTCGCGCGAACGCTTCGAACTCCTTGGGAGACGGATTCCAGTTGAGATGCACCAGCCCGTCGCGCGGCGCGCCGGGGCCGGTCGCCCACAGCGGCGCTCCGCCCAGCAGATCGAAGTTCAGCGCGATCCCGTCCGCCTTGGCGTCGTTGACGATCTGATCCCAGATGGTCCACGTGCCCGGCGGGTAGGCGGCGGGGTCTGCCGCGTTGAAGTTGCGGGGGCGACGGCGCGATAGCGGGCTGGGAGCGATGAGCTGCCAGCGGACGGCCACCCGCACCCGGTTGACGCCGAGGAACCGCAGCTGCCCCAGCGTTGCGGCGGGGTTGGCGTACAGGTTGACGTCGTCCTCGAGCCACGACTCCTGGGCCTTGGTTGCGTGAGCCGGAGCCGGGATCGCGCACATCAGAACGACGAGCATCAGGACTCGCGTCAGCATGACGGGACGTGGGCAGATTCGCGACATTCGATCCGTGAGACGCGGCCTGAACGGGGGAACAATCGCCGCCCAGTGAGCACCTCGCACTGAGAGGACAACGCGCAGCAGAGCTCTAAGTTGCGGCGGCCGGCGTCTTGAACAGCGGCCACGGCGGCTAGCCAACGGTAACGGAAACCGGCCGGCTGTGGATCGTCTGCCCGTGGGGATACGTCCATGTCAGCTGGACGATGCCGCTGCCCGGGAACGTCACCTGCGTGTCGAAGTAGCCGTGCGGGTTGGCGATCGTGACCGTGCTCAACGTCTTGAACGGTCCCTTCGATCCCGCCTGGAACTGGATCTTGACCTGCTGCGCCTTACCCGTGTCCTTGCGGGCGAACCGAGCGGGCCGCACGTCGCCCCAGACCTCGAGCGACTGGCCCTTGTGGGCGCGCGTGACGGGCAGGTACAGGGGCAGCCGATACGCGTCGTAGAGCTGTGGCTTGGGCGTGCCGTCGGCGTACGCCAGACCGGTGGCGAAGTTGCCGCCCGGCGGGTCGGTCAGCAGGTACTGGTCGTAGGAGGAGACCCGGGGGTCAAGCCAGGAGATGTACTCAGACCAGTTCAGGTATTTCGCGGCGGTCTTGGAGTCGATCGCGCGGGAGATCGTCTCGGGCGGGTTGGTCTGGAGCCCGAACTCGGTCGAGTAGATCGGGAACTTGGTGCTCGAGCCGTAGGCCTTGTGAACCGTGTCGAGCGTGTGCTCGAGATTGTCGAGCGACGCGAGGTCTGCATAGTCCGGCTCGTCGCTCGTCTTGACGTTGGGCGCTATCTGCCCCTGCGGATAGGGATGGTCGGCAAATCCGGTGGCGTGGAACAGGCCCGGGTTCTGGGCCGCAAACCGCTTCGACGCAGACTCCGTCGTGGGGCAGCCGCGGACCGCCGCCGCCTGGCCTTCCAGCGGCTTGAGATTCGAACCGACGCAGTACAGCGCGCGGATGAAGCGCAGCGGCACCATTCCCGAGAAGTTGCCGGGGTTGTTGCCGGTCGTCAGGCCGCGCGGGGCGGTCTCGCCGATCAGGAAGGTGTCGTGGCCGTGCCCGGTTGCGTGCAGAGCGCTCCACGCCGCGTCCACGAGCCCGCGGTACAGCCGCGGCGCCACTTCCACGGTCGAATTGTCGATCGCCTGTGGCGCCAGGTCGACGCCGTAGTTTGGCTCGTTCCAGATCGCCCAGAACTTGACGCGCGGCAGCGGGGTGGAGGAGCCCGGCGGCTTGTAGGAGCCGCTGTAGCGCTTGCCGACTGCGCGCATGAACTGGCCGTATTCGGAGGCCGACGGCTCCCATTGCAGATGCGGGCCGCCGGGCGGTGCGTTGGCGCCGGTGGCCCACAGCGGGACGTGCGCCCCGACCGTGAGATCGATCCCGATTCCCTTCGCGGTGGCGTCGCGGATGATCGTGTCGTAGATCGCCCACGTGGCTGCCGAGTACGACGCCGGATCGGCGGCATTGAAGTTCGGGCGCTTGCGGGAATCGGGGTTGGGCGCCAACTGGTTCCAGGGCATGTAGAGCCTGATCACGTCCACGCCCAGCTGCCGCAGCACGTCCACGTTCTGGGCGGTCTGCGCAGGCGTGCCGCGCAGCTGCGCCTCGGCTTCGAAGATCGAGATCGGGCCGCTGCGGGCTTTCGCGGATGCGACCGAGCTCGACGTCGAGCCGGAGGTCGAGTTGGAGCTCGAGCTCGAGCCGCCGCCACAGCCGGCCAGCGCGAGAAGCGCGCAAACCACGGCGCCGACCATCGGCAGGGATCGTTTCATGGGCCTTTGCAAGCGGGGCAGGATAGGACGTTTGCTGCGTACACTTGGGCGCGCATGCTCCTCCCGACCCGCACGGGTCCCGATAAGGCGACCCGGACTGAGTCGACCTGGCGGGCGGAGACGATGGCGTCCGACGTCTGGATCGTTGCAGTTCTGATCGCGATCGGCGCCGCTCTCCGCTTCGGCACGCTCGCGAGCCAGAGCTACTGGCTCGACGAGGCCACGACGGTCCACGACATAGGCCTGTCGTTCGGCGCGATGCTGCACCAGGTCCACGTCAACGAGACCACCCCGCCGCTGTACTTCATCCTCGCGTGGCTGTGGGCCAAGGTGTTCGGCACCGGCGAGGTGGGCCTGCGATCGCTGTCGGCCCTGCTGGGGACCATGGTGATCCCGATCACGTACCTGTGCGGCCGCGAGCTCGTGTCCCGCGCCGCCGGGCTGGTCGCGGCGACCCTGGCCACGGTCAGCCCGTTCATGATCTGGTACTCGCAGGAGGCGCGGTCCTACATGCTGTTCACGGTCCTGTGCGGGCTGTCGTTCTGGCTGTTTGCGCGCTCGCTCAGAGAGCCGTCGCGCCGTAATCTGGTGTGGTGGGCGGTGGCCTCGGCGGGCGCCGTCCTCACGCACTTCTTCGCCGGCTTCCTGGTCGCGCCCGAGGGGGTCTGGCTGGTCGTCAAATACCGCAACCGCGCGACCCTGATCGCCGCCGGGGCCGTGGCGGTGGTGCAGCTCGCGATCCTGCCGCTGGCGATCGGGGACACGTCGCATCCGCTCCAATGGATCAAAGCGTTCCCGCTGGCGATCCGCATCAAGCAGGTTCCCGTCGATCTCGGCCTCGGGTCGCTGTACCAGAGCTCGCTGGTGAGCGACGGTCTGCTGGGGGCGGCGTTGCTCGCTGCCGCCGTCGCGGCGCTTTTGTACTTCGGCGGCGAGGCCCAACAGCGGCGTGGCGCGATCGTCGCTGCGGTGATCGCCGCGGCGGTGCTGCTCGTGCCGCTGGTGCTCGCCGAGCTTGGGCGTGACTACCTGGTGCCGCGCAACTTCGCCCCGGCCTGGATTCCGCTCGCGGTCGTGCTCGGCGCTGCATGCACCGTGCCCCGGGCAAGGCCCGTGGGCGCAGCGCTGGCGGTCGTGCTGCTCGTCGCGTTCGTCTATGCAGGGGTGCGGATCGGCAACAGCCCGCAGTATCAGCGGCCCGACTGGCGTGGCGTGGCGACGGCGTTGGGACCGGCTTCGGTGTCGCGCGCGATCCTCGCCTACGACTCTGGCTTCGCGGCCCAACCGCTGACGATCTACCTGCACGGTGTGCCGTGGTCGCAACCGCCGCAGACGCCCGTGAGCGTCAGCGAGGTCGACGTCGTCGGCAGCGTCTACCAGCAGCCCCCGCAGACCCTTCCGGCAGGCGTCAAGCTGCTCTCGAGCCAGGTCGTCAAGGGCGGGTTCCTCGTCGATCGCTTTGCGGTGCCGCGCTGGCGGCTGACGCCGGCCCAGCTCGCCGCGCGGGCGCCGTCGCTGCTGGGCCCCGCCGGCGCTGCTCCGGCCGTGCTGCTCCAAAACGCTTGATCCTCGTCCTCCACAACCGCTACCGGACGACCGGTGGGGAGGAGCGCGCGGTCGAGGACCTGCTGTGGCTGATTCGCGAGCGCCTGGGGGAGGACGCCGAGCTGCTGGCGCGCGACTCGGCGACGGTGGGGCGGGCCGGCGCAGCCGCCGGGCTGCTCGGTGGGGGACTGCGACCCGACCAGGTGACAAGGGCCGTGCGCCGCACAGGCGCGCGCATCGTGCACGCCCACAACCTGCATCCCACGCTGGGATGGCGCGCGCTGGCAGCTGCGCGCGAGGCCGGAGCTCGGGTCGTGCTGCACCTGCACCAGTACCGGCTCGTGTGCGCTGTGGGCGTGTGCTTCACCCACGGCGAGGAGTGCACCCGCTGCCACGGCCGCAACACGTTGCCCGGAGTGCTTCGCAACTGCCGCGGCTCACTCGCCGAGGCCGTCACCTATGGCGCCGCGCTGGCGCTCTGGCAGCCGCGCCTGGCGGCATTGGCCGACGCGTTCGTTGTGCCCAGCGCGTTCGCGCTCGAGCGGCTGCACGAGCTGCGCGCGCCCGTCGGCCAGGCGCACGTGCTGCCGCACGTCATCCGCCAGTTCGCCGCCGGGTCTGCGGCGGCCGGCGGACGTCATGCGCTGGTGGTGGCCCGCCTGGCGCCCGAGAAGGGCGTCGATGTCGCGATCGAGGCCTGCCGGATCGCCGGCATGCCGCTGGTCGTGGCCGGCGACGGGCCCGAGCGCGAACGTCTGGCCGCGGCGGCCGGTCCCGATGTCACGTTCGCCGGGCGCGTCGACGACCGCGAGCTCGAGCGCTTGCGCCGAGACGCCGTGATGGCGATCGTGCCGTCCCGCTCGGGCGAGACGTTCGGCCTGGCCGCGGCGGAGGCGATGGCGGCCGGCGTGCCGGTCGTCGCGTCGCGTGTCGGCGCGCTGCCGGAGCTCGTCCCGGATCAGTGGCTGATTGCCGCGGGGGATCCACAGGCGCTGGCAGAGGCGATCGGGCGTCTGCGCGAGGAGGCCGGGCCGGCGGGCGCGCTGGCGATCGAGCGAGTGCGCCGGCTGACCGACCCCGACGTCGTGTCGAAGCGGCTCGCGGAGGTCTACGCGGCCGTTGACGGCTGAGCGTCGCGCCTGACGACGACGAGGGTGTCGATCTCGTTCGCAATGCTCCAACCCTCCGGTGGCGCCGGGCTCCGAAACAGCTCGTCGACGACTGTTGTGGGTCCTGGGCTGCCAGTGCCATTCGGCTGCTCGAGGCGGGCGTCGTGAAACGCAACCGACCCGCCCAGGCGAACGTGGGGATTCCACACGTCCCAGTCCTCGCGGCAGGCCTGTGCGCTGTGGTCGCCGTCTATGAACACGAAATCGACCTCGCCGCCGGCCCAGTCGCGCCCGACATCTTGGCTGCGGGCGATGTGCCAGCGCGTCTTCGGACCGTCGTGACGGGCGACCCGCCAAACGGACATCCGCGTGGCGGCGGGAACCGCCGACCAGTTGGGTGGCAGCGCGGCACCGCTCTCGTCGACGAACGGGTCGATCAGGTGAAGCTCGGCGCTCGGCGCCATTGCTCGGCAGAGCACGACCGCGGAGGAGCCCTCGTAGACGCCGATTTCGACCACCCGCGTAGCCGGGCCGGCCAGTCCGCGCCAGCACGTCCGCCTCGGCGGGCGAGTGCATCGGTCGCGGCGGGATCAGGCCGAGGGCGAGCGCCACAGCACGCAGCGCCGGCTGGTCGCGTACGCCGTTGGGCACGGCGCTTCGGATCGACTGCGGAAGTGGCACAGCGGGCGACGATACAAGGGGTTGCCAACGCAGGATTCCGGGCAGTCGCCCTAACCTGTCTGCCGATGACACGACGATCGTCAGCCGTGATCGCCGCCGTAGCGGTGCTCGCCGTCGGCCTGCTGGCCGCCGCGCCGGCCCCCGCCGCCCTGTCCGGGGCGGTCGCCGATTGCAACTCGCATACGCGGCTCACCCAGACCTACACCGCGGCCCAGCTGCGCACGGCGCTGAACACGATGCCTGCCGACGTCAAGGAGTACACCGACTGCTACGACGTGATCCAGCGCGCACTGCTGGCGGATATCGGCGGGATCAAGGCCGACGGCAGCGGTAGCGGCGACGGCGGATCGTCGTTTCTGCCCACGCCCCTGCTGATCGTGCTCGGCGTCCTGGTGGTCGGCGCCGGCGTGTTCGCGGTGATCGCGTACCGCCGACGCTCCTCCTGAGCACCGGCGGCACGCGTCACTCACTCACGACTGGTCCGCTAGCGGACCTTGATGTTCTGTGTGCGGCTGAGGAAGCCGCTCCATGCAAGCCTCACCTGGCCGCTGGACGGGAACGACATATGGGTGTCGATGTAGCCCCGCTTGTTGCTGATCGCGACGGTCTTGAGCGTCTTCCACGCAGCCTTGGAACTGCTGCGGAACTGGATCGCGACCGACTGGCGGCCCGCGGCGAAGTGCGCAGGACGCGCACCGCCCCAGACCTCGATCGACTTGCCCTTGCGGGTCGACGTGGTGGGCAGGTACAGCGGCATCCGGAACGCGTCGAACGACGGCTTCGGCTTGCGGTTGTTGAACTCCAGGCCGCTCGCGAAGCTACCGCAGGGCGGATCGACGAGCAGGTACTGGTCGATAGCTCGCGATCCGCCGCTGCTTGTAGCTGATGTACTCGGCCCAGTTGAGGTAGTAGGCCTGGTTGGACAGGCTGACGCCGACGTGGTCGGGCGGCTTGGTGCGGTACGCGTACTCGGTGCTCCACACGTTGAAGTGGCTGCGCGAGCCGTAGATCCGGTTGAGGCGGTCGAGCACTCCCTCGAGCCGGCCGACCTCGGGCAGGTCCGCGAAGTCGGGGTCGCTGCGGCCGTGGCCGTTCAGGTTGGTCGGGACGTTCGGGGCGACCGGTGCCGCCTGTGCGGTGTAGGGGTGGTCGGCGAATCCGCTGGCCGAGAACAGCGCCGGGTTCTGCTTGCGGAAGGCGCGCGAGCCGCTCGCAGTGGTCGGGCACCCGCGGGCGCTGGCGGCCGAGCCGCGGAGCTCGCGGTATTGCGAGTCCACGCAGTACAGGGCGCGCAGGAAGCGCAGCGGCTTGACGCCCTGGAAGTTGCCGATCCCGTGGTCGAGTCCGCGCGGGGCGGTCTCGCCGATCAGGATCGTGTCCTTCCCGGGCTTGTGGCCGCTCTGCGACAGGCCGGCCCAGGCGTGGCTGAGCAGCCCGCGGTAGATCGCAGCGCCAACCTCGATCGAGTCGTGGTTGGTGGTCTGCGGCGCGAGGTCAAACCCGTAGTTGGGCTCGTTCCAGATCGACCAGAAGGTGATCCGCGGCAGCCCGTGATAGTGGCCGCTGTAGCGGGTGCCGACGGCCTTGGCGAACGCACCGAACTGCGATGCCGAGGGCTTCCACTGCAGGTGGGTGCCGCTGGGCATGCCCGGGCCGGTTGCCCACCTGGGCGCGGGGCCCGTGAGCATGAAGTCCAGGCCGATGCCATCGGCTTTTGCCTGGCGAGCGATCGTGTCGTAGATCGCCCAGCCCTTGTACGAGGCGGGGTCGCCGCCCTTGAAGCCCTTGGGGGCCTTCTTGGAATTGGGGCTCGGAGCAAGCGAGGCCCAGGTGACCGAGAGTCGCACGCGGGTCACGCCGAGCGACCTGAAAGTTGCCAGCGCTCCGGCCGGATCCGCCTTGATCAGGGCGTCGTCCTGGATGATCGACTCCTGAGTGCTTGAGGCGGATGCCGCCGTGGCGTGGAGCCCGGCGACAAGCGTCAAAAGCGCGGCGATTGGAAGTAGGCGTCTGATTCTGAGCATAAAAAAGGGAACCAATCTCCGGTTGCGAAGTTGCGTTGAACACGCCCTGTCTACACTGGCGACGTGGCTTCGAAACGTCAGATCCACGTCGGCAGCGTGCCAATCGGCGGCGGCGCGCCGGTCGCCGTACAGACAATGACGAAGACCGAAACGGCCGATCTTCGGGCGACCATGGACCAGATTAGTCGGGTCGCTGAAGCAGGCGCCGACATAGTCAGGGTAGCCGTCCCCCGCGAGAAGGATGTCGAGGCGCTGAAACAGATCGTGCAGGACTCGCCGATCCCCGTGATCGCCGACATCCACTTCAACTACACGCTGGCGCTGAAGTCGCTGGACGCCGGCGCCCACTGCGTGCGCCTGAACCCCGGCAACATCGGCGGTCCCGACAAGGTCGCGCAGGTCACTGCGCGTGCGACCGAGTTGGGCACACCGCTGCGCGTGGGTGTGAACTCCGGCTCGCTGCCCGCCCATCTGCGCCAACTCGAGTACGACAACCCGGTCGAGGCGCTGGTCAACGCGGCGGTGGAGACGGTCGAGCTGATGGAGCGCCTGGACTTCCAGAACTTCAAGGTGTCGATGAAGTCGACGTCGGTGCCGAACACGATCGCCGCCAACCGGCTGCTAGCGGAGCGGATTCCGTATCCGCTGCACCTCGGCGTCACGGAGGCGGGCACGAAGTGGTCTGGATCGCTGAAGTCGGCAGTCGGACTCGGGACGCTTTTGGCCGACGGGATCGGTGACACGATCCGGATCTCGCTGTCGACCTTCCACGCCGAGGAAGAAGTCAAGGTCGCGTGGGAGATTCTCAAGGCACTGAAGCTCCGCGAACGCGGTCCGGTGCTGATCGCCTGCCCGACCTGCGGACGGCTGCAATTCGACATGGACTCTGTCGTCGCCGAGGTGGAGCGGCGGTTGGAGGCCTATGAGGATCCGATTGAGGTATCGGTGCTCGGCTGCGCGGTGAACGGGATCGGCGAGGCGCGCCACGCCGACTTCGGCATCACCGGCGCGAAGGACATGGGGATGATCTACTCCCGGGGCGAGCCTCTCAAGAAGGTTCCGACCGAACGCCTGGTGGACGAGCTGTTCGCCGAGATCGACCGCTACTACGAGGCCGGCAAGAAGGTCGTGCTTGACGAGGAGCGGGCTGCCGAAGCCCGCCAGTGGTTGTTGGAGAACGAGGACGAGACGGCGATGACGCCCGAGCGGATCGCCCGGATGGAAGCGGAGGCCGCGCGGCTCGACGAGGACGTCTCGCCGGTGGCGGGGCGGCGGTTCACTCGGGCCTGAGCCTCGGCGTGCGGGTCCCCCGGGCCCGAAAAAACCTCATTGAAGGAATGGGATGGGGGGCGAGTCCGCGGCCGCCGAGGGTGCATCACGCGACAATCGCGCCGAGCCGGGGGAAGCCTGTCGAGCCATGCACCTAGGCGGTGCGCCACACGACACGCTACGGCGGCTTACGGGCGATTGTCGCGCCATGCACCCCAGGCACCCCTCCATGCCCCTACTCAATGGGCCGTTGACGTTTCGGCCCGGGGGAACCGCGGTCAGTACACCCGCTCAGTCGGCACCAGCGGCGCATCCAGCCCGTGCTTGACCCCGTACGCCTGCATGTAGATCGCATACCCCAGGTCCATCGCCAGCAGCAGCGTCACCGTCGCGATCGCCAGCCGCCGCCGGTCCTTGATCACATGCCCGGCGGCGATGTAGAACACCGGCGCGGCAAGGAAGATCACGCGGCCCCAGTCGAGCGCGAACGTCATCGACACGACGCACAGCGCGACCAGCACGAGGCTGCGCCGGGCGAACCGCAGTGTCAACAGCGCAAACGGCGCGACGACCCAGATCGGGCCGAACACGTAGGCCATCCGCCGCGCCTCAACCTTCCAGCCGCCGCCCCCCAAAGCCTCCTTGATCACGTGCCAGCGCGCGGTGATCAAGGTCCCCGGCCACTCCTTACCGCGGGCGTCGATCGACGTCCGCATGAACAGGTAGAGGATCGCCGGCAGGGCCGAGACGAGCGCCGTGTCCTTCAGCGCCTGGCGATCGAACAGCCGCTCGGCCCACACCGCGTAGGCGAACGGGATCAGGAACAGGCTCGATTCGCGCACCGTGGCGCCGATCAGCATCGTGATCCCGAGCGCCAGCTTCTGGCGGCGGACGATGAACAGCGTGCCGAGCGTCAGCACCAGCAGCGACTCCGGGTCGACGTTGCGGCCGTGGCGCAGGATCACCACCAGCGCCGCCGGCGACAGCACCAGCCCGACGACCAGCGCAACCGACAGCCGCGGCCTGACGTCGAAGATCCCGAGCAGCGTGAACATGACGCCGCCGGTCACCGCCAGCGACAGGCACGCGAGCAGCGTGAACGACGCCGTGTGCGAGAACGGCAGCACGTGCACCACCCACGGGACCGCGATCCGGTATGCGTAGGGGAAGGTGTGCGGCCCGCCCGGGTGGCTCGCCATCCGCTCGTAGTAGGGGTCGTCGCCGCGGATGCCGGACTCGTGCTTGAGCACGGCGTTGGCCAGCAGCGTCGCCGCCAGGCACAACAGCGCGACGGCGACGGCCGGCGGCACCCGGCGGGCGGTGGACAGCAGCGAGTCGCTCGGGCGCAGCGACGGCCGCTTGTCGAGCGCGTGAGTCGAGGCTGGTGGGGCGTCAGCGTTCAAGGCACGGCACTGGGCCCGCTTGGCGGCGGGCCCAGGTCATCTTCTCGGGTCGGAGTCGACCCAGGCTAGCTGGAAGCCGCCGAGAAACCCTCCGCTACCTTCGCCCAATTGACGACGTTCCACCATGCGTCGAGGTAGTCGGGGCGCCGGTTCTGGTAGTTCAGGTAGTAGGCGTGCTCCCAGACGTCGACGCCCAGCAGCGGCGTGTTGCCGTCGCTGATCGGGTTGTCCTGGTTGGCGGTCGAGACGATCGCCAGTCCGGAGCCGTCATGGATCAGCCACGCCCAGCCGGAGCCGAAGCGCTTGACGCCGGCGTCCTTGAACTGCGCCTTGAAATCGTCGAACGAGCCGAATGCGGAATCGATCGCGGAACCCAGGTCGCCGTCGGGCGCACCTCCGCCGTTGGGGCTCATCCACTCCCAGAACAGCGAGTGGTTGTAGTGCCCTCCGGCCTGGTTGCGGACCCCGGTCGCCTTGTCACCAAGCGAGCCGAGGTTCTTGAGCACCTCCTCGACCGGCTTGTCAGCCCATTCAGTGCCTTCGAGCAAGCCGTTGGCGGCGTTCACGTAGGCCTGATGATGCTTGTCGTGATGAAGGTGCATCGTCGCATCATCGATGGTGGGCTCAAGCGCGTTGTAGTCATACGGGAGGGGCGGCACTTCGTAGGCCATACGTTCTCCTTGCACTTGCCGACAGATTTGGGGTTGAAGGTAGTCCTATCAGACCGAAGGTGGTCGCTGGAACGCGTACGCCCCGTGGACGCGGCGATCGCGACGCGGAGCCCCCCGGGTACGCTTCGCCGGTGAACGCCCTGTGACCCGGCTCTCCGAATATTTCCTTCCGACCGAGCGCGAGCCCCCCGCCGACGCGGAGGCGATCTCGCACAAGCTGATGGTCCGCGCCGGCCTGATCCGCCAGGTCGGGTCGGGGCTGTGGAGCTGGCTGCCGGCCGGCTGGCGGATCCACGAGCGGATCGTGCAGGTAGTGCGCGAGGAGATGAACGCGATCGGTGGCCAGGAGCTGCTGATGCCGGTGCTGCATCCGGCCGAGCCGTGGCGACGCACCGGCCGCTACGGCATCGACGAGCTGTTCAAGCTCAAGGACCGCCGGGGCGCCGACATGGTGCTCGCGATGACCCACGAGGAGATCGTCACCGGGCACGTCGCCGCGGCCGTGCGCTCATACCGCGACCTGCCGCTGATCCTCTACCACTTCCAGGTCAAGGAACGCGACGAGCCCCGCCCGCGCGCCGGCGTGCTGCGGACGCGCGAGTTCATCATGAAGGACTCGTACACGTTCGACCGCGACCGCGAGGGCCTCGACGTCGCCTACGACAAGCACGTCGTCGCCTATGACCGGATGTTCGACCGGCTCGGGCTGGAGTGGTACCGGGTCGAAGCCGACGTCGGGATGATGGGCGGCACCGGCGCCCACGAGTACATGGCGCCGTGCGCGGCCGGCGAGAACGACGTGGCGCTCGCCGGCGGCTACGCGGCCAACCTCGAGGTCGCCAGCGCCGACGCCCAAGCCGTCGAGCTGCCGGCTGCGCTCGACGCGCCCGAGGAGGTGCTGACCCCCGGGATGACGACGATCGACGCCGTCGCGCAGGAGCTGCAGGTCGGCGCCGGCGCGCTGCTCAAGGCGTTTCCGGTGATCGTCGACGGAGACGCGATGAAAGTCGTCGTGGTGCGCGGCGATCACCGCGTCAACGAGGTCAAGCTCGCGCTCGCGCTGGGCGGCGAGTTCCGCGCCGCGCACCCGGACGAGGTGTCGTCGCGACTCGGGCCGCCGGGGTTCATCGGCCCGGTGGGGACCGATCTGCCGATCCTGCTCGACGAGGCGGTCGCTCCGGGCGGCTATGTGGCCGGGGCCAACAAGGTCGACCTGCACCTCCGCGGAGTCGAGCCGGGCCGCGACTTCCCGTTCGATTCGGTCGACGTCAGGACCGTGGTCGACGGTGACACGGTCGCCGGGGCCACCGTGCGGATCGAGCCCGCGATCGAGGTTGGGAACATCTTCAAGCTCGGTACCCGTTACTCGGAGCCGCTGGGCGCCAAGTACCTCGACGAGTCCGGCAAGGAGCAGCTGATCTGGATGGGGTCCTACGGCTTCGGGCCGGCGCGGTCGGCGGCCGCCGCGGTCGAGCAGTTCGCCGACGAGCACGGGATCTCCTGGCCTCGGTCGATGGCGCCGTTCGACGTCGAGATCGTGACGCTGGGGCAGCCCGGAAGCGAGGAGCGCGAGCTGTCGGATCGCCTCTACGGCGAGCTTCAGGAACTGGGCCTGCAAACCCTGTACGACGACCGCGACGCAGGGCCTGGGGAGAAGTTCGCCGACGCCGAGCTGCTCGGCTGCCCGCTGCGGATCACCGTCGGGCGGCGCACGTTGGCGGCCGGCGAGCTCGAGGTTCAGGTCAGGCGCGGGATGGAGAAGCGCAGCGTTCCGATCGAGGGCGCAGCGCAGGCCATCGAAGCGCTCTGGCGGGAGCTTCCGTAGCGAGTGGCGTTGGGTCCGGGCGCGTGAGCCGCGGGATCACCAAGCGCCGCCTGTTCGGGATCGATCGCTCGGGCCCCCCGCCCGACGCGACGTTGTCGGGCCACCCGCTGCATCCGTGGACGATCCCGAACATCATCGGGTACCTGCGCCTGGCGGGGATCCCCGTGTTCCTGATCGTCGGCCTGTCGAGCGACGACGGGCAGAGCGCGCTTGCGGCGGTGCTGTTCGCGGTGATCGGCTGGGCGGATTACCTGGACGGATTCGCGGCCCGGCTCACGGGCCAGTACAGCCGGCTCGGGGCGCTGCTGGATCCGATCGTCGACCGCCTGCTGGTGGTCTCGGGGATGCTGGTCTGCTGGCACTTCGAGCTGCTGCCGCGCTGGGCGATCGCGATCGTGATCGCCCGAGAGCTGTTCATGCTCGTGCTCAGCCGCTACGCGCTGCGACACGGCGTCGACGTTAAGATCAACTGGCCGGGGCGCCTCGGCGTCGCGCCGATCATGGGCGCACCGTTCTTCGCGATGGCCGGGGTGCATTGGCTCGCGCTGATCCTGCTCTACGTGGGGATGGCGCTGGGGCTGCTTGCCACGGCGCTGTACGTGCGGCGGGGGCGTCAGGAACTCCGCGAACGCCACGGCGCGTGACATTTCCGCAACATCCAGCCAAACTCTCAAGCTGAGCTTGACCCTATGGGGTCGAGGGCTATACTCGCTGACTCGTCAACCCGACCCTTGGGGGGTCCCATTCCCATGGATACGTTTCCCGACCTCGGCTCACTGAGCGATCAGGAGCTCAAGGAGCTCATCAAACAGCTGACCGAGGAGGAGATGGAGATCTCCTACAGGCGTCGGATCCTGCACGGGAAGATCGACATCCTGCGAGCAGAGCTCGTGAATCGTCTTCGCAAGAAGGACGAGAGCGGCGAGCTGATCATCACCGGCGCTGACGTCCAGCAGCTGACCGACATCCTCGCCGGCCGGGTACCGACCGAAGGCGAATGAGCGTCCATGGGCGTCAGGAGGGTTACCGGTAGGTGGCCCAGCACTGCCCCGAGTGCGGATTTGGCAACGCAGATGGCGCGAACTACTGCCAGCGCTGCGGGGCCTTTCTGGGAGGGAACGAGCAGCCCTCCGGCGACACCACTGCCGCGTACAAGATCGGCGAGACCGGTGAGATCGAGGAGATCGACCTCGAGGCGGTCGCGGCCCGGGGAGCCGCGCTTGTCATCCGGGCCGGGGGCGGCAGGTCCGGCGAGAGCTTCGCGCTGCAGGGCGACCGCATGACCGTGGGCCGGCGCCCCGACTCCGACGTCTTTCTCGACGACGTCACGGTGTCGCGCGACCACGCCGTGATCGTCCACCGCGGTCACGACTACTACCTCGACGACTGCGGATCGCTGAACGGCACCTACGTCAACCGCAAGCGGATCGAGTCCCACCGGCTGGCCGACGGCGACGAGCTCCAAGTCGGCAAGTACAAGCTCGCGTTCCTGAGCAGGTAATGGCGACCCCCGAGACAACCGACCCGGCGATGGCGCTGCCCGAGCCTTCTGAGGCCCCTTCCGAGCCGCCCCGCCAGAAGGCCGTGACGATCGGCGCCGTGTGCAAGGCGCTGGTCCAGGAGTTCCCCGACATCTCGATCTCCAAGATCCGCTACCTGGAGGACCAGAAGCTCCTCACGCCACGGCGCACGCAGGGCGGCTATCGCCTTTACACCCAAACGGACATCCAGCGGCTGCGCACGATCCTGCGCCTGCAGCGCGACGAGTTCCTGCCGCTGCGGGTGATCCGCCAGGAGCTCGCCGGCGGGCGCACCGACCGCGAGGTCACGCCCCCGGGGGACGGCCGCGCGATGCGGCGCACGATGGTGACCACCCGCGACGCGGGCGCGCTGTACTCGCTCGAGGACGTCGTCGAGGAGACCGGCGCCGACGCCACGCTCGTCCGTGAGCTGGTCGAGTTCGGCGTGATCAAGGGGGACGTCAGAGGCGGGACGCGCTACTACGACGAGACCGAGCGGGAAATCGTCCGCGCCGTCTCGGAGCTGGCGCGCTACGGCGTCGGCGGCCGCAACCTGCGCGTGTTCCGAAGCTCCGCCGACCGCGAGGCCCAGCTGCTTCAGAGCATCCTCGCCCCGGCGCTTCGCTCGCGCAATCCCGAGCGCCGCAAGGAGGCGATCGAGGCGCTCGAGAACCTGGCGTCGGTGACGACGCACCTCAGGCACCTGCTGCTGATCCGCGACCTGCGAAGCATCGTCTCCTGACCACCCGGCGGTGAGCACCGTCGACCTCAAACGCTTCGTCCGCGACATCCCGGACTTTCCGCGGCCCGGAATCGTCTTCAAGGACATCACGCCGCTGCTGCTCGATGCCGCCGCGCTCGACCAGGCGGTGTCAGAGCTGGCAGCGCTGGCGCGACCGCTGTCGGTCGATCTGGTCGTGGCGGCCGAGGCGCGGGGGTTCATCCTCGGCGCAGCGCTCGCACGCGAGCTCGGCGTGGGCTTCGTGCCGGCGCGCAAGCCGGGCAAGCTGCCCAGCGAGACGGTCAGCGCCGAGTACGTGCTCGAGTACGGAATCGACGCGCTGGAGATGCACGCCGACGCGCTGGCCGGCGGCATCAGGGTCCTGGTGCACGACGACCTGCTTGCGACCGGAGGGACGGCTGCAGCAGTGTGCAAGCTGGTCGAGGAGCTTGGAGCGGTGGTGGCCGGCTGCGCCTTCCTCGTCGAGTTGAGCTTCCTCGACGGGCGAGCCCGGCTGGCGCCGCACGAGGTGCTGACCGTGATCGAATACACCGACTGACCGGTGCCGACGACCACCTACTCCCGGAAGATCGCCGCGCCGCCGCAACGCGTCTGGTCGATGCTCGAAGACCCGCACCACATGCCTCGCTGGTGGCCTGGGGTGACGAGAATGGAGGGCGTCGACGACGACCGCTGGACACAGGTGTTCACGACCAAGCGCGGCCGCCCCGTGCGCGCGGACTTTCACCTGACGCTGTCAGAGCCGCTGCGGCGCCGGGTGTGGGAGCAGGAGGTGATCGGGACGCCGTTTGAGCGGGTGCTCGACGAAGCGGTCACCGAGGTGACGCTCGAGCCGGCCGACGGCGGCACGCAGGTCACGATCGCCCTGCGTCAGAAGCTGCGCGGCTACTCGCGCACCGGCGGGTTCATGTTGCGCCGCGCGACCAGGAGCAAGCTGAAGGAGGCGCTGGAGGGCTTGGATCGCGTCTGCGCTTGAGGCCTCAGGAGAGGCCCTTGAGCACGCCCTGAAGGACGATCGTTCCCGGTGACTTCGGGCTCTGCTGAGTCTCCTTGGTGACCAGCAACTGGCTGAAGTGGCCGGCATTGGCCGGCAGCGCAGCCTCGGCCTGAAGGACGCCGTTGGTTCCGACCGCCGGATTGACGAAGCCGAGGATGTGGCTGTCCTTGGAGGACTTGTACAGCCACACCGCATACGCGTCGTGCTTGCCGTTGGCCGGAAGGTTCTGGGCGCGGATCGCGATGCCGGTGTTCTTGCCCTGCTTGAGCACGAGCGCGACGCCGACGGGCTTGGTGGCCGCCGCGGAGGTCGGCGCGGTCAGGTTGATCTGCGCCACCAGCTTCGCGCCGTTGGCGGCGGTGGTGGAGGTCGACGTCGACGGCGTCGAGCTCGTCGTGGGAGTCGATGACGTCGCGGCCGGCTGGGAGGCTGTGGTCGTGGAGTTCTTCTTGCTGTCACCGCCGCTCAGCAGCGCGATCACGACGATGGCGGCGACCACAACCAGCGCGCCGAGCGACAGCAGGATGATCCCGCCGCGGCGCGAGCTGGGGCGCGCGGCCAGGCCCCGGGGCTGGGAGGCGCCGGCCGGCTCGGCGGCGGGCGCCGGCGACGGCTCGGCAGCAGCTCCGGCGGTCGCGGCGACCGGCTCGGGGGCCGGCACGGCCGCTGCCGCGGGCTGTGGCTCGCGAGCGCCCTCGGTCGGGATCTCCGGCAGCGGGCTGACGGCGATCGGCTCGAGCTCGGAGGCAAGGACGCGAGCCCATGCCCGCTCGCCGGCCGACTGCGCAAGGCGCTGACGGGTGTCCTCGGCCACCTTCGCCGGCAGCTGACCAAGCAGGTAGTCGGTGATCAGCGCCCGGCGCTCGGGCGGCACGCGCGTCGGCGGGCCGAGCGCGTCGAACGCCGAAAGCGCCCGCTCGCGCACGCCGGCGCGGTCGATCGACAGCATCCGCGCGATCTCGTCATACGTCCGTCCGCGCTTGAGGACCAGCTCGAGAACGGCGCGCTGATCGGCAGGCAAGCTGTCCAGAGAAGCCATGGCGATCATTAGCGTAGCGATGGGCCGACCGCCACGCGCACGCTGAGAGGTATCGTGCCGCGCTCATGTCTCCCAAGCTTCCGACCAACCTTCCGGCGATGGTCGAGCTCGGTTTCGATGGCCTGTATGGCCTCGAGCTGCTCGAGCTCACCGACGAGCTCGTCCGCGGCCGCGTGGCAGTCCGCGACGACCTCAAGCAGCCGGCCGGCCTCGTCCACGGCGGCGTGCACGCCGCGATCGCCGAGTCGCTGGCGTCGTTCGGCACGGCGTTCGCGGTGATGCCGGAGGGCAAGCTGGCGATGGGCCTGTCGAACCAGACGAGCTTCCTGCGTCCAATTACCCAGGGCGTAATCGATGCAAAGGCGACGCGGCGGCACCGTGGGCGCACGACCTGGGTATGGGAGATCGAGATCTTCGATGACCAGGCGCGGCTGTGCGTCCTCTCACGCGTGACGATCGCCGTCAGGGACGCCTAGGCGCAGGCGCCCGTCCCAATCGATCACTCCGAGACAACCAACCATGCGACGAACCCTGTGGTCATTGCTGCTCCCGATGATCCTGCTGCCGGCCGGGTGGCCGCATCACCTGGTGCTCGGGGTCACGAACTCGCCGGGAGAGGCACACGCGCTGCGGTCGCACGCTCGCGTCGACGCCCGCTACCAGTACCTGTCCGGAGGCGTCAACACGGGCGATGACTGGACGCACTGGAACCCGAACGGCACGTTTGCCTCGATGTACGTGCGCGAGTCGATCGCGCAGCAGATGATCCCGGTGCTGACGTTCTACGAGCTGCTGCAGTCAAAGCCGTCGGTCGGTGGCGACGAGTCCGCCAGGGATCTCTCCAACCTCCGCAACCGGGCGACGATGCGGGCCTATTGGGCCGACTACAGCCTGCTGCTGCGCCGGGTCGCGCAGTCCGCCGGCGGGCACACGGTGGTGATCCACGTCGAACCCGACCTGTGGGGGTACCTGGAGCAGGCGCGCGCGACGAAGCTCGCACGCTCGTTCGCCCAGCGCCTGATCGCGCTGCGCAACAGGCTCGCGCCCCACGCGCTGCTCGCGTGGCATCTGAGCACGTGGGGGACAGGGGAGGACCCCACCTACTCCAAGCCCTCCGCCGCGCACATGGACGCGCTCGCGGCAAAGTCGGCGGCGTTCTACGCGTCGCTGCACGCGCACTTCGACCTGGTCTTCAACGACGTCACCGACCGCGACGCCGGCTTCTACCAGCACGTCGAGAACAACCCGCACACCTGGTGGGGCCCCGCGGACTTCGTCCGCCACGACGAGTACATCGCCGGTTTCACGCGCCGGACCCACGAGGCCGTAGTGCTGTGGCAGCTGCCGGTCGGCGACACCAAGCTCAACGACACGTGGGATCACTACCGCGACAACCGCCTGCAGTGGTGGCTGGACAATCCGACCGGCGCGCACCTGAAAGCCACCCGCGACGCCGGCGTCGTCGGCCTGCTGTTCGGCGGCGGCGCCGACGGGACCACGGAGGCCACCACCGACGGCGGGCTGTTCTACCGCCTCGCCCGCCGCTACGAGGCGCACCCGCTGACGCTCGGTAACCCGTTCCGGCGTTCGTAGGCCGCGCCGGCCGCTAACGGCCGGGGGCGCCGCGCCCGAGCCAGAACTGCGCGAATTGCGCCAGCCGTGGATCGCTTGCGTCTCGCACGCTGACCGCGTGTGCCCAAGCGAGACCGTCGATCCCGATCGTGCCCGGGCGACGCGCGAGGATCACCGCCTGCCCGGCGGCGGCGAGCGCCGGCGTGAACGGGGAGGCGAGCCTGTTGGCGAGCTCGCGCAGGCCCGGCGGCGGCTTTTTCGTCCCGTACATGAACACCACGTTGCCGGTCTCGAGCGCCGACAGCAGCTGGTCGTCGTTGAGCTCGGCCTCATCCCGGATGACCGGCTCGGGGATGTGCGCGCCACTCGTAGGCGGGTCCGAGTCGTATTCGGGACGCTTGTCCCCGGGCTTCAGATGCCCAGCTCCGAGGTCCGGGAACGCGCTGCCTGGGCCAGTCTGGGTGATCGCCACGCCGGCCTGATCGCGGCCGGCGAAGAAGCCGGACAGCACTGCGATCAGCCCGACTGACAGGGCCAGCGAAGCGACGACGATTGCGACGCGCTCGAGCGCGGTGGTCGCGAACTTCACCCAGCCGCGCGGACTGCGCGCTTGCTCGAACCGCCTGGCCTGCCACGGCGCCCGTTGCCGGGAGAGCCACCGGCCGCGGCAGAAAGCTCGTCGATCGCGGAGCGCAGGTCATCGGTCAGGTCCTCGACGTCGGCGAGCGCGTCGTAGTCGGCCGTGAACCCGAAGTTGAGCTGCCCGTTGTAGCTCATGATCGCGATGCCCAGCGCGGTGTTCTCGGCAAGCGGCACCATCGGGTAAAGCGCCTCGAGCTCGCGACCCAGCATGTACAGGGGGTGTTGCGGTCCCGGCACGTTCGTCACCACCAGGTTGAACAGGCGCTGGCGGGCCTGGAGCCGCGCCGCCTGGGCCATGATCGTCGGAGGTGCGAAGCCCGACAGGCCCGTGAGCACCTGCGCACCGACGGCCTGGCCGGACTCCTTGATGCCCTGCATCGCGTGGCTGATCGTCAGCAGCCGCTCGACGGGGTCGGTCATCCCGACCGGAAGCGGGGCCCACATGGCGGCGACCTTGTTGCCCAGCGCCCCTCGCTCGACGTCGGCGCGCACCGACACCGGGACCATCGCCTTGAGCACGAGGTCGCCGGTGGGGTGGCCGTTGCGGCGCAGATAGCGACCGAGCGCGCCCGCGACGACCGCCAGCACGACGTCGTTGACGGTGCCGCCGAGCGAGTTCTTGATCGCCTTGAACTCGGCGAGATCGCCCCGAACCCAGGTGAACCGGCGGTGCGGCCCGATCCGCACGTTGAACGGGCTCGGCGGCGCTGCCTGGAGTCCCGTCCACGCCATCGCTCCGACGCCCGCGAGTGCCACGCCCACCCGCTTGGCCACGGCCCGAGGCCCGCGCAGGGTCGCGCGCACGCCTCGCACCACCTCGCCCGGAACGGTCCCGCGCTCGACCACGGCATCTGCCAACAGCTGCGCCTTAGTCGGTAGCGGTCGTGGGATCCACTCGCTCTCGGGCTGGGAGACGGGCATCGGGTTCGGCGAGGAGTCGAACAGGACCGTGGCGATGTCGACGCCCGAAACCCCGTCGACGAGCGCATGATGGGTCTTGCTCAGCATCGCGAATCGGCCGCCGTGGAGCCCCTCGACGAGCCACAGCTCCCACAGTGGGCGGTTGCGATCAAGCGCTTGGGAGAAGATGCGGCCCGCCAGGCGCTTGAGGTCGCCCTCGGCGCCGGGGCGCGGCAGCGCCGTGTGGCGCACGTGATAGGTCAGGTTGAAGTGCGGGTCGTCGACCCAGACGGGACGGCCCTGGTTGAAGGGCACGAACGCCAGCCGCTGCCGGTAGCGTGGAACCAGATGCAGCCGCAGGCCGATCTGGTCGACCAGCTCGGGGTACGAGGGCGCCCTGCCCTCGAACACCATGCAGCCGGCCACGTGCATGTGCGCGGCATCACGCTCGAGATGCAGGAATGAGCTGTCAAGGCCCGTCAGCCGATCCGGATTAGCCATTGGGCTGATTCTTGCAGGGCCGCGTATCCACCGCGCCTCGCCTAGTACAACTGGACCATCCGTCCAGGAGTGTGACGTGGCTCACACTATTCCGGTCCGAAGCCTGCTTCCCTCATCGGCTGATTCGACCTGCCTAGTCGCTGCTGCACGGTGCGGTGGCGAACGGGGTCACGATGCCGGGCTTTTCGGGGCACCACGCCCTGCGGCCCGGCTGGGGGCGAATCGAGTGTCGCAATACCAGCGGCAGTCGTAGCGGCTTGAGCACGCGAGATGCGTGCGCTTCTCGAGCCGCGAGCCCGTCACACCCCGTAGGCGCCTGGTCGAAGTACACAGGAGGTCCTCGTCTTGAGGCCCAAGCTGAAAACGCGTGCGTCGCGTCGCATTTACGCGGTGACGTTCGCGCTGATGCTGGTAATTCCGGCTACGGCGGTCGCGCTCACCGTCGCGCACAACGACACCCAGAGCGCAATCCAGGCAAAGCTCAACCGTCACCACGTCTCCTACGGGCAGCCGGTGACGATCAGCGGCATCGCTGCGCCCGCGCAACCGGGCCAGAAGCTGACGCTCGAGTACGCCCCGGCCGGCGCGCCGCATTGGCGCCCGTTGGCGTCGACCAGGGTTCGCCGCAACGGTCATTTCCGGGTCGGGGCGCGCCTGCGGCGCACGGGCCTCGTGAAGGTCCAGGGACCCGCTCCACAGCCGCCGGCGCCCGGTGGGCCGCCCACGGCCACCGCGTCGGCGAGCCCGGCACAGACCGTGACCGTCGCAGCAAAGCTCAACCTGGCCGGGCAGTCCGTCAGCCAGGTTGGCGGCCACTGGTCCCCGATCCGCGGCAAGCTGCTGCCGGCCGTGTCCGGTCGCGTCGTCCGGCTGGAGGGTCTGGCCCACGGCCGCTGGCGTCTGCTGTCAAGGGTGCGCACCGGCGCTCGCGGTGGCTTCGGCCTGCGGGCCAACGGCGCGAGCTCGGGTCAGCAGCTGCGTGTGCGGTTTCGCGGCGACAGGCTGAACACGCACGTGCGAAAGGACGCCGGGGAGACGATCGCCTTTCACGAGACGATCGCATCCTGGTACAACGACGGCGGCAACACGGCGTGCGGCTTTCACGCGTTCTACGGCGTGGCCAACAAGAGCCTGCCGTGCGGCACGAAGGTTGTGTTCCGCAACGGCAGCCGCGAGGTCACCGCAACCGTCGACGACCGTGGTCCGTTCGTCGGCGGACGCACCTGGGACCTGAACCAGAACACCGCCGCTGCCCTCGGGTTCGGCGGCGTCGGGTCGGTCCTCTCCAGCCGTTAGCAGGGCGCAGGGTCCCGCACCGCCGGCACGCGCTGTCGGCGGTGCGGTCTTCGCCCGGCTACGTCTGCCGCGCCTCGTAGCCTCAGGGCATGCGAGGCCGGTGCGTCGCTCATCTCGACATGGACGCTTTCTACGTCTCCGTCGAGCTGCGCCGTCGCCCGGAGCTGCGGGGCCTGCCGGTGATCGTCGCGGGCACCGGTCCGCGCGCGGTCGTCACGACGGCCTCCTACGAGGCGCGCCGCTTCGGCGTCGGGTCGGCGATGCCGGCCGCCAGGGCCCGTCGGCTGTGCCCCGACGGCGTGTTCCTGCCCCCTGACTTCACGTACTACCGCGAGGCCTCGCGCGAGGTGATGGGAATCGTCCGGGCGCACGTCGAGACGATCGAGGTGATCGGGCTCGACGAGGCTTACCTCGAGCTCACCGGGCTCGCCGCTCCGCACGCGTCGATGCGGCTGGTGGGCCAGGAGATCGAACAGCGCACGGGGCTCGGGTGCTCGATCGGTATCGGGCCGAGCAAGCTCGTCGCGAAGGTCGCCTCCGATGCGGAGAAGCCGCGCGGGTTCGTGGTCCTCACCCGTGAGCAGGCCAGTGAGCGCTTCGGCTCAGCGCCATGCGGCCTCGTGCCCGGGATCGGCCCGAAGACCGCCGAGCGGCTGCGTGCGCTCGGGATCGACACGCTCGCCAAGCTCGCCGCCGCGCCGCCGCAGGAGCTCGCGCAGCGCTTCGGGCTGCGATTTGCCGCCGAGCTGCAGCGACGGGCTCGCTTCGAGGACGAGACACCGGTCACGCAGGAGCGCAAGGTGGTCTCGGAATCTCGCGAGACGACGTTCGATCGCGACATCGCCGACCCGCGGCGGCTGGAGGAGATCCTCGGACAACTGGTCGGCGAGCTGTGCACCACGCTCGTCAAGCGCGAGCGCTGCGGACGCACGATCGGCATCAAGATCCGACTTGACGACTTCTCGACCCACACGCGTGCGCGCACGCTCGTCGAGCCCGTCAACACCCCTGACCGGGTTGGCCCGGTGGCGCTGGACCTGCTCCGGCGGTTCGCGGCCCGTCGCCCCGTGCGCCTGCTCGGGGTGCGCGTGGCCGGCCTCGAGCCCTCGGCTTCGGCGGCCGAGGGCCAGCTGACGCTCGCGCTGTGACGCGCGGACGGGATCAGTACAGCGCTGAGGCGAGCCGGCGCCGCGAGTCCCGCGCAAGCGGATGATCGACGCCCAGCTCGTCGAGTACGCCGATCACCACGCGGCGGATCTCGTCGCGTGAGCCGTCGGCGCTCGGTAGCGCCTCGATCAGGAGATCCAGGGCCCGCTCGCGGTCGCCTGCGTCAAGCGCGGCAAACGCGTCGCCGAGGTCGGTGGCACCCGGCTGCTCGCCCGCGGCGGCGGCGCGCTCGAGTGCGATCCGCGCGGCCAAGCCGTCGGCGGCGAAGCTGCCCGGTACGCGGGAGAGGATCTCCAGCGCCTCGTCTGTCTCGCCGCGGCCCAGCAGGATCTTCGCGAGCGCAACCGCCGCGTCAGCGCGCGACGGCTGCAGCGCCAACGCCTGGCGCAGCGACTCTTCGTCGCCGCGCTGCACGAGCCCGTCCGCCTCGGATGGGAGCAGCGAGTCCATGAACTTCTCAACGGCCTGCGGCGGCTGCGCGCCGATGAACTCGGCGGCCACCTTGCCGTCGCGGAAAGCCTTGACTGCCGGGATGCTCTGGATCCTGTAGTCGCGCGCCAGGCGCTGGTTTGCGTCGACGTCGACCTTGGCAAGCTCGAGCTTTCCCGCCCGCGCTTCGGCGGCGCGCTCCAGCGCTGGACCGAGTTGACGACACGGCCCGCACCACTCCGCCCAGAAGTCGACGACGACCGGAAGCTGATGCGAGCGGTCGATGACCGCAGTCTGGAAATTTGCCTCGGTGACGTCCATACGACTCATGCTAGAACGTCGCTGATGACCGAGCTTTCGGTGAGGCGCGACGGCGTGAGCTTGGCGGTCGAGGAGGCGGGCGAGGGGACGCCGGTCGTGCTCCTGCACGGACTGACCGCGACGCGGCGCTACGTCGTGATGGGCTCGAGCTTGCTCGAGCGGACCGGTCATCGCGTTGTCGCCTACGACGCGCGCGGCCACGGCGAGTCCTCGCCGGCGGTGGATCGCGTGGCTTATGGCTACGCGGACCTCACGGCGGATCTGGAAGCCGTCCTCGACGCGCTCGAGATCGAGCGCGCGGTGCTTGCCGGAGCCTCGATGGGGGCGCACACGCTGCTGCGGTTCGCCCTCGACAGGCCGGACCGCGCACTGGGCCTCGTTGTCATAACGCCCGCATACGACCCGATCACCAACGACGATCCCGAGCGGCTCGCTCGCTGGGACGCGCTCGCCGACGGATTGGAGCGGGGAGGGGTAGAGGGATTCATCGAGGCCTACGGCGATGCTCGAGAGGGGCCATGGCAGGACACCGTTCTCAAGGTGATCCGCCAGCGGCTGTCCCAGCACGAGCATCCGGGGGCCGTTGCCGATGCGCTTCGCGCGGTGCCGCGCTCGCACCCGTTCGGGCAGGTCGCCGACCTCAGCGCGATCTCGGCGCCGACCGCCGTCGTGGCCAGCGACGACGAAGCGGACCCCGGCCACCCGCGCGAGGTCGGGGAGGCCTATGCGGCGGCGATCCCGGGCGCGCAGCTGGTCACCGACCGGCCCGGGCACTCGCCGATCGCCTGGCAGGGCAGCCAGCTGTCCAAGGTGATCGCCGAGATCGCAGATCGAGCGTAGTGAGCCGGTGGCGGTCTGGGCCGGGGTCGACTGCCGGCGCATGCTTTCCGACCGTCACGGGTAGTTGACGCAACGCGCCGCGCGCATGCGTATGATGCGGCGCCACCACAGCGTCGGGATCCGGGTTCACGGCGCGTGGTCTGCCTCTCAGCCCCAAGAGGTGATCTGTTTGCCACGAGTGCGGTTATTCGTATTCGCAGGCTTGGCGTGCCTTGTCGCGGCCGGTCTGCACTCCACCTCCGCCCGAGCGGATAGCCGGGCGTGTGATCGGTATGCCGCCCCGCGGGGGTCAGACAATCATGGGCGGGGAACCGCCCGGCATCCGTTCCACTCGGTCGGGCGACTCGATCGTGCGCTTCGCCCGGGCCAGACCGGGTGCCTGCTGCCGGGAACGTATGGCGGGATTCACGCGATGTCCCGGCTGAGAAGTAGCGGGACCAGGACCCGCCGGATCACGATCACCTCCTACCCCGTGGGGGCGGCGACAGTAGTGGGCTATGTGGCTTTGGAGGGCTCGTACACGACGGTCTCGCATCTGCGGATCGACGGGTCCAACACGCTGTTGAAATCGTCCTATGCGAGCAGCAGCTGCCCCCACGACGTCTCGCAGCCGTTGACGATCGTCGGGCACAACGACGTGCTCCAGTACGACGACTACTACCAGTCGGTGCCGCGCCTGCGCAGCACCGGCATCGGGATCGGCTTCTGGGGCAACGCCGACAACACGATCATCCGCTTCTCGAAGATCCACGACGTCGGGCAGTGCGAGGCGTATGACCACCTGATCTACCTCTCGCACGGCAACAACGTCCAGATCTACGGCAACTGGCTTTGGAACGACGCTCACGGCCGCGGCGTGCAGCTGTATCCGGCCCCGACGAACGCGCGCGTCTTCAACAACGTGATCGATCACGCCGGCGAGGGTTTCGTGATCGGCAACGAGCCCGGCGACACGGTCTCGGGCAACGAGATCTACAACAACATCATCACCAACTCCACCGGGCTGCCGTGGGAGCACATCCCCGGCGAGGCGATCCACGACCTTTACGGCGGCGCCCGCGGCAAGGGCAACACGTTCCACAACAACATCCTTTACGGCAACCCCGGCGGCATGGGACGCCTGACTGCCGTTCGCGCCTACAAGAACGTCCGCGCCAACCCTCACTTCGCCGACCCCGCCCAGCACGACTACCAGCTGCTGCCGAACAGCCCCGTCACCACCTCGAACCTCTGGAACGGCATCCTCGCGCTGCCGGTCAAGGTGGGGGTCGGCTAGATCATCTAGGGTCGGCGGCATGTCGACCGCCGGCTACTCCGGCACCCCGCTGGTCTCCAAGCTCGGCATCAAGCCGGGGGCGACGCTTGGCCTGATCGGCGCACCTGACGACTTCGACCGCACGCTTGGCGAGTTGCCCGACGGCGTGACGGTGCGGCGCAGGCTGCAGGGGCGGCTGGACGTGATCGTCGCCTTCTATGTCGAGCGCTCGGCGCTCGAGCGGCGCTTGCCGGCGCTGCGCGGCGCCCTGCAGCCGGCAGGCGGCTTGTGGTTGGCATGGCCCAAGCGCGCCTCGGGCGTGGCGACTGATCTGAGCGACACCGTCGTCCGCGAGCTCGGCCTGGCGGCCGGGCTCGTGGACAACAAGGTGTGCGCGATCGACGCGGTCTGGTCTGGCCTGCGGCTCGTCTACCGCCTGCGCGACCGGCCCGCGGCTACCCGAGCGTGATGTGCTCGGACTTGGCTGTCACCGGCGCCAGGTACCCGTTTCCGCCGTAGCGGATCTGCATCGTCAGGTGGACCTGCCCGTCGACCCGGCCCGCCCTGGGCAGCTTGCGGAACGTGTTCTTGCCCGAGAAGGTGCAGTTGATGCCCAGCGGGATCAGGAACGTGCCGACACGCTTGCGGCCGCTGAAGTACTTCACGGTGACCTGGCCGTTGCAGGCAAAGTGGCCGGGGATGTTCCGGCGGTTGATGCTGCCCGACGTCGTGAACGAGTACGGCCGTTTACGGTCGGTGCCCGGCTTCGTGTGCGCTGTGATCCCGGCCTTGGGCCGCTTAGACGGGAAGGTCATCAACACCCCGTCGATGCCCGCGCTGGACACGGTCGCGCCGTGCAGGGCCACGAGCCGGTAGTGGAAGACGGTCCCGGGCGTCAGGCCGGTCACCGTCTGCGCCACCGGGACCGGCACGCTGCCCGCCGTCAACGTCGCTGCGGTGGTCTGCATGCCGTATGCGGTGGTCAGCCCAAACTGGAACTCGTAGGTCGTGGTCGCGCCGTTGGGGTTCACCACACCGGTCAGCGTCGCTGTAGTCGAGGAGACCCCGCTGGCCGGACCGGTGGCCACACCCGGAGGCGGATGTCCGGCGGTCTTGAACGTATGGTCGGTACCCACCGACTGACCCGAGCCGTTGGTCGCAACCAGCCGGTAGTGGTAGCGGGTTCCAGGGATCAACTGGGTTGCGGTCACGTGGACCGCCGCAGCCTTGGTCCCGGCGCCCGCCGAGTGGCTCGCCGAGACCGCGCCGTAGGCGTTGGTCAGACCCCACTGGAAGTAGTACGTGGTCGACCGCCCGTTCGGGTTCACGGTGCCGTGGAGCGCCGCATTGGTCGAGTGCACCGCGCTGGTTGCGCCGGTCACGACGGATGGCGACGACGCGGCCGCCGCAACCCCAGCCACAGTGCCGGCCGCAACCACGGCAGCAGCGAGCACCTTCAGCTTAGGCTTCAAAATCCCCACCTCCTCGGACGTTTTGCTGCCTCTATACCCGCTAAGCGGCTGAAGTTGCGGTCCGGCGCCTGCAGCTGAGACGGGGCTATTTCACGGCCGAGCGCGTGAACACGCGAATCGAGATCGCGAGCAGCGCGACGGCAAACAACGCCACTACGCCCAGGCTCGCCCAGGCTTGAGCAGTGGTGCTGCCGGCGCCCCAGATGTCGTGAAGGCCCTGGCCGCTGGGGTCGACCAGCCCGTAGCGCATCAGCGCCAGAGCGTGGGTCAGAGGGAGGACCTTGGCGATCGCCGTCAGCGCCCCCGGCATCGCGCCGATTGGAAACAGCGCGCCGGCGAAGAAGAACGGCAGGATCGCCACCGCGGGAACCGCTCCGACGTACTCCTCGGGCGTTGAGATCACGCTGGCCAGCGTCTCGGCGACCGCGTACATGAACACCGTGAACAGCACGCCCGCTCCGATCGCCCACGCGATGCCGGTTGCACTGATGTCAAACGCGCCGCCGCGGACGGCCGTCAGCCCGACGAGCACGACGGCCTGAAGCGTCGCCAGGGCGACCGCCACGACGAGGTTGCCCAGCACCAGATAGGCCCTGCGCACCGGCGACGCGAGCAGCTCGCGCTGCGCTCCGGCCTGGCGGTCGACGATCACGCTCAGCCCCGCGAAGATGCAGCTCAGCGGGATCACGAGCCCGACGGCGCCGACGCCGACGAACGACTGGTAGTCGATCGCCGAGTGCAGCCCGCCGGTTGCGACTTTCAGCGCCGGAGCGACGATCACCGCCAACAGCGCCGGACCGAGCAGCGGGACCGCGACCTGTCGCGGGTTGCCGGCGGTGAGCGCGGCGCGCCGCCGGGCCAGGGCCGCCAGTGCGCTCGCAGAGCGTGGACGGCTGCGCCGGGGGAGGGGGATGAATGCGGGTTCAGAGACTGTGGTTGCCATTTCTTGCTCCTGTCGTTGGTCGTGTGAGTTGCTCAGGCCGCCTCGGAGATCGGCTCTCCGGTCAGCCGCAGGTACACGTCGTCGAGCGTCGGCCCGCGCGTCGCAACTGCCGCGGGAGAGAGCGACGTGCCGCTCAGTGCAGCCATCGCCTGCGCGACGTCGTGGTCGTGCAGGGGCACGGTGACGGTCGAGCCGATCGCGTATGCGTCGACCGAGGCGATCCCCGACGCCCGCAGCGCCGCCAGCGCGGCCGAGCCGTCGCCGTCGACACGCAGCTCGAGGATCTCGTTGCCGAGCTCGGCAAGCAGGCGCTTGGGCGAGTCCAGGCCGACGATCTGCCCCTCGTGCATGATCGCCACGCGATCGCACAGCTGTCGCGCCTCCTCGAGGTAGTGCGTCGACAGCAGGATCGTCATGTCGAAGCGATCGCGCAGGCCGGCGATCAGGTCCAGCAGCTCGTGGCGGATGCGGGAGTCGAGACCGACCGTCGGTTCGTCCAGGAACAGCACCTGAGGCCGGGAGACGAGCGCCCGCGCGATCTCGAGCCGCCGCCGCTGACCGCCGCTGTAGCTGTGCATCGGGCGGTCGACCAGCTCAGCCAGACCGAACGCGGGGACAAGCTCCGCGATCCTGGTCTGCGTCTGGGACTGCGACACGCCCCACAGGCGGGCGTGAAGCTCGAGGTTCGTGCGGCCGCTGAGGCCGGCGTCGACGACGGCCTCCTGGAACACGACGCTCGCGATCGCGCGCGCCCCGAGCGGATCTCGCGCCACGTCGTGGCCGCCGAGCGTCGCGGTGCCGCTGGTCGGCGCGATCGTTGTCGTCAGCATCCCGATCGTCGTCGACTTGCCGGCGCCGTTGGGCCCGAGCAGGCCGAACACCTCGCCGGCGCCGACCTCGAAGTCAATGCCCTTCACGGCCTCGACGCCACCCGGATAGAGCTTGCGCAGGTGGCGTACGTTGATGGTCGCTGTGTCGTTCATGTTTCGCCCTTCGCTGGTGGTCGATTTGTCGCTTCAGTCGTTTGACGTCTGCGGCGTCTGGGATGTGACCGGAGCGGCGCTCGTCACATCCGTGCGCCGGCAGACGTCATCTGAGTGACGGACACACGTAGAAAGGACCGACTCGTGAACGACAGCCAGATCTACGCCGAGCAGTTCGAGCGCCAGCGGGAACAGCTGCAGGCGGTCGCGTACCGGATGCTCGGCTCGATGGCCGAAGCCGAGGACGCCGTCCAGGAGGCATGGCTTCGCCTGAGCCGCTCGGACGCAGACGCCGTCAACAACCTCGGGGGCTGGCTGACCTCGGTGGTCGGGCGGATCTGCATCGACATGCTGCGGGCTCGACGTCGGCGCAACGAGGACTACGTCGGCACCTGGCTGCCCGAGCCCGTCGTAAGCCTCGAGGAGCCCGCCGATCCCGAGAGCCAGGCTCAGCTGGCGGAGTCGGTCGGGCTGGCGCTGCTGGTCGTGCTCGAGACGCTCGGGCCCGCCGAGCGGCTGGCGTTCGTGCTGCACGACATGTTCGGCGTCCCGTTCGAGGAGATCGCGCCGATCGTCGAGCGCAGCCCCGACGCGACTCGCCAACTCGCAAGCCGTGCCCGGCGTCGCGTTCGCGGCGCACCGGAGCCGGACGGTGACCTCGCGGCGCAGCGGCGCGTGGTCGAGGCGTTCCTCGAGGCCTCGCGCGGCGGCGATTTCGGGGCGCTCATGGAGGTGCTCGATCCCGACGTCTCGTTCAAGATCGACGCCGGTAAGGGGAGCCCGTTGGCGCGTCCGCCGATCGTCGGCGCGGGCGAGGTCGCACGCGAGATCTTGGCGCGCGGAAGGCCGTTTGCGCCGCTCGGCCGTCCAGCGATCGTCAACGGCGCCGTCGGCATCGTCGTCGGGTCGCCGGACCGGCCGTTTGCGATCGCGGGCTGCACGATCGCCGGCGGTCGAGTCGTCGAGCTAGACCTGATCCTTGACCGCGAGAAGCTCGCCGCGGTGAGTGTCAGCTAGGACTGGCGGGTCGTCAGTAGGCGCGCGCGATGATCGCGTACAGGTCGTCGGCGTCCGCACTTGCCGGGACCGATCCGTCGGCCGCAGTGAGGCACCGCACCGAAAGGCCCGCGCTGTTGAGCCGGCGCTCGCCGTCGGGGCCACAGGCGGCCCAAGGCAGCCGGGCAAATCCGGTGCGCGCCGCTTCGATCGCGGCGTCGAGATCGTCGACGTCGGCCGTCCCGGATGTGAGCGCCTGGGTTGCCTGAGCGAACAGCGCCTCATGCACCGCGGGCACAGCGGCGCTCGCCGCGGTGGCCGCATCGCCGAGCTTCACCGGCTCGCGCTCGGTGCCGTCGCGCCGGGCGATGCTGACCGTGCCCTGCGCCAGCTCGCGGGGCCCGATTTCAACGCGTACCGGGACGCCTTTGAGCTCCCAGTCGGTCAGCCGTCTGCCGAGCCCCAGGTCGATCCGGTCGTCGACTCGGACGCGCAGACCCGTGTGCGCGAGCTCTCGCTCGAGGTTCTCGGCGGCGGCGGTCACGTCGGGATCGCGCTTGACGATCACGATGATCACCTGGACCGGGGCGACCTTGGGCGGCAGCCTCAGCCCCGCGTCGTCGCCGTGGGTCATGATCACGCCCCCGACCATCCGCGTCGAGCTGCCCCACGACGTCGTCCAGCACAGCTGCACCGAGCCGTCCTCGTCGGTGTAGCTGATGTCGAAGGCGCGCGCGAAGTTCTGCCCGAGCTCGTGGCTGGTGGCGAGTTGCAGCGCCTTGCCGTCGCGCATCATGCCCTCGCAGGTCAACGTCGACGTGGCGCCGGCGAATCGCTCGGCAGCGGTCTTCAGCCCGGTCAGCACGGGGATCGCAAGCACATCCTCGAGCACGGAGCGGTACACGTCGGAGTGGATCTGTCGGGCGTAGGCGGCGGCATCGTCCTCGCTCGTGTGGGCGGTGTGGCCTTCCTGCCAGAGGAACTCACTCGTGCGCAGGAACAGGCGTGGGCGCAGTTCCCAGCGCACGACGTTGGCCCACTGGTTCAGGCGCAGCGGCAGGTCGCGGTAGCTCTGAATCCAGCGGGCGAGGTACTCGCCGAACACCGTCTCGCTCGTCGGGCGGATGATCAGCGGCTCCTGAAGGTCGCGGCCGCCCGCCTTGGTGACGACCGCCAGCTCGGGGCTGAAGCCCTCGACGTGCTCGGCCTCGCGGCGCAGATGCCCCTCGGGGATCAAGCAGCGGGAAGTAGACGTTCTGCGCCCCGGCCGCCTTGATGCGGTCGTCCATCTCGGCCTGGATGTGCTCCCAGATCGCATAGCCCCACGGGCGGATGACCATCGTGCCGCGGACCGGGCCGCTCTCGGCCAGTTCCGCCTTGGCGATGACGTCCTGATACCAACCCGGAAAGTCGGTGGCCTGGGGCACGAGCACCGGCATGGCCGCCAGGTTAGGCGAACCCGTCCTCGGCAAGGCTTCGCGCGGCGGCTAGCGGCTGGAGAAATGCGCCACGAGCAGGTGCGGAATCTGGCCTGGCTTTGCGCCCGGCAGCGTCGGCGCGACCCAGCACGCCTGGTTGGTGGCGTCGGCCGGCCGTGAGCCGTTGCCCGCCGCGCCGGTGCTGTTGCAATCCCAGGACGGCAACGCAAAGCTGCCCGGGTATTTCCCGCCGGCGGTGAAGCTGAGTGGATTTGCGAGCCACAGCGACGGCGGGTAGGTGTTGCCTCGGCTGTTGGGGTCGCGCGTGGAGGCGAGCCCCGAGGTCTGCGGGCCGATCGGCGAGAACTGACGCAGGTAGTGCCCGCACGGCGTGCCGCCGCATGTGAGCCCAGCGCCGCCGTAAGCGGTCGTCTTGGCCGCCACACCGACCGCGCCGACGGAGATGAAGTCCGAGATCAGCTGCTGGTGCAGCGACAGCCAGTCGAGGATCGGATTGAGCTGCCCGAGGAACGGAGCGAGCGCGCCGAGCAGCGGCTGGGCGCCAGTCAGCACGTCGCTGAACGCCGGGAAGCCGGTCTCCGACGCGGTGATCAGCGGGTCGAGGTTTACGAATAGCCGCTCGAGGTCGGGGGACAGCTGTTTGACCGCCGTCAGCGTCGGTCCCAGCGCCTCGGCGACCGGTATCAGCTGCAGTACGAGCGGGTTGGTGTTCAGCGCGAATGTCTGCAGCCGCGCAAGCGTGGCCCTCGTCTGCACCTCGAATGAGGGGAGCGTCCGGATCGTGTCCGCGAGCGCGTCGTTGTTGGCGGCGGTCGTCTCGAATGTCGCGCCGGCGCTCGTGACGAGGTTGCGCAACGACGTTCGGCTCTGCGTGAGTGCCGAGAACACGGTGCCTCCGCCGTGGACCAGCCCCACGAGCGAGCGATGCTCGATGTCGAGCACTCGCAGCACGTCGGTCGAGTCGGCGGCGAACTCGGGCAGGTTGCCGAGCGCATTTGAGAGGTTCTGTCCGTTGCCGGTGACGGCGACCGCAAGCTGCTGCTGCCATACCTGGAACGCGCGTCTGGTGACCGGGTCAAACGCGTCGAAGATCTGGTCGAGCTGGACCGCCGGCTCGACATTGGAGCGAGCCAGCACGGCACCGTCGGGCAGCACCGGCGCGGTGCTCGATCCCGGCGTCAGTTCGACGTAGGTCTCACCGAGGATCGTCTTCTCGCGCAGAATCGCACGCGCGTCGACGTGGATCGGCGCGTACTTGTTGTCGAGCTCGATCGTCGCGATCGTCCGGTTGCCCTGCGGATCCAGGGCCTTGCCGACCACCTTGCCGACCGACACGCCGGCGATGCGCACGTCGGCCTCTGTCGCGAGCTGTTGGGCATTGGTGAACGAAGCCTCGAACCGATACCCCTGAGGCTTGAACGGGATCGCACCGCCGAACGACAGCCACAGGAACAGCAGCAGGCCGACGCAGGAGAGGGTGAACAGCACCATCGTGGCGATCTTCAGGGGGGAGGGGGCGCTGGTCTGCATCAGTTTTGCCGGGTCGGTATGTGTGCGCTCAGCGGCTCGAGCCCGGGGCAGGCGGGGCGCAGCGGCGCCAGGTTCAGCAGCGACCCGACGAGGGCAAACGGCGAGGTCGCGCTGGTCAGCATCGAGATCTGAGAGCAGCTGAACTGGATGAACAGCGGGCGGTAGGGGCCGTTGGCGTCCTGGACGGAGAACAACGTGCGCGTGTTGTGGCCCAGCCAGGCGAGCCACCAGAGATAGCCGTGCTGGACGCCCCCGGGCGAGTACCCGAGCATGTTCACGAAGTGGTTGAGCACGCCGAACGTCTTCTGCAGGTTCGGCGTCGCCTTCGCGAGATTGATCGAGGCCGGGCGCAGATCGTGCACGACCGGTCCGGCCGCGATCACGAACGGACGAATCTGGTCGCGCACGATCGAGCAGGTGGAGGCCGGGGATCCGGTCGCGCAGGTCGCCCCACCGGGACCCGCAAGCGATACCAGCGCCTGGTTCGCGGCCGGCAGCGCTCGCGCTGCGGGCAGCAGGTTGGTGGCGGCCGGCCCCAGCTGCGTGGCCAACGCCTGAACCTGGCCAAGCGTCGCCGTCGTCTGGCGAAGCGTGCCGGGCAGCTCGGCGATCGCGGTGCTGACGTTGCGATCTTCGGACGCGAACGCCCGGAACACGGTGGCGCTCGAGTCGACCAGCTGCGTGACCTGGCCCTGCTTGGCCGCGACCGCGGTGTTGAGACGCTGCAGCGAGTTGATCAGGCGCCGTAGGTGGGTCGCCCTCAGTGCGATCGCGGTGCTGACGCGCGCGAGATCGCGATGCGTCGGCTCGAATCGCTCGAGTACCTGCGCGAGCTCGTTGCCGCCGTTGCCCTTCAGACCCTGCCCGGCTCCGTTGACCAGCAGGGTCAGATACGCGCGCGTGTCGGAATCGAGCGACGACAGAACCTCGTCGAGGTTGACGTCGGGGGAGGTGTTCGAGACGGGGATCGTGAAGCCCGGCGAGACGACGGGGGCGGTCTTGGAGCCCGGGTCGACCTCGACGAACATGTCCTTCAGTCCCGTGCGCGGACGCAGCAGCGCGGTCGCATCGGTATGGATCAGGTGCCTGTAGGAGTCGCTGATCCGCAACTGCACGATCGCGCGCCCATCCTTCAGGCTGACGCCGCCGATATCTCCAATCTGCACGCCCGAGACGCGAACCGACTGACCCTGGCCCGGCATCACCGCCTGCGCGGTGGAGAACTCCGCATTGACCTCGAACGGCGTCGATTGGATGAGCGGGAAGTGGAAGCGCTCCTTGCCGAGGATGTAGCCGGCGACCACGACCGACAGGACCACGAGCGCGACGATCGCCACGACGTCGCCCCAGTGCTTTTTGATCGCGAGCTTCATCGCCTACTTCACCGGGACCAGGGTCGGGCCGGTGGGGGAGGACAGGTCGCTGATCGGCGGCTGGGTCTCGCAGGGAACGTTCGGCTGAAGCGGCGGACGGCGGCCGCCCGGAGGCAGCGTCGGTTGCGTGGCGATCAGCGGCGCGACCGCCTGGCCGAAGGATCCGGGCGATAGCGAGTACGTCAGCGAGCCGGCCGTGAGCAGTACGCGGATGTAAGCGCCGTTGGCGTCAAACGTCCGCGACTCGCCGGCGAGTCCGGGCAGGTAGTCGACGGCCTCGACGTACACCTTGCGCGGGGGGAAGCCGTTGGAGGCGTTGAAGTTCGGGTCGTTCAGGGTCAGCTGCGACCACGGGTACACCACGTTTGCCAGGCAGCTCGACGCCGGGCGCACGCCGTTTCGCATCAACGGGATCGACTCGGCGGTCAGGTCTGCGAGCGCCGGAATCGTGGCCGCGAGATCGGACGCCAGCCCGCCCAGCTCCGATGGCTGCACGAGCAGCCTCAGCTGGGTTATCAACGGCAGGCTCGCGTCGATCGCGGGGCCCGCGGAGACGACTCCCGGGATGAGCGCCGTGGCGAGCGTTTCCACGGGCGGCAGCGCGGCGTTGACGGCGTTCAGCGCCGGGACTGCGGCACGGAGCGTGTTCGGCAGCTCCGCCACGGCGTTCTCGAGCGCCACGTTCTCGCGCGCGAACGCGTGCGCGGTCGTGTTGAAGTCGGTGACGAGGCTCTGGAGATTGTTCGGGTGCGCGACAAGCGCTCCGGCGACCGTTCCCTGCGCCGCGATCCACTTCGACAGGTCGTGGGGCTGGATCCCGAGCGCGTTGTGAGCGACGATCGACGTGTTCTTGTACGCCGGCCGCCAGAAGGGGATCGAGGCGTTGTAGCCCGGGCCGCCCTGCTTGACGGCCGTCCCGTACTGCTGGAGAAGTGTCTGCAGGTTGGCGCGGGTGTCGGCCTGCAGCGATGTCAGCACCTGGTCGAGCTGAACCGGCTCGACGCCCTGCTGGACGGGGAACGTGTAGCCGTCGGGGGCGGTCGGAGCCGACGGTGTGCCCGGACTGACGTCTACGAAGAAGTTGCCCTCCAGGAACGTGCGCGGGCGGATTGCGAACGTCGCGTTCGTATGGAGCGGCAGCCCCTGCTTGTCGAACGTGATCGTCACGTCCGCGGCGCTGCACCGGGCCGGCGTCTGCGACGCGAGCTGGCAGCCGGGCGCGGCCTGGATGCTCTGCACTTCTCCGACGTCGACGCCGGCGATCCGGACCAGCGATGCCGGACGCAGCCCGTTCGCGCTGGAGAACGTGGCGTGAACCGTGAACTGGTTGGCGAACGGGTTGGCGAACTTCGTGAACACGAGGTACGTGATCGCGACAATCACGACGATCCCGATCACGCCGGCGGCGAACGGGGTCATGCCTCTGCTTCGGCGCCGCCGTTTCATGGCTTGGTCGGGAGCTGAGGCCCGGTCGAGGGGTTGCGGCTGAACGTCTCACCCGTCGGGACTCGCGCACGTCCGTGGAACGTCGGGCCCTGGTTCCCGGGGGTGTGGGGGTCGAGCGCCAGGTTGCGGTGCTCGGGGTCGAACTGGTTGAGCTTCTTCGGGTAGCCCCGCTGCCCGGTCTCGCAGTCGGCGTTGCCCTGGTTGTCGATCGCGGCGCCGTAGGTCTGCGCGTGCAGGAACTGCTTCCCGCCGAACACGGTCAGCGGTGGCGAGTCGCTTCCCGAGGTGCCGTTCACCGGCGTCGTGGCGCCCTGCTCGCCGACGCTGCCATCCGACGGTGAGGCGAGGTTGATCATCGCGCGCTGGGCAAACCCGAACTCGGTCTGGGCCGACAGGTGCTCGGCGACGTATGTCCACCAGTAGTTCCAGTCGTCGCACACGGTCTGGAACGGCCCGAGGTAGCGGACCATCGGGTTGAGCGTGCCGACCGTCTCGGTCAGGCCGTTCAGCGCCTGGTTGGTCGCGGGTGCCAGCGCCAGTTGCTTCAGCGTGTTCAGCAGCTTTTCGAGGTTGGCGTTCAGGATCGGGCTGCGCTTCAGAGTCTTGGTACCGGCCTCGATCGCGGGGTTCAGGATTGGCAGCGCGGCGTCGAGTTGCGCGGTGGCGGGCGCAAGGTGCTGACCGAGCGTCGCCACGTTTGCGAGGAACGGCTGCTGCACGCGCAGCGACTCGGTACCGACCGCGAGCGTGGGGGGCGCCTGCGCGATTGCCGACGCCAGCGCGATGGGGTCCCGGGAGACGGCCTCAAACGTCGTCGCCATGTCCGTGAACAGCTGCGCGGTGGTCTGCGCAACCGGCGCCAGCGTCCCGGTGAAGCGGTTGAGCGAGTCGATCAGCGTGGTCAGGCCGGTGCGCGGATCAGCGAGTGTTCGCGCGACCGGCTCGAGGTGGCCGAGCAGCGCCGGCAGGCTCGCGAGGGTGTCGTTCAGGGCCGAGCCGCGGCCCGCCAGCGCGTTTCCGAACCCGACCAGGTTCTGCTGAATCGCGCGGCGGGTGGGGGCGTTGAACGACTGGAAGATGTCGTCGAACTGCACTGGCACCTGTGTCTGAGTGATGGGCAGCGTTCCGCCGTCGGCGATCACCTGCTGCGACGTGCCCTTGTGGAGGTCGACGTACTTGGTGCCGAGTACCGACGAGGGGCGGATCGAGGCGCTCGAGTTCACCGGGACGCTGCCGTGGGCCGGCGTGAGGTGCAGTGTCAGCTGCGCGACGGTCCGGCCGTTGGGCAACTGGACCGGCTCCATGTCCGAAACGAGGCCGATCCGAAAGCCCCCTTCGCGCACGTCGCTGCCGACCGTGAGGTCTGCGCCGCTGGCGATGTCGACCTTGAGCTCCCTCGTCGGCACGAACGGCAAACCGCGGTTGGCCGTGTACGCCAGGAACACGGCGATCAGCAGCACCAGCACGGTCACTGCGCCGATCAGGATCGGGTTCGCGAAGGCTGAGCGAGTGTTGCGTCTCATCGGGCGCTCACGGGTCCAGGAGGTAGCTGAGGAGTTGCTTTGTGGGCGCGTCGCCCGGAGGCGCCGTCGTGGCGGGTTGCTCGGCAGTGCGCGCGGCGGCAGCCGTCGTCGTGGCGGGGACCGCTTTCTCAGCCGGCGCGGCGGGCGTCGCCTGGGCAGGGGAGGCCGACACCGTCAGCTTGCACGCCGTGGTCCTTGGACCCTTCTGGCCCGGGGGCGCGCCGCCGGGGTCGGGGACGCAGGCTTTCGGATTCGAGGGATCGGTCTCGTTGACGCCCGGCTGGTTGGGCCCAAGCCAGGCGTAGCACTGGCGGTAGCTCGGCCCGAACTGTTTGAGGCTCAGCGCGACCGTCGCCGGCGTCGCGTACGGGGAGCACTTGGGGTCGACGAACGAGTCAACCGCGAGCAGATGCCCAAACGGGCCGAACGTGTTGATCGCGAGCGTCTGGTTGAAGACGTACTGGAGCAGTGCCTCCAGGCCCGTGTAGCCCTTGCCGCCGGGGCTTCGCGAATCAGGCTCGACCGCGCGGCTTCGGTCATCGAGGTCGTGGAGGAGGATCGACAGGTTCTGCGACAGCTCGGGTGTGTGCTTGGCGAACTGGTTCAGGGCCTGGACGGTCGGGCCGGCTGCCTGCACGGCCGCCTTGCCCGTGACCGACGCTTTGCCGAGTGACTTGATCGCCGGCACCGCTGACGTCGCGAACGCCGGCAGGTCAGCGAACAGGCGGTGCAGCTGGGACGCGGCGGAGTTGAGGTTGGCCGCCACGGGGGTGTTCGCTTCTGCGGCAGCACCGAGCTGCTTCATCGCGGGCTGTAGCTGCGCCAAGAATCCGGGGAGCAACCGCAGCGACGCCTGCAGGCTCGTGTGCTGGCCGGCGGCGACGGTCGCGGTCGTGTTCGCCTCGGTGATGAAGCGCTGCACCTGATGGCCGTTGTTCGCGAGCGCGGTCGTCAGGGTGTCGGCGCTCACCGTGAGCCGCTGCAACGTGCGCGAGTCGTTCGCGAGCAGGTGGAGCAGGTTGTCTGTCTGCGTGATCGCCGGCACCGCGCGCCGCAGGGCCGCCTCGATGTCTCCCGAGCGACCCGCCGCGGCCGCCCCGAGCTCGTTGATGATCAGCGCCATCCGCTGCCGGTAGGGGAGCCTCAGCACGTTCAGCAGCAGGTCGGCGGGGATCGTCGACTGCGTGCGGGTGACCGGGATCGTGCTCCCGGGCGCCAGCACGGGTCCGCGCTGGCCGGGCTGGCAGTCGATGAAGTACTCGCCGATCAGCGACTGGGGTCGCGACTGGCAGAACGCATCGGCGTGAAACGCGCCGAACCCGCCCTGGGTGACGTCGACCGTGACGATCGCTCGCAGCGTGTTCTGGTCAAGCTTGATCGACGTGATCGTCCCGGCGCGTACTCCCGCGACCTTGAAGTCGGCGCCGTTGACGAGTCCGAACGCGTTGTCGAGCTCGATCTTGTACGTCCCGGTCGCGTCCGATGCTCTTCCGGCCCCCGCAGCGACGATCGCGACCGTGGCGGCCGCGAGCAGCACAGCGAGTCCGAGGGCAAGCCGTCTCATCGACCCGTCGGCACCTGGCTCGGGTTACACGGGAACCCGCTCTCGGGGAAGAACAGACCGCCGCGCTCGATCGAACCGGGGCAGCGGTCTCCCTGGAACGCGGTCAGCCCGCCACCGGGGCCGGTGAGCAACCGGATCACCTCGGAGATCTGCTGTGAAAGCGGCAGCGAGCCCAGCAGGTTGCCGTCGGTGGCCGACAGCACACCCAGCGTCGCCGCCACGCGGCTGGCGCCGCCGTTGGCGTCGATCGTCCCGGGGTGGGAGAAGCCCTCGAACCAGCCGGTCAGATCGACCGCGTACGGGCGGGCGGTGGCCAGCTCGGGGATGAAGTCGTTGAGCGCGGTGACCGTCTGCGGGAATGCGCCTTGTCGCTTCTTCCCGTTGGCCTTGACGTCGCGGACGGTTGCGGCGGCGAGCGGCTCGCCGAGGTTGGTCAGGTCGATCGCGTCGTTGTTGGGGCCGGGACGGCTGATCACCTGCGCCAGGTCGTGAACCGTCGGTACGGCGTCCTTGGCGAGCGGTTCGAGCTGGATCAGTAGTTGCTCGAGCTTGGGCGCGACCGGCTTGGTCGCGTTGACCAGCGGCGTGAGGACGTCGAGCGCGGTGCGGACGTTGGCAAACGTGCGATTCGCGAGCCGCATGAACCCGGGGAGGCGCTGGAGCGACTGGGCAAGCGCGGTCCGCTGCGACGCGAGCGCCTCTGTGGTCGTCGCCAGATTCGACACCAGCCCGCTCAGGTCGGTGCTGCGCTGCGACAGCGTCGTCACGAGCTTGCCCGACTGGACGACGAAGTTCGTGAAGTTGCCCGTGTCGCGATCGATCTCGGCGAACAGAGCCGCGCTGGAGGCGATCGCCGGGTTCAGATACGCCCACCCGGCCCGGGCGAGCTTGCCGCGACCCACATATTGCGATGCCGACCCCTGGATCACGTCCTGCAGGCCCTTCAACGTGGGCGCATTGAGCGTGTTGAACAGCTGATCGAGGTCGACCGCGCTCGTCGTGTTACTGGTGGAGATGACGCCGTTGTCGGGAATCGACGGCGCCGTCGCGGGGCCGAGCCGCAGGTCTACATAACGGTTGGCGACGCCGGAGAGGGAGGTCTGGCGCACGGTCGCCTCGGTGCCTTGCTTCAGCGGCATGAACGCCGAGTTGGTGATCGTCAGCGTCAGCTGCGCCTGGCCGTTCGGGGTCAGCGAGATGCTCGAGACGCTGCCGACCGGATTGCCGCCGACCTGGACCTGGTCGCCGGTGACGATCTGGCTGGCGTTGATGAAGACCGCCTTGACCCGGTAGCTGCTGCCGCTACCGAGGAGGATCAGTACAACCGCAACGACCGCGACGGCGACGGCAGCGACGGCAGCGATCCTCCGGATCACCGGTGAATTTCCGTTCGCCTGAGCCTGACCGGTCGTGACCGCTCACCCTGATACAGGGCGTGGCCTGGAGCATCATCCGGATCGGATGAAGGGCGGGAGGGTGGGGCTGGTGCAGCGGTCTAAGGCTCCCTAATGCTTTACGTTCCGAGCGTGCCGCAAGACGATCCAGCCAACCGGCGGCTCGAGATTCCGCGGGACCGGATCTACCGACGCCGTTCCAAAATCGCGCGAATTTGTGTGTCGCACACAACTCGTGACCACGCCGACCCGGCCCTAAGGCGTTTTCGAGGGACGTGGGGCGTGAAACGTCGGATATAGCGCCGTTTCACATCCCACGTCAATCTGGACGAGCAGCGCATTGTGATCTGGCCACAAACAGACGCCGACGGGCGGCCGAGGCGGGCCGTCACGAGGCGCACTCGGCCCGGACGAACGCCTGAAACGCGACGGAAGACGACGGGTTATCCACCGTAAGGTCCCATGAGTTATTGCCCGGGTCGGGCGAGTTCACCTCGACCACAAGGCCTGGAGCGGCGATGAAGCCTCCGCCGGTAACAGTCGTACCCGCAGGGCAGGTCACATTCAGAGCGGCGGAGGTGCCCGGCTCGACGACGGTCGTGCTCTGCGCGAGGGTGGTGTGAGCCGTGCCTGAGTCCCCTTTCGGGCCCTGCGTCCCGGCGGGACCCTGTGGCCCCTGCGGTCCTTCGGAGCCCCGTGCCCCGTCCTGCCCGGCGGGACCCTGCGGGCCGGCCGGACCCCGCGCCCCCTGCGGGCCGGCTGCCCCGGGCGTTCCCTGCGGGCCGCTGAGGCCGCGTGCCCCTTGGGGGCCGGGCCGCAGCTGTCCACCGGCGAAGTCGCTTGCGAGCAACGAGTGGGGCTTGACCTTCGCCGCGGTGACCGCGGCGTTTCTCAGCTGCGGCGTGCCGACGCTCCCGCTCGGAAGCTGTGCGGCGGCGTAGGACGTGCCGCCGAGGGCGGCGAACAGCGCCAAGTATCCGACCACGTTGTGGCGGACGTGCCGGGAGACGGTCGAAAGCATGTGATCTCCTTGCGAAGCGGTGGGCGTATCGAGCATGCGAGCAGCATGCGTCTAAGACCCACCTCTGCACATCGGGCGGCAGCCCAGTCTTCGGGGCGCGCCGCTACCTCAGATCGTCCGTCGCCTGCCTTATGAGGCCGGGCCGCCCACCTGAGGTAGTGGAGCGGAGTAGCCGGCGGCGCTCGGTGTCGCGCCTCTCGAAGCCCTACTTCAATGCTCGATAATCAGCCTTATGTCTACCGATAGGCAGAAATCGGGCCAGACAATGAAGACCCCGCGCTGATGCGGGGTCTCCAGTGCGCCGATCGTGGCCGGCGTCAGGCCGGCACGACGATGTGCTTGACGTCGGCCATGTAGCGATTGGCCGACCCGATCGCGTCGTCGGAGCTGCTTCCGTCCTGGCGGGCGTCCATGTAGGCCGCGTACCAGTCCCACCAGTGATGCGGCGGCGCGACCGCCTCGAAGTCGCCGTGATGGATCGATGCCTCGTGCAACAGATCTGCCAGAGCCGCAACGTCGCCCATGTCAGTCCTCCCATTCCCGGCCGGGCAGCCGCTCGGTGATCTCCTGCAGCAGCCAGCCGTTTCCATCGGGATCCTTGAACGAGGCGTATAGGAAGTACGACCGCGCTGACGTGTCGGCGCCCGGCGGATGCATGTCTGCGACCTCGCTGACGTCGACGCCGCGGCTGACCAGCTCGTTGCGGGCGGCGTCGATGTCCTTGACCGCGAGGATCATCCTGTCGACCGATCCTGGCGCTGACGATGTGAGCCCGATTCCGAAGTGGATCGAGCACTGCGAGTGCGGCGGCGTGAACTGGACCACGCGGAAGGCATCGCCGGCGACGATGTCGGCGTCAAGGCGCCATCCGAGCCCCTCGTAAAAGGCCTTTGCCCGATCGACATCGGCGACGGGCAACGTGACGACCTCGAGCCCCATGTCGACGCTCCCCGGCTTCACCGCGTCCGTCGACGCAGCGCTGCTTGCGTCGGTACTCATCTGACCTCCTGGTGTCGGGTCGTTATCGCCGTCACTGTCGCGCCTATCCCGATCCGTCGAGCCTGTGAGGTCACTGGTCGAGTCCCTGGTATCGAAATCATGCTTGCTCGTGAGCCCGCGAGCAGATAGAAACAGTGCTGTTTAGGATTGCGCGGTTCGAGGAGACGGGACATGACTAGTCGCAGAACGGGGTCGCTCTTGCTCGCCACGCGTCGCCTGCGGCCGGGACGGCGCGAGCGACGCCGAGGCGCTCGAGGAAAATGAGTGTTCAGTCTCGCGCCGCATGGCCGCACGCTACCCCGGGAAGACGGGAGCTAGTTCCGCAAGACGACTGATCTCCTGGCGCCCTTCCCGCACTAGACTCATTAACGAAATGGCCAAGCAGCAGCGCACCGTCCGGATGGAGCAGAAGAGCCAGCTCGCCGCTATGCAGCAGCTGGAGAGCCGCTCCGACGACGAGCTCGAGGCCGAGACCCGCTACAAGTCCGCCGCGCAGGCGATTCTCGGCGCTCGCGCCGCAGAGCGCTACGACGCCAAGGCGGCCCGGGCCCACTTCCAGCGGGCGCTCGCCGCGGCCCGGCCGCAGGAGCGCCTGCAGCTGCGCCGGATGGCCGACGCATCGCTGGCGCTGGCAGAGCGGCGCCCGGACGACCTCAAGCGAGCCGCCGAGCGCCTCGGCGTCGAGGCGCCCACGACGCGCCAGCTGCGCGGGCTGAGGTTCCTCGGACTGGTCATGCCGCCCAAGAGCGCGGGCACGTTTGCCCGGGTCCGGGGGATCGTGCTGATCATCGTCCTGGTGGTGCTGATCCTCGCGCTGGGTTTCGGCATCGTCTACGGCATCGGCCAGATCTTCGGCGGGATCTCCGTGCAGCTCTCGATCTTCTACGGGTTCGTGCTCGTCGCGATCGCGGTCGGGGTGCTCGCATTCATCGGCAGACGCCGGCAGAAACGCGCCAAGGCGAAGCGATCCGAGCAGATCGCCGCCGGCTCACAGCGGTAGTGCCACACTAATGTGCGGGCGCTACACGCTCGCGACGCCCGATCCAGCTGACATCAGGGCGCGCTTCCCAGTCGGCGAAGAGATCGAGATCCGCCGCCGCTACAACGTCGCTCCGGGCGACGACGTGCTTGCCGTCACCACCGACCGCGAGGGCGCGCCACGCGGTGAGTTGCTGCGCTGGGGTCTGGTGCCGACCTGGGCCAAGGGCCCGGACACGGGCCTGAAGATGATCAACGCGAGGCTGGAGACCGCAGATGAGCGGCCGGCTTTCAAGCGTGCCTTCGAGCGCTACCGGTGCCTGATCGTGGCCGACGGCTTCTACGAATGGCGTGCCGATCCCGCCGCGAGCGGCGAGGGCCGCCGCGCGCCCAAGCAGCCGTTTCACATAACCCGCGCCGACGGCGGCCTGTTCGCGTTCGCGGGACTGTGGTCGATCTGGTACGGCGACGACGAGCAGAAGATCCGATCGTGCGCGATCCTGACCGTCCCCGCCAACGAGACGATCGCGCCGCTGCACGACCGCATGCCGGTGATCCTCGAGCCCGACTACGAGGCCGCCTGGCTCGATGCCTCCACGCCGCGCGAGCACCTCAAGGAGCTCGCCGTCGGCCTCTCCCCTTCCGATGTGGCTCTGCGCGCGGTCGGCCTCGCGGTCAACGACGCACGCTACGACGGCCCGGACTGCCTGGAGGGGCCTGTGCCCCCGGCCCAGGCGGCGCTGTTCTAGACGGCGCTACGCGGCGGCGGCCGGAGCGTTGGCCGAAACCCAAGCCGCGAACGCGTCAGGGGCGAGCGGACGGCTGAGGTGATAGCCCTGCGCGAGGTCACAGCCCAGCGTCGCCAGGCGCTTGAGCGTCAGCTCGTCCTCGACGCCCTCGGCGATCACCGTCAGGCCGAGGTCGTGGCCGAGGTTGATCGTCGAGCGCACGATGATCAGATCGCTCTCGTCTTCCATCATCGGCGAGACGAAGCTGCGGTCGATCTTGAGCTCGTCGATCGGCAGGCGCTTGAGGTTGGCAAGCGACGAGTAGCCGGTGCCGAAGTCGTCGACCGACAGGCGCACCCCGAGCTCTGACAGGCGACCGACGATCGCCAGCGCGCGCTCGGGGTCGGACATGATCATGCTCTCGGTGATCTCCAGCTGCAGCGCAGCGGCCGGGAGACCATAGATGTCCAGAAGCGCCGAGATCTGACCGGGCAGGCCCGGGTCGAGGAGGTTTCGGACCGACAGGTTGACGGCCACCGACAAGTCGTTGCCATCGGTGCGCCAGGTCGCGCACTGGGCGATCGAGCGCTCGAGCACGTGGCGAGTCAGCGGGCCGATCAGGCCGGTCTGCTCCACGGCAGCGATGAACGCGCCAGGCGGCAGCAGGCCATGCTCGGGGTGTTGCCAGCGGACGAGGCCCTCGGCGCCGCGGACCTCGGCGCCGCGCACGTCGACGATCGGCTGGTAGTGCACGACCAGCTCGTCGCGCTCCAGCGCCCGCTGGAAGTCGCTGATCACGCTCAACCGGTGAACCGAGTTGTGGTCTGACTCGGCGGCGTAGAGCTTGACGCCGTGGTGGCCGTCCTTGGCGGTGTACATAGCGACGTCCGCACGGCGCAGCAGCGCGTGCGAATCATCGCCGTCGACCGGGTACCGCGCGATGCCGACGCTCGCCCCGACCTGGAGCGTCATCTCCTCGATCACCGTGGGCTGCTGAACGGTCGCGGTGAGCGCTTGCGCGATCTCCTCGAGCACCTCGGGATCGTCGGTTTGCTCGGCGGGCAGGATCGCGAACTCGTCGCCGCCCATCCGGGCCACCAGCCCGTCGGGTCCGACGCAGTCGACCAGGCGCGGCCCGAGCTCGCGCAGGAGCTGATCGCCGTAGTGGTGGCCGAGCGTGTCGTTGATCTCCTTGAAGCGGTCGAGGTCCAGGAGCATCACCGCGAACGACTCATCCGCCTCCCGGGCGCGATCGATCCGCTCGGCGAGCCGCACCCTGAAACGCTCGCGATTGGCAAGGCCGGTCAGCTCGTCGGTCCTGGCGACCCGCTGGAGCTCCTCGCCGCGACGCTTGGACGTCAGCAGCTCGGCGACGAGGTACTGGAAGATGACCAGCACGATCGCCACGAGCGCCAGGCCGATCGTGCCGACCTCGACCGTGACGAACAGCGTGGCGACGGTCAGTGCGACCGAGAACAACTCCGCCGGCAGAAGCGGCAGCAGCACGTCGGCGAACTTGGACGCGAGCGAGCTTCGGTCCAGGTAGCACTGATAGCCGACGACAAGGATGAAGTTCAACAACTCCAGCGCCATGAACGTCGCGAACGCCAGGGCGTAGTAGTCGATCTCGTGGGGGCCGGTGTGCAGGATCCCGGTCGCCGCGCGAAACCAAAGGCCGCCGGCGAGCATCAGCGCCATGTAGACGACGAGGTTGTTGCGTAGGTAGTGGACCTTCTCGCGCGTTTTCAGCCAGCCGACGAGGATCGTTGTGGCGGCCAGCAGGCACGCCGGCGCACCTCCGAGCAGAGCCACGGCGAGCATCAGGCCCAGAGCCTCCCCCGAGATCCTGATGCGGCTCGATCCGCCCACCTGAACTGAGGTGAGCCCGCTGATGATCGTCAGCGTCGCGAGCACCACAAGCTCGGCGACGTTCCAGTTCGCGTCGTCGACGGTCAGCACCGCGACCCCGATCACGGCTGCAAGCGCGACTCCATAGACGAGCATCAGATCGCGCCCGGGCGTCCGGACGCGCACGCGCTGCGTCTCGCGTGTACTACCCATGGGCTCTTGATCGGCCCGAGCGCTTCTGCGCTCAACAAACGTCCACCGCCGTCTGGACGCGTCAAGACGCGGCCCCGGAGACCCGACTTGAGGGGTGACGAATCCGAGAGGACCTCCGGAGCGGGCCGCTTGGCCGCAGTCCGTCCGGATCCGTGGCGAACCCCGCCATCGCGTCACGTGTCAGGCGCGATGGCGGGGCCGCCCACTCACTCTCCCCCTGCCTGAGCGGCGCCCGCGGCCATAATCAGGGGCAACCCCGCCCCATGCCGCTCACCTCGCTTCTCTCCCAGTACGACAACGTTCTGCTCGACCTCGACGGTTGCGTCTGGGTCGGTGACGCCCTCACCCCCGGAGCAGCGCAGGCCGTCTCCGAACTGCGATCGGCCGGGAAGAACGTGGCATTTGTCACAAACGACGCCCGTCGCTCTCCGGAGGAGTACGTCCGCAAGCTGTGGTCGCTCGGCGTGCAGGCTTCGCTCGAGGAGGTCGTCAGCGCCGGAGGCGCGATCCAGTACGTGCTCGCCGAACGTCCGAAGGGGATCGGCGCGTACGTGATCGGCTCGCCCGCGATCTTCCGCCACGTGTCCGACGCGGGCCACCGCATCCTTAACGGCACTCCCCGCGCGAGGGAGGCCGACGTGGTCGTGATCGCCGGCCACGACGACCTGCGCTTCGACGACCTCAAAGATGCGATCCAGGCCGTGCTCGGCGGCGCCGACATGATCGCCTCCTGCCGCGACCGCACGTTCCCGACCGGCGACGGGATCGCGCCGGGAACCGGTGCGATCGTAGCCGCGCTCGAGTACGCGACCCAGCGGACCGCGCTTGCGGTCGGAAAGCCGGAACCCCAGATCTTCCTGACCGCGCTGGACCGTCTCGACGGTGGCCGGACGCTGGTCGTCGGAGACAGGCTCGACGCCGACCTGGCCGGGGCGGCGGCGGCCGGTCTCGATGCGGCGATCGTGCTCACGGGGGTCTCGGACCGTGCGCAGGCGCAAGCGGCCGAGGACCCGGCGCCGGTCAAGATCGCCGACGACCTCCACTCCCTACTCGTCGCCTCGTGAAGGCCTGCCTGGTCGTCAACCCGTCGGCCGGCGGCGGCCGCGCCGGACGCGCACTCCCCGACGTCCAGGCCGAGCTCGACCGTCTCGGTATCGAGCACAGGGTGCAGCAAACCCGCAGTCTCGAGCACGCCGGCGAACTGGCGGTCGCGGCGACGGCCGCCGGCGAGATCACAGCGACGCTCGGTGGAGACGGGCTGATCAGCGCCGTCGCGGGCGCGCTGAAGCACTCGAGCGGCGTCCTCGGCGTGCTCCCTGGAGGCCGCGGCAATGACTTCGCGCGGGTGCTGGGGATCCCGCTGGACCCGGTCGCCGCGTGCGCGGTGCTCGCGGCGAACGTCGTGCGCGAGCTCGATCTGGGAGTGGTCAACGACCGGACGTTCATCAGCATCGCCAGCTGCGGATTTGACTCCGATGCCAACCGCATCGCGAACGAGACCAAGCTCGTGCGGGGCAACCTCGTGTACGCATACGGCGCGCTGCGCGCGCTCGCGGGCTGGCGTCCGGCGCGGTTCGAGGTGACGCTTGACGGGGGCGAGCCCAGAACGCTGAGCGGCTACACGGTCGCGGTGGCGAACTCCGGAGCCTACGGCGGCGGAATGCTGATGGCGCCCAGCGCATCGCTGGACGACGGGACGCTCGACGTGGTGACGGTGTCGGACGTGCCCAAGCTGCGATTCCTGCGACTGCTGCCGAGTGTGTTCAAGGGCGAGCACGTACGCCAGCGCGCCGTTCAGGTCTCGCGTGCGCGGGAGGTGGTGGTCGCGGCCGACCGGCCGTTCACGATGTACGCCGACGGCGACCCGATCGCCGAGCTCCCCGCGACCGTCGGGGTGCTGCCGGGCGCCGTGAAGGTGATCGTGCCGCAATGACGCTGCTGCGCGTCAAGCTCGCGACCGCCCGCGCCGTCGGCGGCCTGGCCCGCCGCGCCGGGCGGGGCGGTGGCACAAGCCTGCCGGGCAAGGTGCTGATGGCGCTCGAGCCGGAGGCGATCTCCGAGCTTGCGGGGCGCCTCCCGCAGGGATCGGTGGTCGTGTCCGCGACCAACGGCAAGACCACGACGACCGCGATGATCGCTTCGGTGCTCGAGCGAGCCGGCGTGTCCCTGGTCCACAACCGCGCGGGCGCGAACATGGCCGGGGGCGTCGCCTCGACGCTGTTGTCGGCCGCCCGCCGCGGTGACGACATCTCCGGCGACCTCGGCCTGTTCGAGATCGACGAGTTCTGGCTTGACCAGATCACGCCGCAGCTGCAGCCGCGCGCGGTGCTCCTGGGCAACCTGTTTCGCGATCAGCTCGACCGTTACGGCGAGCTCGAGACGATCGCCGACCGCTGGGCCGCCGTCGTCGCAGCACTGCCGCCGACCGCGCGACTGGTGCTCAACGCCGACGACCCGCTGATCGCCGACCTCGGTCGCCACGCCCCGAACGTCACCTACTTCGGCGTCGAGGATCCGTCGGTGGCGATGCCCGAGATGCAGCACGCGTCGGACTCAAAGCACTGCCGGCGCTGCGGCGCCGCGTACAGCTACGAGGCGATCTACCTCGGCCACCTCGGCCGCTATCGCTGCCCCAACTGTGGTCAGGAGCGCCCGGCCCCGAAGGTCGCGGCCGAGCGGATCTCGCTCGACGGCACGCGCGGGTCGAGCTTTGAGATCCGCACCCCCACCGACTCGCTCGCCGTCAAGCTGCCGCTACCGGGGCTCTACAACGTCTACAACGCCTTGGGAGCTGCGGCGCTGTGCCTCGAGCTGGATACGCCGCCCGCCAAGGTGACCGAAGGCCTCGGCGGCGTCACCGCCGCGTTCGGGCGCGCCGAGCGGGTTCGGATCGGCGCCACCGAGCTGTCGATCCTGCTGATCAAGAACCCCGCCGGGGCCAACGAGATCCTGCGCACGCTCGCGCTCGAGCCTGGAGAGCTGGACGTGCTCGCGATCCTCAACGACCGCACCGCCGACGGCAGGGACGTCTCGTGGGTGTGGGACGCTGACTTCGAGCTGCTGGCGTCCTCGGTCGGCACGGTCACCTGCGCCGGGACGCGTGCGGCGGAGCTCGCGCTGCGCCTGAAGTACGCCGGCGTTCCGGTGCAGCGCATCCGCGTCGTCGCGGACCTGCCGACCGCGCTCGACGCGGCCCTGGGCGCAGCGTCGTCGGGACGGCTGTTCGTGCTTCCGACATACACTGCGCTGCTCCAATTGCGCGATGAGCTCGCATCGCGAGGGCACGTGGCGCAGTTCTGGGAGCGCGGTCGATGAGCGTCATCTGGCACGACGTCGAATGCGGTGGCTACGCCCAGGATCTCTCTCTGTGGCGTTCGCTCGCTGACGACCACGGCGACCCGGTCCTCGACGTCGGCGCGGGCACCGGCCGAATCGCGCTCGACCTCGCTCGCCGTGGCCACGAGGTCGTGGCGCTCGACCATGATGCGGCGCTCGTCGCAGAGCTCGCACGGCGCGCCGGCGAGCTGACCGTCACCGCGATCACCGCAGATGCGCGGGAGTTCGATCTGGGACGGCGGTTTGCTCTGTGCATCGTCCCGATGCAGACCATCCAGCTGCTCGGCGGAGCCGGCGGCCGGCGCGCGTTCCTGGAGTGCGCCAGGCGGCACCTGCAGCCCGGCGGGTTGCTGGCGGTCGCGATCGCCCCGGAGCTCGACCTGTTCGAGGTCGTCGACGGCGGGCTCGCCCCGCTTCCCGACATCCGTGAGGTCGACGGGGTCGTGTACTCGAGCCTGCCGACGGCGGTGCGCGCCGATCGCGAAGGCTTCCTGCTCGAGCGCCGGCGCGAGCGGATCAGCGCGTCGGGATCGCGCTCGGTCGAGCAGGACGTGATCCGGCTCGACCGCCTGACGGGCAACGAGCTCGAGTCCGAGGCGCAAGCCGCAGGGCTGCATCCGGCCGGGCGCGCCGCCGTCGCGGCGACCGACGACTACGTCGGCAGCGAGGTGGTGCTGCTGCGTGCCTGAGCAACCCGTGCTGCGCGTCTGCGCGCTGTACCCCGACCTGATGAACATCTATGCCGATCGCGGCAACCTGCTGCTGCTCGAGCGGCGCTGCCGCTGGCGCGGGATCGGCTTCGAGCTCCAGTCCAGCGGGCTCGGTGACGAGCTCGACCCGGACGGAGCCGACCTGTACTACATCGGCGGGGGCCAGGATCGCGACCAGCGCCTGTGTGCCCTGGACCTGGCCCAGGTCAAGCGCGATGCGCTGCACGCGGTCGCGGCGCGCGGCGGCGTGATCCTCGCCGTGTGCGGCGGCTATCAGCTGCTCGGCAGCTCCTACCAGCTCGACGACGAGAGGCTGCCCGGCGTCGAGCTCGTCGACCTCGTGACCGTCCGCGAGAGCGGACCCAGGCTGATCGGGAACGTTGCGATCGAGGTCGAGCTCGAGCCCGGAGATCGACGGGTCCTCGCCGGCTTCGAGAACCATGGCGGGCGCACGCATTTGGGGCCCGGCACGGAGCCGTTGGGTCGCGTCCTGTCCGGGCACGGCAACAACGGCGCCGACGGACACGAGGGCGTGCGCGCCGGCAACGTGATCGGCACCTATCTCCACGGCCCGCTGTTACCAAAGAACGCCTGGTTTGCCGACTGGCTGATCGGAGCCGCGCTGGGCTCGGAGGCACCGCTGCAGGAACTCGACGACGAGCTCGAGGGCGCCGCGCACGCCGATGCGCTCCGGGCGGCGGGAGTATGAGGCGGATGGTCCGCGGCGCCTCCCGGACGGCGACCAGGGCGACAGCGGCCGGGACGGCAGCGGCGATCATTGCGCTCGTCGCGATCGGCGGGTGTGGCGGTAGCTCCGGCGCCGGCACCACCGACACGCCGGCGTCGTCGCCTCAGGCGACCACCACGTCGCCGGGGACCGGCAAGCCGCTGGTGACGATCGGCGACAAGAACACGACCGAGCAGTTCGTGCTCGGAGAGCTGTACTACCAGGCGCTGGCCGCCAAGGGCTTCAAGGTCATGCTCAACCGCAACATCGGACCCACCGAGGTGACGCTGAAGGCGCTGCAGAGCGGCCGGCTGGCGATGTACCCCGAGTACCTGCAGACGTGGAACACGGCGGTGGCCGGTTACCGGCATGGGTTCAAGACGGCGGCCAAGGCCTACCAGGCCGCGCAGCACTATGCGCTCGCGCACGGCCTCGAGTTGCTCAACCCGACGCGGTTCAGCAACACCGACGCGATCGGGGTGACGGCGCAGTACGCGCTCGAGCATCGCCTGTTGACGGTGCGCGACCTGCAAAAGGTGGCGCCGACGCTCACGCTCGGGGCTCCGCCCCAGTTTCAGCAGGGTCCCAACGGCCTGCCCCAGCTCGAACAGGCCTACGGATTCGCGCCGGCCACGTTCAAGCCGTTGGACCTCGGCAGCCAGTACCAGGCGCTGACCCAGGGCACCGTCCAGGCGGCGGATGTCAACACCACCGACGGCGAGCTGACCTCCGGCGATTACAGGCTGCTCAAGGACCCCCACCACGCGCTGGGGTGGGGCAACGTCGTGCCCGTCGCCTCGCCCAGGCTGCTCGACGTCGAGGGCCCGGTGTTCGCCGCGACGATCGACAAGGTCAGCTCACTGCTGACGCTGGGGGCGATGCGACGCCTCAACGCCGCCGTGGAGGTCTCACATCAGGATCCGGACGCCGTGGCCCGCAAGTTCCTGATCGCCCACGGGCTGATCAAGCCGTCCGACGGCGGCGGTTGACCGGCGCGACCGCCGGACGGAGTCAGGAGCCGCTCGAGCCAAAGCCGCCCGAGCCGCGCTCGGACAGCGCCAGTTCCTGCACCTCGACCACCTGCGGCGTGTGCACGCTGACGATCACCAGCTGAGCGATCCGGTCGCCCGCCGCGATCGAGAACGGCGTCGCGCGGTCGGTGTTCAGCAGCAGCACCTGGACCTCGCCGCGGTAGCCGGCGTCGATCAGGCCGGGGGCGTTGACCACGGAGATCCCGTGGCGTCTGGCGAGCCCCGAGCGCGGCAGCACGAGCCCCGCTTGGCCCTCGTGGATCTCGACTGCGATTCCGGTCCGGACGCTGGCCCGCTCGCCGGGACCCAGCACGGAGTCGTCGAGCGCGTACAGGTCGAGGCCCGCGTCGCCTGCGTAGGCGCGGGTCGGCAACACCGCCCGCGGGTCGACCCGCCGCACTCGGAGGCTCATCACCGACGGGCGCTGAGCGCGAACGGCTCGTAGCGGCCGGCCAGCGAGGCCGGAAGCCGTGCCACCACCTTGACCCCCTCGGGGGTCTCCTCCCGCTCGAGGTCGCCGGCGATCTCGTGCAGCTCGGCCAGGCGGCCGCCCTCGTCGTAGGGGATCAGCAGCTCGATCTCGCGCAGCGTCCGCGCGAACTCCTCCTCGATGCGCTGCGCGAGCGCCTCGATGCCCTCGCCGCTCATAGCCGACACCAGCACGCCGTCGCGGTGGCGGTTCTCGAGCTCGGTCCGGCGCTCCTCGTCGATCCGGTCGGCCTTGGACAGCACCAGCAGCTGCGGGACCTCGGCGGCGCCGATCTCCTGCAGCACGTCCTCGACCGCGCGGATCATCGCGATCATCTCGTCCTCGTCGACCGAGGCGTCGACCACGTGCAGGATCAGGTCGGCGAGCCGCGTCTCCTCGAGCGTCGCGCCGAACGCGTCGACGAGCTGGTGGGGAAGCTTGCGGATGAACCCGACGGTGTCGGTCATCAGGTAGTCGCGCCCGCCGGTGTGCATGACGCGGGTGGTCGGGTCCAGGGTGTGGAACAGGCGGTCCCCGACGCCGATCGTCGCGCCGGTGAGCGCGTTGAGCAGCGTCGACTTGCCGGCGTTCGTGTACCCGGCAAGGGCCACCCGTGGCAGATGCGCGCGTTCGCGCTCGGCGCGCATCACAGAACGGCTGGAGGCGACGTGCTCGAGCTTTCGCTTCAGCGCCGAGATCCGGTCGCGGGCCAGCCGGCGGTCGGTCTCGATCTGCGTCTCGCCCGGTCCTCGGGTTCCGATACCGCCGTCGATGCGCCCCGCTCCGAGTCGCTCCAGGTGCGACCACAGGCCCCGCATCCGCGCCAGGTTGTATTCGAGCTGGGCGAGCTCGACCTGAAGCTTGCCCTCGGCGCTGTGCGCGTGGGAGGCGAAGATGTCGAGGATGATCGCCGTGCGGTCGATCACCGGCACCCCGAGCGCCGCCTCGAGATTGCGCTCCTGGCGCGGCGACAGCTCGTCGTCGCAGGCGACGAGGTTGGCGTCGGAGCTCGCCAGCTCGCTCTTGAGCTCGTCCACCTTGCCGGGTCCCAGGTAGCTGTTTGGATGGGGATGCTCGCGACGCTGGACCATCTCGCCGACATCGGCGACGCCGGCCGTACGGAGCAGCTCGCGCAGCTCGGTGAGCTGCCCAGGCTCGCCGTCGGGCAGCGCGGCGATCATGTAGGCACGCTGACGCGCCCGTCCGCGCGGGCGCTGTCCGTTAGCGATGTTCTGAGATGAGGCCTGGTTACGGCCGCCACGGCTACGTTGCACAAAGCTGATGGTAATGACTATCGTCCCGCCCGCGGCCGAAGAGATAAGAGGAGGCGCATCATGTTTCACCGTCTAGGACGAACGGTCCCGGTAGTGCTCGCCGTCGTGCTCGCGGGCTCGCTGGTGGCCGCGGCGGTCGCGCTCGCCGCGTCGTTCCCCCGTCCCGCGCTCAAGTCGCCCGGCAACGGCAAGAGCGTTCACGCCGGGCACATCGTGTTGCGCGTGAACGTTCATCTACCAGCCGGAGAGCACGCCCTGTACGCGGCGATCGGGCCGTCACGCAAGGCAGTCGCGCGTGGGATCCTGCTTAAGCCTTTCCCCAAGGGCTGCAACTCCAAGTGCACGTTCGTCAAGTTCCGCCAGGTCAAGCCCGGCGTCTTCACCTACAAGGCGCAGTTCGACTTTCCCGGCGTGTGGAACGAGACGCCCGGTAAGTACTACTGGCAGGCCCAGTACACCGCACCGCTGTGCCAGGCACCCCACTGCGAGGTCCTCAGCGCGATGCACAGCTTCCGTGTCGTGAAGTAGGCGCTGTTACAGCCGGCGGATGCGCTCGACGGCCTCGAGCAGTCGGTCGTCGGGAGTCGTCAGCGAGATCCGGAAGAAGCCCTCGCCGCTGGTGCCGTACGCCCCGCCGGGCGAGATCACGACGGCGGCGTGCTCGAGCACGTGCTCGCAGTACGCCGCCGCCGAATCGAACCCCGGCGGGATCGGCGCCCAGATGTAGATCGTGCCCTTCGGAGGCGTCACGTTGACACCCGCCTGCGCGAGCGCGTCGCACACCAGGTCGCGCCGGCGGCGATAGACCTCGTTCATCTCCCGCACGTACGGGTCCACCTCGGGCGCGAGTGCCGCCGCTCCGGCGAGTTGGACGGCGTCGAAGTTCCCGGAGTCGATGTTTGACTTCAGACGCCAGTAGAGCTCGATCGCGTCGGCGTTGCCGACGATCGCCGCGCAGCGCCACCCGGTCATGTTGTAGCCCTTGGACAACGAGAACACCTCGACGCCGACCTCCTTGGCCCCAGGGGTCTGCAAGAACGACGGCGCGACGTAGCCGTCGTACGTCGTCTCGCTGTAGGCGTTGTCATGGACGACGAGGATCCCGTGGGTGCGGGCGAACTCGACGACCTCCTCGAACAGCCCGCCGGGCACGATCGCGCCGGTCGGGTTGTTCGGGTAGTTCAGGAACATCAGCCGCGCCCGGGACAGCGCGTCGCCGGGGATCGCGTCGAGGTCCGGAGCAAAGCCCTTGTCGGGGACCAGCGGCATCAGCACGGGCTCGCCGCCGACGAGCAGCGGCCCGCCCGTGTACACCGGGTAGCCCGGGTCCGACGCGAGCGCGACGTCACCGGGATCGAGGAATGCGAGGTTGAGGTTGAAGATGCACTCCTTGGCGCCGATCGCCGACATCACCTCGGTATCGGCGTCCAGGCGCACGTCGAACCGTCGCGCGTAGAACGCGGCAACGGCGTCGCGAAACTCCTTGCGTCCGCGGTTGCTCGGGTACGTGTGCGTGCTCGGGTCGGCTACCGCCCGTTGCGCAGCCTCGACGATCGGCGGGTACGTCGGGGTGTCCGGATCGCCGATTCCGAGGCTGATCACGTCGACTCCGGCGGCGCGCTTGGCGGCGACCTTGCGCTCCAGCTCGGCGAACAGGTATGGCGGGATTCGCTCGAGGCGCCTACTGGGTCGCATGCAGCTCCTTTATGAAGTCGTCGGACAGGCGGCCCGCGAACACGGGCACTGCCCAGCCGCTCAAGGTTATTTCGAGGTCCTCCCCCACCTCGACCACGAGGTCGCCGCCGTCCAGGACGGCAGTCACGGGTGAACGTCCACCGGCGAGGACGTGCGCCACGGCGGCGCCGGTGGCCCCGGTGCCGCTGGCCGAGGTCTCCCCCACCCCGCGCTCGAAGATCCGCACCCGGATCGTGTGGGGGTCGCGCACGGCAAACCACGACACGTTCGTGCGGTTGGGAAACAGCTCGTGGGATTCGAGCGCCGGGCCGATCGACGGCAGGTCAAGCGAGGACAGCACCTGCTCGTCGTCGACCGCGATCGCACATTGCGGGTTGCCGACCTGGACGTGCTGAAAGCTCCAGGCTCGGCCGTCCGCGGTCAGCTCCCCGCGCCCGTCCGGGGCCCCTGACGGGTAGTCGTCGCTTTGCAGACGCGCGCGGCCCATGTCGACCGTGCACTCGGTCTCGGAGGTGATCGTCGGGCGGATCGGGCCGGCCGCGGTCTGGATCGCGAAGGAATCCTGGTCGGTCCAGCCACGGCGCCTCAGGTACAGGATCGCCTCGCGAGCACCGTTTCCCGACAGCTCGGCCTCGGAGCCGTCGGGGTTGAAGATCCGCATCCGAGCCACGTAGCCCGGCTCGTCCGGGGCCGACAAGAGCAGGATTCCGTCGGCGAACACGCCCGTATGCGGCGCGCAGATCGCGCGGATCCTCGCCGGCGTCAAATCGAACTCGAGCGCCTTGGCTTCGACGATCAGGTAGTCGTTGCCGAGCGCTTGCCACTTCTCGAACTCCACGCGGCCGCAGTGTATGTGTAGCTTCGCTCGCGCTCATGCTCGCCCTCGCAACACCCGCACGCCACTCGCGCGCCCGCCTGCGCTGGGTCACGCCGATCGCCGCGCTGGTCGCGGTGTCGGTGATCTCGCTCGCGGCACGGGTCGCGTTTCTCGGCAGTCCCTGTCATGAGCCCTGCACGTCGGCGTCGGCTCACGTGCTGGTGTTCGACGAGTCCTACTACGTCAACGCCGCCCGCGTGATCGCCGGCGTCGAGCCCCCGCCGGGTGCCCATTACCGCGACACCCCGTCCGGCGACGATCCCAACGCCGAGCACCCCCAGCTCGCGAAGGTCGTCATCGCGGGGGCGATCGAGCTGTTCGGCGACGGGCCGTTGGCGTGGCGGCTGCCGAGCATCCTGCTCGGCTCGCTGGCGATCCTGGGAATGTTCGCGTTGGTGCGTTCCGCGGGCGGCGGCCCCTGGGTGGCGGTGGGCGCCGCGGCGCTGATGGCGGCCGACAACCTGTTGCTCGTCCACTCGCGGATCGCGACGCTCGACATCTACGCGGTGACGGCGATGATCTGGGCCGCCGTCCTGTACCTGCGCGGCCGCCCGTTACTGGCCGGGGCGGTGATCGGCGTCGGCGCTTGCGCGAAGGAGGTCGCGCCCTACGTGCTGCTCGCGCTGCTGGCGCTCGAGCTGCTGCGGGCGTACCGGGACCGGAGCGCGGTGGGACCGGGGCTTGTCCGGGTGGCGATGTGCGGGGCCGCCGCGGCAGCCGTGTTCGTCGGGCTCCTGGCGCTGCTCGACGTGATCGCGCCGCCGTTCGACCCGCTTGCGGACAAGCTGGTCGGCGGCGGGGTGTTCGGGCACATCCGCTACCTGCTCCACTACGGCTCCCATCAGACCAGCCCGCACGGGCCCCAGGGGATCGCGTCCTACCCCTGGGGATGGCTCGTCGACATCAAGCCGATCCTGTATCTGAACATCAACCCGCAGCGGCCGGTCCCCGGGCTGTTTGGAGTGCATCCGCAGGCGCACTTCCTGGGAATGATCAACCCGGCGATCCTGCTGGTCGGGCTGCCGGGCCTGGCGACAGCGGCGTGGAGGGTAATCGGAAGAGGGGCCCGCCTCCGCCGCCCACGTGGGCGGCTCCAGCACCCTCTGGGCAGGAGCCGATCCGGGGCGAGCGACGTCGAGCTGCTTGGCTTGGCGTGGTTTGCAGGGACTTTCGTGCCGTTCGTGCTGCTGAGCGTGATCGACAGCAGGACGAGCTACCTCTACTACATGGTGATCGTGATGCCGGGGATCTACGTCGCTGCGGCGCAATTCGTCGCACGGATCAGGCCGCGGCCGCTCTGGATCTGGGCGTGGGCCGTGACGATCGCGATCGCGGTCATCGTGATGTACCCGTTCACGCCGCTGCCGTGACGCGCTCCGGTCCCGTTACGAGCTCTCCCATAGACGGAACACCTGCTCGCCGACGGCGGCCGCCGACCGGCCCGTCATGTCGATCACGTTGACGTCGGCGAGCTTGCGCATCCAGGTGAGCTGGCGCCGCGCGTAATTGCGGGTCCGGCGCTTCATCGACTCGATGTCGCCGGTGAGCAGATCCTCGAAGCCCAGCGCCTTGCGCGCGGTAATCGACGCTCCGGCGCTGTTCGCGCGGCGGACCTGCTCGGGTGCGCCGGCGAGGATCATCTGGTCCACGCGTTCGTCGATTCGCGCATACAGCCGCTCGCGGGCCATCACGAGGCCGATCAGCAGCGTCGGATAGCGGACGTCGCTCGTCCACAGCTGCGATTCGCCCTCCGGGGGCTCGAGCTCGCCTGCGTCCAGCAGCTCCAGGGCGCGGACGATCCGCTGGGAGTCGGTGGGCTCGATCGGGTCCGCGGCCCACGCCGCGCGCTCTCGCAGGACCGTGTGCAGCGCGGCCGGTCCCCGGCGTTCGAGCTCGGCCATCCAGCGCTCGCGGACCCCCTCCGGCGGGGGTGGCCGGAGGCGCAGCTCCGTTAGCGCGGCGCGCAGGTACAGGCCGGTGCCGCCGACCACGATCGGGCGTCCTCCGGTCGATAGGACCCCGTCGATCTCGGCGTGCGCCAGCTCGGAGTACTGCCCGACGCTGAAGCTCGCGTCGACGGGCAGGAACGAGATCAGCCGGTGCTCGAGCTGGGAGCGCTCCTGGGCGTTGGCGGCGCCCGTCAGCAGCTCCAGGCCGGAATACACCTGAAGCGCATCGGCCGACACGGCGACGGGGCGCTCGCCACGCTCCCGCAACCGTTCGGCGAGCTCAATCGCTACGTCTGTCTTGCCCACGCCGGTCGGACCGAACAGGGCGATCACGTCCGCTGGCGCCATTGGGCGGGAGTATCGTAGAGCGATGATCGCGAAAGGCGCGCGACCGGGCGGGTGAGAGTCGGGGCAGGCATATCGGCGGGGCACGATCCGCTTTCGGCCGGGGTTGCGGCGGCCAGGTTGGCCGGCGAGCAGCTCGGGGGTGAGCCCGCGGATCTGGCGCTGGTGTTCGCCAGTGGCGCGCACCTCGCGGCGCCGGAGGTGACGCTCGAGGGCGTCGCGAGCGTTCTGGAACCGGCGGCGCTTGTCGGCTGTGGCGCAGGTGGCGTGCTCGGCGGCGGCCGCGAGCTCGAGACGGGCACCGCCGTGGCCGTGTGGGCGGGGTCATTCGGCGGCGAAGGCAGCGCCACTCCGTTTCACGCCACGCTCACCGATGACGGTGTCGAGCAGACGATCGAGGGATTGCCGGACCCCGAGGACTCGAGCGGGATGTTGCTGCTGTCCGATCCCTACTCGTTCCCAACCGACGCCGCGCTCGCATTGCTCTGCGATGCCGCCCCGGGAGTGCCGATCCTCGGCGGCATCTCGAGCGGGCGCACTCCGGACGGCCAGGGCGCGGTGTTCAGCGGCGACGAGGTGCACGAAAGCGGCGCTGTTGGCGTGCGGCTGGACGGGATCGAGATGCTCGCGTGCGTGTCGCAGGGCGCTGCCCCAGTCGGACGCGAGGTCACGATCACCGCGGGCGAGGGCAACGTGATCAACGAGCTCGCCGGACGGCCGGCACTCGAGACCGTCGAGCACATCATCTCCGAGCTGTCGCCGCGAGAGCGGACATTGGTGGCCGGCGGCCTGCTGATCGGAATCGTGATCGATGGTGGCAAGCCCGACTATCAGCAAGGCGACTTCCTGGTGCGGGGCGTGCTGGGCGCAGACCCCGACTCGGGCAGCCTCGCGGTGTCGGCGTCGGTGCGTCCGGGACAGGTGTTGAGGCTGCACGCCCGCGACGCACAGTCGGCCGATGAGGACTTTCGCCGCGCGCTGCGGCTGCACGTCGAGGCGATGGGCGACCGGCCGCCCGCTGGAGCGATCGTGTTCTCCTGCAACGGTCGCGGCAGCTCGATGTTCGGCGTCCCCGATCACGATGCGGCGGCGGTGCGAACGCGAGTTGCGCGGGGCTCCCACGGCGGGGTTCTTCGCGGCCGGAGAGATCGGGCCGGTGGGCGGCCGAAGCTTCCTGCACGGGTTCACCGCGACCGTCGCGGTGTTCCCGAACTGACGCGACGCGGCCGGTCCGCGAGGCATCGGGCCCTACACTGCCGCCGGTGACATTGCTGAGCGGCAACGCGCTCGTGACAGGGGCGACCGGCGGCATCGGCCAGGCGATCGCCCGCGCGCTCGCTGCCCGCGGGGCGACGGTTACCGTGACCGGTCGTCGCGTCGAGGTGCTCGAGCCGCTTGCGAGCGACATCTCCGGCCGCGCGATCGCGTGCGACCTGTCGCGCCGCGACGAGGTCGACAGGCTCGTCCAGGAGGTGGGTCAGGTCGACGTGCTCGTCGCCAATGCGGCGCTGCCCGGAGCGGCCGAGCTCACCGACCTGACCCAGGAGCAGATCGACGGGATGCTCGAGGTCAACCTGCGCGCGCCGATCGCGCTCGCGCGGGCGCTCGTACCGCCGATGATCTCGCGCGGGCGCGGCCATCTGGTGTTCATCACGTCGCTGAACGGCAAGGCAGCGACCCCCGCAACTTCGATCTACGCCGCCGCCAAGTTCGGGCTGCGTGGGTTCGCGCTATGCCTGCGCGAGGACCTGCGCCCGCACGGAGTCGGCGTCTCGAATGTGATGCCCGGCTTCATCCGCGACGCGGGGATGTTCGCCAACACCAACGTCGAGCTGCCACGCGGGGTCGGAACCCGCTCGCCGGAGGACGTTGCGGCGGGGGTCGTCAAGGCGATCGAGCACAACCGCGCCGAGCTCGAGGTCGCCCCGCTCGGCCTGCGCCTCGGCGCGACGTTCGCGGGAGTGGCGCCGGAGCTGGCCGCCGCGGCCGCGCGCCGCCTCGGCAGCACGAAGGTCGCGTTCGACATGGCGGACGCCCAGCGCGGCACGCACTAGGCCCCGGGGCCGGCCCGCCAGTCCGGCGACGGTCCGCGTCTAGCGGTGGTCGACCGAGTCGCCGCCGATGGTGGCGTGCTCACCCGTGACCGTCGCCAGTGCGCCGACGATCTGGTCAGCCAAGCGGGCACCCTCGGCGGCGCGCTCGGGCGTCGCCTGGACACGCACGACGACGTCGTCGCCGTCGATCTCCTCGAGCAGAACGGACGCCGGCGATCGAGTGGGCGTCGTCACCTGGTCGTCGAGGATCTCCTGGATCTGGGTCATGCTGATGCCGCTGCGCAGGCGGACCTTGACGTCTACGGGGTCAGGCTCGCGGATCGGCAGGACCGCCGCCGCCAGCACGACGCTGTTGGGGACCTGTATCCGATCCTCGCCACGAGCTAGCGTCGTGTACATCAGACCGAGCGAGCTCACGATCCCTTCAAGCGTGCCGGCGACGCCTCCAGCCTGAAGGCGGACGCGCTCGCCGACGCGGAACGGCCGAGCGCTCAGCAGCACCATTCCCGCGAACAGGTTTCCCAGCGTCTGCTGGGCCGCAAGACCAAGGATGACGGCGGTGAACGCGGACCCTGCCAGCAGCGTGCTCGGGCTCACCTGTGCGATCCGCAGCGCCGCGAGCAGCGTGATCGCCATCGTGGCGAGGCGGATTATGAACCCGACAGTTCCGGCCGTCGAGGGATCCATGCGCCGGAAGAACGTCGGTGCCGCAGCACGGCCGGCGGCCCGTGCGATCGCCCACCCGAGCACGGCAAGCACGATCACGGTCGCGATGCGGATCGGAACGTCGGCCCCCTTGCCGAAGATGTGGTGTCGCTCGGAGTAGGCGACGAGCACGGCGATCAGCAGCGGCACCAGCACGGCCATCTCCCGCTGCGCGCGCTTCACCGCACGAGGGCTGACGTTGGCCGCCAGGCCGACCTTCTCCCAGGCATCGGTCCGCGTCTCGAACATCCGCTCGAGACCGAGGTCCCGTCCGCTTTTCAGTCTGTTTCGAATCATGTTTTTTGGGCTGCGCCCTCCTATCTAAGTATCACGCGATCAACCTGCAAGTTTCACTTCTTCGTGTGCGTGTTCTCACATCGGGACCTCAGAACAGACGGCCCTGCTCCGCCTCGGCCGGCTGCCGCTCCGGCGCTTTTGCGCCAGTGCTGATCAGCATCCGGTGCCTCGGCTCGCGGCCTGGTCCATTGACCAGCCGCCCGAGCCTGCGGCGCTCCTCCGGCGGCGCATACGCGCCCCGCCGGTAGAGCTCTTTGTACCGTGGCACGAGCTCCGGACGGTGCTCTCGCAGCCAATCGAAGAAGAGCTTGCGGACCTCGCCGCGAAGGTGCAGCGCAATCGGGGTCACGTAATCTGCTCCGGCCTCGGCCGCCAGCTCCAGGATCGGGGCCACTTGCTCGGGCGCGTCGTTTACGCCCGGCATCAAGGGTGCCACGAGCACTCCGGTGCGGATTCCCGCCCGCGTCAATTCGGAAACGGCTTCCAACCGCGCCTTCGGGTTTGGCGTGTGCGGCTCGGTTGCCCTCCACACCTTCTCGTCGATCGTCGGAACCGACAGCGCGGCGCTGAACTCGGTGCGCTCGGCGATCTCTTTCATCAGCGGCAGATCCCGCAGCAGCAGCGGCGATTTCGTCAGCACCGAGCAGGGATTGCGAGCATCGCGCAGGGCCTCCCAGATTCCCGGCATCAGGCGGTATCGCCCCTCAACCCACTGATATGGGTCGGTGTTCGTGCCAAGCGCCACGTGCTCGCCTTTCCACGAGGGCCTGGCGAGCTCTGCACGCAACAGTTCCGGCGCATTGACCTTGACGACGATCTCGCGCTCGAAGTCCCGGCCGGCGTCGAAGTCCAGGTACTTGTGGGTCGGCCGCGCGAAGCAGTTGTGGCTGACCACCCCGTTGGCGATGAAGTCGCCGGTGCCGGTGGTGATGTCGTAGAACGGCAGGGTCCTGCCGAGCGGTTCGATCTCGGCGACCCTCAGCTTGGCGAACGTCTTGACCATCTGCCCCTTCGATGTCGCGCTTACGGCTGATCGCCGGGTCGGTCACGTGGAAGAAACGCAGATGCTCCGAGAGGCCGCCGCGGATCCGGAGGCACTTCAGACCGTTTGCGAGACGGCGATCCTCGACCGCCACATCGAAGCCGAACCGGCGGGCGCATGCCTCGGTCCACGCGAGGATCTGCGGGTCGGTGTTCGCGATCCTGAGCGCGTAATCGCTCCGACCTCCCTCGGCGTCGAAGATCCCCGCCAGGAAGCCGCGGCACCATTGCAGGCTCGGAAGCCCAGGCCACTCAACGAGCTCCGTGATCCGCTGCAACGACCTGCCGCTCTGGGCGTAGATCGCCGTCACTTCGCGGTGTGCGCCGGCAGCGCGCTGGAACAACCGCTCGCCGGTCTCGACGTCCGCCGTCGCAAGAAAGGCGCGCGCCCGCCGTAACGCCTCGAGATCGGTCAGCGCCAGCCGGAAACGGTAGGCGGTGTACGAAGATCCGCTAGCGCGACGGCATTCGTATTCGCCAAGCGTCCCGTCACCACGGATGATCCCGCACAGATAACCACGACGGTAGTCGCCGTCATGAACCGGCTGTGGCGCGAACGCGCCCGTCCCGACGAGCCGATTCCGCGTCGTGAGGTGCGGTCGATCAGGCTGCCCCCGTTCGCTGTTGACCACGTGCTTCCAGCCGCGGTTGCTGAGCAGGCGATGATCGCCGCTGACGATCAGCTCGGTCTCGTCCTCCAAAGTGACCCGATACGCGGGCTTGACCGTGATCCACTTGTCCTGCACCGTCGTCCGCGCATAACGGCGGTATCGGGACTCGCCCACAACGGTGCCGTAGATGGCGTCGCCAACGTCGAGATCGGCGATCGGCTTGTGGCGCCCGTCGGCCGTCAGCACTGGTGTCTCGCCCAGGAGACAGTAGGCACACGCGTGAGTGCATCCGCGGTACGGATTGATCGTCCACCGGAACGGCATCTGCGACGCCTCCGGCACGTGGTTCAGGATCGACTTCGCCCGAACCTCGTAAAAACGGATGTCGACCGCCTCCGGCGCGTCGAAATGCCGCACAACCGCCTCTTCGCGGTAGCCCGGCAGGCGAGCCCGCTGCTCCGCCTCGGTACTGAGGTTGCTCCACCGCATACGAACGTATGTTCGCATACGGCGCGGCTAGACCCACGTCGGGTCACAACATGGCCATCTGTGAGGCGACTCAGTGGCGACGGCGCGGCCGCAGCTTGCCCAGCAATCCGCCGCCCTGCAGACCCTCGTGGTGCGACGAGCCCCCACCCACGGACACGGGTGCCGGCTGGGACATCACGGTCGGGTCGAGCGGCTGTGCCGCGGGCTTGCGAGCGCGCAGCGGGATCTGGACGCCGAGCCCGGGGCGCGGCCCCTTCTGGTTCGGCCGCGAGGCCTGGGCGGCTGCGCTGCAGCGCGGGATCTGAAGCTGTTGCTGTGCCAGCGCGGCCTGGGCGCGCTGGTGCTGCAACTGGCGGCGCGCGTCGGCAAGCTGGCCCGCGAAAAGGCCGGCGTTGGTCCGCTCGGTCTCGGCCTCGGTCCAGGCGGAGACCGCTTCAGCGCGGGCGGCCGCAGCTTCCGTCCGGGCGGCCTCGGCCTCCGCACGCAGTGATGCGATCTCGTCCTGAACTGCTCTGATCTGGGCCCGAGCCGACTCCGCGTCTGCCATCGCGCCCTCCACCTCGGCGCGCGCTGCGTCGCGCGCAGCCTCCGCCTCGGCCCGTGCAGCCTCCGACTCGCTATGCGCAGTCATCGCCACCGAACGCGCTGCCTCGGCCTCTGACCTCGCCTGTTCGACGCTGGCCCGGGCCGCCTCGGTCTCGGCGCGCGCGGCCGCGATCGCCTCCGCGGCATCGACGTCGGCGAGCGGTGCTCCAGGCTCGGCGGCGAATCGCGCCTGCTCGAGCTCGACCTCGAGCGCATGCACCCGCTCCTCGAGCGCGGTGCGTGCCGACAGGGCCTCGTCGCGGGCGAAAATCGCGTCGTCGCGGGCTGCAGTTGCGGCGGCGAGCTCGGCCTCCAACCGGGGATCAGGCTCGACCGCAACCGCATGCTGGGGCGCGACCAAGGGCTCCGGCGCGACCACGGGCTCGGGCGCCACCTCCCATTCGTCAACTTGATCGACCGGGTCAAGCGACACGCTCCCAGAGGTATCTCCAACGCGCACGCCCCACTCCTCGAGCACGTCGGCGCGAATCGCCTCGGGGTCCAGACGGCTCCAGCGATTCAGCTGCATCAGCCGCGCCGCTTCGTTCTCGGCGACCTCGGACTGGGCCATCGGCGCGGCCACACCGCAGACCGCAACCGGCTCGCCGTCGGCTCCGTGGACGAGGAAACGCAGCACCGACAGCGCCGGGCGGTCCTGGTAGGCGGGCACCGTATAGCCAAACTCAACGGGCTCTGAAGCGGCTCGCTCGGGATCCTGGTGACGCGGGCCGTCGACCGTCGCCGCCGTCGGCAGCTCGTCATCGGTCCGCCCGCGAAGGTCGTCCTCAGATCCGCCAAGCACGCTGATGAAATTGCGATTGACGCGTATGTGCCGGCCCTCGAGGTCCTTCAGCCAGACGATCGCGGGGCTGTCATCCAGCGGCTCGCGGAGGATCCCGTTCTCGCCGGCGGGGGCATCGGCCGCCTCGACGACCAGCGTCAGCAGCGCGCAGCGCGTGCCGGTCGCGTCGACCACCGCTTCGATCCGGGCCTCGACGTCGTCCAGGCGCCCAACTGCGTGGTCGGCCTGTCCGTTCAGGACTCCCTCGAGCTCGGCCAGGTGCTCGCAGAGCTCGGCCCCTCGCCCGCAGCGCATGCGGAACGACTCCGTGCTGTCTTGGATGCGTCCGCTGGCCCCTACCAGCGCGAGAGCGGGCATCGTCATCGCCGTCAAACCTCCGTGTTCGCGCGTCTTACCGACCGTGGATCCCTTCCACAGTCAGGGTTTCGGCGCCGGTCGGCCAAAGCGCGCGCAGCTGTAGCGCGGCTGGACGGATGTGCATGCCCAGCCGATGGACGGCCGTGGACGTTGCCGGCGCCGGCCGGGTCGGAGCCGAGGCCCCGGCCGGCGCCGGTCTCCCTCCCCTACGGGGTCGTCATCGTCAGTGTCTGCGGGCCGCTGCCTCCAACCGGCACCGTCACCTCGACGCCGCGGTTGGTCTGCGTCACCGTGGCGTGACGGACGCGACTGCCGTTCAGGCGGATGTTCTGCGGCTGGCTGCCGGCCGGCAGCGTGTGGCCGATCTGGACCGTCTTCAGCCTCAGGCCGTGAAGCTGGAGCTTGGTCGTGTACACGTTGCCCGAGCGTGACGCGAACACGTCGGCCGAGCCATCGCCAAGCCGGATGTTCGAACCCGCCACGCTCGGCTGCCCCTGCGGCACCTGCGGGACGACCTGCAGCGCGCTGTCGCCCAGGAACGGGCGAACGCCGAGCTGCTGGTTGACCACCGACCACGCGGTGCCGTAGTTGCCCCAGGCCTGCATGAACATCGAGCGGCACGTCCAGCAGCGGTTGATGTTCGCGGGGATGCCCTTCGACGGGTCGAACTGCGGCGTCGACGGGAAGATCTCCGGCATCGCCCCCGGCTGCTCATCGGGCGTGTTGCCCGTGGCCGGCTCGGAGAACATCGTTTCCGCGTTGGCATCGGTGTAGCGCTGCTGCTGCCCTGGGCCGAGGCGGCCGTAGTTGCCCTCTCCGACGGCCATGATCGAGGTCGTCAGCGAGAAGATCTCGAAGTCGCCCGCGCCGTCCGAGCCGCCGCCGACGCCGGTGTGGAACAGCCCCTGGTTGCCCGGACGCACGCCGCTGAAGTCCGGCGTCTGGCGCGCGTCAAGGGCAGTCGTCGCGTGGCCCGACGGAGCGACGCCCGGAGCGACGTTGTCGCCGCGGGTGAGCTGTGCCTCCATGGGCACCACGCCGATCCAGTGCTTCTGGTAGTTCTGCGTGTTGCCGGGGTTGAACAGCGAGTCCGCGTACTGCTGGGCCTGCGTGTCCCACCAGGTGCTGTCGAACTGCTTGAGCAGCTTGCCGGCGAGACCCGTGGCCCATTTCGCCGTCGGGTTGTCGTGCCTGACCTTGGCCATGTCCGCCAGGTCGAGCAGGGCGCGGATGTAGTAGACGCCGTTGTCGAGCTTCTCCTGGCCCATGCCGGTGCGCTCGACGTTGCCCGAGCCCTCGGGCCAGCCGTCGTGGTCGACGTCGAGCTTCTGGTCGACGTACTGGAGGTTCTTCTTGGCGAACGGATACATGCTCGCCATGAACTTGTTGTCGCCGGTCCAGCGCCACACCAGCGCGACCGCGCTGGGGAACTTGATCGTCTCGTCGGTGTTGAAGTCGTTGGTCTTGGACCCGTCGGCATTGGTGGTCTGGCTGTCGTGGCCGAACCACACCGAGCCGTCGGACACGGTCTCATGGACGACGACACCGGAGTCGTTGTTCAGGATCTCCGAGATGTCTCGCAGCGCCTGTCAGGTGGTCCTCGATCGTCTGGAACTGGCCAAGGGCCACCGCCGCAAACGCGGTGTACTCACCGTCGGTGGCGAAGATCCACGGGTAGTCCGGGAACCCCGCGCCGAACCAGCGGGCGTGCGCGACCGTGCCGAGCGGCGCCGGGAACTGCTTGCCCTGGTTGGTCCAGCGAATCTGCAGGTTCGACGCGGTCTGCGTCAGATCCGCAAGGTTCTGCTTGCCCCACGTGATCGCGTTCTGCAGCAGGCGATCGCCGGGCAGCGAGACCTGGGTGTTGTTCCCCAGACGCTGGCGCGAGGCGATCTTGCTCTGCAGCTCCGCAGCCGGGTTGGCAAGCGCGTCGGAGAGCTGCTGCTTGGCGTCGGCCGTGCTCTGGTCAGAGCCCGCGGCGGCGATCCACACCGTCTTGGAGCCGTGCGACGGCACGGTGACGCTGTAGACCAGCTCGCCGCCGGCGCCCTTGCCGAACGGGCCGTCGTCGCAGGCACTCGGCATCGGCGCGGTGGTTTCGTTGCCGGTGCAGGCGTGGCCGGGCTGCGGGCCGCGGAAGCCGTTTGTGCTGTCGGCCGTGTCGACCGTGCCGGACTGCGGCGTCAGCGTCGACGCAACCAGCGCCGTGTAGTGGTGCGCCGGGGCGCCCGGAAGGGATCCGTCATCGGTGAACGCCAGCGAGTTGCCGCCGTCGAACGCGGCGTGATCGGGGAGGTTGTCGCTGGCATTGGGGGTTACGCCCGTAAAGCCCCACGGGTAGGCGGTCATCAGCTCCGAATGCGCGTCGACCTTCACGGTCACTGTCTTTGCCGCCCCCGGATTGGTCATCGTGAGGCCGAACAGCACCGCGCGGTTTGCGTCGGGAGCAAAGTCCGTCCGCTGCACGTGCAGGCCATCGACGTCCGGAAAGTCGTATTGGGTGTATCCGAAGCCGCTGGTGAACTTGGTGGCCTGACCGACCCAGGTGTTGTCGATCCCGAACCAAACGCCGTCGAGCAACTTCAGCGGCGGCGTCCACACGCCGCCCATCTCGCCGGTCGTGTGCCAGCCGTTGGCGTAGAACCGTCCGTCCTCGAAACCCACGGCGTACGACCGCTGCCCGGACGCCACCTCACGCCGGTCCTGCAGGCGGGTCGTTACGGACAATTGCGGTGTGGCGGCCTGGGCCGCGGTGCAGGCAATCAGCGCGGTCGCCAACGCGACCGTCGCGGTTTGGACGAGCCTGCAAACACGTGTTCTCACCACGTGATTCCTCCCTCCGTCGACCAGAGCCCTTGCATCGCACGGACTCCTAAAGCGCTTCAGCAACGGTGCTACTGTACCCCGCCTATCGCGTGATGAATCGTTCCGTTCCAGCGACCGAGGAAGGACACCGGCGCAGGCGCCCGACGATCGCCGACGTGGCGAGACAGGCAGGCGTGTCCCCGGCAGCGGTGTCGTTCGCCGTCAACGGCCGGCCCGGCGTCGGCGAGCAGACGCGCGCTCGGATCCTCCAGACGGCCAAGGAGCTGGGCTGGCATCCCAGCGCATCCGCGCGCGCCCTGACGGAGGCGCGCGCACGCACGATCGGCCTGGTGCTCGCGCGTCAGACCGAGGAGCTCGAGGCCGACTCGTTCTTCGTGCGCTTCCTGGCGGGCATCGAACGCAAGCTGGCCGCGGCCGATTACGCGCTGCTGCTCCACCTGGTGCCGGTCGCCGGCGCCGAAAAGACGCTCGGAGCATACGAGCGCCTGGCGGCGGGTGGACGGGTCGACGGGTTTCTGCTCACTGATCCCGAGCTCGAGGATCCGCGACTGCACCTGCTGGAGGCCGCAGGCCTGCCGGTGGTCGTCGCCGGGCGGCTCGAGATCGGCTCACCGTTTCCCTGGGTGGAGACCGATCACGACACCGGGATGGTCGAGGCCGTCAAGCACCTCGTATCGCTGGGGCACGAGCGGATCGGGTTTCTCGGCGGCAGCGAAAACTACGAGCACGTCCAGCGGCGTCTGTCGCGCTGGCGCGAGGCCGTGCAGGCCGAGGGCTTGACCCCCGGGCCCGTGGTGCACGCCGGCGGCGACAGCTCTACCGCCGCCGCCGCGATGCTCGACGGCACGCCCACGGCGGTCGTGTGCACGAGCGACACGCTCGCCTTGGCGATCATCGCCGAGGCTCGCGCCCGCGGTCTGGCGGTACCCGAGGACGTGTCGGTGACCGGCTTTGACGACTCGGTGCTCGCGGCGCTGTCCTCGCCGACCCTCACCTCAGTGCGCGTCGACTACGCCGAGTTCGGCGCCGCCGCGGCAGCGGCGCTGCTGGCGCGCATCGACGGCGAGGAGCTGCCGGCGTATGCGCCTTCAAGGCCCACTCTGGAGGTGCGTGCTTCGACCGGGGAGCCTGGGAGGGCCGTCTCAACGCGCAGCTAATAAACGCCACATCAACAACAGGCATGTTCGTTGGCGGCTCGGGGTAAGTACGCCAATGCCATGAGTCCGGGGGGAAGTCAAAGGAGGAGAGGATCGTGAAAAAGCATTTCGCAGTGCTGGGGGCGATTCTCATTTGCGCCGCAGGGGTTGCGGCCGGATGCGGCAGCAGCAGTAGCAACAGCAGCAGCTCAAGCGGCGGCTCTAGCAGCGGGTCGTCCGGCTCCGTTCAGAGCGGCGGCACGGTCACGCCGACGGAGGCGACAAACGCCAAGGGCAACGTGACGTGGTGCATCGGCAAGGACACCACCGGCGCGTTCAGCCAGGTGGTCGAGCCTCTACAACCAGTCTCACCCCGGCGTGCACGTGAAGCTGCTCGAGCTGCCGACGTCGGCCGACCAGCAGCGCACCCAGCTCACGCAGCGCCTGCAGGCCAAGTCGTCGGAATGTGACGTGCTCGGCATGGACGTGATCTGGACCGCGGAGTTCGCTTCGCAGGGCTGGCTGAAGGACGTCACGCCTGCGATCCAGGCCCGCCAGAACGAGTTCATCCCGTCCACGCTGAACACCGCGAAGATCAACGGCAAGTACTGGGCCGTCCCGTTCAACACGAACGCCGGGCTCCTCTACTACAACGACAAGAAGGTGTCGCAGGCCCCGACGACCTGGCAGCAGGTCCTGCAGATGGCCAAGACCGACGGTGGCTTCGGCTTCCAGGGTCAGGCCTACGAGGGGCTGACCGTGGACTTCCTCGAGATGCTCTACAGCGCCGGCGGCAGCGTCCTGTCGCCCGACGGCAAGTCGGCCACGATCGACTCGCCGCAGGCTCAGCAGGTGCTCGCGTTCCTGCAGCAGGGCATGAAGGACAAGGCGATCCCGCAGGCCAACCTCACCTACATGGAGGAGGAGTCGCGCAACGCCTTCCAGGACGGCAGGGTCTCGATCCTGCGCAACTGGCCGTACGTGTACTCGCTGGCGAAGGCGGCCAAGGTGCCGTTCAAGGTCGAGCCGCTGCCGACATGGCAGGGCGGCAAGCCCGCGAGCGTGCTCGGCGGCTACAACCTCGGGATCTCGACGTACTCCAAGAACCCGGGTGCGGCGTTGAGCTTCATCAACTTCGCCACCGGTCCGGCGGCGCAGAAGAAGTTCTTCATCAAGTCGTCGCTGCCGGCGGTCCTTACGCAGACCTACAAGGACCCGGCGGTCGACAAGTCCCAGCCGTTCGCCCCGCAGCTGCTCACGGCAGTTCAGAACGGCGTGCCGCGACCGGTGTCGCCGGTGTATCCGCAGATCAGCGAGGCGATCTACAAGAACGTGTACTCGGCGCTATCGAACGGCACGGCGCCGTCGACCGCGCTGAAGAACGCGCAGAGTCAGATCAACTCGGCCCTGAAGACGTTCTAGGGCAGCATCATGGCGACGACCGCCGAGGCAACGTTCGTCAAACCGCGCAAGCGCCGTCGCTCGGGTCTCTCCGAGCGGCGGCTTGCCGCGGCGATGGTTTCGCCGTCACTGATCGTGATCCTGATCGTGGCGGCATATCCGATCATCTACGCGATCTGGCTGTCGCTGCACCAGTACAGCGTCATCCATCCCGGCCTGTCGCGCTGGGTCGGTCTCGACAACTACAAGGACGCGGTGACTTCCAGCTCGTTCTGGAGCGCCGTGAAGACGACGTTCGTGTTCACGATCATCTCGGTCTCGCTCGAGCTCGTGATCGGGATGGGCATGGCTCTGCTGATGCACGCGGCCTTCCGCGGGCGGTCCGTGCTCCGGGCCGTGGTGCTGGTCCCCTGGGCGATCCTGACGGTCGGCACCGCGATCATGTGGCGCTCGATCGTGGCTCCCGACGTGGGGTTCTTCAACCAGGTGCTCAAGGCGCTGCACCTCCCGGGCGCCAACACCGTGTGGCTCGCCCACAACGGCTACGCGCTGGCGGTGATGATCTTCGCCGACGTGTGGAAGACCGCGCCGTTCATGGCGTTGCTGCTGCTGGCGGGCCTGCAGGTGATTCCCAGTCCGACCTGTACGACGCCGCCAAGGTCGACGGCGCGACGGCGTGGCAGCGGTTCGTGCGGATCACGCTGCCGCTGCTCAAGCCGGCGATCCTGATCGCGCTGATCTTCAGGACGCTGGACGCGCTGCGGATCTTCGACCTGCCGTACGTGCTGACCCAGGGCTCGAACGGCACGACCACGCTGTCGCTGTACGCCTATCAGCAGCTGACGCAGAACCGCTTGATCGGGCCGGGCTCGGCGCTGTCGGTGCTGACGTTCATCATCGTGATGGCGGTGTCGCTGCGTGTACATCCGCTTTGCCGGCGACAACCTTCGAACAGATGGCGGCGGAGACATGAGCTCACAGGCAGTGGCACGCGGAGGCATCCGGATGCGTACCAGACCCGCGCTCAGGCGGGCGTCGGCGGACGCTGTCGCAACCAGATCCTGCTGTGGATCGGCGTGGTCGCGACGATCCTGTTCTGCCTGTTCCCGTTCTACTGGATCATCAACACGTCGCTGAAGACCGGCGCCGAGCTGTCGCAGGGCAGCCTGTTCCCGCACCATCCGTCGCTGGACAACTACAGCTCGATCTTCAAGAACAGCGACTTCACCACGGCGCTGCGTACCAGCCTGATCGACGCCGGCGCGGCGACGCTGATCGCGCTGACTCGATCGGCTCGTTCGCGCCTACGCGCTGGCGCGCCTGCGGTTCCCGCGAAAGTTCCTGCTCCTCGCGATCGTGCTGTCGATCTCGACGTTCCCGCCGATCGCGATCGCGGCGCCGCTGTTCAAGCTGTGGACCGACATCGGCCTCTACAACACGTACCTCGGGACTGATCCTGCCGTTCCTGACGTTCGTGCTGCCGCTGACGATCTACATCCTGACGTCGTTCTTCAGGGAGATCCCCAAGGAGCTCGAGGAGGCCGCGCTGGTCGACGGGGCCACCCACTTCCAGGCGTTCCGCAAGGTCGTGCTGCCGCTCGCGGCGCCCGGCCTGGTGACCGCGGGTCTGCTCGCGTTCATCTTCGCGTGGAACGAGTTCCTGCTGTCGATCACGCTGACGAGCGATCCCTCACGGCGTCCCGTGTCGGCGGCGATCGCGTTCTTCACCGGGAGCTCGCAGTTCCAGATCCCGATCGGGACGATCAGCGCCGCGACGGTGACCATCACGGTGCCGCTGATCGTGCTCGTGGTGATCTTCCAGAAGCGGATCGTGGCGGGTTTGACGGCGGGCGCGCTGAAGGGCTGACAGCGGCGGCTAGGACGTAACGGCCTCCGGCCGTCCGTCCCAGCTGCGCTGCAGCGCGAGCTGCGCACCGATCGTCCACGCCTGCACGCGGTTGGCGATCGGTATCCGCCGCGGCCCGTCGTCGGTGACCGCGTACAGCTCCGGCGCGTCGCCCAGTGTCTGAAGGGCCGCGAGCACGCCCTCGCGCACCCGCTCGGCCTCGGTCTGGCGCCCACAGGCGCGAAGGCCGCCCCATCCCAGCCAGGAGTCAAACGGCCAGGCAGCGCCGCGGTGGTAGGCCTCGGGTGCGAATTGTGGGTGCTTGGAGGACAGCGTGCGCAGCCCGAACTCGGTGAGCACGTCGGAGCCGCACAACCGCTCGGCGTACGCCGCGCGCTGCGGTTCGGGCACCGCGTCGGCCCACAGCAGCCACCCGAGCTGGGAGCCCGCGCCCTGAACCTGCCGGTCGCCGTCGCTGATCGCCATCGTGTCGGGCGTGAACGCCCGGCCGATCAGGGCGACGGTGCGGTCTGCGAGCGCATCCCAGTGCGAGTCGCCCGACAGTCGCGCGGTGGCGCGCAGCGCGGCGACCGCGGCCGCCTGCGTGTCGGCGTCTGCGAGCGGCGGCTCGGGCATCTTGCCCGCGGCGTCGAGGATGCCGCCGCCGTATGCCGCGAGCGGGTCGGTCGTGTCGCGCCAACCCTGCTGGACGAGGCCGCCGGACGCCCGGCGGGGCCCGTGCCGGACCAGCCCTTCGCCGCGCTCGAGTGCACGCTCGAGCCATTGCGCAGCAGCGCGCCACGCCGCCGACAGCTCCTCGGTCAGCGCATCGTCGCCGAGCGCGTCGAGCACCACCAGGAACCACGAGGTCCCATCGGCGGAGCCGTAATAGCGCAGCTCGCCGTTTCGAACGGGCCAGCCCATGTCCTCGAAGCGCTTCTCGGCCTTGGGCCGGTACTCGTGCACGATCTTGCCGGGCTCCTCGTCGGTGTCGGCGTCGTCGACGGTGCCCTGCAGCGCGGCCAGCGCCCGCAGCGTGGCCCGGGCGACGTCGGGCCGCTCGGGAAGCACCTGAAGCGAGGTGATCAGCGAGTCGCGGCCGAACAGCGCGTGGAAGCGGCCCGGGTCGTCACGGTCGATCGGTTGCGACGACGCGTATGGCCAGCCAGCTGGCGAAAGCACCGCTTCAAGCGGCGTCACTGTGCAGCCCGGGCAAGCAGAGACGCCTCGCCGGCGAGGGTCTGGCTCGTGGCCTGGGAGATCGTGACCGCGACGATCTCTCCGGGAGAGCCGAGGCCGGCGAAGTTGACGACCTTGTTGTGGCGCGATCGGCCGCGCACGCGGCTGGGATCGGTGCGGGACGGCCCCTCGACGAGCACGTCGAGGGTACGCCCGACGAAGCGCTGTGCGCGCTCGTGCGCCCGCCGCTGGATCACCTCGACGAGGCGCTCCATCCGCGCGACCTTGACCTCATGGGCGATCTGGTCAGGCAGCGTCGCGGCGTCGGTGCCGCGCCGCGGCGAGTAGAGGAACGTGAACGCGCCGTCGTAGCCGACCTGCTCGGCGACCTGGAGCGTCTGCTCGAAGTCGTCCTCGGTCTCGCCCGGGAAGCCGACGATGATGTCGGTTGTCAGCGCGCAGTCGGGGACGTGCTCACGGATCATCGCCACGCGGTCGAGGTAGCGCTCGCGCGTGTACGTGCGGCGCATCCGCTTGAGCACCGCGCTCGATCCCGACTGCAGCGGCAGGTGGATGTGTTCGCACAGCGATGGCAGCTCTGCGTGCGCCTTGATCACGTCGGCGCGCATGTCCTTGGGGTGCGGGCTCGTGTAGCGGATCCGGTCGATTCCGTCGATCTCGTCGAGTTGCGCGAGCAGCTCTGCAAACGAGGCGCGCGGACGCAGGTCCCGTCCATAGGAGTTGACGTTCTGGCCCAGCAGCGTCACCTCGCGAACGCCGTCATCGGCGAGGCGTCGCACCTCTTCTGCCAGCTCGGCGGCGGGACGGCTGACCTCGCGACCGCGCGTGGAAGGCACGATGCAGTACGAGCACACGCAGTTGCAGCCGACGCTGATCTGGACCCAGGCCTGGAACTCTCGTTCGCGCTTGGACGGCAGGTGACCGGTGAACCCCTCGAACTCGAAGAAGCCCTGTGCGGTCAGCGAGTCACTGGTGAGGAACTCGGCCAGCTTGTGTACCTGCCCGGGACCGAACGCGACGTCCACGAACGGAAATCGCGCGAACACCTCCTCCTTGACCGACTGCGCCCAGCATCCCCCGACCCCCACGATCCTGTCGGGATCCTGGGACTTCAGTCGCTTTGCCTCGCCCAGATGGGCGATGAACCGGTTGTCGGCGTTCTCGCGGATCGAGCAGGTGTTGAACAGGATCAGGTCCGCCTGATCGCGGGTCGTGGACTCCTCGTACCCCAGCGACTCGAGCATGCCCTTCATTCGCTCGGAGTCGTGCTGGTTCATCTGACACCCGAACGTCGTGAGGTGGTATCGGCGCACGCTGCTCAAGAGTAGCCGCCAGGAAACCACCGTGTAGCTGCAGTGAAACCGCGGCCACCTAGCTTTCTCATCGCACCCATTCGAGATTTCAAGGAAGCGATGAGATGACACCCACCACCGCAGTTCACGCCACCGGGCTCGTCAAGACGTTCGACGGCTTCCGAGCGGTCGACGGGATCGACCTGGAGGTTCGCCAGGGCGAGATCTTCGGCGTCCTCGGCCCAAACGGGGCCGGCAAGACCACGACTCTGAAGATGCTCGCGACGCTGTTGCCAATCGACGCAGGACAGGCCCACGTGTTCGGCGTGGACGTCGCCCGCGAGCCGCATCGGATCCGTCAGCTGCTCGGCGTGACCGGGCAGTACGCCTCGGTCGACGAGGATCTGACGGCCACCGAGAATCTGTGGCTGTTCGGTCGCCTGCAGGGCCTGCGCTCCAGGGACGCCCGCGCCACCGCCAAGCGCCTGCTGGAGCAGTTCTCGCTCCAGGAGGCGGCCGACAAGCCGATCGCGCAGTTCTCGGGCGGCATGCGGCGCCGCCTGGACCTCGCGGCCAGCCTGATAACCCGGCCGCCGCTGATCTTCCTGGACGAGCCCACCACCGGCCTGGACCCGAGGACGCGCGGGCAGATGTGGGAGACCATCCGCGGCCTCGTCGCAGACGGCTGCACGGTCCTGCTCACCACCCAGTATCTCGACGAGGCCGACCAGCTGGCCGACCGGATCTCGGTCATCGACCAGGGGCGCAAGGTCGCGGAGGGCACCCCGGACGAGCTCAAGAGCTCCGTCGGGGACTCGACGCTGCAGCTGCAGCTCGCAGCCGGCGCCGATGAAGAGCTCGCCTTGCAGGTGGTCCGCCGCGTGGTCGGCGCAGAGCCTGTCAACTCGCCCCGATCGGGCAGGATCAACGTCCCGCTCGACGCCGCCGACGCCGCCTCCGATGTTCTCATCGGGCTGCGTCAAGCCGGCGTCCAGATCGCCTCGGTCAGCGTGTCCAAGCCCACGCTCGACGAGGTGTTCCTCGCCATCACCGGACACGACACCGCCCGGCCGCAGGGGCCGGAGGAGGTCGTCGACGACGAAATGCTTCTGGAGGTCAGTACATGAGCACGATCACTTTCGATCCGAATCCGGCCGCGGCCGCCGCGGCCGCGCCCCTTGTCGATCCAGCCGCCGCGGTGGCCCGCACACGGCCGCGCACGAGCGTCACCGAGACCGTCTCCCAGACGCTGTCGATGGCGTGGCGCGCACTCAAGAAGATGCGGCGCAACCCCGAGCAGTTCTTCGACGTCACGCTGCAGCCACTGCTGTTCACGGCGATGTTCGCCTACGTGTTCGGCGGTGCCATCTCCGGCAACGTCAAGGCCTACCTGCCGATCATGATCCCGGGCATCGTCGCCCAGACCGTGCTGACCACGTGCATGTCCACCGGCGTGCAGCTGCGCGAGGACATGGAGAAGGGCGTGTTCGATCGCTTCAAGGCGCTCCCGATCGCACGGATCGCGCCGCTCGCCGGCCCGATGGTCGCGGACCTGCTGCGTTATCTGATCGCCGCCACCCTGACGTTCGTGATGGGCCTGATCATCGGCTACCGCCCCGGTGGCGGCCTACCCGGCGTGCTCGGCGCGATCGTGCTGGCCGTGTTCACCGGCTGGGCGATCGCCTGGATCTTCACGTTTATCGGCACGATCGCGCGCAGCGCCCGGACCGTGCAGGGGTTCTCGATGATGATCCTGTTCCCGCTGACGTTCCTGTCCAACGCGTTCGTGCCGACCCGCACGCTGCCGAGCGGACTGGCCACATTCGTGAACATCAACCCCGTGTCGCACCTGGTGTCCGCCACTCGCGATCTCGCAAACCACGCCGTGATCAGCAGCCAGGTGGGCTGGACGCTGCTGGCCGGCCTGATCGTGATCGCGATCTTCGCGCCGCTGTCGGTGCGCAGCTACAAGCGACACCTCTAGCCGACGACCCGGGGTTCAGCCGGCGATCTGCTCGGCCGCCCGTCGCGCCTGCAGCAGCAGGTCCGGCGGGCGGTCGTCGCCGTAGTCGGCCAAGGCCGCCGCGATCCGGCCGGGGGCCGCTTCCTCGGCGTACGGGACGATCCGCTCCCACGCCATCGTCGGGATCGTGCGGTTGTAGGCGAACCGGTCGGCGAGCGCCAGCAGCCGTATGGCGTGGTCGACGGGCATCTCCCGGCGCAGCAAGCCCCACGCTCCGAGGCCGAACAGCCCCATCCCCGTCACCGGATAGTCCAGGCGCATGTTGCCTGGATCGAGGGTCCGGAGCGCGTGCTCGCGACAGTGGCGATACAGCTCTCGCCCGCGCGCCAGATCGCCTTCCGGCGCAAAGTAGGCATGTGCGGTCAATGCCGTTGCGTCACCGAACAGGGCCCAGGGCTCAAGCCCGGTGCGAGGGATTCCCGGCAGCTGAAGCTCGCGCATCTCGGCGGCGGCCTCGCGGTAGAGCCGCAGACCCGCGGCTTGGTCGCCGCGTGCCAGCGCCAGCTCCGCGCGGCCGATCCGCCGGACCGTGATCCCGCCGAATATCGATTCGCTGTTGTCGACCCGGTCGATCTCGTCGAGCTCTTTCTCAGCATCGTCGAGCCGGCCATCGGCGACCGCACACAACCCGAGCAGTGATCGCAACTGCACCTCGTCGTCGGTTGCGCCCAGCCGGCGCATCACCGTCAGCGCGGCACGGGCGTGATCGCTGGCGTCCTGGCGGCGACCAAGGTGCATCTCGAGCTGCGCGAGCTGGGTGCGAAGAATCGCCGATTGCCATGGCCCGTCGTCGTCGGTCGCCAGCGCGAGGGCTCGTGAGGCGGCCTGTACCGCGCCGGCCAGATCGCCGACGTTCTCCCGAGCGTGGCTCAACCACTGGGACGCGGGCAGCGCCGTGTCCCGGTCGGGGTCGCCGGCGAGCTCCTCGATCCGAGGTAGGAAGCTGCCGAGGTCGGCCGGGTCGTAGGCCATCATCACCTTGATCGACCCGGCGAGGCGAGGATCGCCGCCGGACCCGGGGCCCAGCCGCTGCAGCATCGCTCGGATCGGGCCGATCCGCTCCTCGCCCGCGATCATCGAGTTGCTCATCAAGATCGTCATCGCCGCGCGGGTCACGTCCTCCTGGTCGGGCGGCGGCTGCCAGTCGCGCACCGCGTCGGCCACGCCCTCGGTGAGGACGATGAGGCGGGCATGCTCGCCCCGCATCGCCCAGAAGATGCCGAGCGCGGCGAGCAGCTGGACGAGCGATGCGACGTCGCGGCCGGTGATCGAGCCGCGCAGCTCGTCTGCCAGATTGACCTCCTCGGCGCTCAGGGCGTCGATCGCCGCGAGTTGCTCGGAGCTCGGCAGCCGCGCGCCGTGCAGGCGGGCGTACGCGGTCGCCCATCGTCTGAGGGCGTCACGCGCCTCGCCGTCTTCGCCGGCGTCGACCAGCTGCATCCGGCCGAACTCGCGGACGGTCTCGAGCATCCGGTAGCGCAGCCCTGTGGGGGTTTCCCGAACGCTCAGTAGGGATTGGTCGACCAGGCCCTGCACCGCATCGACGGCGTCGTCTCCGAGGACCTCGCGTGCCGCCTCGAGCGAAAACCCGTCGTGGAACAGCGCCAGCCGCCGGAGTGCGCGTCGCTCGCCGTCGTCGAGCAGGTTCCACGACCAGTCGATCACCGCCAGCAGCGTCTGGTGGCGGTCGGGTGCGCTGCGATCGCCCCCACGCAGCAGCGCGAACCGGTTCTCGAGGCGCTCGTCGATCTCCTCCACCGACATCGCGCGCACCTTGGCGGCAGCCAGCTCGATCGCCAACGGCAGGCCGTCGAGCCGGCTGACGATGCTCGCCACGACATCGTCGGCGAGGCGGACCGTCGGCCGCGCCGCGAGTGCCCGTTCGCAGAACAGCTGGGCCGCGTCGGAGACCTCGAGCTGTCCGAGCAGGTACACACGCTCCGACGCAATCGCGAGCGGCGCCCGGGTCGTGGTGAGCACTCGCAGCTCCGCCGTCGTCGAGACGAGGAACGCGACCAACTCCGCAACCCCCTCGATCAGGTGCTCGCAGTTGTCCAGCACGAGCAGGCTGGGCGACTGCCCGACTCGTTGTGCGATGCGCGCCCGGATGTCGGCCCGCTCCTCGGCAGTGAGAACCCGGCGCCCACTGACCGAATCGCGGACGCCGAGCACGGATCCGACCTCGCCGACGATGTCCTGCGCCGAGGTGACGCCGACGAGCTCGACGACGTGCACGACCGGTACGGCGGCCTCGCGCGCGAGGACATGGGCGAGGCGCGTCTTCCCGAGGCCGCCGGGACCGACGATCGAGACCACGCGCGAGGCCGCCATCAGCGCCCTCAGCCGCTCGAGGTCGCGCTCTCGCCCGACGAGCGTGCTCGCGTCGTATCGCACGCCGCTGCGGACCGGCTGATCGAGCGCCAGCAGGTATTGATGGGCGCGCTGCAGCTGCTCCCCCGGATTGGCGCCGAGCCGGTCGCGCACGTCCTGCCGGTAGTGCTCGAACCGCTCGAGCGCCGCGGCGGGTCCACGGACGATCGCCTCGCTGCGCAGGAGATCGGCCAGCAGGGACTCGTCGTCGGGCCGCTGCGCCTGCGCCGCTTCCAGCGCCGGCAGAGCGTCGGCGTGCGCGCCGGTTCGGCTCAGTGCCTGCGCCAGGATCACGTGAGCGGACGCGATGTCGGCCGCGGCCGCTTGGCGGATGTCGTGCAGCGGCCCGGCGTCGTCTGCCGCGGTCGCCGGCGGCCCGCCGTTTGCCACCTCCAGCGCCTCGCGCGCAAGCGCGACAGACGACGCGGCATCGCGTTCGAGCGTGGCCGCGGCCTCGCGAACGAGCGCCGCCAGCCGTGCGCTGTCGATCTCGGTCGGTCCGACGCCGAGCCGATAGCCGACGCCGTCGCGGACGATCGCATCCGCCCCGCACGCGCTGCGGGTGCGCGACACGAGCACCTGCAGGCTCTTGGTCGCGTTGGCGGGTGCTTCCTCGCCCCACACGAGCTCGATCAGCTGATCGGCCCGTACGGGACGACCGCCGCCGGCCGCCAGCGCCGCCAGCAGGGTCCGGGGGCGGTCGCCGACCACCGACCGTCCTCGCCAGCGGACGTCCTCGAGCAGACTCAGCGCGACTTCCACGCAGGTCAGTCTAAGAGCCCGTCTCAGACGAAAAAGGGCCCACCGGTGAGAAGCCTTACGGCCTCACCGATGGGCCCGCGGGATGAGCTCCCGTCAGCTGTGTACTACGAGCAGCTGGTTGCCCAGGTGCAAGCGTCGAATCCGTTGTGCGCGGCGTTGGGGCCGGACACGGAGCCGATCACGTTGCCGTTGGAGTCGGTCAGGTCGAGCGCCTCCGATGCCGAGAGGTTGGCCGAAGCGCCGTTGACCGTCCCGCTGGTGAACGCCGGGTTGGACAGGTTCGGCAGCGACGCAAACCCTGCGTCGGTGCCGATCTCCAGCGGCGTCTCCTCGATCCACTCGGCGGTTGCGTGCGTGGACGGGTAGGGCACCGTCTGGGTGAACGACTCGTTGCGGGTGACGTCCTGCAGCGTGATCGTCCAGACGTTGGAGTCCGGGACGATCTCGGCGAGCGAGGCGTGCATGTGGTCGCCCGGCGACACGGTCATGTTCGTGATCGCGATCGACGGCGCGGGCACGAGCTCCCACCAGGCCGAGTACGAGGCCTTGCCGGTGCTGTCGACGTCCTGCTCGGTTCCGGTCTGGATCAGCGTCGAGTCGCCGACGGTGCACCCGGAGTCGATGCAGCCGCCGCCGATCCCGATCCAGTCAGAGGAGGATTCGGCCTGACCGGAGGTGTGCTGCGTCGCGGTCGGGACCGTCCAATCACCGGTGATCGAGTTGAACAGCGTGTCGTTCTTCTCGAGAGTTCCTTGGTTGTATCCGAACCAGTTGGTACTGGTGTTCGTGTTCGCGTGAAGTGCGCCGAGCTTCAGCAGCTGGCCGTGTGAGGTCAGCTTCGCTGACGCTCCCGCCGCGGTAGCAGCGAATAGGGCTAGCGTGATCAGCATTGGTGCCGCCACGCGCACGATCGTGCGTATCCCCGCCTGCCTGTGGGCTTGACCCATCTGAATACCTTTCTCGGCGACTGCGGGTCAAAGCCGCCGCCTCCCGTCGTTGTCCGACCCGCAGCGCGCTTATACCCGGATTAGCGGAGCATTGAACGTGGCAGGCGGCGCTACGCGGCGGTCGCGGAGCGCTCCGTCAGCGGGCGTATTCGGTGGCTCTTGACTCGCGGATCACGGTCACCTTGATCTGCCCCGGATACTCGAGCTCCTTCTCGATTTCGCGGGCGATCTCGTAGGACAGCAGCGTGGCCGCGTCGTCGTCGATCGCCCCCGGCGCGACCATCACGCGGATCTCACGGCCGGCCTGCATCGCGTAGACCTTGTCGACGCCCTTGTGGCGGCCGGCGAGCTGCTCGAGGTCGCGCAACCGCTTGACGTACTGCTCGAGCGACTCGCCTCTGGCTCCGGGACGCGCGCCGGAGAGAGCGTCGGCCGCCTGCACGATCACCGCCTCGATCGTCTGGGGCTCGACCTCGTTGTGGTGCGCCTCCATCGCGTGGGCCACGGCTTCGGACTCGCCGTACTTGCGCGCGAGCTCGCCGCCGACGAGCGCATGCGGACCCTCGATCTCGTGTGTCACCGACTTGCCGATGTCGTGCAGCAGGGCCGCGCGCCGCGCGGTCTTCGGGCTCGCGCCGAGCTCATCGGCCATCATCGCCGCCAGCCGCGCCACCTCGACCGAGTGCGCGAGCACGTTCTGCCCGTAGCTGGTGCGGAACTTCAGCCGTCCGAGCAGCTTGATCAGCTCCGGGTCCAGCCCCTGAACCCCTGCATCGAACACGCTCTCCTCGCCGATCTCGACGATGTGGGTCTCGAGCTCGGACTTGGCCTGGTAGTACATCTCCTCGATGCGCGCAGGGTGAATCCTCCCGTCCTGCAGCAGCTTCTCGAGCGTCTGCCTGGCGATCTCCCGGCGAACCCCGTCAAAGCCCGAGAGGACGACCGCGCCCGGCGTGTCGTCGATGATGAAGTCGACGCCGGTCAGATTCTCGAGCGCGCGGATGTTGCGTCCCTCACGCCCGATGATCCGCCCTTTCATATCGTCGGTCGAGAGGTGCACGACCGACACCGTCGTCTCCGCCGCGTGTCCGGCGGCGAGCCGCTGCATGCACACCGAGAGGATGTTGCGCACGCGGCGCTCGGCGTCGCGCTTGGTCTCCTCTTCGATCTGCCGGATCAGCCTTGCGGCATCGTGCCGGGCCTGGTCCTCGAGCTCCTTGAGCAGCAGTTGCTTGGCGCGCGCCGCGGAGACGCCCGAGACCCGCTCGAGCTCACGCTCGAGGTTCTGTCGCGCTCCGACCGCTGCATCGCGTTCCTTGTCGAGCTCGGCATCCCGGCGCGCCAGCTCGCCCTCCCGGCGCGCGATGCCGGCCTCGCGCTGGGCGAGCGAGGCGGTGCGCTCGGGCAGCTCGACCTCGACGGCCTTGACGCCCGCGGCGGCCTGGACGCCGGCCGCCGCGACACCGGCCCCGTGCACGCGGCCGTACAGCACAGCAGCGAGCACGATTCCCACCGCGATCAGCGCTGCGGCCCCGATGATTTCCATGGTCGTTCCTCTCCTGGAGGCTCGGGCCCGGAGGCCCGAACCTTCTTCACGTCTTCCTTATGTCGGGAGCGACCGAGCGGCCCTTGCGAGTTCTCGCAACGGATGCCGGACAGCGCGTAGGTACGCGCGTCTTCAGGCGGCGGCTAGCTGGCGGTGTCTATGTCGGGTCGGGTGGTCCCGTGGCCCGGATGAGATTGCCGTCAACGCTGAGTCCGAAATCCAAGATCTACAAGATTTGCTGGTGTTTTGGTGGCCCGCAGGCCATTCGTTCGCTACCAGCATCGTAGTACTGGCGGGCGGGCCGCGCAAACGACCCGCCGCCATGCAAACGTCTGTTCGCGATCAGCCGGTTACTGCTTGTGGACCGTAAAGGTGGTGCTGCCGGAGCAGAAGTGATGCTCCTTCGCGATGACGCGTCCTTCGGCGACGCTGCCGGTGACCTTCTGCTTGAAGATCGTTCCCTTGATCTCCGCTCGAGCGTTGAGGACCTTGTTGCTAAATCGCTCGTCGAACTTGTGGAACTTGTTGATCTTGATGGCGGGGAAGTGGAAATCGTGGACCGCGTAGACATGGCCGCTCGGGCACTTGTCCCTGATGTGGAAATCCATTGCTGTCACCCGACCGCTACCGACATGGAACGAGATCGCCAGCTTCTGCTTCGTCTTACCACTGAATTGACCGGACACCGCCGCGTATGCGGCCGACGCGGCGACCAGCAGAAGAATTGTGGCTAGCCCCCCGGCCAGGGCGCGTGCGCTGCGCTTGCGAATCATGGAGCCTCCTTACGTGAAGGACCGGAAGCTAGCGCAACTTGCGGTCGCGCGCGCCCTTTGTGCCGTACGCCACAGATGTCAGCTCGCGCGGGCGTGCGCGGTCAGCGCATCCAGCGCCAACTCGGTGTCATAGCCCTTGCGCAACAGCACCGCGAGCGCCCGGTCGCGGTCACGCCGCTCCCGCGGCGGCGAGGGGAAGCGCCGGCGCAGGATCTCCAGCGCGCGGTCCATCTCGGCGCCCGCGCCGCCGTCGGCTCCAACGGCGGCATCGATCAGCTCCCGGTCGATCCCGCGCAGGGCCAGCGTGTCCCTGATCCGTTCGCTCCCCCACCCCTCCAGCGCGCGCTTGTCTTCGGCGAACAGCCGGGCGTAGCGGGCATCGTCCAGGTAACCCTGGTCGCGCAGCGTCGCGATCGCGTCCTCGGCGGCGTCCGGCTCGACTCCCTTGCCGGCGAGGTGCCTTCGCACCTCGCTCTCGGTGCGGTCGCGTCGGTTCAGGTATCGGTAGGCGAGCTCGAGCGGGTCGCGCTTTGCACCAGGCGAAGCCGGCGCCTCGTCAAGCGGCTCGGGCGCTACCTCAGGGGACTCGGGCACTGCCTCAGGCGGCTTGGCCGGCTGCCGCCGGCTCCACGGCCTGGAGGTCCGGCTCCTCGCGCGGCTCGATCGGCGTGACGCTGCCGCGGCCGAGCCCGAGTGCCTCGTAGACCTTGCCCTCGATCTCCTTGGCCACCTCGGGGTGCTCGTCCAAAAACGTCTTGGCGTTACCGCGCCCCTGGCCGAGCCGCTCGTCGCCATAGGAGAAGAACGAGCCGGACTTGGTCACGATGTTGTGCTCGATCCCGTAGTCGATCAGGCACCCGGAGGTCGAGATCCCCCTACCGAACTCGATGTCGAACTCGGCCTGCTTGAACGGCGCCGCGACCTTGTTCTTGACGACCTTCACGCGCACCCGGTTGCCGACCGCCTCGGTGCCGTCCTTGAGCGTCTCGATCCGTCGGATGTCGAGGCGCTGGGACGAGTAGAACTTCAGCGCCCGGCCACCCGGCTGGGTCTCCGGCGACCCGAACATCACGCCGACCTTCTCGCGGATCTGGTTGGTGAACACGCACAGGGTCTGGGTCCGGTTCAGGTTGCCGGCGAGCTTGCGCATCGCCTGGGACATCATCCGAGCTTGGAGCCCGACTGACTGATCGCCCATCTGGCCCTCGAGCTCGGACCGCGGCGTCAGCGCGGCAACCGAGTCCACGGCGATCAGATCGACCGCGCCCGAGCGGATCAGCATGTCGACGATCTCGAGCGCCTGCTCTCCGTAGTCGGGCTGAGAGACCAGCAGTTCGTCGATGTCCACGCCGATCTCGCGGGCGTACAGCGGGTCCATCGCGTGCTCGGCGTCGACGAACGCGCACACCCCGCCTAGCTTCTGAGCCTCGGCGATCAGGTGGTAGACGAGCGTCGTCTTACCGGAGGACTCCGGGCCGAAGATCTCGATGATCCGCCCGCGCGGGACACCGCCGATCCCGAGCGCGATGTCGAGCGACAGCGCGCCGGTGGGAATCGCGTCAACCGCGACGCGCGCCCCGGGGTCCCCCATCCGCATGACCGTCCCTTTGCCGAACTGCCGCTCGATCTGAGACAGAGCACCCTGAAGGGCAGCTTGTCGCTTGGCGTCTGACTTTGGGTCGGACGTGGCGCCCGACCTAGCGCTGACCTTCTGCTGGTCGCTCATCTACTCACGGCTCCTTGTTCTCATGCGCTTTGAACCCTTCACGGTAGGCCCGGCGGCGGACGGAACGGCACGCTAGTCAGGCGGGCTGAAACCGAACAAGCCGCAGTCGTCACAAAACGGCCGCGGAAGTGCCTCAATCCTGCTGGGCGCCGCGGACGGAGTCTCCCTCGGCAAGCGGCTGGGAGGACGAAGCTCACCGGTGATCCAGCGGGCGGGCGGCCACGTAGAGAGTCTGAGAAGACGCGGCGGGCTGCGGCCTGCCGGCGATCGCGGAACCTGATCGAATGCACTCTGCCCTGTCCGTATTCAGAGCCAATCGCCGAAACCGGCAGTCCGACATACGCGTCCTCGCCGACGAGGAGCTGATGCATCTCGTCCGCGCCGGAGACGCCCAGGCGTTCGAGATCGTGTTCGACCGGCACTCCGGCGCGGCGTTCTCGCTCGCCTACCGGATGTGCGGCCGCCAGGCGATGGCCGAGGACATCGTGCAAGAGGCGTTCGTGTCGCTGTGGCGCAGCGGCGCGCGCTACGACGCGACGCGCGGGAGCGTGCGGACGTGGGTGCTGAGCGTGGTTCGCAATCGCACGATCGACGCGTTCCGGCGCGAGAGCGCCAAGGGCAGCCGCGATGTGTCCGAGGAGGGCATCGCCGAGCGGATGGCGGCGCCCGAGCTCACCGATACCGAGGTCGAGCGCCGTGACGAGGCCCGGCAGGTCCGCAAGGCGCTCGTCGAGCTGCCTCCCGACCAGCGCCAGGTGATCGAGCTGGCGTACTTCGGCGGCTTCACGCACAGTCAGATCGCGGACATGCTCGAGTTGCCGAGCGGTACCGTGAAGGGGCGGATGCGCCTCGGCCTCACGAAGATGCGACTTGCGCTCGGAGACAGCCCCGAGGTGATGGTGTGACCGTGGAGTCCGGCAAGCACGATTGCGGCGCCGACGCCGCCGCCTACGTGCTCGGGGCGCTCGAGCCGGAGGAGGCCGAGGCGTTCAGCCGGCACCTGGACACGTGCGTTGTTTGCCGAGACGAGGTCGCCGCCTTCCAGCACACCGCCAACGCGCTGGCGATGACGCCACCGCAGCATCGCGCCCCGCGCGGACTCAAGCGCCGCGTGATGCGAGCCGTGCACGAGAGCGACGCAGACGCTCAGGCTCAGGGGGCGCCGGCGAGACACCAGCGGCGGTTTGGCTCCGGACGGTTCGTGGCCCGGCCGGCCGTTGCCGGACTGGCCGCGCTCGCGGTCGTCGTGGTCGTGATCGGGGCGATCATCGTGGGCTCGAACGGATCGAGCGGCACGCGCACGATCACGGCCGCCGTCACCGGATCGCCTGGAACAGCGCAGCTCAGCGTGAGCGGCGGACACGGCCAGCTGGTCATGCGCAACTTCCCACAGCCCGCCACGGGCCACATCTACGAGCTGTGGGAGCTGCGAAGCGGCGCCAAGGCCCCACAGCCCACCGGCACGCTGTTCAGCGTCAACTCGAGCGGCGCCGGCAACGTCGGCGTCCCGGGCGGCCTGCACGGCGTCAGCAAGGTCCTGGTCACCCAGGAGCCGGCCGGCGGCAGCGCCGCGCCGACGACCACGCCGGTGATCGTCGCCTCGCTGGACTGACCTCCCGCAAATCCGTCCCAACTCGGTGATCCGGATCGAGCTGCTGCTCGTAAGACGATCAGCAACCCTCGACCGATCGGAGCACGATGGGACTCGACAATCCAATCCACCTCGTCATTCTGCTGGTGATCCTGCTGATGGTGTTCGGCGCCAAGCGGCTGCCGGAGATGGGACGCTCGCTGGGCAGCGGGCTTCGCGGCTTCAAGGAATCGATCAACGGCGACGCGACCACGATGGCGCGGATCGACGAGCAGAGCTCGACCGCCCGGGAGACACCGCCGACCGCCTGACCGACGGACTGCCGGAATGCTTGCACTCGTCTCGCACAACGCCGAGCTGACCACGGTCGGCCACCTCGAGGAGCTCCGCCGCCGCCTGCTCCTCTCGCTGGCCGTGGTGGTAGCCGCGTTCGCCGTCTGCTTCTGGCAGAACCACCGGCTGCTGCATCTGATCAACGCGCCGCTGGCGCATCAGACCCAGCAGCAGGTGCGAGACGGGCATGGCCCGCTGGGGGCAACCTACACGGTGGCGCAGAGCGCGCGTGACGTCGCCGTGCAGCTGCACCAGGTAGTGGGCCTGCTGGGCACCCAAGCCCAGCAGGCCCCGGTGCGGGCCGCGCTGCACAAGGTCCAGTCCAACCTGCAAGACGACGTCGCGCGCCTGTCGGCGCCGCCGCAGGGCGACCGCCCGGTGACGCTGGGCATCGGCGAGCCGTTCACCACGACGGTCACGGTCTCACTGGTGTTCGCGCTGATCGTCTCGCTGCCGTTCCTGCTCATGCAGGCCTACGCGTTCCTGGTCCCGGCGCTCGAGCCCGAGCAGCAACCGCGGGTCAAGCGCGTGACGCTCGCGGTGCCCGGGCTGTTCGTCGCCGGAGCGGCGTTCGGCTACTTCGTCGTCCTGCCGGCCGCAGTGCACTTCTTTCAGAACTTCAACTCAGACCAGTTCAACGTGCTGGTGCAGGCCAGCCAGTACTACAAGTTCGCCGCCACCACGATCCTGGCGATGGGCCTGCTGTTCCAGGTCCCGGTCGCGATCCTGGCGATCACCCGCGCGGGCGTGATCACCCCGCGACAGCTGCGGCGCAACCGCCGCTACGCGATCGCCGCGTGCGCGGCGCTCGCCGCGTTCCTGCCCGGCGATGCGATCACGATGCTGCTCGAGACGCTGCCGCTGTACCTGCTGTTCGAGCTTGGCGTGCTGCTGGCCGATATCGCCGACCGGCGGGCACGCAAACGGGCACTGCAATCCGGGGCCGTGGCCTGGGAGCAGTGACGGGCCCGGCGGGGCTCCTCTCCCCGGGGAGCCCCGCCGCGGGACCTTGCGTTGGGTTTGTCGGGGCTCGAACGTCAACGACCTCCATTGAAGAGAGGGATGGAGGGGGTGCATAGCACGACAATCGGCGCGAGATCCGCGAAGTGATCCGTACCAGGCACCTATGCGGTGTTCCACACGACACGCCTCGGCCGAATCCGCGCGCGGTTGTCGCGTTATGCACCCTCGTGCGGCCCCGAAACCCGCCCCATCCCGCTCCTCAATGAGCCGTTGACGTTTCGACCGACGCCAACCCCTCATACCTAGCCCCGGCCGCCGACAGCCGCGAGCGAAACAGGGTCACCGTCGACCCGGTGAACGACGAGATCACCCGAGCAACGCGGGCAGCTCAGAACCCCGTCGCACGCGAACCCCCTTCCCCACCCGCGCAACCGTCACGTGCGCGAGAAACGGCCGCTTCTCCGGCTTGTACCAGCCGCCCGCGGCGAGCGCCTCCGACAACGCCGCCTGCACGGCGCCCAGCCGTCCCCCGTCGTCGCACAGCTCCACGGCCAGCACGCCCGGGCGCCGTGGAGGCAGCCAGATACCGCGACGAACGCTCAGCGACGCCGCAGGCATCCCGCGGACAACCCCACACGCGGCGGCGACAGCGTCCACCGATGCCACGTCGACCGATCCCAGGAAGCACAGCGTCACGTGGAGGCTCTCGACGGCCACCGGTCGCAGCCCCGGTACCCCGGCCACCACCTCGTCGCGCCACAGCGCCAGCCGATCGCGCACCTCCCCCGGCAGTTCGAGCGCAACGAACAGGCGCGCCCGCTCGCCCGAAGCGCTCACGACTGCTCGGCGACCTCGCCGGCCTCGGTGTCGACGCTGGCGCCGGGCAGCAGGACCTCACCCTCGCCCCCGAGCAAGCGGCGCAGCAGGTGCATGGCGACCGTCGTCGAGCGATCGCGGACATCGGCGCGGTCGCCAGGCAGCCGCGTGGCGCGCGTGATCCGCCGCCCGTCGCGCGAGCTGACCGAGAAGCACACCGTGCCCACGGGCTTCTCCTTGGTGCCGCCGTCGGGTCCCGCGATGCCGGTGATCCCGATCCCGATCTCCGCGCCGAAGCGCGCGGCGGCGCCGTCGGCGAGCGCCTCGGCGACCTCCGTCGACACTGCGCCGTAGCGCGCGATCAGCTCGGCGTCCACCCCGACATGCTCGATCTTGGCCTCGTTCGAGTACGCCACAACGCCGCCGAGGAAGTACGCCGACGAGCCGCCGCGGTCGGTCAGCCGCGCCGACATCAGGCCGCCCGTGCACGATTCGGCGACCGCGACGGTGCGTCCCGCCAGCAGCGTGATCACCTGCTCGTCGACCGTCGATCCGTCCTCGGAGAACAGCGTGTCGCCGTGGCGCTCCTGGATGAACTGCACGAGCTTCTCGTACGCCTCCTCGGCCGGCGGCTCGTAGCGAGTCGACACCTCGATCTCGCCGCGGCGCAGGCAGGTCGTGATCTCGAGCGGCTCGAGCTCGAGGCCCGCGGCCTCGGCCGCCCGCAGCGTGCTCGCGATCTCGGACTCGGGGATCCCGAACAGCCGCAGCACGCCGTTGACATACGTGGTCGCGCCCGCGATCGCCTCGCGGAACGCGTCGGTCTGGATCGCCGTGCGCCACATCGGCTGAAGCTCGCGCGGCGGACCAGGCAGCACCACGACCGTCGGACCACCGCCGGGCTGCACCGGCGGGACGACGAGCCCCGGGGCGGTGCCGACGGGGTCGAGGATCGTCGCGCCCTTCGGGATCACCGCCTGCTTGCGGTTTGACTCGCGAAGCGCATCCTGGTCGAGACCGGGCCAGCGTCGCAGCAGCGGCCGCAGGATCTCGGCGATCTTGGCCTCGAGCTCGTCGTCGAGCACCATTTCGCGGCCGCAGAAGCGCCCGACGATCTCGGCGGTGAGGTCGTCGGCGGTGGGTCCGAGGCCGCCGCTGGTGATCACGACCGCCATCCCCTCGCGGCGCATGTACTCGAGCGACGCGAGCAGGTCCTCCGGCCTGTCGCCGACGACGTGGATCATCGCCGCGTCGACGCCGACCTCGCGCAGGCGTTCCGACAGCCACGGGCCGTTGCGGTCGGAGATGATCCCGGTCAGCACCTCGGTGCCGGTCACCAGAATCCCCGCTCTGACAGGCGTTCGCTCGCTCATGTGCAGGTCGGCTGTTGGCCGGATGGCAACGGCGTCATCGCCGACGGCGTGATCGAGTAGCCGATCGGGCTCCCCTGCGCCACCTGGACGGCCTTGCCGTTGACCTTCATCTGCACCGAGGAGTTACCGAGCGTGATCAGCAGCTTGCTCGCCTTCTCGGTCGGGATCGTCTCGCCGGCGGCGAACACCCGACCCGCAATCAGCTTCGCACCGGAGCCGTTCTCGACGCACACGTACACCGTGGCGGTCGGCACGAGCTGCAGCGTGACGGTCTTGGGCTTGGCGGGCACGGTCTTGTGCTGCTGTTTTTTCTTGTGAGCCGGGCGGTGCTGGGTTGGCTGATTGGCCGCAGCGTTGGGAGTCGTGGGATTGTTGGACGGCGAGTTGTTGTTGTTATTGGAGCCGACGAAATACAGCGCTGCCACGATCCCGACGAGCACCACGCCGACGATCGCCCACGGTGGGATGCGGGGGCCACGGGCGGCGCGCTCGCGTTCGCGGCTCAGCGATGAGATCGGGCGCATCTCATTATCGGACGGCCGCTCGTACTGGCGCTTGTACTCGTCGACGAGCGTCCGGCTGTCGAGCCCCAGGAAGTCGCCGTACGTCCGCAGGAAGCTCTTGACGTAGACGGGACCTGGCAGCAGGTCCCATTCCTCGTTCTCGATCGCCCGCAGGTACTTGGCGCGGATCTTCGTGCGCGCCTCGACCTCGCTCATGTCGATGCGGGCGCGAATCCGCGCTTCGCGCAGGGTCGTTCCGATGTCCGCCATCAGCCCCGAAGGCTAGTAGCTAGCGGCGCGAGCACGGTCACACCGTGGAGCTGCCTAAGGCTCGTCGTCGACGTCGGGAACGCGGAGCTTCTGCTGGGACGCACCGGGCCCTCCCGCCTCGGCGAGGTGAGACAGGATCCGCGGCACGTCGGCCTCGGTGATCAGCACCTGGCGGGGCTTTGAACCCTCGTAACCCGAGATGATCCCCCGGCGCTCGAGCATGTCGATCACACGACCCGCGCGCGTGTATCCGAGCCGCAGACGGCGCTGGAGCATCGAAGTCGAGGCGGTCCCCATCTGCGCAACCAGCGCGATCGCCTCCTCGAGCAACGGGTCCTCGTCGGGGTGCAGCGAATCCTCGTCGTCGCCGGCAGGCTGCTCCGCTTCGACCTCCTCGAGCAGCTCCTCGTGGAACTCGGGCTCGCCCTGGCGCCGCCATGCCTCGGTGAGCTCGGCGACCTGCTCCTCGTCGATGTATGCGCCCTGGATCCGCTGGACCTTGTTCGAGCCGACCGGCGAGAACAGCATGTCGCCCATTCCCAGCAGCGACTCGGCGCCGTTCTGGTCGAGGATCACGCGCGAATCGGTCTGGCTCGAGACGGCGAACGCGATCCGGGAGGGGACATTGGCCTTGATCATCCCGGTGATCACGTCGACCCGCGGTGACTGCGTGGCGAGCACCAGGTGGATGCCGACGGCGCGCGCCTTCTGCGCCAAGCGGATGATCGAGTCCTCGACGTCGGCGGGCGCGACCATCATCAGGTCGGCCAGCTCGTCGATCACGCACAGGATGTAGGGCAGCGGCGGCTCCCCGCGCTTCTCGCGCGCGCGGTTGAGCTCGGGCAGCGACCGGGTCCGCGCCAGCGACATCGTGCCGTAGCGCTGCTCCATCTCCTTGACCAGGTTCTGGAGCGCGTTGGCCGCCATCCGCGGGCTCGTGATCACCGGCGTGAGCAGGTGCGGGATCGACTCGTAGTGGTTGAGCTCGACCTGCTTGGGGTCGACGAGCACGACCCTGACGTCGTGCGGCGTGGCGCGCAGCAGGATGCTGCACAGCATCGCGTTGACGCAGGCGGACTTGCCCGCGCCGGTCGTCCCGGCGACCAGCAGGTGGGGCATCTTGGCCAGGTCGGCACCGATCGCGCGGCCGGCGATGTCCTTGCCCAGCCACACGGTGAGCGGCGACCAGTCGGGCGGGGGCTCCTGGAACACGTCGCCGAGATGCACGATCCGCCGGCGGGCGTTGGGGACCTCGACGCCCACGGCCGTCTTTCCCGGGATCGGGGCGAGAATCCGGATCTCGGTCGCGGCCAGCGCGTAGGCGAGGTCGTCCTTGAGCTGGGCCACCTTGCCGACCTTCGTGCCCGGCGCGAGCCGCAGCTCATAGCGGGTGATGTGAGGACCGGTGACCCGGCCCACAAGCTTGGCCTCGATTCCGAAGTGACCGAGCGTCTCCAGCAGGTTCTTTGCCACCTGCTCCTGTCCGGCCGTGTCGGGCTTGGCGGCCTCGCCCGTCGAGCGCACCAGGGACCGGCCCGACGGCACTCGCCACTCGAAGTTCGGGTCATCGGTGATCTGCGCGCGGTAGCGGCCGGCAGGGGTCAAGTCGTCCGGGCTCACCTCCTTTGCCGGGCCCGCCGGTGGGTCCTCGGCGTCCGCCGCACCAGGCGCAATGGCCGGGTCCGCCGCGCCCTCATCGTCGCCGTCCTCGGCGGCGTGGATCGGCGGCGCCTCGACGTGGGTGGCCCGGATCACGAGCTCGGAGGTGTCGGGCTCTGGCGGGAACAGCGGCTCGGGATCCTCGAGCGGCTCGCCTGTCGCCGCCGCCGGGACATCGGCCATCGGGGGCGGCTCGACGCCCGCCGTTCGCGCTGACGCTCGCGTCCGGGCCGCTTGGGTCCTGGCCGCCTCGGTTGCGGGGCGCCGCGCGACGGTCTGGGCGAAATCCCCCGTGGTCCGCTTGAACGCCCGCGAGGTCCCGGCGACGCCGGCGCCGGTGGCGCGGATCACGCCGGCCAGGGTCGCGCCGGAGACGAGGATCACGCCCGCGAGGAACAGGAACACGGCGAGGATGTCCGCGCCCGCCGTCGACAGCAGGTGCGAGGAGGCCCACAGCTCGGCCTGGCCGACGACGCCGCCGCGCGACTCGAACGCCGCCGGATGCCAGAACTCGCCGGTCGGGGTCTGGCCGGGTCCAACGCCGAGCGTTCCCGCCGCGAGCGCCAGCGTGATCGCGGCCGTCAGACAGATCACGCCGGTGCGCAGCGGGCGGCCCGGCGGCCGCAGCTCGCGCATCAGCACGAGTCCGCCACCGGCCACCAGCGCGGCCGGAATCGCGTAGCCGAGGCGGCCGAACACGAACCTGGCCCCGTGCACAAAACCGTTGCCGAGCGCGCCCCCGGACCATCCGAGGTAGGCAACGCCAGCCAGAAACACGCCGATCGCCACGAGCGCGAGCCCGACGATGTCAACCTGGTGAGGCTGGAGGTGGAGCTTCGGAACAGGCAGCGCGGGACGGCTCGCGAGCAGCGAACGCTTGGCGCGCCGGGCCGGCGGCTGCTTGCGTTTGGTGGCGGCCATTCCCGAAGGGATGGCTTCGACGGCCGCGCCGCGCCTCCTTCCCGGGCTCAAGCCCCGCTAAATATCCCTGGTGAGCGACTCGCCCCTCCCTACCATCTATGTCAGCACCGTGCCCCGATTCATAGATTCGATGCCATTCGAGCCGCCCCTGGCGGCGCCCGGCCGCGTCCTCGTCGGCTCGCGCAGCGCTGCTGCGCGTCGCCTCCTGCGTCCTTGCCGGCCATCCACCAGTGGCGTCTCTCGGTGGCACCGAACGTATGAATCGAGACACTGATGGTTGATTACGAACGGTCACCCCGAGTACTGGTCGTCGAGGACGACGATGCGATCGCTCAGGTCCTGCAGCGTTCGCTGCGAATGGAGGGGTACGAGGTGCGCGTGGCCGACGACGGCATCGCGGCGCTCGACCAGGCGCACGCGTTCCTGCCCGACCTCGTGATCCTGGACCTGGGCCTCCCGCGTCTCGACGGGATCGAGGTCGCCAAGCAGCTTCGCGAGTCAGACGACGTGCCGATCCTGGTGCTGACCGCGCGCGACGCCGTCGAGGCTCGCGTCGAGGGCCTGGACTCGGGTGCCGACGACTATCTGGTCAAGCCATTCGAGCGCCAGGAGCTGCTGGCGCGGTTGCGGGCGCTGCTCCGGCGACGTCCACCGCGCGGTCAGGCGACCCTGACCGTTGGCGATCTGAAGCTGAACCCCGACACCCACGAGGTGACTCGCCAGGGCCGGCGGGTCGACCTCACCCAGCGCGAGTTCGAGCTGCTCGAGTACCTGATGCGCAACGAGCGCATCGTGATCTCGCGCCAGCGCTTGCTCGACGAGGTCTGGGGCTATGACCCGTTTTCGATGACCAATACGATCGAAGTGTTCGTATCGAACCTCCGGAGGAAGCTTGAAGCCGGTGGCGAGCCTCGGCTCCTACATACGATCCGCGGCGCGGGCTACGTTCTCCGCGTATAAGTCGCTGCCGATCCGGTGGCGGCTGGCAGGCGGTTCGGCGGCGCTGACGTTCGTGATCCTCGCGTCGTTCGCGTCGATCGTCGGCGTGCTCACCACCAGGCAGGTCCGGGGCCAGTTCAACGACGAAGTGCGCTCGGCGGCCGATCAGCTGCAGCAGGGGCTCGACGGCAAGCTGCACTACAACGGGCTCAACCTGAACTGCAAGAGCACGACCGTTCACCTCAACGACTACGCGAGCGCCGAGCACGCCCAGATCCGGATCTTCGACCACGACGAGCTGCTCTGCACGCAGGACCAGGTGCGCCTCAAGGGCGCCAAGGCGCCGTTCGACACCCGGCTGTTCACCAGTCCGCCCGACGTCAACGTCGGCAGCTTCACGGACCACGGCTACCGGGTCGCAGTGCGCAGCCTGGCGATCCAGCCGATCGACAACGACGCCGAGCTGCTCTACGCGCGCCCGCTCTCCGACGTCGACCACACGCTGGCGCGAGTGCAGTTCTTCCTGTTGCTCGGCGTCGTCGGCGGCACCATCCTCGCCCTCTTGGCGGGGCTCGCCACCGCCCAGCGAGCAACACGCCCGATCGTCGAGCTGACCCTCGCCGCGCGCGAGATCGAGCGCACACGCGATCCCAGCCTGCACATCCCCCACCCCGAGGCCAGCGACGAGATCGCCGAGCTCGCGAGCACGCTTGAGGGGATGCTCGGAGCGCTCGATGCGTCGCGCGGCGAGACCGAGGCGATGCTCGACCGCCAGCGGGAGTTCGTCGCCGACGCCTCGCACGAGCTGCGAACCCCGTTGACAAGCGTGCTCGCCAACCTGGAGCTGCTGACCGAGGAGCTCAGCGGCGAACAGGCCGAGACGGCCGAGGCGGCGCTGCGCTCGACCCGGCGGATGCGCCGGCTGGTCGGTGACCTGCTGTTGCTCGCGCGCGCCGACGCCAAGCGGGTGCAGCCGCACTGGCCCACCGACCTGGCCGCCGTCCTGACCGAGGCCGCCGCCGAGCTCGGACCGGTGGCCGATGACCACGAGCTGATCATCGACGCCGACCACGCGGTCGTGGCCGGCGCTCGTGACGACCTCCACCGGCTGGTGCTGAATCTGCTCGAGAACGCCGTGCGGCACACGCCCAAGGGCACCAACGTCCGCGCCTCGACGAGCGCCGTGGACGGCGATGCGGTGCTGATCGTGCAGGACGACGGGCCCGGGATCCCGCCTGAGCTGGGCCGCCGGGTGTTCGAGCGGTTCGTGCGCAGCGGGCGCGACGGCGGGCGGGGCTCCGGCCTCGGGCTTGCGATCGTCAGCGCCGTGGCCGAGTCCCACGACGGATCGGTCTCACTGGAGGAGCCGGCTGACGGCACCGGCACCCGGTTTGTGATCCGGATCCCGCTGGACCAGTCCGCCGAGGCCATGCTGCCCGACGGCGCCGGCGACCCCGCCGAGACTGCCGTCGTGGCTCAGACCTCGACGACGACGGGCAGCACCATCGGCCGGCGCCGCAGGCGGTCGTAGACAAACGCCGCGAGGTCGTCGTGCAGCTCCTGCTGGAGCAGGTCGATCTCGCGCACCCCGTCGCTCGCGGCACGCGCCAGCGAGCGCTCGACCGCGTCGCGGATGTCCTCGATCAACTCGCCTGCCTGCTCGATGAAGGGCACGCCGCGGAAGATCACCTCGGGTGGCGCCACCGACTCGCCGGTCTGCTCCGACACCGTCGCGACGACGATGAAGATCCCGTCGGCCGACAGCATCCGCCGGTCGCGCAGGGCAACGTCGGCAGGATCGCCGATGTCGACGCCGTCGACGAAGATCATCCCGGACTCCTCGGGGTCGCCGAACCGGGCACCGCCGGCATCGATCTCGAGCGGCAGTCCGTTCTCCCCGCAGAACACGCCGTCGGGATCGATGCCCACGGCCTCGGCAAGCTGGGCATGCAGCCTGATCCGCTTGAAGTCGCCGTGGATGGGCAACACGTACTGGGGCCTGACGAGGTTGAGCATCAGCTTGATCTCCTCCTCGTAGCCGTGTCCGGAAGCGTGGATCGGCGCGTCACGGGTCGTGATCACGTTGCAGCCGATGTGGTAGAGCCGATCGATCGTCTCGTTGACCGCGCGCTCGTTGCCCGGGATCGGCGTCGCCGCGAACACCACCGTGTCGCCGTGGTGGAGCTTGATCGTGCGGTGGTCGTTGTGCGCCATGCGACGCAGGGCCGACAGCGGCTCGCCTTGAGAGCCGGTGGAGATCACGACGACCTTGTCGTCGGGCCAGTCCTCGACCTCGCTGGGCTGGATCAGCATCCCGTCGGGGACCTCGATGTGCCCCAGCGAGCGGCCGATGCCGACGTTCTTGCGCATCGAGCGTCCCACCAGCGAGACCTTGCGCCCGAGCGCGGCGGCCGCGTCCACCACCTGCTGCACGCGGTGGATGTTGGACGCAAAGCTCGTCACGATCACGCGCCCCGGGGCGTGCGCGAACGCCTCCTGCAGGTGCGGGCCGACCCCGCGCTCAGAGGGGGAGAAGCCCGGACGGTCCGCGTTGGTCGAGTCACCGCACAGCAGCAGGACCCCGTCGCGCCCCAGCTCGGCCAGCCTCGAGACGTCCGCGGGCAACCCGTCGACCGGGGTCTGGTCGAACTTGTAGTCCCCGGTCAGCAGCACCGTCCCCAGCTCGGTGGTGAGCGCCACCGCACACGAGTCGGGAATCGAATGGGTCATGTGCACGAGCTCGATCTCGAACGGGCCGAGCGTGAGCCGCTCGCCTGGGCTTATGTCCTCCAGCGGGGCGTCGCGCAAACGGTGCTCGTCGAGCTTTGAGCGCGCCATCGCGATCGTCAGCCGCCCGCCGTAGACCGGCGGCCAGTACTCGAGCTCCCGCAGCACCCACGGCAGCGCGCCCAGGTGATCCTCGTGCCCGTGGGTGATCACGATCGCCTCGATGTCCTCGGCGCGCTCGCGCAGGTAGGCGAAGTCCGGGAGCACCAGGTCGATCCCCAACATCTCGGCGGTCGGGAACCGCAGCCCCGTGTCGACGACGACGATCCGGTCGTCGTACTCGACGACCGTCATGTTCTTGCCGATCTCGCCCAGGCCTCCGAGCGGCAGGACCCGCAGCTGGGTCATCCAGCCCGCGCGGCTGCGAGCAGGCCGTGGCGCTCGAGGAGGGCGGAGACGGTCGCCGTCTCCTGCTCGTCGAGCTCCACATATGGGAGCCGCGGCGCCCCCACGCGGATCCCGAGCAAGTTGAGCGCAGCCTTGACCGTGGTGGCCATCGGAGCGATCGCGAGGTCGCGGTAGGCGTCCTGGAGGCTGTCGTTGATCTCGCGCCGGTGCTCGGGCTCGTCGACCATCCTGCGCATCTCGCTGCCGAACAGATGGCTGGCGACGAGCACGCCGCCGGGCTCACCGAGGTCGAGCACGTCGGCCAGGAGGTCGTCGTTGCCGGCATAGATGCGCAGCCCGTCGACTTTCGCCAGATTGTCAGGGTTGGCCTGCTTGACGCCGTAGATGTTGTCGAGCTGGGCGAGCTCGGCGAGCAGGTCGTTGGGCAGGTCTGAGCCCGTGCGCTGCGGGATGTTGTAGAGGAGGATCGGAAGGTTCGTGGCCCGGTTGATCTCCTCGTAGTGGCGGACGATGCCGCGCCGGTTGGGGCGGTTGTAGTACGGGTTGACCGACAGCAGCGCATCGGCGCCGAGCTCGGTGGCGCGCTCGGTCAGGTGGACGGCGTGCCGGGTGTCGTTGGACCCGACGCCGGCGACGACGGTGCAGCGGCCTTTCATCTCCTCCACGGCGAGGGCGATCACGCCTAGATGCTCCTCGTCGGTCATCGTCGAGGCCTCGCCGGTCGTGCCGCACATCACCAGCCCGTCGGAGCCGTGCTCGACGAGGTGGTGCATCACGCGGACAGCCGCTTCTTCGTCGACGTGCCCGTCGGCGTCGAACGGCGTGACCATCGCTGTGAGAATCGCGCCGAGGTTTACGGCCATTGCGCTGGATTATCGCAGGGCTTGGCCCGTCGCGGTTCGCGCGGGCGCGATCCCGTGGCGCTCAGTGGTGCTTTTGCCCGCCCCAGGCGAGCACCGCCAGGGGTCCCATCGCCGTGCTCGACTCGTCGCGTGCCGGCGGCGCCGTCGTCGGCACCGGAGGCTTGGGCGGCTGGGCGACGACGTGCGTGACCGGGGCGCCGGTGACCCTGGAGATCCGCTGGGGCAGCCCGGCGGACATCCACTTCGAAAAGCGCATCGGGAGCGTCGAGACGATGATCTCATCGTGGGTCTTCGGATCCCAGGCGTCGGTCACAGCGACCAACGGGTCCCCGTGGCCGATCCCGCCCCGTGCCTCCAGACCCGCGTCGGCAAGCAGCGCGAGGGCCTCCTGAAGCTGCTCGCTCGCGGCCTCGGCGCCTCCCCCGAACGGCGTCGCGGGGATGATCAGCTCAAAACTCATCGGCTCCCTGCCGGCGCGTTCGCGCAACGTCGACAGGAGCTCGTCGGACGTCGCCGTGACGTTGGCGACGACCAGAACATTTCGCTTCCATGTCATGCCTCAGGCCTCCTGTCTCCCCGCGGAGATGGGACTCCCTCTCACAACATAGCGCGAGCCAATGCACCTGCAAATGGCCCGATGTCGAAACTCTGTTACAAGAGCTGCTCAAGCCCGATGGTGGGCGATTCGGCGAGCGCGGAGACGCGCCGGATCGCCAGCAGCACGCCCGGCATGAACGACGTTCGATCGGTCGAATCGTGGCGGATCGTAAGCGTCTGACCGACGTCGCCGAAGATCACCTCTTGGTGTGCCACGAGGCCCGGCAGCCTCACCGAGTGGATCGGCACGTCGCCGAGTGCGTCGCTCATCAGCGACGCCGTGCGTTTAGCGGTCCCGCTCGGCGCGTCGACCTTGCTGTCGTGGTGAAGCTCGATGATCTCCGCTTTGCGCATGTGCCGCGCCGCGGCGGTCGCGAACTGCATCATCAGCACCGCGCCGATCGCGAAGTTCGGGGCGATGAAGATGTTCGCTTTGGCGTCTGACAGATCGGACAGCTGTCCGGGGTCAAAGCCGGTCGTCCCGATCACCACGTGCACCCCGGCGGCGACCGCTTCGCGCGTGTTGGCCACGGCGGTCGTCGGCACGGTGAAGTCGACGAGCACGTCGGGGCGCTCGCTCAGCGCCTGAGCGAGCGTCGTGTCGAGCGCCGGATCAACCCGCGCCACGAGCTCCATGTCGTCGGCGCCCGCGACGGCGTCACACACCGTCTGGCCCATCCGTCCCGCGGCACCGGCGACGGCGACGCGGATCGTGCTCACGCGCTCTGAACCAGCGTGGGCTCGACGGTGGCCAGCGCCTGCTCGAAGCGCTCGCGATCGGGGCCGATGCCGGCCGCCGACAGGCGCCCCGGGGCCCAAAGTTCGTCGACCAGCGACACCAGGTCGTCGATCGTCACCGATTCGATGCGCTCGACCGTCTCGTCGAGCGACAGCAGCGGCATCCCGGCGAGCACCTCGGCGCCGAGCCGGTTCATGCGCGCGCCCGTCGATTCGAGCGACAGCGCGACTCGGCCCTTGAGGTTCTCCTTGGCGCGGTTGAGCTCATCCGGGGTCGCGGGCTCCTCGCGCAGCCTGCCGAGCTCGGTACCGACCACCGACAGCGCCTCGGTCACGTTGTCGGCGCGGGTGCCGACGTACAGCCCGACCTGGCCGATGTCCTTGTAGGCGCTCGTGAACGAATACACGGAGTAGGCGAGCCCGCGACGCTCGCGTATCTCCTGGAACAGGCGCGAGGACGAGGTGCCCCCGAAGATCGTGTCGAGCACGCGCAGCGCAAACCGCCGCTCGTCGTGGCGCGAGAGCGCCGGCCCGCCGAGGCACACGTGGTACTGCTCGGTGTCCTTGCGCTCGAAGCGGTGACGCGCGGGCAGGTCGGTCGGGAGCGGCGGGCGCCGACGGCGCGGCGCCGTCTGATCCACTGGCGTCGCTCACGTGCTTCGCGGCCAGCTCGACGATCGCCTCGTGCTCGATCGCGCCCGCGGCGGCGATCACAACGTTGGACGGGGCGTACCGCGAGTGGTGAAACGCCGCGATCTGGGAAGCGGGCGTCTCGGCGATCACCGGAGCCCGCCCGATGATCGCCCGGCCCAGCGGATGGTCTCCGAACACGGCCTCGCCGAGCACGTCGAACACCTTCTCCTGCGGATCGTCCTCGTACATCGCGATCTCCTCGAGGATCACGGCGCGCTCGGAGTCGATGTCGTCCAGCGCCGGACGGAACACCATGTCGGCCATCACGTCGAACGCCTCGGGTACGTGCTGGTCGATGACCCGCGCGTACACCGAGGTGGTCTCCTTGCCGGTGCCGGCGTTCAGCTCCGCGCCCATGCCGTCGAAGATCTGATCGATCTCCAGGGACCCGTAGCGGGACGAGCCCTTGAACAGCAGGTGCTCGAGGAGGTGAGACAGCCCGGCCTGCTCGTCGCTCTCGCCGCGCGACCCGGTGCCGATCCAGAATCCGATCGCCACCGAGCGCACGGCGGGCATCGTCTCAGTGACGACGCGGACGCCCGAGCCGAGTGTGGTCAGGCTGTGCTCTTGCGACACTTTTGCTTAGGAGCGGTCCGGATCGCGATCACGGACGCGACCACGATCTCGGTCGCGATCACGGTCACGGCCATCGCGCCCGCGGCCATCGCGGCCGCGGCCGTCGCGGCCCCGGTCGCGGTCGCCGCCGCCGCGCTCACGGCGCGGTCCCGAGTCGCCGGTGCCGACGCTCCCGAGCTCCTCGGCCGTCTTGCCGGCGATCTCCGGGTCGTCGGCCAGCCGCAGGCCGATCCGGCCTCGCTCGCGGTCGACCTCGACTACGCGGACGTTGAGCTCGTCGCCCTTGTTGAGCACCTCCTCGACGGTCGCGATCCGGCGCCCCGGAGCGACGTTGGAGATGTGCAACAGGCCGTCGGTGCCCTTGGACAGCTCGATGAACGCGCCGAACGTGGTCGTCTTGACGACCTTGCCGGTGAACTCGTCACCGACCTCGACCTCCTTGGTCATCGAGCGGATCCGGTCCACGAGCGCGTCGCCGCGCTCACCGTCGGACGCGTAGACAAGGACCTGGCCCTCGTCGTTGACGTCGATCTGGGACTCGAACTCCTCCTGCAGGGCGCGGATCGTCTCGCCGCCCTTACCGATCAGCAGGCCGATCTTCTCGGGGTCGATCTGGATCGTTGAGATCCGCGGGGCGTGCTTGGACAGCTCGGTCCGCGGGTGGTCGATGACCTTCGTCATCTCGCCGAGAATGAACTCACGCGCCACCTTGGCCTGCGCGAGTGCGTCGCGCATGATCTCGAACGTCACGCCGGTGATCTTGATGTCCATCTGCAGCGCGGTGATCCCGTCCGCGGTGCCGGCGACCTTGAAGTCCATGTCGCCCAGGTGATCCTCGACGCCTGCGATGTCGGTGAGGATCACGTACTCGTCACCCTCCTTGATCAGGCCCATCGCGATTCCCGCGACCGGAGCCTTGATCGGCACGCCCGCGTCCATCAGCGACAGCGTCGAGCCGCAGACGGAGGCCATCGACGACGACCCGTTTGACTCGAGGATGTCCGAGACCACGCGGATCGTGTACGGGAACTGCTCCTGGCTGGGGATCATCGGCACCAGCGCCCGCTCGGCGAGCGCCCCGTGGCCGATGTCGCGGCGCTTGGGCCCGCGCATGAAGCCGGCCTCCCCGACCGAGAACGGCGGGAAGTTGTAGTGGTGGAAGTAGCGCTTGGCGGTTTCAAGGCCGAGCGTGTCGAGGCGCATCTCCTCGCGCGTGGTGCCAAGCGCGACGACGCTGAGCGCCTGCGTCTGGCCACGCGTGAACAGCGCCGACCCGTGGGTGCGGGGAGCCACGCCGACCTCGATCGAGATCGGGCGGATCTCCTCGGAGCTACGGCCGTCGGGCCGCTTCTTCTGGACCGCGATCCGCTCGCGGATCAGCGTCTTCTCGAGCTTGTCGAAGGCGCGCTGGGCGTTTGAGCGGTAGGCGGCGTACGTCTCGGCCTCGGGGTCACCGGAGTACTGCTCCAGCACCTGCTCCTCGACCGCGCGGGACGCGTCCTGACGCGCGAGCTTGTCCTCGACCTGGGTCGCGGCATCCAGAGCGGCGCCGTGTGAGCCCTTGATCTGCTCGTAGAGGTCGGGGTCGACCTGCGGGATCTCGACCTCGATCTTCTCCTTGCCGGCCCTGGCACGGAGCTCGTGCTGGGCGGCGCAAAGCTTCTTGATCTCCTCGTGGGCGATGTCAAGCGCGTCGAGGATCTCCGCCTCGGGGATCTCGTTGGCGCCGGCCTCGACCATCAGGATCGCCTCTTCGGTGCCGGCCACGATCAGATCCAGATCGGCGCCCTCGAACAGGTCTTCCTCGCTCGGGTTGACGACGAAGTTGCCGTCGACCTTGCCAATCCGCACCGCGCCCACTGGCGTCGGGAACGGGATCTGAGAGATCATCAGCGCCGCGGAGGCGCCGTTCATCGCCAGGATGTCGTAGGGGTTGACGTGGTCAACCGAGATCGGCATCGCCACGAGCTGGGTCTCATAACGCCAGCCCTTGGGGAAAAGCGGTCGGATCGGACGGTCGATCAGGCGCGCCGAAAGCGTCGCCTTCTCCCCCGCGCGTCCCTCGCGCTTGAAAAACGAGCCGGGGATCTTCCCGGCTGCATACATTCGCTCCTCGACGTCGACTGTCAGCGGCAGGAAGTCAACATCCCGGAGGTTTCCTGCGGTCGCGGTACAGAGGACCATCGTGTCGCCCGCACGGACGACAACTGCGCCGGAGGCCTGCTTGGCCAGCTTGCCCGTTTCGAACGAGATCTCCTTACCTTCGACCTCGACGGACACACGCGTAACGGCGTCAGACATATATTTAATTCCCTTCTTCCTCCGCCCTTCGGTCGGCGGAGCGCTTCGTTTCTTTCTCTTAGTTCCGAACGCAACTGATCCTAGCGGGTGCGCCCGGATCGGCGGTCCGCTGGGGGTTTTCGGGTGTTCGGTTGCACGCGCGGAGCGCTCGCGGAAAACGCCCCATTCGGCGGGCCTGCGAGGTCGATTGGGTCTTAACCCTCGGTGACCGCGGCTTAAGACCCAGGCGACCGCGAAACGGCGTCGATTGGGTCGTTTTCGGTGCCTGGTCGTGCCCGCGCCGTCCGCCCGCGAGCCCCGCCCTTCCGTGCGATCGGTCACAAAACGGACCGCCCGGTCCGTTTAGTGTTATCGTAAGCGGACCGCGCAGTCCAGTTTACCACCCTCCCCCGTCCAGGAGCCAGGATGACAGCGACCGAATCGATCTCCGTTCAAAGCAAGCCGACAGCCCGCGCCGACAAACGCTGGCTGGTACTCGTGATCGCCTGCCTCGCCCAGTTCATGGTCGTGCTCGACGCGACCGTGGTCAACGTGGCGCTGCCGTCGATCCAGCGCGGCCTGCACTTTTCCGTCTCGAACCTGCAGTGGGTCGTGAACGCCTACACGCTCGTGTTCGGCGGCTTCCTGCTGCTCGGCGGACGCGCATCTGACCTGCTCGGGCGAAAGCGGCTGTTCATGGCCGGGACCGCCCTGTTCACCGTCGCGTCGCTGATCAACGGGCTCGCCCAGAGCTCGACGATGCTCGTCGCCGGGCGCGGGCTTCAGGGTCTCGGCGCCGCGCTGCTGTCCCCCGCGGCACTGTCGATCATCACCACGACATTCACCGAGAACTCCGAACGCACCCGCGCGCTGGGTGTGTGGAGCGCGATCGCAGCCGGCGGCGGCGCCGTGGGCCTGCTGCTCGGCGGCGTGCTGACCGATCTGGCCTCCTGGGAGTGGATCTTCATCGTCAACGTTCCCGTCGGCGTGGCGACGCTGCTGCTGACGCTTCGCAACGTGCCGGAGTCGCGCGACGAGCTGCCACACCGCTCGTTTGACCTGGCGGGCGCCGTGTCGGTGACCTCAGGATTGATCGTGCTGGTCTACGCGATCGTCAAGGCGCAGACATACGGCTGGGGTTCGGGCCGCACGATCGGGCTGCTCGCGGCCGCCGTAGTGCTGCTCACGCTGTTCGTGTGGATCGAGCGCCGGGCCGTCGCCCCACTGGTCCGCCTGAGCATCTTCAAGGTGCGGACGCTCGCGGTCGCCGACGGTGTGCTGCTGCTGGTCGCCTCCGGGCTGTTCGGGATGTTCTTCTTCTTCTCGCTCTACGTCCAGCAGATCCTCGGCTACAGCCCGTTGCAGGCAGGGCTGGCGGCGTTGCCGGTCACGTTCGGGATCGCGATCGGCGCCGGTGTCGCCCAGCAGCTGATCCGCCGCCTTGGGGTCCGCGGTGTCTCGTTGCTGGGGATCGTGCTGGCGGCAGCCGGCATGGCGGTGCTCACCCAGGTCCCCGTCCACGGCACTTACGTGGCCAACCTGCTCCCGGGCCTGATTCCGATGAGCCTCGGCATGGGACTGACATTCGTACCGATCACGTTGCTGGGCACCGGCGGCGTCGGGCCCGAGGACGCCGGACTGGCTTCGGGTCTGTTCAACACCGCGCAACAGGTGGGCGGCTCGCTCGGCCTGGCGATCCTCTCGACCGTCGCGGCCAGCCGCACCACCGGCCTCCTGCACCACGCCAACTCGGCAGCGGGCGCGACGGCCGCCCAGGTGTCTGGATACCGCGTGGCCTTCGCAGTTGGGACGGCGATGCTCATCGCCGCCGCGGCAATCCTCGCCCTGGCATTGCGCCGGCGCGATCTCGAGGCCTTCGAGCCCGAGCTCGAGACGCCGGCGCCGGACCCCGCCCTGGGTCCGGCCACGGGCGAGGCCGCCGCGCTCGACGGCGCCGAAGTTGTGAGCGCGTAGCACAATGTGGAGCGAGATGGGAGAGGTCGCAAGGCGCCCCAGGGCCGATGCCGAACGTAACCGCCGGCGGCTGCTTGACGCAGCCGCCGAGCTGTTCGGCGAACGCGGGCTCGACGTGGGCGTCGCCGAGATCGCGCAGCGCGCGGGCGTCGGCCGCGCCACGCTGTTTCGCAACTTCCCCACCAAGGAGGACCTGATCGCCGCGATCGTGGTCGACGCGATGAGCGAGGCGGCGACGCTGGGTCGCGAGCTGCTCGCGGCTCCCGGCGCCGGCCAGGCGCTGTTCACGTTCCTCGAGGCGGCGGCCGACCGCCAGCAGCGCTCGCGGGCGCTGTTCGAGGCCGTCGAGGAGACGTTCCTGGTCAATCCCGAGATCCGGGCCGCTCATGCCGACGTGATCGACGTGCTCGGGCGGCTGCTGGCCCGAGCGCAGGACGCCGGCGAAGTGCGCGCCGATGTCGGTGCGTTTGACGTGCTGATGCTGCTCAAGGGGATCTGCGAGACGGCGGCCGCCTTCCAGCAGATGGACCCGCAGATCTCAGAACGGCAGCTGGATCTGATCCGAGCGGCGCTGAGCCCGCCCGCGACCCCCCAAAAGCTGCGCGGCCGCAGCCCCACCCTCGAAGATCTCGAGCGCGCGTTCGCGCCCGTCGATCAGTCGCAGAGCGCGGGCGGCGGCCGCGCGACCGGCTGATTTCAAACGGCCCTAGCGCACCGGCCAGACGATCGGCTCGTACAGGCCCCGGCGGCCACGACGGTCGGCGGCCTGACGGCGGTCAACGGCCCTGGCCGGCACCTGGCGACTGCCGCGGTTGGTCGCCACGACGACCGTCTCGTGGTGGTGCTGGGTGATGATCGCCCACACCAGCGGCGCCACGACGCCGATGATCACGGCGGTACAGAGGACTACGTTGAGGATGATTACGAGTGTCATGTCTTCTCCTTTTCCAGATGCGGAAAGGATCAAACCGGCGGCGAAGATCAGCGTCGGAGATGCGTAAGCCGGCCCTAAGAAGGCCGTGAGAATTCGCTTATGCGCTCGCGCGCCGCTCGGGAGGAGCTCAGCGCACGGCCGCGTCGACCGCGACGGCCACGAACAGCAGCGCCAGGTACAGCAGCGAGAAGTGGAACATGAGCGCGGCGTTGGCGGGACCGGTCGCCCGCCGCAGGCGCAGCGCGAGCACGCACAGCGCGGCGCCCAGCATCGCGGCGGCCGCGAGGTAGACGACCCCGAACGTCCCCACCACCCCGGGCACCAAAGTGACCGCCAGCAGCACGATCGAGTAGACGAGGATTTGCCGCGCGGTCGCGGCGGCCCCGCGCACGACGGGCATCATCGGGACGTCGGCGGCGGCGTAGTTGCGCGCCAGCAGCAGCGACAGCGCCCAGAAGTGCGGCGGTGTCCACAGCAGCACGATCAGGAACAGGTACGCCGCGCCGACGCCGATGCGCCCGTTCGCGGCTGCCCATCCGGCGAGCGGGGGGATCGCGCCGGCCGCGCCCCCGATCACGATGTTCTGGGGCGTCGTCCGCTTCAGCCAAAGCGTGTACACGAGCACGTAGAAGGCGCCGCCACAGAGCGCGAGCACCGCTGCCAGCAGGTTGGCGAACACGGCCAGCACCGCGAACGAGAGGCCCAGCAGCGCCAGTCCGAAGGCCGTGGCCCGCGCCGGCGAGATGCGGCCCGCGGCGACCGGACGAGAAGCCGTCCTCGGTCCCATCAGGCGGTCGATGTCGCGGTCGAGGACGTGGTTGAGCGCGCTCGCGCCGCCGCATGACAGCCCGCCTCCGACCACCAGCGCGGCCAGGGGCAGCAGCGCCGGGTCGCCTCCGGCCGCGGCGACCATCGCGCACACCGCCGTCAGCACCAGCAGCGACATGATCCGCGGCTTGGTCAACGTCACGTAGTCGCGCCACCCCGCGACCGCGGTCGCGCCGATCCGAGCGCCTCGCGGCGGGGCGGTGAGCGCGCCGGCGGTGTCCGAGACGGCCATTCGCTACGCCCCCCGCTCGGTTGCGAGCGTCCTCAGGTCGAGCGTCACGAACCGCGGCACGAACGGGTACAGGTAGCCCGAGCGCTCGTCGCCGCGGCGATCGATCAGGTACAGCGCCTCGGTGTGCGAGATGTCGCCGTCACGCGGCGGCGCGACGAAGATGTGGTAATCGCGCCAGACCGTCGCGAGCTCGGCGTGCGTTCCCCGCAGCCAGTGCCACGGCGCGACCCCGGCCAGCCCCCACTTGCGGGCCGCCGCGCGCGTGCTCGCGCCGGTGTCGCGCGGATTGACGCTGACGATCACCAGCACCGGGCGCTGCGAGCGCGGCAGCGATCGCTCCGCCGCCGCCAGCGCCCGCCCCTCCAACGGACAGGCCTGGTTGCAGTAGGAGTCAAAGAACGCCATCGCGACGGTGCGGCCGTGCAGCGAGCCGAGTGAGAACACGTGGCCGCTCTGGTCGCGCAGCGCCGCGATCGCGGGCGCCGGATGCGTCCCCGCCGCCCACGTGGCTTGGCCGTGCAGGCCTGAGGCGGGCCCTTGCGCGGGCAACAGGCCGTGGTCTCCCTGAAGCCGATGCAGGCCGGCGCCGGCCGCGACGCCGATCAGGATCGCGCCGCAAAGTCCGAGCGCGATCCATGGTGCAAGCCGCCTGCGGTGCAGGCTGCCGGCCTCGATGCCGGCTCCCGCGTCGATCAAGAGCCGTCGCTCCCGGTGTCGATCTCCGCGCGCGCTGCGTCGTGCTGAGCCGTGGACACGCTGGGCGGGGGCACGGCGGTCGTCCCCGGGTCGCCGGGCAGGCGCATGACGGTGCGGGTGAACCAGATCGCGATCGCGATCAGCAGCCCGATCGGCAACAGCAGCGACAGCAGCGAGCCCGCTAGGAAGTTGTCGGCGAACGGGATCATCGTCAGACGCGTCCTTTCAGGTGGTCAAGAGCGGCCGGGACGAGGACGGCTCGCGTTCGGGCTCGAGCCAGCGGTAGAAGCCGATCAGCACAGCGACGCCGTAGGAGAGCGAGCCCAGGACCCACATGACCCCGGCCGCGAGCTGCTGATCGGTCAGCGCCGAGATGCCGCCCGGCCGGTGCGTCAGCGCCGCGTAGTGGGGATAGAGCGGATGTGGCGCCAGCACCAGCGCGATCGCCAGCCCCCACCCCACGATCATCGCGCCGATCACGTACGCGATCCGCATCGGCCACACGAGCCGTGGCCGCAGCGGCCCGGGGTCGATCACCCGCGCCCAGAACAGCAGCCCGGTGAAGAAGAACATCGCGTGCTCGATCTGGTGCACCGCGCTTGACCGCAGTGTCGCCTCGTATGCGCCGGGCACGTGCCACGCGATCAGCGTCACGTTGAAGAGCAGCCACGCAGGAAGCGGTCTCGCCAGCGATCGCAGTGGAGCGCCAACTCGACCCCGGGCGATCGCCTCGCCCTACGTTCGTTCGCCAGCCGCAGCGGCAGCCCACGCCACATCCGCGGCCACGGCCGCCCGAGCAGGATCAGCGGCGGCGCCACCGTCAGCAGCAGGACGTGCTGGAGCATGTGGACCCAGAACAGCTGCTCGGCGTAGCGGTCGATCGGCGAGTCGAGCGCCACCACGATCGTCACCAGGCCGGCCACAAACGCTGCGGTTCGCACCCCGTCGTCCGCACGGCGGCGGCGGCCCAGGCCGCCCAGCCAGTAGAGCAGTCCGGCGAACCCCACGTACAGGAGCGACGGCCCGATCGACCACCCGCCCAAGCTCATGGTCCCGCCAGCCCTCCTAGACCACGTAGAGGATCACGAACGCGAGCACGCCCGTCGCGACGTAGAACGACCCAGAAGAACGAGCACGCCTCGACCCCCGCGACCAGCAGCTCGACGTCGTCGGCCGGCACCCCCTCGCGGCGCGGCCGGTCGATGCCCTCACGCTGACCGCGCCAGATGCTCGCCACCTGCGTCTCGATCCAGTAGGCGCACGGGAGCGTGAACACCGCGTAGAACGCCGTCCAGCCGATGAACACGCTCGCATACGCGCCACTGGAGGGGCCGAACCCGAGCGTCGTCCACTCGATCACCTGCAGCACCACCGACAGCAGCGCGAGCACGAGCGCCCCGGCGCCGAGCCGCAGGGCATCGCCAGGCCGGGTTGCGGCCAGGCGCATGAGCACCGCGCTGGCGATCAGCACCACGACGATCGCCACGCCCCAGCCGACCGAAGGATCCACCGAGCCGATCTTCCAGCTCTTGTTGGTGTCCAGCGAGCGCAGGTAGAAGTAGGCGAACACGAACGCCAAGAAGAAGAAGGCCGCGGCGCCGCACAGCAGGCGCGCGGTCACCCACAGCGCGCGCGGCTGCCACCCGTGCGGCTCGGGCTCGATGTGCGGTGCGAGCGGGGCTGAGGCTTCCATGGGCTAGGCGGTCCCTCCCGCCGGTGCGACCGACCGGGGTCGTCACCGGCGGCACGCCGTACGGATACGGGTCGCCGTCGAACACCGGGATCCGGTCGAAGTCGTGCACCGGCACCGGCGTCGGCAGCTGCCACTCGGCCGACTTGGAGTTCCACGGGTTGGCCTCGGCCGGCTCACGTACGAACAGCTGCGACCACACCAGGTTGACGAGGAACACCAACATCGAGAGCCCGATCACGTACGCCGACACCGACACCCAGTCGTTGAGCGCCTGCAGGTTGGTCGGGTAGGTGACGACGCGCCGCGGCATGCCCATCAGGCCCAGCGCGAACAGCGGCCCGAACGTCGAGTTGAACGCGATGAACAGCGACCAGAAGTGGATCTTGGCCAGCCGCTCGTTGAACTTGAAGCCCGTCATCTTCGGGCCCCAGTAGTAGATCGCGGCGAACAGCGTGAACACCAGCCCGCCCATGATCGTGTAGTGGAAATGGGCCATCGAGAAGAAGCTGCCGTGCGTGGTCACGTCGCTCGGGAACGTCTGACAGGAACACGCCCGAGATCCCGCCGATCAGGAAGTTGAACACCCACGCCGAGGCAGAACAACATCGGCACGGTGAAACGTATTCGCCCGCGCCAGATCGTCCCCATCGCGCACAGGAAGATGAACCCGGTGGGCAGCGAGATCAGCTCGGTGGAGAGCATGTAGAACGGGCGCAGGTCCGCGTTGATGCCGCTCACGAACAGGTGGTGCTGCCAGACGAAGAAGCTCAGCAGCGTGACCCCGAGCATCCCGGCGACCGCCAGGCGATAGCCCCACAGCGGCTTGCGCGTGAACACGGGCAGCAGCTCGAGCACGATCCCGAATCCCGGCAAGGCGACGATGTACACCTCGGGGTGCCCGAACACCCAGAACAGGTTCTGCCACAGGTAAGCGCTGCCGCCGATGCCGGGCACGTAGAACCCGGTCTGGACCGCGCGATCGAACACACCCATCAGCAGCGCCGCGAGCAGCATCGGCGAGGCGAGCAGCATCAGCGTGGCGGTGGCCAGCACCGACCAGACGAAGATCGGCAGGCGCGACCAGGTCATGCCCGGCGCGCGCATCGTGATGATCGTGACCAGCAGGTTGAGCCCCAGCAGGCACATCGACAGGCCGACCAGCGCGAAGAAGCCGATGTACGCGTCATAGCCGGTGGTGCCCTGGCCACCGAGCGGCTGATAGCCGGTCCAGCCGGTCTGGAAGCCGCCGAAGAACAGCGTCGTGAGGAGCACGACGCCGGCGGCCATCAGCAGCCAGAAGGTGAACGCCTCGATCCGCGGGAACGCCATCCGCCGGCACCCGATCATCAGCGGCACCAGCCAGTTGGCGAACGGGCCGAGGATGACCGAGGTCATCATCCCCATCATCATCGTCCCGTGCAGGCCGACCAGCGTGAGGTACTGGTTGGGGCCGAACGCGTGGCTGTTGGGGTTCAGCAGCTCGGTGCGGATGAACATCGCGTTGAGCCCGCCGATGAAGAAGAAGAAGCCGATCCCGACGACGTACTGGAGACCGACGACCTTGTGGTCGGTGCACAGGCGGAAGTAGCGAGCGACCCCCTCCCCCTCGCTCTCGTGCTCGGCGAGCGTCGGAGGGTGGCCGAGCATCCGCCGGATCGGATAGTTCGCGAACCCCATCCCGATCATGAACCCGGTCACCCCGAGCAGGTAGCCGAGGAAGACAGAGATGTCGTTCTCGCCGGTGTCGTGCGAAGTAGGCGATGCTGGGCGCGTGGATCCGGTGCGCCGATCCAGTACCCGATCAACCAGCCGACGATGGCGAGCACGATCGCGCTGATCAGGTTGAAGCCGATCAGGCGCTGCCATATCGGGCGCTTGGGGGTGCTGACTGCGACCAACTCATCCACCTCTGTGTTGGGGGTCAGGGAAGTACTGCTTGGCATACGGCGGCAGCAACTTGGTGGCCGGCGCGAAGCGGCGCTGCTGCTGGGCGATCCAGGAGGCGAACTGCGGCCCGCTGCACGACTGCGCCGGTGTCGAACATGTATCCGTGCCAGACGCCGCACAGCTCGGCGCAATGGATGTTGAACGTCAGCGGGTTCTTCGTCTGGACGTAGGCGACGTTGTCGACGCCCGGGTTGGCGTCGGCCTTGACGCCGAGCTGGTAGGCCCAGAACGAGTGGATCACGTCCAGCGACGTCACGTGGAACGCGATCAGCCGGTTTGCCGGAATCTCGAGATGATTGGTCTCGACGCCGCCATAGGTCGGGAAGCGGAAGGTGAACTTCCACTGCTGCGCGATCACCTGCACCGGCAGCGCCGGGACCGATGAGGTGGGCTTGGCGATCGGGTTTGGCCCCTGGCCGCCGCCGGCGCCGTCGGCCAGCATCCGGACGGTTCCGTAGCCGGCCAGGAACAGCACGATCGTCGTGGTGGTGACGATCCACCACAGCTGCACGCCGGCATGGCCGCGCACGGGCGGCCCGTCGAGCACCGCCGCCGTGTCGCGCTCGCGGAACGCGATCAGCGAGTAGATGAAGAACACGACGACGGCGAGTGCCACCGGCGTCGAGAGCCCGAGTAGCACGCCATTGTCGGTCGTCTGGCCGGCGGCCTGCACGGTGCCGTCGCCCGGCGGGATCCCCTGGGCGGCGAGCACCACGATCGGCGTGAGGATCACGCTCGACACCAGCCAGATCAGGACGACGCGGCGGAAGTGATTGACCTCGTTCACCTGGACGCGTCCTCAGACAACCTTGATGAAGCCGTCCATGTAGCCGACCGTCTGCATCGGGCCGCCGAAGCCCTGGATGAAGCCGGCCGCGCACGGGACGAAGCACTGCCAGCGGTACAGACCCTTGCCCGGCGTGCGGAACGTGAAGGTGATCGTCTCGTGGTCGGTGCTCAGCGGGCAGGGCGCGTTGTCGCACGGGTTCTTTGCTGAGTCAGGGATGCCGTACAGCGGAACGGACACGCCCATCTGCGGGATCGCGAAGACGTGCGAGGCGGCGTCTGGATCGATCGCCACAGTGGGCTTGCCGTTGAGCCCGAACGTGCCGCCGATGATCCCCGTGGCCTGAGCGATGAACGGGTTGCGCATGCCGGACTGACCGTCGAACTGATAGATCGTCACGTGCACGAGCGAGTTGGCGGGCAGCTCGAATGTGGTGGCGTGACGCCAGTTCTGGTCCTTTGCGTCGACGACGTAGTAGGAGACCCAGCTCGGGTGCGGGTCGGTCGTCTCCGACGCCGCGACCGTCGCGAGGTACAGATTTGTGCCGTTTGGCCCGGTGACTGCCGCAGCCGACGCGTCGCCGGGCGAAGTCGTCAGATACAGCCCGATGTACAGGCCGATCAGCACGCAGACGACGACTGCGCAGATCGCGACGCCCACTAGCCGTTTGCCGGCCGCGCTCATCCGTCCCTCTCCACGGTGCAGGCTTATACATCCGCCGCACCCGCTCGAAACGGGCAGATGACGGCAATGTCATTGCGGCGTCATTTACACGTCATGCGCCAGCGGTTATGGTCTGCGGACTGTCGCGGCGTGGGGATGTGGCGAACAGAATGCGGATACTGATAGTCGAGGATGAGGCCCGTATCCGTGCGTTCCTTGGACGCGCGTTTTCGGCTGAGGGATTCACCGTGGACGTCGTCGAGGATGGCGACAGCGGGCTGAGCCGTGCGCTGGCCGACACCTACGACCTGGTGATCCTGGACCTGCTGCTCCCCGGGCGCGATGGATTGAGCGCGCTGCACGAGCTGCACCGGCGGCGGCCCGAGCTTCCGGTCCTGATCCTGTCGGCTCGCAGCGACCTGCCGACCAAGCTACGCAGCTTCGAGTTCGGCGCGGTGGACTACGTGTCCAAGCCGTTCGTCCTCGACGAGCTGCTCGCCCGGGCGCGGGTGCAGCTGCGGCGTGCGCGCGTAGCCGATGACGGCAACCTGATTCGCGTCGGCAGCATGACGCTTGATCTGGCGCGCCGTCAGGCATCCGTCGGCGACACCGTCTCGGACCTCTCAGACCGCGAGTTCCGGCTGCTGCTGTGCCTGATGCAGCACGTGGGCGAGGTGATCAGCCGCGAGCGCCTGCTGTCGGAGGTGTGGGGCTACGACTTCGACCCGAAGTCCAATGTCGTTGATGTGTGCGTGCGGCGGCTGCGCCGGCGGCTGGGGCCCAACGCACCGATCGAGACCGTTCGCAATGCCGGCTATCGCGCTGCCGCCTGAGCCACGCGAGCTGACCCGGCGCTACCGCGTCGAGATTCTGTGGCTGCTGTTCGCGGTGGCCAACTACGGGGCGATGATCAAGTGGGATAGCTGGGAGACGATCCCGTTCCACTTCGTGTGGATCAGCCTCACGCTGGTCTACGGGTTCCGGGTGTGGCCGATGCGCGCCACGCTGGTCGTGCTCGTGTTCGTGATGACGGCCACCGCGTTCTCGATCGGGCTCGACGCGTTCAACGGCATCCAGCTGTGGGGCGAGCTGTTCGAGGTACCGCTGATGGCGGCGATGTTCCTGGCGATGGTGTGGCACGCGCGGCGTCGGGTCGACGCCCTGCAAATCGCCGAAGGGCGCGCGGAGGAGCGGCGCTCCCTGCTCGAGCGCCAGGAGCGCTTCGTCCACGACGCGTCGCACGAGCTGCGCACGCCGCTGACGATCGCCCGCGGCCACCTGGAGCTGCTGCGGCACGATGGACACGAGCGCGCCGAGCTCGACGTGGCACTCGACGAGCTCGGCCGGATCGACGCGATCATCGAGCGGCTGCTCGTTCTCGCCGCCGCCGATCAGCCCGACTTCGTGCTCAAGACCGACATCGAGCTCGAGTCGTTCCTCGAGGACGTGTTCGTGCGCTGGGCTGACCTCGCGCCGAGGGCGTGGCGGCTCGGGCCGCTGGCGGCCGGGCACCTGCACGTCGACGCCGACCGGCTGCGCGCGGCGCTGGACGCGCTGCTCGAGAATGCGGTCAAGTTCACGCGCGAGCGCGACGCGATCGAGCTGCGCTCGCGACCGTACGGTGCCGGCTCGGTGCTGATCGAGGTCGAGGACGAGGGTTGCGGCGTGCCGCCGGAGGCGCTCGATCGGATCTTCGACCGGTTCGCGCGCGCCGACGCGGCGCGGACCCGCAGCGACGGCGGCGTCGGGCTGGGCCTGGCGATCGTCGACGCGATCGCCAAGGGCCACGGCGGACGCTGCACGGTGACGAGTACCGGCAACGGCTCGATCTTCGCGCTGCAGCTCCCCGCGTTTACGCCGCACGAACGCGACGTGCTGGTGCCCTACGCACTCCCGCCGGCCGACAGCGCGGCCAGTGCGGCCGCGTCGAGCTGACCGGGATACAGCCGCCCCGCGTAGAACAACGACGGCGTGGTGACCACCCCCGCGCGCACGCCCGAGTGAAAGTCGCGCCGCACGCGGTCGGCGACGGCGTCGCTGCGCCGGTCGGCGTCAAACCGCGAAAGGTCGAGCCCCAGCTCCCGGGCGCGCTCCCACAGGTGCGGATCCTCGAGACGCCCCTGGTCTGAGAACAGCAGCTCGTGCATCTCCCAGAAGCGATCCTGGAGCGCAGCCGCCTCGGCCGCGCACGCCGCGGCCCACGCGCGCGGATGGCTGGAGCGCACCGGGAAGTGACGGAACACGCGCCGCAGCCTCAGCTTCGAGATCCGCAGATGCTGCGCGGCGCAGTACGGGCACTCGAAGTCCGCGTACTCGATCACCAGCGGCGCATCATCCGGCCCCGCGATGTGGTCCTCGGGCGACGGCGCAGGGACGGGCGCCGAGCCCAGCTCGGTCAACCCGCGCCGGCGGCAGCGAGACCGTCGAAGATCAGGTTGGCGCCGGGCAGCTCCGTTGGAACCTCAGCCTCGTAGCCCCACTTGACGACGCCGTCCGGGCCGATGATCAGCAGTGCCCGCTGCGGAAAGCCGCCGGGGTGGTAGACCCCGAACGCGCGGCATGCCTCGCCCTTGGGCTCGAAGTCCGACAGCTGCTCGATCGTGACGCCGAGCTTCTCGCGAAACGCCTTCTGCGACCAGGTCGCGTCGCACGAGACCCCGTAGAGGGTCGCGCCGCGCGCCTTGAAGTCGTCGAGCACTTCCTCATAGAGGTTGAACTGATCGGTGCAGACGGGGCTGAACGCGAACGGATAGAAGACCAGCACCGTGGTCTTGCCCTTCAGGTCCTCAGGGGTGAACGCGTTGCCGTCCTCGCGGCGCAGCGTGAATTCTGGTGCGGACTCGCCGGGCGAGATCACTTGCGCAGGCCGAGCTCGCGGACGAGCGCCCGGTACCGCTCGAGGTCGGAGCGCTGCAGGTAGTTGAGTAGCCTGCGGCGCCGCCCCACGAGCATCAGCAGCCCACGTCGCGAGTGGTGGTCCTTGCGATGGGTGCGAAGGTGCTGGTTGAGCTCGTTGATCCGATCGGTCATCAGCGCGATCTGGACCTCGGCCCTACCGGTGTCGGTGGGGCTGTCGCCGAACTTCGAAACCAGCTCCTGCTTGCGTTCCTGGGTGAGCGTCATGCGGCCGCTGAGAGTAGCAGGCTCTTACTCGCAAATCTCCCGGGCGTGCTGGACGTCCAGGCGCATCTGCTCGATCAGCTCCTCCTTGGACGAGAACCTGCGCTCGCCGCGCAGGCGCTCCAGAAAGTCGAGCGCCAGGATGCGGCCGTACAGATCCTCGTCGCGGTCGATCAGATAGGCCTCGACCAGCACCGCCCGTCCGGTCCCGAACGTCGGCCGCACGCCGATGCTGACCGCGGCGCACGCGCCGTCCCCGGTGCGGGCCACGTAGATGCCGTGTCCCGGGGTCACGAGCGCCTCGTCCGGCACGATGTTGGCGGTCGGGAACCCGAGCGTGCGGCCACGCTCGTCGCCGTGGACCACCTCCCCGCTCATGCGAAACGGCGCGCCCAGGAAGCGCTGCGCGAGCTCGACCTCGCCCGCGAGCACCAGCCCGCGGATATGGCTCGAGGAGACGATCTCGCCGTCGACCTCGACCAGCGGCACCACCCGCGTCTGAAAGCGCCCATCGGCGGCGAGCATCTCGGGGTCGCCCGCGGCGCGGTGCCCGAAACGGAAGTTCTCGCCCACCGACACGCGCGTCGCCTGCAGGCGCTGCACCAGAACGTGGTCGATGAACTCTTCGGGGGTCTGGTCCGCAAAGCCGCGATCGAACGGGATCACGACCAGATCGTCCACACCCAGCCTGCCGATCAGGTCGGCTTTGGCATCGAGGCTGGTGAGGAGCTTCGGAGCAGCCTCGGGACGGACGACCTGCAGCGGGTGCGGCTCGAACGTGAGCACGGTGTCGGCACCCGAGATCACCTCCCGGTGGCCGAGGTGAACGCCGTCGAATTCGCCGACCGCGACCCGGCGGGGGCGCGGCTGTACGTCGGATAGCTCCGTGACCTGCATCGGCGCCGAAGCCTACGGACGTCCGCTCAACCGCGTAGGCCGACGATCGGCTTGAGCATGCTGCCCTGCTCGCGAGGCTCCGCGATCGCGACCAGTCCGTGCTCGTCGGTGAGCCTCACGACATCGCCCCGCGGCGGTTCCGCGGCCGTCACCGCGACGCCGTGGCCGGCGCGCCGCGCCTCGTCGCCCTCGAGTCGCACCTCGGGCATGAACCCGAGCGCGTCGTTGAGCCCGATCACGCGCTCGGGATCGGCATCTGCCACGTCGAACGCCCCGATCGCGGTGCGCCGCAGCTGCTCGCAGTAGGCGTCGCCGAGATCGGCGATCAGGGTGCGGACGTAGGTTCCCGACGAGCACTCGATCGCGAAGCCGCGCCGGTCTGAGTCTCGCCACGTCTCCTCGAAGCGGTAGACCTCGACCTCGCGCTCGGCGGGCTTGACGTCGACGCCGGCGCGGGCCAGCGCGTAGGCGCGCCGGCCGCCGATCTTCACCGCCGAGTAGGCCGGCGGGCGCTGGCGCACCCTGCCGACGGGCAGGTCGAGGTCGCCTGTGGGCACGACGCCGGTGTGGACGATCTCGCCCTCGGGGTCGCCGGTGCTCGAGACGGCCCCGAAGCGCGCGGTCACCTCGTAGGTCTTGCGCAGCGCCATCAAGAACCGCTGGACGCGCGTGGCCCGCCCCAGCAGCACCAGCAGCAGCCCCGTGGCGAACGGGTCCAGCGTGCCGGCGTGGCCGACCTTGACCCCGTGCCTGTGCCGACGGGTGCGCGCGACGATGTCGTGTGATGTGACCCCGGCCGGCTTGTCGACCAGGAGGACGCCGTCAACGCTCACGAGAGCTGCTGCGCGACCTCTTCCCTGAGGAACTCGACGAGCGCCGGCCACTCCAGGGCGGTCGTGAACCCAGCCGCCTGCCTGTGACCGCCGCCTCCCTGGACCCGCGCGATCGCCGACACGTCGACGCGCTCGTCGCTGGCGCGCAGGGACACCTTGCGAAGCGGCTTGCCGTTGCCGTCGGTATCGCCGATGCGGTCGCGCACGAGCGCCGCCACGGCAGTCCCCTGGACGGCGCGCAGGTGGTCGATGACGCCTTCGGAGTAGCTCTCCTCCGCGCCCGACTCGGCGAAGTCCGCCGCGTCCAGCTCGGTCACCGTCAGGCGCCCGGAGTCGTAGCGCTCGACCTTGGCCAGGCCCCGCGCGAGCAGCGCGAGCTTGCCGTAGGGCACGCCCTCGTAAACGCGCCTGTAGATCTCGTGCACGTCGACGCCGGCCTCGATCAGGTCCGCGGCCATCCGGTGCGCCCGAGGCCCGGTGTTCTCGTACATGAAGCGCCCGGTGTCGGTGATCAGCCCCACATACAGGGCCTCGGCGATCTCCTGCGTGGGAGCAGTGCCCAGACCCTGCATCAGGTCCCAGACGATCTCGGCGGTGCAGGAAGCGTCGGGCACAACGAGGTTCACGGTGCCGAAGTGCGTGTTGTCGTGGTGATGATCGATGTTGAGAATGTGCATGCCCGAGCGTTGCAGGGCCTCGGCGGGGTTGCGCTCGAGGTTCCCGCAGTCAAGGAACACGATCGTGCGCTCGTCGAGATCGTCCGGCGGCGAGCTGACCAGCCCGGACAGCGACAGAAAGTCGTATTCCTGTGGCAGCGGCAGCTCGCTGGAGTCGATGAACATCAGGCAGTCCTTGCCCAGCGCGGTCAGCGCTCCCTGCATGCCGATCAGCGACCCGAGTGCGTCGCCGTCGGGATGCTCGTGGGCGACGACGATCAGCCGCTGGGCCGAGCGCAGCTCCTCGAGCACGCGGTCGCGGTCGGCGCTGGCTCCGTTCTCACCCATCAGTCTCCCTCGCCCTGCACGTTGTCGGATCCCTCCTCCATGAGCCGTGAGAGACGCATCGCGCGGTCCACCGACTCGTCGTAAGCAAATTCGAGCATCGGCGTGTGCTTGAGCCGTAGCTCGGCGGCGACACGTCCCTGCAGGAAGCCGTGCGCCGAACGCAGGCCATCAAGGCTGTCGGACCGTACCTGCTCGTCGCCGAGAACGCTCACAAACACGCGCGCGTGGCGCAGGTCGGGGCTGGTCTTGACTCCGGTCACGGTCACGAATCCCACGCGCGGATCGCGAAGATCCTTGGCGATTGCGTCGCTGAGCACCTCTCGGACGGCCTCATCGACTCGCCGCATGCGTCCGTTGGCCATCCTATCCCTCCCCGCCGAAACTTGGGACCAGGTCGTGCAGCTCGGCGACCGACATGACCGTCCGTCGCACGTGCACGCATTCCGGGCACCGCGCCTCCAGCCACCGCTCCACCCTGTCGGCCGCGACGGTCAGGTTCGCCACCGACCCGCTCGTCAGCGCGGCGGTCAGCGTCGCCCGCTGCCACAGGTCGTGGTGGTCGGTCTCGGAGACGGCTACGCCGAGACGCCCGTGCAGCTGAGCCTTGATCGACGACAGCTCCTTGCGCTTGCTCTTGAGGCTGCCGGACTCCGGGAAGTGCAGGTCGATCACCAGCACAGCGACGTAGCCGGCCTCGGACATCAGGCACTCCGGCCTCAGCTCTGTCAGGCGAGCTCGCGCTCGACCTGACGGGTGGTGTAGGCCTCGAGCACGTCGCCTTCCTTGAGGTCGGCGAAGTCGCGCAGCACGATGCCGCAGTCGAATCCCGCAGCCACTTCGCGGGCGTCCTCGTTGAAGCGCCGCAGGCTGGCGATCACGCCGTCGTAGACGACGGTGCCGTCGCGGATCAGGCGCACACGCGAACCGCGGGTGATCTTGCCGTCGGTGACGTGCGATCCGGCGATCGTCCCGACCCGGGAGGCGCGGAAGATCTGGCGGACCTCGGCCGAGCCGAGCGTCTCCTCGACCTCCTCGGGGGCCAGCATGCCCTGCATCGCCGAGCGCAGCTCGTCGATCGCGCGGTAGATCACCGAGTAGTGGCGGATCTCCACGCCCTCGCGGTCGGCGACCGCACGGGCGTCGCCCACCGGGCGGACGTTGAACGCGAGGATCACGGCGTCTGAGGCGGCCGCGAGCATCACGTCGGACTCGGTCACGGCGCCGACGGCGCGGCGGATCACGTTGACCGACACCTCTTCCTGCGGCAGCTTCGCGATCTCGTCCTCGATCGCCTCCAGCGATCCGGCGACATCGGCCTTGACGACCAGGTTGAGCTCCTGGACGCCCGCCTCGAAGATGCTCTCGAGCGAGATCTTCTTGCCGGCGCGCCGTGCCAGTGACTCGGTCTTCAGGCGCGTCGCGCGCTCGCCGGCGAGCTGACGCGCCCGGCGCTCGTTCTCGACCGCCCGGACGTGCTCACCAGCCTCGGGGACCCCGTCGAAGCCCAGTACCTCGACCGGCTCGCCGGGGAGCGCCTGGCCAACGCGGTTGCCCATGAAGTCGTTCATCGCCCGGACCCGGCCCCAGTGCGCGCCGGCGACGAGCGAGTCGCCGACCTCGAGCGTTCCGCGGCCGATCAGGATCGTGACGACCGGGCCGCGTCCGGGGTCGAGCTTTGACTCGATCACGGTGCCCGACGCGGGCGCGTCGGTCTTGGACCGCAGCTCCTCGACCTCGGACATCAGCAGGATCGTGTCGAGCAGGTCGGCGAGCCCCTCCTTGGTCTTCGCTGAGACGTTGACGAACTCCGTGTCACCGCCCCATTCGACGGGCTGCAGGCCGAGCTGGGTCATCTCGGTGCGCACGCGGTCGGGCTGTGCGCCCTCCTTGTCGATCTTGTTGACCGCGACCAGCATCGGCACCTCGGCCAGCTTGGCGTGGTCGACGGCCTCCTGAGTCTGCGGCTTGACGCCGTCGTCGGCGGCGACCACGATCACGGCAATGTCGGTGACCTTCGCGCCGCGGGCACGCATCGCGGTGAACGCCTCGTGGCCCGGGGTGTCGAGGAAGGTGACCGGCTTGCCGTCGTGGTTGACCTGGTAGGCGCCGATGTGCTGGGTGATGCCGCCGGCCTCGCCCGCCGCCACCTGGGTCTGGCGGATCGCGTCCAGCAGCGAAGTCTTTCCGTGGTCGACGTGGCCCATGATCGTGACGACCGGCGGGCGCTCGACCAGATCCTCCTCGGCGTCGTCGAACCGCGGCTCGAGGACCTCCTCGTCCTCGGAGTGGACGATCTCGACGTCCTGACCGAGCTCGGATGCCAGCACCGTGATCGTCTCGTCAGACAGCGTCTGGGTGAGCGTCTTCATCTCGCCCAGCGCCATCAGCTTCTTGATGATCTCCGCGGAGGAGACGTCGAGGTACTCCGCCACCGCCTTGACCGTCGAGCCGGAGTTGATCCGGACTACGTCGGGCTCGGCGACCGCGGTCTGGGACGGACGCGACTCGGCCTCTTCGTCGTAGACGCCGCGGCGGCGCCGGCCTCGGCGCTGCCTGCGGGGCGGCTGGTTTGACGCCGGAGGCGGACCGCCGCCGGGAGCCCGGCGGGAAGCCTGGGAATCGATCACCACGCGCCGGCGACCGCCGGCGGTGCCGGGCGCGCGCTCGCCCTGCAGCGAGTCGCGAGTCGGGCGCTTGTGAGGGGCGTCTCCGCCGCCACGCTGGCCGTCGGCCGCGCCGTCGGTGGGCGCGCCTGTGGCTGCGCCGTCGGCGGGAGCGCCGGCACCGGCGCCGTCGGCCGGGGCGTTCGGCTTGGCGTCGCTCGGGCGAGCGGCCTTCGCCTCAGGCTGCGGTGCGGCTTGAGACTGGGTCTGGCGGGCGGGTGCCTGCGCCTCTGCGCGGGGTGCACGAGCGCCGTCGGCGCCCTTGCCGGCGGGACCGCCCTTACCGTCGCGGGGCTTGGCGGCGGGCGCCTTGCCGTCGCCGGACTTGCGCGGAGCATCCGCGGGCGCCGCGTTGCCCGCGGCCGGGGGTGCTCCGTTGCCCAGCGCCTTGGCCGCGGCGGCCTCGTCGACGCTCGAGGAGACCGCCTTGACGTTGATTCCGGCAGCCCTGAGCTTCTCTAGTACTTCCTTGGCCGGAAGCCCTCGCTCCTTGGCGATCTCATGAACACGTTTACTCATCTAGCTCCAGTTTAGGCCGCCTAGGAAGCAGCGCCCGCGTCCGCGTTCTGGGCGGAGGGCGCACCCTCGCCGTTGGCGCGCTCCATCGCCTGATGGGCCTCGATTCCGCAGTAGCGCGAGCCGGGCAGAGCGGCGTTCGGGCAGCGCCGGCCGTTTGACAGGACAGCCGCGCAGCGTCCCTGCGCCTCCTCCTGCTCGTACCCGTGCTCGGCCTCCTCGGCGGCGAACTCGGTCTCCGAGCGGATGTCGATCCGCCACCCGGTGAGGCGGGCGGCAAGCCGGGCGTTCTGGCCCTCGCGTCCGATCGCCAGCGACAGCTGGTCGTCGGGCACGATCACGGTCGCCTGCTTGCCGGCATCGTCCACCAGCACCTCGCGCACGCGCGCGGGCGACAGCGCCTTTGCCACGAACCGGGCGGGCTCGTCGTTGTAAGGGATGATGTCGATCTTCTCGCCGCGCAGCTCGGACACGACCATCCGCACGCGCGAGCCTCGCGGGCCCACGCACGCGCCGACCGGGTCCACGCCGTCGACGTGCGAGACGACCGCGATCTTCGAGCGGTAACCGGGCTCGCGGGCGACTCCGGTGATCTCCACCAGGCCGTCGGCGATCTCCGGGACCTCGAGCTCGAACAGCGACTTGATCAGCTCGGGGTCGCGGCGCGAAACGATGATGCTCGGCCCCTTGGTCGAGTTCGAGACGTCCTTGATCACTGCCTTGATCCGCTGGGAGTGGTCGTAGCGCTCGCCCTCGACCTGCTCTGACTTGGGCAGCAGCGCCTCGACGCGCTCGCGCAGCTGGACCAGCGTGTAGCGGGAGTCCGACTGCTGGACGATGCCGGTGATCAGCTCGCCGACGCGGTCGCGGTACTCCTCGAACATCATGTCGCGCTCGGCTTCGCGGATCCGCTGCAGGATGACCTGCTTGGCGGTCTGCGCCGCGATCCGGCCGAAGTCGTGCGGAGTGACGTCCTCGGTGTCGATCTGGTCCTCGAACTGCTTGAGCTTCTCGAGGTCGATCTCGGGCTCGGGCGGCTCGCGCATCTCGCCGGTCTCCGGGTCGACCGTCGGCTGCTGCTCGGTGGTCGCCTCGACCAGTAGCTGCTCCTCGAGCTCCGGCGGGATCTTCAGCTCCCAAACCTTGAAGTCGCCGCTCTCACGGTCCATCTCGACCTTCGCGTAGCGCGCGGCACCGGGGGTCTTCTTGTAGGCGGACAGCAGTGCGTCCTCGAGCGCCTCCATCAGCTTCTCGCTGGAGATGTTCTTCTCGGCGGCGAGGCCGCGGACAGCTTCGAGAATCTCTCGCGACATGGGTCAGTCTCCGGGGATCAGGTTCGAGCGGGCAATCTGGTCGTAGGGGATCGTGACGACGCCGTCGTCGGCGGCGATCGTGATCTCCTGGTCCGAAGCGCCGACGAGCTCGCCGGTCAAGCTTCGATGGCCGTCCCTCGCGTCGCGCAGGCGAACCCGCGCACGACGCCCGAGGAAGCGGCTGTAATGCTGAGGCTTGGTGAGCGGGCGATCGGTGCCCGGGGAGGAGACCTCCAGCGAGTAGCGCTCGCGGTAGTCGTTCAACTGCCCCGACACGCGCTCGCACAGGGCAAGCGTCACGCCCTCTGGGTGGTCGATGAACAGCCGCAACGTCGAGCCTGAGACCTCAGCAAGCAGCACCTCGACATCGGGCTCGGCCGTTCCGAGCCTGGTCTCGATTTCGTCTTGGAGTGCACTCACGATCTCCTCCGTCATAAAGCTCATAAAAAAAGCGGGCGAGCGCCCACTTCCTTTCCGTACATCAGCCGGGCGCGGCCCGGCACAAAAGGCTGTGAAGATCAGGGTAGCACCGCCCAGTGGTGCCTGCACGGCGTTTAACCGTCGTGTGAAGAGGCGCGTTTCGGCCCGCCGCGCGCCCCGCCGAGACCCTACGCGCCCGCTGCTTTGGCCCTCGCCCGGTCGCGGTAGAAGCGATAATCGCGCCGCCCCGGCTGCAGGCAGGCGGCGAGCACCAGCGGCTTGCGTGCCTCGGCGTGGCGGCCCAGCATCTGCAGCGAGCGGCCCAGGCAGAACAGCGCGTAGTCGTTGGTCGGAGCGCGCTCGATCACGGCCTCGAATTCGGTCGCGGCCTGCTCGTATCGCTGGGAATGAAACAGGGCTCGGCCCAACGCCTCGCGGATCGAGGTCTTGTCCGGCGCGAGGTCGCGGGCGCGCGACAGAGGGATCGCGGCCTGGTGGTAGTGGCCGGCCTCCAGCAGCGCCGTACCCCGCTGGTAGAGCTCGTATAGCTCATAGCCGTTGTCGTCCATGATGCATGGATTCTAGTAAGCGTCTGAAGGGATCCGGCGGGCTCGGGGAGGCTGGCGTGCGGGTGTCTTCGGGTGCGGGGTCAGGCCCGGTTTAACGGCCCAATGAAGAGAGGGATGGAGCGGTTCATCCCCGCTCGATGGGCCGTTTCAAGCGGAACCGGCAAACGCCCAAATCGATCGCCCGCGGAAGCCACTTTTGGGCAAAACCCTCGTCCCACGCTTTTGCCCAAAAGCGCAGCCCGACCAGATCGAGACGGGCGAAATGCATGCGCCCCGGCCGGCGCGAGAGCTACGAGGTGCTCGGCCGCGGACCCGAGCTGCTCGGCCCCGGGCGCCGACGAAGCGCGGGCATCCGCCACCGCGGCGGCAGCGCCCACAGCCCGCGCAGCAGCCCGCCCAGCCCGAGTCCGGCGCGCAGTTGCGTCCGCAGCGCCCGCCGCTCGTCAGTGGTCGGCGACCGGCCGTCGCCCGCGAACCGCGCCATCCGGATCGTGCGGATGTAGGCGGCCGCATCCGGCGAGGTCCTAAAGCGCCGCTCGAGCTCCGCGAGCGTCACGCCCGCGGCGATCGTTCGCCCGCTGCGGGCAAGCGCCCGTTCGAGCTCTGCCAGCATCTCTTCGGCGGAGGGCTCGCCGGTGGTCCGCGTCAGCGCCAGCAGCACCACGGCGGCGGCGGCCAGCAACGCCAGCGGGATGATCCAGACCAGCGGCGAGGTGGCGCCATGGCTCTTGGCGGCCGTCACCGGGCCTGTCGGGCCGGAGCCCAGCCCGCGCACGCTCGGGCTGCCCTGCGCGCCCGGCTTCAGGTTCGGGGCGGCGGAGATGATCGGGAGCTTGCCGCCGCGAGCCGGCGCGACCGCCGGCGTCGGGTCAAAGCGAACCCAGCCGAAGTGCGGGAACCACGCCTCCACCCAGGCGTGGGCGTCGATGTCTGCGACGACGTAGTCGTGGCCGCTGGTGTTATACGAGCCGTTCGTGAAGCCGACCGAGACTCGGGCCGGGACCCCGCCCATTCGCAGCAGCAGCGCCATCGCCCCGGCGAACTGCTGGCAGTAGCCGTACTTGTCGTTGAACAGGAAGCTCTCGAGCGGGTACTGGTGCACGGGCGTGTTCTCGTTGTAGGAGAACCCGTGCGACAGGTACGACTTGACGCCCGTGACGAAGTCGTAGGGCGTCGCTGACCTGCGAACCAGGCGCTGTGCCAGGGCATATGCGCGGCCGTACGGCGAGGTCTTGATCAGCCGCACCGGGTGACTTTGCGGCGGGACGCCGAAGGACTGCAGCCGCTCGTGTGACCCGAACGCCGGAAACACGAGCTCGGTGCCGGCGGCGGTCGCCGGGACGAACAGCGCCCGGTAGCCGATCAGCGTGTCGGGATAGTCCTGGCCGGCGGTCTCGAGCTGGCCGGACGTGGGATGCGGGTCATAGACGCTGACCTGGTAGCTGTCGCCGGGACCCAGCTGGGTGCCGGTGGTCCACGTTCCCGGGCTGGCACCGGCGCTGACCGCGCTCGCGATGTGGGTCGGCTGAAGTGCGAACCCGGCGGCGATCACGTTGGTCGTCTTCATCGCGCGCAGCGTGACCGTGAGCTTCTGTGTCCAGGTCTGGATCGAGCTCGGATCGACGCCCACCAGCTGGTTGCCCCCAACCGCATCGCCGGCCACCCAGCCGCGGCCGTTGAACACGTCGAGGTTCTGGGCCTTCCAGTAGTCCTGATGCGCGGCCTTGATGTCGATCACCTCGTGGCCCTTGCGCGGCCACGCGAGCGGGCCATAACGCTGCGACCAGTCAAACGACTCCGACGCGCCGGGCGCCAGGCTGCTGGTCAGCGCCTGGTAGTTGACCCACGGCTTGTGGGTGTCGAGCACCGGCGCGAACGCCATGCCCGCCGCGGCGGCGATCGCCGCGACGCCGACGACCACGGCGCCGTCGTCCTGATCGAGCCGCTCGCCCCAGACAAACAGCGCCAGCAGGCCGAACAGCAGCAGGCCATGGACATACACGCCCGGCGGGCGGTTGATCGTCGACGGCAGCACCGCCAGCGTGAGAAGTGGTATCGCGGCCACGGCGCGCCTGGCCTCGCTGAGCGGTCGCGGAGCCAGCGCCAGGACCAGCGCGGAGCCGAGCAGCAGCAGCCCGCCGCCGAGGAGGATGACCTCGCGGACCCAGGGGTCGAGCCCGGTGTAGGGAATCAGCGTGCGCGGGAGCCCCGAAAGGCCCTGGCCGATCCCGTCGCCGGTCGCCCAGATCCGCAGATGCCGGACCCACGAGAACGGGACCCCGCTGAACGCGAACATCGCCAGCAGCGCGACGATCCCGGCGAACACCAGCAGCGCGCGCAGCCGCCCTTCGAGCAGGACGCCGATCGCGACGATCCCCGTCGCCACCGCCAGCATCCCGAGCGACCGCCACGTCGGGGCGGGGCTGAGCATGCCGGCCCAGCGCAACACGCCGTACAGGCCGAAGGCCGCGAACGCCACGACCCGCAGCGCCGGACGTTCGCGCACGGCGGCGGTGATCGCGCCCGGCCTCGGCACGCGGCGTCCCAGCGGGGGAAGTACCGCGACCTGGGCGCGTGAGCTCACGCCACCACGGTCTCTCTGGTCAGGCCGCGGGAACGCACTCCGAGCGCGAACCCGCGACATCCGACCACCTCGAACGCGACGGGCGAGGACATCCCCCCGCACAGGGCCAACGGCAGCACCACGACGCCGATCCCTTCGCAGCTCGCCGCAAGCGTTGCCGGCAGCCGGTCGATCGGCCGGGCCGACACGTAGAACAGGCGCCCGCGACGCGCGCCCGCGGCAAGCGCCGGGGCCTGGCGGTCGGTGGCGGCCTCGATCATCGCCAACTTCACGTGCGCGGCGTGCCAGGTGCCGAGATCGCGGTGGATGTCGAGCGGCCGGCGCTCGCCCGGCAGCAGCAGGCTGCAGCCTGCGCGCCTGCCCAGCTCGAGCACGAGCGACGCGGCGGCGCGCACGCACGCGTCGAGATTCTCGGATGGTCCTTCGCAGCGAGCGTCCAGCACCACCAGCGGGCGGCTGTCTCCGTCGGCCTGCAGCCGCCGCTCGATCAGTCCTGCTCCGCGGGCGAGCGCGGGCCAGTGGATGCGCGAGGCGGGCGTGCCCTGCCGGTAGGGCCGCAACCCGTCGACCTCGACGGCGGCCAGGGGCTCGGTCGGCGACCGGCCGACGTTCGGGTCCGGCCGGGCGAGGTCCCGGCCCAGCCAGTGCACGCGCTCGGTCCGGGGAAGCACCAGGATCTCGTCGGCGGGCCCGGCGGCGCGCCGCACGGCGCAAGCGAGCTCGAGCGGGTCGCGGACGGCCAGCGACGGCGGCTCGATCGTGACCCGGCCACGGCGAGCGAATCGCGCCACAACTCGCACGGTTGCCGTGCTGTCACCCGACAGCGGCGACAGCCAGCCCCGAAGCGACACCGGCGCGCCCGCGAGCGGGTCCTGCAGCTCTCCCCCGGGCAGTCCCCAGCCTCCGCGGGTGACCTCGATCGTCGCCTCGAGCGGCTCCTCCTCCACCACCCGATCCGAGTGGAGCTGGCGTTCGACGCGAGCGCCGCGCGCGGCGAACGAGATCCAGGCCGGCGTGGCCAGCCCCATGAACGTCAGCGCCAGCCCGGGGACGAACAGCGGCGCGGCGCTGAACAGCAGCGCGAACAGGATCAGGACCAGCCCCGACGCCGTGACGCCGGCCGCCCTGCTCATGCCCACGACCGTCCGGTCACGCCGGCGCTCTCGTCACAGCGCCCTCACCGACGAGACCGCGTCGGCGACGACATCCTTGCCCGCGCCGCGCGGCGTCTCGGGCGCGAGCACCAGCCGGTGCGAGAGAACTGGCTCGGCGAGCGCCTGGACGTCGTCGGGCAGCGCGTGGTCGCGGCCCTGCATCATCGCGTGGGCCTTGGCGGCGCGCAGCAGCAGCAATCCGGCTCGCGGGCTCGCGCCGAGCTCTACGCGGGGATCCTCGCGAGTGCGCCAGAGCAGGCGCACCACGTAGTCGCGCAGCGGCTGCGACGCACGGACCCGCGCGGCGGCGTCCTGGGCCGCCAGCACCTCGGCGGCGGTGGCGACGGGCGACAGCGACAGGACCCGGTCGCCGGCCTCGTGATCGGCGAGCATGTTCGCCTCGTCGCTGGGCGCGGGATACCCCATCGAGATGCGGATCATGAAGCGGTCGACTTGCGCCTCGGGCAGCGGATACGTGCCCTCGTACTCGATCGGGTTCTGGGTCGCCAGCACCAGGAACGGACGCGCGAGCTCGTGCGTGTGCACGTCGACGGTGACCCGGCGCTCCTGCATGCACTCGAGCAGTCCCGACTGGGTCTTGGGTGATGCGCGGTTGATCTCGTCGACGAGCACGACGTTCGCGAACACCGGGCCGGGCCGGAACTCGAACCGCTGTTCGCGCTGGTCGTAGACGTTGCTTCCAACGACGTCCGCCGGGAGCAGGTCAGAGGTGCACTGGACGCGCGCGAACTGGCAGTCGATCGATCGTGCGACCGATCGCGCCAGCGCCGTCTTGCCGACGCCGGGGTAATCCTCGACCAGCACGTGCCCCTCCGCCAGCAGCGCCACGACCAGATGATCGAGCGTCTGGCGCCGCACCTGCACGGCCCGCGCGATGTTGTCCGCCAGCCGGCGCGCGAGCGCCGCCGCTTCCTCAGACCCTTGCGGCGCTACGGGCGTTTGCTCGGGCTCCATTCGCGTCTCCCCTCTCTGAGCGCAAGCGCTCGATCTCGTCCAGCACCGCTCGCGCGACGCCTTCCTTGCTCGCTCGCGGCACCTGCCGCACTCCCCCACCGGCCGCCAGGATCGTCACCTCGTTGTCGGAGGAGTCGAACCCGATGCCCGGCGTCGACACATCGTTGACGACGACGGCGTCGAGCCGCTTACGCTCGAGCTTGCCGCGCCCGTAGTCGACTGCGCCGTCCCCGTGCTCGGCCGCGAACCCGACGAGGAGCTGGCCGTCGCGCCGGCGTGCCGCCAGCGCCGTGAGCACATCGTCGGTCGGCTCGAGCTCGATCGTGGGCGTTCCACGGTCCTTCTTGAGCTTGTGCTGTACCGGGCTGGCGGGGCGGAAGTCCGCGACCGCCGCGGCCATCAGCAGCACGTCGCACGCGTCGAACTCCCGCTCGCACGCCTGGGCGAGCTCGGCCGCGGTGCCGACGGGCAGCACCCGGACCCCAGGCGGTGGATCGAGCGTTACGTTGGCCGCCACGAGGGTCACGTCGGCCCCCCGTCGAGCTGCCTCTCGGGCGAGCGCGAATCCCATCTTCCCCGACGAGCGGTTGCCGATGAAGCGCACGCTGTCGATCGGCTCGCGAGTGCCGCCGGCCGTCACCAGCACCCCCACACCCGACCAGGTGGGCGGCGTCAGCAGCGCCTCGCAGACGGCCATCAGCTGCGCGGGCTCGGGCAGCCGCCCGATCCCGTACTCGCCGTGCGATCCCAGCTCGCCCTCGGCCGGCGGGATGACCGTCACGCCCCGGTTGGAGAGGAGCTGGAGGTTTGCCTGGGTGGCGGGGTGCAGGTACATGCGGTTGTTCATCGCCGGCGCTACGGCCACCGGGCACGCCGCGGCGAGCGCCGCGGTCGTGAGCAGGTTGTCGGCGTGGCCGTTGGCCAGCTTGGCGATCGTGTTCGCACTGGCGGGGGCGATCAAGAACAGGTCGGCGCGCTCGACGAGCGCCAGATGGCTGATCGGCACCCGCTCGGGCAGCGGCTCTCCGGGATACGAACCACGGGCAGGATCGGGTTCGAACTCGGAGACGAGCACGGGTGCCCCGGTGATCCCCTCAAACGACGTCCTGCCGACGAACCGCTCGCTGGTCGGGGTCTGCACGACCCGGACCGAATGACCCGCCTTGACCGCCAGGCGCCCGGTCTCGAGCGCCTTGTAGGCCGCGATCCCGCCGCTCACCCCGAGGAGCAACCGGGCCACGGATCGGTCCTACAAGCCGAGAGGCTGGCGACGAAAGGCTGGCCGGACCACTTACCTGTAGTGGTACTTGATCTTGCCCTGTGCAACCTCTTCCAGGGCGATCGTCAGGTAGTTCTTGGAGCGCGTGTCGACCATCGGCGGCGGGAACTCGTCGAACGTCCCCTCTCCGAGGTTGTGGTAGTAGGAGTTGATCTGCCGGGCGCGCTTGGCGGCGACGATCACGCTCGCGTAGTCGGAGTCGACGTGGTCGAGCAGCTTGTCGATGCGTGGTGAGATCAAAGCGTCGTGGTCCTTTGGTGGTGGGAAGTCAAAGGTTAGCGGGCTGTTAGCGGCTGCTGGGCTCCTACTGAGCAGGAAGCCCACGACGCACGATTCCTTCCAGCTCGTCGGTCGCCTGCTCGAGCCGGTCGTTGACGACGACGTAGCCGAACTCCGGCTGGGCCTCGAGCTCACGCTCGGCCGTCCGCAGGCGCTCCTCGACCTCCTCGGGGCTGTCTGTGCCGCGGCCCACCAGCCGCACGCGCAGCGCATCCAGCGACGGCGGCGCGATGAACACCGCGACCGACTCGGGGATCGCCTCACGCACCTGGCGGGCACCCTGGACCTCGATCTCGAGCACCACCGGATTGCCCTCTCGGGCTCGGCGCTCTAGCTCCGAGCGCAGCGTCCCGTACATGTTCCCCGAGTACGTCGCGTGCTCGACGAAGTCGCCTGCCGCGACGCGCTCGCCGAACTGCTCCGGCGTCAGGAAGTGGTACTCAACGCCGTCCCGCTCGCCCGGACGGGGCTTGCGCGTGGTCGCGGACGTCGACAGCTCGAGCTCGGGGATCCGTTCCAGCAGACCTCGGATGAGCGTGCCCTTCCCCACCCCGGAGGGCCCGGTGATCACGAAGATCATGGCCACGGGGTGGGGTGCGCCGCTGCTAGCGGCGGCGCATGAGCGCGACAAGCTCGCGCCGTTGGCGCTCGGAGAGCCCGCCGATCGTCTTGCTTGGTGAGATCCTGCATTGCGACAGGATCTTGTTGACCTTCACCCGCCCGTACTTCGGCACGGCGAGCAGGAGATCGAACACCTTCGCGGTCTCGAGATACTCCGGAGGCGCGAGCAGCAACTCGTGGATCGGCTGGCGGCCGGCCTTTAGGTCACGCTTGAGCTGCGCACGTCGGCTGCGGATGTCATTGGCGCGCTGGAGCGCTTCCATCCGCTGTACGAGGGATCGTTCGGGCGCAGCGATGGGCTTAGATGGTGATTCGGTCACCGGCGGCATGGGCGGCGACTATACATCTTGCGACGAGGCGATCAAGCCAAATGGCCGCAATTCGACTACACCTCAAGCTGAGGTCGAGCATTGTCGAGGATGGTTGCGGCAATACACCAAGTTTGCAGGGGGTTTTTCAGTATCAGGCTTGACGTGGGTATCACCGCGCCTTCACAGCCTCACCCGTTTGCAGCAGCGCCGCCAGTTCGGCCGCGATTCGCGATCCGGCGACCGGATCACGGAAGCTCTCGGTGCCGACTGCGACGAGATCGGCACCGGCCCGAATCAGGTCGAGCGCGTCGCGGCCCGACTGGACCCCGCCCATCCCGATCAGCGGGATCGTGGTGGCCTGTGAGACGGCGTGGAGCTGGGCGAGCGCGATCGCGCGGACGGCCGGGCCTGAGACGCCGCCGGTCGTGCCCCCCAACCATGGAGATCCGGTCCTCGGGTCCAGCGCCATCCCGCGCAGCGTGTTGATCAGCGACAGCGCGGTCGCGCCCGCCTGCTCGGCCGCGACCGCGACGGCCGCGACGTCTGAGGCGTTGGGCGTGAGCTTGACGATCAACGGCTTGTCTGTCAGCGGCCTGACCCGCTGCAGCAGCGCCGCGACCTCGTCGGGGTCGGCGCCCATCACGAGGCCGGTCTCGACGTTGGGGCAGGAGACGTTGAGCTCCAAGGCCGCGACCTCCTCGCGGGCGGAGAACGCTGTGACCAGCTCTGCGACCTGCTCGCGGGTGAAGCCCATGACGTTGACGATCAGCGGCACGGGCAGCAGGGCGAGGCGCGGCAGGTCCTCGGCGAGGTAGCCCGCCAGGCCCTTGTTGGGGAGCCCGATCGAGTTCATCAGGCCGGCGGGCACCTCCCACAGGCGCGGCGGGGGGTTGCCCTGACGCGGCTCGAGCGTGACCGTCTTGGAGACAAACGCCGCGAACGGGAAGCGCTTCAGCAGCTCGTCGCCGAACGCGCGATGGGCCGCGATCGCGTCAAACGTGCCCGACCCGTTGACGATCGGGTGCTCGAGCTCGATCCCGCAGAAGTCAAGCGAGCTCAATGGCCGGCTCCGGCCACGACCGCGGTCTCGAGCAGCGAGGCGTCGAGCACCGGGCCTTCCAGGCAAAGTCGGATCAGGCCGTGGCGGGTCGGGACGACGCAGCCGAAGCAGGCGCCGAAGCCGCACGCCATCCCAGACTCGAGCGCGAGCTGGGCCGGCACGTCGCGGCAGGCGCACAGCTCTCTGACGGCCTCGAGCATCGCGGGCGGACCGCAGGCGTAGACCTCGACGTGGTCGTCGGCGTCGAGCCGCTCGGTCATCAGCTCGGTCACCAGCCCGTGGTGGCCGACGCTGCCGTCGTCGGTTGCGACCTGTGGAGCGGCGAGCAACACGGCTCCGGCGGCGTGGGCCGCGTCCCTGAAGCCGAGCAGCGCCGGCGCCTCGCCGCCGAGCTCGTCCTGCCAGATCGCCAGCGGCGCGATCCCCACGCCACCTCCGACGAGCAGCGGCGCGCGTGCCTCGCGTGGCGGCGCGAACCCCACGCCGAGCGGCCCGACGAGCATCAGGTCGTCGCCGGGCTGAAGTTCGCACAGGCGCTTGGTGCCGGGACCGACGTCCTCGATCAGAAAGTGCAGCTCTCGGTGTTCCGCTCGCAGGACGCTGAACGCGCGCGGGAGGAATGGGCGCTCGTTCGCCCCTCCTCCCCATCGCGTCGCCGCGCTGAGCATGTAGAACTGGCCAGCCTGGGGCGGCGGTCCGCCGGGGTCGCCGCAGCGCAGCACGACGTAGGCGCCGTGACGCTCGTGCGCGGTGACCGTCGCGGCGCGGCGGCCGAACGGGGCGTGGGTGCGGTCGGCGCTCAACTCACTTCGGAGGCGCGCGCGTGCAGCTCCTGCAACGCCAACACCTCGGGCTCGCCCCGGCGAGCGGACGAGATCGCGCGCGCGGCGGCCATGCCACCGGCCATCGTCGTGATACAGGGGATCCCGCGGGCGATCGCGGCCGCGCGGATTTCGTAACCGTCGACGCGGGCACCGGTGCCCACCGGGGTGTTGATCACGAGGTCGACCTCGCCCCGCTCGATCCAGTCGACGACGTGCGGAGACCCCTCGCCGATCTTGTTGATCGCCTCGGCGGGGATCCCCATCTTGCGGATCCCCTGGGCGGTGCCGCGCGTGGCGACGATCCGGAAGCCGAGGTCGTGGAGGATCGTGGCGATCCCCGTGGCCGCGGCCTTGTCGCGGTCGGCGACCGTGATGAACGCGGTGCCGCTATTCGGCAGCTGGGACCCGGCGGCGGCCTGTGCCTTGGCGAACGCGGTCGGGAAGTCGTGCGCGATCCCCATCACCTCGCCGGTCGAGCGCATCTCCGGTCCCAGCAGCGCGTCGGCGCCCGCGAAGCGGTCGAACGGGAGCACGACCTCCTTGACGCAGACGTGACCGTTGGTCGTGTCGGCGGGAAGGTCGAGGTCGGCGATCCGCTCGCCGAGCACCACCCGGCACGCCAGCTTCGCCAGCGGCAGTCCGATGGCCTTCGACACGAACGGGACGGTCCGCGACGCTCGCGGGTTTGCCTCGATCACGTACAGGCCGCTGTCGGAGTGGATCGCGAACTGCACGTTCAGCAACCCGACCACCCCGAGCGCGCGGGCGATGCCCTCCGTCTGGGCCCGGATCTGGGCGAGCATCTCGGGACCGAGCGTGTGCGGAGGCAGCACGCAGGCCGAGTCGCCGGAATGGATCCCAGCCTCCTCGACGTGCTGCATGATCCCCGCGATCCACACGTCCTCGCCGTCGCACAGCGCGTCGACGTCGACCTCGATCGAGTCCTCGAGGAAGCGGTCCAGGTAGATCGTCGCACCCGAGGCGGTGCCGACGCGCTCCAGGTAGTCGCGCAGCCCGGCGACGCTGTAGACGATCTCCATCGCGCGACCCCCGAGCACGTAGCTGGGACGCACCAGCAACGGGAAGCCGACGTCCGGAGCCCGTTCGAGCGCCTCATCGGCCGAGCGGGCGGTGGCGTACCGAGGGGCCTGATAGCCCAGGCGGTCGAGCAGCGGGCCGAATCGGGAGCGCTCCTCGGCGAGGTCGATTGCGTCGATGCTCGTACCGAGGATCGGCACCCCGCCGGCCTCGAGGCCGGCGGCGAGCTTGAGCGGGGTCTGGCCGCCGAACTGGACGATCACCCCGAGGGGCTTCTCGACCTCGCACACCGCCAGCACGTCCTCGAGCGTCAGCGGCTCGAAGTACAGGCGGTTTGACGTGTCGTAGTCGGTGGAGACGGTCTCCGGGTTGCAGTTGACCATCACCGCGTCGCGACCGGATTCGCGGACGGTCTCGGCCGCGTGGACGCAGCAGTAGTCGAACTCGATCCCCTGGCCGATCCGGTTGGGCCCGGAGCCGAGGATCACCACGCTTTCGCGGTCCCCGCGCTCGACCTCGTGATCCGGTCCGCCGCGCCGCGGACGCTCCCAGCCCGAGTAGTAGTACGGGGTCCGCGCGGCGAACTCCGCGGCACAGGTGTCGACCGACTTGAACGTCCGCTCGCCGGCGAACGGGGCCTCGGGGTCGGCGACGAACTCGGCAAGCTCGCGCACGAACCACATGTCGATGTCCGTTCGGCGGTGCACCTCGTCGATCCCGACACCGCGGCGAAGCGCCTCGAGCAGGTGGTCGAAGCGGTCGGGCCCCGGCGCCTCGATCAGCGCGAGCAGCGTCTCGTCGTCGGCCGGCGAGATCGGCTCCAGGTCGAGCTCGCGCGAGCGCAGCGCCTTGGCGAACGCCTGCTTGAAGGTCCGCCCGATCGCCATCGCCTCCCCCACCGACTTCATGTGCGTGGTCAGCCCGGAGTCCGAGCCCGGGAACTTCTCGAACGCGAACCGCGGCCACTTGACGACGCAGTAGTCGATCGCGGGCTCGAAGCTGGCGGGGGTCGCCCGGGTGATGTCGTTGGGGATCTCCTGCAGCGTGTAGCCGACCGCCAGGCGCGCCGCGATCTTGGCGATCGGGAAGCCAGTCGCCTTGCTGGCCAGCGCGCTGGAACGGGAGACCCGCGGGTTCATCTCGATCACGACGATCTCGTCCGTGGCCCGGTTGACGGCGAACTGCACGTTGGAGCCGCCGGTCTCGACGCCGACCGCGCGGATCGCGGTGATCGCCTGGTCTCGCAGCGACTGGTACTGCTTGTCGGTGAGCGTCTGCTGGGGAGCCACACAGACGCTGTCGCCGGTGTGAACGCCCATCGGATCGATGTTCTCGATCGAGCAGATGATCACCACGTTGTCTGAGCGATCGCGCATCACCTCGAGCTCGAACTCGCCCCAGCCGAGCACCGACTCCTCCAGCAGCACCTGGCCGATCGGGGAGGCCTTCAGCCCGCGGCCGACGACTCGGTCGATCTCTGAGCGCTCGCGCACCACGCCTCCGCCCTTGCCGCCGAGCGTGAACGCCGGCCGGACGATCATCGGCAGTCCGACTTCGTCGGCCGCGGCGTGCGCCTCATCGAGCGTGTGCGCGATCACGCTGCGCGGCACTCGCAGGCCGGCGCCGGTCATCGTCTCGCGGAAGCGCTCGCGGTCCTCGGCGCGGTCGATCGCCTCGTAGTCGGCGCCGATCAGCTCAACCGAGTTGCGCTCGAGCGTTCCGTCCTCATGCAGCGCCTTGGCCAGGTTCAGAGCGGTCTGCCCGCCCAGCGTCGGCAGCAGGGCGTCGGGGCGCTCGCGCTCGATCACCTGGCGCACGGGGCCCGGCAGCAGCGGCTCGATGTAGGTCGTCGTGGCGAGCTCGGGGTCGGTCATGATCGTCGCCGGGTTGGAGTTGACGAGCACGACCTCGTAGCCCTCCTCGACGAGCACCCGGCACGCTTGGGTTCCCGAGTAGTCGAACTCGGCCGCCTGGCCGATCACGATCGGCCCCGAGCCGATCACCAGGATCTTGTGGATGTCCTCTCTACGGGGCATGGTCGCCCGCCTTGGCCGAGGCCCTGATTTCGCCAACGAACCGGTCGAACACGTACTGCGCGTCGTTCGGTCCCGGACCCGCCTCGGGGTGGTACTGGACGGTGGCGCCCGGGACGTCGAGCAGGCGCAGCCCCTCGACCGTGCGGTCATAGAGGTTGACGTGGGTCAGCTCCGCTTCACCGAAATCCGTGTGCCAGCGCACCGGCTCGTCGTTGTCGATCGTCCGCGCTCCGCCTGGCCCGAGCACGGCGAAGCCGTGGTTCTGGCTGGTGATCTCCACCCGGCCGGTGGTCAGGTCCTTGACCGGATGGTTGGCGCCGTGGTGGCCGAACGGAAGCTTGTAGGTCTCGAGGCCGACCGCCCGGCAGAGCAGCTGGTGGCCGAGGCAGATGCCGTAGACGGGGCGCCTGCCGACGATCTCGCGAACCGTGCTGACGATGTGATCGAGCGCGGCGGGGTCGCCCGGACCGTTGGCCAGGAACACCGCGTCGGGATCGCGCTCGAGCAGCTCGGCGGCGGTCGCGGTGCACGGGTGCAGCTCGACCGTGGCTCCCCGCCGGCGCAGGTTTTCGACGATCGAGTGCTTGACGCCGGTGTCGATCATCGCGATCCGGGGCCCGTCGCCGTCGCCAATCACCAAGGTCTTGTCAGGGGTGACATCGCGGGCCAGGTCGCGGCCGCTCATCGACGGCTCGGCATCGATCATCGCTCGCGCCTGGTCTTCGGGCACGCCGCCCGGGAACACGCCGCCTTTCATCGCACCGAGGTCGCGGATATGGCGCACCAGCGCACGCGTGTCGACGTCGGTGATCGCCGCGACTCCGTTGTCGCTCAGCCAGCTCAACCAGCCCTGGGACGACCCGGCGGCATCGTCGCGGTCGACCGCCGCGCGCATGATCGCGGCGCGTGCATGGACGCGGTCTGACTCCATCGCCTCGTCGGAGACGCCGTAGTTGCCGATGTGGGGATACGTGAACGTGATCAGCTGCCCGGCGTAGCTCGGATCGGTCATCGCCTCCTGGTAGCCGGACATCGAGGTCGTGAACACGACCTCGCCGACCGCCGGCGTGTCGGCGCCGCAGGCGAGCCCGTCGAAGCGGGCGCCGTCCTCGAGCAAGACGTATGCCGTCACGACGCGACCGCGCCGGCCTCGGCCAGCAGCCTCGCCCGGAAGGCGACCGCCCCGGCCGCAACGGTGATCAGCACCCGGCCGTGCAGCGTGCGTCCGTAGAAGCAGCAGTTCTGCGAGCGGCTTACGTAGCCCTCGGCGCCGACCTCGAACTTCGCGTCGAGGTCGACCAGGCACACGTTCGCGGGCTCGCCGGTCGCGATCAGCGGCGTGGGCAGTCCGTACAGGGCGCCGCCGGAGGTCATGCGCTCGATCACGATGCCGAGCTCGAGCTCGCCGGGCAGGACGAGCTCGGTGAACAGCGCCGGGAACGCCGTCTCCAGCCCGATCGTCCCCATTGGCGCCTGCTCGAACGGAACCTCCTTCTCGTGCAGCGCGTGCGGGGCGTGGTCGGTCGCGACGCAGTCGATCACGCCGGTTCGCAGGGCCTCCACCAGCGCGCGGCGGTCGGCGTCGCTGCGCAGCGGCGGATTCATCTTCATGCGGCTGTCGAGCGTGCGCACGACGTCGTCGGTGAGCGTCAGGTGGTGCGGGGAGGCCTCGGCGCTGACGCGGATGCCGGCTTCCTTGGCCAGCGCGACCGCCTCCACCGATTCGACACAGGACAGGTGCTGGAAGTGCACTCGACCGTTCTCATAGCCCGCCAGTGCGGCATCCCGCGCGACCATCGTCGACTCCGACACCGACGGGATCCCGGCCATCCCGAGGCGCGCGGACACAGCGCCCTCGTGCATCACGCCGTCGCGCGACAGCGCCGGATCCTCTTCGTGTAGCGCGATCACGCCGCCGCACAGACGCTGGTACTGAAGCGCCTTGAGCAGTACGCCCGCGGACACCACCGGCTTGCCGTCGTCGGTGAAGCCGAGCGCGCCCACGTCGTGCAGGTTCGCCATCTCGGTCAGGTCGTCGCCCTTCAGCCCGCGCGTGATCGATGCCAGGAAGCCGACGGGCACGCGCGCCTGGGTCCGGGCGGACTCGATCAGCGACCGCAGGATCGGCGCGTCGTCGACCACGGGATCGGTGTTGGGCATCGCGATCACCGCGCAGAAGCCGCCGGCGGCCGCCGCGGCGGTGCCGGTGTCGAGATCCTCCTTGTACTCCTGGCCCGGCGTGCGCAGGTGCACGTGGGGGTCGACGAACGCCGGGAACAGATGCTTGCCCGCGGCCTCGATCGTCTCGCCGTCGTCGGGAGCCGGCAGCGAGCCGGGGGCGCCGAGCTCGGCGATTCGCCCGTTCCGGATCAGAACATCCTGCGGCTCGTCGAGGTCGGTGCGGGGATCGAGCACGTGCGCGCCCTGGATCAGCAGGGTCGCGCCCACCTGGTCCATGCCGAACAGTCTCGAGTCGTGCATCACGCCACCGCCGCCAGCACCGGGGACCCGACGAGCAACTCGTACAAGACGGCCATCCGCACCGCCACCCCGGCCTTGACCTGTTCGCCGATCAGCGCCTGTGGGGAGTCGATCGCGTCGGCCGACAGCTCCACTCCGCGGTTGACCGGTCCGGGGTGCATCAGCAGCTGGCCCGGCCTGAGCCGGGCGGCGTTGATCTGGTAGCGCACCGCGTACTCGCGCAGCGACGGCACGAACGCGTCGTGCATCCGCTCCTTCTGCATCCTCAGGACATAGACCACGTCTGCCTCCTGGAGGCGATCCAGGGTCACCACCGCCTCGCAACCGAGCGCCTCGATCTCGCGTGGAATCAGCGTGGGCGGTCCGCAGACGGTGACGTTCGCGCCCATCCGCTGAAGCGCGAGGATGTTCGAGCGGGCCACGCGCGAGTGCAGCACGTCGCCGACGATCCAGATCCGCGTTCCGTCGAGCGACCCCAGCCGGCGGCGAAGCGTGAACACGTCCAGCAGCGCCTGCGTCGGGTGCTCGTGCTTGCCGTCACCGGCGTTGATCACCGCCGCGGGCGTCCAGCCGGCGACGAGCTGCGCGGCGCCGGCGTGTGGCGAGCGGATCACGATCGCCGCCGGGTCGTAGGCCGAGAGCGTCTGGACGGTGTCCTTGAGCGACTCGCCCTTGTCCACGCTCGAGCCGGCCGAGCGGATGTTGACCACGTCGGCGCTGAGGCGCTTGGCCGCCAGCTCGAACGACGAGCTCGTGCGCGTGCTCGCCTCGTAGAAGAGGTTGACGACTGTTCGCCCGCGCAGCGCGGGGACCTTCTTGATCTCGCGCCCGGACACCTCGGCGAACGACTCGGCCCGGTCGAGGATCCGTTCCATCCCCTGACGGTCGAGGTCGTCGATCGAGATCAGGTGCCTGCCGATGCGGCTCATGCGGCCTCCCTCTTGCGCTCGGGGGCGGGGCCGATCGTCACCTCGTCGACGCCGTCGACCTCCTCGACGCGCACGTTTACTCGCTCCTGCACGGAAGTCGGAATGTTCTTGCCGATGTAGTCCGGACGGATTGGAAGCTCGCGGTGGCCACGGTCGACGAGCGCAGCGAGCTGCACCCGCGCCGGGCGGCCGTAGTCGAAGATCACGTCGATCGCCGCCCGCACCGTGCGCCCGGTGTAGAGGACGTCGTCGACGATCACGATCGTCCGCCCCTGCACCGGGAAGTCGAGCTGGGTCGCGTGGACGATCGGCGCGCTCGGCCGGATCGAAAGGTCGTCGCGGTAGAACGCGATGTCGACCGAGCCGAGCGGCACCTCGCAGTCGAGCAGCTCGCTGGTCAGCGTGTGCAGGCGCTTGGCGAGCACCGCGCCGCGGCGGTGGATGCCGACGATCGCAACCCGCCCGTCCGGGTTCTTCTCGACGATCTCGTGTGCGATCCGCATCAGCGTGCGGCGCACGTCATCGTGGTCGAGGACCACCCTGCTCATTTGCTACGTGCTCCTTCCTGGCCTCACGGGACCGGGTTAAAGGGGCCGACTCGAAGGAGGGTAACAGTGGGGACGGCGGATCAGGCCCGACCGCGGCGCGCCCGGTAGAGCACGTGCGGGAGCCCGACGGCGACGATCTCGCGGTCGAACTCCATCCCCGCCTTCTCCATCACGCGCCACGAGGCGACGTTGTCGTTGGCGGTGTAGGCGATCACGCCGTCGAGCCCGAGCACGTCGAACGCGGTCCGCACGGATGCGCGCGCCAGCTCGGTCGCAAGGCCCTCGCCCCAGCGGTCGGGATGGATGCTCCACCCGATCTCGACTTCGTCCACGCCGCTTGCGGTCGTGTGCTTGAGCCCGCCCCGGCCGACGAGCTGCGCGTTGGAGCGATCGCGCAGCAGCCAGGGTCCGAAGCCGTAGCGATCCCAGTGGTCGATGTCGCCGGCCAGCTTGACGACGATGTGCGAACGAGTGGGCGGGTCCGGGTCATACCAGGTGGTGCGCAGCACGTCGGGATGGAGCATCAGCACGGACAGCTCGTCGGCGTCCTTCGCGCTTGGACGCTCGCCGACCAATCGCTCGGTGACGATCCGGTCGAGGTCGGTCACTGAGGCGCGTCCGCGAGCGCGTGAGCGTTTTCCGCCTCGGGCGCGGTTCGCTCATCCCAGCGGATCAGCTCCGGCTCGCCGCGCTCGGCGAACGGAATCTCGATCGTGTCGAAGTCGCGCGGCAGCACCGTGGACTTGAAGATCGCGCGAGCCTCGTCGCGCAGCACGGCCGGCGAGTACCTGGTGGAGAAGTGGGTCAGTGCGAGCATCGTGACCTCGGCCTGCGCGGCCAGCGAAGCCGCTTGCTTGGCGGTCGAGTGGCCGGTCTCGGCGGCCCGGTCGTGCTCCTCCTCGGCGAACGTGGCCTCGTGGATCAGCAGGTCGGCGCCGTGGGCCGCGATCGCGAGCACGTCGCACGGGCGCGTGTCGCCCGAGATCACGAGCTTGCGGCCGGGCCGGGGCGCTCCCATCACCTGCTCGGGCGACACCCCCCTGATCGTCTCGCCGCGTTGCAGGCTCCCGAACTCCGGTCCCGGCCGGACGCCCAGCCGCTCGGCGGCGGCGGGGTCGAACTGCCCCGGGCGCTCGTCCTCGTAGAGCACGTAGCCGAACGCGGGGGTGCGGTGCGAGACCGGCACAGGCGCGATCTTGTAGCCGTCGCGCTCGAGCTCGGCACCGGGCTCGAGCTCGATCAGCTCCAGCGGAAACCGCACCCTCCCGGCGATGCGCAGCGCCATCGTCACGAGCTCGCGGACCCCTGGCGGCCCATGCACCGCGAGCGGCCGCTCGCGCGCGCGTAGGTCAAACGTCTTGAGCAGGCCCGGCAGGCCGAGCCAATGGTCGGCGTGGAAATGGGTGATGAACACCTCGGTGAGCTCGGTGAGTCCCACCGACTTGACGAGCTGACGCTGGGTGCCCTCACCGCAATCGAACAGGATGCGGTCGCCGCCACGGCGCACGAGCACCGAGGGCAGCCCGCGCCGCGGCGTGGGGATCGAGCCGGCGGTGCCGACGAAGAACGCCGAGAGATCCACGGCCTCAGTCTGTCAGCCAAGCGTCACAAGCTCGAACGTCAGCTTGCCGGCGCACGCACGGGCCAAGCCCATCGTGCGGGCGGGCGCTCGCCGGCGCTCGGTCGGGCTGCCCGGGTTGAAGATCTGAAAGCCGTCGTCAGCGCGCTCGTGAAGCGGCAGGTGCGAGTGCCCGAAGATCACGGCGTCGGCTTCGGGGAACCGGGATCGCAGCCGCGCGAGCCGGCCGGGCGCGGGCCCGGCGTCGTGCACGACCGCGATCCTTGTGCCCTCCGCGGTGACGGTCGCGGCCGCAGGTAGCGCCGCCTGGACCGCGGCGTCGTCGACGTTGCCGTGGACCGCCTTGACGGGCGCGTACCGGCGCAGGTCGTTGAGGACGTCCAGGGTGATCAGGTCGCCGGCGTGGATGATCAGGTCGGCGGTTTGCAACCTGGAGATGCAGTCGTCGGGAAGCCGGCGCGCGCCCTTGGGCATGTGGGTGTCGGAGATAACGGCGATCTGCACGGAGACGCTCTAAGCTGACCGGGTCGTTCCGGGATGGAGACGGAACGCCGTGCGCCCGTAGCTCAGGGGATAGAGCGTCCGCCTCCGGAGCGGAAGGTCGCAGGTTCAAATCCTGCCGGGCGCGCTAGAGGAGCAGACGGGCGATCACGGCTCCCAATCGAGGAGCGTGCGCTCCGCTTCCCCGAGCAGGTCGTCTGACCACTCGCCGCTCGGCTCCGGGCCGGTCGCGAAACCGGTCCCCTGGCCATCCTCGGCTCTCACCAGGAAGTAGCCGGCTTCGACGATCACGGGCTCGCTGATCCCGTCCGGGTCGTCGACGCTGAACTCTTCCCCGAGCGTCTCGGGCGTCCAGTACGCGACGGCGACGACCTGCTGATCGCGGACGCCGAGGTACGCGTACCGGTTCAGATAGACCCAACTGACCTGAGCCGCCGATGAGGTCATCGACAAAGCCTCCCATACGCCGCAGCCGAGGTGACTGCCCGCCGGGCGCGGTTCTCACACGCTGGCGACCGCCACGATCCGCGCGGGTCGCAGCCGCACGACCACGCGCTGGTCGGCCGCGCGCGAAGCGATGCTCGCCGCCGCGCCGGGACCGCGGATGTACTTCTCGGTGATCCGAGTCGTCAAGCGTCGCCAGCCGGGCCGGAACGTCGAGTGCGAGCAGCGCCTCGATCTCCGCTGGATCAAGAGGTCTTGGGCGCCTGACCATCTCGGGCCATCCTAAATGCGCGCCTCCGCCACGATCCCCGTAGGGTTTCGCCGATGACAAAGGGCGGGGTCGTCGTACGTTGATGATCGCCGTGCCTTACGCACTCCAGTTCACCGGCAACGTCGATCCGACCGCCCTGGTCGCGTTGATCCTCGCGCTGCTGACCGTCGCCCTGCTCGTCGTCGTGATCCGCGCGCTCCGCGTAGCCGAGCGAGAGGCCGACCGGTGGCGCGGCCAGGTCGAGCAATCGCATCGCCCGGTCGTGGTGCCGATCCACAGCACGATGCAGATGCCCGTCTACCAGGGCCATGGGGAGCTGCTCGTGCCGATTGAGAACATCGGCTCCGGGCCCGCGCTCGATCTGCACCTGTTCGTCACCCCGCGCGACGAGAACGGCGCCGTCTCCCCCGCTTGGGGTGAGTCCAAGCACCTCGGCGCCGCCTCCGGCCTGGCCGTGTCCAAGACGACGCCGGTGGAGGTCAGGGCGTGGGGCCTCGGCGGCCTGACGAGCTTTGACGTGTGGGTCACCTACTTCGACCTGGCCGGCAAGGAATGGGTGACGTCGGCCAAGTACCTGGCCAGCGAGGAGGGCTCGCGTTACACCAACCTCTGGGTTGCCGCCGTCCCCGACGGCCAGACCGCGCGCGACTGGCTGGGTTTCGAGTAGCTCCGGGCGCCACACGCGCAGGCCGAAGGTGCGAGAGTGTCAGCCAACGGGGTAGCACCCGACGACAGCGCACCGACGTTCACAAGGAGGAGAGGCCATGGCGGATACGACCCCGACGACGATCGCGTCAACCGTGGCGTCGCTGCCCGGCTCCGCAGCAGAGCGGTTCGGTTCGCAGACGGCGGCCCGGTTCAAGAAGGACGGCGAGTGGCGCGAGATGAGCTACGCCGAGATGGGCGAAGCCATCGACGAGATCGCCCTTGGCCTCGTTGACCTCGGCATCGAGGTCGGCGACCGCGTGTGCATCCTGGCCGAGACGCGGCTCGAGTGGACGCTGGCGAGCCTCGGTGCCTCGGCGGCCGGAGCCGTCGCGGTGCCGGTGTATCCGACCAACGCGCCGTCGGAATGCAAGTGGGTGGCGGGCAACTCCGGCGCGCGAGCGATCTTCTGCGAGAACGAGGGCCAGCTCGCGAAGATCGAGGAGGTGCGCGACGAGCTGCCCGACCTCGAGCACGTGATCGGGATCGACGAGGGCGGCGGCGAGCTTTCGCTTGACGAGCTGCGCGCGCGAGGCCGCGAGCGCGACCGCGCCGAGCTCGGGCCTCGCCAGGAGCAGGTGAACCCCGAGGAGCCGTACACGATCGTGTACACGTCGGGCACCACCGGCGCGCCAAAGGGCGTTGTTCTGACCCACGCCAACGCGATGGCCGTGTGCCAGATGGTCGAGGAGCTCGAGTTCGTCGAGCCCGGCGACGTCAGCTACCTGTACCTGCCCCTGGCCCACGTGTTCGCGCTGATCACGATGCTGGCCACCGTCGACGAGGGCACCACGCTGATCTACTTCGGCGGCAACACCAGGGAGATCCTCGCCGAGATCATCGAGACCAAGCCGACGTACGTGCCATCGGTGCCGCGGATCTTCGAGAAGCTCTACGGGGCGGCGATGAAGATGGTCGCGAGCGGATCCGAGGAGGAGCAGCAGCGGTTCCGCAAGGCGGTCAAGCTGGGCGTCGAAGTGCGCATGCGCCGCCAGCGTGGCGACGAGGTGCCCGCCGAGCTCGCCGAGCAGTTCGAGCAGGCCGATGCGGAGATCTTCCAGCGCGTCCGGGGCCTGTTCGGCGGACAGGTCCGCCAGGCCGTCAGCGGCGCCGCGCCGATCGCGCCCGAGATCCTCGAGTTCTTCTACGCCGCCGGCGTGCCGGTGCTCGAGGGCTGGGGAATGACCGAGACGACCGGCGTGGGCACCGTCGGAACGCTCGATCACTTCAAGTTCGGCACCGTCGGCCGAGCCCTTCCCGGCGTCGAGATCAAGATCGCCGAGGACGGCGAGATCCTCTGCAAGGGCCCGCACATCTTCCGCGAGTACTGGCGCAACCCGGAGGCGACCGAGGAGACGATGAGCGACGGCTGGCTGCGCACCGGCGACCTCGGCGAGCTCGACGACGAGGGCTACCTGAAGATCACCGGTCGCAAGAAGGACATCATCATCACCGCCGGCGGCAAGAACCTCACGCCCGCCAACATCGAGAACGACCTCAAGCAGTCGCCGTTCATCTCACAGGCCGTGATGTACGGGGACCGCAAGCCTTTCCCGGTCGCGATGATCACGCTCGATCCCGAGGAGATCGTCCCCTGGGCGCAGGAGCAGGGCCTGCCCGAGGACATCGAGTCGCTGGCCGAGCACGAGAAGGTGCACGAGATGATCCAGACCGAGCTCGACCGCGCCAACTCCAACTACGCCAGGGTCGAGCAGATCAAGAAGTTCACGATCCTCGATCACGACCTGTCGGTCGAGACGGGCGAGCTCACGCCGAGCCTGAAGGTCAAGCGCAACGTGATCTACGACCGCTACGGGGACCTGTTCGAGTCGCTGTACAGCGGCTGAGCGGTTACGCGCTCGCCGTCCGGGTAAGACCCGGGCGATGAAGCTGCTCGTACTTACCAGCGAAGCGATCACCGCCGACCAGCTGCGCAACGCCCTCCCGGGCGACATCGACCCCGGTGACGCCGAGGTGATGGTCGTCGCGCCGGCGCTTCAGGAGAGCGGTCTGCGCTTCTGGATGTCCGACGCCGACAAGGCGATCGCGCAGGCCGACGAGGTGCGACGCGAGGCGGTCGACAAGCTCGGCGAGGGCGGCGTCTCGGCCAGCGGCGACACCGGCGAGAGCGACCCGGGCACCGCGATCCAGGATGCGTTGATGACGTTCGAGGCCGACCGCATCGTGCTGTTCACGCACGGCGGTGACGACCAGGGCTATCGCGAGGACATCGACCCGGACGAGATCCGGGACCGCTTCGGGCTGCCGGTCGACCGCGCGACGGTCTAGACCCAGCCGCTCCAGATCAACCAACGCGGGTAGTGCGGCTATATACCGGACAAAACGCGCCGGTCATTACTCCGTAATCCGGTCTATCTTGAGGCTACGCGCGAGCGATCGGGCGTTCGCGGGGGCGTAGCCGTTCCAGTCGTTGTTGAAGTAGGCGAACACCTGCTCCCGCCGGCGCCACTGCGCGATCCGGCGGGCCCACTGCTCGATCTCGGTCGCCGAGTAGTTGCCGCCGCGCCCGCGCGCGCCGTAGTGAAAGCGAACGAATCGCCACGACGCGGTCGCCTCGAGCGACTGAAACGGCCGCTTGGGGTGATCGCCGATCGTCAGCGCCACGCCGCAGTCCCGGAGCATGCGCATCACCGGGGCTGCGAACCAGCTCTCGTGCCGAAACTCGATCGTGTGCATGCCCTCGGGCAGCAGCGCCAGCCAGCCCTCCAGCCGCTCGTCGTCGCGATGGAAGTTCTCGGGCAGCTGCCACAGGACCGGCCCCAGGCGCCGCGCCTCGATCAGCGGTGCCAGCGGCTCGTAGAAGCGCTTGATCGGATCCTCGATCCCCCGCAGGCGCTTGATGTGGGTCAGGTAGCGGCTGGCCTTGACCGCGAACAGGAACTCCGCCGGCGTCTGGTCCACCCATCCTTTGACCACGCGATGCACGGGCGAGCCGGTAGAAGGTGTTGTTGACCTCGACGGTGTCGAACGCCTCCGCGTACAGCTCCAGCCAGCGCCGCTTGGGCTCGCGCTCGGGGTACAGCCGACCTCGCCAGTCGTCGTACATCCAGCCCGAGCAGCCGATGCGTACCTCTTTCATGGCTCGGGTAAGACTTCGGAGATCAGATGAGCACACATGCGCAACAGACGCTGGACCGCCCACCGGCACCAGTGCCCGCAAAGCCCAACCTGACAAACCTGCGCAGCGCGGTCCAGGAGTGCCGCGCCTGCGACCTGTGGGAAGGCGCCACCCAGGCGGTCATCGGAGAGGGCAAGCGCGACGCGAGCGTGATGCTGGTCGGCGAGCAGCCGGGTGACCGCGAGGACCTCGAGGGGCATCCGTTCGTCGGCCCGGCGGGCGGGGTCCTGGACAAGGGGCTGGAGCGCGCCGGAATCGATCCCAACGACGCCTATATCACCAACGTCGTCAAGCACTTTCGCTACAAGGCCCGCGGCAAGCGCAGGATCCACTCAGAAGCCCGACCGCTGGCAGGTGAGCGCCTGCCTGCCGTGGCTGCAGGCCGAGCTCGCCGTCGTCAAGCCGGCCGCGCTGGTGTGCCTCGGCGCGACCGCCGGACAGGCGCTGCTCGGATCGCAGATCCGGGTGGGGCGCGACCGCGGCCGGCCGCTGGACTCCGACCTCGCCGAGCTCGTCACCCTGACCACGCATCCGTCGGCGATCCTGCGCGCCGAAGACGACGAGCGCGACGCCGCCATGGACCAGTTCGTCGCCGACCTCGCCAACGTCGCCACATGGCTGAGCGCGAGGTAGTCGCGATCACCGGCGCCTCGGCCGGGATCGGCCGGGCGATCGCGCAGCGAGTTCGCGCGCCACGGCGCCGCCGTGGGCCTGATCGCACGCGGCCGCGCGGGCCTGGACGCGGCGGCCCGCGAGGTCACCGAGCTCGGCGGGACCGCCTACGCGCACGAGGCCGACGTCGCGGAGTTCGACCAGGTCGAGGCCGCCGCCGCGGCGATCGAGGAGCGGCTCGGACCGATCGACGTGTGGGTCAACAACGCGATGACGACGGTCTTCGCCTACTTCGACGAGGTCGAACCGCACGAGTACGAGCGCGCCACCCGGGTCACGTATCTGGGCACCGTCTGGGGCACGAGGGTCGCGCTGGAGCGGATGCTGCCGCGCAACCGCGGCACGATCGTGCAGGTCGGCTCGGCCCTGGCCTACCGGGGCATCCCGCTGCAGGCGCCCTACTGCGGCGCCAAGCACGCGATCAAGGGCTTTCAGGAGTCGCTGCGCTGCGAGCTGCGCCACCGCCGCAGCAAGGTGCACGTGACGATGGTCCAGCTCCCCGGCCTCAACACCCCGCAGTTCGACCACTGCCTGAGCAAGATGCCGCGCCACCCGATGCCGGTGCCGCCGATCTTCCAGCCCGAGATCGCGGCCCGCGCGGTGTACTGGGCCGCGCATCACCGCCGTCGCGAGATCTACGTCGGGATCCCGACCGTCTACACGATCGTCGGCAACAAGATCTCGCCGTCGCTCGCGGAGCGCTACCTCGCGCGCACAGCCGTCGACGGCCAGCAGACCCCCGACGCCGCCGATCCCCATCGCCCCGCGAACCTGTTCGCGCCGGTCGACGACGACCACGACGAGGGCGCGCACGGCGTGTTCGACGAGCAGGCCCGCGTGCGCGGAGAGCAGGCGTTCATCAGCCGGCATTGGATCGGCTCGGCACTGGGACTCGCAGCCGCCGCGACCGCGGCCGGGGTCCTCGTGCGTCGAGCCGTTTGAGATCGAGGCGCTCGGCCAGACGCGAGGCCAGCGCCATGATCGTGATCGCCGGGTTGGCCGAGCCCTGTGTCGGCATCACGCTGCCGTCGGCGATGAACAGGTTGGGGACCTCCCACGCGCGGTGGTCGGCATCGACCACGCTGCGGTCGGGGTCGGTGCCCATCCGGCAGCCGCCGACGAGGTGCGCGTAGCGGTCGGTCGCGAGCACGTCCTGCGCGCCGGCCGCCTCGAAGATGTCGTGCAGGGTCTGCTTGGCGAACGCGATGTTCTTGCGGTCGTTGTCGCACTGCGAGTAGTCCATCCGCGCGACCGGAATCCCGTTCTGGTCGGTCTCGCCGTCGGCGATCGTGACGCGGTTGTCTGGCAGCGGCAGCAGCTCCGACAGCACGCCGAGCGTGTACCAGTGGTTGTAGTCGCGCATGTACTCGCGCAGCGCCGGCCCCCAGTGCCCGTGGCCGAGCACGTGCTGGGCGTGCTCGATCGGCAGCGGCCCGACCGTCTGGATCGAGAACCCGCGCGCGAACCCGCGCTGCGGATCGGTCTCGTAGAACTGCTCGGATGAGATCTCCGGCGGCGGCGCCTTGTACATCCGCATCTCATCGGGGAACCGGCCGGCCACCTGCGGCGCACCCTGCACCATCACGCAGCGCCCGACCTGGTCGTTGTTGTTCGCCAGGCCGTGGGGGAACCGCCGGCTGGTCGAGTTGAGCAGCAGCCGCGGCGTCTCGATCGAATAGCCCGCCACAGCGACGGCCTCGGCCCGCTGGAAGCGCTCGGAGCCGTCGTGCAGGTAACGGACCCCGGTCACGCGCCCGGTCGCGTCGTCGAGCACCACCTCGGCGGCCATGCAGTGCGCGCGGATCTCGGCGCCGTGCTCGATCGCGTCGGGAATGTGGGTCACGAGCGGCGAGGCCTTGGCGTTGACCTTGCAGCCCTGCAGGCAATAGCCGCGGTAGATGCAATGAGGACGGTTGCCGAACGCGCCGTTGGTGATGCCGACCGGCCCGACGCGCATCTCGATGCCGAGCTTGCGGGCGCCGGCGCGCGCGGCGTCGGCGCCGCCGGCGATCGGATGCGGCGTGTGCGGGTAGCGGTGCGGATCGCCCCACGGCCAGAAGTCGCCGGCCACCGGCAGTTCGAGCTCGAGGCGCTCGTAGTGGCGCTTGAGCTCGGGGTAGCGGATCGGCCAGTCCTCCCCCACCCCGTCGCGACTGCGGACCTCGAAGTCGGAGGGATGAAATCGCGGGCAGTAGCCGGCGTAGTGGACCATCGAGCCGCCGACCCCGTGCCCGCAGTTGTTCTTGCCGAGCTCGACCGGATCAGAGCCGCCGGTGACGCGGTCGTCGGTCCAGTAGAGCCGGTGCGAGCCGGCTTCGTCGGAGACCCAGTCCTGATCGGGATCCCAGAACGGGCCGGACTCGAGCACCACGACCTTCCAGCCGCGTCTCGCCAGCCGCTGAGCGAGCGTGCCGCCGCCCGCGCCGGCGCCGACGATCACGAGGTCGACCGACGAACGAATCGTCGTAGCGCGCCATCCGCTCGCGCGGGACCGCGCGGCGGTGGACGTCGAGCAGGAACGCGGAGTCGTTGTCGGGCGGACGCAGCGCGCCGCGCAACAGCGTGCGCAGCTCGTGCCGGCGGCTCACGTTCCCCGGACTCCGCGTTGCTCGGTGTCCTTGACGGGATCGACCTCGGACGCCGGCGCACCCTCCCAGCTCTCGCGCTGGCCGACACCCAGCCGGGCGTAGCCGCGCGGGTAGGCCGGACCGCCGAACCCGATCTCGTTCCACGCCCACGGATGCGAGTAGAACGCGCTCAGGATCGCGCGGGAGACGACCTTCCAGGTCTTGTCGGGCGGGAGCTCGTCCCACACCTCGCCGTGCAGCTTGCCCTTGGCCAAGCGCATCGACGACCTGGGTCTGCACGTCCTCGGATGCACCGGCGAAGTCGTCCGCTCCGTGCTCGCGCGCGGCTGCGTCGAGCCCCAGCGCCAGCCGCCGCCAGGTCTCGCGGTCGTCGGGCATGTCGGCGTAGCGGAAGCCGTCGAGCTCACCGGCGAAGAGCTTGGCGTCGATCATGTTCAGCACGGGGATCTTCGGCTCGCGGTCCTGGGCCAGCACCACGTCGCAGAACACGCCGAGCGTGAGCGCCTCGTCGTGGGTGAAGAAGCGGATCGGCGGCACCTGCTCGACGCGCTTGAGCACAAGCCGCCGCGTCACCTCGTCCCAATGGCCTGCCTCGTCGAGGACGTTGTAGTCGGGATAGCGCCCGTGCATCTGCGGCGTGACGCCGTTTCGCTGACGCGGCAGCTCGTCGGGCGATGGAGGCTTGTGGTCGGGCCTCAGGTTGGGGAGATGGTCCGAGAGCCGGAAGTCCCGCTGCTTGCCGGCCATCAGCGTTCGCGTCCGAGCGCAGCCGCCGCAAGGCCCATGCCGCCGACCAGCGCCAGCGAGCCGGGCGCCAGCAGCGGCGGGCCCATCACGATGTTGAACAGCGGCTCGTCGAACCCGCCCGGCTTGCGGGCCACGCCGCGCACGTGGGTGATCACGCCGACGAGGCCGTCCAGGCAGTACAGCGCCGACACCACTGGCAGCCATGTGCGAGCGGCGCGCTCGGAGCGCATCCCGGCCACCGCGGCCACGCTCAGCGCGGGCGACAGCGCCACCGGGGTCCACATCCACTTGTCGCCGAACGACCCGCGGAAGTGCTCGAAGTAGATCTCCACGCCGAGCGGCAGAGCGCTCGCGGCCGTGGCGGCGGCAAGCGTCTTCTGGGCACGGCCGTGGGAGACGTTTCGCCACCAGCGGGCGGCGGCCCGCTCCGTCGCGCGGCGGCGCCTGATCGGGAGCGTGCTACGTCGCATATCGCTCGGCGTCGGCCCGCTTCAGCTCGAGCCCCATCCCGGGGCGTGAGAGGTCCGGGGACAAGGCGCCGTCACGCGGCACTACGACCCCGTCGAACAGCAAGTCCTCGATCCGCGTGTGGTCGTGGAAGTACTCCAGATGCAAGAACTGCTCGAGCGCAAGCGCGGGATGCAGGTGGATCGAGGGCCCGCAGTGCAGCGACAGCGGCATCCCTCGCGCGTGGCACAGCGCGTCGACTCGCAGCAGCTCGGTGATCCCGGCGCAGCGGGTCACGTCGGCCTGGAGCACGTCCACGGCGCCGGCGGCGAGCATGCGCTCGAAGTACGGCAGGTCGTAGCCGTACTCCCCGGCGGCGATCGGCATCCCGGCAGGCGCACGGTCGCGGAGAGCCCGCAGCCCCTCGAGGTCGTCGGAGGACACCGGCTCCTCGAACCAGCTGACGGCGGCGTCAGCGCGGAACCGCTCGGCGAGCTCGAGTGCCTGCTTGCGCGAATAGGCGCCGTTGGCGTCGACGAACAGCTGCGCATCGGGCCCGATCGCCTCGCGCGCGGCCCTCACCCGGCCGGGGTCCTCGCCGGGGAGGCTGCCGACCTTCATCTTGACCCGAGGGATCCCGCGCTCCACCCATCCCGCGAGCTGCTCGGACAGCCGCGTGAGCGAATAAGCGGTAAACCCGCCCGACCCGTAGATCGCGACCCGGTCGCGCACCGCGCCCAACAGGGAGCACAACGGCAGGCCCAGGAGTCGCGCCTTCAGGTCCCAGAGCGCAACGTCGACGGCGGCGATCGCCATCGACGCGATGCCCGGGCGTCCCAGGTTGCGGATCGAGCCGACCATCGCCTTCCACGCCGCCTCGGGCGACATCGCGTCGGCGTCGCGCACGACGCCGGCCAGCTTGGACTCGATCAGCTTCGCCGTCGAGACGTCGGCGTAGGTGTAGCCCGAGCCCCCACTCGCCGGCCGCGTGCGCGTGGACGACGACGATCGTCGTCGAATCCCACGACAGCGTGCCGTCGGCCTCGGGAGCGTCGGTCGGGATCGTGTAGGCCGCGACCTCGATCTCCTGCACCGGGGCCGTGGGAAGGGCGACGGCCATGCTCATCGGCCGGTGAAGAACTCCCCGACCTTCTGGCGGAACGACTGCCTGATGATCTGCCCGGCGTTGGGGTCGCCGGCGAGCAGCGCAGACGTCAGCGCCTTGGCCTGCTCGAGCGTGATGTGGGGTGGCAGCGGCGGCACCTCCGGGTCGGTCACCGCCTCGAAGACGACCGGACGATCGGCGGCCAGTGCCTCGTCCCACGCCGGCCCGACCTGCTCCGGGCTGTCCACCCGGATCCCCTTCAGGCCGAGCAGCTCGGCGTAGCTCGCGTACGGGAAGTCGGGCAGATCTTGAGATCCCTCGAACTTCGGATTGCCCTCCATCGCGCGCTGCTCCCAGGTGACCTGGTTGAGGTCGCGGTTGTTGAGCACCATCACGATCAGGCGCTGATCTGACCACTGGTGACGGTACTTGGCGATCGTGATCAGCTCGTTGATGCCGTTCATCTGCATCGCTCCGTCGCCGACGAGCGCGATCGCGGGCCGGTCGGGATAGGCAAACTTGGCGGCGATCGCGTACGGGACCCCCGGGCCCATGGTGGCCAGCGTCCCCGACAGCGTGCCCATCATCCCGCGGCGCAGCTTGATGTCGCGCGCGTACCAGTTCGCCGAGGAGCCGGAGTCAGAGCTGATGATCGCGCCGTCGGGCAGGCGCTTTGACAGCTCGGCGAACACGAGCTGCGGGTTGATCGGGTCGGCGGGCTCAGCGGCGCGGCGCTCCATCAGCTCCCACCAGTTCGCGACCTCGCCCTCGATCTTCTCGCGCCAGGAGCGGTCCTCTTTGCGCGTCAGGCGCGGCATCAGGGCTCGCAGCGTCTCGGCGCTGTCGCCGACGAGGTTGACCTCCATCGGGTAGCGGATCCCGAGCATCCGCCCGTCGATGTCGATCTGGACTCCGCGCGCTTGGCCCTCCTCCGGCAGGAACTCCGAGTACGGGAAGCTCGAGCCGACCATCAGCAGCGTGTCGCAGTCCTGCATCATGTCCCAGCTCGGCTTGGTCCCGAGCAGGCCGATCGAACCGGTCACGTACGGCAGGTCGTCGGGCAGGACGGCCTTGCCGAGCAGCGCCTTGGCGACGCCGGCGCCGAGCGTCTCGGCGATCGCGGCCACCTCGTCGGTGGCGTGCAGCGCTCCCTGGCCGACGAGCATCGCGACGCGCTGGCCCGCGTTGAGGATCTCCGCCGCGCGGTCGAGCTCGGTCTCGGCGGGGACGACCCGCGGGGCCGTGTAACCGGGGCCGGAATGGACGGTGCCGTGCTTGCGCGGCGGCGTCGGCACGGCGTCGGCGTCCTGGAGGTCGTTGGGGACGATGATCGCGGTCACGCTGCGCTCGGCGAGCGCGATCCGGCAGGCGCGATCGACCAGGTGGCGGATCTGGGCCGGCTCATAGGCCATCTGCACGTACTCGTGCGCGACGTCCTTGAACAGACGTCACCAGGTCGACCTCCTGCTGGTAGTTGCCGCCGAGGCCCGCCCGGGCCTGCTGGCCGACGATCGCGACCACCGGCTGATGGTCGAGCTTGGCGTCGTAGAGGCCGTTGAGCAGGTGGATCGCCCCGGGGCCGGAGGTCGCCATGCAGACACCCAGCTCGCCGGTGAACTTGGCGTGCGCGCATGCCATGAACGCCGCCATCTCCTCGTGGCGCGTCTGGATGAACTCGGGACGCTTGCCATTGCTCGAGCGTCCGAACGCCCCCATCAGGCCGTTGATCCCGTCGCCGGGGTACCCGTAGATCCGGTTTACCCCCCAAGTTGCAAGACGATCAAGGAGGTAGTCGCCCACCGTTTGGCTCATGTGCGTTGTGCTCCTTCGAAGTCGCCTGACACGGTCGTGTTCGCCCTACCCCCGTTGCGGACCGGATAACGCGGGGGCGGTCATGGCGCCAACAAGAAGCTGTGAGAGATCTCTAAAGAGACTGGCCGATCTCCGCCAGCGCGTTGCACGCGGAGATGTGCGCCAGATGAGTCAGGCCCTGCGGGAAATTGCCGAGCAGCTCGCCGGACTTCGGCGCGATCTCCTCCGAGAACAGCCCGAGATCGTTGGCTTTGGAGATCGTCAGGTTGAACACCTCGCGCGCCTGCTCGATGTCGCCGCCGCGCGCCAGGCACTCGACGAGCCAGAACGAACAGCACAGGAACGCGCCCTCCTGCCGCGGCAGACCGTCGTCGCGGCGGTAGCGGTAGAGCAGGCCGTCGCCGGCGTCGAGCTCCTCCCGGATCGCGGCGACGGTCCGCAGCATCTTCTCGTCGTCCCACGCGACGTACTCGACGGTCGGCAACAGCAGCAGCGCCGCGTCGAGGTCCTTGCGTCCGTAGGCCTGCACGTAGACGCCGCGCTTTGAGTCGTAGCCGCGACGTGTCGATGTCCTCGCTGGAGCTCGTCGCGCGCCCGCTTCCAGCGGCGCGTCGGCGCGCGGCGCATGCACTCGTCGGCGAGCCGGATCCCGCGGTCGAGCGCCGACCAGCACAGGACCTTGGAGTGCACGAAGTGCTCGGGGTCGCCGGGCCATTCCCAGATCCCCTGGTCTGGCTCGCCGCAGTTCTCGGCGGCGTGGTCGATCAGCGAGACCAGAAAGCGCCAGTCATCGTCGCTGGGCGAGTGGCCGCGCCGGTGCCAGCGCCAGGTCAGGTTGACGAGCTCGCCGTAGGCGTCGAGCTGGCGCTGACCGGCGGCGTCGTTGCCCGTCCGCGCCGGCGACGAGCGCTCGTAGCCCTCGAGCGCGGCGAGTGTCTCGCCGCGGATCCGGCGTTCGCCGCCGGGCCCGTAGAGGACCTGCAGGTCGCCGGCGTGGCCCGCGGCCGAGCGCATGATGAACGCGCGGAACGCGTCCGCCTCGTCGACCGCTCCGAGCTCGGCGAACGCGCGAGCGCTGAAGCTCGCGTCTCGCACCCAGGCGAAGCGGTAGTCCCAGTTGCGCGGGCCGCCCAGCGCCTCGGGCAAGGAAGTCGTCGGCGCCGCCACGATCGCGCCCGTCGGCTCGTAGGTGAGCGCTTTGAGCGTCAGACCCGACCGGCGAGCGCCGGGCTCGTCGTCGCTTCGCAATGCGAGCGTCTCGGTCCACTTGCGCCACCGGCCCACCGCCTCGTCGAGCGCCGCATCCAGCGCCGTCACATCGGGCTCGTCAGGTCCCTCGTGAGCGTCGATCTTCTCCGGGGCGCAGTAGGTCAAAGACAGATGCCTGCGGTCGCCCGCGGCCATCGTGAAGCGCACCGTCAGCTCGTGTTCGGGGTTTTCCTCGAGCTCCTCGTCGCACCACACGACCAGCCCGTCGTTGCCGCCGATCGCACTGAACAGGCGGTGGCCGTGGCGCCGGATCCACGGCCGGACCTCGCCGTAATCGAACCGCGGCGCGATCCGGACCTCCATGTCGACCGAGCCGCGGGTTGCTTCCAGCACCCGGATGAGCTGCGGTCCCCGCTCACCGTCGCCCGTGACCGAGAAGAAGTCGTACAGCGTGACGTTGCCGCCCCGACCCTCGAACGTCGTCTCGAGCACAAGTGTGTCGTCGACGTAGCGCCTGCTGCTCGTCCAACTGTCCCCGCGCGGAGCGACAGAGCAGTAGCCGCCCCGTTCGCGGTCCAGCAGGCGTGCGAACGCGGCCCCGGAGTCAAATCGCGGCAGGCAGCACCAGTCGATCGATCCCTGCCGCGAGACGAGCGCCGCGGTCCTGCAGTCGCCGATCAGGCCGTAGTCGGCGATCGGGGGATAACCGTTGTCTTGCGGCGCCACCACTCCCCCCTACCCGCATTCGTCTGTCGGCAAGTGACCGGGAGGTCCCTGCGTTTCCTACACCGCTGTCGGGTAGCCCCATAGAGGAGGCACCCACCCAACTTGACCAGCGAACGATAGGAGCACCAACAATGAGCCTCATCGACAAGATCACGGGCCGCGCCAAGAAGGCCGCCGGCGACCTCACCGGCGACAGCTCCCTGCACCGACAGGGACGCCAGGAGGAGCGCAAAGGCGAGGCCAAGGAGGAGCTCGCGCGCGACCAGCGGCGCGCCGACGCGAAGGCCGACGAGGTCGCCAACCTGGAGCGCAAGACCTCGTAGCAGTCTCACCGGAACGACGTTCCTCGCGGCGCACGGTTAGCCGCGAGGAACGTCATCCCGTTCTAATCGTGTCCCGCTTCCCTGTCGGGTGGCACGTCATTCCCTTGCCCAGAAGTCTCATCTTCGCCCTCGGCGGGCGGGTTGGCCCCAGGAACAGCTTGGTCTGAGCGCTTGCGCTCCCAGTCCTTGCGGACGTCGTCGACATCCTCGCCGAGCTTCTTGGAGCGGTCCTCGAGGCGGTCGGCCTGCTCCTCCATCTCGTCGGCGAGTGCGCCGGGGTCCTCGTGCTCTGAAGCCATCAGCGACCGGATACCCGTTTACGCTCGCGCCCATGCGCTGGGGAGTGCTACGCCACCGGCCGTTCGCCCTGTTGTTCGCGGGACAGGCGATCTCCTCGCTCGGCGACCGCCTCGTGCCGGTGGCCCTGGCGTTCGCCGTTCTCGGCATCACCGGCTCGGTCACCGACCTCGGGATCGTGCTGGCCGCGCAGACGCTGCCGTTGCTGCTGCTCGTGCTCTTTGGCGGCGTGTGGGCCGACCGCTTGCCCCGACAACGGGTGATGCTGGCCTCCGACGCGGTGCGCGCGGGAGCGCAGGGCCTCAGCGCCGCGATCGTGCTGAGCGGAAGCGCGCGGATCTGGGAGCTCGCCGCGCTGCAGGCGATCTACGGCAGCGCGGAGGCGTTCTTCGGTCCCGCCTCCAGGGTCGTGGTGGCGCAGACCGTCGATCGAGAGGAGCTGCAGCAGGCCAACGCCCTGATCGGCTTGAGCGCCGAGCTGACGTCGGTGCTCGGACCGGCGCTCGCGGGGGTGATCGTGGTCGCGGCCAGCCCCGGCTGGGCGCTGGCGATCGATGCCGCGACGTTCGTGGTCAGCGCCATCTGCCTGGCCCTGCTTCGCGTCAAGCCGGTGATAGCCGAAGCGCGCAAGAGCACGTTCGCCGAGCTCCGTGCCGGATGGCGGACGTTCCGGTCGCGGACGTGGCTATGGGCCACCGTGCTGTTCTTCACGCTGTTCATCGGCTTCGTGTACGCCCCATGGCAGGTGCTGGCGCCGGAGATCTCGCGCACGTCGCTGGGCGGCGCCGGCGCCTGGGCGGCGATCAATGCGGCGCTGGGTCTGGGCTCGATCGGCGGCGCCCTGCTCGGCCTGCGATGGCGTCCTCGCCATCCGCTGCGCGCCGCCCTCCTGCTGTTCCTGGTCGGAGGCCCGGCGCTGTACGCGCTGGTCGCGGCGCACGCCCCGCTGCCCGTGATCCTCGCGGTTGCGGTGATCGACGGGTCGTCGGGCACCGTGTTCAACACACTCTGGTACACCGCGATCCAGCGTGAGATCTCGCCCGACGAGCAGTCGCGGGTGATCTCGTGGGACTACCTGGGGACGCTCGCCATACAGCCGCTCGGGCTGGCGCTTGCCGGCCCGATCGCCGCCGCGATCGGCGTCTCGGAGGCGCTGTACGTCGCGGCGGGCGTGTGGGTCGTGCTGCTCGCCGGGGTGCTGGCGGTGCCGGCGGTGCGCAACTTCACCAGCAATTCGGCGCTCGCCGCACCGGTGGAAGGTTCGCCGCAGCAGAGCGGCGGGTAGGGCGAGATTGATGGCGCGCTCGATCTGGAACGGCACGATCACATTCGGCCTGATCGCGGTGCCGATCAAGGTGAACTCCGCGACCGAGGACAAGAGCGTGCACTTCCATCAGGTCCACGCCGCCGACGGCTCCCGGATCAAGCAGAAGCGGATCTGCTCCAAGGAGAACAAGGAGGTCCCCTTCAAACAGGTGGCCAAGGGCTACGAGCTCCGCGGCGGCAAGTACGTGATGCTCGAGCAGGAGGAGATCGACGCCGCCGCCGGCGACAGCTCGCACCTGATCGAGCTCGAGGAGTTCGTGGGCGCGGCTGAGATCGACCCAGTGTTCTACGACCGCACCTACTACATCGGGGCGGGCAACGACGGCGGCGACGCCTATCGGCTGCTGCACGACGCGCTGCGAAAGAGCGACCGTGCCGGACTGGGCCGCTGGGTGTTTCACAACCGCGAGTACCTGGTCGCGGTCCGGCCGCTGGACGGCGTGCTGGCGCTGCACACGATGCGGTTCGCCGACGAGCTCGTGGACCCCGGCGACCTCGACATCCCGAAACCGTCCCGGGCCCCGTCCAAGCGCGAGATCGAGATGGCGGGCAAGCTCGTGGAATCGCTGCACGAGCGCTTCGATCCCGACGCCTTCCACGACAGCTACCGCAAGCGCGTACTCGAGCTGATCGAGACCAAGGCCAGCGGCAAGGAGCCCGTGCTTCCCGAGATCGAGGTGCAACAGGACTCGACCGACCTGGCGGCGGCGCTCGAGGCAAGCCTCGGCGGCTCCGGGAAGCGGCGCTGATGCCCCGCTCGCTGTGGACCGGATCGCTGTCGTTCGGTTTGGTCAACGTCCCCGTCAGGCTGATCTCCGCCGTTCGCGATCGCGACCTGCACTTCCGCCAGCTGCACGAGTCCGACGGCGCACCGATCGAGGTCCAGCGCTGGTGCGAGCAGGAGGACGTCGAGGTCCCCTGGGAGGAGATCACCCACGGCTACGAGCTCAAAGACGGCGGGCAGGTGATCGTCTCAGACCTCGAGCTTCAGGCGATCGAGCCGCGTAAAACGCGGACGATCGACATCGAGCAGTTCGTCGATCTCGCCGACGTCGACCCGATCTATTTCAACCACCCCTACTTCCTCGTGCCGGCCGCCGAGGACGACGGCGCCAAGCGCGCCTACAGGCTGCTCACCGAGGTGATGTCCAAGACCGAGCGTGCCGCGCTCGGGACGCTGGTGATGCGCACCAAGGAGTACCTGGCGCTCGTGCGAGAGCGCGGCGGCGCGCTGACGCTGACGACGATGCTGTTCGCCGACGAGGTGCGGCCCACCAAGGACGTTGACGCCGCCACCGCCAAGGCGCACAAGCCGACTCCCACGCAGCTGAACGCCGCGGTGTCGGTGATCGAGGCGCTGGCGACCGAGTGGGATCCCGACAAGCACAAGGACCATTACCGCGATCGCCTGAGAAAGGTCGTCGATCGCAAGCGCAAGGGGGCGACGATCGAGATCCCCGAACCGCGCGAGGAGCCAGAGCCCGCTCCGGACCTGATGGAAGCTCTGGAGCGGACGCTCGCGGAGATCAGCGGCTAGCCCGGCCTCGGCGTCGTCCTGCGGGACGCTGTGGCCGGGGCACGACCGGGTGGCTGGACGGGCGGTTCGCGGTTCGGCGCCGCCGGAATCGGGAGCGTCGCAACTGCACCTGGCTTGACGGTGACCGCCTGCCCGTGGTGGACGATCTCGAGCTCCTGCTCGCCGAGCACCGAGTAGCCGGCCTGCGCCGGCGTGATCTCGACCTTCAGCCTGCGCCCCTGGAAGCACAGCCGGAACGTCAACCCAGTCAGCACCTTCGGCAGCCGCGGCGCAAAGCTCAGCTTTGGACCGTGGTCGCGCATCCCGCCGAGCCCGGCGACGATGCCGAGCCACGTGCCCGCCAGGGACGCGATGTGCAGACCGTTGCGGCTGTTGTGCTGGAGGTCGTCCAGATCGGTCAGCGCCGCCTCGTACAAGTAGTCGTAGGCCAGATCGAGGTGGCCCACCTCGGCTGCGACGATCGCCTGTGTGCACGCCGAGAGCGATGAATCCCGGACCGTGAGGCGCTCGTAGTAGGCAAAGTCGCGGGCCTTCTCCTCGTCGCTGAACGCGTAGCCGCAAAGGTGCAGCGCGAGCACCAGATCCGCCTGCTTGACGACCTGCTTGCGGTACAGGTCGAAGTAGTGGAAATGCAGCAGCAGCGGATAGTCATCGTGGTGCATCGAGTCGAAGTCCCAGAGCTGATGCCCGGTGAAGCCCTCGGCCTGGGGATGGACGCCGAGCTCCTCGTCGTAGGGGATCGTCATCGCCTCGGCGGCATCACGCCAGGCGGCGAGCTCCTCGTTGTCGACGCCCAGCGCCTCCGCGCGAGCACGATGGCGCTCGGCGGTCTCAGCAGCCGCGCGCAGGTTCCGCTGCGCCATCAGGTTCGTGTAGACGTTGTTGTCGGCGAGCGCGGAGTACTCGTCCGGGCCGGTGACGCCGTCGATACGAAAGCGCCCCGCCGCGTCGTGGTGACCGAGCGACCGCCACAGGCGGGCCGTCTCGACCAGCAGCTCGAGGCCGAAATCGCGCTCGAACTTCTGGTCCGCGGTAACGAATTGGTAGCGGACCACGGCGTCGGCGATGTCCGCGTTGATGTGAAACGCGGCCGTCCCCGCGGGCCAGTAACCCGAGCATTCCTGCCCGCGGATCGTTCGCCACGGGAACGCGGCTCCATCGAGCCGCAACTGCGCCGCGCGATCGCGTGCCAGGTCAAGGGTGCGATGGCGCCAGCGAAGCGCGTCGGCCGCGGCGCCCGCGGCGGTGTAGGTGAGCGCCGGCAGCACGAACGTCTCGGTGTCCCAGAAGCTGTGTCCGTCGTAGCCGGGACCGGTGAGCCCCTTCGCCGCGATCGCGCGCTGCTCGGTGCGGGCGCCGGCCTGCAGGGTATGAAACATCGCGAAACGGATCGCGTGCTGGAGCTCGGCGTCGCCCTCGATCTCGACGTCCGCGCCGTTCCAGAAATCGTCCAGGTACGAGCGCTGGGCATCGACAAGGCCGTCCCAGCCGGTGTGCATGGCCCCCGCCAGCGCAGCGGCCACCTGGTCGCGGATCGACGGCATCGACCGTTGGCGCGACCATCCATAGGCCAGGAACTTGATGATCGTCAGCGGCTGCCCGGGTCCCACGGTGGCGGTCGTGGTCAGCCGCGCGACGTCCTCGTAGGCCTCCACCGACACGCCGGTGTCGGGTGGCGCCTCGAGCACGTGGTCCATCGCGGCCCCTATCGTCAGCTCGCTCGACCTGGTGCTGTGCATCAGCACCGCCCGGGTGCCGGAGGCATCCCAGAACATCGAGTGCAGCGGCGAGCCCAGCACCGCGGCGGCGCGCGGGTCGTCCTCGGCGACCGGCACCGACTCGTTGGCGACGAGCTCTGACTGCACGACGATCGGGATGCGGTCGTCGAGCGACTCGACGGTGTAGCGGATCGCCGCGATCGCCCGCTGGGCGAACGAGACGAGGCGCGTCGAGCTGACGCGAACGCGACGGCGCGCAGGCGACGACCACACGAGCGTGCGGCTCAGCAGGCCGGCTTGCAGGTCGAGCACCCGCTCGTGGCTCTCGAGCGTTCCATAGCGGACGTCGAACGGCTCGTCCTCCACGAGCAGCCGGATGATCTTGCCGTTGGTGACGTTGACGACGGTCTGCCCCTCCTCGGGGTAGCCGTATCCGCTCTCACCGTAGGGGAGCGGGCGTAGCTCATAGAAGCCGGCGAGATACGTGCCGGGCAGCCCGTACGGCTCCCCTTCGTCGAGGTTGCCGCGAAGCCCGATGTGGCCGTTGGACAGGGCGAACACAGACTCGCGCTGCGCCAGCTCGTCGATCCGCAGGTCGGTCTCGCAGACCTCCCAGGGCTCGCAGCGAAACGAAGGGTGGCGGATCACGACTGCTCCAGAAGCTCGGCCAGGTCCTTCACGACGACGTCGGCGCCGTGCTGCTTGAGCGCGTCGGCCTGCCCGACGCGATCGACCCCGACGACCAGCCCGAAGCTCCCGGCGTGGCCTGCCTCGACGCCCGCGAGCGCGTCCTCGAACACCGCGGCGTGGTCGGGCGCGACGCCGACCTTGCGTGCGGCCGCCAGGAACGTGTCGGCGGCGGGCTTGCCGGGCAGATGCTCGCGCTCGGCGACGACCCCGTCGACGATCTCTTCAAACAGGTCCAGGATCCCGGCCGCGACGAGCACGTCGCGGCAATTCGTGCTCGACGACACGACCGCGCGTCGCAGCCCCGCGTCGCGAGCCGCCTTGACGAAGCGAACCGAGCCTTCGTAGGGCTGCACCCCGTCTCGATGGATCAGCTCGAGCACCAGCTCGTTCTTGCGGTTGCCCAGCCCGTCGATCGTGTCCTTGTCGGGCCCGTCGCTCGGAGAGCCCTGGGGCAGGTCGATGTGCCGTGAGGCGAGGAACGAGCTGACCCCCTCGTACCGCGGCTTGCCGTCGACGTACTCGTCGTAGTCGCCGACCGCATCGAACTCGCGAAACTCCTCGCCGCGCTCCTGCGCGCGCTTGCCCAGGTACTCGTCGAACGTCGTCTTCCACGCCGCGGCGTGGACCTTGGCCGTCTGCGTCAGGACACCGTCGAGATCAAAGAGGCATGCCTCGATTTCGGGTGAGAGTCCGATCACGAGCGGGGAAGCTACAGACCCGGGCCGTCGCGCGACGCGAGTTGCAACGACGCGGCCTCCGGGTCGCTAGCGTGACCTCATAGTGGACCCCTTTCATTCGCTCTACAGCCACGGGTTCGTGCGCATCGCCGCCGCCGTGCCGAACGTGCGGATCGCCGACCCCGCGTTCAACGCCCAGCGCACGGTGGAGCTCGCGCGCGCCGCCTCCGATCAGAACGCGGCCGTGGTCGTGTTCCCCGAGCTGGGACTGTCGGGATACGCGATCGATGACCTGCTCCACCAGCAGTCGCTGACCGACGCGGTGCTCGAGGCGATCAGGACGCTGGTCGCAGAGAGTGCCGCGCTCGAGCCGGTGATCGTCGTCGGAGCGCCGCTCGAGGCCGAGCGAGGACTGTTCAACACGGCCGTGGTGATCCACCGCGGATCAATCCTCGGCGTGGTGCCCAAGAGCTACCTGCCCGAATACTTCGAGTACTACGAGAAACGCCAGTTCCGCGCCGCGCGCGAGGCGATCGAAGGGCGGATCGCATTGCTCGGCGAGGACGTCCCGTTCGGCCCGGACCTGCTGTTCCGGTGCACCGACCTGCCGCAGCTGACGGTGCACGTCGAGGTCTGCGAGGACCTGTGGGTGCCGATCCCACCGAGCACCTACGGCGCGCTGGCCGGCGCGACCGTGCTCGCGAACCTGTCGGCGAGCAACATCACGATCGGCAAGGCCGACTACCGGCGAGCCCTGTGCGCGGCGCATTCGGCGCGGACGATCGCCGGCTACGTCTACACCGCGGCCGGCTTCGGCGAGTCGACGACCGACCTGGCGTGGGACGGCCAGTCGATCATCTGCGAGAACGGCGACCTGGTGGCGGAGTCCGAGCGCTTCTCGGACTCCGAGCAGTTGACGTTGGCCGACCTCGACCTCGACCGGATCGTGTCCGATCGCTCGCGCACCAGCAGCTTCGGCGACTCGATCGGCGACTACCGCGAGCGGCTTGCGGCGATGCGCAGGATCGATTTCGAGCTTGGCGCCCGCAAGCGAGCCGTGGCGCTCGGGCGCACGCTGGAGCGCTTCCCGTATGTGCCCTCGGACCCGTCCAGCCGAAACGAGCGCTGCGAGGAGGTCTACAACATCCAGGTGCGAGGCCTGGAGACGCGACTGCGGGCCACCGGCATCGGGAAGATCGTGATCGGCGTCTCCGGCGGACTGGACTCCACGCACGCGCTGATCGTCGCCATCCGGGCCTTGGACCGGCTCGGGCTTCCGCGATCCAACGTGCTGGCGTACACGATGCCGGGCTTTGCGACGAGCGGGCTGACGCTGCGAAACGCCGGCGCGCTGATGCAGGCGCTCGGCGTCAGCGCGCACGAGCTCGACATCCGGCCCTCGGCAACGCAGATGCTCAAGGACCTCGATCACCCCGCCGCCAGGGGCGAGCCCGAGTACGACGTGACCTTCGAGAACGTCCAGGCCGGCGAGCGTACGTCGCACCTGTTCCGGCTGGCCAACTACCAGGGCGCACTGGTGCTCGGGACCGGTGACCTCTCCGAGCTGGCGCTCGGGTGGTCGACGTACGGCGTCGGCGATCAGATGTCGCACTACAACGTCAACGCCTCGGTGCCCAAGACGCTGATCCAGTTCCTGATCCGCTGGGCGATCGACACCGACCAGTTCGGCGAGGCCGCCGGTGAGGTCCTTCGCTCGGTGCTCGACACCGAGATCTCGCCGGAGCTGATCCCTTCCGACGACCCCGACTCCGACAAGCCCGGACAGAACAGCGAGAGCGTCGTCGGGCCCTATGAGCTTCAGGACTTCTTCCTCTACTACACGCTGCGGTTCGGCTACCGGCCCAGCAAGGTGGCGTTCCTCGCCCACCACGCCTGGCACGACCGCGAGCTCGGCCCGTGGCCGGATCTGATCCCGCCCGAGCGCCGCAACGAGTACACGCTCGCCGAGATCAAGCACTGGCTCGAGGTGTTCCTGCAGAGGTTCTTCGGCTTCAGTCAGTTCAAGCGCTCGGCGATCCCGAATGCCCCCAAGGTGGGGTCGGGCGGGTCGCTGTCTCCGCGCGGCGACTGGCGCGCGCCCAGCGACTCCACCGCCGACACGTGGCTTGCCGAGCTGCGCGAAGCTGTTCCCGACGCCTGATCGCAAGGAGGTGCCGCGTGGCACAAGACAATGAATCGGCAGCGCCCAGCGGCGAGGTCATCGCGGTGCTCGGCGCCGGCAGCACGATGGGGTTCGCGATGGCCCGGAACATGCTGAAGGCCGGGCTCCGGGTTCGGGCCTGGAATCGCTCCGCGGAAAAGGCACAGCCACTCGAACAGGATGGCGCCGAGGTATGCGGGTCGCCCGCACAGGCTGTCCAGGGCGCAACCCTGATCGTGACGATGCTCGCCGACGCCGACGCCGTGATCGAGACGATCGAGCAGGCGCTGCAAGACGCAGGCGACGGTATCGCCTGGGTGCAGATGAGCACGATCGGCGAGCGGGGCACCGAGCGCTGCATCGAGCTCGCGCGCGAGCACGACGTCGCCTTCCTCGACGCGCCGGTGCTCGGTACCAAGGGCCCCGCCGAACAGGGCAAGCTCGTGATCCTGGCGTCCGGGCGCCACGAGCTGCGCGAGCGCGTGCAGCCGTTGTTCGACGCCGTCGGCCAGAGGACGATATGGGTCGACGACGCTCCCGGCGCCGGCACCCGACTGAAGCTCGTCGCCAACAGCTGGGTGGTGACCGTCACCGAGGGCGCCGCCGAGACGATCGCGCTGGCGGAGGGACTCGGGATCGACCCGTCGCTGCTGTTTGACGCGCTCGATGGCGGTGCCCTGGACCTGCCCTACCTGCGGATGAAGGGCAAGGCGATGATCGAGCGCAACTTCGAGCCGATGTTCCGGCTCGAGCTGGCCGCCAAGGACGCACGGCTTGTCGCCGAGTCCGCCGAGCGCCACGATCTCGACCTGCCGATGCTGAGCGCGATCGCGCAGCGCATGACCGCGGGCGCCGAGGAGCACGGCGACAAGGACATGGCCGCGACCTACCTGACGAGCACGCGACGCAGCGGTTGAGGGGTGCGCGGGCGCGTGCCCGGCGCGCCCTGGTGATCGGCTCGGGGCCCAACGGCCTGGCGGCCGCGATCACGCTCGCGCAGGCCGGAGCCGAGGTCCTCGTGCTCGAAGCGGCTCCGGTGGCGGGCGGCGCCGTCGCAACCGACGAGCTGACGCTGCCCGGCTTCAGGCACGACACGTATTCCTCGGTGTACCCCGCGGCAGCCGCGTCGCCGGTGTTCGCGGCGATGCCGCTCGAGCGCCACGGCCTGCGCTGGGTGCATCCGGTGGCGTGTTACGCGCACCCGCTCGAGGACGGCCGCGGAGCGGCGCTGTATCGCGACCTCGACCGGACGGCGCAGAGCCTGGACGCGCTGGCACCCGGCAACGGCGACGCCTGGCGGCGGTTCGTTTCGCCGTGGCTCGAGCGCTTCGAACTGTTGCGCGACACGCTGCTCGGGCAGTTCGCGCCCGTGCGGTCGGCCGTCCGGCTCGCCGTCGGTCTGCGACCGCGACGGCTGGCGAGAGCTGGGCCGGGTGGCTTTGATGCCCGTGCAGGCACTGGCCGGGGAGCTGTTCACCGACCCCGGCGCCCGGGCGTGGCTGTACGGCTCGGCGATGCACGGTGACGTCGCACCCGGCAGCTCGGGCAGCACGCTTCCCGCCCTGTTTCTCAACCTCCTCGGCCACGCCGTCGGCTGGCCGAGTCCCGAGGGCGGCGCCGGCCGGCTCGCCGGTGCCCTCGTCGGATATCTGGAGAGCCTCGGCGGCGTCATCCGCACCGATGCAGAGGTCGTCCGGGTCCTCACCGACGGCCGCCGCACCCGCGGCGTGATGCTCGCCGACGGCACGCGGGTGCAGGCCGAGATCGTGATCGCCGATGTGATGCCCGGGGCGCTGGCCAGACTCGCTGCCGCGGAGCTGCCACAGCGCTATCTGGCCGCGCTGCGGCGCTACCGGCCGGGGCCGGCGACGCTGAAGGTGGACTGGGCGCTGGCCGGCGCGATCCCGTGGAGCTCGCCCGAGGCGAGGCGCGCCGGCACCGTGCACGTGGGAGGCGACGAGGAGCAGATGCTGCGCCGCACATCTCCGTCTGCGGAGCTGCCCGAACGCCCGTTCATGCTGCTCGGTCAGCAGTCGATCGCCGACGCGACGCGCGCGCCTGCCGGCAGGCACACCGCGTGGGCATACACGCGAGGGCCGCAGACGGCCGACTGGCCGGCGCAGACCGACCGCCATGTCGAACGCATGGAGGCAGAGATCGAACGCTTTGCCCCGGGCTTCCGAGACCTGATCCTGGCGCGACACGTGTTGACGCCGGCCGATCTCGAGCGTCGCAATGCCAACCTGATCGGCGGCGACGTCGGCGGCGGCAGCTACAGCCTCGACCAGGCGCTGTTGCGCCCTGTGGCGCGCCTGGTCCCCTACCGCACGCCCGTGCATGGTTTGTACATCGCCAGTGCCGCCACGTTCCCGGGAGGGGCCGTCCACGGCGTGCCAGGTCGAGCCGCTGCGCGGCTGGCGCTCGCGCGCAGGCATTAAAAAGCCCTGGCGGTGGCTCTGGGAACCACCGCCAGGGCGGAGGGAGGAGAGAGCGCGCGGTGGTCACGCCTGACGACAACGACGACCTATGGGGCCCGCGCGTTAGAGGCGAAAATACCCATTGCGTGGTCGCGTAAACAGCCGCGTTCACTTCGAACATATTTTGCGAGAACTCGCGATAGCTTTCGCCCAGAAAAACTGTGCATCGGCGCGCGATTTCCGTGCTCCGCGGCCGGGTAGGAAAGCGAGCCATGGCCGTTGCCGTGCTCGACATCGACGGGACGCTCGTCGACACCAACTACCACCACGCGGTCGCGTGGTACCGCGCATTCCGCGAGCACGGCATCGTGCTGCCGGTGTGGCGAATCCACCGTCACATCGGGATGGGCGGCGATCAGCTGGTGGCCGCCTTGACCGACGACCGGACCGAGCGGGAGCACGGAGACGAGATCCGCGACAGCGAGACCAAGCGCTACTTCGAGCTGATCGACGAGGTCGAGACGATGGATGGGTCGCGCGAGCTGATCGAGCACCTCAAGCAGCGCGGTCATACGGTGGTGCTGGCGAGCTCGGCCAAGGAGGACGAGGTCGACCACTACCTCGACCTGCTCGACGCTCGCGAGCTCGCCGACGCCTGGACGACGTCGGCCGACGTCGAGGCGACCAAGCCCGCGCCCGACCTGGTCACGGCGGCACTCGATCGCGCGGGAGGCTCGAGCGACGATGCGGTGATGATCGGCGACACCCCGTGGGATGTGAAGGCAGCCGACGGCGCGGGGGTGCAGACGCTCGCGGTCCTCACCGGCGGCTTCTCGGTGGATGAACTGCGCGAAGCCGGCGCGCTCGATGTGTTCGAGTCGGTCCGCGAGCTGTGCGAGCGCCTGGACCGAACGCCGCTGGCGTGACGTAAGCCAAGGGCTTGCAATCAGGCCGGCGGCGGTTGCCGCTGTTCGGCTGAATCAACGCTCGCGCGACTCGCGATGGCGTTGGTGCAGCGGGACGCCGAACCACAGCGTCGCCACTCCGACGAGTGCGACCACCGCGACGATCGCCGCCGTCACACCGCCGAACAACACGTTTGAGATCAGCAGCAGAATGCCGGTCAGGCCCACCGTGACGAGGGCCATGGCGATGATCGCCAGGCGGTTGCCCATCGCCACCAGGTAGCGCTTCTCGCCGTGGCGAAACAGCACGCGGTGATGGACCGACGGCGCGATCAGCAGAACCGCGGCGGCCGCCATGCACAGCAAGGTGACGAAGTAGACGTAGCGGTCAAACGCCGTTGCCTGTGACCAGCGCGCGTTGAACGGGACCACGAGCAGGAACGCCAGCAGAACCTGGATCCCGGTGCCGGCGACGCGCAGCTGCGCCATCAGCTCGGCTGAGTTCCGGTCCAGGCGCTCCGTCGGCAGCTCGTCGCGGACGGGTGAGCGATCGCCTCGATCGGTGTGCTCGGCGCGCTCCTGGTCCGGCTCGATTTGCGTGCTCGTGGCCATTGCTGTGCGCCTTCCCGTACTGCTAGCGATACCCGAAGTAACGCACGGCAAACGCGACGGTTGGTCTGTTTGGTCGGCGCGGAATCCGGGGTAGCGCCTCGCAGCATGACCGGGGAACGCTTCGATGCGATCGTGATTGGCGCTGGGCCGGCGGGCGAAGTCGTGGCATCGCGCCTCGGCGAGCACGGCCTGTCCACCGCGCTGGTCGAGCAGGAGCTCGTCGGCGGCGAGTGCGCCTACTGGGCGTGCATCCCGTCAAAGACGCTGCTGCGTCCAGGCGAGGCGCGTCGTCAGGCGGAGCGCGCGCCGGGCACAGGGGGCGCGCAGACGCGTTGGGGCGACGTCGCCGAATATCGCGACTACATGATCCGCAACCTCGACGACGAAGACGAGGTCAAGGGCTACGAGGAACAGGGCATCCGCGTGTTCAAGGGCAGGGCGTCGCTGCAGGGGCCGGGCAAGGTCCGGGTCGGGCGCAGGACGCTCCACGGCGATCGGCTCGTGATCGCGACCGGAAGCGAGGCGGACATCCCTCCGATCGAGGGACTTGCGGCGTCGGGATACTGGACCAACCGCGAGGCGACGACGCTCATCCAGGTGCCCGACAGCGCGGTCGTGCTCGGCGGCGGTCCGGTCGGCATCGAGCTCGCGCAGATGCTCCGGCGGTTCGGATCTGAGGTGGACCTGTTCGAGGCATCCGATTCGCTGCTCGAGCGCGAGGATCCGAGAGTCGGTGAGCTGGTCCTGGCGGCGCTGAGCGACGACGGGATCCGAGTGCACGTCGGCACCGCGATCGCCGCGGTCACGCGCGAGGGCGACTACCGAGTGGCACACCACGCCGACGGTCAGGTCAAGGCTCGTCAGGTGATCGTCGCGGTCGGCCGAAAGCCGCGTGTCGCGGGGCTCTCGCTCGAAAGCGTCGGGATCGACCCCACGCCTGCGGGGATTGCAGTCGATGAGCGCTGCCGGGCAGCCGAAGGCGTCTGGGCCGTCGGCGACGTGACCGGCGAGATGCCGTTCACGCACGTCGCGATGTACCAGGCCCGGATCGCCGTCGCCGACATCGTCGGTGAGTCGGCGCGCGCCGACTACCAGGCCGTGCCGCGCGTCCTGTTCACCGATCCCGAGGTCGCCGCCGTGGGGATGACCGAGCGCGAGGCGCGCGAAGCCGGCGTCGACGTGCGCACGGTGCACCTGCCGCTACGCGACAGCATCGCGCGGCCGTGGACCTATGAGACCGATCCACGAGGCGAGCTCGCGGTGATCGCCGACGCTCACCGCAGGACCCTCGTCGGGGCCTGGGCTGTCGGTCCGCTGGTCAGCGAGTGGATCCACTACGCCGCGCTTGCGATCAAGGCCGAGCTTCCTCTGTCGCTGCTGCGCGACACCGTGGCGCAGTTTCCGACGTACACCGAGGCCTACCTGAAGGCGATCGAGCGGCTGGACCTGTAGGCGGCTCGGCTTGCGGGCGCACGCCGGCCTGCGAACGCATGAGGCGTTCGGGTCAGGCGGTGATGATCGTGGGCGTGCCGAGCGGGATGTGCGCCATCAGCCAACGACCCTCGGCGAGCGTCAGCCGGACGCAGCCGTGGCTGACGGGCTGACCGATGGTCGACGTCTCCGGCGTGGAGTGGATCGCGATCCTGTTGCCGCCGGTCCATCCCTGGATCGCGTGCGGGGACTTGGCAGAGGTGGCGAGGATGCAGCATCCGTAGGGACCCGACGGGTTGCCGGTCAGCAGCCGGTCGGTGACGGCGAAACGGCCGGTCGGCGTCGGTGCGCTGGGCCTGCCGACTGCCACCGTGTATTGCTGGACCACCTTGCCGTTGTCGCTCACAGTCAGGCGGCGCGCGTGCAGCGAGACGTTGATCCGCCACGCGACCCGGCCGAGCTTTGCGGTTGACTGGTCGATCCAGCCGAGCTTGCCGTTACCGGCCAGCGGGCTGACGACGCCGAGCCACGAGCCGGAGCGGCGAACCACCCACAACGCCTGCGGGGAACCGAACTCGGTGTGCAGCGGGAGCTGCGCGAGCGTCGGCCCGTCGGGAGAGGTTCGCATCGTGGTCGCGTGCTGCAGCAGCGCGACGAGCACGCCGGGCTGGTGGGCGGACTTTTTCGAGCGCGTGCTGGTCGTCGTGGTCGCCGGCGTGGCGGCCGTGGGCGACGGGGCGATCGGCTTGAAGCTCGAGCCGCCCGCGGCCGCGGGGCCGGGCTTGGCGGCGGTGATCGCGACGCCGATGACGATCGGGACGACGGTGATCAGGGCTGCGACGAGCGCGAGCAGCGCGGGCCAGCGTCGGCTGCGGCCCGCGCCGGAGGGAGGCGGGTTGGTGGAGGTGATCTTCTGGCCCCTGCTCGTCGCGAAATCGTTTCGTTCGAGGCGCCCGCGCCGCGAGCCGCCTGTTACTACATCAACGGTAGCGCAGCGCTTTTGTGTCCAAACCGTTTCGCAAGCTGTAATCGACTCGTTTCGGGGCGCGTAAGACCTTGGCCGTAGGCTGTCCCGCATGCTCGGATTTCGGAACAAGCGGGAGATGGTCGATTCGGCCGACGCACTCCCCGGCCGCGACCGGCAGATGCCGGTGCCGGCTCGCCACGAGGTGCTCGGCACGCCCCTGGCGCCGCCGTTCGGAGACGGCATGGAGCAGGCGATGGTCGCGATGGGATGCTTCTGGGGCGCGGAGCGGGTTTTCTGGCCGGCGGACGGCGTCTACACGACCGCCGTCGGCTACGAGGGCGGGTTCACGCCCAACCCCACCTACGACGAGGTGTGCACGACTCGCACCGGCCACGCAGAGGCCGTGCTGATCGTGTTCGACCCCACCAAGACTTCTTACGCGGAGATCCTGCGGCTGTTCTGGGAGAACCACAATCCGACCCAGGGCATGCGACAGGGCAACGACGTCGGCACGCAGTATCGATCGGCGATCTTCTGGACGACCGACGAGCAGCGCATCGCCGCCGAGGCCTCGCGGGATGCGTACGCGGAGCGGCTTCGGGAGGCCGGCTACCCGGAGATCACGACCGAGATCAGCGAGGCGGGGCCTTTCTACTACGCGGAGGACTACCACCAGCAATATCTGGCCAAGAATCCTTGGGGCTACTGCGGACTGGGCGGGACCGGCGTGAGCTGCCCGGTCGGCGTCGGCGTGGCCGGAAAAGCTTCCTAGGCAGGAGTTGGGGACCGATCGGGGGCATGAACAGCGTCGAACCCGGGGCGGGGTCCGGCGTGCAGTTGGGGGCCGAGTCAGGAAACGGGGGCAATTCGGAGGCCGGGCCGCGGGAGGGCCCGGCCGAAGGACTTGACAGACAGGATTGAGCGCGGCGGCGTCCGGCCAGGGAGCCGCGGGCTGTGGTGTTGCATCGCAGACCGAGGCGGGCCGGACCCACCGTCCGGTCGCCGGGGCTCGCGGGGTCTGACCCGGCGAGAGCCTCCGGCGGCCGCCGCCGGCCCCTCTCGCACAGAGCGACGGGGCGGAAAACATCCCAACCGGCGTGACTGGCCGCCGCGTGGGTCGTTTGCTGCGCTCAGAGCGGGAAAAGACCCATCCGACCCGGGCGAACGCTCGCGCGGGATGTTTTCGCGCTCAGGACGGCTGGTCAGCGCCCGCCGGCGACAGCAGGCAGGATCGTGACCTCGTCGCCGTCCTCGACGGCCGTGTCGAGACCGTCGAGGAAGCGGATGTCCTCGCCGCCCACGTACACGTTGACGAACCGGCGCAGGCCGCCGTCCTCGGCGATGCGGCTGCGCAGCTCGCCGTAGCGGTCGTAGAGCGCGTCGAGCACCTCGCCGACGGTCGACCCGTCGACGTTGGCAACGCCCTCGCCGTCGGTCGCGGCACGCAACTGGGTTGGGATCTTGACCGTGACTGCCATCGGGCCGACCAGTCTAATCGTCGTCGACGTCAGACCACCACGATCAGGCCACCGCGGCGACCCGCTCGTGGGCGGCTTCGAAGGCCTCCAGCCTGGGCTCGATCTCCCAGGCTTCGAACGTGCCACGGACGACGTCGAGCGTCTTCAAGCCGTCGCCGGTGATGTAGGCGACAACGCGCTCGTCCGGGTCGATGTCGCCGCGCTGGGCGAGCTTGGCGAGCACCGCGACCGTGACGCCGCCGGCGGTCTCGGTGAAGATGCCGGTGGTGCGGGCGAGCAGCTTGATGCCGTCACGGATCTCGTCGTCGGTGACCGCGTCGATCGCGCCGCCGCTGCGGCGCGCGAGGTCGAGCGCGTACGGGCCGTCGGCGGGATTGCCGATCGCCAGCGACTTGGCGATCGTGTCGGGCTTGACCGGACGGCAGAAGTCCTGGCCGGCCTCGAACGCCGTCGCCACCGGTGAGCACCCGGTGGCCTGAGCGCCGTTGAACGTCGGCAGGTCGCCCTCCACCAGGCCGAGCTCGAGCCATTCTTCAAAACCGCGGGCGATCTTGGTGAACAACGACCCCGACGCGATCGGGCAGACGACCCGGTCGGGCAGTTCGAACCCGAGCTGCTCGACGGTCTCATACGCGAGCGTCTTGGATCCCTCGGCGTAGTACGGCCGCATGTTGATGTTCACGAACGCCCAGTCGTGTTCGGCGGAGACCTCGGTGCACAGGCGGTTGACGTCGTCGTAGTTGCCGCGGACGGCCACCAGGTTCGTCCCGTAGACGCCGGTCGCGAGCACCTTCTGCTCCTCGAGATCGGACGGGATGAACACGTAGGACTCGAGCCCCGCGGCGGCGGCGTGGGCCGCCACGGCGTTTGCGAGGTTGCCGGTCGAGGCGCACGCGATCGTGTCGAAGCCGAGCTCGCGGGCGCGCGCCAGGGCGACCGAAACGACCCGGTCCTTGAACGAGTGGGTCGGGTTTGCGGCGTCGTTCTTGATCCAAAGGTCGCGCAGGCCGAGCTGCTGCCCCAGCCGGTCGACCTTCAACAGCGGCGTCCACCCCGCGGGCAGCGTGCCGCGCGGAGGGGCCTGCACGGGCAGGAAGTCGGCGTAGCGCCACAACGAGTGGGGCCCGGCCTGGATCCGGCGCCGCAGCGCGGCGGGATCATCGTCCGTGCGCGGCGCGTAGGCCACTTCGAGCGGCCCGAAGCACTGCTCGCACACGTAGCGCGCGTCAAGCGCGTAGGTGGTCTTGCATTCTTTACAGCGAAGAGACTCTGGCGGCATATGTGAAAAAACCTCCGCCGGGGTCTGTGGTCGGAGGCCGAGAAACCGCCTTTTCCACATCTCCCAGGCCTTGTAGTTGGAGCCTGATGGAATTGGCACCGTTCCCTTTCGGGAGGTTGCCGGGGTTTCGTAGGGCCATTCCCTCCACCCCTCTGGATGCGTACTGCTATGTGGTCCGAATTATAAGCACACGATTCGGCAGGTCCCGCAGGTTCTTGAGTTAAAGCGCTGACGCGGCCTCGCGCCGATCACGCCTCGGTAACAAGGGTCGGGCACGGGTGTTAGGTTTCCGCCGCCATGGCTGCCACCTCCAGCGATCCGCTCGAACGCCTCGAGGCGATGCTCGTCGCCGGCCGGCGGCCGCCCACGCGGCGGATGCTGATCATCGTCAACCCGTATGCGACGACGGTCTCAGACCGCCTGAAGAACCTCGTCGTCTACGCGTTGCGCGGCTCCTACGAGGTCGACGCGATCGACACGGAGGCGCGGGATCACGCGACCGAGCTGACTCGCGACGCCGCGCGCGAGGGCTACGACGTCGTCGTCGCGTTCGGCGGCGACGGCACTGTCAACGAGGCCGCCAACGGCCTGGCCGGCTCCAACACGCCGCTGAGCTGCCTTCCCGGCGGACGCGCGAACGTCTATTGCCGGATGCTCGGGATTCCCGCGGACGTCGTCGACGCGACCGAGCATCTGCTGCGGATCGCCGATGACTGGCGCCCGCGCCGGGTCGACCTCGGCGACGTCAACGGCCGCAAGTTCACTTTCTCGGCGGGCGTCGGGCTCGACGCCAGCGTGGTCGAGCGCGTCGACGCCCATCCACGGCTCAAGGCCCGGCTCGGCGAGTGGTACTACACGGTGACGGGCGTCAACACGTTCACGCGGCGCTATCTCGTGCACCCGCCCCGTCTCGAGGCGATGCTCGGAGACGAGCGCGTCGCGGGCGTCAGCGCGATCATCCAGAACGCCGCCCCGTACACGTACTTCGGCAGCCGGCCTGTCGAGATGGCTGAGGGCGCATCGCTCTCGAGCGGCGACCTGGCCGGCCTGGTGCTGGAGCGTGCGCGTCCCACGGACATCCCCACGATCATCTGGCGCGCGCTCTCAAAAGGCGCGCGCGTCACCAAGCACCGGCACGTGCATCCGTTCAGCGGTGTGCGGGAGCTCACTCTGCGATCGCTCGATGACCGGCCGTTGCCGCTGCAGGTCGACGGCGACTACATCGGCGAGGTCTCCGAAGCGAAGTTCGGAGTGACGCCGCGGGGGATCACGGTCGTCTCTTGAGGGTCTGCCTCGCCGTCCTGATCGCCGGTCTCGCGCTCGTGGTGCCGTCGGCGACGGTGGCGCGCTATTCGGCCGCGCACCCGCTCCCCGGCGCGCCCGCCTGCCCGGTGTTCCCGCCCGACAACCCGTGGAACCAGCGAGTCGACGCGCTGCCGGCTGCCGGGAACTCCGCGGCGGTGATCGCGAAGATCGGGCTCAACGACCCGGTTCATCCGGACTTCGGCTCGGGTCTCTACAACGGCTCGCCGATCGGGATCCCGTACATGGTGGTGTCCAAGCACACCCGCCGGGCGCCGGTCAGCTTCCAGTACGCGTCCGAGTCAGACGGTCACCTGTATCCGCTGCCCCGTGGCGTTCCGATCGAGGGCGGGGCGCGCTCGACGGGCGACCGCCACGTGATCGTCGTCGACCGCGACTCGTGCCGTGACTACGAGCTGTTTGCCGCCTACCCGCACAACGGCGGCAAGCGCTGGAGCGCCGGTTCGGGAGCGATCTTCAACCTACGCTCCGACCACCTGCGCCCGGCCGGGTTCACGTCCGCAGACGCGGCCGGCCTGCCGATCCTGCCGGGGCTCGCGCTCTACAACGAGGTCGCCCACGGCGCCATCGATCACGCGCTGCGCTTCACCGCCCCGTGCACAGCCAAGAAGTATGTGTACCCGGCACGCCACGAGGCGTCCACCTGCAGCGGCTCCTCGCTTCCTCCGATGGGACTGCGCGTACGTCTCAAGCGCGGCGTCAACATCTCGGGCCTGCCCTACCAGGCGCGTGTCGTCGCGCAGGCGCTGAAGCGCTACGGCATGATCCTCGCCGACAACGGCTCGCCGTGGTACATCTCGGGCGCCCCCGACCGCCACTGGAACAACGACGCCCTGCACCTGCTCGACCGGCTGAGCGGCAAGGACTTCGAGGTGGTGAACACCAGCTCGCTGCCTCACCCCGGCCTGTAAGGGGGGTGTAATCGGGGCGGTCGCAGCCTCTGTAGGAGTGTGGATGCGCTGCTGGCGTTCATCGGCGAGCACCGGTTCGTGCTGCCCGCCCAGGCCGGGGCACTGCTCGGAACCGACGAGGAGGTCGCGAGGACCAGGCTGCGCGAGCTGACCGACACCGGCCACCTGATCGAACAGCCGGTGCTCGTCGGCCAGCCGGTCGCCTACCGCAGCACGCGGCTGGGCCTCGATGTGATCGGCAGCCGCTTGCGGTCGTTGCCGATCTCCCTGACGAACTACTGGCACGACGTCGGCGCCGCCTGGCTGTGGCTGGCGGCGCAGAATGGCGCGTTCGGGCCGATGCGCGAGGTGCTCGCCGAGCGCGTGATTCGCTCACGCGACGCCAAGGGACGTGACGATCCCTTCGGGGTTCGCCTGGGCGGGCTCGGTCGCGATGGACGCGAGCGCCTGCACTATCCCGACCTGCTGCTCGTCGACGGCGGCGGGCGGCGCGTGGCGATCGAGCTCGAGATCACCGCCAAGAGCCCGTCCGAACGAGAGAAGATCCTCGCGGGCTACGCCGCCGATCCCCGGATCGCCAGGGTCGTGTACATCGCCTACAAGCCACAGGTGGCGCAAGCGCTGTGCAGGTCGGTGTCGCGGCTGGGGATCTCGTCCCTGGTGGCGATTCACGTAGTGCGACAGCCCGACCCGCCGCCGCGTGATGCCGGTCGCACGCGCGGGATCGCACGGCACGCCAACCCGCAGGTCGGAGGGCTGGCGCGATGACCACCGGCCCTCCGAACCGCCGGCGCCGGCGCTTCTGGCTGATGCCCGTGTTCGCTGCGCTGATGCTGTCACTGCCGGCGTGGGCAACCGTGGCTCTGCTCGCCGGTGCGGTCGGCCTGGCCGTCGCGCAAAGCGCCGCGCGAGTCGCCCGCGCGCGGGCCGCACGCTCGACAGCGCCCGGGGACGGCGTCGCGCTCGGCGTCGACGCTGCCGGGCGCCAGGTCGTCCTCTCAGACCAGCAGCTGTCGGCTCACGGTCTGATCTTGGGCGCGAGCGGCGCCGGCAAGTCCACGACGCTGCTGCGGATCCTCACCGACCACGTCGCGCGCAACCGGCCTGTGATCGCGATCGACATGAAGGGCTCGCCGTCGTTCGCCGGCGAGCTCGAGCGCGCGGCCGCGGCGGCCGGTCGTCCGTTTGCGCTCTGGAGCATCGACGGGCCCACCCACTGGAATCCCCTGAGCCACGGCAACCCGACCGAGCTCAAGGACAGGTTGATCGCGACCGAGCGCTTCAGCGAGCCCCACTACAAGCGCGCCGCCGAGCGTTACGCCCAGATGGCGCTCGGGGTGCTTGCCCAGGCGCATCCAGGCCGGCCTCCGACGCTCACGGAGATCGTGGCGGCGATGGATCCTCACCGCCTGCCGCGGATGCTGCGCGACCTCCCGCGTCCGCTCGCCGAGCGCGTCCAGGATTACTTGACGGAGCTGACCCCGGACCAGGTGAGCGCGGTCAAGGGGCTGCGGACGCGGCTCGCGCTGCTGGCCGAATCGGCGGCGGGGCAGTTTCTGGAGCCGGCACGAGACGCGGGCAGTGAGATCGACCTGCGCTCCGCACTGCGCGGACAGTCGGTCGTCGTCTTCAGCCTCAATTCGAGCCGGTATCCGGGGTTGGCCGCGCAACTGGGCACGATGATCATCCAGGACCTGGTGTCAGCAACCGGCGAGCGGCAGGCCCAGGCACTCGGGGCGCCGCTGCCTCAGGCGCTCGTGGGTCTCGACGAGTTCTCGGCGCTGGGTGCCGACCACCTGATTGCGCTTGTGGCGCGCGGCCGCGAGCCGGGCCTCAGCGTCGTATTCGCCACGCAGGAGTTCGCGGACATGGATCGCGCCGCACGCGGCCTGGGCGATCAGCTCGTCGGCAACGCGGCCGTGAAGATCATCCATCGTCAGGACGTGCCCAACTCCGCCCTCACCGCAGCACAGCTGGTGGGCACCCATCTGGTGTGGGAGCGAACCATCCAGACGGGCGGAGGGCTGCTCGGCCGCTACGACACGCGGCGCAGCAGCCGCCGTCAGGTCGAGCGATTCCTGATCCACCCGAATCAGATCAAGCGCCTCACGACGGGCGAGGCGATCCTGATCACCAAGCAGCCGTCGACGCAGACGCGCGCGATGCGCGTCCGGCCACCCCAGCGCTGGGGGCGCGAGCTGGGGTGACCGGACGCTGAACCGCCTCGGGCTATCCGCCGAAGCCGTTGGCGGTGATGTAGACCGTGCTCGAGCCGTTGGGCTGGATCAGCAACGCGGGCGCCAGGCACTTCGCCGGCAGCGTCAAGGACGCTCGGATCCGGGCGTTGCCCGACGTCGACAGCGGGACCGATGGCGTCGTCGCCGCCGCCGTCGTGTCATTGCCGCAGAACAGCGCGGCCCGCACGGTCGTGACCGGGCCCGGCGTTCCGTTGCCGATCGGGGGCGGGATCACCAGCCCGCGGATCCGAACGTCGAGCCGCCCGTCCTCGCGCAGGCGGGCCTCGCCGAAGCTCAGCACCCAGGGCGCCCCGCCGGCGGCGTTGTTGTGCAGCGTCGGATCGCCCGGAACGGTCGGCGCCAGCGTCGTGTCGAACAGCGTGTTGCCGCGGTGGTCGCCGAAATTGCCGTGCTCGTCGAACCCGCGATGCTCGCCCTTACCGTGGTGCTCGCCCTTCTCGTGGTGGTCGCCGTTGCCGTGGTCTCCGCCCCGGTCGCCCAGCGCACTGACGGCTGTGATCGATGATCCGGCGAATGCGGCCGCTGTCAGCGCGGCTACCGCGGCTCGCTTGCTTACGTGCATGCTTGCTCCTCGTCTTTGACCTTGTCCCCGCGATCCGGCCAGTCCGCGTTGGGGCTCCTGTCCGTAGGACGCCCATCACGGCAAAAGATCACGCGGATCGGTTAGATCCGCGGCCCGACCACGCAGACGAAGCCCAGCGGGCGCTCGTCCAGCGCCTCGAAGCAGTGCAACTCGTCGCCGGGGACGTACACCACGTCCCCCTCCCCTACCTCGTGCACCTCGTCGCCCAGGGTGACTCGCGCACGGCCGGTGACGATCACCACTCCGTGGTCGTGGGGATGGCGCTCGCGAGCGGTCCGGCCGCCGGCCGGGACGTCGAAGTACCGGACCCGATAGCGCGTGGCGCCCTCGGCCTCGCCGATCAGCTCGTGCTTACGAACGCCGGACAGCGCCGGATCGCCGTACTGGAGCGCGACGACGCCCTCCCACCCGGTCTGTCCGCGGCGATGGATGACGCCCATCTGAGCGCGGGGCTATCCGCCGCCCGGGGTCACGCGGTAGGCGTCGAACACAGACTCGATGTTGCGAAGACGGTTGATCGTCTGATCCAGCGCGTGGGTGTCGCCCACCTCGACGACGAAGCGGTTCTTGACCATTGGATGCGTCACCGTGCAGCGCGCCTCGATGATGTTGATCCCGGCCTCGGCGAACGTCCGCGACATGTCCTCAAGCAGCCGGTGGCGATCCCAGCCGTCGACCTGGATCTCGACCCGGAACGAGGTCTCGGCGTCGCCGTCCCAGGACACCGGCGTGAAGCGGTCGGGGTCCCGGCGCAGCACGGCGACATTGGGGCAGTCCTCGCGGTGGATCGTGATCCCGCGGCCGAGCGAGATGTAGCCGACGATCGGATCGCCCGGGACCGGGCGGCAGCACTTGGCCATGCGCAGCATGACCTCGTCGATCCCGTCGACCGAGATGCCGAAGCGGCTCGACGAGGTGGTCGCGCGCGAGCGCCGGCGCCGGGTCTGCAGCAGGTCGTCGGCGGCGGTCGGCTCGGACTCGGCCGCCTCGCCCTGCTTGAGCAGCTGCATGATCTTGTTGACGACGACCTTGGCCGAGATCTTCGCCCCGCCCAGCGCGATGTAGAAGTCCTCGGCCTTGCGGAAGCCCATCTCCCGGATCACGTCGGCCAGCAGCGACGAGCCGACGATCTTCTGCGCCGGCAGGCCCTGCTTCTTCAGGTGCTCCTGCAACAGCTCGCGGCCCGTGTGCTCGGTGTCCTTGCGGCTCTCGGCCTTGAACCAGGCCTTGATCTTGTTGCGAGCGCGTGTGGTCTTGACCAGCGCAAGCCAGTCACGCGACGGACCGCGCTCGCGCTTGGACGTCAGGACCTCGACGATGTCGCCCGAGCGCAGCTGGTAGGACAACGGCACGATCTTGCCGTTGACCTTGGCGCCGACGCAGCGGTGACCGACGTCGGTGTGGATCTCGTAGGCGAAGTCCAGCGGCGTCGCACCCGAGGCGAGCGACTTGACCTCGCCCTTGGGCGTGAACACGAACACCTCGTCCTCGAACAGGTCGACCTTGAGGGTCTCCATGAACTCCTTGGGGTCGGCCATGTCCTGCTGCCAGTCCAGCAGCGAGCGCAGCCACTTGAGCTTGCCGTCGGGAGCGGGCGGACCGCCGGCGCTGTCGGACTCCTTGTACATCCAGTGCGCCGCGATTCCGAACTCCGCCAGGTCGTGCATCTCGCGTGTGCGGATCTGGATCTCCAGCGGCCGTCCCTCGGGCCCGATCACGGTCGTGTGCAGCGACTGGTACATGTTGAACTTGGGCATCGCGATGAAGTCCTTGAAGCGCCCGGGTAGCGGCTTCCACAGCGAGTGGATGACGCCCACGGCCCCGTAGCAGTCCTTCACCGAGCCCACGATCACGCGCATCGCCGTCAGGTCGTAGATCTCGTTGAACTCGCGACCCTTCTTGGTCATCTTCGAGTAGATCGAGTAGAAGTGCTTGGCGCGGCCCGAGATCTCCGCTTCGATCGCCAGCTCGTCGAGCTCCTTTGACAGATACTGGCCCGCCTGGTTGACGTAGCGCTCGCGCTCGGCGCGCTGTTGGGCCACCAGCCCCTTGATCTCGTTGTACTTGCGCGGGTGCAGCGTCTGGAACGCGAGGTCCTCGAGCTCCCACTTGATCGCGTGGATACCGAGCCGGTGGGCGATCGGCCCGTAGATGTCGAGCGTCTCGCGGGCCTTCTCGATCTGCTTCTGCTTGGGCACCGCGGCGATCGTGCGCATGTTGTGCAGGCGATCGGCCAGCTTGATCAGGATGACCCGGATGTCCGTGGCCATCGCGACCATCATCTTGCGGTAGTTCTCGGCCTGCGCCTCGTCGCGCGACTGGAACGTCAAACCGGTGAGCTTGGTGACGCCGTCGACCAGTCCCGCAACCTCGTCGCCGAACGCCTCGCGCACCTCCTCGAGCGAAGCCGACGTGTCCTCAACCGTGTCATGCAGCAACGCCGCACACAGCGTGTCGGTGTCGAGGCGCATCCCCGCGCAGATCTTCGCCACGCCGACCGGATGGATGATGAAGTCCTCGCCGGTGCGCCGCCGCTGATCGGCGTGGTGGACGCAGGCGTACACGAACGCCTCCTCGACCCGCTCGCGATCGACCACGACGGCCGCCTCGTGAGCGTGCTCCTCGACGATCGCGAACAGATCCGCCAGCAGCCGGCGCTCGACGGTCGTCAGCTCGGCGCGCTCGATCGCGGCCTGCGTGTCGGAGCGCTCGACGCGGTCGACCGGGGGTCGCAGCGTGATCAGCGAGGAGCGCCGCCGGCCGCCGCCGCCGTCCCCGTCGCTGGACTTGCCCGCGGGACGCTCGGGCTCTTGCGAGTCTTTTAGCTGCTCTGCCGGGGTTTTGCCTTGCTCAGGAATCGTCGTCCGTCCTCGTATCGCTGCTCATAGGCCCGGTATGCCGGGGAGCGCTCCAACGCAGTGGGCGCCGTTCCGGCGATCGCCAGGGCCGGCAGGTCCCGATCGAGGCTGACGAGCTCCAGCTCCGCGAGGACCCTGATCAGCCTGGCCGTCAGACGCGCGGGCCGACTGTGCGGCCCGTCTCCGCGAAGCAGGCGCTCGAGCTCCTCTCCGGTCACCCTCCCCCGGGCCCGAAGGCTCCGGTAGAGAGCCACGAGCGAAGCGCGTAGACCGTACTCGAGCTCGTGCATCTGCTCAGCAAAGCGTAGCTCAGGCTCGCCCCACGCCAGGTGGGTAAATCGCACGCCACGTAGCAGCGCGCCCGCGGCCGGTGATGCGGGAGGATCCAGGGCGACCACGTGCTCGAACTCGGCCATGGTCTCGGGACGGGATTGCAGGGCGTGATAGGAGATCAGCGCAAAGCCGCCGACCCGCTCGCTCAGGCCGCTCAGGCGCCTTTGCACGTCCGCGCAGACGGCAAGGACCCGGCCGCCCGCGGCGATTGCGTCGGCGAGCACTGCGAGCGCGCTCTCACCGCGGCGATCGAGCACCGTCGTGGCGCCGGCGGCGTCGTTGGCGGCGGGCGAGTCGAGCGAGCGGTCGAGCTCGTCGAACACGGCGGCCAGATAGTGATCTGACTCGCCGAGGACGTCGATTGGCTCGGGCGCGCACGGGCGCGCATGGCGCAGTAGCAGCCGCGGCTCCACGGCGCCGTTGTAGGCGTTGAGCTCGAGCCGGAAGCTTGCGTCCACCGGAGTCTCCGCCTCGACCCCGAGGCGCCCGTCGCAGCCGAACGACACGGCGCGGGCGCGGGTGCCACCCGACGTCACCGTGAACCGCAGATGCCGGCCCTCCCCCATCGGACGCGGGTCTTTGAACCGCGCGCCGGGAACCAGCAGCTTGGGATTCGGGTTGCCCATCCCGCACGGCGCGAGCGATTCGAGCTCCTCGGCGAAGCCGAGCCCCAGGTCGGTGCCCGAGACGATCGCGTCGATTCGCTCGACCGGCTGGAGCAGGTCGGGCGTCAGCACGCTCTCGGCGTGAGCCTCGATCGCCGCGCGTAGCTCCTCGACGCGATCTCGCCTGATCGTCAGTCCAGCGGCCGCGCGGTGGCCGCCGTAGCGTTCGAGGTGACCCGCGGCGGCGTGCAGCGCGCCGAGCAGATCGAATCCGGGAATGCTGCGACCGGACCCCGTTCCAAGCTCGCCATCGAGCGAGATCAGGATCGCCGGGCGGTGATAGCTCTCGGCGATCCGTGAGGCCACGATCCCGATCACTCCCGGGTGCCAGCCCTCGGCGGCCAGCACGTATGCGCGCGAGGACCCAGGCGCGCGACTTCTGCCTGCGCCTCCCACAGGATCTGACGCTCGACCGCGCGGCGCTCGACGTTGACCGTGTCGAGCTCGGTCGCGATCGCCCGCGCGCGCTGCTGATCGTCTGTCAGCAGCAGCTCGAGTCCGGCGTCGGCACGCCGCAGCCTCCCCGCGGCGTTGATCCGCGGCGCCAGGCGGAACCCGAGCGCGTAGGTGTCCAGCAGGCTGGGATCCGCGCGCGCCACCTCCATCAGCGCGCGCAGGCCGGGCTTGGCCGTGTTGGCCATCGCGGTGATGCCCTCGCGCACCAGCCGGCGGTTCTCGCCGCGCAGCGCCATCACATCGGCGACCGTCGCGAGCGCGACGAGCTCGACGTCGTCGGCTGCCGTGTCGGCCCCAAGCGCCTGCGCAAGCTTGTACGCAACGCCGGTGCCGCACAGGTCGGGGCAGGGGTATCCGCAGACCGCGGGGTGAACGATCGGGCAGTCCGGCAGGCGGCCGTCGGCCCGCGGCGCGTGGTGGTCGGTGACGACCACGTCGAGGCCAGCCGCCCGCGCGAGCTCCACCTCATCCACGGCGGTTATGGCGCAGTCGACCGTGAGCAGCAGCTCGCAGTCGCGTCCGCCGAGCCGCCGCACGGTTTCCTCCGACAGCCCGTATCCGTCGTCGATGCGCCCCGGTAGAAACCACCCGACGTTCGCGCCCAGCGCGCGCAGCGCCCGGACCATGATCGCCGTCGCGCAGACTCCGTCGACGTCGTAGTCGCCGTGGACGACGATTCGCCCGCCGGACTCGATCCGGCGGCGGATCGCGTCGACGGCCACTTCGATCCCGGAGAACTCAGCGGGATCGTGGGTCTCGTCGGCTCGCAGGAAGTCGCGCGCGGCCTGTGGGTCGGCGAACCCTCGCCGCACGAGCACCTGCGCGAACGCGTGGCTGACACCGAGCTCGTGGCGCAGCGCAAGCGCGGCGGCCAGGTCGTACTCCGGGACCTCCAGGCGTGGGACCGGCGCGGCCAGATCGCCCGGGGCGTCCTGCACCGCACGCAGGTCGGCGCCCGGACCAGCGCTACCGGCGGGTTGGATCGGCAATAAAGCTGCTTGCGCCATAGGCGAAGCAGCGTATGTGCCGCCCCCGACGGATCCCGGAGGCGGACTCGAGGATCTCGGAGCTAAGTCAGGCCGAGGGTGTCCGACCGCCCGGCGCGCTCGCGCCGCAGGCCCTCGAAGTAGACGATGCCCATCCCGATCAGCGCCCCGGGAATCGCCTCGAGCGCCGTCGCCAGATCGGTGTCGTGGCGGCCGGGAACCGAGAAACCGTTGATCAAGAAGCCGAACAGGAAGGCGCCGATCAGCGCGCCGAGGAAGGCGCCGACGATGCCGCCCCAATAGTGGTCCGGAAGCCACACGGTGAAGTGCCAGAGGGCGAGGCCCATCATCACCCATGCCAGTGCGCCCATGGCTATCTCCTCCTACCGTGACGGCGGTTGCGGGGCCGCGACTTGCCCGAAGGCTTGGGTCGCTGCACGGGGGCTACGCCCTCGTTCTCGGCGATGTCGGGCGCGCGCTCGGGAGCGCCGTTGCCGCCGTCGCCGGGCGCCTCGTCGCCCTTGGAGTCCGCCGGCGGTTGAGGCTTGGGCTTGGGCTCGGGCTCGGGGCTCGGGTCGCGCTGGGGCGCCTCCGGCGCCTTGGCGCGGCGCTTGGTGAGCGTCGAGGTCTGGCGCGATGGCGCCTGCGGCTCGACTTCGAGATCGCGCTTCATCTGCTCGAACTCGGCCGCCGACACGGTCTCGGGCTGAGGCGCGGTGATCCGGCCAGGGCGGCGCGCGCTCCTGCGCCCGGGCTCCACGTCGGTTCCGGTCGGGGCGTACGCGGGAACCTCGCCGAGGTCCTCCTCGATCCGGTGCCGGCGGGCGCGGTAGCCGGACTCGCGCTCCTTCCAGTGCGTCAGCACCGGCGAGGCGATGAAGATCGACGAGTAGGCGCCGGATGCGACCCCGACCAGCAGCGCGAACGCAAAGTCGCGCAGCGTGGCACCGCCGAAGAACAGCAGTGCGAGGATCGGCATCAACGTGCACGACGTGGTGGCCAGCGATCTGGTCATCACCTCGGACATCGACCGGTTGACGATCTGCGAGAACGCCGCGCGCGGCATGCGTGGAACGTTCTCTCTCACACGGTCGAACACGATGATCGTGTCGTACATGGAGTAACCCAAGATCGTCAGCAGCGCGGCCACGGTCGCTGTCGTCACCTCCCGGCCGGTCAGCGCGTACACGCCGCTTGTGATCAACAGGTCGTGCATCAGGGCGATCAGCACGGGTACCGCGAACTTCCACTCGAACCGCAGCGCCACGTACACCGAGATCAACAGCAGCGAGGCGATGATCGCCACGATCGCGCTGTTGGCGACGGTCTTGCCGAAGGTCGGTCCGACCGAGGTCACGTCAAATGTGCCCTGCTTTAACCCGAATTTGCTGTCAAGCGCCGAGCGCACCTGCGCCACCTTGTCCGGCTGCAGCTGCTTGGACGAGATCTGGAAGACGTACGGACCGAGGCTCTTGTTGGAGATCTTCTGGACCTCCGGCCCGACGGCACCTGCTCCGCTCACGACCGAGCCGACCTGCTGCTCGTTTGCCGCCTTGTCGAGGCTGGCCGTGATCCTCGTGCCCGACGTGAAGTCGATGCCGAGGTTCAGGCCCTTGCCGCCGATCGCCAGGGCCCCGATCAGCAGGATCACGCCCGACAGCGAGAAGAACCACCGCGAGGCGCCCATGAAGTCAAAGTGCCATTCCCGCTTCTTGCCGCCGGCACCGAGCGCGGACGGGCGCGAGATCATGCGCGAGTTGCCCATCGTGCTGAGGATCGCCTGGGTGGCCATCACCGCCGTGAACAGGGACACGAAAGTTCCGATCCCCAGCGTGAACGCGAAGCCCTTGACCTCGGACGTGGCCAGTACGAACAGGATGAACGCGGTGAGGATCGTCACCACGTTGGCGTCGATGATCGCGGTCAGGCCCTTGCGGTAGCCGGTCGCGATTCCCTGCCGGATCGAGCGGCCACCACGGATCTCCTCCTTGACGCGTTCGAAGATCACGATGTTGGCGTCGGCGGCGACCCCGATCGTCAGGATCAGGCCGGCGATCCCGGGCAGCGTCAGCGTGATCGGGATCAGCTTGATCAGCGCGTAGAAGTAGATCCCGTAGACGATCAGCCCCGCGGTCGCGATCACGCCGAGCACGCGGTAGTACAGGACGAGGAACAGGATCACCACGAGCAGTCCCGCCGCGCCGGCGATCAGGCCCTGATGCAGGGCCTGCTTTCCAAGCGTCGCCGACACCTGCGACTCGGAGATCAGCTTGAGCTTGATCGGCAGCGCGCCCAGCCGCAGCTGCGTGGCGAGGTCCTGGGCCGAGCCGATCGTGAAGCCGCCGGTGATGTCGGCGCCCTGGTCGGCCGGGATCCCGTCGGGGAACTGCTTGAAGTCGATCTGCGGGACCGTGATCAGCTGCGTGTCAAGCGCGACCGCGAAGTGCTGGTTCTGTGGGTTTCCCAGCGGGCTGTTGAGCTGCCCGCGGTGGGCGATGTCCCCCGTGACCCTCTGGAACGCGTTCTTGCCGTGGCCGGTGAAGCCGAATGAGACGTCGGGGTTGCCGGTCTGGTCGGTGCTCTGCTGCGGGTTGGTGATGTCATTGCCGAACAGCGCGACGTGATCCTTGAGCACGAAGAACTGGGCGTTTGGGTCGCTGAAGCTGAGGGGGTGGGTGAAGCTGTCCGGGACAGCCTGGAGCACGGTGATCCCGCGTGGCACGACCAGGATCTCGCCGTCTGATTCCGTGACCCCGGTTGGCAGCCCCTGCAGCAGGTCCTGCTTGGTGTCGTTCGGTCCCGATAGGAGACACCGCTGACCGACGGTGACGGGCTCGTTCGCGGCCTTTGCGGCTGCGGCACATGCGGCGCTACCCGGCTTGCCGAACATGAAGTACAGCGGCCCGTTCCGGGCGTTGTCGGGGGCGGGCTCGGGCGTCTGCTTGGAAGCGAGCTTGACCGCGTCATACAGGTGCATGCTTCCGGAGCCGGGATTTCCGGGCGGCTGGCTTGTTCCCTGGCTGATCGCCTGTGCATCCGGGTTCTGGACCTGGAGCTGGCTGGCGACCGTCTTGCCGTCGGGCGTGAGCGCGTTCGCCTCCCAGTCGTAGAACGCCAGGCGGGCAGTGGTCCCCACGAGCTTCTCGGCTCGCGCGGTGTTCGACACGCTGGGCAGGCCGACGGTGATCTCGTTGCCGCCGGTGGTCTGGATCTCGGGCTCGGAGACGCCTAGCTGGTCGACGCGCTGGCGCATGATGTCGACCGCGCGCGACAGCGCATCCGGCGTGACCTTGGGCGTCTGGGCCGTGGGCTGTCCCTCGTAGATCAGCTGCACGCCGCCCTTGAGGTCGAGCCCGAGGCGAGTCTTGTGTGCCTTTGTGGCGCCGGGGATGCCGGCGATCACAACCAGCGAGGCCAGGATCAGCCCGGCGACAAGGGCCAGGACGAACCCGTTTCTCTGTCTATCTGTCATCGGTTTGTCTGGATGCTAGTGGCCGCCCGCGCCGGCGTGGCGCAAACCCGCGGGAAGCGTTAGTGGTGATTCGCTGGTGTGAGAACCACCAGCAGCCCGCCCTCTTCGTCGTCGTAGGCAGGGAAGATGTCAGCGACGGCCTTGGCGGGCAGATCGTGCTCGGCGTGGACGTCGACCGGCTTGCCCTGGACGCGAACCTCCCACTCCAGTGCCGTGCCGATGTGGTCTGAGCCGTCCTCGAACTGCAGCCCCAGCACATCCCGGACCGGGCGACCGATCACCTGCTCGGTCTTCAGCCCAGTCAGCTCGAACGAGCCCTTGCCGCAGTCGACGATCCGGCCGTCCCGATCGCACGCGAAAAACGCGGCGTTCGGCGCCGGGTAGTAGTCGTCGAGCAGCTCGAACAGATACGCGAATCCGCACCGTTCACAACCCCGCGCTTCGCGCCTGAAGCCGGCGTTGCGATCGGTTCCCATCGACCGGTAACCGCAGTGCGGACAGATGAAGTAGCGCTCGCGTGGCATCGGCGTTTTGAGGATAGCCGCCCGTGGCCGGAGCCCCAGGGCGGCTAAAGCAGCGTTAATGGCCCATTGAGCTCCACGCCGAGGTGGGCAAATCCGCGCTTTGTGGCCACCCTCCCGCGCGGCGTTCGCTCGATCAATCCGCGCTGGAGCAGGTACGGCTCGTAGACGTCCTCGATCGTGTCCGACTCCTCGCCGACGGCGATCGCCAGCGTCGAAAGACCGACGGGTCCGCCGCTGAATTTTTCGCAAATCGCCCGCAAAATCTCCCTATCCAGGCGGTCCAGGCCCTCGTGATCGACCTGCAGGAGATCGAGCGCCGAGGCCGCCTCGGCGGCGGTGACCACGCCGCTGCCGCGGACCTCGACGTAGTCACGGACGCGCTTGAGCAACCTGTTGGCGACCCGCGGCGTGCCGCGGCTGCGCTGAGCGATCGCCTCCGCGCCGCCGTCGTCGATTGACACGTCGAGCAGCCGCGCGGACCGGCGGACAATCTTCGCCAATTCTTCTTTGTCGTAGTGCTCGAGCCGGTGCTGAATGCCGAATCGATCGCGCAGCGGCGTCGTCAGCAATCCCGCGCGGGTGGTCGCGCCGATCAGCGTGAACGGCGGCAGGTCGAGCGTGATCACGCGCGCCCCCGCCCCCTGGCCGACGGTGATCGGCAGCGCCCGGTCCTCCATCGCCGGATAGAACGTCTCCTCCAGAGCCCGAGGGAGCCTGTGGATCTCGTCGACGAAGAACACCGCGCGAGGCTCGAGCGCGGTCAGCAGCGCGGCGATGTCGGCCTTGCGCTCGAGCGCCGGTCCCGCGGTCTGCACGAACTGGACGTCGAGCTCGGCGGCGACGATCTGGGCAAGAGACGTCTTCCCGAGGCCCGGCGGGCCGGCGAGCAGGACGTGGTCCAGAGCCTCCTCGCGGGCGCAGGCGGCGGTGATCGAGACCGCGAGCTGGTCCTTGACCGACGCCTGTCCGACGAAGTCCTCGAGCCGGCGCGGGCGAAGCGAGCTGTCGAACTCCTCGTCGCCCTGCAGCTGCGGATCGTGGATCCGTGCTTCGTCGGACTCGTGATCGGCGAACCCGGAGACCGCACTCATCGCCGCGCCGTCCTCAGGGCGCCCGCGATCAGATCCTCGGGCCGGTCGCCATCGGTGTGCTCGAGCAGCTCATCGGCCTCGGCGGGGGTGTAGCCGAGCCCGATCAGCCCCTCCCGGGCGAGCGAGCGCGGATCGTCGGCTCGGGTGATCGTGATCTCCGCGGCCGGCAGCGCGCCGTCGACCTTCTCGCGCAACTCGACGACGATCCGCTCCGCCGTTCGCTTGCCGATCCCCGGCACGGCCTGCAGCCGGGCGGTGTCGCCGCCCGCGACGGCGGCCAGCAGGTCGCGCGGCGGTCCGCCCGAGAGCACGGCGAGCGCCACCTTCGGTCCAACCGACTGCACGCCCAGCAGCATCAGGAACAGCGAGCGTTCTTCCTCGGTCGCAAAGCCGTACAGCGCCAGTGCGTCGTCGCGGACGACCATGTGGGTGTGCAGCAGCGTCTGGTGGCCGACGGCGGGGATCTTGCGCAGCGTCTGCGCTGACACGGCGACCCGGTAGCCGACGCCGCCGCATTCGATCACCACGTGGTCACCGCGGCGGACCGCGACGTTGCCGGACAGCAGCGCGATCACGCCGGCGCCGCCTGGGCGCGTCGCGGGGCTCTGGCCATCGCTGCAGCGAGCGGCGCGCGGTTGAGGTCACAGATCGCGACGGCGAGCGCGTCGGCGGCGTGATCGGGTGTCGGCGGGGCGGCCAGCCCGAGCATCCGGGCGACCATCCGGCCGACCTGGTCCTTGCCGGCGCGGCCGTGGCCGCAGACCGCCCCCTTGACCTGCTGGGGCGTGTAGGAGCGCGACGGAATGCCGCGCTGCCCGGCCGCCAGCAGCACCACGCCGCGGGCCTGGCCGACGGCGAAGGCGGTGCGGACGTTGGCGCCGAAGTACAGCTCCTCGATCGCCATCGCGTCGGGGCTGTATGAATCAAGCAGCTCCCCCACGCGGGCGTGGATGTCGGCCAGCCGGCGCTCGAGCGGGGTGCCGGCCGAAGTCTGGATCACGCCGTCCTCGATCGCGCGCAGGCGCGAGCCGGCGCAATGCACGACGCCGTAGCCCGTCGAAGCGGTGCCGGGATCGATTCCGAGGACGACCATCCGGACACCATTCTGCTTGTGCGCTCGGATGCCTCCCTGGGTTGCTCGGGGCCGAACGTCAACTGCCCTTTGAGGAGAGCGATGGAGGCGGGTTCGGGCCCGCGAAAAGGACCCAGTCGGCGCAGCTTCGTGGCCGCGCGGGTCGTTTCCACGGCTGAGCGAGGCATAAGACCCAGCGGCCGGGCCAGGCCCCGGCGTTGGGTCGTTTTCGTCGCCGCAGGGGCGGGTCGGCGCCTAGCCCCCGACGCAGGCGGTGTGATTCGGCGCGGTCTGCTGGTAGACCTTCCACTCGTCGACCTGCGCGATCAGCTTTTGCTGCGTCAGCCGCGGGTCGATTCGCGGCGGGCTGCCGTCGATCGTGTCGCGCGGCCCGACGAACATCACGCCCGAGTGGCGCATCGAGGTGCCGACCCGGCCCAGGGTCACCGCGAGCTTCCAGGCCAACGCGGTCTGCACGCCGTGGTTGACCGCCGCGAAGCTGACCTTGCACGGGTACACCCCGTGGTGGCCGCCAACCGCCTTGACCGCCGCCGTCAGGTGGTCCAGCCGCGTGACCGCCGCGGCGGCGATCGGCTCCTGCGCGCGCGCCTCGTTGATCCGCGAAGTCGACAGCGGGATCGACAAGATCACGAGCACCGCCACGACCCCCGCGGTCACCAGAGTGGCGCGCTGCGCCCACCCATCCCGGGCCGACAGCAACGAGGACACAAACTGCCCGATGCGCACGACCGAAGCACCGGCCAGCACGCACGTCAGCCCGGCCGCGGGCAGGTAGAACCGCTCGAGCCCTGGATAGCCGTCGAGTGTCATCGCCACCACAAGCACCCACCAGCCGACGACGGCTGCCGCCAGGCCGACCCACAGCTTGCTGCGATCCTTGAACCACGCGATCGCCACGCCGACGGCGGCGAGAATCAGCACCGGCAGGATCTGCAGGTCCGCGCCGCGTCGTAGCACCTCGAGGAACGGGTTCTTGCCGAGATGGCCGTTGTAGTCCTTGGCGTGCACGGAGGCCAGGAACGGCTGACCGGACCCCACCCACGGAGGCCCGAACCACAGCACCGGGATCGAGGCCCATCCGACCACGACCAACCACCGAAGCCGCGGCTCGCGCCGCCACAACCACAGCCCGTAGAGCCCGATGAAGGGCCACGCCTCGGGCCGGATCAAAGCCGCCCCGACCCCGAGCACGAACGCCGTGCCCCGCTTGCCGTCGAGGTGCCGGTCGACTGGCCCACAGGGCCAGCCCCACGAGCATCGGCTCCGACGTCCCGCGGAACATGTAGTAGGACCACTCCTGCGTGAGCACCACGCCGGCCGCCGCGATCACACCGGCGACCGCGCGCATCCACGGCGCCCCGCTGATCAGCTTGGAGGCCAGGCGGTACGCCGCCACCAAAGAGAGCAAGCCGCCGGCCCGGGCGGTGATCACCCACAGCGTCGGCGCGCCGGCAGTCCACACCCCGTAGGGCGCCGTGAACAGCACCGGCAGCGGCTTCCAAGACGGGCCACCACCGGTCGAGAAGCCGAGGTGGGGATTGACGATCTCGCGGCCCCACACGACCCACGACCAGGGGTCGTAGCTCGGCACGGTCGGCAGTACGGCCGCCGACAGCGCCGCCAGCGCCAGGCACACGATTGTCGACAGCAGCAGCGGCGAGGACCGCAGCGCCTCCCACCTGGACCCCTCCGCCGACCGCCCGGCGGACGCGCGCCGCCGCGACTGGGCGGGTGGGGTCTGGGTGATCGCGCGGCTCTCCATGCAGCGCTCAGCTGGCCGACACGCGACAGCGCAGCAGCGTGGCGATCACGCGAAAGCCGTCGACGGCGGTCAGCTTCTTTCCCTCATCGTTGGAACGGGCTCGATAGTGGACCGGAACTTCGAAGATTCGCTCGCCCCGCTGCACGAGCCGCGCCGTGATCTCGGGCTCGATCGCGAACCCAGGCGAGCGCAACGGCAGCGTCTTGAACACGTCTGTCCGGATCATCTTGTGGCAGGTCATGATGTCGTGCAGGTACACGTTGAACAGGACGTTGCAGGCGAGCGTAACGCCCTTGTTCCCCATCACGAACAGGAACGAGTGGCTCGTGTACCCGTCGAACGCGCGCACGCCGAAGCAGGCGTTGGTGCGGCCGTCCATCAGGGGCGGCATCAGCAAGCCCAGATCGCCGGCGTCGTACTCGAGGTCGGCGTCGAAGATCGCCGAATACTCGCCGCGGGCGTTCTCGAGGGCCGTCCGGATGGCGGCGCCCTTGCCCTGGTTGTGGTCGTGCGCCAACAGCCGCACCCGCTCGTCCCAGTTGCCGTTCTTCAGGATCTCGCTCGTGCCGTCGGTCGACCCGTCGTCGACCACGATCAGCTCGAACTCGTCGGGCAGATCGGTGCTGAGCACCTCGGCGATAGCGCGCTCGACGCGCTCGCGCTCGTTGTAGACGGGCATCAGGATCGAGAGCATGGGGCAGTTGCGTTCGTGTGGCGGGCCTGGGCGGGCACAACCGGCGGCGCTGCATGCTGCCGGATGAAGGCCCGCAAGGGCGGATGATGCTAGCGGACCGTCCGGAACGACCCGCCTCCGGCGGCTCTACACGGCCGAGTTTGCGCGACGATGTGGCGCATGGACTTCGAGCAGGAGGGGTTGCTTGACGGGCTGGAGGGCGCCGACCGCGACGCCCGTCAGCAGTTGCTTCAGAAGCTCGCCGACGACGGCGTCGGTCTCGACGAGCTGAAGTCGGCGGTGGCGGAAGACCGGCTCGCGCTGCTGCCGGTCGAGCGGGTGCTCGGGGGCCGCTACACGGCGGCCGACATCGAGGAGCGAAGCGGACTGCCGGCCGACATGGTGCGGCGGGTCCGCGGGCTGCTCGGCCTGCCCGTCCCCGAGGAGAACGACCGAGTCTTCTCAGACGCCGACGCGGAGGCTGCCAAGTCGGTGCGGATGTTCCTCGACGCGGGCTTTGGCGAGGAGGAGATCGGCGAGATCACGCGCGTGCTCGGCGAGTCGATGTCGCGGCTGGCGGCCACGACCACCGGGGCGTTCGTCGACACGTTCCTCGAGCCCGGCGACAGCGAACAGGATGTGGCGCTGCGATTTGCGGGCCTGGCGCAGGAGCTCGCTCCGAAGCTCGCGCCGGTGCTGGAGGGCGCGTTCAGCGCTCACCTGCGCGAGGCGGTGCGGCGCGGGATCCTCGGCCGCGCCGAGCGCGAGACCGGCCAGGTCGGCGGCGCGCAGGAGATGGCCGTGTGCTTCGCCGACCTGGTCGGCTTCACGCGGCTGGGGGGCGAGGTCGAGCCGCGCGAGCTCGGCAGCGTCGCGGTGAAGCTCGGCGAGCTGGCGACCAGGGTCGCCAAGCCGCCGGTGCGGCTGGTCAAGACGATCGGCGACGCGGCGATGTTCGTCAGCTCCGACCCCGGCGCGCTGGTCGACGTCGCACTGACGTTGCTGGAGAGCGCCGAGCAGGCCGAGCTTCCCACGTTGCGCGCCGGCGTCGCCATCGGGCCTGCGCTGGCCCGCGCGGGCGACTTCTACGGGCACGCCGTGAACGTTGCAAGCCGCGTCACGGGCGCGGCCCGCCCAGGAAGCGTCCTCTGCACGAAGGATGTGCGCGATGCGGCCCTCAACGACTTCCATTGGTCGTCGGCGGGGCGGCACAAGCTCAAGGGGCTGTCATCCGCCGTGCCGTTGTACCGCGCGCGGCGGCCCGACGGCGAGGACGACAGCGACGCTACTGAACAGACAGCAGGTCGACGACGAAAACGAGCGTCGAGTTAGGCGGAATCGTCGGTGGACTGCCCGCCTTGCCGTAACCGAGGCTCGGCGGGATGATCAGCTCGCGGCGGCCGCCAACCTTCATTCCCTGGATCCCCCGTACCCAGCCGTTGATCACGCTTCCGGCGGCGAGCGACGTCGTGAACGGCTGGTTGCGCGACCACGAGGAGTCGAACTCCTTGCCGCCCTTGTAGAGGACGCCGACGTAGTTGACGGTGACCGACTTGCCCTGGGTGGCCGTGGCGCCGGTGCCCTGGACCAGGTCCTTGACCACGAGCGTGGTCGGCGCCGGGGTCTTCGGAACGGTGACCACCGGCTTCTTGGCCAGCGCCGGAGGCGGCTTGGGGGTTGTGGGGATCGACGCCTGCGTCGCTCCCCCTGAGGGAGCCTGTTCGACGCCGGGCGCCTGGGAGGAGCTCGAGCCGCAGGCGGTCACGCCGGCCGCGAGGGCGAGCGCCAGAGACATACCTAGAGTTCGTTTCATCTTCATGACGGGGCGAGAGGGTAGCGGGCGCGAGTAAGTGCGGCGTCAGCCGGTCCGCTGCGCCTAGGACGCGATGCGCTCGAGCACCGAGGAGTCGACGTCGAAGTTGGCGTGCACTGCTCCCACGTCGTCTGATTCCTCCAGCGCGTCGATCAGCTTCAGCAGCTTGGCCGCATCGGCCTCTTCGAGCGGGACCCGGGACTTCGGGCGCTGGGTCATGTCGGCGCTCTCGAACTCGACTCCCGCCTCGCGAAGCGCCTCACGCACCGGTACGAGGTCGGAGGGCTCGGTAATCACCTCGAACACGTCGTCGTCGCGCGAGATGTCCTCCGCGCCGGCGTCGATCGCGGGCATCAGGTCATCCTCGTCGTAACGACCGGCGTCGACGACGATCACGCCGCGTTTGTCGAACAGGTACGAAACCGACCCCGGCTCGCCGAGGTTGCCGCCGTGCTTTGAGAGCAGGTGGCGGACGTCGGCGCCGGTCCGGTTGCGGTTGTCGGTGAGCGCCTCGATCAGCAAGGCGACGCCGCCGGGCCCGTAGCCCTCGTACAGCACGGTCTCGATCTGATCGGCGTCCACGCCCTCGCCGGTTCCCTTGGCGATCGCGCGCTCGATGTTGTCCTTGGGCATCGACGCGTCGCGCGCCTTCTGGACGGCGAGCGCGAGCGACGGGTTTCCGTCCGGATCGCCGCCGCCTTCACGCGCCGCGACGGTGATTGCGCGTGCCAGTTTCGTGAAGTGCTGGCCGCGGCGAGCGTCGACTACGGCCTTCTTGTGCTTGATCGAGTGCCATTTGGAGTGTCCGGACATCACTTATGAGTCTAGAACCCGCAGTGCTGGCGAGGCCTCCTAGTCCCAGATCTTCCAGGGGGCGGCTCCCTGCGCCCACAGGTCGTTGAGCTCGACCGCGTCCTTGTAGGTGTCCAGGCAGTCCCAGAAGCCGTCGTGTCGGTAAGCGCGGAGGTCGCCGGCGGCGGCCAGCCGCTCCAGCGGCTCGCGCTCGAGCACGCTGTCGGCCTCGAACACGTCGAGCGCGGACGTCTCGAAGCAGAAGAACCCCCCGTTTACCCAGTGCTCGCTTCGGGGTTTCTCCTCGAAGCCACGGACTACCCCGTCGCCGTTTAGCTGCGCGACGCCGAACTGAAGGCGCGGACGGACCACCGTCATCGTCGCCGCGCCGTCGTGGTCTGAGTGGTGGGCCAGCAGCGCATCGAGGTCGATGTCGGCCACCCCGTCTGCGTATGTGGCGCAGAACGTGGCATCGCCCAACACCGCCGCGGCAAGGTGCAGACGCCCGCCGGTGGGGGTGTCCTGCCCGGTGTCCAGGCATTTGACCTCGACCCCGGCCGGCCAATCCTGCGCGTTGACAAACGCCTCGATCTGTTCGCCCCGGTACCCGGTCAGCAGCAGGAAGCGGTCGAAGCCCTGCGCGATGTAGATCTGGATGACGTGCCAGACGATCGGGCGCCCGCCGATCTCGACCAGCGGCTTGGGGATCGATTGGGTGTGTTCCTGCAGCCGGGTTCCCCTGCCTCCGCAGAGGATCGCGACCGTCGGCTTAGCGGGGCCGTTCACGCCGCGGATTATCCAATCAGAGGGCCGGCGGGTAGCATCCGGGCGCGGTGGGCACTATCGCCAACCCAGAGATCTTCAAGGCCTACGACATCCGCGGGGTCCACGGAAGCGACTTCGACGAGGACGTCGCCCAGCAGATCGGACGCGCGTTCGTGCGGGTGATCGCCGCGCTGGAGGACAAGCCCGCATCGGAGCTGAGGCTCGGGCTCGGGCGCGACATGCGCCTGACCGCGCCGGACATGGCCGCCGCCTACCGCGAGGGCATGTGCAGCGAGGGCGCCCACGTGCTGGACGCGGGCGAGGTGGCGACCGAGGTGCTCTATTACCTGGTCGGATCCAGGGAGCTCGACGGCGGGCTGATGTGCACCGCGTCGCACAATCCCAGGCGCTATACCGGCGTCAAGCTCGTCAAGCGCGGGGCGATCGCGCTGTCGGGCGACGCCGGGATCGGCGACGTCAAGGCGCGGATCGAGGAAGGGCTCGGCAATGCCCCGGGCGGCGGGAGCGTCGAGGACGTATCCGTCTGGGACGAGTTCCACGAGGCCGCGCTGAAGTTCATCGATCCCAGTGTGATCAAGCCGCTCAAGGTCGTGGTCGACGGCGGGAACGGCATGGCCGGCCCGATGGTCGGGCCGATCCTCGAGCGCCTCGGACTGGACCTGATCGAGGCCTATTTCAAGCCCAACGGCAACTTCCCCGATCACGAGCCGAACCCGCTGCTGCCGGAGAATCGGGAGTTCATCATGCGCGAGGTCGTCGAGAAGGGCGCCGACCTCGGGATCGCGTGGGACGGCGACGCCGACCGGTGCTTCTTCATCGACGAGAAGGGCGCGTTCATCGACGGCGACTTCATGACCGCGCTGCTGGCCGAGTCGATGCTCGAAAAGCAGCCCAAGTCGACGATCCTCTACGACGTGCGGGCCAGCCGAGCAGTCGCCGACGTAGTCGAGGGCGCCGGCGGGCGAGCGCTCATGAACCGCGTCGGCCACGCGTTCTTCAAGACGCGGATGCGCGAGGAGCACGCCATCTTCGGCGGCGAGGTGTCGGGCCACTACTACTTCCACGACTTCTATTGCGCGGATTCCGGGACGATCCCGTCGCTGTTGATGCTCGAGCTGCTGTCGTCGCAAGGCGCAAAGCCGTCCGAGCTGCTCGAGCCCTACAGGTCGCGCTACTTCATCTCCGGGGAGATCAACACTGAGGTCGCCGACGGGGACGCCAAGATCGAGGAGCTCGCCACGCGTTATTCGGACGGACGGCAGTACCGGCTCGACGGGCTGTCGGTCGAGTACGAAGACTGGCACTTCAACGTGCGGCCCTCCAACACCGAGCCGTTGCTGCGGCTGTGCCTCGAGTCGCTGCGCTCTGCGGAGGACATGGAGCGCCGGCGCGACGAGGTGCTCGCCGTGATCCGTTCTTGAGCGCGCCGCCGCAGCCCGCAGCTAGCGCCGAGGAAGCACTCGCGCTCGCCGCACGCGCCGGCATCCACCGATTGGCGGTGCCGACCCCGTTCCTGGTGGGGCGCGTCAACTGCTACCTGATCGAGGACCGGCCGCTGACGCTGATCGACACTGGCCCGAACTCGGGAAAGTCGCTCGACGAACTCGAGCGCGCGCTCGCCGAGCACGGCCATGCGATCGAGGACCTCGAGCTGATCGTGCTCACCCACCAGCACATGGATCACATCGGCCTGCTCGAGATCCTGGCCCGGCGCTCCGGCGCCGAGGTCGCGGCGCTCAGTTCGCTCGGGCCGTACCTCGAGAACTTCGCCTCCAGCGCCACCGCGGACGACGAGTTCTCGCAGGCGATCATGCGCCGCCACGGGATCCCGTACGACATCTCGATCGCGCTCGGCTCGGTTGGGGCGTCTTTCCGGGCGTTTGGCTCGAGCGGCAAGGTGACCCGTCCGCTGCACGACGGCGACGAGCTGACGTTCGCCGACCGGACGTTGCGCGCGCTGCATCGGCCGGGACACAGCCCGTCGGACACGATCTTCTGGGACGAGTCCCGATCGCTGTTGATCTGCGGCGACCACCTGCTGGCTCACATCTCGTCCAACCCGCTGATATCGCGACCGCTCGACGGAGAGGCATCGACCGCCCGTCCGCAGGCGCTGGTGCAGTACATCGAGTCGATGCGGGCCACGCGCGAGCTCCCGGCGCGGATCGTGCTCACGGGTCACGGCGAGCCCGTCGTCGATCACGTCGCGCTGATCGACGAGCGTCTGCGACTTCATCGTCGCCGCGGACGCAAGTTCCTGCGGCTGCTGCAGTCGGGGCCGCTGACGGCATATGAGATCGCCGTGCAGACCTGGGGAAACGTGGCGGTCACGCAGGCCTACCTGACGCTGTCGGAGGTGCTCGGGCACCTCGATGTGCTCGCCAACGAGGGTCAGGTGCGCGAGATCGAGGACGGCGACGTCGTCCGCTTCCAGGCCGTCGAGAACGGCTGAAAGGCCTACGGGAAGGCGGAGGTGCCTTCCTGCAGCGGCGAGACGGTGGCCGTCCGGCATTCGTAGGCGCCGCCGTTGACGATCGCCACGTGCAGCGTCGCGGTGTCATCGGGAGGGATCACCTGCAGGCCGTAAGCCGTCGTGCAGCCCACGGGCGATGCCGCCCCGTGGGTGACCCCGAGCCGGAACGAGACGCTCTGGCCCGGCGCTACGTCGAGCTTCTTCGCGGGCACGGAGCCGAAGAAGTCCTGGGTCGTGCGCGTCGAGTCGGTCGGCAGTGCCTTGCCGGCCCGATCGAGGAAAAGCACCCCCGGATAGCCATAGGTGTGACAGGTCGAGCTGCTGATGTTCCGCAGCTCGAAGCCGAGCTCGCCGTGGCCGGTGGCGCCCTGTCCACCCAGGAACGACAGCGCCAGGTCGGCGGCGGTGCAGGCCGTGGAGCTGCTGGGCGAGCTCGTCGACGTCGGCGTGGTCTGGGTCGTCGAAGTCTGGGTCGGGGTCGAGCTCGTCTGTGTCGTTGCCGGTGTCGTCGCCGGCGATGTGGCCGGCTGTTGGCTCGCCACGGTGCTCGAGCTCTGCGACGAGCTGCCACACGCTGCGAGCGCCAGCGTGCAGGCCAGGATGAGCGCAGCGCGAATCCTCATGTTCAGATGTTTCGGGAGGGGCATCAACAGATCCTTCCCGTCGTCGAGTCCGACCGCACGTGCCACTATCCAAGCGGCAGATGACACAAACGCAAAGTTCTCGGCCCCAACATCGCCCGGAGCCGGTCGAACTCGAGGCGCTGGAGGCGGTCTACCGAGACCTGCCGGTCTGGGGCCCGCTGCTCGTCGTCGCGATCGCGATCGCGCTCGACGTGGCGCTTCCCAACAAGCTAAGGCTCGGTCCGCGATGGCTGCTGCCCGGCCTCGAGGCATTGCTGTTGGTGGGCCTGGTGGCCGCTTCTCCGAGCCGCCGAGCGCGGAACCACAGGCGGCGCCGAGCGGTGGTCCTCACCCTGATCGCGCTCGTCAGCGCGACCAATGCCGTGTCGCTCGCGCTGCTCGGTCCACTACCTCGTGTCGGGCGGCCACGAGACCGGTAAGGACCTGATCTTTTCGGGCGCTCTGCTGTGGATGAACAACGTCCTCCTGTTTGGCCTGTGGTACTGGGAGCTCGATCGTGGTGGACCGGTCGAGCGGATGCGGCATACACCGGATGCGCCGGATTTCCTGTTCGTCCAGATGAGCTCGCCAGAACTGGCTGCAGAGGGCTGGGTCCCGAGCCTGTTGGACTACCTGTACGTGTCGTTCACCAACTCCACGGCGTTCAGCCCGACGGACACGATGCCGCTTACCCCGATGGCCAAGTCGTTGATGGCGGGGCAGTCGCTGGTTGCGCTGATCACGGTCGGACTGGTCGTTGCTCGCGCCGTGAACATTCTCGGGTGATGCGGGTACGGTGAGCGCGATGGCGCACCCCGTCAAGCACCCGCCCGGCGCGCACCCGCCTCCGCGAAAGCGACGTCAGATCGACTGGGAGCTGATCGTCTGCGGCTGGAAGGGCCACCACCTGGTCGGCGTCGACGCCGCTGAGATCCGCCCGCAGGACGACCTCATCGCCAGGGACGACGGCCGGGTGCGATGGCACCGGTGCCTTCGCTGCGACAGCTGGGTTGGGCTCCCGCCGCCAGAGAACCCGGATCGTCAGCATCCCCCCGACCGCGATGAGATCGTCGTGCCGTTGCGCGGCAAGGCCCTGCGAGACCGCGTCGTCCTGCGGTTGATCGCGATCGACCGGGCGTTTCACTTCGTGGTGCTGTTGCTGCTCGGAATCGGCGTCGAGATATTTGCGGCGCACGAGTCGAGCCTGCGGGGCACTTACTACCGGATCCTCTCCGACATCCAGCGCGGGGTTGCCGGCGGTCCGGTGCAGACGACGGGCCACGTCGGCATCCTGCACGAGCTCGACAAGCTGTTCTCCCTGCGATCGGGGACGCTGCGCGGAGTTGGTGCGGCGCTGCTCGCCTATGGCCTGCTCGAGGGCATCGAGGCGGTCGGGCTCTGGTACACCAAGCGCTGGGCCGAGTACCTGACGTTCGTGGCCACGACGCTGCTGTTGCCGCTCGAGATCTACGAGCTGACGTCGCGATTCTCGGCGCTGAAGCTGATCGGCTTCATCATCAACGTCGCCGTGGTCATCTATCTGCTCTATGCGAAGCGCTTGTTCGGCCTGCGTGGCGGCGGAGCCGTCGACGAGGAGATGCGCGCCCACGACGTCAGCTGGGACGCGATCGAGCACGCCACGCCGCCCGCGATGGAGCCGGTGACGTGACGGGTTTGAGCGAGCCGGCTGCTCCCGAGCGCGAGGCTCTGGAGAGCGAGATCCACCGCATCGGCGGCGAGATCGCTGCCGCGTTTCCGTCGAGCGCCCGGCATCCGGTGCGTGCGCTGGACGCGCGCGCGATGGAGCTTGCCTCCAGCGATCGCGAGCTCAAGGCGGCGCTGTTCCGGTTCGTCGACGTGGTGCCCGCGTGCCGGTCGTTGGACGATCTCGCCCGCCATCTCCGCGGCTTCCTCGAGGAGGTCCCCGACGCTCCGCTGCCGATCGCTGCGGCGATGCGCGTCTCGCACACCAAGGCCGGCCGCGCCGCGCTCGGCGCCGCCGCCGCCAGCGGCGTCAAGCACATGGCGCACCGGTTCATCATCGGAGAGACGCCCCGCTCCGCGCTCGGCGTGCTGCGCGGCCTGTGGGACCGCGGGGCCGCGAGCTCCGTGGACCTGCTCGGAGAGGCGACCGTCACGCAGGCCGAAGCCGACCGCTACGCCGAGCGCTGCAACGACGCTCTGCAGCAGCTCGCGGCGGCGGCCCGCAAGTGGCCCGAACGGCCGATCCTCGAGCACGACAGCGCCGGCCCTCTCCCCCGCGCCAACGTCTCGGTCAAGGTCTCGGCGCTGACTCCGTTGCTGCGGCCCGACGCTCCCGAGCGCGGCCGCCGCGACGCCGCCCAGCGGCTGCGGCCGCTGCTCGAGCACGCCCAGCGACTCGGCGCTCACATCCACATCGACATGGAGTCGCTGGACTCCCGAGAGGCCGTGCTGGACCTGGTGCTCGAGCTCCTCTCCGAGGAGCAGTTCCACTCGGGCCCGTCGACCGGGATCGTGCTGCAGGCCTATCTGCGCGACTCTCCGGAGCTCGCGGCGACGATCCTCGACTGGGCCGCGTCGTCGCAACGGACCCCGCCGCTGACGGTGCGACTCGTCAAGGGCGCCTACTGGGACCACGAGCTCGTCCAGGCGCGCCAGCACGGCTGGTCGGTGCCGGTGTTCGAGGTCAAGGCGGACTGCGACCGCAACTTCGAGGCGCTCACGGGAACGCTGTTGCGCGCGCGTCCGAACATCCGCGTGGCGGTCGCCTCTCACAACCTGCGCTCCGTGTCGCATGCGATCGCCTACAACCGGCTGCTCGGTGGCGATGACTCCGACCTCGAGCTGCAGGTGCTCCGGGGTCTCGGCGACGAGCTCCAGGATGCGCTGGCCGCGCGGGGCCTCCGGGTCAGGACCTACTGCCCCGTCGGCGATCTGGTCGCCGGCATGGCGTACCTGGTCAGGCGGCTGCTCGAGAACACGAGCAACGAGTCGTTCCTGTCCGAGCAGGCACGCGGGGTGCCGCTCGAGCAGTTGCTCGCCGCGCCCTAGCGCTTAGGACGTCAGCGGATCAGACTCGGCGAATCGCTTCGCGAGGCGAATCATGCTTCCGTGCGCGCGGTCCAGGCGCGCTGCGACGATCCCGGCGAGCACCTCCATGAACCGGAGCTCCGGCTCGCCGAGGTCGGGCCGCGGTCCGTTGCTCGCGCAGCACAGCGACCCGTGCACGCGGCCGTCGGACAGCTTCACAGGGACGCCGATGTAGGAGCCAATGTTGCGGATCACCGTGACGTTGCGCAGTCCCGGCTCGGCGCTGACGTCGGGAACGATGTTCGGGATCTCCCCCGTCAGCATCCGCGCACAATACGTCTGGTCGACGGGGATCACTGCGCCCTCGACCAGGGCCGCCGCGTTGGTCTCGCCGACCATCACCTCGATCGTCTGCTCGCGCGAGTCCACCGTCGCGATGTACGCGGCGTCCATCCCCAGGCGCTCGCGGGCGGCATTCAGGGCCTTCTCGACGACGTCGCTCTCGCGGGCGTCCTTGATCTGGCGTACAGCCGCCTCGTATTCGTGAGACACCCCAGCTTCCACGTGGCCCATTAAAACCTCTCTATCGCTGCGCGTGTGAAAACAAACGGTGAAAGGAGACAGTGAGGTGTGGCCGCCGCGACCCAGTCGAGCCGGCAACTGTGTCGGGCGGCCACACATCACTGTCTGTCGCAGGCCCCAGACTGCGCTACCCCCGGCCCCGGCTGTTAACGTCGAACGCCATGAGCCTGTCTCCTTTCGCTAACGAGCCGATCTTGGAGCTTCGGCGTGCTTCGGTGCGTGCGGGGCTCGATGATGCTGTGGCGCGTGTTGATGCGCAGCTGCCTCTGCGCGTGCCGGTGATGATCGGTGGGGATGAGCGGTTCGAGTCGCAGCTTGCGTCGACCGATCCGGGTGAGCCTGAGCGCGTTGTCGCCGATTCCGCGAACGCCACCGGGTCCGAGGTGGATGCGGCTGTCGCTACGGCCCGCGCGGGCTCGAAGGATTGGGCGTCGCGCACGGCCGAGGAGCGGGCGGAGGCGCTGCTGGGGGCTGCTGCGTGGATGCGCGAGCGGCGGCTCGAGCTCGCCGCGCTCGAGGTGCGCGAGTGCGCCAAGCCTTGGCCCGAGGCCGATGCCGACGTGTGCGAAGCGATCGACTTTCTCGAGTACTACGCGCGCGGCGCGATCGAGCTCGCGGCCGGCCCGGAGCTGGTCCAGGTCCCGGGGGAGCGCAACGAGCTGCGCTACGTCCCGCGCGGCGTCGCCGCCGTCGTCGCCCCCTGGAACTTCCCGATCGCGATCCCCTGCGGGATGACCGCGGGCGCGCTTGCCACCGGCAACACGGTCGTGCTCAAGCCCGCCGAGCAAGCTCCCGGGTGCGCGCTGCGCATCGTGCAGGCGCTGCGCGCGGGCGGAGTCCCGCTCGAGGCAATCTCGCTGCTGCCCGGCGAGGGCGATGTCGGCGCCGCGCTCGTTCGCCACCGCGACGTGCAGACGATCGCGTTCACGGGATCGCAGCCGGTGGGCCTGGAGATCATTCGTGCCGCCGCCGAGGTGGTCCCCGGCCAGCGTTACCTCAAGCAGGTGGTGGCCGAGCTCGGAGGCAAGAACTGCGTGATCGTCGACGCCGACGCGGACCTCGACGAGGCGGTGCCGGGGATCGTCTCCTCGGCGTTCATCTACGCGGGTCAGAAGTGCTCGGCAGCCGCCCGGGTGCTCGTTCACGAGGCAATCGCCGACCAGCTGATCGACCGCGTCGCCGGCGCCGTCTCGGTGCTCGACGTCGGCCAGGCCGACCAGCTCGCGACCGAGGTGCCGCCGGTGATCGAGCGCGCCGCCAAAGAGCGCGTCGATCGCTATGCGCAGATCGCGCAGCGCGATGGGCGGATCGCCGCTCGCGCGGAGCCGGTGCCCGACCGCGGCTGGTTCTGTCCACCCACCGTCGCCGTCGACCTGCCGCCCGGCTCGCCGGTGCTCGAGGAGGAGATCTTCGGCCCGCTGTTGGCGATCGAGCGTGTCCGCAACGTCGAGCACGCTTGCGACATCGTCGATGGCCTGCCGTTTGCGCTGACCGGCGGCCTGTTCGCCCGCGACCCGTCGACCGTTCGTTACGTGCGGGGGCGCACCCCCGTCGGAAACCTCTACATAAACCGCGGGATCACCGGTGCGATGGTCGGTCGCCAGCCGTTCGGCGGCAACCGCTTGTCGGGCAACGGGACCAAGGCCGGCGGGCCCGACTACCTGCGCCACTTCGTCGAGCCGCGGGCGCTCACCGAGAACACGATGCGCCACGGGCTCGAGGTCTGACGATCCCAAACGCCACGTGCGCCTCCAGGTGGCCGCGATCTGACAGAAAGCCTTGATTTCAGCGTCCGAGCGGTCGATGATGACCGTAGGGCGATGGTCTTGGCACCCGAACAGTCCTGGAAGCTGGTGCTCGCGATCGTGCTTTGCGTCGCGATCCTCCTCAGCGCTCGCGCTCGTCCCCCGCGTCGCGCGGTGCCCACCGGCGAGCTGCGAAACCTGGTCCTCTCGGCGCTGCTGCTGTACGCAGTCGGCGCGCTCGCCTCGCTGCGCCACCGCTCCGTCCTGGCCACGCTCGTCTACGCCTCCGGGATCGGGGTCTGCGCGTTCGCCGCGTGGCTGTCACGCGGGCGAAACGACTCCGACGATCCTCCCGGCGGCGGCTGGGACGACCCGTCCGACGAGCAACCGCCCCCCGGGCCCGAGGGCGAGCCGTTCTTCGACTGGCCGGCGTTCGAGCGCGATCTGCGCGCGTATGCCGGTGACCGCGATCGCGAACCGGCCGCGATCGATCGCTGACCGCCCGGGGCGCGACCTAGCTCGAGTCGCCGTTGCGGCTCATCGCCAGCAGCAGTTCGTGCAGGCGCTTCTCGCCGGCGAGCTCGGGATGAAACGCAACGGCGATCACGTTGCCCTGGCGGATCGCGACGGGACGGTCGTCGACGGTCCCGAGCACCTCGACGCCGGGACCGTGCTCTGACACCCAGGGGGCGCGGATGAACACGGCATGGACCGGGCCGCCTTGCACGCCGGACACGTCGACGTCGGCCTCGAATGACCGCAGCTGGCGCCCGAAGGCGTTGCGCCGGGTGGCGATGTCGAGCACGTCGAGGTGATCGCGGTCGAGCATGATCATCCCGGCGCAGGTGCCGAGCACGGGCGTGCCTGCTCGGACCAGCTCCTGCAATGGCTCGGCGAGGCCCTCGCGCTCCACTCCCAGCGTCATCACCGTTGACTCGCCGCCGGGGATGATGAGCGCGTCCAGCCCGTCGAGATCGGCCGGAACTCGAACCTCGCGCGGTTCGGCGCCGAGCGCGCGCACGATCTTCGCGTGCGCCTCAAATCCCCCTTGCAGGGCGAGGATCCCGACCAGCTTGGGCCCGTGCGCCGAAGGCGACGCCACGTGCTACCAGCCGCGAGGTGCCAGCAACTGCTCGGTCTCGAGCTTGGACGTCTCGAGACTAACCATCGGCTGACCGAGCCCGGTGGATGCAGCGGCCACGCGCGCCGGGTCCTGGTAGTGCGTCGTCGCCTCGACGATCGCCGCCGCGCGACGCTCGGGATCCTCGGACTTGAAGATCCCCGAACCGACGAACACGCCTTCGGCTCCGAGTTGCATGACCAACGCGGCGTCCGCCGGAGTCGCGATCCCGCCGGCGCAGAACAGCACCACGGGCAGGCGCCCGGCTTCGGCGACCTGGCGGACGACGTGCAGCGGCGCCTGAATTTCCTTTGCGGCGGTCGCGAGCTCCGCGTCGTCGAGCGTCTCCAGGCGGCGGATCTCGCCGCGAATCTTGCGCAGGTGACGCACGGCCTCGACGATGTCGCCGGTTCCGGCCTCGCCCTTGGAGCGGATCATCGCCGCGCCCTCGCCGATCCGGCGCAGCGCCTCGCCCAGGTTCGTCGCTCCGCATACGAACGGAACCCTGAACGCCCATTTGTCGATGTGGTTGGCCTCGTCGGCTGGCGTCAGGACCTCGGATTCGTCGATGTAGTCGACCTCGAGCGCCTCGAGCACCTGGGCCTCGACGAAGTGACCGATCCGCGCCTTGGCCATCACGGGGATCGTCACCGCCTCCTGGATCCCCTGAATCATCACTGGGTCTGACATCCGGGCGACGCCTCCGTCGCGGCGGATGTCGGCCGGTACGCGCTCGAGCGCCATGACCGCGGCGGCGCCGGCGTCTTCGGCGATCTTCGCCTGCTCCGGGGTGACCACGTCCATGATCACGCCGCCCTTGAGCATCTCGGCCAGCCCGGCCTTGACTGTGAACGTTGCCTCGTCGCGTGGGGTCTCGTCGCTCATCCGTTTTCAGTGTAGAGGCCGGTACCGTGTGCCGCCATGTCCGCTACAGCCAGCAACGAGGCCGTGTTCGTCCAGGATGGCGACCTGATCCGTGCCACCGAGCTCGCGCGCGGCCCGTGGGACCCGGGCGCGCAACACGGCGGCGCCGCGGCTGCCCTGCTGATGAGGGAGTTCGAGCGCCTCGACGGCCCCGGACTCGTGCTGGCTCGCGTCACGTACGAGTTTCTGCGGCCGGTACCGCTCGGGCATCTGGAGGTCGACGCGGACGTCGTCAGGCCCGGAAAGCGCGTACAGCTGCTCGAGGGCGCCATCCGTGCGCCGGACGGCATCGAAGTCGTCCGCGCTCGCGCGCTTCGAATCGCACGCGCCGATCCCGACGTCCCCAGCACGGAGTCGGAGCCGCCCCAGGGGCCCGAGACCGGTGAGCCCAACCGACTTCGCCCACCCCACCGGCCGATGTTCGCCCCCGACGCGATCGAGATCAGGTTCGTGCGCGGCAACTTCCACGGCGGCGGCCCCGCGACCGCATGGTTTCGGCTCAAGGTTCCGATCGTCGACGGTGAGCAGCCGTCCCCGCTCGAGCGCCTGGCGGCCGCCGGCGACTTTGGCAACGGCATCAGCTCGATCCTGTCGTGGGACGAGTACATGTTCATCAACCCCGACCTGACCCTGTACGTCGACCGCGAGCCGGCCGGGGAGTGGATCGCGCTCGAGTCGCGAACGTACATCGCCCAACCGGGCGTGGGCACCGCCGAGAGCGTCCTCTACGACAAGGACGGCCGCGTCGGGCGGGCGACGCAGTCGCTGCTGATCGCCCGGCGCTGACTACTTGTCGCGCAGGTAGGACAAGAGCCCGCCCGCGATCAGGATCTCGCGCTCGCTCTCGGACAGGTCGTGGGTCAGCGTGATCTCGCCGTCGTCGTCGATCTTCGCGGTGATCTTGTCGGCGCCGTCGGCAAGCTCCTGCTTGAGGTTCGGCAGCGTCCACGTCTGTCCGACCTCCGCGCGGTCGTAGTCGCTCTCGTCGTCGAAGGTCAGCGCCACGATCCCCTGGGCGATCAGGTTGCGGCGGTGGATGCGCGCAAACGACTTGGCGATCACCGCCTTGACCCCGAGGTGCAGCGGCGCCAGCGCCGCGTGCTCGCGCGAGGACCCCTGTCCGTAGTTGCTGCCCGCCACGATGAACCCGCTTCCCCAGTCCTTCAGCCGCTTTCGGAACTCGGGATCGCGGTGACGGAACGTGAACTCCGCGATCGCAGGCACGTTGGAGCGATACGCCATCACCTCGACGCCGTCGGGCGCCAGATCTCCGGTGGAGATGTCGTCGGGCTGGACGGTCGCGACCTTGGCCTCCAGCGAGTCACCGAGGGGCTTGTGCTCGGGCGGACGCTTGATGTTCGGCCCGCGCGGGATCTCGATCTTCTCGGCCTCCTGCTCATCGGCCGGCTCGAAGATGTGGACGTCGTCGACGTAGGGACGCAGCTCGGGCATCGGCAGCAGCTCCGGTGCGTCCCCATACTCGCGCGGGTCCTCGATCTTGCCGCTCAGCACCGACACAGCCGCGACCGCAGGCGAGCACAGGAACACCGAGTCCTCGGGAGTGCCGGAGCGGCCGGGGAAATTGCGGTTGAACGTGCGCAGCGAGTTGGCGTCGGATGGTGGCGCCTGGCCCATGCCCACGCACGGGCCGCAGACGGGCTCGAGCATGCGCACGCCGCCGTCTGAAAGCTGGCGGTAAACCCCGGAATCCGCCAGTGCAGTGAGGATCTGCCGGGAGCCGGGCGTGGCGGTCGCAGCGACGTCGGGGTGGACGATCTGCCCGTCGCGGTCGGCGAGCACCGCCCCGCACAACGCCAGGTCGTTGAAGCCCGAATTGACCGACGAACCGATGCAGACCTGGGCGATCTCGGTTCCGGCGACCTCCTCGACAGGCACCACGTTGTCGGGGTTGTGGGGCTTGGCGACGAGCGGCCCGAGCTCTGAGAGGTCGATCTCGACGCGGTCGTCGTACCCGGCGCCGTCGTCGGCGGCGATCTCGACGAAGTCGTCGTCGCGCTCCTGGCGCTTGAGCCAGTCGCGGGTCTGGTCGTCGACGGGGAACACGCCGGCGGTCCCGCCGAGGTCGGCGACCATGTTGGCGATCGTGGCGCGTTCAGGGATCGACAGGTCCGCGGTCCCGGGGCCGGTGAACTCGAGCACCTTGTTCTTGCCGCCGCTGGCGCTGAGGCGGCGAAGCAACTCGAGGATGATGTCCTTGGCCTGCACCCAGGGACGGTTGAGCTTGCCGTCGAGGTGCACCTCGACCACCTCGGGGCAGGAGATCTCATACGGGTGGCCGCCCAGCACGACCGCCACGTCGAGGCCGCCGGCGCCGATCGCCACCATCCCCATGCAACCCGCCTGCGTGGTGTGCGAGTCGGCGCCGATCATCGTCTGGCCCGGCTTGCCGAAGCGCTCCATGTGCACGTAGTGGCTGATGCCGTTGCCCGGCCGCGAGAAGTGCAGGCCGTGCTTGCGGGTCAGCGCCCGCAGCATCCGATGGTCGTCGGGGTTCTTGTAGTCCAGTGCGACGACGTTGTGGTCGACGTACTGGACGGCGCGGTCGACCTGCACGCGCGGGACGCCGAGCTCTTCGAACTGCATCAGCGCCATCGTCCCGGTCGCGTCCTGCAGCAGCGCCTGGTCGATCTTCAGCGAGATCGAGCGGCCCGGCTTGAGCTCACCGTCGGCGAGGTGCTCCTTCAAGATCTGCGTGGTCAGGTTCTGTGCCATCTAGTGGGCCTCCTGGAAACGTTGTGCCTGAAAGGGCGAGGTCCGGGGGCCGCCAGGCAAGGACGCAGGACCCGTGGCGCAGCAGCGCTGCGCGAGGGTCCGAGGACGCAGCATGGCGGTCATCCGGCCCGCCATTTCAGGTGCAATGTTTTCTGGAGGTCCACTAGCCCAGGTCGGGCGTACCCGGGCGATAGCGGCGGCTAAACGGCTGCTTCGAGCTCGAAGCTGCCCTGCGCTGTGGCGACCTGCCGCCCTTCGGAGGCCGCCGTCGCGGTCGCCGCGATCGTGGGACCGTACTGGTCGCCGGCGATGGCCTCGACGTCTAGGAAGGCGCCGACGGGCGCGTCGTCAGCGGTCAGCTCAACGCTGAACGCGATCGCCCGCACGCGCGGGCCGCAGGCGAGCGCCATCGCCTCACACAGGGCCGCGGCAATCACTCCCGGGTGGGCGGCCGTTCGGTCTGGACCCTGGTGGTCCTGCTTGATGAAGCAGCGGCCCGCCACCCGGTCGGGGTCCACGCGCTCGACCTCCAGCAGCAGCCCGAACAGGTTCGTCTGACCGCAGCCGAAGCAGAGGTCGTGGTGGACGAGCGCCATCGGCGCGCTCCCCTACTTCAGGCGAAACGCCTTGATCCGACCGTCGTACTGCTGCGCGTCGCGCGCGTACACGCCGTAGGCCAGAGACTGGATCAGCGACAGCAGCGCCGTGTGGGAGCGCACGAACGCCGGCGTGTTGGACGAGTAGTAGAGACGGATCCTTGCCAGCCGCGCGACCTCGGACAGCGTCGCGTCGGTGATCGCCAGCGTCGGCGCCTTGCGGTGACGCGCGAGCTTCATCGTGCGCGTGATCAGGGGATGTGGGCGGCCGGCGGACAGGCCGATCACCAGCGTGCGCTCGTCGATGCGGCTCAGCCGCCCCAGCGCCTCCTGCGACGGGCTGGCGACGATCTCGGCGCGCAGGTCGAGCAGCATCAACAGGTGGCGCAGGTAGCTGGCGAAGAACGCCATCTGGTCGGTGCCCGCGATCAGGACCTTCTCGGCGCTGACGATCGCGTCGATCGCCGCTTCGGCGTCGGATCGCGACAGCTTGTGGGCGGTGTCCTCGACGTTGACGTGGTCGGCGGCGAGCGCCGCCTCGAACTCGGTGTGGTCCAGCGAGAACAGCGGCGCGGCCGAGACGACGCCGTTTGGCGCATCGTCGCGACGCCGGCGGTACTCGTCGCGAGCTGCGTGCTGCAGCTCGGGGAAGCCCTCGAAACCGAGCGCCTGCGAGAACCGCACGACGGTGCTCGAGGACGTGTTGGCGCGACGGGCAAGCTCTTCGGCGGTCTGGAAGGCGGCTTCGTCGAGATGGTCGACGATGTACTGCGCGACGTCCTTCTGGGAACGGGAGAAGTCGTCAAAGCGCGCACGGATGTAGGCGGACAGCGCCTGGTGGCCGTGGGGCGCCTCGGGGGTGGCGATCGGCGTGACGGTTGGCTTCATGGGCAGGCCTCTGATTCGACGCCTGCCTGCAGCGTTCCTTCAGCGACTGCTCAACGAGCTCTGCACAGACCCCTCCAATCGGGGCCCGACCGTCAGGTGTGAGTACCGGACTGACGTTCCTGGTTCTGCTTCCGCTCCCCGAGCACCTGGGCGATGATGTAGACGATCAGCACGTTCACGAGGATCCCGATCCCGATGAACGTGGCCAGGAGCGCGAGCGTCTGACCCGTGGCGGCGTCGGCGGCGAGCAGCATGCGATCAGATTATCTGACCGCGCGGTTACCGCGGCGCCCGATGCAGGTGCTAGCGTCGCCGCGCCCGGCCCTGTAGCTCAGTGGTTAGAGCAGCCGGCTCATAACCGGTCGCGCGCAGGTTCGAATCCTGCCAGGGCCATTTCCTCATTTTCCTGCTTACACGGGACATCCGCGGACGTCAAGGGGGCGTTAGGACGGCGCGAGGCGGGTAACGCTAGGCCCAAACCGTGTCTCTAGAGGGAGGTTCCGGTGTATAAGCAGGTACTCGACCCCGTATCCCATTCACTGGGATGGTCGTCGATCTTTGCTCTCCTGCCCCTGGTGGTTTTGTTCGTGCTGCTGGGGGTCGTCAGGATGAAGGCGCAGTGGGCTTCGCTGATCACGCTGGGAGTCGCGATCGTCGTCGCCGTGGCGGTTTACAGCATGCCGGTCGGGCAGGCCGGCGATGCGGCGCTCGAAGGCGCCGCGTTCGGTTTCTGGCCGATCATGTGGATCGTCATCAACGCCCTGTGGATCTACAACATGTCCGACGTCACAGGGCACTTCGCGGTGCTCAAGCGAGCTTTCGCCACGGTCTCGGACGACATGCGCGTGCAGGTCGTGGTGATCGCGTTCTGCTTCGGCGCGCTGCTGGAAGCGCTCGCGGGGTTCGGCACACCCGTTGCGATCTGCGGCGTGATGCTGATGGGCATCGGGTTGTCGCCGATCCGCGCGGCCTCGGTCGCGCTCGTCGCCGACACCGCGCCGGTGGCGTTCGGCGCGATCGCGATCCCGATCACCACGCTCGGGCAGGTCTCGGGCCTGCCGACCCATGACCTCAGCCAGATGGTGGGACGCCAGACGCCGTTCCTGGCGCTGCTGATCCCGTTCGTGCTCGTGTTCATGGTCGACGGCCGTCGCGGCCTTCGCGAGACGTGGCCGGCGGTGCTGACCGCCGGGCTCGTGTTCGCGGTGCTCCAGTTCGTCGTGTCCAACTACGTCTCGATGGAGCTGACCGACATCATCGCGTCGCTCGGCTCGGCCGCTGCCGTGGTCACGCTGCTGACGCGTGTGGTCCCCGCGCACCGGCGCCGCCAAGGTCGCCGGTCGCCGGCCCGCGATCGCCGGAGGATCCACCTCCGACGCGGCGCTCGAGCGCAGAAAGCTCGCCGAGGACGGACGGCCGCCCACGCGCAAGGAGATGTTCCAGGCGTTCGCGCCGTACATCATCATCGTCGTGGTGCTCGGGCTGGCCAGCCTGCACCCGATTCAGAACCAGCTCGACAAGGCCACCAGCGAGTTCAGCTGGCCCGGTCTGAACGTGCTCACCGGCAAGGGCAAGGCGCCGACGAGCGAGACGTTCAAGGCCAACTGGTTCACGGCCGCCGGGACGTGGCTGCTCGTGTCGGGGATCCTGACCATGCTCGTGCTGCGCGTCCGCCCGTCGCTCGCGATACGCGTCTACGGTCGCACGCTGGCCCAGCTCAAGTGGGCGATCCTGACCGTCTGCACGGTCCTTGGGCTCGCCTACGTGATGAACATGTCCGGCCAGACGGCGACGCTCGGTACCTGGGCTGCCGGCGCCGGCGGGTTCTTCGCGTTCCTGTCGCCGCTGATCGGCTGGTTCGGCACCGCCGTCACGGGGTCGGACACGTCGACCAACTCGCTGTTCGGCGCCCTGCAGGTGACCGCGGCGCACAAGTCCAACCTGTCGCCGACGCTGATGGCCGCCGCCAACAGCTCCGGCGGCGTGCTCGCGAAGATGATCTCGCCCCAGAACCTGGCGATCGGCGCGGCCGCGGTCGGGCTCGCCGGACAGGAGGGCCACATCTTCCGAAAGGTGGTCGGCTGGAGCGTTGCGCTGGCGTTGCTGATGGCGTGCCTGGTGCTGCTGCAGTCAGGGCCGCTGTCCTGGATGGTTCCGTAGCTGCGACTCTCGGGACGGGGCGCGGCCGGCTCGCCTAACGGTAGGCCAGCTGCGTCCCGAGCCCGAGGGCTCGTGCCTTGGCCAGCAACGCCTCGCCGAGCGCGACGTCGGTGATCGACAGCCCGCGGTGCCAGAACAGGATCGTCTCGTCGTCGCGCTCGCGGCCGGGACGGTCGCCGGCCACGATCTGACCGAGTTCCGCATGCAGGTTGGCCTCAGACAGCCGTCCTGAGTCGACGTGAGCGCGCAGTGCGCCCAGAGGACCGATCCCGGCTTGGCCCCAGTCGTCGACCACGATCTTGTCCATGATGTCGACCAGGTCGAGCTCCACCGCGCTCACCGTCCCGTAGGGGATCACGAGCGCACCCGGCGATATCCAGGCCGTGCGAAGCAACGGCTGGGGCTCGCTCAACCTGCTCGCCTCGACGACCACGTCGGCGCCGCGCACACACTCCTCCCAGCTGTCGGTGACGCGCACGTCGCGGCCGAGGTCCTCGCGCAGGCGCCGCGCGAACGCCTCGCGGCTCTCGGAGCGGCGTGAGTGCACGCGAATCACCTCCAGGCCGGGCAGCACCCGGCACAGCAGCCGGACGTTCCAGTAGGCCGTACCGCGAGCGCCAATGTGCCCCAGCGTGCGAGCGCCGGCGGGCGCCAGGAACTCGGCACCGATCGCTGTCACCGCTCCGGTACGGATCTCGGTGATCGCGGTCGCGTCGAGGATCGCCACCGGGACGCCGGTCTCCGGGTCCATCAGCAGCAGCAGCGCCAGCTCGGACGGCAGACCGCGCAGGTGATTGTCGACGTAGTCGCCGACGACCTTGACGCCCGCATGGCGCGGCGTCGCCCCGCGAAGCACGTTGAAGTGGCCGTTGGCACCGCGCGGGAACAGGTGCGCGCGCGGCTCGACCACCGTCTGGCCGTGGCCCTGATCGGCCAGCACGCCGCGGATGCAATCGAGGATCTCGTCGTCGGTCAGCGCAGCCGCCTCGACGGCCGCGCCATCCAGGTAGGTGATCTCCAGGGCGGTCAGTCGAGGTACTCGTAGGCGGGGATCGTCAGGAACTCGACCAGCTTGGGTGCCAGCGCGGTCTCCTCGAAGATCTGACGTGTCTCGGCCGGGCGACCGGCTTGCCACGTCTCCTCGCCGACGGCCGCGCGGATCTTCGCGGTCTCCTCGTCGAGCACCTCGCGAACGAGGTCGGCGGTGACCGTGCGCCCGTCGTCGAGCTGGGCACCATGGTGGACCCACTGCCAGATCTGCGACCGCGAGATCTCGGCCGTGGCGGCGTCCTCCATCAGCGAGTTGATCGCCGCCGCGCCGCGGCCGCTCAGCCAGAACGAGACGTACTGAAAGCCGACGCTGACGTCGGTGCGCAGTCCCGCCTCGGTGATGTTCCCGGGCGTCGCCGCCAGATCGAGCAGCTGCTGCGAGGTGACGTCTACCTCGGGCTGGCGGTCGAGCTGGTTGGCAGCGCCCTGCAACCCGTTCTCGAACACCTCCCGGGCGGTCGACACCAGGTCCGGATGGGCCACCCAGGTTCCGTCGTAGCCCTGCCCGACCTCACGCTCCTTGTCGGCCCGCACGCCCGCCAGCGCCTTTTCGTTCGCCTCCTCGTCCTTACGCGACGGGATCAGCGCGGCCATCCCGCCCATCGCATGGGCGCCGCGCCGGTGGCACGTCGCCGCCAGCAGCTCGGCATACGCGCGCATGAACGGGACGGTCATCGTCACGTCGCCGCGGTCGGGAAGCACCATCTCGGGCCGATCGGGGAAGCACTTGATCGAGGAGAAGATGTAGTCCCAGCGACCCGCGTTGAGGCCGGCGGAATGGTCGCGCAGCTCGTAGAGGATCTCGTCCATCTCGAATGCCGCCGGCAGCGTCTCGATCAGCACCGTCGCCTTGATCGTGCCCCGAGGGACACCGAGCTCGTCCTGGGCGAAGCAGAACACGTCGTTCCACAGGCGCGCCTCGAGGTGTGACTCCATCTTCGGCAGGTAGAAGTACGGGCCGCTGCCGTTGGCCAGCAGGCGACCGGTGCAGTGAAAGAAGTACAGCCCGAAGTCGAACAGCGAGCCCGACACGGGCGCCCCGTCGACCAGCATGTGGCGCTCGGGAAGGTGCCATCCGCGGGGACGCACGAGCAGGGTCGCCACGTCGTCGTCGAGCCGGTAGTCGCGGCCGTCTGACGAGCGGTACTTGATCGTGCCGTCGATCGCGTCGCGGAGGTTGATGTGCCCCTCGACCATGTTTCGCCAGGTCGGCGCGTTGGCGTCCTCGAAGTCGGCCATGAACCCGTCGGCGCCCGAGTTCAGGGCGTTGATCACGAGCTTGCGGTCGGTCGGGCCGGTGATCTCGACCCACCGCTGCTGCATGTCATCGGGAACCGGCGCGACCCGCCAATCCGACTCGCGGATCTTGCGGGTGTCGTCGAGGAAGTCGAACATCTCGCCGGCCGCGAGCCGGGCGCGGCGCTGCTCGCGGGCGTGCAGGAGCTGCTGGCGACGGGGCCCGAACTCGCGCTGCAGGGCGCTGACGAACGCGAGCGCTCCAGGGGTCAGCACGTCCTCGAACGCCGCATCGATTGCGCCGTGCAGCTCGACGTTGGTGTCTGTGCTCATCGCTCTCTTCCTCTCATTCGACCAGTGGCGGGACGGGATCCTCGCTCGCCTGATGCTTCCCCGCCCTCGAATCGACCAAAAACGAGCCCTCCCGCCCGGCTGCCGTCTCGACCGCGCACAGGCCGGCGAGCAGCGCCGCGATGGCGGCGGCGACCACCCATCCCGCCATCGCCGATCCGACCGCGTACAGGACCAGGAGGGCAGCGGCGACAGCCAGCTTCTGGTGCTCGAGCTCTCCGCTCAGCCGCCGGCGAAAGCCGACGTGGCCGACCAGATAGAGCGCGACGCCGCCGCACAGCGCCAGGCGCGGCGCATCGGGAATCGAGACTCCGAAGTGCCTGACGAGCACCCGCGCGCCGACCGCAAACGTGATGATCCCGGCCACGATCAGCAGGTGAAGGTAGCTGTAGCCGTCGGCAGCCGCCAGCACGGGATCGTCGTGCTCGCGCAGGCGCTCCTCGGCCGTCGCCGCGTAGCGGTCGAAGTACGTCCACCACATCCCGATCGTGATCAGGAGCGCGAGCGTCACGGCGGTGATCAGCTGGGCGCCGAGGTGCGGATGGCCCGCGGCCGCCCCGAGCCCGATCGCGACAATCGACTCGCCGAGGCAGATGATCACGAACAGGCCGTAGCGCTCCGCGAAGTGCGCGACGGCAACGCGCTGCAGGCCGCGCAGGCGCTCGCGGGTCAGCCACGCCGGGCCGGCGTAGTCGATCGCGACGGCGGCGGCCCACAGGGCGATCCGCGTGCCGCCGTGCGCAAACGATCCGGCGATCAGCAGCGCCATCCCGATCGCGACGGTCACGGCAAAGCCCGCGATCGCCGACCACGAGGCGTTGCCCTTGCGCGACGCGTCGGCGTACAGCGCCAGGTGCAAGAACCTGACGATCGCGTAGCTGACGGCGAACACCGTGCCGTCGCGGCCGAACGCCCCGGGGACCGAGAGCCCGGTGATGAAGATCACCGCGGTGGAGATCAGCAGGCATGCACGCACCGTGCCCGACGTGGCGTTCTGGGCGTTGGCCGCCCACACGAACGCCGACCAGGCCCACCAGACGAGCGCGAGCACCAGCATCGAGCGCGCGAACCACCCCCACGTGAGGTCGTGCGACATCAGCGACGAGACCTCGGTGACAGCGAACACGAACACCAGGTCCCAAAGCAGCTCGACCGGCGTCGTGCGGTGCTCGGCGAGCTCGGTCTCCTCTGCGTCGGCGGCGACGGGTTGGTCGGTCGCGGGCTGGTCAGCCACGTAGCAAGTATTGCCAGCGGACCGCGCTAGGTCTCGCTCAGCGCCGCGTCGAGCTTGTCCCGCGCCGCTCCGAGCGACTCGGCGTGCTTGCCGATGTCGCGCCACGGGTTGCCGCGCTCGTCCAGCCGCTCGCGGATCGTCTTGATCGTCCAGCGGCCCGGCAGGGTGGCGCTGTCAGACAGCTCGCCGAGCTCGAGCGGCGTCGCGACCGGGGCGTTCGGCCGGGCGCGCACCGAGTACGGCGCAACCGACGTGGTGCCGAAGTTGTTGCGTCCGACGTCGAGCAGGATCTTCCCCTCGCGGTTGGCCTTGCGCTGCTCGGTCGTGAACAGCTCGCGGTGGCGGCGCTCGGCCAACGTGGCGAAGTCGCGCGCAAACGCGCGCATCGTGGCGAAGTCGGCGCGTCGTGTGAGTGAGAGCACGATGTGAAAGCCACGCGAGCCGCTCGTCATCGCCCAGGGCCGCAGCCCGAGCTCCTCGAACAGGTCGGCGACGGCGATCGCCGCCCTACGCATGGCGGCGTGGTCCTCGACGCTCGGGTCGAGGTCGACGACGAGGCGGTCGGGCCGATCGAGCCGGTCGCGGCGGCTGAGCCACGCATGCAGCGTGATCACGCCCTGGTTGGCCAGATACACCAGCGTCGCGGCGTCGTTGGCAACGACGTGCTGCACGGTGCCTCCGGACTTGGGGGTCTCGACGCGCTTGACCCAGTCCGGAAAGTGCTTTGAGGCGTGCTGCTGGAAGATCTTGTTGCCGCCGATGCCGTCCGGATAACGCTCCAGGTTCAGTGGCCGATTGGCGACCAGCGGGAGCATGGTCTCGGCGACGTCCGCGTAGTAGCCGGCGAGGTCGAGCTTGGTGATGCCGGGGAACAGCTCCTTGTCGGGACGCGATATCTCGACGTCTCGCCGCCCCGCGCGGATGCTGGTCATCTGCGCGTGACCGCCGGCTCGCGGTCGGCGATCCGGCGCGTTTGGAGCTCGAGCAGCTCCAGGGCGCGCTCGTATTCGTCGTAGCGCCGCATCACGCGCATCCACGCCCACCCGGGGCGCTTGCGCAGCTCGGGGGCGCGGTCGGGATCACCTGGACGGGCGTCAGGGCGATCGTCGCCGTCGCGGTCTTCGCGACCCGACACGAGCTTGTGATGCTCGGCGATCGCGGCGGCGAGATCCGACGCGGGCGCCTCGTCGTCGAGCAGGCTCGCCTCGAGCTGGGTGGTCAGGACGAGTAGCTCTCGCCTCGTGGCGCGCCGCGCGCTTCGACGGCGGGAGCCGCTGAGCGCGAACCTGTCCCAGGCCTTGGCGAACGAGATGAAATCGGTGCGGCCGCCCGCCCGGTGGGCGGCCAGCATCGGGCAGATCCCGTCTGGGCCGGTGTAGGCGCCGACGATGATGGCGTTGCAGCGGATCCCCTCGAGCATCGCGACTCTGGTCGCCCTTGGCAGGCAGTCGACCGCGCGGCGCAGGTCGGTGATTGTCGCTGCACGCCTCGTTCGCATAGGGTTCACCGCCTCCCGACGGCGGCCCCGCCAATCTAACGGCGGCCGTCGGGGCTCACAAGCGATCTCCTCGGCGCGAAAGGAACCTTGCATATGAAGCTCGGAGTCCATGTCGGATACTGGGGTCTCGGCATGGGTCCCGCAGAGCAGCTGCGGGTCGTGCAAGAGGCCGAGCGACTCGGCTACGACTCGGTCTGGGCCGCCGAGGCCTACGGGTCCGACGCGGCGACCGTCCTGGCCTGGCTCGCGGCCGGCACGAGCAAGATCAAGCTCGGCTCGGCGATCTTCCAGATGCCGGGCCGCAGCGCCGCGATGACGGCGATGACCGCCGCGACGATCGACGAGCTGTCGGGCGGGCGCATGCTGTTGGGGATCGGCTCGTCGGGCCCGCAGGTCGCTGAAGGCTGGCACGGCCAGCGGTTCGCGCGCCAGCTGCAACGCACCCGCGAGTACGTCGCCGTCGTGCGCAAGGCGCTCTCACGCGAGCGTCTCGAGTTCCACGGCGAGACGCTCGAGCTGCCGCTTCCCGACGGCCCCGGCAAGCCGCTCAAGCTGACGATCACACCCGTCCAGGAGCGGATCCCGATCTACCTCGCCGCGATCGGGCCCAAGAACACGGCGCTGGCCGGCGAGATCGCCGACGGCTGGATCCCGACCTTCTTCTCCCCCGAGCACGTGTCCGAGCTGCGAGCGTTGCTGGAGGAGGGCGCGCAGCGGTCGGGGCGCTCGCTCGACGGCTTCGACATGGCGCCGACCGTCAACGCCTACATCTCCGATGACCGGGAGCTGGCGCGCAACCTGATGCGCCCGGTGCTCGCCCTGTACATCGGCGGCATGGGCTCGCGCGATCAGAACTTCTACAACAAGCTCGTGCAGCGCTACGGCTTCGAGGACGCGGCCAAGGAGATCCAGGATCTGTACCTGGACGGGAAGCGCGAGGAGGCCGGGGCCGCGATTCCCGACGAGCTGATCGACATGGTCTCGCTGGCGGGGCCGCGCGACGTGGTGCGCGATCGCCTCGCGGCGTTCCGTGACGGTGGCGTCGGGACTCTGATGATCACGCCGATGGCGTTCGGCGTCGACGACCGGATCGAGCAGCTGCGCGCCGTCGCAGAGCTGGCCGGGTGAAGTTCTTCCTCGGCGCGTTCGGCGACCCCGGCCATGCCTTCCCGATGCTCGCGCTCGGGTCGCGTCTCGCGGCCCGTGGCCACGAGGTGATGCTCGAAACGTGGGGGCGCTGGCGCGAGCACGTCGAGGCGGAGGGAATGGCATTCGCCGCCGCCCCGGAGTATCCGGTGTGGCCGACCGGCGGGCAGCCGCTCACGCCCTATGAGGCGGTCGTCGCGGCGACCGCACAGACGCGTCCGGCGGTCGCGGAGTTCTCGCCCGACGTGCTCGTGCACGACATCCTTACGCTCGCACCGGCGATGGCCGCCGAGCTCGAGGGCATCCCGGCCGCGACGCTGATCCCCCACCTGTATCCGGACAACGCCCCGGGGCAGCCGCCCTATGCGCTCGGGGCGCGGATGCCGAGGACCCGGGCGGGACGGCGGATGTGGCGGCTGATGGAGCCGGTCGTCGAGACCGGGCTTCGCCAGGGCAGGCGAGAGCTCAATGACATGCGCGCACGCCTCGGGCTGGCGCCGGTGCAGCGCCTGCATGGCGGTCTGAGCCAGCGCCTTTGCATGGTCGCCACGTTCGCGCAACTCGAGTACCGCAACGAGTGGCCCGAGAACGTGCACGTGGTCGGCCCGGTGATGTGGGAGCCGCCGTTCGGCGAGGTCGAGGCGCCGCCGGGTGATGCGCCGCTGGTGCTCGTCGCGCCGTCGACTGCACAGGACCCCGAGCATCGGCTGCTGCGCGCCGCGCTCGCCGGGCTCGCCGACGAGCCGGTGCGCGTGCTCGCCACCTGGAACCGCAGGCCGGTGTACGAGCCGTTGTCGGTGCCGGCCAACGCGCGGCTCGTCGAGTGGGTCTCGTACTCACGCACGATGCCGCGGTGCGCGCTGGTGATCTGCCACGCCGGTCACGGGACGATGGTCCGCGCGCTGGCGTGTGGGAGCCCGGTGGTCTGCGTGCCCCACGCGGGCGACATGGCCGAGAACGCGGCGAGAGCCGATTGGGCCGGTGTTGGCGTGCGGGTGCCCTGGCGGCTGCTCAGTCCGACCACGCTGCGACTCGCGGTGCGCCGCGCGCTGGCCCGGCCGTCGCTGGCCGCACGGGCGCGTGAGCTCGCGGCGTCGGCCGCTGCGAGCGATGGCGCTGAGCGGGCGGCGGAGCTGGTAGAGGAGCTTGCGCGGACCGGCCGAGTGGCGGGTGGTCAGCCGGTCGGCTGAGTCAACCGGTCGGCTGAATCAGGCGGTCGGCGTCAGCACGATCACCGGAATGACGCGATCCGTCTTGCTCTGATACTCGCCGAACTGGGGAGAGCGTTCCACCTGGGCGCTGAACAGGCGCTCACGTTCGTCGCCGCTTGCCTCGCTCGCGGCGACGTCGATCGTGTCGGTGCCGACCTCGATCGTGACGTTCGGGTTGGCCTTGAGGTTGTGGTACCAGTCCGGGTTCGTTGGTGCTCCGGCCTTCGAGGCGAACACCACGTAGCGATCCCCGTCTCGGTTGTAGACCAGCGGGTTGATGCGATCCTTGCCCGACCTGGCGCCAACGTGATGCAGCAACAGCAGCGTGGCCCCTTCGAATGGGCCGCCAACCTGACCCTGGTTGGCATGGAACTCCTCGATGATCCGGGCGTTGAAGTCCTGCGGCGATGTCGACATGGTGCTCCTCGTCGGGTGGCTAGGTGACGTGTGCGGCGCGGGCGCGGGCCAGTTCGATGACGTCCTCAGCGCCGCTCTGCACGCGCTCCATCGCCTCGCCCGTGCAGCTGCAGAGGTCGATCACCGCGTGCGTGTCGGTGACCTCGAACGGCCGCCACATCGCGCCGTTGTCCTCCCAGCGCTCGAGGTCCTCGATCGTGACCGACGGCGCCCGCCAGCCTTCGACGTGCTCGGCCATCACCTCACCGTGCGTGCTCAGGTCGCGGCGCCGGCAGGCGCTGCCCCGGCTGTTTGCGCCGGGTTGGCCTTCGCCCACGCCTCGATCTCGCGCGAGCCCTGGATCACCGTGCCGTCGTCGGTGACCAGCGCCGGCACCCACTGGTTGCCGGTGAGGCGTTGAACCTCCTTGCGGCCGGGGGTCTGGTTGAGAGCGTCCGGCAGGATGCCGAGGCCGTAGGACTTGATCACTTCCGGCGAGTGGCCCGCATCCTTCAGCGAGTTGTACGCGCGACCGCAGGGGTGGCCACCTGGGCGCGGGGCCGGCTTCCATGTTCCGTAACAGACGTAGAGCTTCATGGGCCGGATCGTATCTGTCGCGCTACCAGGGGGCGACCGTCCCGTCATGCGCGAAAGGCCCAGCGGACTGGGCCTTTCGTCGAGAACGCAAGCTCCGGGGGTGGGACTCGAACCCACAACCCTTCGGTTAACAGCCGAATGCTCTGCCAATTGAGCTACCCCGGACCGGGTTACTGCGCGAGTCAGCGCTAATTATTCGGAACCTGTCGTCGAAACTGTAGCGGGATAGCTCGCCACTCCCGCCTCTACCTCTGCGTGGCAGTTCGAGCAGAGCGAGCACGCACTTCTGCGCCTCTGCCCGCATCGTCTCGAGCGACAGCGCACCGCCCTAGCCGATCGCCAAGCCGCTTGTCATCCGGATCGAGATGATGGAATTCGAGCGCCCCGAGGTACCGGTCGTATCCGCAGACACAGCGACACCGCCACCGGCATCCTGCGACCAGGATCGCCTTTATCTTCCGGCGCCGCCGCGTGCACGCGTTCCATGCGACACGCTTGCATCGGTAGTAGCCGCGACCTTCGAGGACGAACTCGGTCTCTCCGTGTCCCGGCACATCGGCATCGACCAGCGCGTCGTCCCATACCGACCGGCCTCCCGGGCGGCGCGCAGCCAAGAGAATCCGCCGCGTCGCCTCAGTCCGGAGGCCGAAGCGAGCCAGACGTCGCCTGACCGTCACCGTCGTCACCCCGAGTTCCGCGGCCATCTCGGCAACCGTCTCGCCCTGCCGCGACAAGCGCTTTCCAAGCCGCTCGCGGTCGACGGCACGAGGGCGAGCGTGCGTCGTCGCGATTGACTGGCTCAAGCCCATGGACCTCGCATCCAGTAGGACGACCGTCGACGGGGCCTTGCCGAGCTCGTGGCGCGATCTGCTCGATCGTGAGCCCCTAGACCCAGCAGCAGTTCCAGCGATTCCTTCTCCATCACGATCCCCTGTTCCGATTGCCAACAGCGAACATATGTTCGCATCGGAATCGGACGGAAAGCCCTGGAAATGGGCGGATTCTCGCTGGGGAACTGTTACAACTTCGTCACACCGCGCGCTCCATGCGGCCGGTGACCGCGCGGATCTGCTCGCGGATCTGCTCGCGCTCGCGGGCGAGGTCTGGGATCTCCGATGACCCGGCGCCGCGCGCGCGCCTGATCGCGCGCTCGATGCGCCCGAGCTCGAGCAGCAGACGGGCGTGCTCGAGCTCCTCGACGCTCACCGGTCCGGCGCTGCCCGCGCGCGCCACGAGGTCCGCGACGGTGGTGGCGAGCTGCTCGTCGTCGCGCGGCAGGTCGGCGAGCGGGGATGCGAGTCGGCCGGCCAGGTGGCCGGCAGCGCGGCGAAGCGGCTCGGTGGTGAGCAGCTGCTCGGGGTCGATCGAAACAAGCACCCTCTCCCCGTCGGCCGGCAAGGACACGCACAGCATCAGGAACTCGCGCTCGGTGCGGACGACCTCGTCGATCACGGGGGCCGACGGAGGGCCGGGCACCTGAGCCACGGAGCGCGCTCGCCCCGACTCGGCGATCAGCGACGCCAGGCGCTTCTCGGACAGGTCGAGCTGGCCTGCGACTCGCCGCAGAAGGTCCTCGAGAAGCAGGCTCGCCGGCTGCTCGGCCAGCACCGGGCGCAGCTCGGCCAACGCCCGGTCTCGGCCCTCGGCGGTGCGGATGTCGGTGCGCTCGAGGATCCGCTCGACCTCGAAGACGATGAACGGCGCCGATCGCTCCACGAGCGATCGCAGCGCGTCGGCGCCGTCGCGCTCGATCAGATCGGCGGGATCGGTTCCGTCGGGAAGCGGCACGACGCGCAGCTCGAGCTTGCGCGACTCCGCCAGCCGCGCCGCGCGAAGCATCGCGTCCTGCCCCGCCCGATCGGCATCAAGGCAGAGCTCGAGCACGCTGACGACCCGCTCGAGGATCCCGACCTGCTCCTCGGTCAGCGAGGTCCCCATGATCCCGACGGCATTGCTCAGCCCGGCCTGGTGCAGCGCCAGCACATCGGTGTAGCCCTCGACGAGGATCATCCGGCCCGCCCTCGCCGCGGCCGACCGGGCCAGATCGATGCCGAACAGCTGCTCGCGCTTGCGATAGAGCTCGTTCTCGGCGGAGTTCAGGTACTTGGGCCGCTGGCTGTCTCGCATTGCGCGTGCTCCAAAACCGACCACGCGCCCGCGCTGGTCTGCCGAGGGGAACATGATCCGCCCGCGAAAGCGGTCGAAGATCTGGCCGGGGCGCTGCTTGGAGCGTTGCGCCAGCCCGACGGTCAGGAGCTCCTCGTCGGTGAACCCCGCCCGCCGCGACGCCAGCATCATGCGGTCCCACGCGCTCGGCGCATAGCCGACTCGGAACTCGCGCAGCGTCTCCTCGCGCAGCCCGCGGCCGAGCAGGTAGTCGCGCGCGTCCGCCGCTTCGCGCGCCTCCCACAAGTACCTCGCGTAGTAGACCGCCGCCCTGTCCACGAGCGTCTGCAGCCGGTCTCGCCGCTCGCGCCGCGCGGCCGCCTGGGGATCCTCGGCCTCGACCTGGAGCTCGACCCCGAACCGCTGGGCGAGCGTCTCGAGCGCGCCGCTGAAGTCGACCCCCTCGGTCTCCATCACGAACTTGAATGCGTCGCCCGAGGCCTGGCAGCCGAAGCAGTGATACAGCCGCTCGTCGGGGCTGACGTGGAACGAGCCCGTGCGCTCCTCGTGAAACGGGCAGATCCCGAAGTAGCTGTTGACGCCGGCGCGGCGCAGCTCGGTCCGTGCGGAGACGAGCGCGACCATGTCGACCGCCTCGCGCACGCGCTCGCGGGAGTCGTCGGTGTAACGCGTCACGGCGCGAACGCGACCGGGATGCTCAACCGCTCGAACGTCCGGATGCAGAACCGGTCGGTCATCCCGGCCAGGTAGTCGGTCACGCGACGCTCGAGCGCGCCGGGCGGGATCGAATCGGGGATCTCGTCGGGATGAGCGCAGTAGTGATCGAACAGATGGCGCACCACGCGCCCGATCTTCGCATGCTCGCGCGTGGCCTCGGGCCCCAGGTACACGCGCTCGAACATGAACTCGCGCAGTTCGGTCATCGCCGAGCCGATCAGCTCGCCCTGGACGATGTCGCCGGCCGGCTCGGAGTGCTCCACGAGGTCGTGCACCAGGGTGTCGATCCGCCGCGGCCCGGTCTCGCCGAGGATCTCGATCGGCCCCGGCGGCAGGTCGCCGGTGGTGATCACCCCCGCTCTGACGGCGTCGTCGATGTCGTGGTTGATGTAGGCGACGCGGTCCATCAGGCGCACGATCTTGCCCTCGAGCGTGGCCGGCTGCGGAGCCCTGCCGGAGTGGCTGACGATCCCGTCGCGAACCGGCATCGTCAGGTTCAGGCCCTGTCCGTCTCGCTCCAGCGTGTCGACGACCCGCAGCGAGTGCTCGTGGTGCAAAAACGAGGACCCGAACCGGTCGGCGAGGCAGCGATCGAGGGCGTCCTCGCCGATGTGCCCGAACGGCGGGTGGCCGAGGTCGTGACCGAGCCCGATGGCCTCCACCAGGTCCTCATTCAGGCCGAGCGCGCGCGCCACGGTGCGAGACACCTGGGTGACCTCGAGCGTGTGCGTGAGCCTCGTGCGGTAGTGATCGCCGGTCGGCGCCACGAACACCTGGGTCTTGTACTTCAGGCGTCGAAACGCCTTGCTGTGGACGATCCGATCGCGATCGCGCTGAAACGGGGTGCGCAGGCCGCAATCCGGCTCGAGGTGCATGCGCTGCGCCGGGTAGGAGCGGATGGCCAGCGGCGAGAGCTCGCGCTCCTCGCGCTCGCGGATGCGCCGCTCGAAGGCATCGGCGACGGGGCCGCCGGGATGCCTGGAGCCTGCCTGGATCACGCCATCGCTCATACCCCGATTCTGACAGCGCCCCGGCGCGACGAAGGGCGATGTTGAAGTTCTGATACCGAGTTAGCGGCCGTTGAGCAGCGGGCGCAGCCGCACCTGACCGTGGTGCTCGGCGGTCTCGATGATCGCGCGCTCGGCCTGGCGCAGCGCGCGATCCGACGCCGTCGGCGCCTGCGCCAGCGGCCGGCCGACGGCGGTCACCAGGAATCCGTAGGCGTCCTCGTCCAGGGAGAACGCGGCCGCCTCGCAGGAGCCGCACACGACCCCGCCGGCGGCGGGCGAGAAGCCCTGAAGGTGCTCGGACTCGCCGCAGCCGGCGCACGCCCCGAGGTGCGGCAGGATTCCCGCCGCGAGCAGCAGCTTCAGGCGAAACGCAAGGCCCGTCTCCGGCACCGCGCGCGCCGGATCGGCGCACAGCAGCGCGAGCTGGTTTGCCAGCAGCACAAACACCTCCGGATGCGGGTCGGCGGTCTCGAACAGGCGCGCGACGGCGTCGCAGGCACGCGCGGCGCTGTCGAGCGTGGCGGCGTGGTCGCGCAGCGCCGAGTGGGTCGCGACGGTGTCGACCGAGGTGACCGTGTAGAGGTCGCCACGTCCCTCGTGGAGCATCGCGCGCACGTGGAAGAACGGCTCGAGCCGTGCCCCGAAGCGGCTACGGGCCCGGCGGACCCCCTTGGCGATCGCGGAGATGCGGCCGTGGTTGGGCGTGTACAGGTGCAGGATGCGGTCGGCCTCGCCGTAGCGAATCGAGCGCAGGACGATGGCTTCGGTCTTCAGCGGCGCGGGCATACTCGATCCGACAACGGCTCTAAGCCGAGGCTATACTTTCTGAAGCGATGCCCCAAGTCACTGTGTACACGACCGATCAATGTTCCCGGTGCGTGAGCGCCAAGACGCTGCTCGCACGTCGCGGGATTGCCTATGAAGAGATCAATCTGGCAAAGGACCCGGACGGCCGGGCAGAGCTCCAGGAGCGGACAGGGATGTTCACGTTCCCCCAGATCGTGATCGAGGGCGCGACGCTTGGCGGTTTCGACGAGTTGCTGGCTGCCGATCGCGCCGGCAGGCTCAAGCACCTGCTCGCGGCATAGCGACCGCCCGAGCGGGCCGCCCGCGCCTCGCCCTGGGCTTGGGCTGACAGTGCTCGCACAGGTAGGTGCCGCGGCCACCGACCGTGATCTTTCGGATCGGCCTTCCGCAACGCGGGCACGGCTCGCCCTCGCGCCGGTGCACGAGGAACTGGTCCTGGAATGAGCCGCGCGCGCCGTCGACGTGACGGAAGTCGTCGATCGACGCGCCCTTCGCCTCGATCCCGGCTGCGAGCGCCTCTTCGATCGCCTCGCGCAACCGCTCCCACTGCGGCCCGGTGAGCCGCCCCGCCTCCCGCAGCGGGTGGATCCCGGCGCGGAACAGGGCCTCGTCGGCGTAGATGTTCCCGACGCCCGCGATCCGGCGCTGGTCGAGCACGAACGACTTGATCGGGGCGCTGCGCCCGCGCGCCTGCTCCCGCAGGTAGGCGGCGGTGAACTCGGGCGTGAACGGCTCGACCCCAAGCCGCGCGGCGATGTAGGCATCGCGCGCAGCGTCGCCGTACAGGAGGTGGCCAGTCCCGAACCGGCGCGGGTCGACGTAAGCGAGGCGGTGGCCGCGGTCGAGTTCGAAGCGCACGCGGGTGTGCGGCGGCTCAGCGGGAGGATCGAACAGCAGCGCGCCGGTCATCCGCAGGTGCATCAGCAGGTGGCGCTCGTCGGAGAGCTCCCAGTCGAGGTACTTGCCAAAGCGGGCCACCCGCTCCACGACGGCGCCGCGCAGCCCCTCCTCCACGAGCTTGGGGAGCTCGGGCCGGGTCCAGCGAAAGTCGAGGATCTCGACGTCGACGATCGTCCGCCCCTCGAGGTGCGGCGCCAGCTGACGACGGATCGTCTCGACCTCGGGTAGCTCAGGCATGTCAGGAAAGCGCGCGGCCGGGCAACGGTCAGTCCTCGCCGTCCCAGTAGTCCAGCTTCTCCAGCCGTGCGATCACCCCGACGCCTCGGAAGGCGATCTTGTTCGAGCGCGGGTAGTAGCAGATGTCCGCCGGGTCGCGGGTCCCGTAGGCGAGGTAGGTGAGGCCCTCGTCGCCGGCGCGGAACATGTGCGAGACGCCGGTCGACGGCGGCCGCGAGACGACGTGGCCCCGGGTCACGGGCGTCTCCTCGTCGTCGAGCACGAGCACGCCGTCGCCGGCGAGGATCACGAAGATCTCCTCCTCGACTGAGTGGCAGTGCTGCGTGCCGGATTCCGCCCCCGGTTCGACTACCACGTGCTGCAGCCCGGTGGTGACGGAGCCCGCCGCACGACTCACGCGCCGGCGTGTGCGCGCCACACGGCCGCGCTGTACGCGGATCGGCTCGACGGCGTCGACGTGCACGACCGAGTCCGGCCTGGGACCCGGCTGCTCGGGCAGCTCGGGCGGCCCCAGCTCGGCTTCCTTGACGAACTGGATCGGTGCCCGATCAACGGCGTACGGCACGCTCTCGACGGCCCGGGTTCCGACCAGCGACATCCCGAGCCGCGGGAATCCGATGCTCTCGTCGTACTCGCGCGGGCCGAACACCAGCACGTCGACCGGCTCGACCGCATGCAGGGTGTGGGCGCCGCTGTGGGCGCGGTAGACGATGCAGTCGCCCTCCCCCACCTCGGTGGTCCGTCCTCGATGCCAGGAGATGCCTCGTCCGGCGAGGACGAAGAAGATCTCCTCCTCGCGGCCGTGCTCGTGTGCCGGGGTCGTCCACGCGCCGGCCGGGACCTCGATCCGGCGCACGCCCGCGTTGACGCATCCCGCGGCGTCGCCGAGCAGCGTCCAGCGGCCGCGCAGATGGCCGAGCTCGCGTTCGATCGCTCGCGCTTGGTCGAAATGCGTGAGGCCCATTGGGCCGATCAGGCTAGCGCGTGTCGGCTCAGGTGCGTTTGATCTGCGCGCGCGGATGCGCGTCGAAGTACACGTCTCGCAGCCGCTCGGCCGACAAGTGCGTGTAGACCTGGGTGGTGCCGATGTCGGCGTGCCCGAGCATCTCCTGCAGCGAGCGCAGGTCACACCCGCCCGCGAGCAGGTGGGTGGCAAACGTGTGGCGCAGCGTGTGCGGGCTCATCCGCTGCTCCAGGCCCGCGCTGCGGGCGTGGCCCTGGACGATCTTGTAGAGCCCCTGGCGCGACAGGCCGCCGCCGCGAAGGTTGACGAACAGGCGCGGCTGGTCGCGGTCTCCGACGAGGCGCGGCCTGGACTTGTCGAGGTAGTCGTTGAGGCTCTCGATCGCCTTGGTGCCGATCGGGACGATGCGTTCCTTGGAGCCCTTCCCGCGTGCCCGCAGTATCCCCGCCTCGAGATCGACGTCCGAGAGCTCCAGCCCGATCGCCTCCGATGCCCGCAGGCCGCAGGCGTACATCGTCTCGAGCAGCGCCCGGTCGCGAACCGCTCCCGGCGAGGAGCCGCGGGGCTGCTGCAGGAGCCGCGCCACCTCGTCGCGGCTGAGCACCTTGGGGAGGCGCTGACGCGAGCGCGGCGCGCGCAGCTCCGAGGTCGGGTCGTGGTCGAGGATCCCGTCGCGGCGCAGGTGGCGGTAGAACGAGCGCAGGCAGGCGATCTTGCGCTGCAGCGTGGCCGGCGCCACCGGAGGCCTGCCCTCGCGGCCGTCGGCGAGTTCTGAGACGAACGCCGCCAGGTCGGTTGGGACGACCGCCAGCGGGTCGGTGCCGCGTCGCGCGAGGAACTCGCCGTACTGCTGGAGGTCTGAGCGGTAGGCCTCGAGGGTGTTGCGGGAGAGGCCCCGTTCGAGCTCCAGGTAGGCGAGGAAGTCGAGGACGAGATCGTTGAGGCGATGCGTGGTCGCTGGGGGCTCGCTGGTGACCATGGCGGGTACTTCGGGGCGCGGAATGGCGCTCCTTTGTCTGCCAGCGTTCGGTCAGGCGTCGGGGTGGCTCTTGAGCCACAGAAGCGCGATCAGCGACTTCGAGTCGCGGCACGCCGTGATCGCCTCGTCGAGGCGGTCGCGCCTCCAGGGCACGACTTCGATCCGCTCGTGCTCGTCGGGCTCGGCGTCAGCGTCGTCGGACAGGCCGGTCGCCAGGTACAGCCAGATGCGCTCGTCGCTGAAGCCGGGGCTGGTGTAGAACCACATCAGCTCGTCCCAGTTGGCCGCGCGCTTGCCGATCTCCTCTCCTAGCTCTCTGGCCGCCGCCTGCAGCGGCGTCTCCCCTTCCACGTCGAGCTTGCCGGCCGGGATCTCGAGCGATGCCTGCTCGCCGACCGCCTCGCGGGGCTGTCGCGTAAGCCACACGTTGTCTGAGTCGACTGCCAGGATCCCGACCGCGCCCGGGTGCCACACCTTCTCGCGCGTCACCTCGGCCCCGTCGGCGTGACGGAAGCGCTCGATGCCCACCTGGATCAGCTTTCCCTCCCACGTCACGTCGACTCCGATCGGTTCGAACTCGCTCACCTGGCGGCCTCCTCCACTAGCGCGATCGCGACATCGAACATCCCCTCGAGCGCTTCGACGCTGACGCGCTCGTCGGGCTGATGGTTTCGCTCGGTCCCGTTCGCGAGGTTCGTGCAGGCAAAGCCCTGAGTCTCGAACGAATTCGCGTCCGATGCGCCGCCGGTGACGATGTGGCTGGGCTCATACCCGCAGGCGCGAAGCGCCTCCTCGGCGAGCGTCACCTGCGCAGCCTTGGGGCGCGTGCGGTAGCCCTCGAACATCCGCTGCACGGTCACGTCGAGGTCGCATTCGTGAGCATTGGCGGCGTCCTGGAGGTGATCGACCATCTCGGTCGCGACGGCCTCCGCGCGAGCCGCGTCGAGGCTGCGAGCCTCGGCCTCGAGCGTGCAGCGATCGGGCACCACGTTGATCGCGCTGCCGCCGGCGATCGTGCCGACGTTCGCGGTCGTCTCGGGGTCGAGGCGCCCCAGCCGCATCGACGCGATCGCTGACGCCGCGGCGGCGATCGCGCTGCGTCCGTCTTCGGGGCGGATGCCCGCGTGCACGGCGCGCCCGTGCAGCTCGGCGAAGATCCGGTAGTGCGTGGGCGAGGCGAGCACGATCTCGCCGATCGGCGTGGCGTGGTCGAACACGTAGCCGAAGCTGCTGCGAAGGCTGCTCGTGTCGAACTCGCGCGAGCCGCGCAGCGAGACCTCCTCGCAGACGGTGAACACCAGCTCGATCCCGACGGCGGGCGGCTGTGGCGCTCCTTTCAGCCGGCGCGCGAGCTCGAGCATCACGGCGACCGCGGCCTTGTTGTCAGCGCCGAGGATGCCGTCGTTGGCGTTCTCCCAGCCGCCGTTGACGAGCACCGGGTCGACCGGTGCTGCCAGCGGCACGGTGTCCAGGTGCGCGCACAGGGCGATGCTGCGGTCCTCGGTCCCGTCGACGCGCGACAGCAGGTTGCCCGCGTCGGATCCGGCCGCGGGGCCGGCGCCGTCCTCGTCGACGTCGAGCCCGATCCGCCTGAGCTCCGCCGACACCCAGTTGGCGCACGCCCGCTCGTGGCCCGAGGGGCTGTCGATCCGACACAGCGTCGCGAACGTGTCGTGAAGCCGTTCGCGCTCGGCGTCGGTGGCGCGCCTCACGGCGTCCCTGCCTCGGTGGCCTGCCTCACAGGGCGCCGGCGCGAGAGGCGTCGGCCTCGCTGCGCTGGCTGGCGGGCTGGTCGTCTGTGGCCGTGTCCGCCGCGTGAGTCAGAGCGGCGCCGACGAACTCCCTGAACAGCGGCGCCGGGCGCTCGGGCCGCGACTTGAACTCGGGGTGGTACTGCGACGCGACGTAGAACGGGTGATCGTCCTCAGACAGCTCGATCGCCTCCACGAGGCGCTCGTCGGGGGACGTGCCCGAGCACATCAGCCCGGCCGTCTCGAGCCGCTTGCGGAGGTGGTTGTTGACCTCGTAGCGATGCCTGTGACGCTCGTAGACGACGGGCTCGTCGTAGAGCCGGCGGATCCGCGTGCCGTCGTGCAGCTTGACCGGATCCGCTCCCAGGCGCATGGTCCCGCCCATGTCGGCGATCTCCTTCTGCTCGGGGAGCAGGTCGATCACCGGGAACGGCGTCTCGAGGTCCATCTCGGTCGAGTTGGCGCCCTCCATGCCGGCCACGTGGCGAGCGAACTCGCTGACCGCGACGTGCATGCCCAGGCAGATGCCCAGGTACGGGATCTTGCGCTCGCGCGCGGTGCGGGCGGCGCGGATCTTGCCCTCCCAGCCGCGACCGCCGAAGCCTCCGGGGATCAGGATGCCGTCGGCGCGCTCCAGTCGCGCGGCGACCTTCGGGTCGCCGACCGTCTCGGAGTCGACCCAGTCGATCTCGACCTTGCAGCCGTGGTGAATGGCCGAATGCTTGAGTGCCTCGGCGACCGACAGGTAGGCGTCCTCGAGCTGGACGTACTTGCCGACGAGCGCGATCCGCACGGTGCGGCCCGGCTCGCCGGCGCGGCGCGTGATCGCTTCCCAGCCGCTCAGGTCGGGTGGCGCGGCGTCGAGCCCGAAGTGCTCCTGCAGGATGTAGTTGTCGACGCCCTGGGAGTTGAACACCAGCGGCACCTGGTAGATGTCGGGCACGTCGCGGGCCGAGACGACCGCTTCGACGGGAAGGCTTGCGAACAGGGCGATCTTGCGGCGGATGTCTTGCGAGAGCTCCGATTCCGAGCGGCACACGACCATGTCGGGCGCGATTCCGATTCGCCTCAGCTCGTTGACGGAGTGCTGCGTCGGCTTGGTCTTGAGCTCGCCCGCGTGGCTGATGTAGGGCACGAGCGTCAGGTGGATGAACATGCACCGCCGCCGGCCGACATCGACGGGGAACTGCCGGATCGCTTCGAGGAACGGGAGCGATTCGATGTCGCCCACCGTGCCGCCGATCTCGGTGATCACGAAGTCGACGTCGCTGGACTCCGCCATCAGCTTGATCCGGTGCTTGATCTCGTCGGTGATGTGCGGGACCACCTGGACGGTCGCGCCGAGGTAGTCGCCGCGGCGCTCGCGACGGATCACGGTGTTGTAGATCCCGCCGGCGGTGACGTTCGAGGCGCGGCTCGTGTTCGCGCTCGTGAACCGCTCGTAGTGGCCCAGGTCGAGGTCGGTCTCAGCGCCGTCCTCGGTCACGAACACCTCGCCGTGCTGGTAGGGCGACATGGTCCCCGGGTCGACGTTGATGTACGGGTCGAACTTCTGGAGCTGGACGTCCAGCCCGCGGGCCACCAGCAGTCGCCCAATCGAAGCTGCGGCGATGCCCTTACCAAGCGACGAGACGACCCCGCCGGTTATGAAGATGAAACGCGTCTCACCTGGGGCCATCAAACTGACTCCCGAGTCTAGCTGCCGATTACGAACCTGACCGTAGCGGCCCGTGCGGACAGTCCGCGCCGCCGGGTCAGCGCTCTGCCCCCGAGACTCCGCAACGTGCTGGATTGGATCTCGCCGGGCCGCCGCAAGGCACCACTCAGGCGGCGGCCTTGAGCAGCTGGCGGGCGTGCTGCTTGGCGGCGCGGTCGCCCTCCCCCGCGCCGAGCATCCGCACGAGCTCGCCCACGATCGAATCGCCGCCGAGCTCGGTCACGCTCGTGGTGGCCGGCACGATGCCGGTGTCCTTGGCGATCGTGAAGTGCCGGGAGGCGAGCGCCGCCACCTGCGGCAGGTGCGTGATGCACAGCAGCTGGCGCCCAGCGGCCAGGTCGCGCAGGTGCTCGCCGACCGCCCGTGCGGTGTGCCCGCCGATGCCGGCGTCGATCTCGTCGAACACGAGGAGAGGACCCTCCGCTTCGGCGGAGCCGCCGGCGCCGGCGCCGGCGTCGGCGTCGGCATGGGCCACGGTCAGCAGCGCGAGCATCACCCGTGAGAGCTCGCCGCCCGAGGCGATCTCGCGCAGCGGCCCTGCCGGCATGCCGGGGTTCGCCGCAATCATCAGCTCGACGACGTCGGCCCCGCGCGGACCGCATCCGTCAGGGCGCGGGCGCAGCTCGACCTCGAAGGTCGCGTCGGGCATCGCGAGCTCGGCGAGACGCGCTCGGACCGCCTCGGCGAGCACGGGCGCGGCTTTCCGGCGGCGCTCAGACAGCTCGGCCGCCAGCCCGTCGAGCTCTGAACGGGCCCTGGCCAGCTCCTCCTCTCCGGACTCCAGCGCGGTGTCCGCATGCTCGAGCTGCTCACGCCTGGCTCGGCAGCGCTCGGCGTGAGCCAAGACCTCGGCGATCGTGCCGCCGTGCTTGCGCTGCAGCCGGGCGAACAGGGCCAGGCGCTCCTCGACGGCCTCGAGCGACGCCGGACCGCTGCCCTCGCCGCCGTCCGGTTCGAGCTCGAGCAGGTAGGCGCGCAGCTCCTGGCCGAGATCCTCGGCCTCGTAGCGCAGCGCCTGGAGCCGCTCGGACATGGCTTGCAACCGTGGGTCGATCCCGGCGACGCCCTCGAGCTGCTGCTCGGCTTGGGCGAGCAACTCAGAGACCCCTCCCCCACCGTCGGGCGAGACCGCCTCCGCTCCGGCTGACGCTGCGAGCCGCAGCGCGTCGAGATGACGCAGCCGGTCACGGTCGGCCACGAGGCTTGCCTCTTCCTCCTCGCTCGGGGCGACGGCTTCGATCTCGTCCAGCTCGAACGCGAGCAGGTCGAGCTCGCGCTCACGTGCGCCGGCCATCTCCCGAAGCTCGGCGATCCGCTGCTCGGTGGCACGGACGCGCTCGTAGGTGTCGGCGAGCCGTTCCCGGAGCTCCATCTGAGGTGGGCCGCAGTGAGCGTCGAGGATGTCGAGCTGGGCGGTTGAGAGCATCAGCTTGCGATGCTCGTGCTGTCCGTAGAAGGCGACCAGGCGGCCCCCGAGATCGCGGAGGTCCGCGACCGTGGCCGACCTGCCACAGACGTACGCGCGGGTGCGCCCGTCGGGCCACACCCTGCGGGCCAGCACGATCTCCTCAGCGTCATCGGGCAGCCGCTCGGCCAGCTCGGGATCGAGCGAGTCCGGCCGCGAGAAGACGCCCTCCACGTATGCCTCGGCGGCGCCGCCCCTGACGATGCCGCTTCCCGCGCGCCCGCCGAGCAGCAGGTCGAGCGCCTGGGCCAGCAGCGTCTTGCCGGCGCCGGTCTCGCCCGTGAGCACGTTCAGGCCCGGAGACAGGCGAAGCTCGGCCCGGTCCAGCAACAGCAGATTCTCGACGCGCAGCTCCTGCAGCATGGCGTCCGGTTTACCAGGCGCCGCCGACGGATCGGCTGGGCTTCGGCGACGAGCGCGGACGCCCGGCTACGTCGCGGTCGCCAGGCGCCCGAACTTCTGACGCAGGCGCTCGTAGAACGTGGCGCCCGCGACCTGCGCGAGCGATCCCTGGTTGTCGACGAACCGCGCCTCGACCTGCTCGCCCGGAGCGAGCACGCTGACCGGCCGCCCGTCGACGGTCACGTCGACCGGCTCCTCCCGGGAGCGATTGTGGACGGTCAGGACATCGGTGGGCGAAACCACGAGGGACCGCGCGGTCAGCGAATGCGGCGCGATGAACGAGACCACGAACCCCTCGACGCCCCAGGCCATCACCGGCCCGCCGTTGGCGAGGTTGTAGCCCGTCGACCCGGCCGGCGTGGCGACCACCAGGCCGTCGCAGTGCACCCGGCCGACCTCGTCGGTGGCGACGCCATAGGCCAGGTCCGCGACCCGGTTACCGGGCTGGCGGTGCATCGAGACGTCGTTGATCGCCAGCCATTCCTCGCCGCCCCCCGAAACGCTGATGCCGGGCAGCGCGAGCACCTCGAACTCACCTGCGAACGCCCGCCTGAAGCCCGATCGTGCGGCGTCGCGGTCGACGGTCGCGAGGAACCCGATCTCGCCGAAGTTGATGCCGAACACGGGAACGCTCGTGCCTGCGTACGTGCGCAGCGCACTGAGGATCGTCCCGTCGCCGCCCAGCGCGAAGCAGATGTCGACATCCTGGCGCACCGGCGCGTCGAGCTCGAGGCCCTCGGCCAGCTCGAGCCGGTGCTTGCGGGTCTCGGCGGGGTCGAACCGAAGCACGGCGCCGACGTCGCGCGCCATGTCGACGAGGAAGTTGACCGCCGGGCCCGTCTCGGTCGGGCGGCGATGCGTGAACACGGTGGCAGTGCGAACCGGGTTCACGGCCCTACCTCCGCGACCGGGGTCAAGGGCTCGACCTCCGCCACCGCCCGCTCGACATCCGCCACCGGCTCTCGCGCCGCCTCCGCAAGCCACACGAACGTCTCGAGGTTTCCCTTCGGACCCGGGAGGCCCGAGCTCGCAAACCCGGCCACAGCCGCGCCCAGCTCCGACGCCGCCCGAGCCACGCCCAGCAGCGCACCGCGGCGCGCGGCCGGGTCTCGCACCACGCCGCCCTTGCCCACCGCCCCGCGGCCCACCTCGAACTGGGGCTTGACCAGCGCCAGGCAGTCGAAGCGCTCCGCCGCGCACGCCAGCACGGCTCCGAGCACCTTCGCCAGCGAGATGAAGGAGACGTCGATCACGATCAGGTCGGGCGCGTATGGAAGCTCATCTGGGCGCAGCGAGCGCGCGTTGCGGCGCTCGATCACCGTCACCCTTGGATCGTTGCGCAGCCGCCAGTCGAGCTCCCCGTAGGCCACGTCGAGCGCGACGACGTGGGCCACGTCACGTTGGAGCAGGCAGTCGGTGAACCCCCCGGTCGACGCGCCCACGTCGAGCGCGGACCGCCCCGCGACATCGACCGCCAGCAGATCGAGCGCGTTGGCCAGCTTGATCCCTCCGCGTGACGCGAACTGCGGCACGTCGCGGAGCTCGACCTCGACGTCCTCCGCAACCAGCTGCCCGGGCTTGTCGGCGCGCCGGCGCCCCGGGAGCAGGAGCACGTCGCCCGCGAGAACCGACGCCGCGGCACGTGTGCGGGACGGAAACATGCCCCGTTCCGAGAGCAGCGTGTCAAGCCGAACGCGTCTCATCGGCGCCGAACGGTACGTGATCGAGATCACAGAGTTCGCTCTCCAGGTGTTTCACCATGGAACCGTGACCTATCTACGCAGACAAGTGAGCCTGCCGGCCCACGGCGCGATCGCCGTGCTGCTGGGGATGGTGATGTTCCTGGCGCCGGCATTCCTGCACTTCCAGGTCGCTGGGCTGATTCTGACGGCGACGTTGGGCGCGATCGAGATCGGCCTTGGCCTGACGTTCATCGCCCCCGGACGGTACGCCACCACGTGGCGCGCTCACCTCGACAGCCTGCTTGCGGTGGCGACGGCCGCCGCAGCCCTCGGCGTGGCCGCCGCCGGCGACGCCACCGCCGCGATCTTCCTGGCGATCATGACCGGCGTGCTGGTGTGCCTGAACCTCGGCACCCGGTACGTGGAGGCCGCCTAGCCACAGCCCGACCCCGCCACAGCGGCCTGCAACGAAAACTTCCTCCCACACACCAAAGCACGGAGACATCTCTCCTCTCCACGCAGAAACGGCCCGCCATACGGCGGGCCGTTTCATTTCTCCGGGCACCCTGCGTGCCGAAGCTGTCGGGCGGCTACGCGATCTCCGCAACCGTGGACTGCGCCCAGCGTAGCGCCTGGCGGTAGGCGTCTCCGGCGTCCCTCCGGTGGCCCTGAAGACTGTCTGCGGCAAAGCTTCCGCGCTCGTACGCCACGGCCGCGTCGAGGATGGCTCCGGCCGGACCGGCCCGCCACAGCAGCGCCTGCGTGACCTCGTCGGCCAGCGGCAGCTCCTCAACCACCTGCTCCAGCGGCAGCCCAAGCAACGCGTCGGCGACCGACAGCAGCCCCGTCGTGAACAGCTGGTCGCCGCCGATGTCCGAGTTTCCGGTGCCGAGGATCTCGCACATCCGGGCACGGGTGAGAGCCAGCACCGAGAGCTCGCGGGGAGTGCTCGGACCGCCGGCCAGCGAGATCAGCAGCGCCCAGCGAGCGACGCCACGCGATCCCAGCATCATCACGGCCTGGCGGATCGACAGGATCTCTGCCCGTACGCCGAAGTAGGCGGAGTTGATGTAGCGCAGCAGCTTGACGCTGAGGCCGAGGTCGCGATCGATGATCTTCTCGAGGTCCTCGATCTGGGCATCCCCCTGAAGCCGGGCGATGGATGCCAGCCCCTGCAGGGCGCCGACCGGGACCTGGCGCGCGGAGGCGACGCGAGGAGCCGCGAAGAACGGACCGACGAACAGCTGGAAGCCGAGCGCCTTGGCAAGTTCGAAATCACTGTGGTTCATCAGCCCTGAAGCGAGCGGAGCCCCGTGACCGGCCAGGATCCGCGGAACCACCGCGGCGGCGTCGAGCTCGTCCCAGCTGCCGAAGTCCACCTCGACGGTGCTGAACACGTCGAGCAGAGAAAGGTCGGCCTGAGGCCCCGGCAGGTTGGCGAGCGAGAGCGCGAAGCCGCGGCTCGCGAGCGTCGAGAGGATCGACTGCAGCTCCGGGTCGCAAGCCGTCTCGTATGAGACCCGCAGCACCACGCGATCGGGCCGTACGGGCGGAATCCCAAGCGTCACCAGCAGGTCGCGGGCGACCGGGAGATGGGCGACGTTGGAGCCCACCAGCTCGTCGAGGCCCACGGCGCTGATCACATCGCCGAACAGTCGCGTGGAAGATCCGGGACCCGACGAGACGGCGTCTCCGCCCTCCAGCGTCGCGTAGGCGACGCGGTACCCGATGACGCGCATCGAGGCGTCCACGACCGGCTGACGTGACAGCAGCACGTCACCCGCCGACTCCGGGACGTTGTCGTACGCGACTCTGAGGGCTTCTGCGGGCATCGGTCCCGTGGTCGGCATCCGAGACGCCGGACTGGACCCCCTGCGGCCCAACTAGACGCTTGATGGACGGTTGTACTAGTGCCCGTACTAGACGACGCCGGAGTGCTCGCCGACCGCGGCCTCGATCCGCTCGGCGATGCGCTCGCCGGTGAAGCCCACCTCTTCGTGCAGCAGGCGGGGGGCACCGTGGGTCACATAGCGATCGGGAAGCCCGACGCGGAGGATCCGCGCGCTCAGCCCGGCGTCGGAAAGCGTCTCCCAGACCGCCGAGCCGAATCCGCCGGCGAGCACGCCCTCCTCGACCGTGACGAGCAGCTCGTGCTCGGCGGCGAGCTGGGCGACAAGCCCGGCATCGATCGGCTTTGCGAACCGCGCGTCGGCGACGGTCACCGAGATGCCGTGATCGGCCAGGATGTCGGCGGCGGCCAGCGCCTTGCCCACGCCCGTGCCATAGCCAAGCAGCGCGACTCGGTCCCCCTCACGGAGGATCTCGCCGGTGCCGATCTCGATCGCCTGCGGGCGCTGGGGCAGCGGCACCCCGACGGCCTCCCCGCGGGGGTAGCGCAATGCGACCGGGCCGGCGTCGTGGCTCAGGGCGGTGCGGAGCATGTGCACGAGCATCGCCTCGTCGCGCGGCGCCATCAGCACGATGTTCGGCAGACAGCGCAGGTAGGCGATGTCGAACACCCCGTGGTGCGTGGGACCGTCGTCTCCCACCAGCCCGGCGCGGTCCATCACGAACGTGACGTTGAGCTTCTGGAGGCAGACGTCGTGCACGATCTGGTCGTACGCGCGTTGCAGGAACGTCGAGTAGATCGCGGCGACGGGCTTGCATCCCTGAAGCGCGAGCCCGGCGGCGAACAGCACCGCCTGCTGCTCGGCGATGCCCACGTCGTAGTAGCGATCGGGCAGCTCACGCTGCAGGATGTTGAGGCCGGTCCCCGAGTTCATCGCGGCGGTGATCCCGATCACGCGGTCGTCGCGGCGGCACTCGTCCACGAGCGCGTCGCCGAACACCTGCGTGTACTGCGGCGGGGAGGGCTTGGCGTTGGACGGCTTGCGGACCTGAGCGGCGGGGGCGCCGTGGGCGATCGACTTGGGCTTGGCCGCGTGCCACTTCTCCATCCCCTCCAGGCCGCCGTCCTCGGCCGGCGCGAAGCCCTTGCCCTTGACCGTGGCGCAATGGACGACGACGGGACGCTCGGCGGCGAGCGCTTCCCGGAGGGCGCGGCGCAGCGCGCGCACGTTGTGCCCGTCGATCACGCCCATGTAGGCGAAGTCGAGCTCCTCCCACCACAGCCCCGGCGCCCAGAACGCCTTGATCGACTCCTTGACGTGCGGGCCGAGCCGCTCGAAGGTCCCGCCGAGCGCGGGAAGCTTGGTCAGGCCACCCTCGACGTCCTCGCGAGCGTGCCAGAGCTTCGGGTTCAGGCGGACGCGGTTGAAGTAGCGTGAGAGCGCTCCCACGTTTGGGGCGATCGACATGCCGTTGTCGTTGAGCAGGACGACGATCGGGGTTCCGTTACCGCCGGCCTGGTGGACGGCCTCGAACGCGACGCCGCCGGTCATCGCCCCGTCTCCGACCACAGCGACGACCTTCCCGTCCTCGCCGTGACCGGCGCGCATCGCCTCCTTGATCCCGACGGCGTAGCCGATCGCGGTCGAGGCGTGCCCCGCGCCCATGATGTCGTGGCGGGACTCGTGAATGGCGCAGAATGGCGCCAGGCCCTGATAGCGCCGGATCGTCTGCAGCTGATCGCGGCGACCGGTCAGGACCTTGTGGGGGTAGGCCTGGTGGCCCACATCCCAGAGGATCTTGTCGCGCGGAGAGTCGAGCAGCGAGTGCAGCGCGACGGCGATCTCACACGTCCCGAGATTGGCGCCGAAGTGGCCTCCGACCTCCCCTACGGTGTCGATGATGTGGGCCCGGACCTCGTCGGCGAGCGCCTGCAGCTGGTCGTCGTCGAGGGCGTGCAGGTCCTGGGGCTTGTCGATTCGATGAAGGAACTCGGTCATCAGAAGGTGCGGGTCGCGATGAAGTCTGTGATCTGCTCCAGCTCGGCGGCGTCGATCGGCCCCGACTGGGTCAAAGCCGCACGGGCGCGGTCGTGCGACTCGCCGGCCAGCCTGCGCGCCCCGTCCAGACCGAATTCGGTGACGTAGGTGCGCTTGCCAAGCCGCTCATCACTGCCTTGGGTCTTGCCGAGCGCCTCCTGAGATCCAGTCACGTCAAGAATGTCATCCACGATCTGGAAAAGGACGCCCAGCTCGCCGGCAAAGGCGCGCAATCCCGAGATTGTGGCAGGTTGGGCCGAGCCGTCGAGGAGCAGAACGCATTCGATGCTAGCGGCGATCAGCCGCCCGGTCTTCATCTCATGCAGGTGACGCAGACCGGCTGCATCGTCCGCCGCTGTGCGCGCGACATCTATGTACTGGCCGCCCACCATCCCCTGAACACCGGTCGCGGCGGCCAGCTCGCGGGCCGCCTCCAGCAGGCTGGCCGGGTCGGCCTGCTGTCTGCCGAGCAGCAGCGCAAAGGCCTCGGCGTACAGCCCGTCGCCTGCCAGGATCGCAACGTCCTCCCCGAACATCCGGTGGCAAGTGGGGCGACCCCGGCGCAGGTCGTCGTCGTCCATCGCCGGCAGGTCGTCGTGGATCAGCGAGTAGGTGTGGATGAGCTCGATCGCCGCAGCCAGCGGGAGCGCCCACTCCGACTCGCGCCCGATCGCCCGAGCCGTGGCCAGCGCCAGCACCGGCCGGATCCGCTTGCCGCCCGCCAGCAGCGAATAGCGCATCGCTTCGTCAAGCCCGGTTGACGCGGGCTCGCTGGAGAACCGCAGCGTCTCGAGATACCGCTCCACCTCGGCACGCAGGTGGTCGGGATACAAGGACGCCACGACGGCGGCGCTGGGCAATGTCAAGCTGCTGGCAGCGGCAGCTGGCCGGGAAGGTCGGGCAGAGGCTCGAGCGCGGCGCGCGCCCGCTCGTCGACCTGCGCGGCGGCCTCCGACGCCATCCGCGCGCATTCCTCGATCAGCGCCAGTGCCTCGGCAGGATCCAGCGCCCCCGCTCGAAGCTGTCCGGCAGCGTCCTCGAGCCGCTCGCTGAGCTCGATCAGGGCATCGGTCACGGCTGAGAGGTTACAACGGCGGGCGTTTCGATCATGCGGCGGCGTCGAGCGCGGCGTTCACGAGCGCGTCGGCGCGGGCGTTCTGCGCGCGCGGAACGGTCCGGATCCGCCACCTGTCAAAGCCGCTGAGCGCCGCCAGCGCCTCCGCGTGCAACGGCTTCATAGAGGGGTGCTTGACCTTGTAGGCGCCGGTCAGTTGACGCGCAACCAGCTCGGAGTCGCCGATCAGCTCCACCTCGCCCGCACCGAGCGCCTGTGCCCGCTCGATGCCCTTGAGCACGGCGCGGTACTCGGCGACGTTGTTGGTCGCAACGCCGATCCGCTCCGCGACCTCGTCGATCACGGTTCCGTCCGGCTCCGACACCACGACTCCGATCGCCGCCGGGCCCGGGTTGCCCCGCGCGCCGCCGTCAACATTGACGACGAGCTTCAAATCACTGCTTCCCGCCGTGGTCCCGGCCGGGCGGCGCCGCCCTCACTCGGTCGCAAGCTCCGGAAGCTCGCCGGTCACCCGCGGCCGCCTGCGGTCGCGGACCTCCCGATTGTTGTGGTCGGAGTCCGATGCGCCCGGCTTGCGGCGGGAGGCCTTGCGCCGGTCGACGATCACGGTCACGTTCGGGTCGTCGGCGTAGTACTCGGTCAGCTTGCCGAACAGCTCTTCTGCGAGCGCTTCTGGGACTACGCAGTAGATCACGGCCCCGGATGCTAACGAGGGCCCTGATCGAGGGCCATCGTACCTTCGTCTAGCCGGACCCTCACGCGCTCAAAGAGAGCGAGCCGCGCTCATCGGAGACGGCGTTGGGGCTGAGTTCCTCGGCCGGCAGCTCGTCGAGCTCGTACCCCTGCGCGCTCAGCCGGACGGTCGGGACCTCCTCGGACAGATCGACCTCGTAGCGGTACCAGCAAAGCTCCCACGAGGCCACCACGTTGACGAGGCTCAAACCCTCCTCGGCGGGGCGCACGGACACGGTCGGGGCGCCCAGCGACCGCGCCACGCCGGCGATCGTCCGTCGGTGCTCAGAGCCGTTGAACAGATCAACCGCGGAGGCGATCTTGTGCTCTGCGCTGGTCGGGATCGCGCGGACGTGCCTGGGCTCGCGCAGGCGCTCCCGGACCCGGTCGCGCCTCGGTGCAGCCTCGGGCGCAGGTGCCGGCTCAGGCGCACGCTCCCCGAACTCCTCCGGGATCGAGGCAGCCGGCGCGGCGCTTCTGGCGGGGGCTTCGCGCTTGGCGAGCAGGCGGCTCAGGAACGAGCGGCGCCGATCCGGACGGCCCTCCCTGCCGTCGCCGGGGGGCATCGTGCCCTCGCGGATCCAGCCCTCGTGAAGCGCCCGCGAAGTGCACAGCTCGCAGACCTCGCGGCGCACTCCGCCGTTCAGGTACACCTCTGCGCGCTCGCCTCGAAGCAGCGTTCTTCCGCACACGTCGCACGACGTATGCGAGTTCGTAGTCCGAATGTCCCTGGTAGCCACGGAGTTCGAGGGTACACGCCCTCGCTTGAATGCAGTTTCAGCCGCCGGACGGGCGGATCTCTCAGGCCTTGACGGCCTCCTTCTCGGCACGGGCCTCGTCGACGACCTTGCCGGCGAGATGCCCGGGAACCTCCTCGTAGCGCAGGAAGTCCATCGTGAACTCGCCCTGGCCACCGGTGATCGACCGCAGATCCGGGGCGTAGGACAGCATCTCCGACATCGGCACCTCGGCCTTGACCTCGGTCATCCCGGCGCCGACGGGCTCCATCCCGAGCGGCCTGCCGCGACGGGAGTTGAGGTCGCCGATCACGTCTCCCACCGAGTCCTCCGGGGCGTTGACGGTCACGAGCATGATCGGCTCGAGCAGCACCGGCCCGGCCTGCTCCATGGCCTGTTTCATGGCCAGCGAGCCGGCGACTTTGAACGCCATCTCCGACGAGTCGACGGTGTGGTAGGAGCCGTCGTAGAGGCGGACCCTGACGTCCTTGACCGGATAGCCGGCCACGACTCCCTCGTTCATCGCCTCGATGACACCCTTCTCGACAGCCGGGATGAAGCCGTGCGGGATCACGCCGCCCTTGATCGCGTCCACGAACTCGAAGCCCGCACCGGGCTCGAGCGGCTCGATCTCGATGTGGCAGTCGCCGAACTGGCCACGGCCGCCGGTCTGCTTCTTGTGGCGCCCGTGCGCCTTGGCGGACTTGCGGATCGTCTCCTGGTAGGGCACTCGCGGCGGCTTGAGGTTGACCTCGGCGCCGAACCGCGACTTCAGCCGGCCGACGATCACCTCGACGTGGACCTGCGAGAGCCCGGCGACGATCTGCTCGCCGGTCTGCGGGTCGCGATGGAGGTCGATCGTCGGGTCCTCCTCCTGTAGACGCCGCAAAGCGGTGAACACCTTCTCCTCGTCGCCCTTGCTCTTGGGCTCTACGGCGAACGCCATCACGGGCGCCGGGAGCTTGATGCTCGGCATCTGGATGGGCTCGTCGCGCGCGGCCAGCCAGTCGCCGGCCTTGGTCTCCTTGAGCTTGGCGACGGCGCCGATGTCGCCCGGACCGAACTCCGTGGTGTGCCCGGTGTCGCCGCCCTCGAAGGTGACGAGCTGCCCGATGCGCTCCTTGGTGTGAGTGCGCGTGTTGAGCAGCTGCGAGTCCTGCTTGAGCACGCCCTGGTAGACGCGGAACAGGTTGATGCGCCCAGCGAATGGGTCGGCGCGGGTCTTGAACACATAGGCGAACAGCTCCGCGTCCTCGTTGGGCTCGAGCGTGAGCTCGCCGACATCGAGACCGCCGTGCTTGACCGGTGACGGCAGGTCCTCGACGATCGCGTCGAGCAGGCGGTTGGTGGCAAGGTTCTGGGTCGCGACGCCGCAGGTCACGGGGAACAGGGCGCCGTGGTTCGTGCCTTCCTTGAGCGTCGTGACGATCTCCTCGTGAGAGATCTCCTCGCCCTCGAGGTAGCGCTCCATCAGCGCGTCGGAGTTCTCGGCGACCTCGTCCATCAGCTTCTCTCGGTACTCCTGCGCCTGCTCGACAAGCTCGTCGGGGATCGGGATCTCGGAGCAGCTGCCGCGGTCGGCGGAGTCGTAGCGGTAGGCCTTCATGTCGACGAGGTCGATCACGCCGGAGATGTCGTGCTCTGCGCCGATCGGGATCTCGGTGGCGACGACGTGCGAGCCGAACGCCGACTTCAGCGACTCCAGCGTCCTGAAGAAGTCCGCGCGCTCGCGGTCGAGCATGTTGACGAACACCAGGCGGGCCAGGTCCAGCTCGGCGGCGCGCTGCCACAGCCGGGTCGTGTGGACTTCGACGCCCATCACGGCGTTGACGACGAACACGGCGGATTCGCAGACCCGCAGGGCGCCAAGCGCATCGGCGACGAAGCTGGAATCGCCGGGGGTGTCGAGCAGGTTGACCTTGCGCTCCTGCCACTCGAACGACGACAGCGCCGCGGAGATCGACATCTGGCGGGCCTTCTCGTCGGGATCGGAGTCAGACACCGTGGTCCCGTCCACGACGGAACCAAGCCGGTTGACAGCCCCTGCCTGGAACAACAACGCCTCGTGCAGGGACGTCTTACCACTACCGCGGTGGCCGACGAGCGCCACATTGCGGATGCGATCCGCGGGCTTGTGCATGCCTTACTCCTCTCTCTTGGCTGCGCTGGTACGCCGAAAAAGCGAAGATACCCGTTTGTGAACGCGGGGTTCGCGGCGGAGTTCAGGCTCCGCCGCCGGCGAACCACGCGGCGCGCTCAACGGCGGAATGCGGATCGCTCTGAGGCGCGGCCGGCGGTGGCTTCGTTGCCGTCCCGGTCACCTCGACCGGCGCCACGCCGACGCTCGCAACGGTCCAATCCCCATCTCGTTGGGTGGCGATCCAGCTGACACCGGGCTCTGCAGCTCGCCTGCGCTGCACCTCAGCGATCGCCTCATCACGTGTCATGAGGCGAGGATAGTCCTAGCCCGGCCGCTAATCCAACTCGCCGGCCAGCTTGGAGCGCAGCCGCAGCACAGCCTTGGTGTGAAGCTGGGAGACGCGCGACTCGGTGACCCCGAGCACCTCGCCGATCTCTCGGAGCGTCAGGTTCTCGTAGTAGTACAGCGCCACGACCAGCTTCTCGCGCTCGGGCAGCGCGGCGATCGCGTCGGCGATCCGGTCGCGCAGCTCGCTCTGGTCGACGAGCTGCTGGGGGTCGGGCGCGCCGCGGTCGGGCAGCGTGTCGAGCAGCGAGATCGCGTCGCCGGTCGCGTCGGACACGCTCCACAGCTCGTCGAGGGCCACGATCGTGGAGTTGGAGATCTGCACCAGCGCTTCCTGGAAGTCGTCGACGCTGAGGTCGAGCTCGGTCGCCATCTCCTCGTCGGTGGGAGCGCGCTGGAAGCGGGCCTCGAGCTTCATGTTGGCGCGCTCGATCTCGCGGGCCTTGGCGCGCACCGAGCGCGGCACCCAGTCCAGCGTGCGCAGCTCGTCGATGATCGCGCCGCGGATGCGGGTGATCGCGTAGGTCTCGAACTTGATCTCGCGCGAGAGGTCGAACCGCTCGATCGCCGAGATCAGGCCGCCCAAGCCGTAGGAGATGAGATCGGACTCCTCGACGTGCGCGGGCAGCCCCGAGCTCATCCGCCCGGCGACGTACTTGACCAGCGGCGAGTACGCCACCACGAGGCGCTCGCGAGCACGCTGATCACCGGAGGCCTTGTAGCGCCTCCACAGATCTTGAAGCTCGATCGCTTTGACGTTCGTGTCCAGTGGTACCCCTAGCTCTCGCGGTTGCTAGGCCCGAGGATGGGCGCGCGCGTACGCCGATCTCAAGCGCGCCGACTCTACCCGAGTGTAGACCTGCGTCGTCGAAATGGCCGCGTGGCCAAGCAGTTCCTGGATCACCCGGAGGTCGGCGCCGCCCTCCAGGAGATGGGTTGCAAACGAATGGCGCAGGGCGTGTGGGTGAGCGTCGGCGAGCGCCGGCGCGCGGCCGGTCGCCTGACGTGCCCAGGTCCGCAAGCGGCGCCGCACATCGGACGTGCTCAGCCGCCTGCCGGTCTTTGACAGAAACAGGGCGCGCTCGTTGCCCGGAGCGGATGTGTCGAGGGCGGGACGGCCCTTGGCCAGATAGCGATCCATCGCCGACAGGGCGTGCTCGCCGACTGGCACGAGCCGAGTCTTCCCCCCTTTCCCTCCACGCGGGTGGTCTCGGAGTCGAAGTCGATCGATTCGACGTCGAGGGTCACGAGCTCCTCGGCGCGCAGCCCGGAAGCGTAGGCCAGCTCGAACAGCGCGCGGTCGCGCAGCTCGAGCGGCGTGTTGGCCGGGATCCGGTCCAGCAGCGCCGCGATCTCGGAGCTTCGCAGCACCCGTGGCAGCCGCTGTGAGCGCTTGGGCGAGCTCAGCAGGTCGGCGGGGTTCTCCGAGCGCTTCCCGAGCTCCATCTGCACTCTGAACAGGCCACGGAGGGCCGCCAGCTTGCGCGCGACCGTGGAAGGCGCAGCGCCTCGCTCCGACAGCCCGGCGGCGTAGCGGCGCAGCGCACGGAGGTCCACCGCCGCCGGCGGCAGCTCTCGCTCGCTCGCCCAGACCGCGAACTGGCCGCTGTCGATCGCGTACGCCCGGCGGGTCTTGTCCGCCACGGCGCGGCGTCTGAGGTCCTGGTCGAATTCGTTCAAGGCCGCCACCCACGGGGCCGAGATCGAGTGATCGGTCATCGCGTCGTGGCTATTCGCCGCAGGCGCCGTCATGCCCTTCATTTGACCAGCGTCAGACGACGTGAACGAGCGTGCCGATGGGCGTGTACGGCCAGACGTGGCCGGCCGTCGTAGGCGGCATCTCCACGCAGCCGAGGCTCTGGGGGAACCCGAACTGGGCCCTGGTGAAGCCGTGGAGGGCGTCGCCGCCGTTGAAGTAGCTGATCCAGGGAACCCCGGGGTCGTTGTAGTGGCTGCCGTCGGGGTTGGTGCCGCTCATCGTGCCCGACGAGAGGTGCTCGTAGACGGGGTAGGTGCCGGTCGCCGTCGGAGCAGACGGAATGCCGGTGTTCACCGGCGTTGACAGCACCGTGTGCCCGTTGTGCCAGAGGTTCAGCGACTCCGAGGCTTCGCTCACCGACACGAACGTGTAGCCGAACGTGGAGCCCTTGCCCTTGACGGCGGCGCCGATCAGGGCCTTCCACACCTGCGGCCCGGCGATCCCGTCGGCCGTCAGGTCGTTGTCGTTCTCGAACGCCATCAGCGCGCCACGGGTCATCACCCCCGCCGCGCCGGGCGACCAGAAGCCGCGAAGCGCACTCGGGACGTTGCCGTAGCGCCACGTGAAGTCCCCGGCGGGCGGATTCACGGCGGCGTCCTCCTGTGCGCTGGGCGTCATCGGGGGGGCCGAGTCCTTGGGCTTGAACTGCAGCGGCAGGTAGCCGAGCGTCGCCAGCAGCTGCTGCAGGCGCACCGTCGATCCCGCCGGGATGCTCCAGCGCCCGGCGTCAGACGTGCCGGCCTCCTGGCCGCCGACGAGCGTGACGTCGTGGGGCAGCGCAATGCTCACGTGGGCGCCGAGGCCGTAGCCGTAGCCCTCTGGCCGGAACACGATCGAGTGGTCGTTGAGCGTGTGCCACGAGCCCTCGGTTGCGGGCGAGACCGGCGGCATGGTGTTCCCGATCGCCTTGCTGATCGGCTTTGAGAACGTCAACGTGATCGGGGTGTTGGGCTTGATCGTCGTCCCGGGCGCCGGGTACGCCTGGGCCGATGCCCCGGAGCCGGCCGGGAACCAGCTGATCAGCTGCGGCTTTGCGGTCTCCCACGTGCGCGGGACGGCCGCGACCCACAAGGACCCTGCCTGAGCGCCCTTGGGCAGTGTCACCTTGCCCTGGGTCCCATCGAGCAGGCGCGTCTTCAGGTCGCTCGAGGAGGAGCCGTAGAAGACGGTCGCGACCGGCTGCGTGAAGCCCACCCGCAGCGGTGCGCTGTTTCGAACGGTCAAGTAACGGTGACGGACTGTCGCCTTCGGGGTCGTCAACGTGAGCTGGAGGCGTTGAGTCTTGCCCGTCAGCCAGGACGCCCAGCCGGGACGCTTGACGACGACCTCGATCGAGACCTGGCGGCCAGCGGTTATCTGCCCCTGGGGCCAGAGCTGGTGGCCTTTGAGGCTGACCTGGACCGGCCGGCTGTGCGGACCGGTGACGACGCTCACGCTCTCGATCGTGCCCCCGCCGAGTGGGAGCCCGACCTTCGCAAGCGCCGTGGAATCGGCGGATAGGGTCGCCTTGGAGACGACCAGCGCGACCGCGGCGCCCGCCGCCAGCAGCAGCACGGCGAGAACGCCCGCAGCCACGGCGTAGCGACCGCGCGCAGAACGGCGCGGCGATGCGGTGCTCTTCCGTCGCCCCCTCCGGGAAAGTCGATTCGAGCCAACCGCAGGGCGAGACTCAGACTCAAACGCCACTACGAATCACCTTTCCAGCAAATCGTAGCGACCACATCCCCTGTCCTTGGAATACACGTGCGTGCACCACGCGTTTGCAAGCGTTGTTTCATCAAAGCTGTCTGAAAGCTGACGTTCGCTGCGCGAGCGGTGCGCCGGGCAGGCGCGCCTAGCGCGTGACCGCGCCTTCGGCGGCGCTGGAGACCAGCTTGGCGTATTTGCGCAATGCGACGTTCGCCGGTGCTCGGTCGGGGGCCTGGTAGGCCTCCAGACGCGCCGCGATCTCTTCGTCGGGCAGGTCGACGTCCAGTCGACGAGCCTCGACGTCAAGCGTCACCTGCTCGCCGTCGCGGACGATCCCGATCGGGCCGCCGCGGACAGATTCGGGCGCCACGTGCCCGGCCATCAGCCCGCGGGTCGCGCCTGAGAAGCGGCCGTCGGTGATCAGCGCGACGTCCTCGCCGAGGCCTTCGCCGACCAGGGCGGCCGTGACCGCCAGCATCTCGCGCATGCCCGGGCCGCCGGCCGGACCCTCGTTGCGGATCACGACGACGTCGCCGGCCTTGATCGAGCCCGCGGTGACGGCGGCCATCGCGTCCTCCTCGCACTCGAACACCCTCGCGGGGCCGCTCTGCTTGCGGCGCTCGTAGCCCGCAAGCTTGACGACGCACCCGTCCGGAGCGAGGTTGCCGTGCAGGATCGCGAGCCCGCCGGTCGCGCTGATCGGATCGTCGAGGGGGCGGACCACCCGCTGGCCGTCGGTCTCCTGCGCCGCGTCGGCGACCTCGCCGACGGTGCGGCCGGTGACAGTCTGGGCATCGGGGTGAAGGAGACCGGCCTCCTTGAGGCGCTTGAGGACGAGCGGCACGCCACCCGCCTCATAGAGGTCGGGCGCGACGTACTTGCCCGACGGCTTGAGGTCGCACAGCAGCGGGGTGCGCTCGCTGATGCGGTCGAAGTCGTCGATCGACAGGTCCACGCCGACCTCCTTGGCGATCGCCAGGAGGTGCAGGACGCCGTTGGTGGACCCGCCGCTGCACGCGATTGCGGCGATCGCGTTCTCGAGGGCTTCGCGGGTGATGATGTCGCTGGGGCGCTGGCCGCGCTTGAGCACGTCCATCACGAGCCGGCCGGTTTCGGCAGCGACGTCGACCTTGCGCGGGTTGACCGCGGGGACCATCGAGAAACCGGCTGGAGAGATTCCCAGCACCTCGAACGCCATCGCCATCGTGTTGGCGGTGAACTGGCCGCCGCAGGCGCCGGCGCCGGGCGAAGCGGCGTCCTCGAGCTCGGTCAGCTCCTGATCGGTGATCCGCCCGGCCGCGTGGGCACCGACCGCCTCGAACACCTCCTGGATCGTGACCTGCTCGCCGTGGAAGTGGCCGGGCAGGATCGAGCCGCCGTAGAGCATCACGCTGGGCACGTCGAGCCGGCACAGGGCCATCACGGTCGCCGGGATCGTCTTGTCGCAGCCGCTGATGGCGACGACGGCGTCGAACAGGTGCGCGTCGCAGACGAGCTCGATCGAGTCGGCGATCACCTCGCGACTGGCCAGCGATGCCTTCATCCCGGCGGTGCCCATCGTGATCCCGTCGGAGATCGCGATCGTGTTGAGCTCCATCGGCGTTCCGCCCGCCGCGCGGATGCCCTCCTTGACCTTCGCGCCGAGTGCGCGCAGGTGGAAGTTGCACGGCATCGTCTCGGTCCACGTGTTGGCGACCGCGACGAGCGGCTTGGACAGGGCCTCGTCGTCGTAGCCGATGCCCTTGAGGTAGGCGCGAGCGGCCGCGCGCGCCGGACCCTCGGTCAGGGCGCGGCTGCGGTGCTTGGGATCGAGTCCGTTGCTGCTCGCCATGGCGGGCGCCTACTGTACCGGGAGCTCTCGGACCGCTCGGCTCAGCCCGGGGCGTCGGCTGACGTCGACGTCTCGCGTCCCGCCGCGTCGCGCATCCGGGCGCGTTCCCATTGGCTCAGTCGCCAGAGGTCGCGCTTGACGGACGCCGGGTCCAGTTGCCGGCCCGGCAGGTGCATGTTCGCGGTTGTGATCAGCCTTCGCTCATCGCCGGTGAGCGCCATCCACTTCGCCAGCACGTCGTCTGAGTCGGGCAGGCGGGCGCTCCCGTAGGGACGCGTGTCGTCGGGGAACGTTACGCAGTACTCGTTGAGCAGGCGGTGCGTCTGCGCGAGGTAGGCGACGATCGGGCGGTGGGGGTAGATCAGGTACGCGTACGGCGCGCCACCGGTGCCTCCGGCGTCATCGGGACCGTCAGCCTGCGCGCCCCACACGCGGACGAAGCCGAGGTCGCGGTACATCGACCACTCCTCGTCGTTGACGCACGACTGCAGAAGCGATCGCGCACGCTGCTCGGCGCGGCGCTCGCGTCCCGGGTCGTAGGCCACAGACGGAGCCCGCTGGCGCCGCGCCCGGTGGCGCTCCCAGAAGCCCTCCAGCCGCGGGATGATCAGGTCCGACAGCAGCGCAATTGCCACCAGCGCGGTCGCGACAAGCGCCAGCAGCACCAAAGCCGGCGGCCTATCTGCCGCCCGCCGCGCGCGGGAAGAAGATCACGCGGTCGGCGTCCCGGGGAATGTCGTCGAACGAGCGCACCATGATCGAGTTGCGGCGCCCTTGTTCGCTCGTGGTCGGCACGGCCGCCCACGAGCCAGAGTCGAGCTGACGGCGGAACTCCTCGATCAGCATCAGCTCGTCCTCCGCCAGCTCCACGTCGCCCTCTGCGATCAGCACCTCGCCATGGCCCGGCTTCATCCTCAGAAAGCGCACAGGCAGGATTATGTCAAAGCGCTCGGGCTCGGCCGGTGCCGCTTTCGGGTTCTGCACGACTCACCGCCGCAATCCGATCACATCGACGGGTCCGGGACCCGATCCAAGGCCCGCGAGACCGTTCTTGACGGCCTCGGACGCCATCTGCTTGGCGACCCGCGCCGCCTCGAGCGGATCGTCGCCCCAGGCAAGGCGCGCCGCGAGCACCGAGGAATGCGTGCAGCCCGAACCGTGCGCCGCGCCGTCGGGATGGCGCTCGCCGGGCAGCTCGACGAGCCGCTCGCCGTCGAAGAACACGTCGACGGCCTGCTCGCGATGGCCGCCGGTCACGACGACCACAGCCGGGCCGAGCGCGTGCACCGCGCGGACGAGCTCGGGCGCGTCGGTCCCGTGTGCGGCCCCGGTCAGCGCTCGCGCTTCCGGGACGTTGGGCGTGACCACGGTCGCGCGCGGCAGCAGCTGCTCGATCAGCTGAGACCGCGCCTCGGGTTCGAGCAGCTCGGCTCCGGACTCGGCGACCATCACCGGGTCAAGGACCACCGGGGTGCCCTCCGGCAGCGCGTCGAGCGCCTGCGCGACCGCCGTGATCGTGGCGGGAGTGCCGAGCATCCCGATCTTGACGGCGTCGACGCCGATGTCGTCCTGCACGGCGCGCACCTGCGCGACGATCACCTCGGGCGGGATCGGGTGCACGGCGGTGACGCCGACCGTGTTCTGGGCGGTGATTGCGGTGATCGCGGTCATGCCGTGCGCGCCACACGCCGCGAACGCCTTGAGGTCGGCCTGGATGCCGGCGCCGCCGCCTGAGTCTGAGCCGGCGATCGACAGCACGCGGGGGATCCGGCGGTGGGTCATCAGGTTGCGAGGGTAGCTGTGGCTCGTCTCCCCCCTCACGAACACGGGATCCTCACGGGATCACGGCGTACCTCCCTCCCCCCTCGCGCCGCACATACCCCGCCAGCTCCAGCGAGGCGAGCGCCGCCAGGCCCTCCTCGGGCTCGTACCCGGCCCGGACGAGCGCCGTCGACGTCCCGTGACCGTCGGCCAGCCCGGCGAGCAGGAGCGCGAGCTCGTCGGTCAGGTCGGGCCGGTCATCGTTGGCCGCCGCCCGGACGCCCACCCCGAACAACGCGTCGAGCACGTCCTGGGGCCCGCGCACGACCGTCGCGCCGCCCGCCAGCAGCGCATTGGAACCGGCGGCCTGGGGTCTCGTGATCTGGCCCGGCACGGCGCCGACCGGCCTGGCGAGCTGTTGCGCGAACCCGGCGGTCACCAGCGAACCTGACCGCTCTCCCGCCTCGACCACGACGGTCATCGCTGCCAGCGCCGCGATGATCCGGTTGCGGGCCGGGAACATCCAGCGGCGCACCGGAGTGTCCGGCGGCAGCTCAGACACCGCGGCGCCGGTGGCAACCACGCGGCGGTGCAGCCCACGGCGGCTGGCCGGGTAGGGCCGGTCCGCCGGACCTGGCAGGACCGCAATCGTCGGCGCCTGGGCATCGAGGGCCCCGGCGTGGGCGGCGGAGTCGATCCCGTGGGCCATCCCGCTGACCACGGTCACGCCGGCGCGCCCCAGGGCGGCGCCGAGCGAGCGGGCCACGCCGGTCCCGTATGAGGACGCGGCGCGGGAGCCGACGATTGCGACGGGGTCGCGGACGGCCAGCTCCAGAAAGCGGTCGAGCCCACCGACCACGTGCAGCACCCGGGGAGGAGCTGGCAGGTCGCGCAGACGTACCGGGTATGCGGGGTCACAGCGGCACACGAGCTGCAGGCCGGCCTCGCTGCAGCGGTCTCGCTGCCGCTTGGGATCGACTGAGTCGCGTTCGCGCAGCAGGTCACCGCCGAGATCGCCACCGAGCGCCGCGATCAGCTCGTTCTCGTCGAGCTCGAGCACCGCTGCGATCCGCGCGCGGGCGTGATCGAGGTGGCCTGCCATGCGACCGAGCAGCCAGGTCCACCGCAGGCAAGCGTCGCAAGCCTCGCTCACGCTGCGCTCGCCAGGTCGGGCTGCTGACGCAGGCCCAGCGCGGTCAGCAGGTCCTGATGGCTGACTCGCTCGTGGCCCTCGAGGTCGGCGATCGTGCGAGCGACGCGCAGGACGCGGTGGCGGCCGCGGGCGCTCAGCGCGCCGACCGAGTAAGCGCGGGCGAGCGCCTGCTCGGCGAGCTCGTCGAGCGTCACGTGACGCCGCACCGTGCGGGCGTCCATCTCGCCGTTGCACGAGGCCGGAGTGCCGTCGAGCCGCGCGCGCTGGCGCTCGCGGGCCTCCGCGACCCGCCGGCGCGCGCTGTCCGACGAGGTGATCGGCCCGGACGTGAGCTCGCGCTCGGTCGGACGGCCGACGTCCACGAGCAGGTCCATGCGATCCAGCAGCGGGCCGCTGAGCTTGCGGCGGTGGCGGCGGATGTCGGCCTCGCCGCAGTTGCAGCGGTCCTCGATCCCCGCAAACCCACACGGACACGGGTTCGTCGCCGCGATCAGCATGAACTTCGTGGGGAACACCAGCGCGCGCTGGCCCCGGACGATCGCCACGCTGCCGTCCTCGAGCGGCTGGCGCAGGGCATCAAGCGTGGAACGCTGGAACTCCGACAACTCGTCGAGAAACAGCACGCCTCGATGTGCAAGCGTCGCCTCCCCCGGTCGCGGGAGCGCGCCGCCACCGACGAGCCCCGACGGCGAGATCGTGTGGTGCGGGGCGCGGAACGGACGCCGGCCGATCAGCCCGTCGGCCTGCAGCCCGGCGACGCTGTGGATCCGAGTGACCTCGATCGCCTCGGCGCGGGTCATCCGAGGCAGGATCGACGGCAGCCGGCGGGCGAGCATCGTCTTGCCGGTACCGGGCGGGCCCTCGAGCAGGAGGTTGTGGCCGCCGGCGGCGGCGATCTGCAGGGCGAGCATCGGCAGCGCGTGGCCGCGCACGTCCGCCAGGTCCGGCTCGGCGACCGGCGCCCTGACCGTTGCCGGCGGGGGAGCCTCTGGCAGCTCAGGAGGGCGCGCCCCGAGCACCACCTCGGCGGCGGCTCGGAGGGTCGACACGCCGGCCACCTCGAGGCCTTCGACAAGTGCCGCCTCCCGCGCCCGCTCGCGCGGCACGATCAGCTTCGTCAGCCCAGCGCGGCGCGCCCCCTCGGCGACGACGAGGGCGCCCGGGGAGTCGCGCAGCTCGCCGCCCAGCGACAGCTCGCCGAACACCGCGTATGCCGCCAGCGCGTCGCGTGGGATCTGGCCGCTCGCGGCGAGCACCGCGAGCGCCAGCGCGGCGTCAAAGCCGGGGCCCACCTTGCGCAGGAACGCCGGCGCGAGGTTCGCGGTGATCCGCCTGGATGGGAACTCGAACTTCGAGTTGAGGATCGCCGAGTGGATGCGATCGCGCGACTCGCGCACGGCGGTGTCGGCGAGCCCGACGATCGCGAACGCCGGCAGCCCGGCGCGGATGTGGACCTCGACCCACACCTGGCGCGGGTCCACCCCATCGATCGCGAACGTGGCGATGCGGGCGAGCATGAGCCGACGGTACGCGTGGCCGCGTGACACGTGGGTGACATGGCGTCACAACTCTGCTCACGGCGCGTCCGATCGCCTGCGCAGAGTTGTTGCAGGGCTCCAACCACGTGTCACAGGACGCGGCGTAGCGTCGGCGCCGTGCCTCAAGACCCCCGTCGACGCCTCGGTCAGCTAGGCGAGCAGCTCGCCGCCGAGCACCTCCTCAGGCGCGGCTTTGAGATCGTCGAGCGCAACTACCGGACGCGCTGGGGCGAACTCGACATCGTCGCGTTCGACGGGCGAACGTTGGCCTTCTGTGAGGTGAAGACTCGCCAGAGCAGCGGCGATCGCCGCAGGACGTTCGATGCGCTGCACCCGACCAAGCGCAGCCAGGTTCGCAAGATGGCCGGCAGATGGCTGATCGAGCGCTCGGATCGGCCTCGCGCCGACGAGCTGCGGTTCGACGCGATCGGCGTGACGTTCACCCCCGACGGCCGGCTGCTCGCGATCGAGCATCTGGAGGGGGCGTTCTAGCCGAGGGCGAGCTGCTGGTACGCCGCCGACTGAAACGACAGCCGGTGCAGCGGCGACACGCCAAGCCGCTCGATCGCGTCGCGATGCTCCGGGGTGGCGTAGCCCACGTGCTGGGCGAACTCCCAGCCCGGATGCGCCAGGTCGGCCCGGCGCATGTAGCGGTCGCGAGTCTCCTTGGCGATGACCGACGCCGCGGCGATCGCCGCGCTCTTGCCGTCGCCGCCGATCACGGCACGTTGGTCGTGACCGAGCGCCGCAACCGGAAAGCCGTCGCTGAGACAGAGGCATTCGGCGCACGCCACCTGGGCCAGCGCGTCGCGGAGCGCCGCGAGGTTGGTCACATGCAGGCCGCGCGAGTCGATCCCAGGAGCGCACCTGGTCACGATCGCGACCTTTGCCGCCAGGCGCAGGATCACCGGAAACAGCTTGGCGCGGACGTCTGCCGCCTGCTGCTTGGAGTCGTTGAGCGAACCCAGGGCGCGAACCTCGGCGGGCCCGATCCGCTCGAGATCGAACAGCACGGCAGCGGCCACCAGCGGCCCCGCAAGACACCCCCGGCCGGCCTCGTCGGCGCCGGCCACGTACCGCACGCCGAGCGAGCGGTCGAACTTGAACAGGCGCCGGGCCACGCGCGCGGGCCTCCTGGATGGGCTAGAGGAGCCCGATCCGGTCCGGCGGCCAGTACGTGAAGAAGGCGACCCCGATGACCCACTTATCGGGGACAGGGCCCCAGAACCTGCTGTCGTCCGACTCTCCACGGTTGTCGCCCATCATGAAGTAATCACCGGGCGGAACGATGATCGGTGTCCGCATATTGCAGCCATCGCCTTGGCCGCACGGGGCGATGTAGGGGTCCTTCTCGAGCACGCCGTTGCGGCGCACGTGCCCGTTCTCGATCGAGATCCGGTCGCCCGGGCCCCCGACGACCCGCTTGATGAACGTCTGCGAGGACTCCCCGGGCGTGGACTTGGCGCAAGCCTGGTCGTGACCTTCACCTTGATTGGGGTTGCCGCACACCGGGGTCTGGGGGTCGGCTCCCTTGGGCGGATGGAAGACGACGACGTCGCCGACACTCGGATGGTTGATCAGCCTGTTGGTGAGCACTCGCTGGCCGACGTCGAGCGTCGGCACCATCGAGGGGCTGGGGATCCGGTAGGGCTTGACGATGAACGCCTGGATCAGGAGCGCCAGGCCGACGGCGATCGCGACCGTGAGCACGAGCTCCACGATCGACTTGACCGCGGACTTGGGTGCCTTTGTCGTCGGACGTGCCACTAGCTGATTGTCCTACAGAAAGCCGAGCCTGCCAGGAGGCCAATAAGTCAGAATCGCGCGGCCGATGATCCACTTGCGCGGGACCGGGCCCCAGTACCGGCTGTCCTCGGAGTCGGGCCGATTGTCGCCCATCATGTAGTACTCGCCGGCGGGAACCCTGATCGTGGTCGTCAGGTTGCACGCGCTGGAACCGTTGCAGGCGACGGCGTAGGGGTCGTGCTCGCGCACGCCGTTGCGGATCACGTGCCCGTTGACGATGCGGATGCGGTCACCCGGCATGCCCACCAGCCGCTTGATGAACGTCTGCGATGACGGCTTGCCCTGCGTGACGTCGCACGCCTGTGCGGCGGGCTCATCGGGGCCCTGGGTGGGGTCGGCGCACCCCTGATCGAAGTTCTTGGGCGGATGGAACACGATGATCTCGCCGACTCGCGGGGAGTCGAAATGCATGCCGATGCGATTGACGAGCACCCGCTGGTTGACGTGCAGGGTGGGGAGCATCGAGCCGCTGGGGATCCGGTACGGCTTGACGATGAACGCCTGGATCAGGAGCGCCAGCACCAACGCGGCCGCCACGATTACGACGAGCTCGAGCACCGAGCTGGCCAGCGGCCTGCGGGTTGCCGTCACTCCTTGTCGTCGCCGGCGGGTTCCTCCGGTTCCGCCGGCTCGGCGTCCTGTGGCGCCGTCGAGGACCCGGACTCCTCCGACTCCTCGGCGCCGGTCTGCTCAGCGCCCGCCGGCTGCGTTTCGGTCGCGTCTTGCGCGTCGGTCTGGACATCGGCCCCGACCGGCTCCTCCTGTACGTCGGCGCCAGGCTGCGCGACGTCGAGCTCGTCGGGCTGGGCGTCTGCCTGTTCCTCTTCGGGGCCGTAGAGCAGCTCGCGCTGCACGGCCTCCTCCGGACCGGTGTTGCGCCGCTCGCGCACGCGGGCGCGCTTGCCGACGCGTCCGCGCAGGTAGTACAGCTTCGCGCGCCTGACGTCTCCGCGGGCGGCCACCTCGATGCGCTCGATCTTCGGTGAGTGCAGCGGGAACGTTCGCTCGACGCCCACGCCGAACGACTGCTTGCGCACGGTGAACGTCTCACGTGCGCCGTGGCCCTGGCGGCGGATGACGATCCCCTCGAACACCTGCGTGCGCCGGCGGGTGCCCTCGATGACCTGGAAGTGAACCCGCAGACGATCACCGGCGCCAAACGCCGGCACTCGTCGGAGCTGTGCGCGCTCCAGGCTGTCGATCACGGTGCTCATAAGGGGACGTATCCCGCGGCAACGGCGCTCGCCGATGCCCGGCCGGGGCATGCAAATGCACCGACCCTGCCGCGGGAGCGGACTATGGTAGCGGACCTTCTGTGCGCTCCGTGTCGCCCGGTCGCGCGCTTGCAGCACGCGCCCGGCTCTGCTCGCGCCGCCACTCGCGGATCTTGGCGTGGTGTCCCGACAGCAGCACCTCAGGCACGTTCCATCCCCGGTGCTCGGCGGGGCGCGTGTAGTGGGGGTACTCCGGGGCTCCCTCGAGCGCCTGGCTGAAGGACTCCTCGAGCACCGAGTGCTCGTGCCCCAGCGATCCTGGAAGCTTTCGCAGCACGGCGTCGCATACGACCATCGCCGCGAGCTCTCCGCCCGCCAGCACGTAGCGCCCGATCGACAGCTCGTCGGAGACGAAGTGATCGAGCACCCGCTGATCGAAGCCCTCGTAGCGACCGGACAGCAGCGTCAGCCGCTCCTCTTGCGCCAGCTCGTCGACGAACGCGTCGTCGAGCAGCCGGCCGCTAGGGGTCAGCGCGATCACCCGGCGATCGACGGTCGGCGACGCCGGATCGACGCCGTAGCGGGCACGCAGCGCGGCCTCGACCACATCCACGCGCAGCACCATCCCGGCACCGCCGCCGAACGGCATGTCGTCGACCTGTCCGGCGTTGAGCGGAGTGTGGTCGCGGTAGTTGACGTACCCCAGACGGTGCCCTCTCGCGATCGCGTTGGTGACGTGGCGCTGGCGCTCAAACCACCCGAACGCGTCAGGGAACAGCGTGAAGACGTCGATCTCCATCACTCTTCGCCAAGGAACCGGAGGTCGACGTCGATCGAGCGCCCCTCCACGTCGACTTCGCGAACCGCGTCGCCGACAAGCGGGACCAGCAGCTCGCCGCCGTCACCCTCGCGCGTCACCTCGAGCACCTCACACGAGGGCAGCGAGAGCATGTTGCGCACCACCCCGACGTGCCGGCCGCCGTCGTGCACGGTGCACCCGACGAGATCCTCGGCCCACCACTCGTCCTCCTCGAGCGGGGGCGCAACCGACCGCGGGACCGTCAGGTCCTCGCCGCCGAGTGCCTGTGCGGCGTCGCGATCGTCGCAGCCGTCAAGGCGCAGGATCGGACGGGTTGCGGTGCCCGCGCGGCGGACGATCTCGCGCTCGCGGCCTGCCACTGTGACGCGCTCCACCGCGTCGAGCAGTGATGCGTTCGGGACCGTCACGTGGAAGCTGCCGTCCAGGCCGTGGGGCCGCCCCACCCTGCCGGCGCGCAGCCATCCGGTCGGATGACCCTCCGCGCCGGCCTCCATCAGGAGTCGACGATGTCCACGAACACGCGCCGCTTCTGCTTGGTGGCCGCCGTCTTGATGATGGTGCGCAGCGCCGAGGCAGTGCGCCCGCCGCGGCCGATCACGTTGCCGTAGTCGTCCTCGGCGACCGACAGCTCCAGCACGGTCACGCCGTCGTCTTCCTGGACCTCCTTGACCTGCACCTCGTCCGGCTCTTCGACAAGGCCGCGCGCGAGGTACTCGAGCAGGTCCTTCATGGCGCTTGGGTACTAGGAGATGCCCTGGGTACGCAGCAGCTTGCGGACCGTGTCGGTCGGCTGTGCGCCGCGGGCCAGCCAATCCCGGATGCGCTCCTCGTCGAGCACGATCGTCGAGGGGTTGGTCTGCGCGTTGTAGTGGCCCACGGTCTCAATCACGCGACCGTCGCGCTTGGCGCGCTGGTCGGCGACGACGACCCGCCAGACGGGGTTCTTGCGGCTTCCTATGCGGGTGAGTCGGAGTCTTACTGACATCTGAGCAGGCGAGGTTAGCGTGCCTGGCGACAGGACGCCGCGATCATCGGGCCTGGCGCATCAGCGCACCCAGGTCGGGCATCCGTCCCTGAGACACCTGGCGCATGACCTTGCGCATCTGCTCGAACTGCTTGATCAGCTGCTTGACGGCCTGGACGTTGGTGCCCGAGCCGCGTGCGATCCGCAACCTGCGCGAGCCCTTGATCAGCTCGGGATGGCGGCGTTCCTGCGGCGTCATCGAGAGGATGATCGCCTGGATGCGGTCGAACTCGCGCTCGTCGATCTTGGCGCCGCGCAGCTCCTTGCCCATCCCCGGGATCATCCCCAGCAGCGACTGCAACGGCCCCAGCTTGCGTACCTGGCGCATCTGCTCCAGGAAGTCGTCGAGGCCGAACTCCTGCTTGCGCAGCTTGCGCTCGAGCTCTTCGGCCTCCTGCTCGTCGTAGGCACCCTGGGCCTTCTCGATCAGGGTCATCACATCGCCCATCCCGAGGATCCTCTGCGCCATCCGGTCGGGGTGGAACCGCTCGAACTGATCGAGCTTCTCGCCGGTGGACGCGAACAGGATCGGCTTGCCGGTGATCGCCTTGACCGACAGCGCCGCGCCTCCGCGGGCGTCGCCGTCGAGCTTGGTCATCACGACGCCGTCGAAATTGACGACCTCGGCGAACTGCTCGGCGACGTTGACCGCGTCCTGACCGGTCATCGCGTCCACGACCAGGAGGATGTCGGTGGGGCGAGTGGCCTTCTTGATGTTGGCGAGCTCGGCCATCAGCTCCTCGTCGACGTGCAGCCGCCCGCTGGTGTCGATGATCAGCACGTCCTTGCCCTCGGAGATCGCGCGGTCGCGCGCCCACGCGGCGATCTTCACGGGGTCGCGGTCGGTCCCCTGCTCATACACGTCTGCGCCGGCCTGGGTGCCGACCTTGATCAGCTGCTCGACGGCGGCGGGGCGATAGACGTCGCATGCCGCCACGGCTACAGAGGAGCCGTGCTCGGTTTTCAGGTAGCGCGCGAGCTTCGCGGTGGCCGTCGTCTTGCCGGAGCCCTGCAGGCCCGCCATCAGCACCACCGTCGGAGGCCGAGGCGAGAACGACAGGTCGCGTGCCGCGCCGCCCATCAGCTCGGTCAGCTCGTCGGAGACGATCTTGACCACCTGCTGGCCCGGGTTGAGCTGGCCGATCACGTCGGCGCCGAGCGCCCGCTCCTTGACCGCGTTGGTGAAGCTCTTGACGACCTTGAAGTTGACGTCGGCCTCGAGCAGCGCGAGACGGATCTCGCGCATCGCCGCCGACACGTCGTCCTCGGTCAGCGTGCCGCGGCCGCGGACGTCTGAGAGCGTGGCCTGAAGCTTCTCTGCGAGGGAGTCGAACATCGGCCTCTACGTTAGACGGGGTTGACGCCGGGCGCGTCCGAATTTGTGGTGGCGTCGGCGGTGGCCGCGGGGGGCCGGTCAGCGAACGCCTTGGCGATCCCGCCGAACGCCTCGGAGAACTCCGAGGGGATCACGAACACCTTGTTGGAGTCGCCGCGGGCGAGCTGCGGGAGCATCTGCAGGTACTGGTAGCTGAGCAGCTTCTGGTCGGGATTGCCGTCGTGGATCGCCTGGAACACCGTGGCGATCGCCTGTGCCTCGCCCTCCGCGCGCAGGATCGCCGCCTGCTTCTGGCCCTCGGCGCTGAGCACGGCCGCCTGCTTCTGGCCCTCGGCGGTGAGGATCTGAGACTGCTTTACGCCCTCCGCGTTGAGGATCGCGGCGCGGCGGTCGCGCTCGGCGCGCATCTGCTTCTCCATCGCCTCCTGGATCGATCCAGGCGGGTCGATCGACTTGATCTCGACCCGGTTGACGCGGATCCCCCACTTGCCGGTCGCGTCGTCGAGCACGCCGCGCAGCTGCGCGTTGACGTGGTCGCGGCTGGTCAGCGCGGTCTCGAGCGTCATCCCACCGACCACGTTTCGCAGCGTGGTGACGGTGATCTGCTCGATGCCCTGCAGCGGGTTGGCGATCTCATAGGTGGCGCCCTTGGCGTCGGTGACCGTGAAGTACAGGACGGTGTCGATCTGCACGACGACGTTGTCCTCGGTGATCACGGGCTGCGGCGGGAACGACACGACCTGCTCGCGCAGGTCGATCAGCGGCTTGAGCCGGTCCATGAACGGGACCAGGATCGCCAGCCCGGGCGTCAGCGTGCGGCTGTAGCGCCCGAAGCGCTCCACGATCCCGGCACGGGCCTGCGGGATGATCCGGACGGTCCGCGCGAAAGCGATCAGCAGGAAGACCACCACGACGATCGCAACGATTGCTCCGGCCACGCCGGCCTCCTATTCGGTCACGAGCGCGGTCGCGCCCTTGATGTCGACAACCTCAACCCGTGTCCCACGCTCGATGACCTGATCGTCGTGCAGCGCCCTCGCGGTCCAGACCTCGCCGTCGATCTTCACGCACCCGACCCCCTCGTCGTTCTCGATCTTCTCGAGCACGATCGCTTGCCTGCCGATCAACGCGGCGGTGCCAGTTCTGATCTGCGGTGGCATGCGCCGGTGCGACCGAGCGATCGGGCGCAGCACCGCGAGTGTCAGCAACGACACCACGAAGAACACGATCCAGGACGCGGCGGCACCCGCCCCGGCGGCGTCCACGACGGCCGCCCCGACCGCCCCGACCGCAAACGGGGCCAGGAAGAAACTCGTCGTGAGCATCTCGCCGATTCCAAACAGGGCGGCGACGATCACCCACAAGACCGGACCTGACATTTGCAGGCGACTTTAGCGCTCGGGCAGTGTCGCCCCGGCCAAATTGAGGCCCACTCAGGTGACCAGCGCGCGGGCGAAATCGGTGGGGTCGAACGGGCGCAGGTCTTCGAGCTGCTCGCCGACTCCGATGAGCTTGACGGGGATGCCCAGATCGTGCGCGATCGCCAGCGCGATCCCGCCCTTGGCGGTGCCGTCGAGCTTGGTCAGCACGAGTCCAGAGACGTCGATCGCCTCGGAGAACATCTTGGCCTGGCGCAGCCCGTTCTGGCCCGTGGTCGCGTCGACGGTGAGCAGCGTCTCGTGAGGCGCGTCGGGGATCTGGTTCGAGATCACGCGTCGCACCTTCGCAAGCTCCGCCATCAGGTCGTCCTGGGTGTGCAGCCGTCCGGCGGTATCGATGATCACGACGTCGGCGCCGTCGCGCCGGCCTGCCGCGATCGCGTCGTACGCCACCGCTCCCGGGTCTGCGTTGGGAGGGCCCTTGACGAACTGCACGCCGGCGCGCTGGGCCCACACCTCGAGCTGCTCGACCCCGGCGGCACGGAAAGTGTCGGCCGCGCCGAGCACCACGTGCTGCCCGAGCTCGTTGCTGAGGTGCCAGGCGAGCTTGCCGACCGTCGTGGTCTTGCCGGTCCCGTTGACGCCCGCGACGAGGATCACCGTGGGCTTGGGATGCAGGTCGATCCGGTCATCGCCGGTGCGTGCGATGTCGGCCAGCAGCTCGGTGAGGCGCGCGGTCAGGGCCTCCCCTCCCGACACCTCGCCCGACGTCGCCTCGTGCTCGAGCTTCTCGACCACCTCGGCCGTGGTCCGAGCACCGACGTCGGCGTAGATCAGCGCCTCCTCCAGACGCTCCCAGGTCTCGTCGTTGAGCTCCTCGAACAGCGTCGCCTGGATCTCCGAGGTGAGCGCCTGGCGGGTCTTGCGCAGGTTCTCCCGCAGCCGGCGGAACATGCCGCCGCGCCGTTGCTCGGCCTCGGGGGCCGACTGTGCTTCGGGCGCCGGTGCGCCGTCAACGATGAACAGATCCCGCCAGTCTCGAGCCATCGGCTCGGCGACGATAGCTAAGCCGCGTCTTGTTCGCGGGCCAGACGGCGCGAGATCACCTTCGAGATCCCGTCACCGCTCATCGACACGCCGTACAGCGAGTCCGCGGCCTCCATCGTGCGCTTCTGGTGGGTCACGACGATGAACTGCGCGTGCGAGGAGTTGACCCGCAAGAGCTCCAGGAAGCGGTCGATGTTCAGATCGTCGAGCGCGGCCTCGACCTCGTCGAGGATGTAGAACGGGCAGGGGCGCGCCAGGAACACGGCAAACAGGAACGCCAGCGCGGTCATCGACTTCTCGCCGCCCGACAGCAACGTCAGCCGCTTCATCTCCTTGCCGGCGGGCGTGATCTCGATCTCCACTCCGAGCAGGTCCTCCTCGGCGGCGGGATCGTTCTCGGCCGCCTCGTCTGGCCCGTCCTCGTCATCGCTGGGCGGCGTGGCGCCACCGAGCACCCGTGCGGGGCCCTCGCGCTCGGCCACGAGCCGCAGGCGGCCGCTGCCGCCGGGGAACAGCTGGCCCGCGAGCTGCTCGAAGTTGCGCGCGGCCGCCTCGAAGGTTTCCTCGAACGTCTCGCGGATCTGACGGTCGGTGTCGGTGATCAGCTTCTCGAGCTCGCGCAACGCGTCCTCGAGGTCGGCCCGCTGGCGCTCGAGCTCCTCGACGTGCTCGACTGCCTCGGCGTACTCCTGCTGGGCGAGCGGGTTCACCGGGCCAAGCTGCTCGCGCCGCCGGGTGAGACGTTCCAGGCGGCTGGCGAGGGCCGCGCGCTCGTCCTCGGTCAGCGGCTGCTCGGCGGGGCTCGCTTCGAGCTGCAGCCGTGATGCCAGTGCCGCGAGCTCGCGCTCGAGATCGGCGGCGCGATCGCCGGCCCGCTGCAGGCGCACTTGAGTCTCGGTTCGGGCCTCGTTCTCGGCGTGCAGCTGCGTGTGCAACGTGGCCTCCTGTTGCGCGCACGCCTTGAGCTCAGCCGCGACGTGCTCGCCGGCCGCACGGTCAGCCGCGAGCGCTTCATCGAAGGTGCCGCGCCGCTGGGCGATCGCCTCTGCGGCCGCCGCCAGCGACTCGAGCACCCGCGCCACGCCCGGCCGCAGCGCCTCGGCCGACGCGACCGCCTGGCGTGCCCGCTCGAGCCGGGCCTGGCGCTCGGCGCGCTCGCGCTCCAGGCGCTCGAGCTTGTCGCGCTCGGACGCAAGCTGCGTGGCCAGCGCAAGCCGCCGCCCTGCCTGCGGGCCGTCGTCGGGGGCCGCCCGGCGGTGCTCGATCATCGCTTCGATCCGGCGACGCTCTTCGCCGGCCTCGTCGCGCGCGCGCACTGCGGCGCGGTGGACGGCTGTCGCGCGCTCGGCCTCTGCGTCGCACCGCGACGCATCGCCGCCGGCTCGCTCGAGCGTCGCCGCGGCGCTCTGCTCGGCCTGGGCGGCGGCCTCGCTGGCGGCGATCAGCAGATCGCGCCGGTTGCGCTCCGCCAGCACGCGCTCCTCTCCGACCGCGGGCGCCTGGCGAAGCTCGCGGGTCGACCCCGACCAGACGCGACCCGCGCGAGTGACCGCGACGCCGGCGAACTGCTCGGGAACCTGCTCGAGCGACTCGACGACCCAGGTGTCTGCAAGCAGCGACCGCGCCATCCGCACCGCCGCGTCGGCGCCCCGGAGCCGGTCAGCCAGCCGCTCCGCACCGGGCGCCGGCGGGCCGGCGGGCGCCGGCAGGTCGACGTCGGCGGCCGGGGCGACCAGTGCACGGCCGCCCTCGCTGCCGGCGCGATCGAGCAGCGCCGTTCCGTCGCGGCGGTCACCGACGACCGCGGCCCGCAGTCGTCCGTCCAAAGCGGCCGCGAGCGCCAGTTCGTAGCCCGCGTCGACCTCGAGCTCGTCTGAGAGCGCGGTCGCAGCGCCCGGAAGGGGCGCCTGGGCGCGCAGAAACTGGTTGACGGCCGCCAGCTCGCCGCCGACGCGAGCGGCTTCGCGGCGGGCGGCCTCGACGCCGCGCTCGGCGGTGCGAACCGCTTCGCGCGCACGCTCGACGGCGACGTCTGCCTGCTCGCGGGCAGCACGAGTCCGCTCGACCTCGGCAGCGCGCTCCTCGATCGTGACGGCTGCCGCGGCGAGCTGCTGCTCGAGATCCTGGATCTGGCGCGCGAGCTCGGCCTCGCGGTCGCGCTCGAGCGCCTCGAGCTCGGTCTCGAGGCTCGCGATCCGGGCCTGCGCCTCGGGATCGTCGACGTCGGCCTGGGCCTGGGACTCGAGCGCGGCGAGCTGTCCGGCGCTGCGGTCAAGCGCGGTGTCGATCCGTCCCGACACAGCACGCACAGCCTCGGCCCGGTAGGACACCCGCTCCCCGGCCGACTGAGCGACATACAGGCGGCGGGAGAGCTCCTCGCGGTGGGAGCTTCGCAACGCCAGCTTCTCTTCGGCGGCCTCGCGACGCTTTGACACCTGCTCGAGCTCTTGCTCAACGCGCTGCGCGCGCGAGCGGGCCTGCTGGGCGGCCTCCTGGGCCTGCGCCAAAGCCTCGCGCTGGACGCGCAGGTCGTCGCGCGACAGCTCCCAGCGCGTCTCCAGCGTCTGTCGCTCCAGGCGCGCGTGCAGGTCCGCGGCTTCGGCCTGGCGCTTGAGCGGGCGCAGCCGCGATCGCGCCTCGCGTTCGACGTCGAGCGCCCGGTCGAGGTTGTCCTGGGTGTGGCCCAGCTTCAGCTGCGCACGCCGCCGGCGCTTGCGGTGCTTGCCCAGGCCGGCGGCCTCTTCGATCAGCAGGCGCCGGTCGCGCGGCTTGGAGGTGACGATCGATTCGACGCGTCCCTGCGAGATCACCGAGTGCATCTCCTTGCCCAGGCCGGTGTCGGACAGCAGCTCGATCACGTCGACCAGCCGACAGCGCGCGCCGGCGAGCCGGTACTCGCCCTCGCCCGAGCGGTCCAGGCGCCGCACGATCGACACCTCGGGCGCTCCGAGACCGAGCACGCCCTCGCTGTCATCGAGCACAAGCTCGACCTCGGCCGCCTTGCCGGCCTGTCGTCCGGGTGCGCCGCCGAAGATCACGTCCTGCATCGACTGGCCACGCACGGCGACCGGCGACTGCTCGCCGAGCGCCCACAGGACAGCGTCGGTGACGTTGGACTTGCCCGATCCGTTAGGGCCGACGATCACGCTCACGCCGGGCCCGAACTCGAGACGGGTGCGGTCGGGGAACGACTTGAAGCCCTTCAGCGTGATCGACTTCAGATACACCGCGGCTCCCACCTCATTCGAGCGCCTCCAAGGCCGCTTGCGCCGCCTCTTGCTCGGCGTCCTTCTTGCTGCGCCCGGAGCCGCGCCCGAGTTCCTCGCCCTCGATCGTGGCGCTGACAGAGAACACGCGATCGTGCGGCGGGCCCTGCTCGTCGACCACGTCGTAGCTGACGAGCGACCCACGCCGAGCGAGCAATTCCTGAAGCGCGGACTTGAAGTCGACCTGGTGCTCGAGTGCGTACTCGATCTCCGGCGTGAACGCCTCGACGACCGCGTCGGCAGTCTGCTCGTAGCCATAGGCGAGGTAGCAGGCCCCGATCACGGCTTCGATCACCGAAGCCAGGACCCGTTCGGTCGAGATCAGCGCCGGCACGCTCGCCGCCGCCGACGGAGGCGCGGCGGCCGCCAGCCTCGCCGGGAGCCCGAGCCGCTCGGCGACGACCCGGCAGGACCGGCCGGAGACGGCCTGGGCGCGGATCTTGGTCAGCCGCCCGGGGCCGTAGCGGTCCGCTTCAAGGCGCGGATACAGATGGGTGGTGACCGCCAGCGCAAGCACCGAATCACCGAGGAAGGCGAGCCGCTCGTAGGAGTCCGAGCGACGGATCGTCCACGACGAGTGCGTGAACACGGGGGCCGCCAGATCGTCTGGGAGCGCATCCAGCAGCGTCCCGAGCTTTGTGTCTGAGCTCACTCAGCGTCTGGACCTTGGCTCGCCGCCCCAGACCGGCTCATGCCGGCCTGATCGCTCGCGAGCACGAACTCGACGGCCTGATCCACGGTCAGGATCTTGGCCGCCTCCTCGTCTGAGATCTTCACGCCGTAGGAATCCTCGAGCTCCTGCACGAGCGTGTAGAGATCCAGCGAGTCCGCATCGAGGTCCTCTCTGAAGCGAGTGGACGAGTTGATCCGCTCGGGATCGATCTCGAGCTCGTCGGCCAGGTGCGCCTGGATCAGCGAGAAGATCTGCTCGCGATTCATCGGTTCGACACCGTAGCCGGAGGCTCGGACGAGGCGCCGGCATCGAGCTCGTCGCCTCCTCCCGCCCGTGGCGGGCGCAGCGCGCCGGCCTCATCAAGGGCGGTCCTCGTCCGTGCGATCACGTCCTCCTGCACCCCGCGCGCCGCAACCTCGATGGCGCGCGCAAAGCCTCTGCGCGTGAAGCGGCCGTGAGCGACGACGCCGAGCTGACGCAACCCGAGCATGTACGCCCCGCCTGGGCCCTCCGGGTCGATCTCCTCGCGCAGCGCCTGCACCGCCGGGCGCAGCAGCCAGCCGCCGAGCTTGGACCTCGTGGTTGTCATCGCGGCGTCGCGGATGGCGCGCATCGTGCGGCCGGAGACGCCCTCGATCAGCTTCAGCGTGATGTTGCCCGTGAAGCCGTCCATGACGACGACGTCAGCGACGCTCTCGGTGACCTGTGTGCCCTCGATGTTGCCGACGAAGTTCAGGCCGTGGCCGCCGCTGCCGGCGAGCTGCTCGTGGACGGCCTGCAGCTCAGGCGTCCCCTTGGTCGGCTCTTCGCCGTTTGACAGCAAGGCGACGCGGGGGCTGGAGATCCCCATCACGGCTTCCGCGAACGCGGAGCCCATGTGCGCGAACTGGACGAGGTGCTCGGGACGGCAGGTGACGTTCGCGCCGACGTCGAGCAGCATCACCGGGGCGGCTCCGGGGATCGGCACGGGCAGCGCCAGCGCGGGACGGTAGATGCCCCGGTCGCGGCGCAGGTTGAACAGTCCGGCGGCCAAAGCCGAGCCGGTCGAGCCTCCGGACACGAGCGCCTGGGCGCGGCCCTGCGCGACGGCGCGAGCGGCCTGCACGATCGACGCCTCGGGCGTCGATCGCACCGCATAGGCGGGATCGGCGGCTTTGGCGATCGAGACCGGAGCGTCGATCACCTCGACGCCGTCCGGCGTCGAGCCGATCTCGGCGGCAGGACCGAACAGCAGCACCTGGATGCCCTGGGCAGCCGCCATTGCAGCGCCCGCGGCGACCTCGCGAGGACCCAGATCGGCCCCGCCCGCATCCACGGCGACGGCGATCATGGCTGGTAAATCAGCTGACCGATTCGCCGGCGTCTGCGGCGACGACCTCGCGCCCCTTGTAGCTGCCACACACCGGACACACCCGATGCGGCAGCCGAGGGCTGTGGCACTGCGGGCACGCGTTGTACGTCGGCGCGCTGACCTTGTGCTGCGCCCGCCGCTGTGTGGTGCGGGCGTGAGACTGCTTCTGCTTAGGGACGGCCATTGCCCTGAGGCTACCAGGACGCTTGCAAAGCGTCCGCAGGCAGGGGTTCAGCAGGCATCGCCGCGCGGCGCGGTCCCGGCGTGAGCCTAGGCCGCAGCCACCGGCAACGCGGCCGGCGTGTCGCGCCGTGCCGCCACGAGGTACTGCTCGAGCAGGGCCGTGGCCTCGGCGACCGGCTGGGGCCGCGCCAGGTGGAAGCCCTGAGCGAGCTGCACGCCGCAGGACGCCAGAAACAGCCGCTGCTCCTCGGTCTCGACACCCTCCACCACGAACACCGAGCCGCATGCGCGCGCCAGGTCCAGCACGGCTCGCATCACGGCGACCGCAGTCGGGTCGGAGGGGACGTCGCGAAGCAGCTCGCGGTCGATCTTGAGCCCGTCGAAGTGAAGCTGTCGCAGTCGCCGCAGCGACGACCAGCCGGCGCCGAAGTCGTCAATCGCAAGGCGCACGCCCGCGGACCGCAGAGTCTCGATCGCCGACAGCGTGCCTAGCGCGTCGATCGTCCAGGCCGACTCGGTCAGCTCGACGACGAAATTGCTTGGGTCGAGTCGGTGTTCGGCAATCTGGCCGAGCAACCGGTGCGCAAAGTCCGTGGCGCGGAGCTGGTGAGGCGAGACGTTGAGACTCACGTGCGGCCGAAGTCCGGCGGCACGCCACTCGCTCGCCTGCCGGCAGACCGCGCGCGCAACCCAGTCGGCGAGCTCGTCGCCCATCGAGCTCTCCTCCGCGGCATCGATGAACGAACCGGGCATCAGCAGGCCGAGCTCCGGGTGCTGCCAGCGGATCAGAGCCTCCAGCCCCGCGATCCCGCCGCCGTCCACGGCGAGATTCCAGACAGGCTGGTAGTGCAGGACGAACTCGTCCTCGGCGAGCGCTCGGCGCAGCTGCGACGGAAGGCTGGCCTGCCGCGAGCGCACCGTGTTGGAGTGCTGGTGGAACGCATACCGGCCTCCGCCGTGGGACTTTGCGGCGTACATCGCCACGTCGGCGTGACGCAGCAGCGCCTCGGTGTCGGTGGCGTCCTCTGGGTACACGCTGATGCCGACGCTGCCGCCGATCTTCACCTCGGAGGTGCCGATCACGAACGGCTCGCGGAGCGCTCCGAGCAGATTGCTGGCGACGGTCTCGGCCTTGGCGATCGGGTCGCCCGGGACGTCGGTCAGCAGCACCAGGAACTCGTCGCCGCCGTGGCGGCCGAGCACGTCGGTCGCGCGCAGATTGCCGCGCAGCCTGTCGGCGACCTCGGCCAGCAGCCGGTCGCCGGCGGCGTGCCCGAGCCGGTCGTTGACGAGCTTGAAGTCGTCGAGATCGGCGAACATCAGCGCGACGGCGTGGCCGTTGCGCTCCGCGCGCGCCAGCGCCATCTCGAGGTGGCGCTCGATCTGGCTGCGGTTGGGCAGGCCGGTCAGCGGGTCGTGGTACGCGAGGTAGGTGAGCTGCTCCTGGCTGCGGCGCCGCTCTGAGATGTCGCGCAGAAACGCGTACAGGACCGGGGGGTCGTCGGGCGAGTCCTGCACGCGCGTCAGCGACATCTCGACCGGGAGCTCATGCCCGTTGACGCGGATCGCGGCGGTCTCGATGTGGCGCCCGAGCAGCTCCGCGTCACAGTCGGCGAGGCAGTTGGCCAGCACCCGGCGCGCGTTTTCGCGACGATCGGCGACGGCCAGCAGGTCGACGGCGTCGCGGCCGATGACGTCCGCCCTCGCGTGGCCGAGCATCCGCTCGGCGGCCGGGTTGAACTCGATCACCTTGCACGACGAGTCGAGCGCGATGATGCCGTCGAGCGAGGCTTCGATCACGGCCTCGTGGCGCGTGACCACCGACTCGAGGGCCGCTACCCGAACGGCGCTCTCGATCGCCAGCGCGGTGTGCGCCGCAAACGCGTTGAGCACGTCCAGCTGCTGGTCATCCGGGCGCCGCCGCGAAATCGGCTCGTCGACCGAGATGATCCCGTAGCGCCTGCCGCCCGCGCCCTCGAGCGTCACGAAGATCGCGTCGTCGGGGTCCCAGGCTTCGCCGGACGCCTCGGTGGGCGCCTCCGCCGGCTCAGCGTCCGCCGGCACGTAGGACTCGATGTCGATCGACCAGTCGAACGTTCCCGCAGGTATGTAGTAGACGCCGCGCCGCAGGAACGCCGAGTCGAGCAAGGGCATCCAGCTGGCCCGCGACGTGACCTTTCCAAGCAACACCTCGCGCGCCTCGTCGCTGCCGTGGACGGTGCTGACCCGGTAGTCGTCGGTCTCGGACCTGTACAGGTTGACAACGACGGTCTTGAACCCGAGCGTCTCGGACACCGTGCGCGCGACGGCCTCCATCACCTCGTCGAGAGCCGGCTCGCGACGGACCGTGCGGGCCACGTCCAGCAGGCCATGGAGGTGCGCGAGCGTCGTCGCCGAGGCGTCGCGAATGGGAACGGGACCGGGCCCGGCGGGTATGTGCAGCGACCGGCTGCTCGCAGGCATCCTCCCTCTATCGGGCGCAACCCCGGGGCGCTTGACCGCTTAAGGCCCGGGGCCGAACAAGGGTCGAGGCTGCTACTCGAAGTGGATCTCGGAGAGCTTGGCCCAGCGGGGGTCGGGCTGGCGCTCATGGGCGTGATCGGGGCCGGCCTCGTTGAGGTTGGCGCCGCACTCGGCGCACAGCCCCGCGCAGTCCGGCCGGCACAGCAGCGTCGTGGGCAGCACCAGCGCCAGCGCGTCGCGCGCCCAGCCACGAATGTCCAGCATGCCGTCGTGCACGTACGGCGAGGTCAGATCGTCGGAACCTCCAGGCTGAGAGACCTCACGCGCGTCGACCTCGAAGGTCGGAGCGGCGGGCTCGAGGCAGCGCATGCACGGGCCCACCAGGGTCGCCTCGAACCGCAGCCGCAGCACGTAGCCGTCGCCGGTGGTGCGCGAGATGTCAAGGCGCACCGGGACGAGCGCGGGCTCGACGGGATACGACTCGCCGCCGAATGAAAACGGGTCGAGTGCGACATCGAGCTCGAGGCGGCGGCCCTCTCCGGAGCTCAGCCGGAGGCCACCGAGATCGAACGTGTCGGTACGCAGTGACATGAGAGCGAGCTTAGTGTTTCGTAAGCTCATAGCCCGCATCGCCTCGCGAGCCGCGATCATGTGCGTCGTGTCGAACTGGTTTCGCAGCTACGGCTTCGCCGACGTGTTCAACGAGCTCTTGATCGGGGCCTACCCGCTCGACGTCGACGACGTCAAGGTCCTGTCCACGCTCGGAGTGCGCCGGATCCTGAACCTCGTCGAAGACGGCGAGTACCGGACCGGCGAGCGCGCGGCCGTCGAGCAGGCGCTGGCCGAGGCGGGGATCAAGGAGTCCCGCCTGCGTCTGACGGACTACGGCGGCCTTCCGCCGGACGCGCTCGACGAGGCGGTTCGGGAGGTCAGCGTCTGGCTGGACGCCGGCGACCGCACCTACATCCACTGCCGGGCCGGCTGGCAGCGCTCGGCCGCCGTGGCGGCGGCGATCGTCGCGACGCACGGAGGCATCGACATCGAGGACGCGCTGGAGTACGTCCAGTCGCGCAAGCGCAGCGCCGATCCGCTGCCCCATCAGCGCGACGATCTGCGCCGCTGGTGGTCGGCGCGCGCCGAGGCGACGTAGCTACTCGGCTGCCCGCAGTCGGAACCCGGGCAGCTCTTCGACCCGGTGCTCGGGCTCGTTCGGGACTTCGGCCACGTGGACCCGCCGCGCGTGGGTCGTGACCTGCTCGAGCTCGGGGAGGTCGCGGCCGCCGGCCGTCGCACCGTGGTCCTCGAACCGGCGCGCGGCCGGCATCACGCGGGCCTCGTAGGAGCCGACGGTCTCGTTGTAGGCCTTGACGGTGCTGTTGAGCCTCGAGCCGAGCGTGGCCATCAGGCCGGACAGCTTGACGAGCCGGCCGTGCAGGTCGCGCCCGAGCTCGGAGACCGCCTGGGCGGACTCGGCGACCCGCTCCTGCTGCCAGCCGTAGGCGATCGCGTGCAGCATCGCGAGCAGCGTCGTCGGCGTCGTGATCAGCACGCGCCTGGACATCGCATCCTCGATCAGCCCCTGGTCGGCCTCGAGCGCGGCGCTGTAGAGATGCTCGCCGGGCAGGAACATGACGACCAGATCAGGCGCTGAATCGAGCTCGGCCCAGTAGGCCTTGTCGGCGAGCGCCTTGACGTGCTTGCGCAGCAGCCTGGCGTGGTCGCGCAGGTGGCGCTGGCGCTCGTCCTCGTCGCGGGCCTGGTAGGCGTCGAGCACGCCCTGAAGCGGCGCCTTGGCGTCGACGACGACGTGCTTGCCGCCGGGCATGTTGACGATCAGATCGGGACGCAGCACCGTCTCGCCGCCGGCCAGCTGGGACTGCTCGGCGAAGTCGCAGTGCTGGAGCATCCCGGCAAGCTCGACCACGTTGCGAAGCTGCATCTGGCCCCACTGGCCGCGTGCGTTGGGCTTGCGCAGGGCCGTGACCAGCGCGCCCGTCTCGGTGCGCAGCTTGTCGTTGGTGTCGGCGAGCGAGCGCAGCTGGGCCTCCAGCCGGCCGCGTGATTCGCGGCGCTCCTGATCGAGCCGCAGCAGCTGCGCGTCGACCCGGCCAAGCTGCTCCTTGAGCGGGCTGATCAGCTGCTCGACGGCCTGCTTGCGCTGGTCGAGGTCGCCCTTGGCCTCGGCCTGCACCGCGCGCAGCTGCGCGCGGGAGAGCTCGGACAGCTGTGCCATCTGCGACTGGAGCGCTTCGGAGCTGAGCGCCTTGAACGACGCCGACAGCCGCTCCTGGGCATCGTTGACCGTGGCCAGGCGCTCCTGGGAGAGCGCACGCTCGTGCTGGAGGTCGGAGCGGGCGCGGATCAGGCGCGGCCACAGGGCCAGCGCTGCGGCCGCGGCGCCGGCGAGCAGGCCGATGATCAGAAGGAGAACTTCCATTGGACCGCCGAGCATGGCGCGGGTGTCGGACGGAATGGGTGGGCGCTTGCAGGCTTTTTGGGCGAGGCGCGGTTCGAACGTCAAAGACCTCCATTGAAGGAGGGATGGGAGGGGGCATAACACGACAATCGCCGCGAGATCCGCGAAGTGATCCGTGTGAAGCACCTATACGGTGTTCAACACGACACGCCTCGCCGTCCGAGCGATCGCTTGTCGTGAAATGCCCCCCTCTCGTCCCGCCCCTCAATGGCGCCGTTGACGTTTGTCGCACGCCAACCACGGCCAGAATCTCCGCGATGCCCGACCAAGACCGGATCCGCCGCCGCGCGATCGTCCATGGCCGCGTCCAGGGCGTGTTCTTCCGCGACTCAACCCGCGAGCGCGCCAACGCCCACGGCGTAGCCGGCTGGGTCACCAACCGGTCCGACGGCTCCGTCGAGGCGGTCCTCGAAGGCCCGCCCGACGGGGTGCAAAGCGTGCTCCGCTTCCTGGAAACCGGGCCGCCCCACGCAAGCGTCGATCACGTCGACGTCAGCGAGGAGGAGCCGGAGGGCCTGGCCGGGTTCAGCGTTCGCTGAACCCGGCCAGCATGAGCGGCCCTACGGAGCGGACGTGACCGGCGTCAGGCCTCCGTCGATGTCCTGGATCAGCGGCTTCAGGATGGGCGTCCCCCAGCCGGTGACGTAGTCCCGACGTAGATGTGGCACTGGACCCTTGCCTTCCGGATGCCGAGTTATGAAATTGCTCTCCGCCCCATGCCGTGGCGAAGCTGCCTTCCGCTACCCGAAAAGTAACGGAGCAATTCATCCCAACGCGCCGGTTCCCGGGCGCGCTGTGGTTACTCGGCCCGCGCCGGCGCGAACGCCGTGCGCGACCAGCTAGGAGACTTCGGCCGGCTCGTCCTTGCCGGCCAAGCGGTCGCGCCCGCGCTGGACGGCCGCGATGAACTTCGACAGGTTGACCTCGAGCGTGTTGAGGATCTCGTCGGCGTAGTCCTCGGCGCCGAGCCGGATCTCGCGCTCGCGTCCGCGGGCGTCCTCGATGATGTCCTCGGCGGCTCGCTCGGCCTGCTTGGTGATCTCCTCCTCGGAGATCATCTTCTCCTGGCGCTCGCGCGCCTCCTTGACGATCCGCTCGGCCTCTCGCTTGGCCTCGGCGAGCATCTCCTGACGCTCCTTGACGATCCAGCGCGCCTGCTTGATCTCCTCGGGGATCGTGGCACGCATCTGATCGAGGATGTCGTAGATCTCTTCCTTGTCTACGCGGACCTGATCGGTCAGCGGGACCGGCTTGGCGTTGTGGACGAGATCGTCCAGTTTGTCGATCAGTACCAGGACGTCCATTCGGAACCTCTGTTTCGTCAGCGGCTGAGCCGTTCCTTCAGGGCCTTGGCCACCTCTGGGGGCACCAGCTCGTCGATCTCACCGCCGAAGGTCGCGAGCTCCTTCACTCCGCTAGATCGTAAGAAACTGTACTTGGCCGACGCCATCAGGTAAACGGACTCGATCTCGGGCGCCTGCTTGCGGTTGAGCTGGTTCATCTCCAGCTCGTACTCAAAGTCCGAAATCGCGCGCAGCCCCTTGATGATCGCCATCGCGCCACGCTCGCGCGCAAATTCGACCAATAAGGTGCTGAACGTCTCCACCGTGATGTTCGGCAGGCTGGCGGTCGCGTTGCTCACGAAGGCGACACGCTCCTCGGCGGTGAACAGCGTGCTGCCCTTGCGCCACGGAAGGTTGACCACCCCGACGATCACCTGGTCGTACATCGCCGACGCGCGGCTGATCACGTCGAGATGACCGTGAGTTATGGGATCGAAGGTCCCAGGACAGATTGCGATGCGGTTATCGGGAGTCATGAATTCGGATCAGGGTGTCGCCGTAGCGGCGCTCGTCGAGCAGCGGCAGTTCCAGCTGCAAGGCTGCCCGCCGATCGCTCTCCGTAACGACGCGCGCGCCCGGTGCCAGCACCGGTGGCAGCGCCGCTGAAAGCGTACGGCCGAGGTCGCCGGCGGCTTGGTATGGGGGATCGAGGAACACAAGATCGTATTGACGAGCGTCGTTACGTGCCTGCTCGAGGAATGCGGTCGCCCGCTGACGGCGGACCTCCGCGGTCGCATCGATGGACTCCAGGTTGCGCCGGATCGCAGCGATCGCCGCCGCCGAGGAGTCGATCAGCGTGGCCTCCGAGGCGCCGCGCGACAACGCCTCAATGCCCAGCGCACCCGATCCCGCGAACAGGTCGAGCACGCGCGCGCCGTCGACCGAGCCGAGGATCGAGAACAGCGCCTCGCGGACCCGATCACCGGTCGGCCGGGTGGCCCTTCCCCGGGGCGCGACCAGCGTGCGCCCGCCGAATCGCCCCGCGATCACCCGCACTCCGACCGCCCGCGGCTCACGCCCGGATCGGCGCCGCGGCCTCAGTGCCGTAGGCCCGCACCAGCGCCTCGGCCAGCAGCGCGTTCTCGGCGAGCGACAGGTCGCGATCGTCGTCGACGATCTCCCGCGCGCGGATCCGCGCCCGCTCGAGCAGCTCCGCATCCCGCGGAAGCTCGGCCACGCGGAACTGGGCGAGTCCGTGCTGCCGCGTGCCGACGAGCTCGCCCTCGCCGCGCAGCCGCAGGTCGATCTCCGCCAGCTCGAAGCCGTCGCCGCTCTCGGCCAGCGCGCGCAGCCGCGACGAGTCCTTTGCACCGAACAGGATGCACACCGACGGATGTTCGCCACGGCCGATCCGGCCCCGCAGCTGATGCAGCTGCGAGATCCCGTAGCGATCGGCGTCCTCGACGAGCATCACGGTCGCGTTCGGAACGTCGATGCCGACCTCGATCACCGACGTCGCAACCAGCACGTCCGCGCCGCCCGACGCGAACCGGGCCATCGCCTCCTGCTTGGCGGCCGGCCGCAGCTGTCCGTGCATCAGCACCACGCGGAAGTCGCGAAGCTCACCGTCTCGCAGGCGCTCGAACTCCGCGGTCGCGGCGCGCGCCTGCAGCACTTCGGACTCCTCGACCAGCGGGCAGACGACGAACGCCTGGCGCCCCGCGCGCAGCTCCTCGCGGATGCGCTCGTACGCGCGTCCTCGCTCCCGCTCCGTGGCGCACACGAACGTCTGCACCGGCCGGCGGCCACGTGGCCGCTCGCGCAGCAGCGTGTGATCGAGGTCGCCGTAGCCGAGCAGCGCCAGCGTCCGCGGGATCGGGGTGGCGGTCATGTGCAGGATGTGAGGACGGTCGTCTTCGGGCCCCTTGGCGTCCAGCGCGGCGCGCTGGCGAACGCCGAAGCGGTGCTGCTCGTCGACGACCGCAACGCCCAGGCGCGCGAAGCGCACGCTGTCCTCGATCAGCGCGTGTGTCCCCACGATCAGCGACAGCTCGCCGCTCGAGAGCTTTCCGAGCAGGTCCGCTCGCCGTGATCCCGGCGTGGATCCGGTCAGCAGACCGGCCGACACCGGCTCTGCGGCCATCAGCGCCTGGATCGTCTGAAAGTGCTGCTCGGCGAGGGTTTCCGTGGGCGCCATCAGAGCGCCCTGGTAGCCGTGCTCGACGGCGCGCAGCAGCGCATACAGAGCAACGACCGTCTTGCCCGACCCGACCTCCCCCATCAGCAGCCGCTGCATCGGCCGCGACCGCGCCAGGTCCTCGTCGATCGCTTCGAGCGCTTTCACCTGATCGCCCGTCAAGACGAACGGCAACATCTCCGACAGCCACCGGGCCGTCAGCTCGCGGTCGCCGTCGAGAGCCGGGCCCGAGGCGAGCTCGCGCGTCCCGCGGCGGCGCATCAGCGCCAGTTGGGCGAGCAGCAGCTCGTCGAACGCCAGCCGGCGCCGGCCGAGGTCGGCATCCGCCTCGACCACCGGAAAATGGACCGCGCTCAGCGCGTCCGCCCGCCCTGGCAAGCGCTCGCTTGCGCGCAGCGCCGCGCCCAACGGCTCCAGGACGACGTCGATCAGGTGCGCGTGCTCGCGCACCAGGGCGAGGATCTGGGTCGAGGAAAGGCCCTCCGTGGCCGGGTAGTGCGCGACCGCGCCCGCCTCGACGCCGGCGTCGCCGGTCTGGGCGTGCGCCTGCACCGAGAAGCGGTTGCTCCCTTGCAGCTTGCCGTGGAGCACCAGCCGGGTCCCGGCCGGATAGCGCTGCACCAGCCACGGCTGGTTGAAGAACGCGACCTTGACCGAGCCGCTGGAGTCGGCGACCGTCGCCTCGACCAGCGGCCGCATCCCGCGCCGGCGCACCGGGCGCGAGGAGATGGAGCGAACCTGAACCACGATCGTGGCGCTCTCCCCCACCTCGAGCTCGGCGACGGCACGCGCCTCGCGCCGGTCGCGCGGCAGGTGCTCGAGCAGATCCGCGATCGTGTTCAGGCCCAGTGTCTGCGCCGCCTGCTGGGTCTTTGCGCCGTGCAGCGCAAGCGGCCTGGCGAGCTCGGAGGGCCGTGGGTAGCGGACCGGAGCGGCGTCGAGCTCATCCTGTTGGAGAGGGCGAGATGTTGCGAAGGCGGTGGAGGCCATCCTCTACCCTGTGATGATGACCGGCCCACCGGTCGAGCCGGGTGTCGCGCAGCGCGCGCTACTCAGCGCTCAGCAGCCACCAGTAACGCTCCTGGCCGCCTTCGCTCAGCTCGAACTCGACTTCACCGGCGGCGAGAGCCTGGACCGCTTCGTCGTCGAGCGGAGCCTCGGCGCCGCGCAGGCAGGTGATCAGCTCGGCGCTCTGAGCGAGCTGCTCGAGCACCTCGCGCAGCGCCTCTCGGGGACGGCCCCAGGCCACGATCTTCTCCTCGATGAAGCCGACCGCGTCGCCCTCGCGGAAGCGTCCCTGGACGTCGTCGCGGGCGGCCGGCGCGACCGCGCCGGTGCGCACGTGCTCGAGGGTCTGCGCCATCGCCGCGGCGTTGGTGGCAGCGTCGCGGTTGGGGTCGAGGCTGACCGCGGCTGCCAATCCCGCCTGCGGCGAGCGCGACAGGACAACGCGCACGGTCTTGTCAGACAGTTCGGCTGCCCGCTCGGCGGCCATCACCACGTTGGCGCTGTTGGGCAGCACCACGACCTGCTCGGCCGGGATCGCGTGAATCGACGCCAGCAGGTCGTAGGTGGAGGGATTGAGCGTCGGGCCGCCCTCGAGCGTGTGCACGCCGAGGCCCTCGAACAGCGATCGCATGCCGTTGCCGGTCACGACCGCGAGCGCGCCGCACACCGCCATCGCCCGCGGCGCCGACAGGCGCTGCTCGCGCTGCTTGACCTGCGCGTGCATGTCGGCGACGTCGAGGTGGGAGACCACGCCGAACTCCGAGAAGAGCGCGGTGGCCGAATTGGGGTCGTCGGTGTGCACGTGCACCTTCAACGTGGTCGGGTCTCCGACGACCAGCACCGAGTCGCCGATCTGCTCGAGCAGCGGCACGAACCGGCGCTGCTCGAGCAACGTGCCGGTGACGGCGAAGTTCGTGCAGTAGCGGTACGTGCTCGACGCGTGCTGGGGATGGGTGATCCTGGCGGCCGCGTGGTGCTCGAGCGATGGCGGCTCGCTGCCACGCAGCGCCCCGACGATCCCTGCGAGCAGGACCGTCAGCCCGTAACCGCCGGCATCGACGACGCCGGCCTCGCGCAGCACCGGAAGCAGGTCGGGGCCGCGCTTGACCGACTCCTCACCGGCCGCCAGCGCGTTCTCGATCAGCTCGGCGAGCACCTCGTTCTGCTGCGCGTCGGTTGCGTCGGGGCCGAGCCGGGCGTTCGTCATGTGCGCGAGATCCGATGCGACGCGCGCGGACATCTCGCGCACGACCGTGAGGATCGTGCCCTCGGCCGGGTCGCGGACCGAGCCGTAGGCCTGGTCGGCCGCCCGCGCGAGCGCGGCGCTGATCAGAACCGGGTCGACGAGCTCTCCGGGCCGGCTCGCCAGCTCCTCGGCGGCGCCGCGGATCAGCTGCGACAGGATCACGCCGGAGTTTCCGCGAGCGCCGAGCAGCGCCGCCCGCGCAACCGAGCTGACGATCTCCGTGCGGCCGATATCGTCGATCGTGCGGTCCTGCGAGGCCCCCGCGAGGCGATCGAGCTCCTGCAGGACGGCTCTCAGCGTGAGCACCATGTTGTCGCCGGTGTCGCCGTCGGCGACCGGGAAGACGTTGAGGTCGTTGACCTCCTCGCGCCGCGCTTCGAGCGCGGCAAGGCTCGCCTCGAGGATTACCCGGAAGCGAACGATGCTGGGATCGGACACTGTGCGCGCGATAGCCGTGGCAGAGGCGTGCCGACGCCTCTAGGGCTTGTGATCCGTAGCGGTCAAAGCGCTTTGGTGACCTTGCCGGCCTTCAGGCAGCGGGTGCAGACGTACACGCGCCGGGGAGTCCCGGAGTCGTCGATCCTGACGCGCTGCAGGTTCGGATCAAAGCGTCGGTTGGTGGCCACCATCGAGTGGCTTCGGCTGTGGCCGAACGATGGGCCCTTCCCGCAAGACATGGCAGACCTTTGGCATGGCGGGCGAGTATAGCCGCAGGCTGAAAAACGGCCCGAGGTTCAAAAGCCGCGTGATGGGTAGAGATTGCTCTCAATGGCTGAGCGCGCACCGTCGGGCGCCGGCTTGGTGCAGGATGTGACCATGCCCGAGCGTTACGAGCTGATCCGCCATATAGCCAACGGTGGGATGGCATCCGTGTGGTGTGCGGAGGACCGGGTCCTGGGCCGCCGCGTCGCAATCAAGCTGCTCGCCGAGCGCTTCGCCTTCGACCAGACCGCGGTGCGCCGCTTCAAGCGCGAGGCGCGCACGGCCGCACGGCTGTCCGGCCATCCCAACGTGGTCACGATCTACGACGTCGGCGAGACGACGACTCCGGATCCCGACGCGCCCGCGCGGGCGTTCATCGTCATGGAGTTCCTCGCCGGCGGGACGGTGGCCGACGCGCTGCGTTGCGATGCGGTGACGCAGACCGAGGCGATCTGGTGGCTGCACGAGGTGGCCTCGGCGCTCGACTACGCCCACGCCCGCGGCGTGTTGCACCGAGACATCAAGCCCGCCAACGTGCTGCTGGATGGCAACCGCTCGGTGCACGTCGCCGATTTCGGCATCGCGCAGCTCGCCACCGAGGACACGCTGACCGCCGATGGGGAGCTGCTGGGGACGGCGGCTTACCTCGCCCCGGAGCGCGTCATGGGCCGCCCCGCGACCGACGCCAGCGACCGCTACTCGCTGGCGGTGATGGCGTTCGAGCTGCTCGTCGGTGAGCGGCCGTTCACAGACCAGCGGTTTGCGGTGCAGGCGCGGCAGCACGTCGATGCGCCGCCGCCTAGCGCCAGCGAGCGCAACACGCGTCTCCCGGAGGCGCTCGACGCGGTGCTCGCACGCGGCATGGCCAAGAGTCCCGAGGACCGTTTCCCGACGGCACACGCGCTCGCGGAGGCGGTTGAGAGCGCGCTCGCGGAGCCCGACACGTCAGCCACCACAGCGACGGCGGTGCTCGCGGCAGCCCGCGGCGCAACGGCATCCCGCGGCGCAAACGCGGCCCGACGCGTAACGCCCGCGCCGGTCGCGGGTGCACGCAGCGCCCGGCCCCGACCTCGGCCGCGGCGCCCCGAGCCTGAGCCCCCGCCTTCGACCCACCGGCCTCGCTCACGCCGCGCTCCCAGGCGCGCGATCGCGGTCGCGGCGCTGGCGGCAGCGGCTGCAGGGGTCGCGCTGGCAGCCGGCGCGACGCACAACTCCTCGCCGAATGCCGCCGGCTCGACCGCGCACGCCCAGCGAACTGTCAAGCACGCCGCGCCGAAATCCGCCGCGCAGCCGAAGGCCAAGCCCAAGTCCCAGGCGACCCAGCACACGCAGACTCAGGCCAGCGGCACGCCGGCGGCGGCCACGACGACGCCGCCGACCGCCGACACGCTCGAGGCGCAGGGACACGCGCTGATGGATGCCGGCAAGTACACGTCGGCCATCCCGGTGCTTCGCAAGGCGGTCACCACCGCATCACCCGCAAGCCTCACATACGCCTACGCGCTGTTCGATTTGGGACGGTCGCTGCGGCTATCGGGCGACCCGCGCGCGGCGGTGCCCGTCCTTTACAAGCGTCTGCAGATCCACAACCAGACCGAGGTGGTCCGGCAGGAGCTGCAACTCGCTCTGCGGGCCCTCGGCCAGCAGGCCCAGCAGCAGGGCGGCGCGGTCCCGGGCGGTCAGGGCGGCCCCGGACCAGGGGGCGCGGGCGGACCGGGGTCTGGGGGCCCAGGCGGTGGGCCTGGCGGCGGCCACGATGGCCAGAACGCCAGCGGCGATCTGGCCACCAACCAGGACTAGCCAGGCGGGCTTAGCCCGCGAAGCCGGCTCGCGAGCGCCGGCCCGAGAGCTCGCGCTTGACGGCAAGTGACGCGAGCGCCGCCTCGACGGCATGGGCGCCGGTGTCTCGCTTTGACACCGCCCTGCACGCGCTCGAGCGCCTGCTCCATCGTGTCGACGGTGAGCACCCCGAACCCGCACGGCACACCGGTCTCGAGCTGGACGTCCTGGATGCCGCGGGCCGCTTCGCCGCAGACGTAGTCGTAGTGGTCGGTCTCACCCCGGATCACCGCGCCGAGGCAGATGACGGCCTCGTAGCGACCCGACTCGGCGGCGTACTTGGCGATCACCGGCAGCTCGAACGCTCCGGGGACCTCGAACCGGTCGATCGCGGAGACCCCGGCCTCGTCAAGCGCTGCACGCGCGCCCGCCTCGAGCTTCTCGGCCAGCTCGGTGTAGAAGGTCGCCACGCACAGCGCGACCTGCCCATCCTCGCCGGGCACCCCTACCCCTCGCGCGCCCGGCGACGGTCGGTCTCGTGCTCGTCGCGAATCATCTGCTCGTCCAGCGCCAGGCCCTGGTGGTGCAGCGTGTGGCCGAGCTTGTCGCGCTTGGTACGCAGGTAGGCCTCGTTGTGCGGGTTGGGCATGTGCTGGATCGGGACCTGGTCTGAGACCGACAGCCCGTACCCGGCGAGCCCGGAGATCTTCTTGGGGTTGTTGGTCAGGATCCGGATCGAGCTGAGTCCCAGGTCGACGAGGATCTGCGCGCCGATTCCGTAGTCGCGCAGGTCCGCCGGCAATCCCAGGCGCAGGTTCGCGTCGACCGTGTCGAGGCCCTCCTCCTGAAGCTTGTACGCGCGCAGCTTGTTGAGCAGGCCGATGCCGCGGCCTTCCTGGCTGAGGTACAGCAGCACGCCGCGGCCCTCACGCTCGATCATCCCGAGCGCCGACTCGAGCTGCTCGCCGCAGTCGCAGCGCAGCGAGTGGAACACGTCGCCGGTCAGGCATTCGGAGTGCACGCGGACGAGCACGTCCTCCTCGCCGTCGACCTCGCCCTTGACGAGCGCGACGTGGTGCTTGTTGTCGACCAGCGACCGGTACCCGACGGCGACGAAGTCCCCGAACGACGTCGGGAGCTTCGTCGAGACGACGCGCTCGACGAGCTTCTCGTGCCGGCGGCGATAGGCGACCAGGTCGGCGACCGTGACCATCTTGATGTCGTGGCGCGCGCAGTAGGGCTCCAGATCGCGCACCCGCGCCATCGAGCCGTCCTCGTTCATGATCTCGCAGATCACGCCTGACGGGTTGAGCCCGGCGAGCCTCGCCAGGTCGACGGCCGCCTCGGTCTGGCCGACGCGCTCGAGCACGCCTCCGGCCTTCGCCTTGAGCGGGAAGACGTGCCCGGGCTGCACGAGCTCGCGGGGGCTGGACTTGGGGTCGATCGCGACCTGAATCGTCCTCGCGCGGTCGGCCGCGGAGATCCCGGTGCTCACGCCCGAGCGAGCCTCGACCGAGACGGTGAAGGCGGTCTCGAAGGCGGACTCGTTCTTGGCGGCCATCAGGTCGAGGCCGAGCTCGTCGCAGCGATCCGGAGTCAGGGCGAGGCAGATCAGGCCGCCACCCTCCTTGCGCATGAAGTTGATCGCCTCGGGCGTGACGAACTGCGCGGCCATCGTCAGGTCGCCCTCGTTCTCACGGTTCTCGTCATCGCAGACGACGACCATCTTGCCCTGACGGATGTCCTCGATCGCCTCTTCGATCGTCGAGAACGGAGTCTTGACCGAGCTCATGCGCTGCCCCCACGGCTGCCGATCAGCCTTTCCACGTATTTCGCCAACACGTCGACCTCCACGTTCACTTTCGTACCAGGCCCGGCCGCCCCCAGGTTCGTGCGCTCAAGCGATTCCGGGATAAGAGAAACGGTAAACCATGAGTCGCCAATCTCGATGACGGTCAGCGAAACTCCGTCGAGCGCAATCGACCCCTTTTCGACGACGTAGCGCAGCAGCTCGGGGTCGGTCTCGAAGCGAACCCGGCGCGCGAAGCCGTCGTCGCGGGTCTCGGCGATCGTCGCGAGACCGTCGACGTGCCCCTGCACGACGTGGCCGCCGAGGCGGTCGCTGGGGCGCAGCGGCAGCTCCAGGTTGACGCCCGCCCCGGGCTGGACGTCGGCCAGGGACGTCTTCGACAGCGTCTCGTTCATGACGTCGGCGGCAAACGAGCCGTCGCCGACCTCGGTGGCCGTCAGGCAGACGCCGTTGACCGCGACCGAGTCGCCCTCGGCCAGCTCCCCCGCCAGCGACGTCTGCACCATGACCCTGGCGCCGTCGCCGTTGCGATCGGCGCTGACGATCCGGCCGAGGTCCTGGACGAGTCCGGTGAACATCAGTGTTCCTCGCCATGGGTTCGGCCGCACCGAGAGTGGCCACGGGCGGATGGATGACAAGGACGCAGGAAGCGAAGCGCAGCAGCGCTGCGCGAGCTGACGAGGACGAAGTCAGACGCCGCCCGGGGCCGCTCGAATGCGGGTGAACTCGTGGCGGGGAGCACCACTACCAGTCCTTCATGCGTGCCGACACGAGCAGGTCCTCCCCAATCCGCTCGCAGGTCAGCGTCAGCGCCCGGTGGGCGTCCGCGATCAGTTCCGCGCCCTCGCCTTCCAGCGGGTCTCGCGCGGTGCGACCTCCGAGCACGATCGGCGCCAGGAACAGGCGGATCTCGTCGACCTCCTCGGCGTCGAAGAACGCCCCGGCCAGATGCGGGCCGCCCTCGAGCAGGATCGAACCGACCCCCGACGCGCCCAGCTGGTCGAGCGCGGACCGGACTCGCGCGGGCTCGTTCTCCCCCGGCGCGACGATCACCTCCACCCCGTGCGCCTCGAGCGCGTCGGTGGCGGTGCGGCGCGCTGCCCGCGACACGACCACGGTCACCGGGATCCGACGCGCGTCGGCGACGAGCTTTGAGCGCAGCGGCAGGCGCGCGAGCGAGTCGAAGACCACGCGGCGCGGCTGTCGCGCGACACCGTCGACTCTCGCGGTCAGCTGCGGGTCGTCGGCAAGCGCTGTGCCGATGCCGACCACGACGGCGTCGCACTCGGCGCGCCAGTGGTGCGCAAGCTGGCGGCTGTCCTCGCCAGAGATCCACTTGGAGTCGCCGCTGCGCGTGGCGACCTTGCCGTCGAGCGTCATCGCGGACTTGAACAGGACCCAGGGGCGCCCCGTGCGCGCGTGCTTGCGAAACGGCTGGTTGAGCAGACGAGCCCGCGACGCCAGCTCGCCGTCGGCGATGACGACCTCGATCCCCTCGTCGCGCAGGATCCCGAGGCCCCGCCCGGAGGCGTGCTCGGACGGATCATCGGAGGCGACGACGACGCGGCCGATGCCGGCGCTGCGGATCGCCTCCGTGCACGGTGGCGTGCGGCCCTGGTGGCAGCACGGCTCCAGGGACACGTACAGGGTGGCGCCGCTGAGGTCGTAGTCGGAGGCGGCGAGGATCGCCTCCACCTCCGCGTGCGGACCGCCGAGCGACCCGTGGAAGCCCTCGCCGAGGACCTGCTCGTGGCGCGTGATGACCGCGCCGACCATGGGGTTGGGGCTGACCCGCCCGCGACCGCTCTCGGCGAGGTCGATCGCTCTTGCGAGATGGCGATAGTCGATGTCTGCGGTGGCGCCCATTGCTGTGCACTCAAGCATATGAACCTGAGCGTGCCTCACCCGAGGCTGGACGAGAAACGCCGATATATCACGACTTTCTCATCCCACCCCTAAAGACGGGGCGAAGCTACGAGCACTTCCCGCCGGAGAGGCGGTAGACGCTCATCTCGGGACCCGGGGCGCTCGTACTGGCGCGGGTAGTAGTCGATCGACCAGTCGAAGCTGAACGGCACCGGGTGCGCGCTGGCCGGGAACGGGCTGACGTGGTAGACGAGCTTTGCGCGGTTGGCCAGCGCCGCGTAATACGCGACCGCCTGTGGCGCGTCCTGCGGCTGCGCGAACGCCCGGCCGGCCTGCAGCGATCCCAGCACGACCCAGCAGTAGCCCCGTGCGACGTATGAGTCCAGCAGCGCGGGATAGAGGTTGCGTTCGTACTGGTCGATCACGACGTAGCGGTACTGCCCCGGCGGCAGCGGGTTGCCGTTGGGGTCGAGGTGGGTCAGCCACGTGGGATAGCGAGACCAGCGCTGGCCGTTGAGCGTGGACGGCAGCGCGCGGCCGATGTCGCTTGACCAGGCGTCCGGCACCTCGGGCTCGATCACGACCTTCGAGCCGGCCGGAACGTGGGACACCATCCAGGCGCGCGCCAGGTTGCGCGTGTCGGGCCGCGACAGGACCACGTCGTTGTGGATCACCGCCACGAGGCTCTGAGCCAGCAGCAGCACGGCGACCAGCGTGCCCGCCACCGGCGCCGGGACCCGACGCGCGGTCAGCCAGCGGATCAGCTCGTAGCCGCCGTAGGCCGCGAGGATCGCGACGATCGGGAAGATCGGCATCAGCCAGCGGCCGAAGAACCGCTGCTGATCGCCCATGAAGATGATGAACGCGATCACCGCCGGCAGCAGCGTCAGCGCCATCGCGATCCGCCGCCGCACGATCAGCAGCACCGCGCCGCCGATCGCGGCGATCGTCGGACCCCACCCGAGGCCCCAGGTGAACGTCCACAGGTAGTACGCGGTCCCGCTGTCGGCCCGCGTGCCGAGCTTCACCGGGTCCTCGCCGGCCGCAAGCGAGGCCTGTGAGTTGACGCCGTGGCTGAAGGTCGAGAAGTCGAGGATCGCGTAGGGGTTGGCGATCAGGAACGCCCCCAGGCCGATCGCCAGGGCGATCGCGCAGCGCTTCGCCGAGGTTCGCAGCGAGCCCCCCGAAGCATCGCTCACAAACGCCGTCATCAGGCACAGGATCGTGATCCCCCCCGTGTACTTCGTCGCCGCGGCAAGCCCCACGCCCGCGCCCGCGATCGCGTAGTCGCGCATCCTCCCGCGGCGCATCACCCCGGCGGTCCCGTACAGCGCGAGCGACACGGGCGCGAGGGTGGGGACGTCGTTGAGTGCCAGGTGGCTGTAGAACACCGGCAGGAACGCGAACCCGAGGATCGCGGCGGCGAGCAGTCCGATCGTCCGGTTGTTGAAGAACCTCGCGCCCGCCAGGTAGGTCAGCCACACCGCAACCGTGCCGAGCACCGCCGCGACGACGCGCGCGACCACGAACACCTGCGTCGGGTCGGAGGTGTAGGCGCGCGTGACCGCGTCGGCCGAGCCGAACCAAAGCTCGAACACGATGTGCAGCAGGTAGGAATAGGCCGGCGGGTTGAGGAAGTAGTGCGGGTTGAAGTCGTGGGTGAAGAACGCGACCGCACGAGGGACGAAATGCTGGGCTTCGTCGGAGTTGTAGCTGTAGGGCAATCCCTGCTTGATCCCCCACAGGCGCAGCAGCAGCGAGACGATCAGCAGCAGCGCCAGCGCCGGCCGGTGCAGGCTCCCGCCCATGGCTCGCGCCACGGCGCCCTCGCGCCAGCGGCGCGGGACTCTGATCGCCGGCGGCGCAAGCTGCGGTGCCGGGCTTGCGACCGGCGGGGTGAGGGTTGGAGCATCCATCTGGTGGTACGAGTATCCCGCTACCGTGTTGTCCTTGAGCGCCGCCCGCTGAAGTACTTTTGCGCGCCTAGCCGACGTCCCCGCGGCGCCCGCGCACTCTTGAGCATATGAAGCTGATCATCCAGATTCCCTGTTTCAACGAGGAAGCACAGTTGCCGACGACCCTCAGCCGGCTGCCCCGCCAGATCGACGGGTTCGACTCCGTCGAATGGCTGATCGTCGACGACGGCTCAACGGATCGCACGATCGAGGTGGCGCGCGCGGCCGGCGTTGACCACGTGGTTCGCCTGACCAACAACAAGGGCCTGGCAGCGGCCTTCCAGGCCGGCCTCGACGCCGGCCTCAAGCTCGGCGCAGACGTGATCGTCAACACCGACGCCGACAACCAGTACGAGGGTGCGGATATCCCAAAGCTCGTAGCGCCAATTCTCAGCGGTCACGCGGACATGGTCGTCGGCGACCGCCAGATCGGGACGATCGCGCATTTCTCGGCGGGCAAGAAGCTGCTCCAGCGCCTCGGCTCCTGGGTGGTCCGCCAAGCGTCGTCGACCGAGATCCCCGACACCACCTCGGGCTTTCGCGCCTATAACCGCGAGGCGGCACTGTCGATGCAGGCCGTCTCCCGGTTCACGTACACGCTCGAGACGATCATCCAGGCCGGAAAGCTGCTGGTCGCCGTCGAGCACGTCCCGATCCGGACCAACGCCAAGACCCGCGAGTCGAGGCTGTTCCCGTCGACCGCCGCCTATGTCCGCCGCAACGCGCTGTCGATCTTCCGGATCTACTCCCAGTACCAGCCCCTGAAGGTGTTCTGGGGCGCGGCGCTCGTGATGGCCGTTCCCGCTTTTGCGATCTTCATCCGCTTCCTGATCCTGTTCATCGAGAGCCCACACGACGCCGCGCGCGGGCACATCCAGTCGCTGATCGCCGGTGCGGTGCTGTTCATCGCCGCGATGCTGCTGCTGTCGCTGGGCGTGATCGGCGACCTGCTCGACGCCCAGCGCACGCTGTCGCAGCGCACGTTCGAGCGCGTCCGCCGCATCGAGCTGCAGCTCGGCGTCCAGCCCTCGCACTACGAGCCGGGCGCGCCGCCCGACCGCGAGGCGCTCGAGGTATGACCAGCGTCCCCCACGGCGCGGAGAACGCATGAGCGTCGGCGAGGCCGTCCCGACCGGCAACACGTTCGACAAGTACGGCTCGAGCAACCCGGTCGTGCGGCGGCTGATGGCCGGGTTTGAGGGGACGCTGGACCGGCTGTTCGAGCGCGCCGCCCCGCAGTCGGTGCTCGACGTCGGCTGCGGCGAGGGGGTGCTGACCTACCGCTGGGCGCAGCGGCTCGGAGACGCCCCGGTGCTCGGCCTCGACCTCGAGGACCCCAAGCTGCGCGCCGAATGGGAGACGCGCCGGCGCGACAACCTGCGGTTTGCGACGATGCCGCCGGACCGCCTGCCGTGCGACGACGACGAATTCGACGTCGCCACGGCGATCGAGGTCCTGGAGCACGTGCCCGATCCCGAGCAGACGGTCTCAGAGATGGCGCGCGTGGCCCGCCGCCACCTGCTCGTGTCGGTGCCGCGCGAGCCGCTGTGGCGCGCTCTGAACATGGCGCGCGGGGCATACCTCAGCGACCTCGGCAACACGCCAGGCCACGTCAATCACTTCACAAAGCGGGGGTTTGGTGCACTGCTGGCGAGGCACGGCGAGATCGTGGAGATCTGTTCGCCGTTTCCGTGGACGATGATCCTGGTCCGCGTCGGCTGAGATGTCCGACCTCGCGACGGCCGAGCACCCGCCCGTAGACCCCGGTCCGGACGAGCCGGGATCGGGCACGGCGACTCAGTCCTACGCGTCCGGCGCGCGGATCCTGTCGATCGGAATCGCGTCGACCGGCCTGTTCACGTTCGCGTACCTCGCGACCGCAAGCCACGTGCTCGACCAGCAGGCCTACGGCCGCGTCTCGCTGTGCTGGGCGGTCATGTTCGTGATTCTGTCGGTGATCTACCGGCCGGTCGAGCAGCTGCTGTCGCGGACGATCGCCGACCGCCGCGCGCGGGGCCTGCACGACCATGCGCTGCGCGTGCCGGCTCTGATCCAGTCGGGATTCGCGATCCTGTTCCTGGCGGCGGCGCTGGCACTGCGGCCCCAGATCGAGCAGAACCTGTTCGACGGGTCCAGCAGCCTGTACTGGATCCTCGTCGTCGGCGTGATGGCCTATGCCGCGAGCTACTTCGCCCGCGGGTGGCTTGCCGGCCACCAGCGCTTCGCCCTGTACGGCGGGCTGGTGTTCCTCGAGTCGACGTCGCGCTTTTTGTTCGCGCTGGCGGTCGCGGTCGGGATCGGCACCGGGCAGTCGGCGGTAGCACTCGGCATGGCAGTGGCGCCGTTCGTGTCGCTGTTGGTGATTCCGTTCGCGTTCGGGCGCTTCCGCGACCGAGGACCGTCGGGGATGCCCGCGGCGGACGCAGCCCGCGAGGGGCCGGCCCATGCGGCCATCGAGGAGGCGTCGGAGGACTTGACGATGAAATACGGCGCGGGGTTCGCGGTCGCCGTCGTCGGGATCATGCTGGCCGAGCAGACGCTGATGAACGCCTCGGTGCTGATCGTCAACGGCCACTCCGGGCGCGCGCTGGCAGGGTTCGTGTTCAACGTGATGCTGATCGTCCGGGCGCCGCTGCAGCTGTTCCAGGCGATCCAGACGTCGATCCTGCCCCATCTCGCCGGGCTGGAGGCGCGTGACAGCCCCGAGGACTTCCATAAGGCGATCCGCCTGACGATTCTCGCGATCGCCGCGTTCGCAGGGGCGGTGGCGCTCGGCCTGCTGCTGATCGGCCCGGCGGTGATGACCGCGCTGCTGGGCAACAAGGGCTTCACCTATGGGCGGTTCGGTCTGGCGCTTGTGGGCCTCGGGATGGGCCTGCACCTGGTCTCCGGGACGCTCAACCAGGCCGCGCTGGCACGCAACCGCGCCCAGATCGCCGCTGTTGCCTGGCTCGTCGCCGCGGCGCTGTTCGTGCTGTTCGTGGCGCTGCCGACGATCACCGCCGAGGTGACGCGCGTCGAGGTCGGCTACTTCGGCGCGGCGCTGCTGCTCTGCATCATGCTCAGCGGCGTGTACCGCCTGGGCCCGGCTCCGTCGAACGCTTCAGAGGGCTAGGCGCCGTTCAGCGAGGTGCACGCCGGCTCCTTGGCGGCGGCCTTCTCGAGATCGGCGCTCTTGAGCTTGCCGAGGCTCGTGCTGATGCCGCTCAGCGACGACTGAACGGTGCCGCCGAGCGCCGTGGCGCCCTTCTGGAACGCCTCGGGGCTAGTCGTCGACAGGTTCTTGGCCTGCGTCAGGGCCGTGCCGATCGCCGTCTGCAGCTGCTTGAAGGCCGCGACGATCGTCGTCGAGATCGTCTTGCCGTTGGTCACGTCGGGCGTCCCCGCCGCCTGGAGCTTGGTGAGCGCCTGGTCGGTGTCGGACGAGACGGCGGTGAGGAAGTCCTGAACGGCCTTCTTGCCCTGCGCCGCGCTGGTCAACTTGGCGGTGTTGAGCTTGTTGCTGCGCGCCGCAACGTCCTTCTCGAACGGGCCGACGGCGGTGCAGATCGCCTTGACGTAGTCGGCGGCGCTGACCCCCGACGAGGACGATCCGCCCCCACCCGATCCGCAGGCGGAAACCAGCGCCGCGATCGCCAGAACGGCGAGCGCGGTGTAGAGCGGACGGCGGTGCATTGGGCTCACCCTACCGGGCCGACTGTCCTGGTGTCGGCAGCTACCGAGCGCCCGACACGGCGACGATTTCAGCGTATGCGGCCCCCGGATCGTCGGCTCCGAACACCGCCGAGCCGGTGACCAGCCAGTTCGCGCCGGCCTCAGCCACGGGCTTGGCGGTCGCGTCGTGAACCCCGCCGTCGACCTCGAGCGTGACGTGCTCTGGGAGCGCCGCGCGCATCCGCGCGAGCTTGTCCAGCGAGGCCGGGATGAACTGCTGACCGCCCCAGCCGGGGTTCACGCTCATGCACAGCGCCAGGTCGAGCGCATCGGCGGCAAGCTCGTCGAGGACGTGTGCGGGAGTGGCAGGACAGAGCGCGACGCCCGCGGTGCAGCCGGCCTCGCGGATCGCTCCCAGCGTGTAGTGCACGTGTGGCGTGGCCTCGAAGTGAATCGTGATGCTGTCGGCGCCCGCGGCGGCTATGTCGTGGATCTGCTGCTCGGGCCGGTCGATCATCAGGTGCACGTCGATCAGCCCGGCGGCGGCGTGGACGCGGTCGGCGATCGCCGACACGGCTACCGGCCCGAACGTGATCGGTGGGACGAAGTGCCCGTCCATCACGTCGACGTGGATCACGCGAGCGCCCGCCGCCAGCACCTCGTCCACTTGCGCCCCGAGCCTCGAGAAGTCGGCCGACAGGATCGACGGCACGACCCGCAGCTCGCGCATCAGCGCCGCCCGGTCCGCCTGCCCCGTCGTGATGGCCACGGCTCAGTGTTCCTCGGGGAGCACCTAGACCGCCTGCAACATGCTGCCCTGGCAGTGGTTGCAAGCGACCACTGCCGTGCTCGACATCCGCACGATCGTGGAGTGCTCGCCGCAGTTGGGGCACACGGAAACCAGCTCGTAGCGCTGCAGGCAGTAGACGCAGCGGTAGCGGCCGGGCACCGCGGTTGGACGCAACCAAGGTTCGCCACAGCCTGGGCACGCCGGCCCGAGCTTGATGGGAGGGTCGCTCACGGTGGACATAAGGTTAACGTGGACTTCGGAGGCGCCTGCAACGGGCGATGAAGAACCCGTCGGTCCGCTCGCGGCTGGGCAGCAGTTGGAGGTGCGGTCCCACCGCGGCGTCGCGCCAGTCGGGGAGCTGCTCGGCAAGGTTCTCGGCGGCGAATTCCGGGTGCGCGCGCAGGAACCGCTCGAGCACCATCTCACCCTCCCGCCGTGAGATCGTGCAGACCGAGTAGACGAGCGTTCCGCCGGGCGCGACGCGGGCCGCACCGGCCGCGAGGATCCGCGACTGCATGTCGGCGAGCTCATCGATCGCCTCGAGAGTTGCCCGCCAGCGCCGATCGGGACGCGACTGCAGGGTTCCCAGGCCGCTGCACGGGGGATCTACCAGGACGCGGTCAAAGTCGCCACCGTCGGCGCCGGGGCTCCATTGGGCCGCGTCGGCCACCTCGACGCGCACGCAGCTCGCGCGCATCCGCGCGCAGGTTCGCTGCAGCGCGGCGGCGCGTCCGGGGTGGCGCTCGACGGCCACCACCTCGCCTCGGTCCTCGAGCAGCGCGGCGATGTGCGTCGTCTTGCCGCCGGGAGCGGCACACAGGTCGAGGACGCGCTCACCGGCGACGGGTGCCAACACCCGAGCTACCAGCATCGAACCGCGGGACTGCGGCATGATCGCGCCCTGCTGCCAGAGGTCGGAGCCCCAGGCGTCGAATCCTGCCTCGACGACCAGGCCTTCGGGCAACCCCGTCGCGGGGTGTGAGGGCACCGGCAGGGCGGCAGCCACATCGGCGGCGCTGCTCAGGAGCGCGTTGACGCGGATCGCCGACTCGGCGGGGTCGTTGACGCCCCGCAGCAGCTCGCGCGCGGATTCGGCGCCCAGCTCCACCCACCACAGCCGCGCCAGCCAGTCCGGCACCGAGTGCAGGATCGCCGCGTCCGCGGGGTCGGCGTCGTCAAGCTCGGCGACGATCGCCGGGCCCTCCGCGGCCCCGCGCCGCAGGACCGCATTGACGAGCCCCGCCGCCCCCGGGCGAACGCGCTTGGCGAGCTCGACGGACTCGTCGACCGCGGCATAGTCGGCGACGCCGCCGAGGTAGAGCAGCTGGAAGAGCCCGAGACGGAGGGCCGCGAGCACCGGCGGGTCAAGCCGCTCCAACGGGCGGCTGGAGAACCGCTGGGCCACGTGATCAAGCGTTCGGCGCCGCTGGATGGCGCCGTACGCGAGCGCGGTCGCGAACGCCCGGTCGCGTGGGTCCAGCGCCTTGGCCTCGGCCGCGAGGGCTCGATCGGCGTAGGCCCCCTGCTCGAACACCCTGCGGACGACTGTGTAGGCGCAGGCTCGGCCCGGGGAGACGGCGCGGTGCTTGGCCGCGGCTGGGGGGCTCACCGGAGCCCGCGCAGGTAATCGCCGCCGGGCATCGGCCGCTTGCCCGCAGGCTGCACGACGACGAGCTCGAGCGTTCCGTCAGCGGTGGCGAGCACCGGCAGCGGACCGTCCAGCGAGATCGCTCCCGGCTGGGTCTCCCCCGCCCCGCCATCCCGCGGCGGCCCGACTCTCGCCTCCCGGACCCCCAGTGGCGTTCCGTCCGCGAGCGCGACGTAGGCGCCGATGTGCGGCGTCAGTGCACGGACGGTCCGCTCCAGCTCTTCCGCGGGCCTGCTGGGATCGAGCTGCCGGTCGGCGGCGGTGATCTTGTCGGCGTAGGTGACCCGTGCTTCGTCCTGCTCGGCACACGGCGGGGACTCGTCGAGGGCGCGTACGAGCAGCTCGCCGCCGATGCGCTGCAGCCGTTGCGCGAGCGAGCCGTAGGTGTCCTCGGGCCCGATCGGCTCGCTCTCCTCCAGGCATACCGGCCCGCTGTCGAGCCCGGCCGTGAGCTCCATGATCGACACGCCGGTGGTCGAGTCGCCCGCCATGATCGCCCGTTCGATCGGCGCGGCGCCGCGCCAGCGCGGCAGCAGCGAGGGATGGACGTTGAGGATGTGATGGGCGGCGAGCAGCTCTTCCTTGATCAGCGCGCCGAACGCGCATACGACCAGCACGTCGGGCGCCGCCTCAGCGATGCGGGCTCGAGCGTCGGCGTCGTTGACGGATGCAGGCTGGTCCAGCTCGATCCCGAGCTCGCCGGCGGCGATCGCCACCGGTGGCGGGGTCACGCGTCTCCCGCGGCCCCGGGGCCGGTCCGGGCGCGTGACGACCAGCTGGGGGCGGTGTGGCGAGGCGGCCAGGCGCTCGAGCACCGCCGCAGCGAACTCGCTCGTCCCGAGATAGACCGTGCGCACGCCGGCTGTGGACTTACGCCGCGTCGGCCTCGCGCAGCGCCCGCATCGCTTCCTTGCGCTGATCGCGAGAAGTGCGGTCGAGGATCAGCACGCCGTCGAGGTGGTCGATCTCGTGCTGGATGACCCGCGCCTCGAGCCCTGACGCCTCGATCACGATCGGCTCGCCGTTCTCGTCGAGCGCGCGGACCCTGACGTAAATCGGCCGCTCGACGTCGACGAGGATCGCCGGAAGGCTCAGGCAGCCCTCCTCCATCGTCTCGGTCTCCTTGCCCTTCCATTCGATCTCGGGGTTGACCAGCGCGGCGATGTTGCCCTCGGGCTGCACCCGATAGACCAGCACGCGGTTGAGTGTCCCGACCTGCGTGGCCGCAAGCCCGACCCCCATGGAGTCGTGCATCAGACGCCCCATCCGGTCGATCTCCGAGCGCAGAGCGTCGTCGAAGCGGTCCACTGGGCGGGCCTTGGTGCGCAGCACCAGATCGCCGAACTTGCGGACCTGCGCGAGCGCCGCCGCGCGCCGCGCGGCGACCTCGGGGTCGAGCTGCGGCGCTTCCTCCTCGAGCTCGTCTTCGGGCTGCTCTTCGAGCTGGTCTTGTGCCTGTTCCGCCACGCTTTTCAGTCTAGTTCGTGGGATCCGCGAGCGGCCTTGGTCACTGCGGATCGACGTCGACGCTGACGTTGACCCCGCGCCTCGCCGCGTCCGGTCCGACCGCCTCGACCGCGGCACCGACGGCGGCGATCGCCGCCCGCCGCTCGGTCGACTTGAGCACCAGCTGGCTGCGGGCTCGGCCCCGGAGCCGAAACAGCGGCGCCGGCCCGAGCACGCTCGTGCCAGGTGGGTCGATGCGATCGCGCAGGGCGCTTGCGGCGGTGAGGGCAGCCTCCGGCTCGATCGCCGAGCAGACCACCCGGATCAGCGATCCGTACGGCGGATAGCTCAGCGCCTTGCGCCGTCCGAGCTCGTCGGCCAGGAACCCCTCGGAGTCGTGGCGGGACGCAAACCCGATCGAGCGCGCCGCCGGCGCCAGCGTCTGGACGAGCACGCGGCCGACCGCCCCGCCGCGCCCCGCGCGTCCCGCAAGCTGCGTGATCAGCGCAAACGTGCGCTCCTCGGCTCGGAAGTCCGGGAAGCGGAGCGTCTGGTCGGCGTCGAGCACGACGCCGAGCGTGACGTCGGCGAAGTCGTGGCCCTTGGCCACCATCTGCGTCCCGACGAGGACGCCCGCAGGCACCGCCTCGAACCGGGCCAGCGTCGTCGCGACGCGATCCTTGACCGCCGCCGCGTCGGCGTCGAGGCGAAACACGGGGAAGTTCGCGTCGCCGAGCGCCTCGCGCAGGTCGTGCTCCAGGCGCTCGGTCCCGGCGCCGTGGCGCGCGACCGCCACCGACGCGCATTCGGGACAGCGGTCCGGCGCCGGTTCGCGGTGCCCGCAGTGGTGGCAGGCGACCAGCGGCCGCGCCCCGCGATGAAGTACCAGCGCCACGTCGCATTCGGGGCAGATCCAGACCCTCCCGCAGGCGCGGCAGGAGAGGAAGTTGGACCATCCGCGCCGGTTGAGCAGGACGATCGCCTTGCCGCCGGCGCGCCGCACGTCGGCAAGCGCCATCCGCGTCGTCGGGTGCAGCGGGTGGTGGCTGCCGCGCATGTCGAGGACCTCGACTGGCGGCAGGCCGTGGCCGTCGATCCGCGTGGGCAGCGTCAGGCGCCGCAGCGACACGATGCTCTCGGGCCGCGGCGTGGCGCTGCCGGCGAGCAGAACGGCGCCGTGCTGACGCGCCCTGCGCAGCGCGACCGTCCGGGCGTCGTAGCGCGGGTCGCCCTCGTGCTTGTAGGACGCGTCGTGCTCCTCGTCGACGACGATCAGCCCGATGTCGGGCAGCGGTGCGAGCACTGCCGAGCGCGGCCCGACGCAGACCCGGGCCTCGCCGTCGCGCAGGCGCAGCCATTCGTCGTGTCGCTCGCCCTGGCTGAGACCCGAGTGCAGCACCGCGACCACGTCGCCCAGCCGTGCCCTGAACCGCGACAGGGCCTGCGGCGTGAGTGCGATCTCGGGGACGAGCACGATCGCGGTTCGGCCTTGCGCCAGGGCCGCCTCGACGGCCCGCAGGTACACCTCGGTCTTGCCCGAGCCGGTGACGCCGTGCAGCAACAGCCGCCCGCCCTCGTCGGGACCGCGCCGGTGCTCGAGCGCGGCGAGCACCTCGCCCAGGGCGTTGCCCTGATCGTCGGTCAGCGCGGGCGGCGGACCCGGGCGCAACCCGACGTCGATGCCGACCGGTCGCCGCACCTGTGTCTGCGGGCCCACGTCGACGAGACCGCGCTTCTGCAGGCGGCGAAGCGCCGGGGTCCCGAGCGTGGCGGCGACAGTGGGGCCGTCTCGCTCGAGCGCCTCCAGCAGCGACTTCTGGCGGTCGTTGAGGCGGTCGCCGTCCCGCAGCGCGTCACGACCGGTATTCGTCAGCTCGGCGACCAGCACCTTGCGATGGCCGACGCCGTCGGTCGCGCCGGGAGCCAGGAGCAGGCCCAGCGCACGCGCGAACGTCGAGCAGTACTCATCGGCCATCCAGCGCGCCAGCTCGACCAGGTCGGGCGGCACACCGGCCGGCAGCACCGCGTAGGGCTCGGCGAGCCGGTCGGGATCGAGCTCTGACTCGCGGGCCAGCTCGACGACCACCCCGAGCGTTCGCTGTCGCCCGAACGGCACGCGGAGCACCGATCCGACGACCACCTCGGGCTGATCGGGACGCAGCCGGTAGTCGAACTGGCCGCGGATCGCGCGGGTGCGGGTCAGCGGCTGGACCCGTGCGATCGCGAGGTCGGTGGAGGCGGGCGCGGTCATCGGCTCAGGCAGCGTAGAGCCGGGCGAGGATGGCGACGGGCGCGTTACGCTCCCCACCATGGATCCCGAGCCCGGCGAAGAGGTCTTCTTCCACGGCCACCCCTCGTGGCGGTCGATGCTCGCCTTCTACATCAAGGGCTTCTTCGCGGCGGTGCTGACGGGCGTGATCGCGGGGATCGTGACCCGGATCGCGGGAGGCAGCGTCAGCGTCCCGTTGGTGGTCGCGGTGGTGCTGATCGTGTTCGTGGTCATCGTCGTCACCGGCCTGGTCAGGCGGATCGCCACGACCTACACGATCACCAACCGCCGGCTGACGATCGACATCGGCCTGCTGTCTCGTGCCCTGCACGAGACCCGCCTGGAGCGCGTCCAGAACGTCAACACGCGCCAGTCGGTGCTGGAGCGGATGCTGCGCGTGGGCACGGTCGACTTCGACACCGCCGGCAGTGCCGATTTCGACTTCGCGTTCCGCGGGGTTGCAGACCCGCGCCAGATCGTGCGCACCGTCGACCGGGCGCTGCACGAGCTGCAGCAGCACACGCCCGGTCCGAGGGTGTGACGTGCTCTAGGCGCTGATCGCGGCGCCCTCGAGCCCCGCAGCCGCGCGCAGCGCGCTGGCCTTGTCGGTCCGCTCCCAGGTGAAGTCGTGGTCCTCGCGGCCGAAGTGGCCGTAGGCCGCGGTCTTCTGGTAGATCGGCCGGTGCAGGCGCAGGTTCTCGCGGATCGCGCCGGGCCGCAGGTCGAAGTGCTCGTTGATCAGATCGAGGATCCGCGAGCGGTCGATCGTCTCGGTCCCGAACGTCTCGACCATCAGCGAGACCGGGCGCGCGACGCCGATCGCGTAGGCCACCTGCACCTCCGCTCGGTCGGCGAGACCCGCCGCAACCACGTTCTTGGCCACGTAACGCGCCGCGTACGCCGCTGAGCGGTCGACCTTGGACGGGTCCTTGCCGGAGAACGCGCCGCCGCCGTGCCGCGCCATCCCGCCGTAGGTGTCGACGATGATCTTGCGGCCGGTCAGCCCGCAGTCGCCCATCGGGCCTCCGATCACGAACCTCCCGGTCGGGTTGACCAGGAACGATCGCTTCAACTGGCGCGAGTCGAACATGTCCTCGGGCAACACCGGCAGCACTACGTGCTCCCAGAGGTCGTCCTTGATCAGTGACTCGGCGCCGTCGCGGTGCTGGGTCGAGATCAGCAGCTTCTCGATCGCGACCGGTCGTCCGTCGCGATAGCGCACGGTCACCTGCGTCTTGCCGTCGGGCCGCAGGTAGGGAACGATCTCGGCCTTGCGGACGTCGGCCAGGCGTTTGGCCAGCTTGTGGGCGAGCGAGATCGGCAAGGGCATCAGCTCGTCGGTCTCGTTGGACGCGTAGCCGAACATCATTCCCTGGTCGCCGGCGCCGGCGAGGTCGAGCGCGTCGTCGTCGCCCGGGTCTGTGCGTGACTCGTAGGCATGATCGACGCCCTGGGCGATGTCGGGTGACTGCTTGTCGATCGCGTTGATCACAGCGCAGGTGTGGTAGTCGAATCCGTATTGCGCGTCGACGTAGCCGATCTCACGGATCGTGTTCCGCGCGATGTCCTGGATGTCGACGTACGTCGACGTCGTGATCTCGCCCGAGACCATGACGAGGCCGGTGTTGACCAGGGTCTCGCACGCAACGCGGCCCCCGGGGTCGTCTCGGAGGACTGCGTCGAGCACCCCGTCCGAGATCTGGTCGGCGACCTTGTCGGGATGACCCTCGGTCACCGACTCTGACGTGAACAGGTACTCGTGGCTTTCTGAAGACATGGTCATGAGATCTGGAGAAACAGCTCCGCGGTCGTATCGTTTTCCCCAGCGGCCGACGTCAGACCAACGGCATGGATCCTGGCAAGGTCCGGGCCAATTGCGCCGACGCTCGCGCCGTGCGTCAATCCGGTCTGCTCGGCCAGGCTGAGGAGCTGGCTGAAGTCGATAGAGACTAGCGAGGTCACTCGTTTGGCCTGGTCTCCCACCGCGGTCCGGTATCCGGCGTCGGCCGACAGCGGGTGTGCGTGACGGGCGATCGCACCGATTGCGTCGGGGCTCGTCGACACCACCGCGAGCCCGTCGAACACCGCGTAGTCGAGCTGCAATCCGGGCGTCACGCCGAGCTCGTGCACCGTGACCCCGGCCACCTGCTCGTCGTTCCACTCGGCCTCCTGCCCAGGCCCGGAGCCGGGAGCGGGGAACAGCTGCTGGAGGGGTACCTCGAGGTTCGCGAGCGTCTGGCGAGCCTGGGCCTGGTTGGTAACCCGGGCGATGATCGCGGGCGCCGGGGCGGCCCCGGCGGCGCCGGGGACCAGTGCCACCGCCGCCTCGCCGTGCAGCAGCTCCAGGACATTGCCGAGATGGACGCTCTGGGCCGAGAGCGCGCTGCCGAGGTGGCCGATCAACGGCTGGACTCGATCTGCGATCCCCAGCGATCCGAGCGCGTCGAGGATCCGCGGCACGGCCGTGTCCAGGCGCGCCGCGTCGACCAACACCATCGACCCGGTCGGCAGCACATCCGGCAGCTTGGGCTCGAACTGCCGCGGCCGGCCGGTCAGCTTCAAGAGCCCGGCCGACAGGGCACCGTGGACCCGAACCCGCACCCCGCCGGATGCCGGCGAGACCGAGATCGTGGTGGCGGTCGTCGCCGGCTGGGACAGCAGCGCCCCGAGCGCGCCGAGCGGACCCGTTGCGTTTGCCAGAACCCGCCGCACGCCGGCGGCCGACACGTACGCGTCGAGCACCCGGTCGTCCGGCTCGCCTGTGGCCGCCTCGTCGTAGGCGGGGGTCCCGGCAAGTGACGGCGCGGACTTCGTCGCCACGTCGATCGCCGACCGCACGCTCGCATCCTGCCCCAGCACCAGGTAGTGCTTGACGAACGCGAGCTGGGTGCCGGTGCTGTAGCCCTCGATCGCGATGCCGCGGTAGCTGCCCGCGGCGGTGGCGCCCGTGCGTCGCAGCAGCGCCTGCGCGCGGCCGCGGTCGCGCACATCGAGCACGATCAGCGACCCAGCGCTGGAGGAAGTCGTATCGAGCAGCGCGAGCGCCGCTTCCTTGCCGATCCACGGGCGGACGTCACGGGCGTAGTTGAGCGTGGCGCCGCCGCCGAGGATCGCGTCGAGGCGGTCCACCACCGAGCTGGTGAGCGAGTAGAACCCAGGCAGGCGACGGTCGAGCGCGACGGTCTGGGTGACCGGCGCACGGCCCTGGTCGGTCGACACGTGCACGTAGACGAGCGCGTCGGCGGGCACGACCGACGCCGCGCCGATGGCCGGCGGCGCGGCGGCACCGGCACCGGACAGCACGATGGTCACAACGATCGCGAGCGCGATCAGCAGGAGCGCGGCGAGCGACGCGACCAGCCGGCGGCGGCGGTGCACCGCGGGAGTTGCGGGCCGGCCGGAGGCTGCCTGGTCGGGACAGGCGGGGCAGGAGGCGCGGGCGCGCGCAGAGAAGCGATGTCAGCCATAAGTTCGAGCAGCAGTTGGCGGGGCGGCAACTAGCTACCCGAAAATGATGAATCCGCCTCATCGCGGATGCGCCGGTTCGGCCGAGCGGGGCCTAATGCCGCCCGGATCTGGGGTCTACGCCGCGCGGCCTCGGGCGCCGCGCCGTTCGCTGCGCTCGACGAAGTCGATGATCAGCGGTATCCCCTCCATCCGGTAGCGCTCGCGCAGCCGGTTCTCGAGGTAGTAGGCGTAGTCGCGCGTGACCCGGCTGCGGGAGTTGACCTGGATCGAGAAGCGCGGCGGGCGCTCGCCGGTCTGCGTCATGAACAGCAGCTTCAGCCGGTGGTCGCGCGGACCGGTGCCGGACGGCGGCTGGCGCTTGCTGACGGTGTCAGACAAGAACCGGTTGAGCTGCGGCGTCGGGATCCGGGTGCGCCTGCGGTCGGCGAGGCCGACCGCCTCGACCAGCAGCCGCTCGACGTGCCTGCCGGTCTTGGCGCTGGCGGTCAGCACGCGCGGGCGAAGCCGGAGCTTCTGGTTGACGCGCGCTCGCTCGTGGTCGAGGTCGAAGTCGTCGGCGAGATCCCACTTGTTGAGCGCGAGCACGGTCGCGCAGCCGCTGTGCATCGCAAGGTCGGCGATGCGCAGGTCCTGCGCGGTGACGCCGTCGGTCGCGTCGCACACGACCAGCGCGACGTCGGCGCGCTCGGCCGCGCGGCGCGAGCGCAGCGTCGTGTAGTACTCGATCGACTCCGAGACCTTGGCCTGGCGGCGCAGTCCGGCTGTGTCGATCAGGATCAGGTCGCGATCCTCGAAGCGCAACGGCAGGTCGATGGCGTCGCGGGTGGTGCCCGCGTGCGGCGAGACGATCACCCGACCAACGCCTTCGGCGTCGGTGCCCGCGGCCAGGAAGCGGTTGACCAGCGAGGACTTGCCCACATTCGGCCGTCCGATGACCGCCAGGCGGACCAGGTCGGAGGTGTCCTCCGGATTGTCGTCTGCGTCGGGCGCAAGCTCGACGACGCGGTCGAGCAGGTCCCCGGTGCCGAGGCCCTGAGCGGCGGACACCGGGATCGGGTCCCCGAGCCCGAGCGCGTGGAACTCCGCCGCCAGCGGGACGTCGGCGACCGTGTCGACCTTGTTGGCCGCCACCACCACCGGCAGCGGTCCGCGCCGGAGCAAGTCAGCGAGATCGAGGTCGCCGGGCCGCAGGCCCGCGCGCGCGTCGACGACGAGCACCGCGGCGTCCGCGTCGGCCAGCGCCGCTCGCGCCTGCTCCTGGATCAGGCTCGCCAGCTCATCGGTGTCGTCGAGGTCGACGCCGCCGGTGTCGATCAGCGTGAGAGGACGGCCATTCCAGTCCGTCTGCAGCTCTTTTCGGTCGCGCGTGACGCCGGGCAGCTCGTGCACGACGGCTTCGCGCGACTCGGTCAGCCGGTTGACCAGCGACGACTTGCCGACATTCGGATATCCAACGATTGCGACCTTCATGGCGGGCTCCGAGGCTAGCGTGCGCCCCGGAACCCGCCGGTCAACTCGTCAGCCGGTGGGCAGATCGGTACCCGCGCCGGCGCAGTAGCCCGCCCCTCCGGCGGCGTCGTTGCTCCACAGCGACTGAACGGCGAAGCGGTCGCCACGATTGCCGATGACGTTCCCGAGCGCGCCCGGAACCGGCTCGGGCGGGCCCTGGGCGGTGAGCAGGTTCTCGCCGACCCACGCGCACTTGTCGCCGTTCTCGTTGGCATCTGCGGCGTCGTACCAGCCGCCGAGGTTGGTCGTGCTCGTGCCGCTGCCCTCGATGTCCTCGGCACCCGGATCGGTGACCGTCTCCTCGATCTCGTGACCGAGCACGATCGAGAAGCCGTCGAGCTTGCCGCGTGCGTCGGGGTTGACCGCGTTCTGGCCGCACTCGTTCGCTGCGCCCGAGTTGATCGCAAGCGAGTACGGCATGTTCGTGTACGCGATCCCAGACTTGATCCCGTCGTAGATCCCGCCCTCGAAGCCGGGCTGGGTGTAGTCGTGGAACGCGCAATAGCCCGACGACAGCGCGTTGGGATCTGAGAAGTTCGGCGGCTGCGCGATCACGATGTCGGCGTTGGACAAGTCGGTGATGCCGAAATGCGCCACCGCACGCGCCGCCTCTGCGCCGAGGTCGGTGTACGTGTTGGTGGGACCCGGCGGATTGGCCGACGAGGTGTTCGCCAGGGCGGCCGCGTCGTCGCCGTCGTCAACCCAGATCCCTCCGAGCTGGTCGGTCGGGTTGCTGATGAACTGCTGGCTGCCCGCCGAATCGGTCTGGTAGTACTGCGTCTGAACGCCCGCCCACTGCGTGCCGCCGAGTTCTGACACCCAGTCGGCCATGTACTTGCCGGCGCCGTCGGGGTCACAGGCCAGCGTGGCGCTGGTCGAGCCTTCGGTGATCGTCTCGGGCGAGCACGGCTCACTCGACGGGAAGGCGCCGGGTTCACCCCAGCCCCAGTAAACGACGTAGACCTTCGGGGCTGTCTGGACGTGGCCGCCCCAGTAAGCCATGTTGCCGGGGAACGGCAGCGTCGTGGCCGGGAACTCCGGCAGGCCACAGTTGGAGAACGGCGAGGGAAGCATCCCGTTCTCGGGACATGGCGGGGCCGGAGGCTGCAGCGATCCGACCGGCGCGAACACGTGCTGCTTCCAGATCGCGCGCTGCTGCTTGATCTCCTTGGCCAGCGTTGGCATCAGGATGGGCTTGGCCGAAGCGGTGGCCGCGCCCCCTGCGGCGACAGCCGCCGCGAGGGTGATCGCGCCGACTCCGCGAACAATGCGTCTATTCATCTGATCTCCCTGTAAGCCCCCTGCCAGGGGCATCAACGGTGGTGGCCCGAAATCGTAAGTCCCGGCCGCGCGCCGGGTCAAATGACAACCGTTTGTGGCGAGGCCCTGCGGGCTCGGACGTCAACGGCCTCCATCGAAGGAGGGATGGAGGGGGCATAACACGACAATCGCCGCGAGATCCGCGAAGTGATCCGTGCCAGGCACCTATACGGTGCTCCACACGACACGCCTCGGCCAAATCGGCGCGCGTGTCGTGTTATGCACCCTCTCGCGGCCCCGAGACCCGCCCCATCCCCTCCTCAATGCGAAGTTGACGTTCAGCCCCTCACCAGCTCAACCACCCGCGCCACCACCTGTTCCAGAGTCAGCCCCGTCGTGTCGAGCTCGACCGACCCCTCGGCCGGCTTCAGCGGCGAGTGCTCGCGGGTTCTGTCGCGCTCGTCTCGGATCGTCTGCTCGGCCAGCACGGTGGCGGCGTCGACCCCGAGCTCGGCGGCTCGGCGCCGCGCGCGCTCTGCCGGGTCGGCGGTGAGGAACACCTTGAGGTCGGCGTCGGGCGCGACCACGGTGCCGATGTCGCGGCCCTCGGCCACCCAGTCTCCGATAGACAGCAGCCGCCGCTGCTGACCCAACAGCGCCGCGCGAACAGCCGGGTCGGCGGCTGCCTCCGACGCCGCCCGGGAAACCTCCGGCGTGCGGATCTCAGCGGTCACGTCACGGCCGTCGAGCAGTACGCGCGGACCCACCTCGATGTCCAACGTGCCCGCGACCGACTCCGGGGGCACGCCGCGCTCGAGCGCCGCCAAGGCGACCGTGCGGTACAGCGCGCCCGAGTCCAGGTACGTAAAGCCGAGCGCGTCGGCGACGCCTCGCGCGACGCTCGACTTGCCGGCTCCGGCGGGCCCGTCGATCGCTACGACGGTCATTGCAGCAGCCGTCCGACGTCGTCCGCGAAGCCGGGGTAGGAGACGGCCGCCGCCTCGATGCCGACGACCTCCACGCCCTCCCGGGAGGCCAGCCCGGCGACGGCCCCGAGCAGCGCCAGCCGGTGGTCGCCGTGGGCGTCGAGCACGCCGCCGCGCAGGCCGCCGCCACCTCGCACCGCGAATCCGTCGGGCGTCGCCTCGATGTCGGCGCCGAGCCCGCGCAGGCCGTCGACGACCGTCGCGATCCGGTCTGACTCCTTCAGGCGCAGCTCGCCCGCGCCCCGGACCACGGTCTCGCCCTCCGCAAAGCACCCCAGCAGCGCCACGAGTGGCAGCTCGTCGATCGCCAGCGGCACCTCCTCGGGCTCGACCGTCGTGGCCTCCAATGCCCCGCTCCGGACGTCGAGGTCGCCGACCGGCTCCTCGGCGTCGAACGCGCCGACCGGCTCGATGTCGGCGAGCACGATCGCCTGCATCCGCTCGAGGATCCGCAAGAACCCGGACCGCGTCCAGTTGGTCCCGACCGACTCGAGCAGCAGGCTGGAGCCCGGCACCAGCACGCCGGCCGCAATCAGGAACGCGGCCGACGACGGATCGCCCGGAACGTCGATCTCGGCGATCTCGAGCTCGTCGACGTTGCCGATCGTCGTGCGCACGCCGCCGCCGGGCCGCGACTCGCGCTGCACCGTGGCTCCGGCTCGCATCAGCATGCGCTCGGTGTGGTCGCGCGTCGGCACGGGCTCGACGACCGTCGTGGCGTCGGTCACCAGCCCGGCCAGCAGCACGCATGATTTGACCTGCGCGCTTGCCACCGGCAGCTCGTACTCGATGCCGGTGAGCTGCGCGCCGTGCACCGTGAACGGAGGGAATCTGCCCTCTCGCGCCTCGATCCGCGCCCCCATCTGCTCCAGCGGCCCCGCGATGCGGTCGACCGGGCGGCGCCGGATCGACTCGTCGCCGTCGAGCTCGAAGCTGTGGCCCTGCTGGAACGCGAGCCACCCAGGCAGCAGCCGCATCAGCGTGCCCGCGTTGCCAACGTCGATCGCGGCGGTGGGCGGCATGGCGTTGCGCAACCCCCCGCCGCGGATCACCAGCTCCTCGGGGCGGCGTTCGACGATCGCACCGAGGCGCGCGACCGCCGCCAGCGTCGAGCTCGTGTCGGCGGCCTCAAGGTAGTTGCGGATGCGGACCGGCTCGGAGGCCATCGCGGCCACGAGCGCGGAGCGGTGCGAGATCGACTTGTCGGCCGGTACGCGCAGGCGGCCGCGCAGAGGCCCGGATGGATCGAATCGCTGATTCATCGCATCACGCCCTGGCCACCGGGAATCCGAGCCGCCCGACGAGCTCCTCGGCGCGACGCGCCGGGTCCTCCCCCGCGATCCACAGCGCGACCACACCCTCGCTCATGTCGGCTGCGGGATATAGGGCCATGTCGGTGATGTTGACTCCGGCGCGGCCGAGCTCGAGCGCGAGCTCCGCAATCACTCCCGGGCGGTTGGGGACCGATGTACGCAGCTCGAACAGCGGACCGCCGGCGAGCTGGCCCTCGAGCAGCCGGCGGCGATCGGTGGCGGCGGCGTCGTTCCATGCCGTGATCCGCTGCGCATCGCCGGCCCGGAGCACGTCGCGGACCTCGCCGAGGCGGGCGATCACCCCGTCGATCTCGTCGGCGAGCGCGTCGCGGTTGGACAGGTAGATGTCGGTCCACACTGCGCTCGGCGCGCCCGCCACCCGGGTCGCGTCGCGAAAGCTCGGTCCCGTGGCCGGCAGCCGCTCGTCGCCCGCCGCAAGCGTCCGCGCGGCCTGGGTCACGAGCACGTTGGCCAGCACGTGCGGCAGGTGTGAGACGGTCGCGAGGATCGTGTCGTGCGTCTCGGGGTCGATCGCCGCCGGGCGCGCGCCGAGGCTGCGCAGCAGCCGGTGAAGGCGCTCGTAGAGCATTCCCGACGTGGTCGGCGTCGGCGTCAGGAACCACGTCGCGCCCTCGAACAGGTCCGCTCGGGCGTGCTGCATGCCGGCGGTCTCGGCGCCCGCGAGCGGGTGTCCGCCGACGAACCGAGGGTCGGCGTGCGCAGCGACCACGGCGCGCTTCGTCGAGCCGACGTCGGTCACGACGCAGTCCGACGAGGCCGCCGCCAGCGCCTCGCCTACCGCCGGGTCCAGCGCTCCCACCGGCACGGCCACGAACACCGCGTCGGCGTCCGAAACGGCATCGGCCACGGTGCCGCAGACCCGGTCGATCGCGCCGCGCTCGCGCGCGAGCTCGAGCGCCTCGCGCGAGGCGTCGTGGCCGGCGACCTCCACGTCCAGGCGCTCGCGCGCGGCCAAGGCGATCGAGCCGCCGATCAGCCCGACGCCGATGACCGCGATCCGCATGCGGTCAGCCGGCCCGGCGCGCGCGGACCGCCCCCGCGAGCCCGTCCAGCACTTCGACCGTGGTGTTCCAGTCCAGGCATCCGTCGGTGATCGACTGTCCGTAGGTGAGCTCTCCCGCCCCCAAGTCCTGGCGCCCGGCGACCAGGAAGGACTCGATCATCGTGCCCACGATCGCCCCGTTGCCGGCGGCGATCTGGCTGCCCACGTCGGCGGCGATGAGCGGCTGGCGCTCGGGCTGCTTGCCGCTGTTGTCGTGTGAAAGGTCGATCATCACGCGCCGCGGCAGCCCGGCGCCGCGCAGCACCGACAGCGCGCCCGCGACGGACTCGGCGTCGTAGTTGGGCGACTCGCTGCCGCCGCGCAGGATCACGTGGCAGTCGGAGTTGCCGCGGGTGTAGTGGATCGCGGGCGTGCCGTCGAAGTCGATCCCGGCGAACGCGTGCCGGGCGGCGGCGGCGCGCACGGCGTCCGCCGCGACCTTGACGTTGCCGTCGGTGCGGTTCTTGAAGCCGACCGGCATCGACAGGCCCGAGCCGAGCTGGCGATGGATCTGGCTCTCGGTGGTGCGAGCGCCGATCGCGCCCCAGCTGACGGCGTCGGAGATGTACTGCGGCGTGATCGGGTCCAGGAACTCGCAGCCAACCGGCAGGCCCAGCTCGAGCACCTCGAGCAGCACGCGCCTGGCCATCCTGAGGCCCTCGTTGACGTCGCCCGAGCCGTCCAGGTGCGGGTCGTTGATCAGCCCTTTCCAGCCGGTCGTCGTGCGCGGCTTCTCGAAGTAGACGCGCATCACGACGCACAGGTCCTCGCTCAGCTTCGAGGCCTGCTCGCTGAGCAGCCGCGCGTATTCGACCGTCGCCTCGGGGTCGTGCACGCTGCACGGCCCCACCACGACCAGCAGCCGGTCGTCCTCGCCGCTGACGATCGCCTGCACCGCCGCGCGCCCCGCGATCACGACCTGCAAGTGGCTTTCGGTCAGCGCGAGCTCCTCGAGCAGCTGCTGCGGAGCGACCAGGGGCTCGAGCCGCTCGATCCGCTGGTCGCGGACCGAGTCGGTCGCCTGGTATGAGCGGCTCGTGGTCACCGGCGCGCGTCCCCTAGGCCGCCACGTGCCGCTCGGAGAAGACCTTGCCCGCGACCGCGGCGGCCGCCTGCACGCGCTCCATGTAATGCGCGAACTCGTCGGCCACCAGCGCTTGCGGGCCGTCGCAGATCGCCTCGTCGGGCCTCGGGTGCACCTCGACGATGATCCCGTCGGCGCCCGCGGCCGCGGCCGCCAGCGACAGCGGCGTGACCAGGTCGCGACGGCCGGCGGCGTGGCTTGGGTCGACGACGACCGGCAGGTGGCTGAGCTCCTTGAGGACCGGGATCGCGGTCAGGTCGAGCGTGAACCGGTAGGCGGTCTCGAACGTCCGAATCCCGCGCTCGCAGAGGATCACCGACTCGTTGCCCTCCTTGAGCACGTACTCGGCGGCCATCAGCAGCTCCTCGAGCGTCGACGACAGCCCGCGCTTGATCAGCGCCGGGCGCCCGCTGCGCCCCACCTCGGTCAGCAGCGAGTAGTTCTGCATGTTGCGCGCGCCGATCTGGATCACGTCGGCGACCTCGAGCACGTCGTCGAGATCGCGCAGGTCCATCAGCTCGGTGACGATCGGCAGGCCCGTCTGCGCCTTGGCCTCGGCGAGCAGCCGCAGTCCCTCCTGGCCGAGCCCCTGGAACGCGTACGGCGAGGTCCGGGGCTTGTAGGCGCCGCCGCGGAACATCGTGGCGCCGGCCGCGTTGACCGCGTGGGCGGTCTCGAGCGTCTGCTCGCGCGACTCGACGGTGCACGGCCCGGCGATCATCGCGAAGTGGTCGCCGCCGAGCTTGCGCCCGGCGATGTCGAGCACGGTGCGCTGGCCGTGGCGGAACTGGGCCGAGGCGAGCTTGTAGGGCTTGAGGATCGGGACGATGCGCTCGACGCCGGGGGCGCCGTCCAGGTCCAGGCGGGCGACGTGCTCGCGGTCGCCGATGGCGCCGATGATGGTCAGCTCATCGCCGACCACGACATGGGCTCGGGCGCCGACGCTCTCGATGCGCTCGACCACGGCAGCTACCTGCTGTTGGTCGGCCGTGGGTTTCATCACGATCATCATTTCGGTGGTTCCTCTCTGCGAAATCGTACGGAAGGGCGGGCGAGCGGGGCCTGCGCGACGAGATGCGCACACGGGCCGGTGGTACGGCGCTCGGCTTCCGAGCAGGGCCCGCAGGCGCGGGCACAGGGGAGCACGGCCGAGCGCCTAGCTAAATCGCCAGGACCAGACGCACGGGCAGCCGCGATACGAGGAGAGGATGTGGCTGCCGTCGGTCATGCGCTCCGGGTTTTACCAGAGCAGGCCCGGAATTCAAAGCGGCGGAGGCTCAACCCCGCAGGAGCCCGTCGAGGGCGCCCACGAACCGGTCGTTCTCGGCAGCCGTGCCAACGCTCACCCGCAGCGCGCCCTCACGCCCCAGCGACGCGCCGGCGCGCACGAGCACGCCGCGCTCGCGAAGCCCCGACACCACCGCCGCCTCCTCGAGCCCGTCGGGCAGGTGCAGCCAGATGAAGTTCGCGTCGGACTCGGCGACCCACACACCCAGTCCCCGGACGCCCTCTTCGAGGTCCAGCCGCGCCGCGAGGGTCTGCGTGACCCGGCGCTCCACTTCGTCCTGATGCTTCAAAGCCTCGACGGCCGCGGCCTGCGCGGCCGCGTTCAGATAGAACGGCTGGCGGACCTGATCTACCGCGATGCGAAACGCATCCGACGCGCACAGCCCGTACCCGACGCGCAGCGCGGCGAGCCCGTAGACCTTCGAGAACGTGCGCAGCACGACCAGGTTCGGGTAGCGGCGCAAAAGCTCGACCGACGCGTACGTGTCCCCCAGGTTCAGTGCGAACTCGCAATAGGCCTCGTCGAGAATCACACAGACGTGCGACGGGACCCGGTCCAGGAACTCCTCGATCCGGTCGAGCCCGACCGAGGTGGACGTGGGGTTGTTCGGGTTGCAGATCAGCACCAGCCGCGTGGCCACCGTGATCTCCGCGGCGATCGCGTCGAGGTCGTGGCGGTCGTGGTCGTCGAGCGGCACCTCGATCGCGCGCGCGCCCGAGGCCGCCGCCAGGTGCGGATAGACGCTGAACGCCGGCCACGCGTAGACGACCTCCGCGCCGGGTTCGAGCAGTGCCTCGCCGGCCGCCAGTAGGACGTCGCACGACCCGTTGCCCAGGGCGATCCGCGAGGCGGGGATCCCGTAGCGCTCCGACAGTGCCCGCCGCAGCGGCTCATACGCCGGGTCCGGATAGCGGTTGGCCCCGCCCAGCACCCGCCCGGCCGCCTCGACGACCTGGGGCAGCGGGGCGAAGCAGCACTCGTTGGAGGCGAGCATCGCGGTGTCGGACCCCAGGTCATAGCCCGAGGCCACCGGGTACACCGGGATGCGGCGGATCCGCTCTGCAAACTCCAGCGACATGACCGACCCTATTGTGCCGACTCGAGGTCGGCCCGCAGCGATCGCGCCTCGCCAAGGTAAACGTGACGCGGCTCGTGGTCCTCGGCTGCGTAGTAATGCACCATCACCCGGATCACGCGCGGCAGCGAGCCGGGCACGGGGATCTCGCGGGAGCACAGCAGCGGGACGCGGCTGAGGCCCAAGTTGCGGGCTGCGACGGCGGGGAACTCCGCGTTGAGATCGTCGGTCAGCGTGAAGATGCAGCTGACCATCGCGTCGGGCTCGAGCGCGTTGCGCGACATCAGCTCGCGCATCAGCGCATCGGTCGCCTCGACGATCGCCCCAGCGTCGTTGGACTCCACAGTATTTGCGCCGCGCAGCGCGAACAGCCGCATGGCCGCGGGATTGTGCCAGAGCGCCCGCCGGGCACGCCAAACGGCTCAGTCGACGCGGTAGACCGAGGCGCAGCCAAAGCGCTGAACTGACACGACGTGCTTGCCGAGCTCGCGGTCAAGGTCCCCCTTGGCCTTGCAGTCGGCCAGCACCCAGGTGGCCTTGGTGCCGTGCAGCAGCTGGCTTACCGATCGCCTGCTCAGCTCCCCTCTGAACAGCTTGCCGGCGACGACCCCGCGCCCCTTGCAGTCGGGCTCGGACCACAGGCAGTCTCCGAGCAAGGTTCCGCGCCCAGTGATCCCTGGCACCAACGCCCCGAGGTATCCCTGCGTGATCACGCCGCCAGGCTCGGGGCTCTTCGCCAGGTACTTCAGCGCGTCGCGCTCGTCGGCGGTGATGAAGTTGCCGTTGCCGTCGGTCGGGGCCGCCAGCTTGGCCGCGGTGTAGAGCTCGTAGCCCGTCGCCGGAATCGTGGCCACCGCGAGCACGGCCACGACGACCCAGCGCGACCGCACCGACGGTGCCCAGCGGATCATCTGCAGGCCTTCGATCGCGAGCACCGCCAGCGGGAACGTGATCCCCTGAAAGGCGTGCAGCGGCGTCGCAGCCGCGCCGGTTCCCGAGAGGAAGTACACGCCGAAGGCGACGATCGGCCAGGCGCGCGTGGTCGCCTCGAGGAACGTACGGGGCCGCCTGCGGTAGGCCAGCAGCGCGGGCAGCATCAGGGGCGCGATCGCGATCAGGATCGACCCCAGCGGGAACGAGTGCTTGCTCGCCTCGCGCGCCAGATGCCACGCAAGATCGGCACGCGTCAGGATCACGTAGTACAGAAGCGGCGCGCCGGTGAGGCCGATCGTGAGGGCCGCCTGCACGAAACGCCGGCGCGTTATCGGCACCGCCCGCCAGACGACAAGCTCGCCGGCGATCACGAGCAGGATCAGCGCCTCGCCCTGCCACGGGTGCAGCAAACTCGCAACCGCGCCGAGCACGCCCGGCAGCCATGCGATCCGCCGCTCGCGCAGCGCTCGATCGTGGGTCAGAAGACCCCCCACCATCGCCGCCAGCGCGATCAGGCCGAACGTGTAGCCCCACGACAAGAACCCCGGGAACAGGTCGCCGAGCACGCCAAAGCTCCCGAAGATCACGGTGAAGCAGCCGAAGAACAGGCACAGCACGAGCGCCGAGCGCCGCTCCCACAGTCCGGTCAGGCTGCGGCGCGTGTACGAGCGGGCCGCCCAGAAGCCCGCGATCACCGCGACCGGCTTCCACAGCAGCAGCGTCAGCCACGGCGCGACGCCCAGCGCGGTGATCGCGCCGGAGATCACGACCGCCGGCTGGAAGTAGTCGTGCGGAGTCGCGCGCAGCACGAATAGGTTCGACGACAGCACATGGTGCGACGCGTCGCGGATCCACGCCAGGTACTGCATCTGGTCGACGATGTAGACGCCGTCAGTCCCCGTCCAGACGCGTCCGTTGACGACGACCTGCCACAGATCGACGAACACCACCCACATCGAGATCGCGGCGAACACCCAGAAGACCGCGAGGTCGAACGAGTCGAGTTTGCGCTTGCGTTGCGGCGGCGGCGCCGCCGGCGGCGCCACGTCGTGATCGAGCACAGCTCGATCCGCGTCGCTCAGTCCGATTTCAGCCCGCATCAGCGCGCGACGCTAACAAGCCGTTGATAACCGCGACGTAAGGCCTATTTCGCCAGCTTTTGCTGGAGAGTCCGGGAGGCCCGTCCGGCTTTGTCGTTCAGTGGGTTGATCCCATGCTTGAACAGGAACATGTCGGTCGCCGGCATGAACGTCAGCACCAGGAACACCGTCAGCGCCAGAGCCGCCTGTCGCAGCCTGACGTTGGTGGCAAGGGCCGCCAACGGCAGCAGCCACACGAGATACCACGGCACCAGCCAGGCCAGGCTGACGATCAACGCAAACGTCGCCCAGCCCGCTCCGGCAAGCCAGTCGCGACGGCGCCGCACCAGCAGCGCCACCGTGACGACGACGGCGACATTAAGGAAGCGCAACAGGCCCGGGGTGCCGCCACCGATGCCGATCAGCAACCCGAACAGGTTCGGGATACTCCAGTTGGTCAGCAGCGTGGACTGATCCTGGAGGTTGGGGATCGCGAGGCCGAACAGCGCGATGCTCATCAGCAGCAGCGGGATCGCAGCGATCACCGCGCCCTCGACGATCCGCCGGCGGCGGATGTTCGGCCGCGCTGCGATCAGCAGGAATGGGAGCAGCAGCACCGCCGTGAACTTGACGAACACGGCGACCATCAGCGCCGCCCCCGCCGGCCTGTCGCGGTTGTTCAGAAGGAACCAAACCGACGCCGTAGAGGGCACGAGCATGAAGAAATCGTTGTGGAACCCCGGGATCGCGAACATCAGGTAGATCGGGTTGGCCGCAACGAACAGCACCGCAAAGCGCGGGTCGCGGCCGAGCGAGCGCGCGCACAGGCCGACCAGTGCGATGAACGTCAGGCTCATCAGCACGGTGAGGACCTTCACCGTCCAGTAGGCGACCGGCAGCGGCAGCCGCGCCAGCGGATAGGTCAGGGCCGTGAACAGCTGCCCATAGGGGCTGAGCAGGTGATGCCAGGTCGTGAACCTGTAGACGGGATCGTGGATCTCGTCCGCGATCGGATGCGTGTACGGGTTGAGGTGGTGCAGGCCACCAAGGCGCGCGTAGCCGAGGTAGTTGAACAGGTCGGTCAACTGCTGCGGCGGGCTCAGCAGGAGGATCGCGTGGAGCGCCACGATCGTGATCACGATCGCGCGCATCGACAGCGACCGCACGGTGGCGAGCACGGCCGCGTACGCGACCAGCATCACGACCAGCACGGCGCTCAGGCCGATGTTGAGCCCGTGCGGGCTGCCGAGCAGGTGCGCGAGCGGCCCGTGCAGGACATGCAGCGGCCCGGCCTCCCAGGTCGGGTAGGTGAGCGAGCTCGTGGGCACGAGCACCGATGCGCCGGCGGTCGCGAACACGACCACGAGGAACACGCCGAGCACGAGCGCGACCAGCGCGCGGCGGCCGCCCAGCGGCGCGAGCGCACGCTGCAGTCGCGGCAGCGCGGAGCTGACCTCCAGCGCAGGGAGGCGTGGGAGGGCGACGCCGCCGTCGCCTTGCGCTGCACCCACGCCGGCTACGGGCGTGGCTGCGAGCACGGAGTTCTCAAGCGGAGCCGAGTCTTTCCGCATATTGGACAGATAGTGCCCGCTGTGACGTGGTCACGATGGGGGCGCTGGTTGCAATTTCGTTAAGGTCTTCCACGATTCAGGGCCCGGGCAACACGCGTGAGATGCTCGCGCGGTGTCTGCGAGCGCAGGCCTTGGTTACTCACAAGTGTCCACGAGCAGGCGGTCGGGCACGGCAGGTGCCCTCGCCGGTTCTGGTTCGATGAAGGTAACACCGCGCTGCTCGCGCACCTGTGGACCGCGCGCAACTCTCGCGAGCGCCTACGCCGACGACGCTTGCGCGCGACGGCCTGTTGATCCAGCGCCAGCGGACTGCAGAGCCGCTATCTCGACCTCGCTCAGCCGACGGTGCGCACCGGGGCGCAGCTCGCCCAGTTCCAGCGGACCGATCGCGGTCCTGGCGAGCGAGCGCACCGGGTGACCAACGCGCTCGCACATGCGCCGGACCTGGCGCTTGCGCCCCTCGTGGATCGTCAGCTCGAGCGTGTCGGCCGCGATCCGGCGGACCCGGGCAGGCGCCGTCGGTCCGTCGTCGAGCACGACACCCCGGCGCAGCGCTTCGAGCGCGTGCCGCCCGACCGGAGCGTTCGCCACCCGCACCCGGTAGGTCTTCGGAACCTCGAAGCTCGGATGCGTGAGGCGGTGCGCGAGTTCGCCGTCGTTGGTCAGCAGGATCAGCCCGGTCGTGTCGATGTCCAGGCGCCCCACCGGGTACAGGCGGGTCGAAGCCGGGACGAGCGACACGACCGTCGGACGGCCCTGCGGGTCGCGTGCCGTGGACACCACGCCGGGAGGCTTGTTGACCGCGTACACGGCGAGCGTGTCAGCCGGCCGCACGGCTTCGCCGTCGACGCTCACGGGCTCTGAGCCGTCCACGTCGCGCGCCGGATCGACCACCACCTCTCCCCCCACGCTCACCCGGCCGTCACGGACGATCTGCTCGCAGGCGCGCCGGGATCCGACCCCGGAGTGGGCTAGGTACTTGGCGAGTCGCACTCGCCTGCCACCATAGTCAGCGTCATGGACCTCGCACTGCTCACGCGAACGCTCGAGGAGCTCGGAGAGCCGCGATACCGCGCCGGCCAGATCTGGCGGTGGGCCTCGCGCGGCGCGCCGGGCTTCGACGCGATGACCGACCTGCCGGTCGCGCTCCGTGAGCGGCTCGAGCAATCGGTCCCCTTCTCGACCCTGACCGTGGAGCAGGAGGCGCACGCTCGCGACGGCACCGTCAAGGCGCTGTTCAGGACTCACGACGGACGGGCGGTCGAGGCGGTCTTGATGCGCTACCGCGACGGGCGCCGATCGCTGTGCGTCTCGTCGCAGTCAGGCTGTCCGCTCACCTGTACGTTCTGCGCGACCGGACAGATGCGCTTCGGGCGCAATCTGACCGCGTCGGAGATCGTCGACCAGGCGCTTCACTTCCGCCGCGCGACCGGGCCCGTCGACCACGCCGTGTTCATGGGGATGGGTGAGCCGCTGATGAACCTCGACGGTGTGCTCGGCGCGTGCGAGCGCCTCCCCGACATCGGGATCACCCACCGCCGCACGGCGATCTCGACGGTCGGCTGGATCCCGGGCATCGAGCGCCTCGCCGACACTCCGATGCCGCTCCGCCTCGCCTTGTCGCTGCACGCCGCGGACCCGGCCCTGCGCTCACAGCTGATGCCGGTCAACGACCGCTACCCGCTGCCCGACGTGCTCGACGCATGCAGGGCCTACTACGAGCGCAAACGACGCAAGGTGTTCGTCGAGTACGTGATGCTCGCCGGCGTCAACGACGCGCATCCCCAGGCCGCGGCGCTGGCGCAGATCCTCGATCCATCGATCTACAAGGTCAACCTGATCCCGTTCAACCCCACCGAATCGCAGTTCCAGGGGTCGAGCCCCAAGGCGATCGAGGCGTTCAAAGCAGAGCTCGAGCGCCACGGGATCACCGCGACCGTGCGGCTCACGCGCGGGCGCGACATCGACGCCGCCTGCGGGCAGTTGGCAGCGCGCGCGCAGTCAATGAATCCTGCCCCTGAAGGCTTGCGCGAGCTGGTGGCGCGACCCTAGAGTCGCGACATCGAGCCGCGCAACCTCGACCCAGATCGCGCCGCCGTCCTCGAGTCCCTGTGCGAGGCGATCGTCCCCGGCTCGAGCCGGGTGGGGCCGATCGTCTACATCGACGCGCTGATGTCGGCTATGCCGGCGCCCGAGCGCGAGGCCCTGACAGCCGCGATCGATGCGCTCGCGGAGCCGGCCGCCGTCGGCCCGGAGGCACTGAAGGCGGTCGCCCTCACCCCCGCATTCCTGCAGGTCCGGGCGCTCGCGATCGAGGCTTTCTACTCGGACTTCGTCGCGCCCGGCGCGAGCGGACCCGGCGCGTACGAGGAGATCGACTTCCACTCGCCGCTGGCGATGCGGATCACCAAGGACTGGTCGTACATGGGCGTCAGGGGATGAGCGAGCGGTTCGAGGCCGTGGTCGTGGGCTCAGGCGCGGGCGGCGGCGTCGTCGCCGGCGAGCTCGCGGCGCGCGGCCGCTCGGTGCTGCTGCTGGAGGCCGGCGGTCACCACAAGGCCGAGGAGTTCGTCCGCTGGGAGACCCGCGCCGCCCACGACCTCTGGTGGCCGATTCGATTTGCGTTCCCGGTGGGCGATCCCGGCCTCGGTCCGGTCGTCCTGATCGGCGGCCGCTGCGTCGGTGGCAGCACCACGATCAACACGAAGGTGGCGTTGCGCGCGAGCCAGCGCGAGCTCGACAAGTGGCACGCGGCCAGCGGACTGTGCAACGAGCGTGGCGAGCCGATCTCGCGCGCCGATCTCGATCCGCACTACGACCGCGTCGAGACGTACCTGGGCGTGCGGCTGCGAACCGACTGGGACGTGAAGCCCTGCGTGAAGACCGCCAAGCGCGGTTTTGACGCCGTCGGCGCCACGCTCGAGCCGGTCACGATGTACACCGACGAGAACTGCGGTCAGTGCGGGTCGTGCCTGCAGGGCTGCCCCACCAACTCGGGCAAGTCCACGGCGAACACCTACATCCAGCGCACCGTGACGTCCGGAGCGCTGGCGTTGCGCCCCGATTCGCACGTCGAGCGGATCGTGATCGAGGACAACGGCGGCGGCCCCGAGGCGACGGGCGTCGAGTACGTCGACGGCGCCGGGACGCGTCACCGGGTCGACGCCGACGTCGTGGTGGCGGCGTGCGGCTCGCTGTCGACACCGCTTTTGCTCCAGCGCTCAGAAGTACCCAACGCGATGGTCGGGCGCACGCTGGGGCTGCATCCCGCGCAGTTCGTGTTCGGGCTGTTCGACGAGCCGCAGGACGCTCACATCGTCGCGCCGATCACGAGCCATTGCTCTGACTTCGCCGCCGACGACGCCGGCGGCTTCATGGTCGAGGCCGTGACCATCCAGGACCCGATCGGCTTCACGGTCAGTTTGTGCGACGAGAACGGGCCGATGTGGGGCCAGCCGCTCGTCGACGCCGCCAAGCAGTACCGCCGCTGGGTCGGGCTGCTCAACATGTCAAACGACGACAACAACGCGACCGCGACGCTCGACGCGGATGGGCGCGAGCAGTTCACGACGGACTTCCAGCCCGCCGAGCTCCAGCGAATCCAGAACGCGCTGCAGTTCTCGCGCAAGGTGCTCGAAGCCGCCGGCGCGAGCCGGATCCTGTGGTCTGGGCTGGCGACCACGCACATGCAGGGCAGCTGCCGGATGGGCAGCGACGCGTCCAACTCGGTCGTCGACCTGCACGGTCAGTCCCACGACGTCAAGCGCCTCTACGTGGGCGACAGCTCGGTGATCCCGCGGACGCTGTCGGTCAACCCGTCGCTGACGATCATGGCGCTCGCGAGCCGCCTCGCCGAGCATCTCGACGCCAACGAGAACGGCTACCTCAGGGGCCGCGAGGCGCTCGCGGCCTAACCTGGCCTAACCCCCGGCGCGAGCCTCGCCGGCCTTCAGCAGCCGCTCGCGCAGCTCCTGTTCGAGCTCGGGCTCGGGGTCGAATTCCTTGATGTCCGGAAGCTCGTCGAGCGAGTTCAGCCCGAACAGCCGCAGGAACAGCTCGGTGGTCCGGTACAGCACCGCGCCGAACTGCGACCGGCCCGATTCCTCGACCACCCCTCGCTCGAGCAGCGTCGCGGCGGCCGACTCGGCGCCCACTCCGCGGATGCGAGCGATCTCCGGGCGCGACACCGGCTGCAGGTAGGCGATGATCGCCAGCGTCTCCGCCTGGGCGGGCGTCAGCGGCGGCGTGCGGGGCCGCGCCAGCAGCCGGCGCGCCGCGGGCTCGGAGTCGGGGTGGCTGGACAGCGCGTATCCGCCCCCCAGCTCGCGCAGGACCAGCCCGCGCCGCTCGAACTCGTAGTGCTCGCGCAGCCGCTGCACCGCCGTCACCACCTCGTGCAGCTCCTCGCCGGTGGCGTCGGCCAGCGCCTCGGCGCTGACCGGCTCGGAGCTCAGGAACAGCAGCGACTCGATCGTGCGCTCGAGCTCGGCGTCCGTGGTCGTGAGGGTCGTCTCGGTCATCCCGCTGCCGACAGTCTGGCGGCCCGGGCCGACGGCGTCGCCTCGACCGTGATCTCTCCGAACGGCTCGCCCTGGATCCAGGTCGCCTCGCCCTGCTTGTAGAGCTCGAGCAGCGCGAACAGCGTCACCGCGACCGTGACACGGTCGGCGCGGGCGACCGCGTCGTCGAAGCTGAAACGTCCGCGGACAAGCAGTCTCCGCAGATGCGCCAGGCGCTCGGCGACCGTGACCTTGGGCACGCCGATGTGGCGCAGGTCGACCGGCTCGGGCACGCGCAGCAGCTCACCGATCGCCCGCGAGAGCGTCGTGGGCGCGTATACCGCGGCCGCGTCCTGCAGCGAAGCGCGCCGCAGCGACGGAGGCAGCGGCGCCGACCTGAACCGGTAGCCGGACTGCTCGGCCAGCCGCGCCTGAAGATGGTTGGCGGCGGCGCGATAACGGTGCGCATCGAGCAATCGCGCGAGCAGTTCCTCGGCCGCCTCGCCGGGGTCGAGCTCGATGATCTCCTGCTCCTCGCCGGGCAGCAGCAGCCGGGACTTGAGCTCGAGCAGGGCCGCGATCAGCACCAGAAACTCCGTCGCGGCCTCCAGATCCAGCTCGCCGCGCTGATCGAGGTGGTCGATGTAGGCGACCACCACCTCGGCCAGATCGACCTCGAGGAGGTCGATCTCCTCGCGCAGGATCAGCGTCAGCAGCAGGTCGAACGGCCCGGCGAACACGTCGAGGTCCAGCTCGAGGTCGACGAGGCGCATCGGTGGGACGTTAGCGATGCTGGTGGACGGTGGGGCGATCAACCGACCGGACCGACGCCCATCACGCGGCGCACGTCGGAAAGCGTGTCGGAGGCGATCGCGCGGGCCTTGTCGGCGCCGCGGGCGAGGATCCGCTCGAGCTCGGCCTCGTCGCCCCGGAACTGCTCGTAGCGCTCCCGGACCGGCGCCAGATACTCGACCACCGCGTCGGCCACCGCCTGCTTGAACCCGCCGTATCCGGACCCTCCGAACTCGCGTTCGACGTCCTCGGGCGCGATCCCGCGTACCGCCGCCATGATGTCGATCAGGTTCGAGATCCCCGCCTTGTCAGGCCCGCGGACGACGTCACTCCCGGAGTCCGTGACCGCCGATTTCACCTTCTTGGTGATCGTCGCCGGATCGTCGAGCACCAGCACCGTTCCCTGGGGGCTGCCGCCGGTGGTCGACATCTTGCGGTCGGGGAATTGCAGGTCCATGATCCGGGCGCCGACCTCGGGGACCCGGACCACCGGCGCGACCAGCGTGTCGCCGAAGTGCGCGTTGAATCGCTCGGCGACGTCTCGCATCAGCTCCACGTGCTGGCGCTGGTCCTCGCCCACCGGCACCTCGTGGGCCCGGTAGGCGAGCACGTCGGCCGCCTGCAGCACCGGATACACGAACAGCCCCGCCGACACCAATTCGCGCTGAGCTGCCGACTTCTCCTTGAACTGGGTCATCCGGTTGAGCTCGCCGAACGACGTCACGCTCGTCAGCAGCCAGCACAGCTCGGTGTGCTCGCGAACGTCGCTCTGGCGAAAGAAGATGCAGCGGTCCGGATCAAGGCCTGCGGCCAGCAGCGTCGCGGCGGTGTCGTACACCGACTCGCGCAGCGCCGCAGGCTCGTAGGCGACGGTGATCGCGTGCAGGTCGACCACGCAGTAGATCGCCTCGCCGCGGTCCTGGCCCGCGACGTACTGGGTGATCGCGCCGATGTAGTTGCCCAGGTGCTTGCGGCCGGTCGGCTGGATGCCCGAGAAGATCCTCATCGCCCGGGCAGGCTAGCGAGACCGGGCTAGCCGGTGAGCGCGCGGCCGGATGCCCCGGGGCTCGCGGGGACCTCGGAGCGGTCGCGCGACAGCAGCCACGCGGCAATCACGCCGGCGATCCCGCCGCACAGGTGTCCCTGCCAGGACACGTTGCCGTGCGGGACGAGGCTCGCGAGCAGCGCGGTGCCGAACACCGCGACCACCACGACTCCGGCGAGGATCTGGGTCAGGCTGTGGTTGAAGAAGCCTCGGGTCAGCAGGTACGTCGCGTAGCCGAACACGACGCCGCTGGCGCCGACGACGGGCACCCCCGCGGGCGACACGAGCCAGGTCCCGAGTCCGCCCAGCACGATCACGATCAGGGTCACCGCAGCCAGGCGCCGAGCGCCCTCGAGCGCGATCAACGCTCCCATGAACACAAACGGGATCGTGTTGCCGATCAGGTGCGACCAGCTGGCGTGGAGGAACGGGGTCGTGAAGATGCCCCAGATCCGGTCGACGTTGTGCGGATACAGGCCGTCCTGGTCGAGCTTGTAGCTGTCGACCGAGTTGATCAGCTCGACCACCCACATCAGCGCGACCATCGCGGCGAGGAGCGCGAACCCCTCTTGCCGCGCAACGCTCTTGGCGTTTGGCGTGGTGACGCTCATGGCGGCAAATATAGAGCCGACCCGAGCCCCCTCAGGTCGGTTCTTCAGCTATTCATATCTGGGGCTTCTAACGCCCCCGGGCTTCCAGCACCTCGGCCGCAACCGCGAGCGCCACCTCGGCACGCTGGTGCAGCGAACGGTCGAGCACGAACTCCTGCGGGGTGTGTGCGCCACCGCCGCGCGGGCCGAGCCCGTCGATCGTGATCGGGATGCCGGCCGCGAAGTGGCTGGCGTCACTGGCGCCGCCTCGCGAGCCACCCACAATCGGGCGCCCCAGGCGTGCTCCGGCGCGCTCGAGCAGGCCGCGCGTGGACTCGATCGCGTTCATGCCCGGCCACTTTCGCTCCATCCTGGCTTCGAGCCGGACGCCCTCGAGCTCGGGCGGGACGGCCCCCAGGACCGCCTCGAACGCCTCCAGGCCATCGGCTCGCATGTCGAACAGCAGCTCCCCGGCGGCGGGGACGACGTTGAACGCGTCGCCCGAGCGGATCACCGTCGGCACGACGCTGAGATGGTCGGCGCCGGAGGGGTTGTGGTGGCCGGCCAGCGCGGTCGCCGTGTGCGCGAGGCCGAGCAGCGCGTTACGCCCCTGGTCCGGGGCGCTGCCCGAGTGTGCCGCTCGCCCGATCGCGGTCACGCGCAGCGTTCCGGCCGCCTTGCGGCGGACCACGACGCCCTCGTCGCCGTCGGGCGTCAGCTGGCCGGCCTCGAAGCACAGGCAGGCGTCGTAGCCGGCGAACCGACGGGCATGGACGAACTCGGCCGTACGCCACTCCTCGTCGGTCACGAGCAGCACCGTCAGCTCGGCGAACGTCTCGGGCCGCTCGGCCAGCGCCCTGGCGACGCCGAGCGAGAGCACGACTCCCCCCTTCATGTCCGCCGAGCCGGGGCCATACAGCCGCTCGCCGTCGCGGCGCAGGGGCGCGTGCGACTCGTGGGCGATCACCGTGTCGAGATGGCCCAGCAACAGGATCCGGCGGCTGCCCGACCCGCTGACGGTCGCAACCAGGTCCGCGGCGCTGCCCGGCGTCGAGCACGTCACTCGCTCGGCACGCGCGTGCTCGGGCAACAGCGTCGTGCACAGGGCAATCGCCTGCTCGGCGCCCTCGAGGTCACCGGACGGCGAGGAGATCGCGACGAGCGCATCGAGCTCGCGCTCGGCCCGCTCGGCGATCTCGCCGGCGGCGGCGATCAGCGAGTCCATGCCACGTCCTCGGACTCCGCCTCCGACAGCACGTCGCCCGCGGTCAGCGTCTGCGGGCCGGCTCCGTCAGAAGCGACACGCGCCGCCAGCCGGCACAGCGCCGCGTTGACCGGCGTCGCGACGCCGTGGAGGCGTCCGAGCAGCGCGATCTCGCCGTTGAGGTAGTCGGTCTCGACCTCGCCGGTGTGCCGCGCGAGGCTCTGCCATGTCGACGAGCCAGAGCGGCGGTCGCTCTGGACCCCGATCCGCTCCCAGCGCCCCTTCACGTCGGAGACCTCCGGCGCATCGAACGAGATGCCTGACGCGCTCAGCGCTGCCCTTCCCTCGTCGCGCGCCGCCTCGATCACGCGCTCGTTCTCCGGTCCCGGCTTGCAGATCGCGCCGACGGCGTTGGCCAGGTTGAGGATCAGCTTGGCGTACTTCAGGCGCATCACGTCATCTCTCGCGCACGAATCGAACCGCGACGCTCGCAAGGCCGTCGCGATCTCCTCGGCGGCATCGTCGGCGCCCGACGGGTAGCGGCCGACGTCGACGATCCCGGTCAGGCGGCTGGCATGGGACTCCACCACTCCCGGCTCGATGTGGGCCGCGGGCAACATCACAACCGCTCCGTAGACGTTCTGAAACAGTCTCAGCGCCCGCCGCTCGTTGTCGACCCCGTTCTGCATGCACACGACGGGCGTCGCGGGCGGGGCAACCGCGCGCAGCGCGCCCAGTGCGGCGGCGGTGTCCTGGCCCTTCATCGCCAGCGCCACCACCTCATCGCCCTCCCAATGCAGCTCCGCCGGCGAGCCGACCGCCTCGACCTGGAGTGCCGTGCTGCCCGACGGGTCCGCCAGCGTCAGCCCGCGCTCGCGAATCGCATCCAGGTGCGCGCCCCGCGCGATCAAACACACGCGATGCCCTGCCTGGTGCAGCCGGGCGCCGACGACTCCGCCGATCGCGCCGGCGCCGAATACGACGAACCGCATCAGTCGAGCGGCTGGCGCACTACCGGGCGGCGGGCAGCGCCGGCTTCGTCGAGGCGGCGGACCGGGGTCGTGTAAGGAGCGTTGCGCGCGACCTCCGGATCGTCGCGCGCCTCCCTCAAAACCTCCGCGATCACCTCGGCAAACCGGTCCAGCGTCTCCCGCGTCTCGGTCTCGGTCGGCTCCACCAGCAGCGCCTCGTCGACGATCAACGGGAAGTACACGGTCGGCGGATGCACGCCGTAGTCGAGCAGACGCTTGGCGAGATCCAGCGTGCGGATCTTCAGTTCCTGCTTCATCGGCGCCCCCGACAGCACGAACTCGTGCATGCACAGACGGTCGTAGGCGGCCGGCAGATACTCCGCCACGCCTTCGCGCCGTAGCCGCGCCAGCAGGTAGTTCGCGTTGAGCACGGCGACCTCTGACACCTCGCGCAGGCCCGCCGCGCCGAGCGAGCGGATGTAGGCGTAGGAGCGGACGAACACGCCGTAGTTGCCCTGAAAGCCGCGCAGGCGGCCGATCGACTTGGGCCGGTCGTAGTCGAGGTCGTAGAACGCTTCGCCACCGTTGCCGGTGGGAGCGCTTCCGTTGCCCTCCGAGCCACGCCGCACCACCTGCGGGCGCGGGAGGAACGGCTCGAGCCGCTCGGACACCGCAATCGGACCGGCGCCCGGACCGCCGCCCCCGTGGGGCTGGGTGAACGTCTTGTGCAGGTTGAAGTGCACGATGTCGAAGCCCATGTCGCCGGGGCGGCTGATGCCCATGATCGCGTTGAGGTTCGCGCCGTCGTAGTAGAGCGTCGCGCCGACGCCGTGGACGATCTGCTCGATCTCCTCGATCCCCGGCTCGAACAACCCCAGCGTCGAAGGATTGGTCAGCATCAGGCAGGCGACCTGCTCGTCGGCCTTGGCGCGCAGGTCGTCGAGGTCGACGTTGCCGCGATCGTCGGTGCCCACCTTGACGACCTCGTAGCCGGCCATCGTGACCGTCGCCGGATTGGTGCCGTGGGCCGTGTCGGGCGTCAGCACCTTGGTGCGGTTCTCGCCGTTGTCCTCGTGCAGCGCGCGGGTCAGCAGCACTCCGGCAAGCTCGCCGTGCGAGCCCGCCGAGGGCTGCAGCGACACGTACGGCAGGCCGGCTATCTCCCCCAGCGCCTCCTGCAGGCGGAACATCAACTCCAGCGCACCCTGCGCGCGGGTCGGGTCCTGCAACGGGTGCAGCGCGGCGTTGCCGGGCAGCGCCGCGATCCGCTCGTGGAGCTTCGGGTTGTGCTTCATCGTGCACGAGCCCAGCGGGTAGAAGCCGGTGTCGAGGTCGAAGTTGCGCTTGGACAGCCGGTTGTAGTGGCGCACGATCTCGGGCTCTGCGACCTCGGGCAGCCGCGGCGCCTGTGAGCGGCGCAGCGCCGCCGGCAGCAGCTCGTCCAGCGGCTGCTCGGGCACGTCCAGCTCCGGCGCCACGAACGCGCGCCGTCCCTCCTTCGAGCGCTCGTAGATCGTCAGCTCGTCGTCGGCCGCGCGGATCACGCGCCCACCTCCACTCGACCGGGCCGCTTTGCCACGGCGGCGGCGAGCGCGCCCGCGAGGCGATCGATGTCGGCCTTCGTGCGCTTCTCGGTGATCGCCACAAGCAGACCGTCGGCGAACTCGGGATAGTCGTTGCCCAGCGCGTAGCCCGGGTTCACTCCGTCCTGCCGGCAGCGCGCGATGACGTCCTGCACCGGCGCCGCCAGCCTCACCGCGAACTCGCGCACGACCGGCTGGTCGTGGAGAAGCTCGACGCCGTCGATCTCCTGCAGCCGGGCGCGCGCGTAGGCCGTGCGCTGGAGCATCAGCTCAGCGAGCTCGACGATCCCGCGCCGGCCCAGCCAGCTCAGGTAGATCACCCCGGCAAGCGCGTTCAGCGCCTGCGCGGTGCAGATGTTCGACGTGGCGCGCTCGCGGCGGATGTGCTGCTCGCGCGTCTGCAGCGTCAGCACGAACCCCCGCTTGCCGTCGACGTCGCGGGTCTCGCCGGCGATCCGTCCCGGCATCCGGCGAAGCAGCGGCTCGGTCACAGCAAAGAAGCCGAACGACGGACCGCCGAAGTCGAGCCGGTTGCCCAGCGACTGGCCTTCGCCGACGGCAATGTCGATGCCGCACTCGCCGGGGGCCTTGAGCAGCGCCAGGGGCAGCGGATCGCACGAGCAGATCGTCAGCGCGCCCGCGTCGTGCGCGGCCTGCGCGAGCGACTCGAGATCCTCGATCGCGCCCACGAAGTTCGGTTGCGACAGCACCACGGCGGCGACGTCGTCGTCGAGCTCTGGCAGCTCGGTCAGCCCGTCGGCCAGCGGCGCCTCGCAGATCTCCATCTTCCAGGCGTGGGCGAGCGTGGCGAGCGCCTCCCGCGCGTGGGGATGCACGCCCCGCGAGACGACGAACTTGCGCCGGTCGGTGGCCAGCTTGGCGACGTAGCCCGCGGCGGCCACGGCGCTCGGGCCCTCGTACACGGACGCGTTGGCGAACGGGAGCCCGGTCAGCTCACAGATCGCCGTCTGATACTCGAACATCGCCTGCAGCCCGCCCTGGGATATCTCGGGCTGATACGGCGTGTACGGGGTCAGGAACTCCGAGCGCTGGATGATCGAGTCGACCAGTGCCGGGATGTAGTGGTCGTACATGCCCGCGCCGAGGAACGAGACCTCGTCCTCGGTGGACACGTTCTTGCCCGCGAGCGCGCGCAGCTCCGCGAGCACCTCCTGCTCAGACCGTTCGGCGTCCAGCGCGAGCGGCCGGGCCAGCCGCAAGCTGGAGGGGATGTCGGCGAACAGGTCCTCGATCGACGAAACGCCGATCTCCGCCAGCATCTCGCGGCGGTCGGCCTCTGTGGCCGAGGTGTAGCGAGTCATGAACCCAGCGTAGCCTCGTAATCCGCGGCGCTCATCAGCGACCCGGTTTGCGAGGGATCCGACAGTTTGACCTTCACCAGCCACCCTTCCCCATAGGGGTCCTCGTTGATCTTCTCAGGGTTCTCAGACAGCGCGCCGTTGACCTCGACGATCTCGCCCGACAGCGGCGCGATCACGTCGGAGACCGCTTTGACCGACTCGACCTCGGTGTAGGAATCGCCCATGCTGATCTCGGCTCCGACCTTGGGCGGATCGAAGAACACCACCTCTCCGAGCGCGTCCTGCGCGTACCAGGTGATCCCGAACGTGGCGTTGTCGCCGTCGACACGAGCCCAGTCGTGCTCGGGGTGGTACAGCAAGTCGCTCGGATAGCTGGGGTCGGCCATATCAGGATCCCTTTCGGTAAAGAGGCTTACTCTCGATCAGGGCAGGTCGGACCGTGCCCCGCACGTCGATCTCGATGCGCGTGCCGACCTCGGCACCGCCACTGGGGACGTACGCCATCCCGATTCCGCGCTCCAGGCACGGCGAGAAGCTGCCGCTGGTGACCTCGCCGCCACCGACGACCGCGTTTCCCTGTCTGGCGATGCCCGGCCCGTCGATTGCGAACGGCACCAACTTCTCGGCGGTCCCGTTGCTGCGGGCGGCGGCGACGGCCTCCGATCCGATGAACCCCGTGGCCTCCTTGCAGCACCACCCCAGCCCCGCCTCGATCGGACCCCGGTCCTCGCTCAGATCGTTGCCGTACAGGTGAAAGCACGCCTCGAGCCGCAGCGTATCGCGCGCCCCGAGGCCGACGGGGGCTGCTCCGGCCGCCACGATCGCGTCCCAGACGCCCGGCGCCGAGCCCGGATCGAGCAGCAGCTCGACCCCGTCCTCGCCGGTGTAACCGGTGCCGCACACGAGCATCGGCACCCCGGCGATGTCGCGCTGGCAGCAGTGCATCCGCAGCGGCAGGGCGCCGTCGCTCAGACTCTGGACCAGGGCTCGCGCGCGAGGTCCCTGAACCGCGAGCATCGCGTACTCGTCACACCTGTCGACCACGTCGACGTTGAAGTCCTCGGCGTGCTGCGCCAGCCACCCAAGATCCTTGTCGTGATTGGCGGCGTTGGTGACCGTCACGTAGTGGCAGTCGGCCAGCCGGTAGGTGAACAGGTCGTCGAGCACGCCGCCGTCGTCGCGGCACAGGAGGCTGTACTGGGCACCGCCCTCGGGAATCCGGCGCACGTCGTTGGACAGCATTCGCTGTAGGAACGCCTGCGCGTCGGGTCCCCGCGTCTCAACCTGCCCCATGTGGGACACGTCGAACACCCCGGCGTCGGCGCGCACCCGCACGTGCTCCTCGCGGATCCCGGCGTACTGGATCGGCATCTCCCAGCCGGCGAACGGAACGAGCTTTGCGCCTGCGGCGGCGTGACGCTCGTACAGAGCGGTCCGGCGCAATGACGTCTCAGCGGCGGGAGTCACCGCTCAGCAGGCTAGTACAAGCCGTGGCTGCGCGGCCGCCGTTTGCTCTTGGCGACCGGCCCGATCTGCGGCGTCGAATGAAATATCTGAGAGACCGTGGCGAACGACGGCTTCGGACGGCCCTGAAGGTCCACCACTCCCTTTTCGTTGAAGGGCGGATTCGGCCGCGGATCGCCGCCGTTGTAGGTGGGGAACGCGACGTAGTCCTGAAGCGCGAAGTACGTTGCGCCCGACAGGTACGGCTTGGTCGCGAACACCCCGAGGTGGTAGGCGATCGTGTTGACCTGGAAGGCGTAGGTACCGCGCTCCTCCACGGGCCCGTCGCGGTTGGCGTCGAAGCCGAACTCGGTGACCATCAGCGCCTTGGTCGGATAGCACTGGTGCACAAAGTCCAGGAACGGGCCCAGCGCGTCACGGTCGTCGTCGCCGCCACCGCCGGCGTCGAACCAGCCGAAGTACTCGTTGTCTCCGATCACGTCCAGCGGCGCGTATGCCTTCTGGCAGGCGACGCCGGGCCAGTTCGAGATCGCCATCGCGACCGGGCGGGTGGGATCGAGCTGCCGGGCGAGCGCGGCCGCGCCGGCGATGTACTTGGACTCCGCTGTGGTCGCGGGCGTGGGCAGCTCGTTGCCGATGCTCCAGACCATCACCGAGGGGTGATTCTGGTTGGCGAGGATGTTGGCCTTCAGGACCGCGTGTGCGTTCGCCACCCAGGGCGCGTAGTTCAGATACTGGTTCTGTACCTGGTAGACGGGGATCTCAGACCAGATCACGAGTCCATAGCGGTCGGCCATCTCCTCGATCTCGGGGTTGAGCGGGTAGTGCGCGCGGATCACCGTCGCGCCCAGCTCCCTGATCCAGCCCACCATCGCGCGCATCGCGGCAGGGTTCAGCGCCGATCCGAGCTGGAGGTCCTGCTCGTGGATGTTGAAGCCGCGAACGTTCAGCGGCCGCCCGTTGAGCATCAGGTGCCCGTTGACGACGGTGAAGCTGCGGATGCCGCTGAGGTCGACATAGCTGCCGAGGCGATTGCCCTTGGAGTCAGACAGCGTCAACGTCGCGCGGTACAGCACTCCGTGGCCGAGCGACCACAAGCGCGGATGGGCGATCACCGTCGAGGCGGTCGCCGTCCAGGTCGCGTGCGGCGCGATCGACGCCGTCCCGAAATCGAGCTTGGCCGAGCCGTAGACGCCTCGCAGCCGGACCGTCTGGCGCTTGGATGTGACGTTGCGGATAACCGCCTGCTCCTCGATCGTCGCCGAGCACGTCGGGCACTTCAAGATCGGCCTGACCTGCACCTGGGAGATGTCCGCGCGCTGGACCGCGCGCAGGTACACCTCGCGCGTGATGCCGCCGTAGTTGAACCAGCCGCCGCCGGGCCCGGGAGGCAGGTCGAACTTGCTGCGGCGGTTGTCGACGCGCACGATCAGCCGGTTGACGCCGGCGTGCAGCCCCGTGAGATCGAGTTCCCACGGCAGATAGGCGCCCGCGTGGCTGCCGATCTTGCGGCCGTTCAGCCACACGGTGGCCCGGTAGTTGACCGACTCAAACCGGATGATCCAGTGCCTGTCGCCGGCGCTTAGGTACTTCGCGAACGCGCCGCTGGGGAGCGTGAAGTCGCGGCGGTACCAGCCGACGTAGCCGTTCATGCTGGCTTGGGTGAAATTGCCCGCGTTGTAGGCGTTGGGGACGGTCGTCGGCGACCAGGCGTCCGTCGCGGCGACGTTTGCGTACCAGCGCTGCGACAGGCCGACGTCGCTGAGATCCGCGCGAAACAGCCACGCTCCTTCCAGCAGGTAGCGGCCGCTCTGGCCGTCGGTGTAGAGCGCTCCGGTGGTCGGCGCGCTCGCCGTGTAGATGGGTCCCTGGGCATGGGCGGCGCTCGCGGTCACGAGCAGGATCGCCAGCGCGAGGAGCCAGGTACGAGTCGCTCGGGTCATTTCGTCGCGCCCTTCTTGGGCTTCTTATGGGGCTTGGGCTTGACCTTGACCGTCGTCACCGTACGGGTCCGGTTGCCGGCCTTGTCGGTGACCGTCACCGTCACCGTGTAGCGGCCGGGCTTGAGGTAGCTGTGGAAGCTGCGGTGGTTGCCGAGCCGCAGCGCGACGAGCTTGGTGCGGTCGCCCCAGTTGACGGTCACCTTGGCGACCCCGGAGGCGTCGGCGGCCGGCGACAGCGCCGGCGGCGGATCGCCGTAGCTGACGAACACGTGCAGGCGCTTGAGGACCTCCCTGGTGCCCAGCACCGAGGTCTTCACGAGCGGCGCGACGCGGTCGATGAACACCGTGGCGACCTTGGACTGGCTGGACAGCCCGGCCGGGTTGACCGCGACGACCTGCCAGCGGTGCGGGCCATCGGGCGTGACGGCCGGGATCCGCAGCGACGTCGCGCCGGTCTGTGCGATCTGGACCCCGTCGACGTACACCTGGTAGACCAGGCGCCACGGATCCTGCACCGCCGACCACGACAGCAACGGGTGCGGAGTGCGCGCATAGAAGGACGGCTTAAGGGCGTGCAGGCCGCCGGGCGGCTGGTAGAGCTGCGCGGTCACGATCTGCCGCGCGCCGGCGACACCCTGCACCCATGCGATCGCGGCATCGCCGTTGACGTCCCCTGAGGCGTCGAGGCCGTCGGCGGCGTCGGTCGGGCCGCCCTGTGGCAAGGAGACCACGGTCTCGGGCCCCATGCTCGAGCGCGCCGGCGTGAAGCGGACGCGGATCTCGGGCACGCCGGCGCTGCCGGGGATCTGCTGCCACGCGACGACGTTCGAGAACAGCCCGGCGGTGCCCGTGACCGCGTCCGGGGACCCGCTGTTGGCGAGGCTGTCGACGCGCGAGATGCCTTTGACCGCGGCGTTGTTTGCCAGCGACACCGCGAAGATCTGGTTGGCGTCGAGCGGATTTGACCCGTCGCGGCTGGACACGACCCATCCCGCGCCGTACTCGCTCATCACCACCTGGGGCTGCTCGGCCCCATCGCCGGCGCCTGTCGCGAGCCCGTCGATCGGCGTGATGCCGTCGTACGTCGAGGCATGAAGCCGGTTGAACAGCACCCGCTGCTGGCGCTGACCGCCGCACGAGAGGACCTCCTGGAAGGCGACGCCGACATACGAAGAGTCGCCGCCCACTCCGGCCTGCGGATCGTCGGCCGACAGCTCGCTGCACCCCGGCAGCGGAGCATCGGCCTGCTCAATCACCACGCTCGGCCCCACCCCCCAGACGCGGCGCGAGTAGACGTGTCCCGCTTCGCCCCAGACGACGGTGCCAACGCCGTCTCCCGCGGTCGCCACCTGCGGGCGGCCGGTGCCGGTGCCGGCGTCGTCGGCGGGGATCGCGTTCAGCGGCGCGGCCTCGAGTGCCCACGCGCCACGCGCCCAGAACGCGGCGCGCACGTCGCTGCCGGCGCCATCGGCGACGGTGAACGCGAGATAGGCCTTGCCGAGGTTGCTCAGCTGCAGGGATGGGTTGCTCGCGCCGCCGATCAGCGCAGCCGGCGCCGAGAACCCCTGAGAGGCGCTCAGCGCCTGGACTACGTAGAGCGCGCCGCCGTTGATGAAAGCCAGCAGCAGCACGCCGCCGTTGCCGGCCGCGATCACCGGCTGCGCGGACGTACCGGGGAGCGTCGCATCGATCTGCTCCGGCGTCCGGAAGACCCCGCCCAGGAGACGTGAGACGAACACGTGCGGGGTGCCGGCGACGTTCTTGACGTAGACCAGGCCGCCGGTTCCGTCGCGCGCAATCGACAGTCCCGAGAGCCCGACGATGTCGGGACTGGGGCCATCGATCACGATCGGCGCCGCCGGCGTCGCGACCTGCGCCTGCGCCGGTGCCGCCGCGAGTGCCGCGACCAGGGCGACCAGCGCGACCACGGCGACCAGTGCGGCCAGGGCCGTCCGGGGCACCATCTCGAAAACGGCAGCCCAAATCCCCCTGCCCCGTGCCCGACCCGTAGGCGAGCGGCCGGCCTGCCCGCTGACAACGCTGTTACTGCTCCGTCTGACGGGAGCTACAACAACTGGGGCGTGCGGAGGTTGCGGCGGTCGGGCAGAACCGCTCGCACCCTCTGCGGTGGACGGTCTCAGCGGTCCCTGAGGAAAGACGGTATGTCGATCTCGTCGTCGCTGATCTCGAGCGACGAGCGCTGTCTGTCATCCATCGTGACGTCGCGGTCGCGACGCGATCGGCGCGTGGTCTCGCGGGCGGTACCGGGCCGGGTGCCGCCGTGATCGAAGCCGGTCGCGATCACCGTGACGCGCACCTCGTCGCCCATCCCGTCGTCGATCACCGCTCCGAAGATGATGTTGGAGTTGGCATCCGCGGCGCTCTGGACGATCTCGGCCGCCTCGTTGACCTCGAACAGCCCCAGATCGTGGCCGCCGGTGATGTTGAGCAGGATGCCCATGGCGCCCTCGACCGACTCTTCCAGCAATGGCGAGGAGATCGCGATCTTCGCCGCCTCTGCGGCGCGGTTCTCGCCGCCGGCAGTGCCGATTCCCATCAGCGCGCTGCCGGCGTCATGCATGATCGTGCGCACGTCGGCGAAGTCGAGGTTGATCAGGCCGGGGATCGTGATCAGGTCGGTGATGCCCTGCACACCCTGGCGAAGGATGTTGTCGGCCTCGCGGAACGCGTCGAGGATCGACGTGCGCCGCTCGACGATCGCCAGCAGCTTCTCGTTGGGGATCACGATCAGCGTGTCGACGTACTCGCGCAGGCGCTGGATGCCCTCCTGCGCCTGGCGCGCGCGCTGCGTGCCCTCGAACGTAAACGGCCTCGTGACCACGCCGACCGTCAACGCTCCGATCTCGTTCTTGGCGATGTCGGCGATCACGGGCGCCGCGCCGGTGCCGGTTCCGCCGCCCTCGCCGGCCGTGACGAACACCATGTCTGCGCCCTTCAGCGCCTCCTTGATGTCGTCGCGCGACTCGGCGGCCGCGCCCTGCCCGATGTCCGGGTTGGCGCCGGCGCCGAGACCCTTGGTGAGCTCGTGGCCGATATTCAGCTTGATGTCGGCGTCGCACATCGCAAGCGCCTGCGCATCGGTGTTGCACGCGATGAACTCGACGCCACGGAGGCCCGCGTCGACCATTCGGTTGACCGCGTTGATTCCTCCGCCGCCGACGCCGACGACTTTGATGACTGCCAGGTAACTGCCGCTTTCCATTAGAACCGTCCGACCCTCTAGGTAGGGTTGAGTGTTTTTGGACACTCTGCTGTTAGCGGGAGTTTTGCACGTTAGGCGTTGAAGATGCGGGAAGTCAACGCTGCGCCCCGCGACGCAACGTTCGTTGCAGATCCCAGAACTCTCGATGCGCGTCAGAGAGTTACCGAAATTAGAGGGTAAATCTCTACTTGAGAGTTAGCCTCCGGTGGTGGCGGTCGACGCCACCCCGCTTGTGCCTGTCCCGTCTGTGGAAGTGCCTGCTGATGTCGTGCCGCTCGCGGTCGAGCTCGTCGACGAGCCAGCGCCCGTCGAGCCGGCGTCGGCGGTGCTCTGGCCGTCGCCGCCGGCGCCGGCTGCGGCCCGTTGCGGGTCGGTCACGTCGATGTACACGGCGCCGGCCGAGCCGGGGTCTGCCAGCACCTCGGAGGCGGCGATCCACTTCTGCAAGAGCTCCGTGGCGTCTCCGAAGTAGATGCTCGGACCGCCGCGGATCTGGGCCACCAGCCCGTGCGGCGCGACCGTCATCACCTGGCTGATCTTCGGCAGCAGCTCCCCCGGCGCCGCCGACAGCAGCTTGATCGCCGCCGCCGCGGGGCCGGAGGTCACACGCGTCCCTGACGGTGCCACACTCACCGGGATCGTCGGCAGCGACGCGGACACCGCAACGTCGTGCATCAGCGTCCCGTCCGGAGCGACGGCGACCTTCTGGCCGCCGACGTCGAGCGCGCCCACGGCGACATTCTCGATCACGTCGATGTTCATGCCGTGGGGGAAATGCGTGGTGACGCGGATGTCCCTGACCACCGGGTAGGGCGCGACCGCTCGGCGCAGGCGTCCGAGCTGGACGTCAAGCGTGCTCATCGTCCGCGCTGCGGACTCGAGCGCGGCGCGGATCTGGCCCGCGTCGGCGCCGCTCTGTCCGGAGACCGTCACCTGCTGAACCGACACCAGCGGCGAGTCGCGAAACCACATCCACGCGCCGCCGAGGACGACCGCGAGCGCGATCACGGCCAGCAGGGCACGGCGCGCTCGCCGGCTCAGGCGGCGCTTGCGAACGCCGGGCCGCGCCCGCGAACCGTTGCGTGCCGGATCAGCCGCCCGCGATCCCGCGGCCGGTCTTCTGGCCGCGCCCCGAAGGCGCAGCCGCTCAGCGAGTCCCTGGGCGAGCATCGGTGTTCAGAGCCCGTCTCTCAGCAAGCCATCTCCACTTTCGACTACGAATCCATCACCCCCTGAGGGCCTTACCAGGAGGTTCGACCCCGACCGGACGACCCCTACACCGGGTCGTCGGGAGACCGGCGGGAACGGACCGTCGTGAAAGTCGCGAGCAGGTTAGTCGGGGCCCCGGACGCTCGAGGAAGACCCGGGTCCTAAGCGGGGCTCTGAACCAGCGAGCGGCCCAGCGCGTCGACGTTGCCGGCGCCCATCAGCAGGCACAGGTCGCCGGGACGCAGCGTCGCCTCCAGATACCGGCGGGCGTCGTCGAATCCCGGGAGCCACGCGACCGTCCGCCCGTCGGCGGCATCGGCGGCGGCAGCGGCGACCAGGTGTCCGTCGACTCCCGGAAAGTCCTCGGCCCGCTCGCGCGCGGGGTATACGGCGAGCACGATCGAGACGTCGGCGGCGGCGAGAGCCTTGCCGAACTCCGTGGCGAGCGAGCGGGTGCGGGAAAACAGGTGCGGCTGGAACACGGCCACCAGCCGCTTGGGCGCGAGCGTGCGGGCGGCGGCGATCACGGCGGCGACCTCGGTCGGGTGGTGGGCGTAGTCGTCGTAGACCGGCACGCCCGCGGCCGTCTCTCCGAGGCGCTCGAAGCGTCGCTTGGCCCCTTCGAAGTCCGCCAGTGGAAGCCGCGGCGGCACGCTCATCGGCTCCCGCCAGTGCCGAGGCCGTCAGGGCGCCCGCCGCGTTGACGGCGTTGTGGGCACCGGGCACCGACAAGGCGACGTCGATGCCGCGCCAGTGAAACCGCGAGCCGCCCGCGGACAGGACCACGTCGGGCGCGTCGTAGGGCACCGCCGACGGCGGGCACAGAGCGCGCAACCGCGGCCGGTCCCAGACGACGGCATGGTCTCCGGCGCGGTCCATGAACACCTTGAAGGTCTGCTCGAGGTCGAGTCTGGATGAGTAGGTCGAGTGGTGGTCGAGCTCGGCGTTGGTCAGCACCGCCACGTCCGGATCGATCTTCAGCAGCGAGCGATCGGACTCGTCGGCCTCGACCACGATCCACTCGCCGCTTCCCCAGCCGGCGTTGGAGCCGGTGTCGCGCAGCTCTCCGCCGATCACGTAAGCGGGATCGAGCCCCGCTCCGCGCAGGGCGTGCACGATCATCGCCGCAGTCGTCGTCTTGCCGTGTGTGCCGGTCACGGCCACGCAGCGCCGCAGCGCCGCGATCTGCGCGAGCAGGTCCGCCCGGTGAAGCTCTCGGCCCTGCGCGGCCAGCCGCTCGGGATTGTCCGGCGGCACGGCCGTGGAGTACACGACCTCGGCGCCCGCGGGGACGTTGGCCGCGGCGTGCCCGATCGCGGGTTCGATCCCGTGCTCGCGCAGCCGCTCGGTGTAGCTGGACTCGGCGCGGTCTGAACCGGTCACCTGCGCACCGAGCTCGTGCGCGACGAGCGCGAGGCCGCTCATCCCGGCGCCGCCGATCCCGACGAAATGCAGGCGGCGGTCAGACCAGTCGCTTGGGCGACCGGGCTCCCCGCTCACTTCTCGCGCTCGAGCACGACGACCGGAATGTCGCGCGAGGTGTTGCGCTGGTAGTCGTCGTACGCGGGCCAGGTGCCGGTCATCAGCTTCCACAGCTCGGGCTTTTCGTCCGGCGACGCCGTCCGGGCCGTTGCCTTGAACCGATCGCCGAGGACCTGCACGGTGGCTTCCGAGTCGGCCTCGAGGTTCAGGTACCAGGCAGGGTGGTCGGGCGCGCCTCCCTTGGAGGCAACGACGATGTAGTCATCGCCATGGGGCTGGTAGATCAGCGGCGTGCTGCGTGGCTCCCCACTTCGCCGCCCCGTCGTCGTGAGGATCAGCACAGTCGTGCCCCGCCACTCGTGACCCTCGGCTCCGTCGGTCTCCAAATAGCGCTTGACGTGCTCCTGGCCGAACAGCATCCGCAACCTCTCTTCCCACGGCTCGATATGTGGCGCGAGGCTATCCGACGAGGTCCTGGCGCGCCTTGGCGGCGTGGCGTTGAGCCGTCGCTTCGGGCGATTGCAGCATGATCGTGAGCTTTCGCGCCGAAGGGTGAACAAAGCCCTACAGATAGAAGCTTACTTCCGGCCAGGGTGCTCTACCGGATTACAAGCACCGGAATCTGGCTAAGAGAGGCGCGTGATTTTCGGCAATACATATCCAGGCAACACATCCTCGCGCAGGGGATATTTGGCACTCGCGGCCGTGGCACTCGCAGTGCTCGCGGCGGCCCTGATCGTCGTCGCAGCGACGGGATCGAGCAACGCGGCCGGCAAGACATCGGCAAAGGCACACGCGGCCTTCGCCCAGCAATGCCCTGACCGATTCCCGGCTCAGCGAGACCCATCCAACCCGCTGATGCTTCCGGCTGCTCCCGGCTCAGACCCGCTGCACGGCGCGAACTTCTTCGTCGACGGCCCCCGTCACGGGGCAGCCGCGAGCGCGATCGCGAGCCTGGTCGGCCTCAATTCGAAGAACTACAAGGACGACTACTCCTGGGTCAGGTTCCAGGACAGCCTCACCCGCGGATCGGTCGCCGACAAGCTGGCGCACAACCCAGGGCTTGCGCACAAGGTCCAGATGCTGTCGAAGATCGCGAGCCAGCCCGAGTCCCAGCGGATCAGCATCTACTCCGAGGGCGGGAGCCCGGCCGGCATTTTCGGCCAGACCCAGAAGATCTTCTGCCACAACCTGACGGCCGACCCCGGATCGATCCCGGTGTTCACCACGTACTTCCTGCACCCGGCAGTCGGCGGCTGCGCCACCCGCAGCCAGCTCACCGCGGCCGGGCCGGACTTCCGCAACCGGATCGACGCGATGGCCGCCGCCACCGGCAACCGTCCCGCGGTCTTCCTGCTCGAGATCGACGGCGTCGGATCCTCGAGGTGCATGCAGACGACGGGCGCGCTGAGCATCTGGGAGGCCGACCTCAAGTACGAGGCCACGAAGATGGGCAACCTGCCGCACACGGTGGTCTACCTCGAGGGCGGCTACTCCGACGCCAACCCGCCGGGCTACACCGCCAACGTGCTCAACGCCTCCGGCGTGCGCAGCATCCGCGGCTTCTTCACCAACGACACCCACATCAACTGGACGATCGACGAGATCCATTGGGCCGAGAAGGTCTCTGCCAAGACCGGCGGTGCGAACTTCATCGTCAACACCGCCCAGAACGGCAACGGTCCGCTTCGTCCCCACAACCGCGTCAAGAACGGCAACGAGGTCCTCTGCAACCCGCCGGGTCGCGCGATGGGCCCGGAGCCGACGACCACGACCGGATTCGCACACGCCGACGCGTTCCTGTGGACCGGACCCCCAGGCAACAGCAGCGGTAGCTGCAACGGCGGCCCCAGCGCCGGCACGTTCTGGGCGGCGCGCGGAATCGAGCTTGCCTCGCGGGCACAGGCGAAGCTCGGGCCGGGCTTCCCGGCCGACAAGTACTAGCCGTCTCGGCGGCTAGCGGCTGACACGCACAGACCCCGGCGGCTCAGGCGACCGCCGGGGTCTTTGCGTGCCTGGGCTCGGTTTCCCGGGCCGAACGTCAACGACCTCCATTGAGGAGTGGGATGGAGGGGGCGCATAGCACGACAATCGCCGCGAGATCCGCGAAGTGATCCGTGCTAGGCACCTATGCGGTGCTCAACACGACACGCCTCGCGAGATCTGACGCGCGTGTCGTGAAATGCCCCCCTCTCGCGGCCGCCGCATCCCCTCTTCAATGGGTCTTTGACGTTTACCCCGAGCCGCCGCCCGCACCTCCCGGGCGATCTCGCGCGCCGCATCCGGCTTCGCAAGCGCCGCGGACGCCCTGGCCATCGCCGACAGCCGCCCCGGGTCGGCGAGCAGGCCTCCGACCTCCGCCGCCAGCCGCGCCGGCGTCAGCTCGTCGTCGGGGATCACGATCGCGGCGCCCGCCTCCTCCATGTACCTGGCGTTGGCCGTCTGGTGGTCCGCGGTGGCGTGCGGATACGGGATCAGGACCGCGGGCCGCCCCGCGGCGGCGATCTCGAAGATCGATCCCCCAGACCTCGCGATCACGAGGTCGCTCGCCAGCAGCGCCTCGCCGAAGTCCGAGATGTAGCCGCGCAGGTCGTAGTGCGGCCCGGGCGCCTGGAGGTCGGGCAGGTCGCGCTCGCCGGCGGCGTGCAGGACGTGAAAGCGAGCACCGGCGAACGCCTCGACCGCCGCGTGATTGATCGAGCGAGCCCCCTGGGAGCCCCCGAAGACGAGCACGCACGTCTCCTCCGCACCGATTCCGAATCGCTCTCGCGCCGCCTTGCGGTCGGTCGCCGGCGGCGGGATCGGGCGGCCGGTGATGAGGTACCGATCGCCGTCGCGGCCGGCGATCGGGAATGCCAGGCAGACCCGCTTGGCGACCGGCGCCAGCAGCCTGTTGGTCAAGCCGAGATGGCTGTCGGCCTCGCACAGCACCAGCGGCACCCGCCGGAGCACGGCGGCGAGCCCCACCGGACCCGCCACGTAGCCCCCCGCGCCCATCACGGCGGCCGGCCTCAGCTCGGCCAGCAGGCGCCGGGCGGCCAGCAGCGCCGCCGCGTCCACAGCGGCCGCGCGAGCCGCTCGCAACGGCTGCTTTCGGTACAGCGGCTGCACGCGCAGCGTCCGCAGCTCGTAGCCCGCCTCCGGGACCAGCTCGAGCTCGGCGCGCTCGCCGCCGATGAAGGCGACCTCGGCGCCGTCAGCCCGCAGTGCGTCCGCGACCGCCAGCGCCGGAACGACGTGGCCGGCGGTCCCGCCCGCGCCGATCACGATCTTCGGCGCCGTCACCGACCGCGCGAAGCCGTCGTGCCCCTGGCTGCGCGATGTTGAGCAGCAGACCGACCGAGGCGAGCATGATGCACAGGTTCGTCGGGGCGTAGGAGATGAACGGCAGCGGGACGCCCGTCAGGGGCGCCAACCCGAGTACGACGAAGATGTTGAGCAGGCCCTGGCAAAGGATCAACGAGGTCAGTCCCGTGGCCAGCAGCTTCGCATAACGCCCCGCGGCCCGCCGCGCGGTGCGCAGGCCCGCATAGGCGATCATCCCGTACAGGAACACGACGCCGAGAATCCCCAGCACGCCGAGCTCCTCGCCGATCACCGCGAGGATGAAGTCCGTCTGGGCCTCGGGCAGGTAGAAGATCTTCTGGACCGAGCGGCCCAGCCCGACGCCGACAAGGCCGCCCGAGCCGAGCGCGATCTGCCCCTGCACGGCCTGGTAGCCCGGGCCCGGCCTTGGTCGCCTCCGCCCATGGATGCAGGAACGTCTCAAGACGCACCCGCTCGTAGGGCTGGGCCAGCGCCAGGATGATCACGGCCGCGATTCCGATCGCCGCCAGCAGCGCCAGATAGCGGCCGGGCATCCCGGCCGCGACCAGCAGCGCGGCGATCGCGAAAGCGATCACCAGCGCCGTGCCGAGGTCCGGCTCGACCACGATCAGCAGGCAGGCCGGTCCGACGACGACCGCGACCGGCGCGATCGCCTGGCGGAAGCCGCGCATCCGCTTGGGATGGTCGGCCAGGTAGCGCGCGACGTACAGCACGAGCGCGAGCTTCATCAGCTCTGACGGCTGGAACTGGATCGGGCCGGCCGCAAACCACCGCCGCGCACCGTTCACCTCCACGCCGAAGCCGGGAACCATCACCAGCACCAGCAAGGAGAAGGACACGATCAGCAGCATCCTGACCATGCGCTCGTTGAGCAGATCCATGCCGCGCCGCGCCAGCACGTGCATCCCGGCCAGGCCAAGCGCTCCGAACACCAGGTAGCGCACGAACTCGCCGGTCCCATAGCCGCGGCCGCCGATCACGCCCAGTGGCGACGACGCGCTGTAGACCATCACCGCTCCGAACGCCAGCAGGCACAGCGCGGCCGTCATCAGGATGCGGTGCTCGAGCGGCGGCGCCACGCGGCGAGCGGGGGTTCGCTCGCGGGGGTTCCGGATGGTTGAGCGCTTGGCCGCCGGCGCGCCGGAACTACGTGCCGTGGCGGCGCGCGCCATCAGCCCGCCTCCACGAGTGCGCGGAAGTGCTCGCCCCGCGCTTCGTAGTTGGGGTACTGATCGAAGCTCGCGCACGCGGGCGACAGCAGCACCACGTCGCCCGAGCGGGCCTCCGCGCGCGCAAGCCCGACGGCGTGCTCGAGGTCGCCGGCCTGGTGCAGCGGCACGCCCGTGCCCCGGAGCGCTTGATCCAGATCGCCGGCAGCTTCGCCGATCAGGTACACGGCCTTGCACCGCTGCCCGACAAGCGGCGCCAGCGGCGAGAAGTCCTGCTGCTTGCCGACCCCGCCCGCGATCAACAGCACCGGCTGCTCGAACGCCTGCAGCGCGACGATCGTGCTGCCGACGTTGGTCGCCTTGGAGTCGTTGACCCAGGCGACCCCGTCCTGCACCGCGATCTGCTCGAGGCGGTGGGCGACGCCGGCGAACGTGCGTAGGCCCTCGGCAACCGACTCAGCTTCGATCCCCCGCGCCAGGCAGACCGCCGCCGCGGCCATCGCGTTCTGCACGTTGTGGGCGCCGGGGAGCGCGATCTCGTCGACCGCGATCAGCGGCTCCTCGTCCCACCATAGGTAGCCGGAGCGCTCGGACAGCTCAGCGTCCTCTCGGGCGCCGAACAACACCCTGCGGGCGCACCCGCCGATGTCCTCGATGCCGAGGTCCACCGGGGCGACGGCGATGTCGTCGTTGCCCTGGTTGGCGAACACCTTCAGCTTTGCCGCCACGTAGTCCTCGAAGCTGGGATGGCGGTCGAGGTGGTCGGGCGAGATGTTCAGCAGGACGGCAGCCTCGGGAGCGAAGAAGTCGGTGTCCTCGAGCTGGAACGACGACACCTCACACACGATCGTCGCGTCAGGCGCCAAGCGGCCGACGAGCGAGGTCAGCGCGGTGCCGACGTTGCCCGCGACGGCCACCGGCAGCGCCGCCTCGCGGTGGATGTGCCCGATCCATTCGGTCGTCGTCGTCTTGCCGTTGGTGCCCGTCACGGCGATGAACTCGTTCTGGATGAGTCTCCACGCGAGCTCGATCTCTCCGACCACAGCCAGGCCATGCGCTCTCGCCGCAACCACCACGGGAGCGTTCTGGGGCACGCCGGGACTCTTGATGAGCGTCCGGGCGCGGGCGGCAAGGACGTCGCCTGACGCATCCAGGTGGACTTCGACGCCGGCCTCGGAAAGCCTTCCCGCGGCCTGCGCCAGGCTCGGGTTGTCCGCCGAGCCCGAGTCGACGCCGATCACCTCCGCCCCGCGGTCGCGCAGCGCGAGCGCCGCAGCGACTCCCGAGCGGGCAAGCCCGACGACCAGATACGGGCCCGGCGGCAGCGGCGGCCGGAAGCCGGAGCTACCCACGGATCGAGAGCTGGTACAGCGTGAAGCCGATCGCGGCGAACGCCGCGGCGACGATCCAGAAGCGCAGGATGATCTTCGTCTCAGACCAGGCCTGCAGCTCGAAGTGATGGTGGATCGGCGCCATCAGGAACACCCGCTTGCGGAACGTCTGAAACGAGAAGACCTGGATCACGACGGACAGCGCCTCGATCACGAAGATCCCGCCGAGCAGGATCAGCAGCACACCGGTGTTGGTCATGATCGCCAGGCCCGCGATCGCGCCGCCTAACCCCAGGGAGCCCGTGTCGCCCATGAAGATGCTCGCGGGGAAGCTGTTGAACCACAGAAAGCCGATGCACGCGCCGACCAGGCAGGCCGCGAGGAACGTGAGGTCGGTGTCGCCACTCGTGATGAAGGTGATCCCCACGTACGCGAGCAGCACGATCGCCGCGCATCCCGCCGCAAGGCCGTCCAATCCGTCGGTCAGGTTGACGGCGCTCGTCGTACCGGCGACGACGAGGTAGATGAACAGCACGTACAACGGACCGAAGTCGATGCTGACGTCGGCCGGGCGCAGCCGGACGGAGGTATTGATACCTGCCTTCTGGGTCGCGACCCACCACAGCCCGATCGAGATAGCGATCGTGACCCCGAGCTTGGTGCGTGCGCGCAGGCCTAGTGAACGGCGGCGCACGATCTTCGTGTAGTCGTCTGCGAACCCGAGCAGCGCGCACGCCACCGCCGCGCCGAACACGCCCATCGCCTGCCAGCTGCGCGCCGACAGGATCACGAACGGCACCGCGACCGCGGCGAAGATGATGATCCCGCCCATCGTCGGCGTGCCGGCCTTGACATGGTGGCCCTCCGGCCCTTCCTCGCGGATGTTCTGGCCGAACGACCTGACGCGCAGGAACTCGATGAACTTCGGGGCAAGGAACAAGGTGATCAGCAGCGACGCGGTTGCGGCGATCAGGACGCGTCCCGAGATCGACCCGGTGGTCGACGCGGCGACGGGAAGCAGCACGCCGCCGGCGCTCACGCGACGCCTGCCTCGAGTGCACGGCACACGACTTCCAGCCCGACGCCGCGCGACGCCTTCACGAGCACCGCGTCGCCGGGCGCCAGCAGCTCGGGCAGCAGCGAAGCGGCTTCCTCGGCGTCGGCCACCGGATACACCTCCCCGTCGAAACGGTCGGTCATCGCGGCCGCGAGTGGGCCGACGGTGATCAGCACGTCGACGTCGGCCTCGTCGGCCGCCGCGCCTATCTCCTCATGGAACCTGCGCTCGTCGGGACCGAGCTCGAGCATGTCGCCGAGCACCGCGACGCGACGGGGATGCCTGTCGCGTGGGGCTGATACGGCGAGGTCCTCGAGGGCGGCGCGCATCGACATCGGGTTGGCGTTGTAGCAATCGTCGATCAAGAGCACGCCGTCGGGTAGCTCCGCCCGCTGCCCCCGCCCCGGCGAGAGCTCGAGCTCGATGCGGCCGCTGGCGACCACGCCGAGCGCGCGCGCGGCCGCGACCGCGGCAAGCAGGTTACGGCGCAGATGCGCCTGCGTGAACGGCACCTCGAGTTCGAGACGGTCGTCGCCGAGCTCGATTTCGACGCGCTCGCCGTCGGCCGCCAGCAGCCTGACGTCACCGTCCTCGCCGAACGTCACGACCTCGAGGTCGTCTCGCAGGTGCGGCTCGAGCAACGCCTCGCCGGCCGGGATCACCGCCGTCGCTCCCGGCGCCAGACCTGCGATCAGCTCCGCCTTGGCGGCCGCAATCGCCTCGATCGTGCCGAGCAGCTCGAGGTGAACCGGCCCGATGCTGACGATCACGCCGACATCGGGCTCGGCCACCCACACGAGCTCCGCGATCTGGCCGGCGCCGCGCATCGCCATCTCGAGCACCAGCACCTCCGTGCCGGCCGGCGCGCCGAGGATCTCCAGGGGCAGCCCGATCTCGGTGTTGAAGTTGCCGCGCGAGGCGATCGTGCGCCGGTGCGGGGCGAGCACCGCGTAAAGCAGGTCCTTGGTGGACGTCTTGCCGGTCGAGCCCGTAACCCCGATCACGCCCGCCCCGAGCTCGCGTCGCCACGCTCTGGCCAGGCGCTGAAGCGCCTGCAACGGGTCGTCGGCCGCCAGCACCACACCGCGCTGCCCGAGACTCGCATCCGCGTGCGCAGCAGTCGTCAGCACACCCCAGGCTCCAGCACGGATCGCCTGATCCGCGAACCGGCCGCCATCCTCGGTTGCGCCCGGGAGCCCGACGAACAGATCCCCTGGGCCCGCTTCGCGCGAGTCGATCACGACGCGCTCCGGACCCTCGTCGGCGTCGGGCGCCGCGACCAGGGTCGCGCCGGCCGAGGCGGCTATGTCCTGTGCGCTCCAGGCTCTCATGGCGTCAGCGCCGCGGAGCGCAGCACCTCGCGCGCAACCGTCACGTCGTCGAACGGGATCTTGTGGCCGCCGGTGAACTCCTGCCCCTGCTCGTGTCCCTTGCCCGCGATCACGACGACGTCGCCGGCCTCGGCGCCCGCGATCGCCTCGGCGATCGCGCTGCGACGATCGACCTGGGCGCGCACGTCGCTGCCGGCCCCCGCCAGGATCTCGGCGACGATCGCGTCCGGATCCTCGGACCTGGGATTGTCGGACGTGACGATCACGCGGTCGGCCAGGCGCGTCGCGATCTCTCCCATCAGCGGGCGCTTGCCGCGGTCGCGGTCTCCCCCGCATCCGAACACGACGTGCACCCGGCCCTCGGTGAGCGTGCGCGCGGCCGCGAGCACGTTCTCCAGCGAGTCGGGCGTGTGGGCGTAGTCGACGAGCACCGCAAATCCCTGGCCCTCGTCGACTGGTTCGAAGCGACCGGGGACCTGTCCGGCGTGCTCGATCGCGCCGGCGATCGTGTCGAGCCCGACCCCGAGGCGGTGGGCCGTGGCGAGCGCGCCGAGCACGTTGTAGACGTTGAACGTGCCGCGCAGCGGCGAGCCGACCTCGACGCGGTCATCGCCGACAAGCACCGTGAAGCGCGACCCGCTCAGGCCGGTCTCGACGTCGAGTGCCCGGTATGTGGCGTCGCGATCCACCGCGAACGTGACCGGGTTCTCGACGGTGCCGGCAAGCCGCGCGCCGTAGGGATCGTCGACGTTGATCACCGCGACGCCGGGGCCTGTCTCGAACAGCCGCCGCTTGGCCCTGAAGTAGTCCTCCATCGTCTCGTGGAAGTCGAGGTGGTCCTGGGTGAGGTTGGTGAAGATCGCGGCGGCGAAGTGCACCGCGTCGGCCCGGTGGAGCTCGAGCGCATGCGATGACACCTCGATCGAGCAGGCGCGATCGCCGGCGTCCAGCATTTCGCGAAACGTCCGCTGCAGGTCGATCGCTTCGGGAGTCGTTCGCTGTACCTCGCGCTCGTCGCCCCCGATCACGCTCTTGACCGTGCCGAGCAGACCGGTCTGCAGTCCGGCCGCCTCGAGCAACTCGCGGATCAGGAACGCAGTCGTGGTCTTGCCGTTGGTGCCCGTCACGCCGGTCACCCGCAGCGCTGCGGTGGGATCGCCGTAGAACGCCGCGGCCGCGGGCGCCATCGCCTCGCGGACGGATGCAACGCGGATCTCGGGGACTCCGAGGTCCAGCGCCCGCTCGACGACCAGCGCGACCGCTCCGCGCCCGATCGCGTCGGGAGCGTAGTCGTGGCCGTCGCGCGTGAACCCCGGGACGCAGAAGAACAGGGCGCCCGGTTCAACGGCCCGGTTGTCGTAAGCGAGGTTGGTGACCTCGATGTCCCGCGCCGCGGCCGGGGCACCGGCAATCACCTGGTGCAGCCGCATCGCGCGTCGAGTCTAGCCTGGGACCCGGCGGCGCCGAATGCGGTCGGGGATCAGCTGATACGCAACGCTGCGGGTCGCTCGGCCGCTTCGAGCTCGGTTGCCGAGGTGTCCGATCCGCCTCGGGCGGCCTCCAGCGCGTCGGCAAGCTCCAGCCATCCGTGGAACCGCCGCTCGACCCCCGGCCCGATACCCAGGCAACACCCCCTGGCTTTCTGTCCTCACAGCTGCCAATCGCGAGAGTCGCACGGCGTTTTAGTGGGTATTACCAGATAAACGGAATCGTTTAGTTGGGCGGTAGTTCAGGACTTGGCGGGACGCATTCAATTACGCAGACGTGGTCGGGGCAGCGGCCGACAGGGCCTGCTCGTCGAACGTGACCTTGAGTTGTCGGTGCTGGAGCACCGGCTAGCCGCCGCCTGCGACGGCGCAGGTTCGGTGGTCGTGATCGAAGCTCCCGCAGGCAAGGGCAAGTCGCGATTGCTGACGATCGCGGGCGACATGGCCCGCGAGGCGGGGATGCGGGTACTCGGTGCGCACGGCTCAGAGCTCGAGCGCGACTTCCCGTTCGGCGTCGCGATCCAGCTGTTCGAGCCGCGCTGGATCGCGGCCGGACCGGATGAGCGCGCGAGGTTAACTGAGGGACCGGCCCGGTGGGCCGCCGAGCTCTTGTCGGGGATCACGACCGATCCGGCCGAGCTGCCCGACGACCAGGGCTACTCGGTGATCCACGGCCTGTTCTGGCTCGCATGCAACCTGATCGCGCCGGGAGGCGGTCAGGCGCAGCCGGCGCCGCTGGTAATGCTCGTCGACGACGTCCAGTGGGCCGATCGCCCTTCACTTCGCTTCCTGGCATACCTCGCGGATCGCATCGCTGACCTTCCCCTGCTGCTCGTCGCCACTTTCCGCCAGGGCGAGGAACCCGCCGACCAGCGGGCGCTGATGGCCCTGCGAGAGATCGCCGACGACTCGCTTCTGCGGCCGGATTCGCTCACCGAGAAGGGCGTGGCCGCGATCGTCGTTTCCCACCTCCCGGATGCCGATCCGTCGTTCTGCGAGGCGTGCGCGCAAGTCACCGGCGGCAATCCGTTTCTCCTCGTCGAGCTGATCGACCAGGTGCGCGCCGACGGCTCGCGACCGAATGCGGTGATGGCCAGGCGCCTTGCGGAGATGGCGCCCGAATCCGTCCTCAGCGCGGTCGTCGCCCGTCTCGGCGCGATGCCCGAATCGTCGCGCTCGGTCGCCTCAGCCGTGGCCGTGCTCGGCGACGGCGCTCCGCTCGCGCAGGTCGCGACGTTCACGGGGCTCGACCTCGACGCCGCCTCTCGGGCGGCCGACCTGCTGTCGGCCGTGCATCTGTTTCACCCTGGCGCGCCGCTGTCGTTCGTGCACCCGCTGACCGCTTCGGCCGTGAGGACCTCGATGTCGCCGCTGCACCGGGGCGAGGCGCATCGTCGCGCCGCGGCGATTCTGCGCGACCAGGGCGCCTCAGACGAAGCTGTTGCTGCGCATCTGCTCGTGGCGCCGCCCGCTTCGGACTCATCCGCGGTCGACGTGCTCCGGTCCGCGGCGCGCAAGGCGGTCGCCAGCGGCGACGCCGAGAGCGCGGTACGGATGCTGCGGCGGGCGCTTGCCGAGCAGCCGGCGGCCGAGCTTTATCCGGGCGTCCTCGGCGAGCTCGGCGAGGCGGAGCTGTCCGCGGGCCTGCCGCAGGCCGGAGCGCGCATCGAGGCCGCGATGGGAGCGACCGACGACCCCGCGCGCCGCCGACAGCTCTCGCTGGCGCGCGCCAAGGCGCTGTACTCCGACGGTCGCTACCGCGATGCCGCCGAGACCCTCGCCGTGTCGATGCAGGAGACCAACGGTGACGACCCCGCGCTGGCGGACGAGCTGGAGGCGGCCTACACCGCGGCGGCGTCGCTGGTCCCGGAGCTCGCCGAGGACGCTTTGCGCCGGGGCGAGCGCATGCTGCTGCGGGCCGCCGAGACACCGACCGGCCCGCAGCGCGCTGCTCTCGCGCACGTCGCGATGCAGGCGGCGCTGCGCGGACAGGATCGTGCCTCGGTCACGAGCCTTGCCGAGCTCGCCTGGGGCGAGGGCGCGCTGCTCGACGACGATTCCACGGACGGTCTCAGCTGGCCGCTGCTGACGGGTGCGCTGCTGTTCGTCGACGAACTCGAGCGCGACCTCGAGATCTGCGACGAGGCGCTGGCCGCGGCCCAGCGGCTGGACTCGCCGGCGGCATACGCGAGCGCGAGCTACTGCCGCGCGTGGCCGCTGTACGAACAGGGCCGGATCCTGGACGCTGCCGCGGACGCACAGGCGGCGCTTGACGCGCGCCCGGCAGGCTGCCGCACGTACGTGCGCACCGCGTACGGAGCTCTGGCGTGCTGTCACATCCAACGCGCCGAGCTGGCGCACGCCGAGACCGCGCTGACCTTCATCGGGCATCCCCAGGTCGAGAGCTCGGTGCATCTCCTGTTCCTGCTCGACGTCCGTGCCCAGCTGCGGCTCGCGCAACTGCGTCCCGACGCGGCGCTCGAGGACGCGCTCGACGCCGGCAGACGGTTGCAGGAGGACTACGGGATCTCTAGTCCCGGCGGAGTCGCCTGGCGCTCGACCGCCGCGCTTGCGAATCTGGCGCTAGGCGACCGAGCGCGGGCCTACGAGCTCGCCTCGGAGGAGCTGGAGCTGGCGCGCGCTGCGGGGATCACCCGGGTGATGGTTCGGGATCTGCGTGTGCTGGGCTTGGCGGAGCGCGGCAACCGCGGGCTCGAGCTGCTTGGCGAGGCGGTGGCACTGGCAGCTTCGGTCGGGCCGCGCCTGGAGCAGATCCACGCCCTGATTGACCTCGGTTCGGCGCTGAGGCGCGCCAACCGCCGCGCGGACGCCCGCCCGCCGTTGCGAAAGGCACTTGACCTCAGTCACCGTGGCGGCGCGGCTGCGGCGGCCGTCAGGGCCCAGAACGAGCTGTCTGCGACAGGAGCGCGCCCCCGTCGCGCGCTGCTCACCGGCGCCGCGTCACTGACCCCCCGCGAGCTGCGCGTCGGGGAGCTCGCGGCCAAGGGCCTGACGACGAGAGCGATCGCCGAGCTGCTGTTCGTGACCCCCAAGACCGTCGAGTACCACCTCCGCCACGTCTACCAGAAGCTCGACATCACCTCTCGATCCCAGATCGCAGACGCGCTCGGGCTCGACGAGGCCTAGGCGGCCTGGCCGAAGCCGCGGCCCGGGCGCGTCAGCTCACGGCGCTCGATCACGCGATCCACGATCCCGTAGGCCAGCGCCTCCTCGCCGGTGAAGTAGCGGTCTCGCTCCATGTCGGCGTGGACGCGCTCGACCGACTGGTTGGTGTGCTTGGCGTAAAGCTCGTCGACGCGCGCGCGCAGCGCGAGCACCTCGCGGGCGTGGATCTCGATGTCGCTGGACTGACCCTCGTACCCGCCCGACGGCTGGTGGATCAGGATCCGGCTGTTTGGCAGCGCCATTCGCTTACCCGGCGCGCCGCCGGCCAGCAGCAGCGACCCCATCGACATCGCGATCCCGTAGCAGATCGTCTGTACGTCGGGGCGGATGAACTGCATCGTGTCGTAGATCGCCAGCCCGGCGTACACCGAGCCACCCGGGGAGTTGATGTAGAGGTGGATGTCCTTGTCGGGGTCGTCGGACTCGAGGTGAACGAGCTGGGCGACGACCAGGTTCGCGATCTCCTCGTCAACCTGGCCGCCGAGGAACACGACGCGGTCGTTGAGCAGCCGCGAGTAGATGTCGAAGGAGCGTTCGCCGCGAGCTGTCTGCTCGACGACCATCGGAACGAGTGTCATGTGTCCTCCTCGCCGGGTGGTATTGTGCAACCAGTTGGTTGCGAAGCAAGATAGCAGACGTGCAACTCCTCGGTTGCGCGTCTCGTAAAATCAGGAGGCACCCATGTCCGATCGCATAGAGCGCGAGCTGACCCTCCCGGCGACCCCCGACGAGGTCTGGGAAGCCGTGACCGGAGACGGTTGGCTTGCTGACGAGGTCGAGCTGACGCTCGAGCCCGGCGGCGAGGCCAGTTTCGCCGGCGGTGACTCGGTCAAGACCGGCTGGGTCGAGGACGTCCGCGCGCCCGAGCGCCTGACGTTCTGGTGGGCCACCGACGGCGAGCCCGCTACCCGCGTGGAGCTGACGCTCGAGCCCGATGGCGACGACGCCACGACGCTCAAGGTGGTTGAGACCAGGCCGCTCGACGTGCTCGACCTGGTGGGGATGCCCGTTTACGGCATCGGCGGGCCGTCATTTGGCCCGGTGCTCGTGGCAGCCTGATCCGTGACCGCGGAGCCAGATCGCGCGAGCGCCGTGTTCGGCGCGCTCTCAGACCCCAGACGGCGTGCGCTGCTCGCCGAGATCGCAGAGCACCCACAGTCGACCGCGACCGAGCTGGCGGCCGACCTGCCGATCTCCCGCCAAGCGGTGCTCAAGCACCTCAACGCCCTCGCTGACGCGGGCCTGCTCGACCGCGAGCGATCGGGGCGCGAGGTCCGCTACCGGGTGACGCCGGAGCCGTTGTCGGACGCGGTCTCGTGGATGGCGGCCGTCGGCGCGCAGTGGGACGACCGGCTGGCTGCGCTCACCAAGCGGCTGGGCGCGCCGCGGGCCTGAGCTCGCCCCTCGGCGGGCCCGTCAATGGGGCGAGATCCCGAAGTACGGCACCGCCCACCCGACGATCTTCTGGAACGCCGGCGCGGCGACTGCGCCACCGTAGATCGCGCCCTGCGGCCGGTCGACGATCACGGCGACCAGCAGCTTGGGGTGATCGGTCGGCACGAACCCGATGAACGACGCGACGTACTCGGTGCTCGAGTACGTGTTGCCGACGACGACGTTCGCGGTTCCGGTCTTGCCCGCCATGTCGTAGCCCTTGATCGCCGCGCCCGATGCGGTTCCCCCGTCGGCCAGCACGCCGCGAAGCATGTCTCGCAGCTCCGCTGCCGCCGTCGAGGAGATGATCCTGTGGCCGCCGGGAATCGGCGTCGGCTCGCCGCCGATCGACTTGACGATGTGCGCGGGGCGCAGGATCCCGCCGTTGGCGATCGCCGCGTATGCGGTCGCCATCTGGATCGGGGTTACCGACTCCCCCTGCCCGATCGGGAGGTTGCCCATCGACGAGCCCGAGTACTGCCAGTAGCGCCGGACGATGCCCTCGTTCTCGCCGGGCAGGTCGATGCCCGTGGGCGAGCCGAAGCCGAAGCGGTGCACCCAGTAGTCAAACCGCTTGGCGCCGAGCCCCATGCCGATCTTGTCGGCACCGATGTTGCTCGACCGCTGCAGGATCTGCGCGACCGACAACGTCTCGTAGCCGTGGCTCTCGGCATCGTGAATCTGACGGTCGGCGACCTGGAGATACGGTGGGATGTCGAATGTCGTGCTGGGAGTCACCTGGCCGTCCTGCAGCGCGCCTGCGACCGTGATCGCCTTGAACGTCGAGCCGGGCTCGTAGTTGAAGCCGACCGCCCGGTCCTCGGTGGCGTACGAGGGTGAGCCGCTCGGGTCGTTGGCGTTGATCCGCGGCCAGTTCGCGAGCGCCAGGATCGATCCGTCGTTGGGGTTCATGACGATCGCGGTCGCGCCCTTCGGCGAGTAGGTCTTGCCGACGGTCGCCAGCACCTGTTCGACCTGGTCCTGGAGCGCGGCGTCGATCGTCAGCTCCATGGTCTTGCCCGGCACCGTCGGCTTGAGGTCGTCGATCGAGATCGGCTGGCCGATCGCGTCGTTGACGATCCGGCGCTCGCCGTTTGACCCGCGCAGCAAGGTGTCGTAGCGGTACTCGAGGCCGCTGTTGCCGTGTCCGTCCCAGGCCACAGTCCCGAGCACCTGGGATGCTGCCCACGACCTCGGGTACACGCGTTTGGTCGACGGGATCAGCGTGAGCCCTGCAATGTTGAGCTTGGAGATCGCCGACGCCCTGGACGCGGGCAGCAGATGCGCGAGATACACGAAGCCCGTGTGCGGCTTGGTCAGCAGCTGGATGACGCTCATCTGCGTCTTGCCGAGCAGCGGCGCGAGCTGCTCGGATGCCTTGACCGGGTTCTTGATCAGGTACGGGTCCGCGACGATGTCGTCAGCGGCCTCGCTGATCGCGAGCTCCACCCCGTCGCGGTCTGTGATCGTGCCGCGCGGCGCCGGCAGCACGATGTTCGACACCTGCTGTGTGGCAGCGACGCGCTGCAGCGTGCTGGCTCGTACGGAGCCTAGGTACGTCGCTCGCGCGAGCGCGAGGACAAGCAGGGTCAGGAACGCAAGGAAGAGGAGGCCGATGCGACGATCGATCCCCGCCAAGGGTCCGCTAGCCCCCGCTGGTGGTCGAGGGCGGTCCGACGCCGACGGCGCCGGTCGACGGTCCCGTGGACGAAGCGACGGTCGATGACGGCGTGGCCGCCTGACTCGAGCTCGTCGCGCTGGAGGATGAGGTGGGCGCGGGGGTGACGGCGGTCGGCGTCGCAGCGGTCGAGCTTGCGTCGGACGACGGCGCCGTCGGGGCAGCCGCAACCGCCGACGTCGCCGGGTCCGACGTGGACGCGGCGACCGTGGGGGTTGTTGTCGACGAGGTCGGCGTAGAGCCGATTGTCGAGGTCGAGTCGGTCGAACCGGCCGCCACGTTGGCCGCGGCCAACGTGGCGGAGGTCACGATCTCGCCGTTTGTAGGGGTCAGCGAGAGGAACGACGAGGCGCTGGGCTGGTGGATGTTGGCGAGCGCCCGGCCCGCGTTGCCGCTGGCGTTCGCGGATAGGAAGCCGACGGCCTGTGGCGGCGGCATCACCATGCCCATCGTCCCGGCCAGCTGCTCGATTCGCTGGTCGTCGCCGAGCGTCGCCACGCTCTGTCGCAATGCGGCGTTCTCGCTCGAAAGGACGGAGTTGCGCTCGAGCGAGCGCCCCATGCTCGCCCCGAGCTTTAGGACCTCAACCTGCATCGCGACGATTCCGGCGAGCATCACTCCGAGCACGGGGATCCACCAGCGGCCGCGGATCAGCCGGTCGAGCAGCTTGTGATCCGGCAGCGAGCGGATGAATGCGCCGATCCGCAGACGCGCCGCGAGCGCCGGTCGGCGCTGCGCGGATCTGCGCGGCAGGGCGACGCCGGGGACGGTCGCTGCGCGTGCGTTGGCAGCGGTCGCCGTCGCGGTAGCGGCCGCGCGGCCGCCGACCGGGCCGCTTACGCGTCGCGGAGCCGTTGGCCGCGCACTCTGACGCGGCCGTCGATGCTGAGCCGATGCCTTGCGTGCGGCGGGTGTGGTCGCTGCCGGGGTCATGTTCAGCCCTCCTCGAGCTTGCGCGCGGCCCGTAGGTGAGCCGACTTCGATCGGGGGTTCTCGGCCACCTCTCCCGGGCTCGGCGCAACGGCTCGCCGGGTCAGCAGCTCGGCCTCGGGCTCGTGCCCGCAGACGCAGATGGGGATCTCGGGCGGGCAGATGCATCCGCGGGCGCGTCCGACGAGGAATCGCTTCACGCGGCGATCCTCGAGCGAGTGGAAAGAGATCGCGGCGAACCGGCCGTTGGTGCGCAGCAGGTCCCAGGCGAGGGGGAGCGCCGCGTCGAGCTGGGCAAGCTCGTCGTTGACGGCGATCCGCAGGGCCTGGAACGTGCGCCGGGCCGGGTGGCCGCCGGCGAACTGGGCGGGAACCGGGACCGCCGACTTGATCACCTCGACGAGCTGGTGGGTGGAGCTCAGCTCCTGGCGTCGACGTGTGCGGACGATCGCCCGGGCGATCTGGGAGGCGTAGCGCTCCTCGCCGTATTCGCGCAGCAGGCGCGCCAGCCGGCGCTCGTCCCAGGAGTTGACGATGTCCTGTGCCGTGAGCTCGTCGTCGGGGTCCATGCGCATGTCCAGCGGCGCGTCGTACGCGTAGGAGAAACCGCGCACCCAGGTATCGACCTGCATCGAGGACATGCCGAGGTCGAGGTACACGAGGTCGGCGCGCTGCCCCTCCTCCTGGAGCTGCGACAGGCCGCTGACGAAATCGGCGCGGATGAACCGTGTATGGCAGGGGACCTCGGCGGAGATCTCGGCGAAGCGCTCCTCGGCGATCGGATCGCGGTCGATCCCGATCAGCGTGCCGGCCGGCCCCAGGCGGTCGGCGATCAGGCGGGCGTGACCGCCTCCACCGAACGTGCAGTCCACGGCAACCTCCCCCGGCCTCGGCTCGGTCAGAGCGATCAGCTCGCCGGCCAGGACCGGGATGTGCGTCCTTGTCATGTCAAGTAGTGTCGCCAAGACTCGCTGCGATGTCGGGGATACGGTCGAGAATGTCGTCGTGATAGGTCTCATAAGACGGGCGGTTCCAGACCTCGATGCACTCGCCCGACCCCGTCACGACGACGTCTTTGTCGAGGCTTGCGTAGCGCATCAGCGGGGGCGGGATCATCAGGCGGTTGGCGGAATCGAGCTCGGCGTCAAAAGATGAGTTGAAGAAGAAGCGCTTGAGCTCACGTGCCTTCGGCAAAGACGGGTTCAGGCCACTCAAGGTCTGTGTCGTGTACGACTCGTAGTCGTCCGGAGTCCAGATCGAGACCGAGCGCGGCGACCCCTCGCTGACCTCGGGTGAGGCGGCGAGGACCACCCCGCCCGACAGCGCGGCTCGGAACTTGGCGGGCACTGTGAGCCGGTGCTTCGCGTCGAGCGCGTGTTCGAAGGTGCCGCGGAAGATCAAGGGATCTCATTTGGATGACCGAATTCCGAACCCGGGTGGCCGGGTGGGAGGAGCCCTGCCACCCGGGTTCCACAATGCATGAACATGCGTGTCCCACTCTACCCCACTTCCTCCCACGATGCAACCCAACTGTCATTGCCCGTCCCACACGGCTACTCTCTTGGCCCCTCTGGCGGGCGCAGGCCGATACCGCCTGGGGATCGGCGGTTTCGCGTGATCGCGGGCGGGTCGTCGGGGGCTGCACGATCTCGTGCAGTTCGCTGATCTGGGCGCGCGCGTGCAAAATCGGCGCGATTCCGTCCGGGCGGTGTGCTCAGGTGCGCGCGCGCGGGAGTACTGGACGAGGGCGCTGGATCGGCCTCTCGATCGAGTGCCGATATAGCCGGTACTCGATCGAAAAGTCAGGCGACGGAGGGCAGCTCGAGCACGAGCCGGGCGCCGCTTTTGCAAGGCGCCGCGGCGAGTCGCCCACCGTGGTCACGCGCGATCGTCGCGGCGATCGCCAGCCCGCGACCACGAGCCCCTCGTCCGCCGCGGGGGCGGCGCGCCAGGTCCGCGACCGGGGCCGGCAATCCCGGGCCGGCGTCGACGACCTCGATGCGCACACGGTGATGCTCGGGCGCGAGCGAACCACGAACGCTGATCTCCCCTCCGCCGTGCTCGATCGCGTTGGCGATCAGGTTCCCGGTGGCCTGAGCGAGCCGCAGCCGCTCGCCCCACACGCGCGCCGGAACGCCGGTCCACTCGAATGCGAGCGCGGCGCCGCGCGCGGCGGCCGGTACGCGCCACGCCTCGACCGAGTCGCCGAGCAGCTCCGCGACATCGACCTCGTGACGCGCGCGCGCGTCGCGAGCGCTCAGCCCGGCCGCCGCGAGATCGTCGAGCGCGAGCGACGCGCGGCCGAGCTCGAGGTCCAGCGCCCGCAGCTGCGCCGGTGTGAGCTCCCCGACGCGGACGCCGAGCTCGAGCCCGAGCCGGGCGGCGGCGAGCGGCCCGCGCAGCTCGTGGCAGGCGCGGGCCACCGCCTCCATGCGGATCTCGCTCGAGCGCCTGGCGGCGAGCCCGGAGCACACCGCGGCGGTCGCGACCAGCCAGCCGCCGACGACCCTCATTCGATCGCCCCGTCGACGAGCTTGTAGCCGACGCCCCAAACGTTGACCACGAACCGATCACCGGAGGCGTTCAACTTGCGGCGCAGGCGAAACGCATGCGAGTCGAGCGTCCGGGTCTGTCCCATCGCGCGAAAGCCCCAGACGCCGCGCAGCAGCTCTTCGCGCGTGAACACCCTCGTGGGCTCTGAGGCGAGCGCCCGCAGCAGCGAGAACTCCTTCTTGGACAGCTCCACCGGCTCGCCGCGGATCCACACCCGCCGCGCGATCGGGTCGATGTCGAGCGGTCCGACGCGCAGCTTGCCCGTGCCAGGGCGGCGCCGCGAGCGTCGCAGCAGCGCCCGCATCCTCGCGTGCAGCTCTTGGTAAGAGAACGGCTTCGATAGATAGTCGTCGGCGCCGCGATCGAACGCCCGGAGCCGGTCGAGCTCGGCCGCGCGGCCGGTCAGGACGAGCAGCGGCAGGTCCGGGTCGAGCTTGGCCGCGACACGATCGGCCTCGCGCACGAGCCGCAGCAGCTCCAGGCCATCGCCGTCGGGAAGGCCCAGATCGACGATCGCCAGATCGGGGAAGCCGGTCTCCATGTGCCGGCGCGCCTCAAACACGCAGTCCGCCTCGAGCAGGTCGTAGCCGTCGGCCGCGAGGTTGTCGGCGAGGAACGTGCGCGTCGGCTGGTGATCCTCGACGATCAAGATCGTGGCCGAGACAGACTCCATGCTCGTCTGAGCCTCCAGCGGCGAGAAAATCGCCCCCTCTCTGTGCAAAACTCGCGACCCCGCGCTGTGCTGACCCCCGATCACTGCAACATGCCGTGCACCCCGTGCGCTGAGGCAGGAATGGGAAATAAGATGCCGACGGCCCCATGTACCGACGCGGGAATTACAGCTCGGGCGACGATTTCGTGCTCGAATACGGAGACCTGCGGTTCACATTCAACGAATGTGACTTCCGCGAGCGATGCGAGCAGGCTGCTCGCAAGCTGGGCTTCATCGGCGGCACGATCGACCCCGACGAGGCTGAGGACCTCATCAACCTCGTCGTCAACGGCGAGGTCACCGATCCGGCCTCCGCGCTCGGCGAGCACGTCAACGACTGCTGGCCTGAGCTGGTGGGACCGTCGGAGCGGTCGCTTGTGCACTGGATGCGCAGGCTGATCTTCCGCAGCGCGTGGCTGGATCAGCGCGTCAAGGAGGGCGAGCTGGACATCCGCTTCGACGATCACTGCAGCTCCTTCATCTACGTCCAGCCCGACCGCGGAGGCGAGCCCGTCGAGCTCGCTCCCGAGCCGAGCTGGAACCGCGTCGCATACGTGCGCCGCTAGCCCGCGCGGCCGGCGCCGCTACGCTCACCGGTCGATGCGGACCCCGGTCTGGGTGGTGATCCCCACATACAACGAGGCGGCGAACCTCGAACGGATCTTCACCGCCGCCTCCGCGGAGCTGGACCGGCTGGTGCCCGGCGGCTACCGGATCCTGATCGTCGACGACGGCTCGCCCGACGGCACCGGCACGATCGCCGACAGCCTGGCCGAGGAGCACTCGCAGCTGGAGGTGCTCCACCGCCCCGATAAGCAGGGGCTCGGGCAGGCGTATCTCGCCGGCTTCGCCCGGGCGCTGTCGGGCGGCGCTCAGCTCGTGGTCGAGATGGATGCCGACTTCTCGCACGACCCGCGATATCTGGCGGGCCTGCTCGATGCCTCCGACGAGGCAGACCTCGTGCTGGGCTCCCGCTACGTGTCGGGAGGCGGCGTGCGCGATTGGGGCCTGCTGCGGCGGCTGGTAAGCCGTGGCGGCGGTTTCTACGCGCGGACGATCCTGCGGGTCGACATCCACGATCTGACGGGCGGGTTCAAGTGCATCAGGCGGGAGGTGCTCGAGGCGATCGATCTGGACAGCGTGCGGGCCGAGGGATACGTCTTCCAGATCGAGGTCACCTATCGCGCGGTGCTCGCCGGATTCCGGGTTCGGGAGGTTCCGATTGTGTTCCCGGACCGGACTGCGGGTACCAGCAAGATGTCCCCTCGGATCGCGATCGAGGCGATCTGGCTCGTTCCGCGCCTGCGAAGAAGCGCGCGAGCAGCGATTTCAAAGCAAAATCGCCGGTCTTAGGCGATCCCGGCGCCCGGGTCTGAGCGCTCCGACCGGCCCGACTCTTTAACTTAATGCCAATGCCGTCCAAACCGCACTCGATCGCCGGCCCGGCATCCTTGGACGGATGACGGTTCACGGCCCGCTCGGGGCCACCGAAGCCGGCGCATTCGAGCTTCGGGATTCCCGGCTGAACACACGCTCTGGCTCCTCGCGCACGCGCGTGGGGATGCTCGGCCTGTCGGGGCTGCTCGGCACCGGGTTGGTCGTATCGATCTCCGCGGCGGGCACCGACTCGCTCCTGCCGGAGTCGGTGCGGCCCGTCCCCCAGTGGCTCGCCGGCCCGTTCGGCGCCACCGGCCTGGGGCTCAGTGTCGGCGCGCTGATCGGCGTGATGACGCTGATGTTCATCTCGTACGCCGTCGCCGTTCAAGCGGCCGACCGCCTGTCGGCGCGGTCCGTGCTGATGACGATCGCGGCGCTGCACGCGCTCGTGCTGCTGGCGCCGCCGCTCGTCTCCACCGACGTGTTCAGCTACCAGGCGTACGCGCGGATGGGAAGCATGTACGGCGCCAACCCGTATCTGCACGGGCCGTCGGCGATTGGCCTCGATCCGGTGTATCCGTTCATCGGCGCCAAATGGGTGTCCACGCCGACCGTGTACGGGCCGGTGTTCACCGTTCTGAGCTACACGCTGGGATCCGCCTCGATCGCCGCCAGTGCGCTTGCCTACAAGGCGATCGCAGCGCTCTCGAGTCTCGCGATCGTCGCGATCGTGTGGAACACTGCGCGCCTTCGCGGCGTCGACCCGGTGAAGGCCGCAGCACTCGTCGGCCTCAACCCGCTGGTCGTCGTCTACGGCGTCGGCGGCGGCCACAACGACATGCTGATGCTGGCGCTGGCCGTCGCCGGGATCGCGCTCGCGCTTCAGCATCGCGACCGTCTAGGAGCGGGATCGATCGTCATCGGCGCCGGCGTGAAGCTGACAGCCGGCCTGTTCCTGCCGTTCACGCTCGCCGGTGCCGGGGGCCGGCTTTCGCGCAGCCGCCGGCGCGACGTGCTGGTCGGCGCCGGTGTCGCCGGCGCCGCGGTGGTCGCGCTGGGGTTCGCGGTGTTCGGCATCGGGCCGCTGCACCTGTTCGGATCGATCTCACAGAGCCAGAGCCAGGGCGACTGGCACAGCATCCCCGGATTCATCTCGACACGGATGGGACTCGGGACGGCGGGGCACGTGACCGGCATCGTGCTCGCGGTTCTGTTCGCCGTCGTTTTCTGCAGGCTGCTTCTGCACGTGTGGCGCGGCGAGCTCGACTGGATCGACGGCGCCGGCTGGATGGTCGTCGCGCTGCTGATCACCGCCAGCTCGTTGCTGCCGTGGTACGTGGCCTGGCTGATGCCGCTGGCAGCGCTCGCCGCCGACAGACGTCTGTGGCGCGCCTCGATCGTGATGACCGGTGTGTTCCTCGCGGTCCAGGTCCTCGGATACATCCCTCACGGCCTGTCGATGCCGCTCCTCTAGCCCGTCAGCTCGAGAGATGCCCGCCCACCTGAGATTCCGCCGCAACGGCGACGTCCGTACCATGAGCGCATGAGCGTGTCGCCTGACGTCAACGACGGCGGCCCGCGCAAGCTCGAGCTGCTCAGCGTCGTAGCTCCCATCTACAACGAGGAAGCGACGGTCGCGGAGTTTTATTCGCGCGTGTGCTCGGCGCTCGAAGGGCTGCCGTTCGAGCTCGTGTTGGTCGATGACGGCTCGACCGACCAGTCGTCCGCGCGGCTCGATCAACTGGCCATGCACGATCCGCGCGTGCGCGTGATCTACCTGTCGCGCAACTTCGGCCACCAGACCGCGCTGACCGCCGGTCTCGACCACGCCCGCGGCGACGCCGTCGTGATGCTCGACGCCGACCTGCAGGATCCGCCCGAGGTGATCACGCGGATGCTCGATCACTGGCGCGCCGGCTGCGACGTGGTCTACGCCGTGCGCGAGGAGCGCGAGGGCGAGTCGGCGTTCAAGCTCGCCACCGCGCGCTGGTTCTACAGCCTCTTCGACAAGCTCGCGCAGGTCGAGCTGCAACACAACTCGGGCGACTTCCGCCTGCTTGACCGCACCGCGCTCAACGCGCTCCTGTCGATGCGCGAGCGCAACCGGTTCCTGCGCGGCATGACCGTGTGGGTCGGGTACCGGCAGGCCGCCGTGCCCTATCACCGCGACCCGCGGTACGCCGGCGAGACGAAGTACACGATCTCCAAGATGCTGCGTTTCTCGCTCGACGCGATCTCGTCCTTCTCCCACCGGCCGCTGCAGCTGGCGACGCTGCTCGGCTTCATCATCTCGACGCTCGCGTTCATCGCGATCCCCGTCGTGATCGTGCTGCGCATCCTCGGCTCCTACCTGCCGGGGTTCGGCGCGATCACGATCGCGGTGCTGCTGCTCGGCGGTATCCAGCTGATCGCGATCGGGATCATCGGCGAGTACGTCGGCCGGATCTACGACGAGGTCAAGGGCCGGCCCCTGTATCTCGTGCGGTCACGCGTGAACATCGCCGACTCAGAGACGCCTTCACCGCCGCTGCCGCCGGTCACCGCCGAGGGCGGCCGATTCGGCGAATCGGCGCCGGTGGGCTTCGAGCCCAGCCGGTTCGACGAGTAGCCTCGCTGGACCGGTTAGCCGCCGGCGGGGTTCGGTCCGCGCGAGCGGTTGACGCGATCGTCGCCGTACAGTGCCTCGGTGACGTCGGCGGCCGGCGAGCCGTTGCCCGACTGCTGCTCGAGCGCCGAGATCCGCTGAGCCAGCCCCTTGATGGCGTCGGCGATCGGGTCGGGCAGGTGCACCCAGTCGGCGTCGGGTCCCTCGGGTCGCCGTCCCTCGATGCGCACCGGGTGTCCGGGATTGCCGACCACGGTGGAGTTCGGGGGCACGTCATGGATCACGACGCTGCCGGCGCCGATCTTCGAGCCGTGCCCGACGGTGATCGGCCCCAGCAGCTTGGCTCCCGATCCGATCGTGACGTTGTCCTGCACCGTCGGGTGGCGCTTGCCGGTGGCAAATCCGGTGCCGCCGAGCGTGACCCCCTGGTAGAGCGTGACGTCGTCGCCGATCTCAGCCGTCTGGCCGATGACCACGCCCATCCCGTGGTCGATGAAGAACCCCTCACCGATCGTCGCGGCCGGGTGGATCTCAATCCCGGTGATCGACCGCGCGATCGCCGCGATCGCCAGCGGCAGGAACGGCACGCGGGCGCGGTACAGCGCGTTCGCCACGCGATGGGCCAGCAGCGCGTGGACACCGGGCCAAGTCGCGAGCACCTGGAGCGGGCCGACTCCGCTGGCCGCCGGATCGCGCGTCCGCGCGGTGTCCACGTCGCGTCGGATCTCCCCGATCATCCGGCCGATCATTGAGAAAAGCCTAGCTACTGCGCCGCGCGGACTCAGGCGGAGGGCGCGAAGAAAGGCGTCGACACGTAGCGCTCGCCCGAGTCCGGGAGGATCGTGACGATCCTGGCGCCCTTGTGCTCAGGCCGGCGGGCGAGCTCGAGCGCCGCCCACACCGCGGCGCCGCAGGAGATCCCGGCGAGCACGCCCTCGTGTCGCGAGAGGTTGCGCGCCGTGTCGATCGCCGCCTCGTCGTCGACCGCGATCACCTCGTCGATCACCTCGCGGTTGAGGACCTCGGGGATGAAGCCGGCTCCGATCCCCTGGATCTTGTGGGGGCCGGGCTTGCCGCCCGACAGCACCGCGGACGCGGCCGGCTCGACGGCGACGATGCGGCATTGCGGGTTGCGGTCCTTGAGGAACTCGCCGACGCCGGTGATCGTGCCGCCGGTGCCGACGCCGGCGACGAACACGTCGACGCGGCCGTCGGTCGCGTCCCAGATCTCGGGCCCGGTGGTGCGGCGGTGGATCTCGGGGTTGGCGGGATTTGAGAACTGGTCGGGCAGGAACACGTCGGTGTCGGAGGCCATCGCCCGGGCGGCGTCGACCGCCTCGTTCATTCCGCCCAGCGACTCAGTGATCTCGACTCTGGCGCCGTACAGACGCAGCAGACCTTCACGCTCGCGGCTCATCCCCTGGGGCATCGTCAGCACCAGGTCATAGCCCTTTGCAGCGCACACGAAGGCGAGCGCAATCCCGGTGTTGCCGCTGGTTGCCTCGACGATCGTGGTGCGTCCCGGCTCGATCTGCCCGGCCTCCTCGGCGGCCTGGATCATCGATACGCCGATCCGGTCCTTGACGCTGCCGCCCGGGTTCAGCGCCTCTAACTTTGCGAACACCTCGGCGGGGGCCCCGTCGAGCACCCGGGTCAGCTGCAGCATCGGTGTGCGGCCGACGTAGTCAGCGATGTTGGTCGGGATTGGGGGCATTCCAGCCGCCAACGGTACGAGAAGTGCCGCCGAGACGGCTCTCCGGGGGCGGCGCAGCGCTTGACGTCGCCTCGCTATCCGCATAGGTTGCGACGCGGTGAGTCGCGCGCCGCGAGCTTCGTGGCCTTCTCCGATGGCGCCTTCAACTCATCGGAGTCGTCCGGAACGAGCATCACCGGGCGGATCGCCGCCGCCAGTGACGTGACGCTCGACGGCGTCACGGTCAACCCGGCCGCCGGCGACTCGGCTCCAACGGTGATCGCGGGCGGCAATTTCGTCGCCGGTAACACCGGGCACGGAGGGACGTTGAACGGCGGCGTGAGGTACGCGGGGACGATCGACGTGGCCCAGAACTTCACCGTCAACGGCGCGCAGACGCACGCGCCGCCGCCGTTCTCGTTCGTATCCGAGTTCGCCGCGCTGACCGAGTCGAGCCACGCGTGGGCGAAGATCGCCCAAACCCCTGGCGCAACCGTGACGTTGGACCCGAACTCGCACGCATTGCAGCTCACCGGCACGGACTCTGGCCTCAACGTGTTTGCAGTCAGCGCGGCTGACCTGCAGGCCGCCGCCGGCATTGTGATCGACCTGAAGCAGTCCGGCGCGACCGCGCTGATCAACGTCACCGCCGCCACGCAGTTGTCGCTCGCCCCCCAGTACATGAATCTCTCGGGCAACGCGAGCGATCGGACGCTGATGTGGAACCTGCCGTCCGCCACGGGTCTGGCGGTGACCCACGGAGTGGCCTGGAAGGGCGTGATCCTCGCGCCGACCGCCACCATTACGGGCGTCAACCATCCCCAGCTCAATGGGCAGCTGATCGGCAGGACGATCCCGACGAGCGACTGGGTCCTGAACTACGTTCCGTTCAGCGGTTGCCTCCCGCCTGGCCTTGCGTCCCCGAGTTTGTCCTCGACCGCTTCCGCACCGGTGCGCCTCGGGCCGGGTTCGTCGATCTCCGACGTGGCTCACCTGAGCGGTGGCGTGACGCCGACCGGAACGATCACCTTCAAGCTCCATGGCCCCAACGATCAGGACTGCACCGGGAGCGCGGTCTTCTCGTCGACCTCGACAGCGGCGGGCAATGGTTACTTCGGTTCCGGCTCGTTCACGCCCGAGCGCACTGGGACATATCGCTGGGTGGTCGACTATTCAGGCGATCAGAACAACCGCCCGGCGGGACCTACAGCCTGTGATGACAGCAACGAAACGGTCGAGGTCAGCCGGGCCGACACGAGCCTCTCTTCCGATGTCCCGCATGCCGTCGAGCCGGCAGGAAGCGAGATCCATGACACCGCCACGCTGACCGGTGCCGTCTCCCCCGTTGGCGCTCTGACCTTCAAGCTCTACGGACCCGACGACGCAACGTGCGCGAACGCGCCGATCTTCAACGCGACGATCGGGTTCACCGGAGGTGGCCAGCACAACTCCCCGGGGTTCACACCGGCGGTGGCGGGAACGTACAGATGGGTTGTGAGCTATTCCGGCGATCGCAACAACGAGCCGGCGGGCCCAACCCGCTGCGGCGAGGCGAGCGAGACCGTGACCCTCACCAAGGCTCAGCCGGCGATCTCGACCGAGGCGTCGCCCGAGACGACGCTCGGCGGACAGATCAGCGACAGCGCCACTCTCACCGACGGCTCCCACCCCACGGGCGAGATCAGGTTCGACGCCTACGGTCCCGACGACCCCAACTGCGGGGGCCAGCCGGCGCACACCTCCGTGGTCAACGTCTCCAACGGAAACGACACCTACAACTCCGATCGGTTCACACCCACGTCGACCGGGACATACCGGTGGGTCGCGACGTACTCCGGTGACGGCAACAACCACGCGGCAGCGACGAACTGTGGCGAACTCGGCGAGGACGTCGTCGTGTCCAGGCCGCCGCCCGCACACCCAAACCTCGACTCGACCGCCTCGCCCGGCGCTCCCGCCGGTCATCTCGTACACGACACCGCTCACCTCAGCGGCGGCTCAGACCCAACGGGCACGATCAGCTTCCGCGTCTATGGGCCACTCAATCGCAGCTGCCACCCGCCCCTGGCCGGGTTTTCGGTCGTCAAGGTCTCGAGCGGAAACGGCGATTACGACTCGAGGCCATTCAGGCCAAGAGCCGCGGGTGTCTACCACTGGGTCGTCAGGTATTCCGGCGATGACAACAACGAGCCTGCCGGGCCGACGGCGTGCGGCGCTGCGTCCGAGACCGTCGTCGTCTCTAGGGCGCCGACAGCGGTTCGCACGGTTGCTTCGCACGCCGGGAGCATCGGAGACGCGATCCACGACACCGCGGTCCTCGCCGGCGGCTCGAGACCGAGAGGGAGAATCATCTTCCGGCTGTACGGCCCGGACGACGCGACCTGCTCGCGACAGCCGACGTTCGTCACCCAGCAGCGGATCTTCGGCAACGGCGTATACCGATCTCCGACGTTCAGTCCGCAGGATGCGGGAACGTATCGCTGGACCGCCCAGTACCCGGGCAATTTCAGCAACCGAGGGTCGGCGACCGGTTGCGGGGACCGCGGCGAGACCGCGACGGTGGTGCGCCGCCAACCGGCCCTGTCGACTTCGGCGAGCCCGGTCGGCAGCTTCGGGAAAGGGCCTCGGGTCAGGGCGGCCGGACTCTCGATCTACGACGCCGCGACGCTGACCGCGGGCGCGACGCCCACGGGCGAGATCACGTTTGTCCTGTACGGGCCCAATGATCGGGCGTGCTCGCGGACGCCCGTGTTCACGACCGCCACGGCGATCGCGGGCAACGGCACGTACAACTCCGAGCCGTTCACTCCGACCGCATCCGGCAGCTACCGCTGGGTGGCGGTCTACTCGGGCGACGCCAACAACCTCGCCGCGGGGCCAACCGGCTGCGGAGATAGCGCCGAGGCGGTGCGCGTCATCATCCCCGCCGCGACGGCACTCACCTCGTCCGCCTCGGCGGCCGTGACGATCGGCGGCGCGATTCACGATACGGCGCACCTGAGTGGCGGCTCCAGACCGACAGGGCGAATCAGCTTCCGTCTGTACGGCCCGGCAAACAGCGGCTGCACGGGCCGCCCGGTGTTCGCCGCGACCGTCAAGGTCGCCGGCAACGATGATTACGCCTCCCCGTCGTTCACCCCGACCGCCGCGGGCAGGTACCAATGGGTCGCCGCCTACTCGGGCGACGCTCGCAACAATGCCGCTGGGCCCACCGCCTGCGACGATGCAGCCGAGACCGCGATCGTTCGACGAGCCGCTGTCGATCCCGTTGCAACCGCCTTCTCGACGACCGCGTCCCCGTCACCGCAGCTCGGGGCACCGCTCTACGACGTCGCCCATCTGCGCGGCGGCCTGGACCCTGGCGGAACGATCACCTTCGAGCTGTTCGGCCCTGACGATCAAAGCTGCACCGGACCGCCGGCATTCACCGCCACCGTCCTTGCGAACGGCAACGGCGACTATCGGTCGGCCGTCTTCATCGTGCCGCAGCCGGGCACCTACCGGTGGGTGGCCAGTTACTCCGGGGACATCGGCAACGCCGCCGCTGGTCCGACAGCGTGTGCCGACAGCGCCGAAAGCGCTGTCGTCGGGCCGGACCCGGGGGCTAACCCCGACCGTGGCCCCAACCACGGGCCCAACATCCCGTCCCGTCGCCCGAAGCCCCCACACCGGCCCAAGCCACCACCGCCGCCGCCGCCAGTGGTCACCGGGTGACAGGCTGACACCGACCGTCGAGCGAGAAACGCCGGGCGATAGATCAGCCGTGGGGCGCAGTGGCGGTACCCAGTGGGCCCGCTGTTGGCGCTGCGCGCCCACGGGGATCTGATCTGCTCAAGAAACGATCAAATCGAAACGCTTCTTCCGCGATCAGGACCGCTCGCGCCGGGCCGGCAGCACGGCCACCGCAATAGCGGATGGCGCTGCGAGGCTCCCAAGTTCATGCCCCATCCCGGTTCCTAACCGGGAACATGTTGGCTGTCGCCTCACAGCGCCCGTGATACCAACGTTTTACCGCCCCGTGCGCTTGCGCGACACCGATCGGAACTCACGTCGCAAGCTAGATGTGGTACATCGGCGTCGCCGCCGCGCGCGTCTCGGCCTCGGCCACGTCGCTGACCGTCGACTCGCCGAGCACCGACCGCACTGCCGACGCGGCCGTGGCGAACACGCCGGTCGCGCCGGCGCCGACGGGACCGTCGAGCAGCTCGACGATCTCGAGCACCGTGATCTCGGTGCCGGGCCGGGCGAACGTGTAGCCGCCCTTGACGCCACGGTGAGAACGCAGGATTCCCGAGCGTCGAAGCGTCGCGAACAGCTGCTCGAGGAACTGCACGGGGATCTCGCGCCGCCGCGCCAGCTCGGCGATCGGGACTGGGCCGCGATCGCCGTGGTGGTACAGCTCGACCAGCGCGCTCAGCGCGTACGGCGACTTGGTGGTGATCGAGATCATCTACCGGGACGATCGTATGCGACCGCCATCGGCAGAGTCCACCGACTCGGCGAGCCGGTCAGGGTTCCGACTAGTGAGAGAGAGCCTAGATCCAGCCGCGCTCGGTGGCGATCAGGACCGCCTGTGCACGGTCCATCGCGCCGAGCTTGCCGTAGACGTTGTGCAGGTGCGTACGCACCGTGCTCGTCGACAGGCCGAGCTCCGAGGCGATCTGCTTGTAGACCATCCCGCGCGCGAGGCGACGCAGCACGTCGATCTCGCGGCTGGACATCGGGCACGGGTCGATCTGACGCGGCCGGCCACCGGCGGTGGGGAGCGGCAGCTCGTACATGACCGTGCGCAGGTCGGCCGGCTTGACGCCGACGACGCGCGCTACCGACAGCAGCTCCGACGGGGAGATCACGCCGCCCAGCACGTAGTGCGCGAGCATGTCGGCGAGTCGCACCAGCGCGGCCTCGCCGTCTGCGTCCTCGGCGTGGTGACGCTCGATGACGCTGGCGATCGACTTCGGCAGGCCCCAGCGGCGGGCGAGGACGCCGCCGACCAGAGCGTGGTCGACGCCGAGCTCGCGACGCTCGGTCTGGATGCGCTCCTCCGGAGTCCGCGCGTCGGCGTGAACCTGACGCGGGTAGCCGGGGTACGCGTGGACGAGCACCAGCTTGCCCACGTCGTGCAGCAGCGAGGTGACCATCAGGCGGTCGCGCGACTCGTAGCCGAGCTCGCGAGCGAGCCGGTCGGCGACGCGCTGGGTGGCGACGCCGTGCAGACGGAAGCGCTCGGGCACACCCTGCCAGACGGCGGTGCGCTCGAAGAAGTCAAACGTGCGAGCGCGGCTGGCGATCGCGTGGACGGTGCGCGGTGACAGGACCTCGACGCCCTTGACGGCGCTCTCGACGCGGCCATGCTGACGGCCGTCGACCTGGTTTGCCAGGCGCAGGACCGTGACGGCGAGCGCCACGTCGGCCTCGACGGCGGCGACGACCTCGGCGGTCGGCGGCTCGCCCTGCTCGAACAGGCGCATGACCCGGTTGCGGGACTCGACCAGCATCGGGAAGGCCTCGAGCGCCTCGAAGGCGGCGGTCAGCCTGCGACCGTGGCCCTCGTTGTGACGACGCTGCTCACCAGCGACGACGGAATCTGAAGTTGATGATGTTTTTACTGCAGCTAGCGTTGCCACGAAAGCCTTGCTCTCATTGGTCGGGTGATCGGACGCAGCGGAGACTGGCTCCGCCTCGCGGGATTTCCGCTCAGCCTCTTCTATCGGCAGATGTTCGATGGCTTTGAGGCCTTTCTACGACCGGGCCCGATCAAGCGCCTTGTCGATCCGGGCAAGCGTCTCCTCACGCCCCAGCAGCGTCACGCTTTCGAAGATACCTGGGGATACGGTCGTGCCCGCAATCGCCACGCGTATCGGCTGAAAAACACGGCCCGCCTTGCCGCCGTGCGCCTCGACGACTTCGCGCAGCGAAGCTTCCACGTTGTCGGACGTGAACGGGTCTGCGGTCGCCAGCGCGAGGCGCGCCGCTTGCAGCGTGTCCACGCCCCCGTCGCGGCCGATCACCTTCTCGAATGCCTTGGGGTCGTCGACGGGGCCGTCGAAGAAGAATCCGGCCAACGGCCAGAAGTCTGCGAGCGTCTGGATCTTCTCGCGCGAGATCTCGACCGCCCCGCGCAGCCCGGTGCGACCGGTGTACTCCTCGAGCCGGCTCGTCAACTCGTCGACCGAGAGCTCGCGCAGGTGGCGGCCGTTCAGGTGCCGGAGCTTGCGCTCGTCGAACACAGCGGAGTTCTTGGACACGCGCTCGAGGCGAAAGCGCTCCGCGAGCTCGTCCATCGTGAAGAACTCCTCGTCCGCCGCAAACCCCGCTCCCAGCAGCGCGATGTAGTTGTCCACCGCCTCGGGCAGATAGCCGGCGGCGCGCAGCTCCTGGACCGACGCGGCGCCGTGTCGCTTTGACAGCTTGCGCCCGTCAGGGCCGTGCAGCAACGGCAGGTGCGCATAGCGCGGAGGTTCAGCGCCCAGCGCCCGGAACACGAGCAGCTGCGTCGGTGTGTTGGAGATGTGGTCCTCCCCACGAACTACGTGAGTCACGCCTGCGTCGAGATCGTCGACGGCGACTGCAAAGTTGTACAGCACGGAGCCGTCGGCGCGAGCAATTACCGGGTCGTCGCGGCTGACGTTGGCAAACCGGATCTCCCCGCGGATGATGTCGTCGAAGAACGTGTCGCCCTCGTCGGGGTAGTGCAGTCGCACCGCGCCCGACTCCTCGGGCTCGCCGCGGAAGCCGCGATCGAAGCCGTGGCGCTCCTTGTAGAGCTTGACGTCGTCGGCAGTCGCCGTGGAGTGATACGCGTGACCGTCGGCGAGCAGCTGGGCGAGCGCGTCGCGATGCCGGTCCGCGCGCTCTGACTGGAAGATCGGCCCCTCGTCGTAGTTGAGGTTCAGCCAGCCCAGCGCGTCGAGGATCTGCTCGACGTTCTCGGGGGTCGATCGCTCGCGATCGGTATCTTCGATGCGCAGCACCAGGGTGCCGTCCTGGCCCCGGGCGAGCAGCCAGTTGTATAGGGCGGTGCGGGCACCGCCGATATGTAGTGCCCCGGTTGGGGAAGGAGCAAATCGAACGCGCATGGAGACGTACGCATCATGCTAATCGGCGCTCACGTATCTAACGCAGGTGGGCTCCCAAAAGCAGTGGAACGGGGCGTCGAGCGCGGCTGCGAGGCGATCCAGATCTTCAACCAGTCGCCGCGCATGTGGCGGCCCACCGCCTACAGCGACGACGACTTCGCCGAGTTCCGCGAGGCGATCAAGCCGACCAAGATCAAGGCGGTGCTGATCCACGCCGTGTACCTGCTCAACTGCGCCACCGAGGATCGCGAGATGCGCGACAAGTCGCGTACCTCGCTGATCCAGTCGTTGCGGGTCGGCGCCGGGATCAGAGCGGTCGGAGTGGTCCTGCATCCGGGCTCGGCCAAGCAGGGCGACGTGGGCAAGGCGATCAAGCGGGCGGGCAAGGTCATCAAGGAGGCACTCGACGAGACCGAGCGCTGCCATCTGCATCTCGAGGACACCGCGGGGGCCGGCGGCACGCTTGGACGTTCGTTCGAGGAGCTTGCGGCTCTGATCGATGCCTCCGGCGGCGGCGACCGCCTCGGGATCTGCCTGGATTCGTGCCACCTGCTGGCGTCGGGCTATGAGGTTCGCACCGTCGAAGGCCTGCGCGACACGCTGAAGGACTTCGACTCGATCGTGGGGCGCAAGCGCCTGAGCTCATTGCACGTCAACGACTCGATGACGCCGCTGGGCTCCAACCGCGACCGCCATGCGCTGCTCGGCCAGGGCGAGTTCGGCGAGAAAGGCTGTGCGACGTTCTTGTCCGAGCCCCGGTTCCAGAGGCTGCCGTCCGTGCTCGAAACTGGCTCCGACGGCGGCGCGCCCGGCGCCAGCGACGTCGCGCTCGCGGTCAAGCTGCACAAGCGCGGCCTGGCGTCGCGCAAGCGCTCCAAGTCCGCCACCAAGCCGCGCGGCTCCAAATCCGCCGCCAACCGCTAGCTTCACTGCCCAGATGAGCGAGCGCAGCGGCGACGCGCTGGTCGTGTTCGGGATCACCGGCGATCTGGCGCGCAAGATGACGTTCCGGTCGCTCTACCGGCTGGAGAAGCGAAAGCTGCTCGACTGCCCTGTGATCGGTGTCGCGGTCGACGACTGGGACGTCGTCCAGCTGCGCGAGCGGGCGCTGGAGTCGATCCGCCAAAGCGGCGAGAAGCTCGACGAACGGGTGTTCTCGCGCCTGTCCAACCGCCTGTCCTACGTCCGCGGCGACTTCGCCGACCAGGAGACATACAAGCGCGTGGCCGCCGCCCTCGGCGACAAGCAGAACCCAGTCTTCTACCTGGAGATCCCGCCCTCGCTGTTCGCGACGGTGGTCAAGGGCCTGGCCGAAGCGGGGCTTGTGTCAAACGGGCAGCGCGTGGTCGTCGAGAAGCCGTTCGGCCACGACCTCAAGTCAGCCCGGGCGCTGGCCAGACGGCTGCACAAGTACATCGACGAGTCCCAGCTGTACCGCATCGACCACTTCCTCGGAAAGATGGGTCTCGAGGAGATCCTGTACCTGCGGTTCGCCAACACGATGATCGAGCCGATCTGGAACCGCAACTACCTCGCCTGCGTGCAGATCACGATGGCCGAGAAGTTCGGCGTCGAGGACCGCGGGCACTTCTACGACCCGGTCGGGGCGCTGCGCGACGTGGTGGTCAACCACCTGCTCCAGCTGCTGGCGACCGCGGCGATGGAGCCGCCCTCGAGCGGCGACCCCGATCTGCTCAAGGACGCCAAGGCGTCGGTGTTCAGGGCGATGCCGGAGGCCGACCCCGCCAACTACGTCAGGGGCCAGTACGAGGGCTACCGCGAGATCGACGGCGTGCGGCGCAACTCGACGACCGAGACGTTCGCCGCGCTGAGGCTCGAGGTCGACAACTGGCGCTGGTCCGGCGTCCCCTTCTTCATCCGCACCGGCAAGCAGCTGCCGGTCACCCAGACCGAGCTGCGGCTGCTGTTAAAGCCCCCGCCGAAGGTCCACTTCCTCGGCTCCAGCCGGCGCCGGCCCCAGCCCAACCAGATCGTGTTCAGGATCGACCCCGGCACCGGCATCCGACTGGTGCTGGACGCTCAGCGTGCCGACCAGCCGGGAGCCGGCGAGATCGAGCTGGACATGGAGTTCTTACAGGAGGGCGGTGAGGGCGCCACTCCGTACGAGGTGCTGCTGCACGCGGCGCTGATCGGGGACAGCACCCACTTCACCCGCCAGGACGGAGTTGAGGAGTCCTGGCGGATCGTGCAGCCGCTGCTGCACTCACCGCCGAGGGTGCAGGCCTACAGGAAGGGATCCTGGGGCCCGAAGGCAGCGGACGAGCTGGTGGCCGGGTTCGGCGGTTGGCACGGGCCCTGGATCACCAACTGACCCGAGGGCTGAACGTCGACGGCTCATTGAAGAGAGGGTCGGGGGCCGGTCCCCGGGTCGCGAGAGGGGGCACTACACGACAATCGCGCCGAAATCGGCGAAGTGATCCGTTCTGACCACCGTATACGGGGCACAACACGACACGCCTCGGGCGCCGACGATCGATTGTCGTGTAATCCCCCCTCCCATCCTCGCCCTCAATGGGCCGTTGACGTTCGACTCGGGAGATGCTCGCGCAGGCTGAAGTAGCGCGGCTCAGGCACCGCGACCGGGGCGCCGACTCCGGGGCGGCGAATCCGGCTCGTCACCCGGACCCGGTTCCTCGGCCCAATCGGGACGCACCACGCGTCCGGTCCCCGGCAGGTAGTTGGTGCGCATCCGAAGCGGTATCCGGCGGCGACCAGGGCGCTTGGGCCGAAACTCGATCAGGCAGACGATTGCGACCAAGGTGACGATCGCGAACCCGATCACCTGGATCGTGTGCGTCGAGGGGATGAACAGCGCGGCGCACCCGATCACGAGGAGCACCACGACCGTGATCACGAACCCGGTCGGGGTCGAGCGTGGGCTGTCGACGTCGTCCGGGGTCATCCCGGCACCCATGCCGTCCGAATTCTGCATGTTGTGGAGGGTACCCCTGTGCACCGTCCGGTGATTAGGGCACATGTATCGCGGACCCGGATGACCGTCATGCTGCGTCCTCGAATCCTCGCGCAGCGCTGCTGCGCTTCGGATCCTGCGTCCTTGCCTGCCGGCCCCCGGCCCTCGCGCTCCATGCACCCCAATCACCGGCCAGCGCACTCAGGCGACGCTGGCCGGCGCCTGTACGGCCTCGATGCGTTCCTCGGCGAGGATCGCGGCCCCGAGCAGCTGATCCAGCTCGGCGTGCAGGCTCGCGTTGCGCTCCACCCGGAACTGGGTGCCCAGCTTCAGGCGGCGCTCCCCGACCGACGTGCGCAGCTCGATCACGACCTCCGACTCGCCGGGGAAGCCGGTGAGCAGCTCGCGCAGCTCGCCGAGCACCGAGGCCGGAAGCGCGTTGGCGTCGAGCCGCAGCCGCAGCGCATCGGGGCCGGACGGAGTCACGGCCTCGCGCTCCTGCGCCTCCGCGACCTCTTCTTCGGTCGGCTGGAAGCGGTCGGCCTGCTGGACGATCAGGCATGTCTTCTCGCGGTCCTTGTGGTCAACCCGGCCGCGCACGAGCACGATCGAGTCCGGCGCAAGCGCCTCCTCGCAGGCGAGCAGCGGCTTGCCGAACACGATCATCTCGAGCGACGTCTCGAGGTCGTCGAGCGTCGCGAACATCATCGGATCGCCCTTCTTGGTGCGGATCCGCTTGGTCTCGGTGATCATCCCGCCGACCGTCACCCAGTCGCCGTCGCGGCGCGCGGAGAGGTCGCCGAGCGAGCAGTCGACCTTCTCCCGCATCGCGGCCCTGACGTCCTTGAGCGGGTGGGCGGAGATGAACAGGCCGATCGACTCCTTCTCGGCGGCGAGCATCTCGTGGCGATCGAACTCGATCATCGGGATCGGGGCGTGACTGGGAACCGTCATCGCTCCCGCGCCGGTGTCTGCCCCGCCCAGGTCGCCGAGATCGAAGATCGAGCCCTGGCCGATCAGCGCGTCCTGCTGCGCCTTCTGGCCGGCTCCCTGCGCCTGCTCGAGCACCATCAACATCCCCTTGCGCGAGGCGCCGGTCGATCCGAACGCGCCGCACTTGACCAGCGCCTCGATCGCCTTCTTGTTGACCGCGCGGCCGTCGACGCGCGCGCAGAACTCCCACAGGTCGCGGAAGGGTCCCCCCTCCTCGCGCGCCCGCTTGATCGCCTCAACGGCCGCAAACCCGACACCCTTGACCGCATCGAGCCCGAAGCGGATGTTGCCGTCGACGACGACGAACTCGTGGTCTGAGAGGTTGACGTCGGGCGGCAGGATCGAGATCCCCATCTGCTCGGCGTGGCCGACGAAGAACGGGACCTTGTCCTTGGTGTCCATCACCGAGGAGATCAGCGCGGCCATGTACTCGGCCGGGTAGTTGGCGCGCAGCCATGCCGTCCGGTAGGCGATCAGTCCGTAGCACGCAGCATGCGAGCGGTTGAACGAGTAGTCGGCCGAGCGCTCGTTGGTCGTCCACAGCCACTCGATCACCTGCTCGCCGGTGCCCGACGCGCGGCAGCCCGCGACGAACTCGGGCTTGAGCTTGGCCATCGCCTCGCGGTTCTTCTTGCCGATCGCCTTGCGCAGGTCGTCGGCCTTGGCGCCGCTGAAGCCCGCGAGCTCCTTGGCGATCTGCATCGCCTGCTCCTGATAGAGGATCACGCCCTTGGTGGCTTCGAGGATCGGCCGCAGGCGCTCGTCGGGATATGAGATCGACTCCGGGTTGTGCTTTCCGCGCGCGTAGGTCGGGATCTGGTCCATCGCCCCCGGCCGGTAG
>CAVSAY010000014.1:0-229447 GCA_963725925.1 uncultured Solirubrobacterales bacterium
ATGACGCAACCTCCGACCAGCGGCCACCACGACGCGCGGACTCCCGCACGAAGCCGGTCCATGCCACGACGAGGCCAAGCATTCGTGGCTGGCAGCGGCGGAGGGATCGCGTGCGGGATGGTTTGTTGGAGCGCCTCGGTGCACGCCGTTGGATGGGTGCCTGGATGAATGCTGTCCGCGCAGTCGACGGCTGGAGGTCGCTCTTCTGGGCAGCGTTCAACCTCTCTCGCAACCCCATGCTCCTGCTGCAGCCCGACCGCGTTCTTGTCGGTGTCAACGACGCGTTCCTGAAGACCTTTGGTTACAGCCGCGCAAGTGCGCTCGGCCACAGGTTGGACTCCTTCGTCGCCGAGGACTCCCGCCTTCGGATGAGCACGGATTGGCGGGACCTTCTACGTACCGGCCGGCTGAACGGAGAGCGGCAGATGATCCGTGCCGACGGTCGGCATGTGCGCGCACAGTTCGCTGCACACCGAGAGATTGTCACCGGGCGCGATCTTGTCCTCGGCGTTGTGCTCGACCTGGATGCGCGCCCGATGCGCTGCGGTAAGACGGACATCGACGCGACCGCGCCGGCGCTGACGCCGCGCGAGCGCGAGGTCGTGGCCCTGGTCGCGATGGGCCGTCGCCGCCGCGAGATCGCCGATGAGCTGTTCATCAGCGACTCGACGGTCAAGACGCATCTACGCAACGCGATGCACAAGCTCGACGCCCGCTCGCAGGCGCAGCTCGTCGCGGTCGCGCTCGCCATGGGCCTGATCGAACCGGAGCAGCGCGACGCCAGCGAAGGGTCGGGATCGCCGTGGAGCCATCACCGCTGAGCCGCATTGAGGGGCGCGGCGGCTCCACGCCCAGTCCCATCGACCACGACGACCCCGACCCGGTGTGCCAATGGGGGCGACTGGCACACGGTCCAGCCTCTCGCGGAACGAGAGCGGACGAAATGATGATGGCGTTCGACGACCGGGGTGAACATCGCCCAATAGGGGGATTTTCCGCTCCGCGGCGCGGTATGCCGGGACGAAGTCGTCGGGCAGGGGCTGGCCATGGCGCGAAATCGACATGGCGCGAGCTCCCGGCACGACCTCGTTTCGCGCCGGCGACACGCTCGCCTAGCCGTGATTAGGGAGCTTGCTGCCCGATGCGGTCTTTAACAGTGTGGATGGTCCACCGATGCGAGCGCGAAGCGCAAGGGAGAGGCACTAGATGGCGATTGCCGTGACTGGCGCGTACGGTCAGGTCTCCACGCTGGCGTGTCGGCGGCTCGCCGGGACGCCGATCGAGGTCCTGGCCCTCAAGCAGGACGACTGGGCCGACGCGATCGGCGAGTCCGAGGCGGTCATCCACCTCGCTGGCACGGTGCAACCGAAGGGCCGCGACAGCTACGACTCAGTGAACGACCAGACGACCGCCGAAGTTGGCGCAACCAATGCAGCGTTCGCACTTGGCGATTACCAGTGCGACACTCAGCGCGACCTCGGACCTCCCTGCTTCTCGCGCCAAACTCGCGTCTAGAGGCGCCGCCCCCCTGCCGCGGGAACGGCGTCACAGTGGTCAGCTCGCAGCGAGTGACACGTCAGCCTGCGTGGCGTTGTTCCTTCTCAGCAGCACGCTGCCGAGCAGGCCGAGCGTCACGCCGAAGATCGCGTGGCCGACCCACCAGCTCCAGTGCGGCGCCGCGCTATAGAGCGTGTGGATCTTTTGCGTGTTGATGATTCCGAGGAGGAGAATCGCGTCAACCGCGATGCCGTAAGCGGCCCCGAGCACGGCCGCCGGAGCAGGGTTCGGCCGTCGACCGAGGATCGCGGTCAGTAGAAAGACGCCAAGGATCCCAACGATCAGCGCGTTTCCCAAGTGGGCGACGACTCCACCGAACAACGGGATGAAGTGGAAGCTGCCGTGAAAGTGGTGCACGCCGAAGACGACGCTCCAGATGCCCTCTGGCGGTGTCCAGAGCGTCTGGTGAATGCCGGGCACGGCGGTGGGTTCCTGGGCGATCGCGGCAACGACCATCTGCCACCCGGCGTACATGAGCCCAGCGACGATGCCGGCGAGCGCACCGACCTGCAGGATCGTCCTTGTGGCAACACTTGCGCCACGCTGGTGCAAGTGGATTTGCTCGTGGGCGTGGGTCTCCATCGCAATACCTCCAATAGATCGCTTTTGATCTGCGTGGGTTGATGCGATCACCAAGGAAACTGCAGGATCGGGGCCGCTCAAGCGGAGTCGACGATCGCGCGATAGACCTGGGGTCTCAGCCGCCGTCGGATCAGGCGGGCGGATAGCACGGTCATACGGCGCTGTTGTTGCGCGCGGGCGTTCCGCGCATCCCTGGCCGCGAAGGGCGCTCGCGATGCCGCGGGGGTGAATTAATCGGCGACCTAACCGCAAGAGGCTCCTATCCGGGATGGCGGTCGCTCCATAAGCGGTCGCTGTTGGGCTGGGCGGCGATCGGAACGACCTTCAGTCCACATGGACGGCCTCTGTGCCGACTGGCTGTGGCTGCTCACGAACCCGTAGCGCTCACGAACCCGAAGCGCCCACGGTCGCACCGAGTGCTGCCGCATTGGCGGTCCGGGCGTGGACGCCTGCCCCGTACCCTCTCCGCGCAGGACAGAAAGACGCTGGCCCCGCACGAGAGCGTGATCCGCGGCGTCCCGCTGGCCGAGGACGAGGCCACGTTCCGCGACGCGCTACGCGACGAGATCGAAGTCGCACTCGACCGCGCCGTCGCCCGTGACGTGCACGACCCCGCCGCGCTCGAACAGGCCCTCCATGACCACCTCGCGAAGTTCATCCTCGACCGCGCGCGTCGACGACCGATGATCCTGCCTGTCGTCGTGGAGGTCTGATCGCCCGGCCCCGCAGGAGCCGCGGCCGGCGGTGACAGAGCCTCCCGCCGGCGCCGGGCGAAGGCCGGCTGACGCTTCGATAACTTTGAGGTTCGGCAGAGTAAGCGGCTACGGCGCGCGACGACCGACCGTCCGGCCCGAAAGGACCCTTGCCGACCCTTCGCCTGCGACCGGTGCTCGCGCCCGGTCTTCCGCGACCCGGCGCGCCAAAGCAAGCACAAGCCAGATGAGCAGCATCGTGCCTGCTGCGGTAGGCGAACCCCAACCGACACTCCCGATCGATGAAAGTCAGACAAACAAATGAGACCTCACGGCTTTCGCCTGAGCTATCTCACGTGCTGGATCGACCTCGCTGCCAGAAAAAATGCCGCCCGGTTACGCGGGCGGCCCGCTTGAAATAGATTGGCGTCGCGCCTGCACTTCCGGCGCGGCGACGAGTTAAGACCGGGCCCGTATGCCGAGCGTCTAGGTCCTCCCCGGTTACACCACTAGACCCGACTTGACCACCGCGAACGCGCTGGGTATCCCACGTTCTTCGGAACGGGCAGTGGACGCATCGCCTACACTTCGCTACATGGGTAGCGAAGCTATCCGAATCGAGACCGAGACGCTCAACGCGCTCCGTGAGCGAAGCGCTCAGAGCGGCGAGCCGATCGTGCGACTGGCCCAACGGTACATCGGGGAAGGCATGCGGCGAGACCGCCATCCGGGGATCGTTTTCCGCGATGGGCCGGCAGGCCGAAGAGCAGTCGTGATCGGCGGGCCCGACGTGTGGGAGGTGATCGCTGCAAGCCGCAGCGCACCGGAGCGCGGCGAGAAGCTCGTCCGTGCGCTTGCCGAGCGGATCGGCGTGCCGGTCGAGAAGATCCGAGTAGCGGTGAGCTACTACGGCGAGTACCCGGACGAGGTAGACCAGTTCATCGCAGCCAATGAGCAGGAGGCAGAGCAACTCGAGCGAGCGCTCGAGAATGAGCGGCGCCTGCTCGGATGAAGCTGCTGCTCGACGAGATGTACGCGCCAGCCATCGCCGAACAACTCCGAGCCCGAGGCCACGATGTCGCCACTGTGCACGATCCGGCGTATCGCGCGCTCGAAGGCGAGCCGGACGAGGAGGTGTGGGCGGCGGCCATCGCCGACCACAGAGCGCTCGTGTCCGAAAACGTCCGGGACTTCCGTCGCCTCGAGGCACACGCCCTCGCCGCCGCGCAACCGCGCCCACCCCTGATCTTCACGACCGATCGGCAGTTCCCCCGAGGCGACCCCGCGACGATAGGCCGTCTCGTTACCGCGCTCGACGCGCTGCTCGCCGCAGAACCAGATCTGGTTACGGCGATGTTCCTGAATCCCGCCTGACCGGCGGTCCCTTCGTGCCGCAGCCGACGAGCCGTCTACCAGCCGTGCAGACCGCTCGTTGCGGGAGGTCGACGCGTCGGCAACCAGATGCCCGTCCGACCCCGAGGGTAGGGCTACATCGGCCGTGGCGAGTAGGGCCGAGTGTGGCTGCTCCACGCCTGAGGCGGAAGTCTGGTTCCCGTGGCCGGAATGGCGATGAAGCGGAAGCGTGGCGGAGTATGGTCCGCGGCACGTCCCGATACTTTGGGAAGCGCCGGCCCGTGAGGCCCCGGGCGCCCGCGCGTGGCCGCCCTTGTACGAAACGCACAATTCGGCGGTCTCGGCCGTTTCAACCCGACGTCGACGAGAGCCTCGCAACTGGCGAATGGGAGGTGCGCGGCGACGCGCGGGCCGAGACTCGCTTCCGCTGGGGTATCACGAGCATGGTGCCGTGGCTGGTTGTGTCCCGGGAGCGACCGCCGTGCAACGCGTTGCCTACGTGAAGAACGTGGCTGCTTCACGCGAATAGCGGCAGTCTGGCAGAGACTGCCGCGTGGGCGACCGGCGTCGACCTCGAGGACGAGCAGGCGCTGGGCACCTTCATCAAGGGCTGGAACGCGCGCAGCGAGCTGGACCTCGCCGATCTCGAGGTGCCGCAGGCGATCGAGCCCGACGAGATCCTCCAGCTGAAGATCACGCTGAAGGGGATCAGCAAGCCGCCAGTCTGGCGCCGCGTCCAGGTCCGCGCCGACACCACCTTCGCGACGCTCCACCAGATCATCCAGGCGGCGTTCGGCTGGACCGACACGCACCTGCACAGCTTCGAGTACGAGGGCGAGCAGATCGGCGTCCCGGACCCCGAGTGGGACAACGACTGCGCCGACGAGGCCGAGACGACGCTCGACGAGGTGCTGCTCGGCCCGAAGGATCGCGTCCGCTACACCTACGACTTCGGCGACAACTGGGAGCACGACATAGTGCTCGAGAAGGTGATGGAGCCGGACGCCAGCGATGGACGACCAGCGCTTCTCACCGGCAAAGGCGCCCGCCCGCCCGAGGACTGCGGCGGCCCCTGGGCCTACGCCGAGCTGAAGGACGCCGGCGGCTTCGACCCGGCGTCGGTCGACCTGGAGCCGGCCCGGCGAGGGTCCAGGCAGCCGGCCGCTGAACGCTGGCGTTCGCCAACACACGTCGTAGTCAGGGCTACCGCGACCACGATCGGCCTCGTCTTCCGGTCGCGCTCATCCGCAACGGCGCAGCGCGTCGGCGACCTAACGCTTGTAGCCAGCCCATTGCCCGCGCGAGCGCTTTGCCTGAAACGAGCAACCAGGCAGGCACCGACGCGCCTCGCAGGACGACTGGTGTCGGACACACGCGGTCACGGAGCCGTACGGGGCTTCCCAGGTACGCGCGAGTATGAACCGCGTCTCGGCCCGAGCGGCGCCTGCTCGTCGCCGTGCGGGTCCGCGGACCTCGTCGGCCAGCGCGATTGGTCACACATTGGGCATACAACCGCCAACGTGCTCGACGGCCACCGCAAAGAACCATCGATTTAGCTGGGACTTCTGCGGCGAGCACCGGTCCTGGCGGGCGGCTCAGCAACCTGGACCACGCCCACACCGTGGAGGGCGACCAAATCCGGTCAGGTGCAGGTACTTCGCCTGCGAGAAGTTCGAAGGGATCGCGGACCGTCGCGCCTATACCTAACGTCTGTGCCCCTGACCCGCGACCGCTCCCCGCCGAACAAAATCCCTGCAAACCACCACAAAAACAATCGGGGCGCCCGGATTTGAACCGGGGACCTCACCGACCCGAACGGTGCGCGCTACCAGGCTGCGCCACGCCCCGAATCGAGCCAGTATCCCATAGCTGCGCGGGATCGGGCAGGCAGGGGGCAATCCACCTGGCGGGCGGGGTCTCGGCGGCCGGTCAGGTGGAGGACTGCTCGCAGGTTTGCCGCAAAATCCAGGACTTTTCCAGCATCTGACCGTACAGATGTTGAGATTGTGTTGAGAGTGTCCGCGAGAGGCGGCATACTTGAAAGACCATCTAGCACTGCGGCAAAGGAGGAGCAGGACCGATGGCTATTCACCTGACGCCCACCGAGCTAGCACGTGAGTCCGGCCTAGACCGCCGAGACGTGATCGCAAAGTGCTGCGAGCTGGGCGTCCCGATCTTCAACGGTCGGATCGACAAGACCCTCTTCCTCTCCAGTCTTCGGGAGACGATGGGCATCCACATCCACGATTCGGAGCCACAGGCGCAGGTCGTTTAGAACTCTTCAGGCCGGTTCCACCCGCTTCCACGGTCGCGGGCCGGGTTGGCGTGGTCCCCGGCCGTGGGTGGCTTTGCATTAGTAGCGACGAGGCCGCGTCTCGGGACGCGGCCTTCGTTTTACTCCTGAGCCGACTGACGCAGCAGCGTCGAGGTCGTCTGCTCGAGGATCTTTCGCCAGGCGCGGGTCTTCTCGCGCTCGGCCTCGAAGTGCTTGACCACCTTGCGCACCCGCGTCGCCGAGATGTCGATCCCGTGGCGCGCGCAGATTCGCTTGAAACGCGGATAGTCGTGGGCGAGCTTGAGCGTGACCGACTGGAAGCCGTGGCGAGCGATGTCGACGCGCGAGGTGTAGTTCATCATGCTCGTCTGGAACATCAGCTCGTCGTTGGGCTCGGGCTCGATCAGGATGATGTCGACGCCGGGGTAGCGCTCCTCCCAGCGGCGCGCCATCTCGTGGAGCCGCTGGTAGGCGAGCAGCTTGAATGCCTGGTAGCCGATCTGGGGGAAGCCCATGTCCGAGACCCGACGCGCCCGGGAACCGGTGATCGTGGGGATCCGCTTCTCGTAGTCGTTCACGTACGGAACGAGCGGGTTGACGACCACGATGAACTTGGCGCCGGCCTCGACCGCGATGTCGAGGTTGGTCGTCGACAGGATTCCGCCGTCGATCAGTTCGCGGTCCTTGACCTTCACGGGCTTGTAGATCATCGGCAGCGCGCTCGAAGCGCGGACCGCGGTCGAGATCGGCACGTCGTCCCAGTCCTCTGCCCCGAACACGATCCGCTCGCAGGTGTCGAGGTCGGTCGCCGCGAGGTAGAGCTCGTTCTTCAGCAGCCGGAAGTCGTCGGTGCGGTCTGGATCGGACAGGATCGTGCGGACATAGCGCTCGATCCCCTGACCGGAGTAGAGCCCCGAGGGCAGCGCCTCGGCCAGGCCGATCGCGAGGTCGACCGCGCTCATCTGCCCGAAGTCGCTGACCAGCGTCCGGAGAAGCTGCACGACCCTGAACGGAACCAGCAACCCCTTGGTCAGGAATTCGCCATAGTTCGGCCGCAGCAACGAGCTGATGCTGGCATCCGGGAACGGCGTCGGGACCTGCTGGACGATCACCCGCATCATCTCCTCGGGGGTGACGCCGTTTGAGACCGCCGCAGCGACGAACGAGCCCGCGCTGGTGCCGACATAAACATCGAACTCGTTGACCGTCCGATTTACCGAAAGCAGGTCCAGTGCACGCAAGGCCCCAATCTCATAGACCCCGCCAGTGAATCCGCCGCCGCCGAGCACCAGCGCCGACTTCGACCGCCTCGGCCGTCGCCTGGCCCTCGTGCCCCCGGCCGGACGATCCGCGGCCGCCGTATCGAGCTTGACTACCTTGCCCATGCCCGAGCGAATTGTAGGGAGCGGGACCCGTGTAACAGGCGCCGACCGAAGCTTTCGCCGCTGTGAGCGGTTAGATAGTGCGATGCGCCGGCTTGCGGCAACAATCGGCGTCCCGGTGCGATTGCTGGCCGCCGTGGTTGGGGTGATGCTCGTGATGCTGGTGCCGGGTCCCGTTGCCCTGGGCGCAACGCCGCCGGCCAAGTCCGCGCGTTCGGCGCAGGCCACGCTCGCGAGCAGCCTGAACTCCACGATCCGCCATGCGGGCGGCCACAGCGGCGCCTACGTGCTCGACCTCGACACCGGGCAGCTCCCTGTTCTCGTACTCGCCGGACGTGGGGCGCCTGCCCGCGTCGGTCGAGAAGCTCTACACGACGAGCACGGCGCTGCTGGACTTCGGCGCGAACACCACGCTGACGACCTCCATCTACGGCGTCGGCACGCTGAACAACGGGCATTGGACCGGCACGCTTTACATCAAGGGCGGAGGCGACCCAACGTTCGGCTCGGCGTCCTTTGACCATTTCGCCTACGGCGGCGGTGCCACGATGCAGCGCCTGGTCGCCAACCTGATCCGTACTCAGGGGATCACCTCGATCCAAGGCCGGGTGATCGGGGACGAGTCGTACTTCGACTCGCTGCGCGGGACGCCGGCGACCGGTTTTCGTTTCTCGACGGACGTCGAGGGGTCGCTGAGCGCGCTCGTCTACAACCGGGGGCTGATCAACCAGGGCAGTTCGTACGTCCTGCACCCCGCCCTGTTCGCCGCGCAGCAGTTCGTCTCGGCCCTGCGCTCGGCGGGCGTCAAGGTCGCTCAGAAGCTCCCGATCGCAACGGGTCGCACGCCGGCGGGGACGGGCCTGCTGGCCGAGGTCAACTCACCGCGGATGGGGACGCTGATCAAGCTGACCAACACGCCCTCGGACAACTTCTTCGCCGAGACGCTGATCAAGGACATCGGCGCGAAGTTCGGCGGCGCCGGCACCACGGCCGCGGGAGCCGCCGCCGTCCGCAGCCTGGTCGCGTCGAGGTTCGGAATTCACCCGCAGCTCAACGACGGCTCGGGATTGTCGCGATCGGACTTCACGACGCCGCGCCAGATCGTGACCCTGCTCAGCCGGATGTCCTCCAACATCGACTTCGTCTCGTCGCTGGCGGTCGCGGGCAAGACGGGGACGCTGGAGCACGAGATGAACGGCACGTTCGCCCAGGGCCGCTGTGAGGGTAAGACCGGAACGCTGAGCGACGCGGCGAACCTGGTGGGGTACTGCCAGGCTCGCGACGGCCACAAGTTGGCCTTTGCCTTTCTCATGAACTCCGTGTTCAACACCGACGTGACGCACAAGATCGAGGCGAACATGGCCGTGACGCTCGCCAAGTACAACGGCTGAGCGCCTGCCCGGCGTTAGGCGAGGAGGTCGCGCAGGCCGGCCTCGTCGAGCACGGCCACGCCGAGCCGTTCGGCGTTTGCGAGCTTCGTGCCCGCGCTCTCGCCGGCCACCACGTAGTCGGTCTTGCGAGACACCGAGCCGGTGACCTTGCCGCCGGCACCAACGATCATCTCGGTCGCCTCCTCGCGAGTCAGCGTCGGGAGCGTGCCCGTCAGCACGAGCGTCTTGCCCGCGAGTGGGCCCTCGCCGGGCGGCGGCCCCTCCTCCTCGAACTGCAGCCCCTGCTCTCGGAGGTCGGCGATCAATTCACGCATCTGCGGATCGGCGAGCTGGTCGTGGATCAGTGTCGCCATCTTCGGTCCGACGCCCTGGGTGTGCTCGATCTCCTCTGCGCTTGCGGCGAGCAGCGCGTCGACGGTGCGGAACTGCTGGGCGAGGTTGCGGCCGGTCACATAGCCGACCTCCTCGATCCCGATCGCGAACAGGACGCGGCCGAACGGCTGCTGCTTGGAGGCCTCGATCGCGCGCACCAGCTTGTCGGCGGAGACCTGCCCGAACCCGCTCTGCTCGGCGACCTGCTCGGCGGTGATCCGATAGAAGTCCGCCGCGGTCTTGACCCACCCGAGGTCCATGAACAGGCTCACCTGCTTCTCGCCGAGGCCGTCGATGTCCATCACGCCCACGAACGAAGTGAGCAGCTGCCAGCGGCGTCCGGGGCAGACCAGATTCGGGCAGCGCGTGAACACCGATCCTTCGGGCTTGAACGTCGGGGTCTGGCAGACGGGGCATTTCTCCGGGGGAAGCGGGGGCGGCGGCCTGTCGCTGCGCTCGGCGACGTGCGGCGCCGGCGACAGCACCTGGGGGATCACGTCGCCCGCGCGCAGCACGATCACCTCCTCGCCGATGCGGATGTCCTTGCGCGCGAGGTCCTCCTCGTTGTGGAGGGTCGCCTGCTTGATCGTCACGCCGCCGACGTGGACCGGCTCGAGCATCGCGAACGGATGCAGGTCGCCGAACTTGCCGGGGTTCCAGCCGATGTCGTTGAGCTTGGTGACCGCGGTCGTGGGCGGGAACTTCCACGCGATCGCCCACCGCGGCTCGCGGCCGACAACACCGAGACGGCGCTGCAACTCGACGGTGTTGACCTTGACCACGGCGCCGTCGATCTCGAAGTCAAGCGACCCTCGGCGGTCCTCCCACGAGCGGCACTGAGCCACGACCTCGTCCTCGGTACCCAGCTTCTTGACGTCGGGATGGACCGGGAAGCGATGCTCGCGCAGCCACTGCAACGCGTCCCAGTGCGCGTCGAAGGAGATGCCCTCGGTCGCCCCGACCGCATAGGCCCAGAACGACAGCGGCCGGTCGGCGGCGAGCTTGGGGTCGAGCTGGCGGATCGTGCCGGCAGCCGAGTTGCGCGGGTTCATGAACGTCGACAGGCCGGCCTCGGCGCGGCGCTCGTTGAGCTTGGTGAAATCCGGGAGCGACATGTACGCCTCGCCGCGCACCTCGAGCATCGCCGGCGGGTCGTCGATCTCGAGCTTCAGCGGGATTCCGGGGATCGTGCGCAGGTTGTGGGTGACGTCCTCGCCGACCTCGCCGTTGCCGCGCGTGGCGCCGCGCTCGAGCAGCCCGTCGCGGTAGATCAGCGAGATCGCCAGCCCGTCGATCTTGGGCTCGACGACATACTCGAAGTCGGGGTCCTCGATGCCCTCGCGAGCGAGGTGATTGCGCATCCGGGCGATCCACGCGCGAAGCTCGTCGGCTGACCGGGCGTTGGCCAGCGACAGCATCGCCTGGGGATGGCGCACCTTCTCGAGCTCTGAGACCGGCTCGCCGCCGGTCCGCTGCGTGGGCGAGTCGGGCGTCACCAGCTCTGGGTGATCCGCTTCGATCTGACGCAGCTCGTCGATCAGCGCGTCGTACTGGTCGTCTCCGATCTCGGGGTCGTCGAGGACGTAGTAGCGGTAGCCGTGGTGCTCGAGGACCTTGCGCAGCTCGGCCGCGCGCTCGGCGGGGTCGACTGCCTTGCTCAGGGGTCCGTCACCTCCTCGACGGCCGAGTCGATCAGCCGCGCCAGGTCGTAGCGCTGCAGCGCCGACATGCCCTCCTGGTCGGTGAGGTCGAAGTGGATCGGGGTCACCGCGATCCTGCCGTCCGCCACGGCAGCCAGGTCGGTGCCATCCTCACCGCTTCCCCAGAGCGCCTCGCCGTAGATCCGATACAGCCTGCGGGCGCCGGCACCTTCGTCGACAAGCGTCAGCTCGTCGCGGTAGACGCGCTTTCCCAGCCGCGCGACCTCGACGCCGGAGGGGACGCATCCCGGCACGTTGATGTTCAGAAGCGTGCCGGACGGGAGCGGCACGTCCTCGAGCTCGGCCACGAGCCGCGCCGTGAACGCGGCCGCGCTGTCGAACTCGAACCCGGCGCCCGAGATGAAGTCGGGCTCCCGCGCACCCGACTGCTGGCTGACGGCGATGCCCGGCAGCCCCAGGACGATGGCCTCGAGCGCTGCGGCAACGGTGCCGGAGTAGGTGATGTCGTCGCCGAGGTTCGCGCCGTGGTTGATCCCCGAGACGACCAGCTCCGCCTCAAACCCCTCGATCAGCCCCAGCCGGGCCAACCGCACACAGTCCACGGGCGTCCCGTCGGTCGCGTAGCCGTGCGTGCCGTCGCCGAAGTCGACCTCCTCGACCCAGAGGGGGCGGCGCGTGGTGATCGAGCGCGCCATTGCCGACCGGTTGCCGTCGGGGGCGATCACCGCGAGCTCGATCCCCGGCAGCGGGAGCAGCGCACGGCGCAGCGTCTGCAGGCCGGCGGCCTGGATCCCGTCGTCGTTGGTGAGTAGGACACGCATCTGCATCTGATGCTAACCGGGCGCGCGGCCGAGATTCAGCGCCGACGCGATGACGGCGACGACCGCCAACGGCTCTTGCGTGAGCTGGCGCCAGGAGACGCGAATCACCCGGTAGCCGGCCGCTGTGAGGGCAAGGTCCTTGCGGCGGTCGCGCTCGAACTGGGCGCGGTGGCCGTGGTAGGCGTAACCGTCGACCTCGACGACGAGGCGCCGGTCGGGCCAGACGGCGTCGACCTCGTAGCCGGCGAGCCGGGCGTTGAATCGGGGCCGTGGCAGGTTCGCGGCTCGGATCAGCTCTCGCAGCATGCGCTCTGCCGCGGAGCGCGTGAAGCCGGAGGCGTTGTCGCTCTGCAGCGCCCGGAGTGCGCGGGTGCCGGCACGGGGTCCCGCTCGCTCGAGCAGGTCCTCGATCTCACGCGCGGTGACGAGGCGCTGGGCGTGGGCGTCGCCGAAGGCGCGCTCGAGCTGGGGGTAGCCGGTGGCCGCGAGGTCGAACAGCGTGCGGGCGGGCGAGGTTACCGGGAGGCCATGGAGCCGGCGGATGTCGCAGCGGTCGACGCTCGACGCGTAGTGCACGATCAAGCCCGGTCTCGATCGACGACGTCGGCCGATGACGGTCACGTGTATGGCCTCGTCCTCGACAGCGGCGATAGCCCCACAGATTTGCCGCCGAGGTGTGGCTGACCACGGCGTCCTCACCAGTTGCCAGGATCGCCGCCGTCTCGCGCGCATATTGGGCGAGAGCCTCGTGGCCGAGGACGTATATCCCTCGATGGATCCGATGAAGGAGACCACGATCGGAGCGTCGCCCAATCCCGCTGTGCTGCAGCCCGGCCTGAACCAGCTGAGCGTGCGTCACAGCCCCGTTCTGTGACGTGGCAATGCGCGCGACCTCCCGATCAGCGGGCTCTCGAGCGGGAACTTCGTTACATGCGGCGTTCCCGGCGTCGCGCGTTCGAGCTTCTTCCCGCTCCGCGGGAAGTTCGTCACATGCGGGATCTTCGGGTTGGCGCGTGTGACGTTGTTCCCGGTCAGTCCGCGGATCTCGGGGCGAGCGCTCGCTCATACACCTACTAAGAGCGCGCACACCCCCCGAACCCACCCCTTCACTGGAGGTTTTTCAGCACCCGCTCGCCCCCATACCCCACCCCCACCAAGGCCAGCCCATGCGGCCGCGCCGTCGGCCCAGCCTCCGACCGCGGCCGACCGCCCAACAACCCCACGAACGACTCCACCGACCGCCGCCCACCGGCGACCTCGAGCATCGTCCCCACGAGCACCCGGTTCATGTGGCGCATGAACGCGTCCGCCTCGATCCAGAACTCCAGCACGTCGGGGTCGCCAGAACCCCGCCGCCAGAACGCAGCGAACACGTCCCGTGAGAACCGCACGTGCTCGGTCTCGGTCGGCGTGAACGCCGTGAAGTCATGGGTCCCGACCAAAGCCGACGCGCACGCTTCCAACAAAGCGACATCCAGCCGGTGCGGCCACCACAGAGCCCGCCCCGGGGCAAGAGCCGAACGCGCCTCCCGCGTCAGCACCCGGTAGCAGTACGCCCGCGAGGTCGCGTCTCGCCGCGCGTCGAACCCCGGAGCGGCTACCACGCACGACAGCGCAGCGACGTCAGACGGCAGCAAAGCGTTCAGAGACCGAACGCGAACCGGCGGCCCGGAGTAGCTAGCAACCTGCCCCCAGGCATGGACGCCCGCGTCGGTCCGCCCGGCCACGGTCAACCGAACCGACGGAACCCGCAGGACCACGGCGAGCGCCCGCTCGACCGACTCCTGAACCGTCCGTGCGCCCTCCTGGCGAGCCCAACCCGCGAACGAAGTCCCGTCGTACTCCAGCAGCAGCCGGCTGCGCATCCCGCAGCGCCGCCGCTAGACCAGCTCGAGCAGCACCATCTCCGTCGAGTCAGACCGGCGCGGCCCCAGCTTCAGAATCCGGGTGTATCCGCCCGGCCGCTCGCTGTAGCGCGGCGCGATCTCCTCAAACAGCTTGTAGACGGTGAACTTGTCCTGCCCGAGCTCGGACAGCGCCTGGCGCCGGGCATGGAGGTCGCCCCGCTTGGCGAGCGTGATCAGCTTCTCGACCTCGGGCTTGACCGCCTTGGCCTTGGCCTCGGTGGTCTTGATCCGCTCGTGCTCGATGACCTCTTTTGACAGGTTCATGAGCAGCGCCTTGCGGTGCGAGGCGCTGCGGCTGAGCTGGTATCGCTGGCGTTGATGGCGCATTGGCTACGGCGCAACCTTACTCGTTACGCAGACCCAACCCACGCGCATGCAGGGTCTCGATCACTTCGTCGATCGACTTCTTGCCGAAGTTCGGGATCGCGTTGAGCTCGGACTCGGTCTTGGAGACCAGGTCGCCGACCGTCTGGATCCCGGCGCGCTTGAGGCAGTTGTAGGAGCGGACGCCCAGCTCGAGCTCCTCGATCAGGATGTCGTCCATCGCGTTGGGCTGGCGGGAGCCGGCGCCGACGGCGCCCGGAGCTCCGAGGCCCGGCTCGAGCACGCCCGGCTCGCCGGCCGCACGCAGCTCCACGACCCGGTCGGGGTCGGTGAAGATCGCCAGCTGCGAGATCAGGATCTCGGCGGCCTCGCGCAGCGCCGCGGGCGGGTCGATCGAGCCGTCGGTCTCGATGTCGAGCGTGAGCTTGTCGTAGTCGGTCCGCTGACCGACACGGGCCTGCTCGACGTTGTAGGCGACGCGGCGCACGGGCGAGAAGATCGAGTCGATCGGGATCACGCCGATCGGCTGATCGGGCGACTTGTTCTCCTCGGCCGGCCGGTAGCCGCGGCCACGGCCGATCGTCAGGTAGACCTCGAGCTTGGTCTTCTTCTCGAGCGTGGCGATGTGGGCATCCGGGTTGAGGATCTCGACGCCGGAGGGCAGGTCGATGTCCTTCGCCGAGATCTCGCCCGGGCCGGTGACGACCAGCGGGGCCTCGATCTCGGTGGCGTCCGAGTGCATCCGGCAGACGATGCCCTTGAGGTTCAGGACGATGTCGGTGACGTCTTCCTTGACGCCGCGGATCGTCGAGAACTCGTGTGCGACACCCTCGATGCGGACGCTGGTTACGGCCGCGCCTGCGAGCGAGGAGAGCAGAACGCGCCGGAGCGAGTTGCCGAAGGTGTAGCCGAAGCCCCGATCGAGCGGCTCGATCGTGAACGAGCCTCGGTTGTCGTCGACACTCTCATTTGAGATTCGTGGGACTTGGAAGTCGAGCATCAGGGTCCTAACGTCGTGGGGTTGCTGCCGCCGCCACGGCGGCCGTCGGCGTCGCGCGGGCCCCCTCAGGAGGACGCGCGACCAAAGCTTGGGTTACTTCGAGTACAGCTCGACGATGAGCTGCTCCTGCACCGGCGCGGCGATCTCCCGCCGCTCGGGCTTACGGAGCACCTTCGCCGTGAGCGAGTCGTGATCGGCCTGAAGCCACGCCGGCACCTGACCGGTGAGCTCCGTGGCATCGCGGATCACCTGCTGCGCGGTGGAGCGCGTGTGGATGGCGATCACGTCGTCGTCGCGCAGCTGGTAGCTCGGGATGTTCACCCGGCGGCCGTTGACGGTCCAGTGTCCGTGGAGGATCAGCTGGCGCGCCTGGCGCCTGGAGGCTGCGAATCCGAGCCTCACGAGCACGTTGTCGAAGCGACACTCGAGCATCCGCAAGAGGTTCTCGCCTGTGACGCCCGCCTGCCGCGAGGCCTTGTCGTAGTAGATGCGGAACTGCTTCTCGAGCACGCCGTAGTAGCGCTTGGCCTTCTGCTTCTCGCGCAGCTGAACGCGGTACTCGCTCTGCTTCTGGCGGCCGCGTCCGTGGTCGCCCGGCGGGTAGGAGCGGCGCTCAACCCCGCACTTGTCGGTGAGGCAGCGCTCGCCCTTCAGGAACAGCTTCTGCCCTTCCCGGCGACATTGCTTGCACTGCGGTGATGTGTCTCGTGCCATTCGCTCCCGGTCTTCCTATACGCGGCGCCGCTTGCGGGGTCGGCAGCCGTTGTGTGCCTGCGGGGTGACGTCCTTGACGCCGGTGACCTCGAGGCCGGCGGCCTGCAACGAGCGGATCGCCGTCTCGCGTCCCGAGCCGGGGCCCTTGACGAACACTTCGACCTTCTGGAGGCCGTGCTCGATGCCCTTGCGGGCGGCCGAGTCGGCCGTCACCTGCGCGGCGAACGGGGTCGACTTGCGAGAGCCCTTGAAGCCGGCGCCGCCGGCGGACTCCCACGCGATCACGTTGCCTTCGCGGTCGGTGAGCGAGACGATCGTGTTGTTGAACGAGGTCTTGATGTGGGCCTGGCCGATCGGGATGTTCTTGCGAACACGGCGACGGCCGCGCTGAGGTCTCCGAGGGGCAGGACTCACTTCTTGGCGGCCTTCTTCTTGCCGGCGACCTGCATCCGCTTGGGGCCCTTGCGCGTGCGGGCGTTGGTCTTGGTGTTCTGTCCGCGAACGGGCAGCCCGCGACGGTGGCGCAGCCCGCGGTAGCTGCCGATCTCCTGCAGGCGCTTGATCGCCTGCGAGCGCTCGCGGCGAAGATCACCCTCGACCGTCAGCTCCGAGTCGATCCGCTCGCGCAGCTTGATGACGTCGTCCTCGGTGAGATCGCGAACCTTGCGGTCGGGCTCGATGCCGACCTCGGCCAGCAGCCGGTTAGACGTGGACCGGCCAATCCCGTAGATGTAGGTGAGGCCGATCTCAACACGCTTGTTGAGCGGGATGTTGACGCCAGAGATACGTGCCATTGCTACCTCAGCCTCCTCATCCTTGCCGCTGCTTGTGGCGCGGGTTCGAGCAGATCACAAGGACCCGTCCGTTGCGGCGGATAATTTTGCACTTCTCGCACATCGGCTTGACCGACGGTCGTACTTTCACGTCTTCGCTCTCGTCGTGAGTGATCTCGGATAGTCCCTCAGCCCGGCTCTGGCGACCGCTTCAGGTCGCCGCTACCGCGCTAGGGAACGGTTCGCAGCGCAAACAATGCGCTACGAGCGCGCACCGGCTGATGTTAGCACCCGTACTCAGGCGGCCGCTCGGCCGTTTCCGGCCTCGTGCCAGGGGGTCAAAATCCGCGGTCCGGCGGCCGTGATCGCGATCGTGAACTCGAAATGGGCGGCCAGTGACCCATCCTGCGAGTAAATCGACCAATGGTCGTCTGCGACGCGGATCGCGTGGCGGCCGGCCGTGACCATCGGCTCCACCGCGAGCACCATCCCCTCTTCGAGCACGATCCCCGTCCCCGGCTTGCCGTAGTTGGGGATCTGGGGCTCCTCGTGCATGCTGCGGCCGATCCCGTGGCCCACCAGCGAGCGCACGATCGACAGCCCGGCTGCCTCGACGTGCTCCTGGATGGCATGCGACACGTCGCCGAGATGGTTGCCCGCCTGGCACTTGTCCACGGCGATCAGCAGCGACTCCTCCGTGGTGGTCAGCAGCTTGCTCGCCACCGGCGTGATCGGCCCGACCGGGAACGTGCGGGCGGCGTCGGCGACCCATCCGTCGAGGATCACGCCGACGTCGACCGACAGGATGTCGCCACGGGCCAGCTTGTAGGCACCCGGGATCCCGTGGACGATCATCGAATTCGGCGACGCGCAGATCGAGCCCGGGAACCCGCGGTAGCCCTTGAACGCAGGCTCCGCCCCTTGTGAGCGGATGAACTTCTCGGCGGCTTCGTCGAGCTCGCGTGTGGTGATGCCGGGACGGACCTTCCCAGCCAGCAGGTTCAGGGTCTTGACCAGGACGGCCCCGGCGGCGGCCATCCGGTCGATCTCCTCGGGACTCTTCTTGATGATCACTACACCGAGTCTAGAAGTTGTCCTCGAGCCTTAGAGTCGCGATCACTGCACGGATGTGATCGTGGACCTCGGCCGCGTCGCGCGTGCCGTCGATCCGCCGCATCACGCCCTTCTCGTCGAAGTAGTCGATCAGCGGCGCGGTCTGGCCGTGGTACACGCGCAGCCGGTTCTTGATGACCTCGGGGTCGTCGTCGTCGCGGCGGATCAGTCGTGACCCATCCTGGTCGCAGACCCCTTCGCGCTTGGGCGGGTCGTAGTCGACGTGGTAGTTGTGCCCCGACTTGACGCACACCCGCCGGCCCGAGAGCCGCTTGACGACCTCTTCATCGGGCACGTCGATCAGCAGCGCCGCCGTCACCCGGCGACCCAGCTCCGACAGCTGCTTGTCGAGCGCCTTGGCCTGCTCGATCGTCCGGGGGAAGCCGTCGAGAATGAAGCCGTCGAGCGCATCCTCCTCGCGCAGGCGCTCGGCGACCATCGCCACGATCAGGCCGTCGGGCACGAGATCGCCCGCCTTCATGTACTTGTCAGCCTCCTGGCCGAGCTCGGTCCCGTCCTTGACGTTTGACCGCAGCATGTCGCCGGTGGAGATGAACGGCACCTGGAAATCCTCCTGGAGCCGCTGGGCTTGGGTTCCCTTTCCCGCTCCTGGCGGGCCAAGCAAGATCAGGTCGAGCTCAGACACGAGGCACCACTGTATCGACGCAGAGAAAGCGGTGACGGAGGACTGATCCAGCGGTGACGGAGGACGGATCCGGCGGACCCCCGGTGCGGCGTACCCCACGCCACACCGGAGAACCCTCCGAAAAACGTCGCCCCCAAGGTGACGCCCCCTACCAAGGTGCCGAGCGCTACCTGCCTTTTGCCCCCAGCGGGCAGCGCTCGACTCCCTCTGTGGACCACAAGATACGGCCGTGCCGACCCTTTCACACCAGGAAGGCACCCTAGTTTTAGGTAGGTTTTGGAGGGTTCTCTGGGACGAGTGTGGGGGCCGGCTTCCGTGCCGCCCACTGAAAGCTGCGGCCGGCCGGCTCCCTTGCCGACCACCCGCAGCTCATGCCCCCACAGCTCCCGCGCCCCGCGGAGCCAGGTAATGACGGGTGCTGCCAGTTGCCCCACAACGGCAGCACCGGTGTGTCGTACAAGCTAAGCCGTCGCCCGCGGGTTCGCACCAGGGTCGCACCCCAGGGTTTCGAGCAGGTCTGAGAGCCGGCCCGCACGCGGGCCGGGACCTATTTCAAGAAGCCCTCGTAGTTGCGCATCATCAGCTGCGCTTCGAGCTGTTTCATCGTGTCCAGCGCGACGCCGATGACGATCAGGATCGACGTGCCTCCGAAGAAGAAGTTGGCACTGGTCTGATTGATGAGGATCGTCGGCAAAGCCGCGACTGCAGCCAGGAACAATGCTCCTGGGAACGTCAGGCGAGCAAGGATGCGGTCGAGGAATTCGGCCGTGGGCCTACCTGGTCGAACCCCCGGGATAAAGCCACCGTACTTCTTGAGGTTGTCGGCCTGGTCTACGGGGTTGAACGTGACCGCCGTATAGAAGTACGTGAACAAGATGATCAGGATGCTCTCGCCCAGCACGTAGTGCCACCCCTGCGGATTGAAGAACGAGGCGACGTGCGTGGCCCAGTTGTTGGTGCGGTTCTGGCCGATCAGCTGCCCGATCGTGGGCGGCACGGCCATCAGACTCGCGGCGAAGATCACCGGGATCACGCCGGCCATGTTCACGCGCAGCGGCAGGTAGGTCTGGCCGCCCTCGGTCATGCGCCGGCCGATCACGCGCTTGGCGTACTGGATCGGGATCCGGCGCTGGCCCTCCTGGACGAACACGATCGCCGCCACCACGCCGATCACGATGAACGGCATGATCACGCGGAACACCTGGTCGGGGTTGTTCCACCACGCCTGGATGCCGTGCGGGATCCGGGCCACGATGCTCGCGAAGATCAGCAGCGAGATCCCGTTGCCGATGCCGCGCTGGGTGATCAGCTCGCCCATCCACATCAGCAGGACTGTTCCGGCGGTGAGCGAGACAACGATCAGGAACACCTTGGCGAGCGTGAAGTTCGAGATCAGCGTGACGCCGGCCTGGGTCTGGAAGCTCTTGAACAGGAACACGTAGCCGATCGACTGCGCAAACGCCAGGCCGACCGTGAGGTAGCGCGTGTACTGGGTGATGCGCGCCTGCCCGACCTCGCCCTCCTTGGAGAGCTTCTCCAGCGAGGGCACCACGACGGTCAGCAGCTGCAGGATGATCGACGCGGTGATGTAGGGCATGATCCCCAGCGCGAACAGCGCGATCCGCCCGAGGCCGCCGCCCGAGAACAGGTTCAGCAGGCCGAGGATGCTGTTTCCGCCGAAGTTCTGCTGGATCGCATTAACCGCAGACGAGTTCACGCCCGGCGCCGGGATGTGCGTGCCCAGCCGGTACAGCGCCAGAATCACCGCCGTGAACAGGATCTTGCCGCGGATGTCACGAACCCTGAATGCGCCGAGGATCGTCGCGATCATTGCCTGCCCGTCACTCCTCGATCAGCTGGCACGTCCCGCCGGCGCCCTCGATCTTCTCGCGCGCGGCCTTGCTGAAGCCGTGCGCGTGGACCGTCAGCGCCTTGGAGAGCTCGCCCTTGGCGAGCACCTTGACGGGAATCTCCTTGCGGGTGGCGAGACCCTTGGCGTGCATCGCCTCAAGCGTAACGGCCGCGCCCGCCTCGAAGCGAGCCTCGAGGTCGAGCACATTGACCGGCTGGGTCTGCGTGCGAAACGGCTCGAACGGCATCGACTTCTTCATGTGCGGCCCGCGCAGCTTGCGCATCCGCATGTGAATCGGGTTCTGACCACCCTCGAACCTGGCGCGCTGCTTGGCGCCGGAACGCGACCCGTAGCCCTTCTGTCCGCGGCCGGAGGTCTTGCCGGTGCCCGAGCCCTCACCGCGACCGACGCGCTTGCGCGGGCGTCGCGACCCGGGCGCCGGGGTCAGGTTGTGGAGCCCGATCCGCTCTTCGCGCTCTTCCGGATCCACGCTCATGACTCGTCGACCTCGACCAGGTGGCGCACCTTGTGGAGCATGCCCCTGATCTGGGGAGTGTCGTTGACCTCGACGGTCTGCCCGATCCGCCGCAGCCCGAGCGAGCGCAGCGTGTCGAGCTGCCGCTTGTCAGAGCCGTTGCGCGACTTGCGCTGCGTGACCTTCAGGCTCACGCTTCGGGCTCCTCAGGACCGGATGCTGGGACCGCTTCTGCAGCCCCGTTGCCATTCGACCCGGGCTCGGCGGCCTCAGGCTCGGCGGTCAATCCAAGTACCTGGTTGATCGAGATCCCGCGCAGTTCAGCCACCTCATCCGGCGTGCGCAGCGACTCGAGCCCGGCCATCGTCGCCTTGACGAGGTTGATCGGGTTCTGCGAGCCGAGGCTCTTGGAGAGGATGTCGTGGATCCCGGCGAGCTCGAGCACAGCGCGGACGCCGCCGCCGGCGATCACGCCGGTACCGGGAGCGGCAGGCTTGAGGAACACCCGGCCGGCGCCGAACACGCCGGTGGTCTGGTGGGTGATCGTCGCGCCGTGCTTGGGCACGCGGTAAAGGTTCTTCTTGGCCCGCTCGACCGCCTTCTGGATCGCCACCGGGACCTCGTTGGCCTTCCCGTAGCCGATGCCGACTACGTCGCGCTCGTCGCCGACGACGACCAGAGCGGTGAAGGAGAAGCGGCGGCCACCCTTGACGACCTTGGCGACGCGGTTGATCTCAACCACGCGCTCCTGCAGGTCCAAGCCGGCTGAGCTGACTGTGCGATCACGTGCCATGAGCAGATCCAGGGTAGCCCATCAAAATTGCAGCCCGCCCTCGCGGGCCCCTTCGGCGAGCGCCTTGACGCGCCCGTGGTACTGGTAGCCGCCGCGATCGAACACCGCGCTCTCGACGCCGGCCGCCTTGGCGCGCTGCGCCAGCTCGGTACCGATCCGCTTGGACTGTTCCATCGAGCCAAGGCCGCGAATCGACTCCTCGGTCCAGTTGACGGCGGCGATCGTGCGCCCGCTGTCGTCGTCGATCAGCTGCGCGGAGATGCCGCGATTGGAGCGGAACACGGAGATCCGCGGGCGCTCGGCGCTGCCGCGAACCTTCGAGCGCACGCGACGCCGGCGCTTGAGCCTGCGGGCCGGAGCCGTCTTGACGGTCATGCGCGCTTACCAACCTTCCGGGCGACGTACTCGCCCTCGTAGCGAATCCCCTTGCCCTTGTAAGGCTCGGGCTTGCGCTGCTTGCGGATGATCGCGGCGACCTCGCCGACCTGCTGCTTGGACGCGCCTCTGACCACGATTCGGGTGGGAAGCGGGACCTCGAACTCGATCCCGTCCGGCGCCTTGATCGACACAGGGTGCGAATAGCCCAGCGCGAGCTCGAGGTCGCGGCCGCGCAGCTGGGCGCGATAGCCGACGCCCTGGATCTCAAGGCGCTTCTCGAAGCCGTCGGTGACGCCAACCACCATGTTGGCGACGAGCGTGCGGGTCAGTCCGTGCAGTGCGCGGTGCTCGCCGCGGTCGGTCGGGCGCGTCACCACGAGCTGGTCGCCGCCGTCGCCGTCCTCGCGTGGCGTCTGCGCCACCGTGATATCGCGGGGGATGCGCTCGGACAGCTCGCCCTTGGGGCCGTTGACCGTGACGCGCTCGGGCTCGATCGCGACGGTCACGCCTGCTGGTACGGGGATTGGTTGTTTGCCGATACGAGACATTGCGTTCCTGGGTCTACCAGACCGTCGCCACCACTTCGCCGCCGACGCCCTTGAGACGGGCGTTGTGCCCGGTCATCACGCCGGAGGACGTCGAAATGATCGCGGTGCCCATTCCGCCCTGGATCCGGGGGATGTGTTCGTGGTCGACATACGTGCGCTGGCCGGGACGCGACACGCGCTTCATGCCGCTGATCACCGGCTTGCGCTGGTCGGTGTACTTGAGCGTCACCGTGATCGCCTCGTTCGGCCGCCCCTCGCCCGGGGGCACGAGCTCGAATCCCTCGATGTAGCCCTCCTCCTTGAGGATCCGCGCAAGCTCGCGCTTGAGCCTCGAGGACGGGATCGTGACGTCGTGATGCTGCGCCTTGGCGGCGTTGCGCAGGCGGGTCAGGAAGTCGGCTACCGGATCGGTCATCGACATGGGATCACCAACTCGACTTCGTCATCCCGGGGATGTAACCGTTGTGCGCCAGCTCGCGCAGGCAGATCCGGCAGATGCCGAACTTGCGGTACACGGCACGGGCACGACCACAACGGCGACAGCGGGTGTAGCCGCGGGTCTTGTACTTGGGTGTCCGCTGCTGGCGGACGCGCTGTGAAAGCTTTGCCATTTGCTCCTCTACGTTGTTGCTGCCGCCTGCTGGCGGCCGTCGCGTGCGAACGGCATACCGAGCGCCACGAGCAGCGCGAACGCTTCCTCGTCGCTGGACGCCGTCGTCGTAATCGTGATGTCGAGGCCGCGGACCTGATCGATCTCGTCGTAGTCGACCTCGGGAAAGATGATCTGCTCGCGGACGCCGAGCGAATAGTTGCCGCGACCGTCGAACGCGCGAGGATTCAGGCCGCGGAAGTCGCGGATCCGCGGAATCGCGACCGACATCAGGCGGTCCAGGAACTCGTAGGAGCGCTCGTGACGTAGCGTCACGGCAACGCCCACCGGCATTCCCTCGCGAACCTTGAACTGCGCGATCGACTTGCGCGCGCGGCGAATGTTGGGCTTCTGGCCGGTGATCGTCGCGAGCTGATCGGTGGCCGCTTCGAGCACCTTGGAGTCCTGCTTGGCGTCGCCGACGCCCATGTTCACGGTGACTTTGGCGATCCGCGGCGCCTGCATCGGCGTCGAGTAGCCGAACTGCTCCATCAGCGCCGGCCGGATCTCCTCGATGTACCTGGTCTTCAATCTCGCTTGTGCCATCGCTTAGTCCAGTTTCGTTCCACTACGGCGAGCAATCCGGTAGCGCTTGCCGTCCTCGACCTCGATCCCGATGCGGGTCGGCTTTCCGTCCTTGGGATCCAGCAACATCACGTTGGACATGTGGATCGGGCCTTCCTTCTCGATCACGCCGCCCACCTGCTCGGCGCGCTGGGCACCGGCCACCTGTCGCGGTCGCTGATGGCGCTTGACGATGTTGAGCCCCTCCACGTACAGCCTGTCCTTCTTCGGCTCAACGCGCAGCACCTTGCCGCGCTTGCCTCGATCCTTGCCGCCAACAACGAGCACCTCGTCGTCGACCCTGATTCGCCTCGACATGCTCAGAGCACCTCCGGGGCCAGGGAAACGATCTTCATGAAGTTGCGCTCGCGCAGCTCGCGTGCGACGGGCCCGAAGATGCGGGTGCCACGCGGGTTGTTCTGAGCGTCGATCAGCACCGCCGCGTTCTCGTCGAAGGCGATGTAGGTCCCGTCCTCGCGGCCGTAGGACTTCTTTGTGCGCACTACCACGGCGGTCACGACCTCGCCCTTGCGGACCGACCCCTGCGGGCTGGCCTGCTTGACGGTGGCGGTGATCACGTCGCCGACGCCGGCGTAGCGGCGACGGTGGCCGCCCTTGACGCGGATCACGAGGATCTCGCGGGCACCCGTGTTGTCGGCGACACGAAGCCGGGTTTCGTTCTGGATCACGCGCAGGCTCCGATTCGGATCACTTCGCGCGCTCCACGACCTCGACCAGGCGCCAGCGCTTGCTGCGCGACAGCGGCCTGCTCTCGCGGACGATCACGGTGTCGCCGATGTGGGCGTCGTTGCGCTCGTCGTGCGCGTGCAGAGTGCTCGAGGTCCGGACGATCTTCTTGTATTCGCGGTGGCGCCGGGTCACGTCGATCCGCACCGTGATGGTCTTGTCTGCGCGGTCGGAAACGACCACGCCCTGGCGCGTCTTCTGCTTGCCGGGGCCATGCTCGCGCGGCGGAGTCGTCTCGACAGGCGTGCTCTGCTCCGCGCGCTTGGCGCGTTCGCTCAGACGCCGTGACCGCCGTGACGCGGCCTTGTGGCGCCGCTCTTCCACGCGCGCGGTGTGGCGCTCTTCCGGAGTGCGTGCTGCGCGTGCCGGGGTCTTTGCCGCCTTCGCCGAACGAGCCCGACGCCGGCGCTCCTTGGGAGCGACGACCTCGGCAGGCTCCGCGCGCGCAGGCTCCTCGGCGGCCGCGGGCTCCGCGGTGGCCGCGGGCTCCTCGGCAGCTTCGGCTACGGGCTCTGCGGCGGCCTCGGGCTCCGGAGCCGCCTCCGCGGCAGCCTCCTCGGGCTGCTCTACCGGGGTCTCTTCAGTGTTGTCGGGGGTCTCTTCTTCAGCCATTTCCTAGCTCTGCTCGGTCTCTGCGTCGATTTCCCGCTCACGCACGATCGTCAACGCTCTCGCGATCTCACGCTTCGCCTTCTTCATGCCGGCCGTGTTGTCAAGCTCGCCCGTGGCGTGCTGGAAACGCAGCCCGAACAGCTCGCGGCGCGCGGTTTTCAAGTGGTCGCGCAGCTCGGTTTCATTCATGTCGCGCAACTCGACGGGCTTCACGGCTACGCGTCCTCTCGCAACACGAACTTGGTGCGGACCGGCAGCTTGTGTCCGGCTAGCCGCATCGCCTCGCGCGCGAGCGGCTCCGGCACTCCGGCCAGCTCGAACATCACGCGCCCGGGCTTGACCACGGCAACCCAACCCTCGGGGGATCCCTTGCCGGAACCCATGCGGGTCTCCGCGGGCTTCTGGGTGAAGGACTTGTCCGGGAAGATGTTGATCCAGACCTTGCCGCCTCGCTTGATCTTGCGGGTCATCGCGATACGAGCTGCCTCGATCTGGCGGTTGGTGATCCAGCCGGAGTCCAGCGCCTTGAGGCCGTACTCGCCGAACTGGACGCGGGTCTGTCCGCGTGACAGGCCGCGACGTCGTCCGCGATGGACCTTGCGGTGCTTTACGCGCTTAGGGGAGAGCATCAGCTGCTGCCCTGTCCGCTTCCGCCGGCACTACCGCCGCCGCCGCCCGATGGCCTCGGCCCACGACCGCCGCCACCACCGCCGCCGCCACGACCGCCGCCACCGCCGCCACCGCCACGACCGCCCGGTCCACGTCCGCCGCCCGGACCGCCCGGACCGCGACCGCCGCCCGGACCGCCGGGTCCGCGACTACCTCCGGGACCGCCAGGTCCGCGACCACCACCGGGACCGCCAGGTCCACGACCGCCGCCGGGACCGCCGCCGCGGCCACCACCACCGCCGCCGCCGCCGCGACCGCGACCGCCGCGCTCACCGCCTGGGCCGCCGGGGCCACGTCCGCCGCCGGGGCCGCCAGGCCCACGGCCGCCGGGGCCACGCCCGCCGCCCGGACCGCCGCCGCGGCCACCACCACCACCGCCGCCGCCGCCGCCGCGACCGCGGCCGTCACGGCCTCGGCCATCGCGGCCGCCGCGCTCAGGAGCCTGCGGCGCGGGCTCGTCCATGATCGTCAGGTCGGCGCCGGTGTAGCCCTCGGGCATGATCTCGCCCTTGTTGATCCAGCACTTGACGCCGATCCGGCCGAACGTGGTCCGCGCCTCGTAGAAGCCGTAGTCGATGTCGGCGCGCAGCGTGTGCAGCGGCACGCGTCCGTCGGAATAACCCTCGGTGCGCGCCATCTCGGCGCCGCCCAACCGCCCCGAGCACTGCACCTTGACGCCCTTGGCGCCGGAGCGGATCGCGCTGGTCAGCGCGCGCTTCATCGCCCGGCGGAACGCAACCCGGTTCTGCAGCTGCTCGGCGATCGACTGCGCGACCAGCCTGGCGTCGAGCTCGGGGCGCTTGATCTCAAGAATGTTGACCTTGACCTGCTTGCCGGTGATCCGGTGCAGGTCGCGGCGCAGCTGGTCGACCTCGGAGCCCGACTTGCCGATCACGATGCCGGGGCGGGCCGTATTGATGTTGACCTCGACCTCGGTGGCGTTCTTACGGATCGTGATGTCCGACAAGCCGGCGTGCGACAGCCGGCCGATGATGTGACGTCGAATCTGCGTGTCCTCGTGCAGGTAGTCCGCGAACTGGCGCTCGTTGAACCAGTTGGACTTCCAGTCGTGGATGTAGCCCACGCGCATCGACTCGGGATGAACTTTTTGACCCATTGCTAAATGACTATTCCTTCGGCGTGAGCAAAATCGTCAGGTGACTGGTGCGTTTGCGGATCTTGGTGGCGCGCCCCATCGCGCGCGGCCTGAACCGCCTGATCGTCGGACCCTCGTCGGCATGCACCGCCTTGACGTAGAGGTCCTCGCCCACGAGCTCGTGATTGTGCTCTGCGTTGGCGATCGCCGACTCGAGCAACTTGCTCCAATCGCGCGCGACCGCACGGGGCGTGAGAGCGAGGATAGCTCGCGCATCCTCGACGCTGCGGCCGCGGATGTTGTCGCACACCAGCCGGGCCTTGCGGGCCGACGAGCGCACGTACTTGGCCTGCGCCCGGACGACCGGGATCGGAAGGTCGGGATCACGCTCGCGGCGGCGACGCGTCGGCGCGGGCTTGGCCGGCGCCTCGGCCTCCTCGGGCTCTGCCTGCCGGCGGCGACGACGCCGCGGCTTGGGCGCCTCGGCCTCCGCCTCAGGCTCCTCGTCCTCAGCTTCGGCCTCCGGCTCCTCGTCCTCAGCCTCGACCTCGGGCTCTGGCTCTTCTTCTGCCTCGTCGTCGGCCTCGAGAACCACCTCGGTGGCCTCTTCAGCGGCGATCTCGTCGGGGGTCTCCGCGACCGCATCCTCTTCGGTCTCGGAGGTCGCGTCCTCATCCGAGACATTTGAGGTCTCGGGGGAGGATGTGGCCTCCGGGGCCTTCTCAGCAGGCTTCTTCCGAGAGCGCCGCCGCGGCTTCGGGGCCTCCTCGGCCTCCGGAGTCTCGGGATTCTCGATGTCCGGCGTCTCGTCGCTCATCGCCTCTTACCGGTGCCGGCGTGCCCCCGGTACAGCCGCGTGGGCGCAAACTCGCCGAGCTTGTGGCCGACCATCGATTCTGAGACGAACACGGGCACGTGCTTGCGGCCGTCGTGTACGGCGATCGTGTGCCCGACCATCTCGGGGAAGATCGTGGACGTCCGCGACCAGGTGCGCAGCATCCGCTTGTCGCCCGACGTGTTCATCGCCTCGATTCGCGTCATCAGACGCTCTTCGACGAAGGGGCCCTTCTTGCTCGATCGACTCATCGCTTGCCTTTACCTCGTCTCCGTCCGCGCACGATGTAGCGGTCCGAATCCTTGCGTTTCTTACGGGTGCGGTAGCCCAGCGTCGGGACGCCCCAAGGAGTGACCGGGTGGCGACCCGCGGTCGTCGAGCCCTCGCCACCTCCGTGGGGGTGGTCGACGGGGTTCATCGCCGTGCCGCGCGTCTGCGGGCGCACGCCCATGTGGCGCTTGCGCCCGGCCTTTCCGATCTTCACGTTCTGGTGGTCGGTGTTGCCGATCGAGCCGACGGTCGCGCGGCACTCCCCGCGCACCATCCGCATCTCGCCCGACGGCAGCCTCAATGTCACGTAGTCGCCCTCCTTGGCCAGCAGCTGCACGCCGGCGCCGGCCGCCCGCGCCATCTGACCACCGCGACCGGGCCGCAGCTCGACGTTGTGCACGACCGTACCCGGCGGCATGTTGGCCAGCGGCAGGCTGTTGCCGACGCGGATCTCCGCGGTCGGCCCCGACTGCACGGTCATCCCCACGCGCAGCCGCTGCGGCGCCAGGATGTAGCGCTTCTCGCCGTCGGCGTAGTGCAGCAGCGCGATGTAGGCCGAGCGGTTGGGGTCGTACTCGATGTGAGCGACCTTCGCCGGAATGGCGTCCTTGCGGCGCTTGAAGTCGATCTGGCGGTACAGCCGCTTGGCGCCGCCGCCGCGGTGGCGCGAGGTCTTGCGCCCGTGCGCATTGCGGCCGCCGGACTTCTTCAGGCCTTCGGTCAGCGACTTCTCGGGCTCGGTGCGCGTGACCTCGGCGAAATCCGGATACGTGACGAACCGCCGTCCCGGGGAGGTCGGCTTCGGGTTGCGAATCGGCATTTACTCGCTCCCCTCCAGGCCCTGGAAGATCGGGATCGTCTGACCCGGCTGCACCTGCACGATCGCCTTCTTCCACTGCCGGCTGCGCCCGGAGGTGTGACCCCGGCGCTTGGGCTTGCTCTTGACCGAGGCGGTGCGGATGTCGACGACCTTGACGTCGAACAGCTGCTCGATCGCCTGGCGGATCTGCGTCTTGTGCGCGCGGTCGTGCACGCGGAACGTGTACTTGCCGGCCTCCGCGAGCACGAATGTCTTCTCGGAGACGACCGGGCGGATGATCACCTGCGACGGATCCATCAGGAGGTCTCCTCCCCTTCGTCACTCGAACCACTCGCATTGGCGCGGGCGACAAGCTCAGGCAGCGCCGCCTGCGAGACCAACAGCGACGCGGCGCCGACGATGTCGGCCACGCCGGCATCGCCGACCGGCATCACGTCGACGCGGGCGATGTTGCGAAACGACTTCCCGGCGTTGGCCTCGTCCTCGCTCAGCAGCACGAGCCAGGGCCCGTTCGAGCCCCAGTCGGCGAGCAGGTCGGCCGCGTCCGCGGTCGAGGGCGCGTCGAACGAAGTCGCGTCGAATAGCGCCAGCGACTCTCTGCCGGCGTGCAGCGACAGCGCTCCGCGCAGTGCAGCGCGACGGGCCTTGCGGTTGACCTTGAAGGTGTAGCTGCGCGGCGAGGGGCCGAAGACGACTCCACCGCCGGTCCAGACGGGGGAGCGCGAAGAGCCGGCGCGAGCGCGGCCGGTGCCCTTCTGACGCCACGGCTTGGCGCCACCGCCCGATACCTTGCCGCGCGTCAACGTCGATGCGGTGCCGCGGCGCCGTGCGTTGAGCTCGGCGCGGACGGTCTCGTGAACGAGCGGCATGTTGAAGCGTGCCTCGAACGCCGCCGGATCGAGATCCACGGTGCCGCCGCCGAGTACTGAAGCTGACCTAGCCATCGGTCCGTACCTCCACAACGCCCCCACGCGGGCCGGGAACTGCGCCTCGAACGAGCAGCAGGTTGCGCTTGGGCATCACCTCGACGACCGTCAGGCCCCGCTGGGTCACCCGGCCGCCGCCCATCCGGCCGGGACCGCGAATGCCCTTGAATACGCGCGAAGGCGTCGCCGACGCGCCGATCGATCCCGGCGCGCGGACGTTGTGTGATCCGTGGGACTTGGGGCCGCTCTTGAAGTTGTGGCGGCGGATGGTGCCCTGAAAGCCCTTGCCCTTCGAGCGGCCCGAGATCTTGATCTTGTCGCCGGGCTCGAACGACTCGACGGTCACGGTCTGGCCGACGAGCAGCTCGCCCGCCTCGTCTCTGAACTCCACCAGGTGGCGGTGGGCCGACGCGTCCGCCTTCTTCAAATGCCCGAGCTCGGGCTTGGACAGCGACTTCTCCTTGCACCGGCCGAACGCCAGCTGCACGGCCTCGTAGCCGTCGCGCTCGACGGTGCGAATGCCGGTGACGGGACAGGGGCCGGCTTCGAGCACGGTCACGCGCTCAACCTTCCCGTCATCGAGGAACCGCTGAGTCATGCCTAGCTTCTTGGCAAGGATCGCGGCCATGACGATCAGGAGGCGAGGCGGATCTCGATATCCACACCGGCCGGGAGATGGTCGAGTCGCTGGAGCGAGTCGACGGTCTTCGGCGTCGGCTGGTGGATGTCGATCAGTCGCTTGTGAGTACGGATCTCGAAGTGCTCGCGCGAATCCTTGTCCTTGAACGGCGAGCGGATCACGCAGTACACGTTCTTCTCGGTGGGCAGCGGCACGGGCCCAGAGACGGTCGCGCCGGTACGCGTCGCCGTCTCGACGATCTCCTTGGCCGCCGTCTCGATCGCCGTGTGGTCGTAGGACTTCAGGCGAATTCGAATCTTGTTTTGCGCAATCGTTGCCACTTCGGAATGTTGCTCTCTAGGTTCTTTCAGCGTCGAGGGCGAACCCCGGGCTACGGGGCCCGCCCATAAAGGTCGTATCTGCTCTCAAAAATCAGGCGGCGGACCGTTAGGCCACGCCGCCCGATAACTACTGAATGACTTCGGTTACGACCCCGGAGCCGACCGTGCGGCCGCCCTCCCGGATCGCGAACCGCAGACCCTGGTCCATGGCGATCGGCTGGATCAGCTCGATCTCCATCTGGACGTTGTCGCCGGGCATGACCATCTCGGTGCCCTCGGGCAGCCTGGCCACGCCGGTGACGTCAGTCGTGCGGAAGTAGAACTGCGGCCGGTAGCCCGTGAAGAACGGAGTGTGACGTCCGCCCTCCTCCTTCTTCAGGACGTAGACCTCGGCCTTGAACTTGGTGTGCGGGGTGATCGAACCGGGCTTGCACAGCACCTGCCCACGCTCGATGTCGTCCCGCTTGGTGCCGCGCAGCAGGCATCCGACGTTGTCGCCGGCGCGGCCCTCGTCGAGGATCTTCTTGAACATCTCGACACCCGTGACGACGGTCGACGTCGTGTCCTTGATGCCGACGATCTCGACGGTCTCGCCGGTCTTGACGATGCCCTGCTCGACACGTCCGGTTGCAACCGTACCGCGGCCAGTGATCGAGAACACGTCCTCGACAGGCATCAGGAACGGCTTGTCGAGGTCGCGTACGGGCTCGGGGATGTAGGTGTCGAGTGCCTCCGCGAGCTCGAGGATCTTGGCCTCGTACTCCTCGTCGCCCTCCAGCGCCTTGAGCGCCGAGCCGGCCACGAACGGGATGTCGTCACCCGGGAACTCGTACTCGGTCAGCAGGTCGCGGATCTCGACCTCGACGAGCTCGAGCAGCTCGGGGTCGTCGACCATGTCGACCTTGTTGAGGAACACGACGATGTACGGCACGCCGACCTGGCGCGCGAGCAGGATGTGCTCACGCGTCTGCGGCATCGCGCCGTCGGCCGCGGACACGACCAGGATCGCGCCGTCCATCTGCGCGGCGCCCGTGATCATGTTCTTGACGTAGTCAGCGTGACCCGGGCAGTCGACGTGGGCGTAGTGCCGATTGGGGGTCTGGTACTCGACGTGTGAAGTCGCGATCGTGATCCCGCGCGCCTTCTCTTCAGGAGCGTTGTCGATCGAATCGAACGACCGCACCTCCGTGCCACCGAACTTCTCGTTTAGCACCTTGGTGATGGCCGCGGTCAGCGTCGTCTTGCCATGGTCGATGTGACCGATGGTGCCAACGTTTACGTGGGGCTTGTCGCGCTCGAACTTGGCCTTCGCCACTTTGCTGTCGCTCCTTCTATTTCTGTAGTTGTGTCCGTCCGCAGGACGAACTTCAAGAATCTATCGGACTTCTGTCCGACCTTGCTGCTAGGCAGCCTGTTGGTCGCCCACCACTTTTTCAGCAATGTTGGGCGGAACCTCGTCATAGCGTTCGAATTGCATCGTGTACGTCGCTCGACCCTGCGTGTTTGACCGCAGGTCCGTTGCGTACCCGAACATCTCCGCCAGGGGGACGTGGCCGGTGACGACCTGCGCGTTGCCGCGCTGCTCCATCCCGTTGACCTGGCCGCGCCGGCGGTTGAGGTCGCCGATCACGTCACCCATGAACTCCTCCGGGGTGACGACCTCGACGGCGAACACCGGCTCGAGCAGGACCGGCTTGGCGCGCGAGACGGCAGCCTTGAGCGCCAGCGACCCGGCGACCTTGAACGCGATCTCCGAAGAGTCGGTCTCGTGGTACTTGCCGTCGGTGAGGGTCACGCGAACGTCGACCATCGGATACCCGGCCCGCGGGCCGTTGTCCAGGGCCTCCTCGACGCCCTTCTCGACGGCGGGAATGAACTCGGTCGGGATCGACCCGCCCTTGATCTTGTTGACGAAGTCGAAGCCCTCGCCGGGCGCCGGCTCGACGTCGATGTAGACGATCCCGTACTGGCCGGCACCACCGGTCTGGCGCACGAACTTGCCCTCGACCTTCTGTGCGGTGCCTCGAATCGTCTCCCGGTAGGAGACCTGCGGGCGACCGACGTTGGCGTCGACCTTGAACTCGCGCATCATCCGGTCGACCAGCACCTCGAGGTGCAGCTCGCCCATCCCGGAGATCTCGGTCTGGCCGGTCTCCTCGTTGGTGCGCACCTGGAAGGTCGGGTCCTCCTCGGCCAGCCGCCCCAACGCGACGCTCATCTTCTCCTGGTCGGCCTTGGTCTTGGGCTCGATCGCGACCTTGATCACGGGCTCGGGAAACACGATCGTCTCGAGCTTGATCGGGCGGTCGGGCGCCGCCAACGTGTCGCCCGTCGTGACCTGCTTGATCCCGACCGCGGCGGCGATGTCGCCGGCGAAGACCTCCTTGACCTCCTCGCGGTCGTTGGCGTGCATCATCAGGATGCGGCCGATCCGCTCGGTACGGCCGGTGCTGACGTTCAGCACGCGCGAACCCGCCTCGAGGCGCCCGGAGTACACGCGGAAGTATGTGAGCTTGCCGACGTACGGGTCGGCCATGATCTTGAACGCCAGCGCCGAGAACGGATCGTCATCGGACGCGTCGCGATGCGCGGGCCTGCCGCCGTTGTCAGACGACTTGTCGGGCTCGAGGCCCTCGACCGGCGGCACGTCGAGCGGGCTCGGGAGGTAGTCGATCACGGCGTCGAGCAGCGGCTGCACGCCCTTGTTCTTGAATGAGCTGCCGCACAGGACCGGCGTCAGCTTGATCTCGAGTGTGGCCTTGCGGATCGCGGCCTTCAGGCTCGCGACCGGGATCTCGACCTCCTCGAGGATCATCTCGAGCAGCTCGTCGTCGTAGTGGGAAATCTCCTCGAGCAGGTGCTCGCGGGCGGCCGCAGCCTCGTCGGCAACCTCGGCCGGGATGTCGATGACCTCCTGCTCCTTACCGAGCTCGTCCTTGTAGATGATCGCCTTGTTCTCGACGAGATCCACGATCCCGCGGAACTCGGACTCGGCTCCGATCGGCAGCTGGATGGGTACCGGGTGCGCGGCGAGGCGGTCGATCATCGTCTGCACGCCGCGGTCGAAGTCCGCACCGATGCGGTCCATCTTGTTGATGTAGGCGATCCGCGGCACGTGGTACTTGTCGGCCTGGCGCCACACGGTCTCTGACTGCGGCTCGACGCCGGCGACGGAGTCAAACAGCGCGATCGCGCCGTCCAGCACGCGCAGCGAGCGCTCCACCTCGACGGTGAAGTCGACGTGCCCGGGCGTGTCGATGATGTTGATCCGGTGGTCCTTCCAGTCCGCAGTCGTCGCGGCGGAGGTGATCGTGATGCCGCGCTCCTGCTCCTGCTCCATCCAGTCCATGACGGCAGCGCCTTCGTGGACCTCACCCATCTTGTAGGTGCGGCCCGTGTAATAAAGGATGCGCTCAGTCGTCGTCGTCTTACCGGCGTCGATGTGCGCCATGATCCCTATGTTGCGTGTGTGATCGAGCGTAAAAGTGCGAGGCATCTGCAGTCAGTTGGTCAGGTTTGGCAAGAAGCCGATCGCGGACATGAAAAAGGGCCCACTCGGGCCCCTTCACGACGCGTGTGTCGGCGTGGGGCGTTTTCTATGAGGTCAGCGTCTCCATCGAATGAACTCTCCGTGCTCGAGGGCAGGCACGAATGAACGTCACGCCTCCCGAGGCTGGAACCGAATATAGCACGGGGTCTGGGGCCTCAAAGCCACTACTGAGACGCAGATTGCAAGGCAATCGCGGGCGTCTCGAGCAGGCCCCGAGTTCGCTTCGAGCCGCGATTCTCGCCGGCTCGCTGCTGGGTGCGCTGATGCTCGTCGTGGCGGAGTTCACGACCCTGTTCACGGTTCACGTCGAGACGAGCTCGGCGCCGATCAAGACCGTCGCGACCGGGCCTCATCATTCCTACGCGCTGCTCCTGATCGCGCTCGTGGTCGCGGCGCTGGCGATCGCCGTGTGGCGCGACACCAGCCGGCCGGCGCTGCTGGCGATCGGGCTGCTCGGAGTAGTCGCGCTGCTGATCGCGCTCCTGGGCGACCTCCCCGACGCGCACGCCTCAGGCCTCGCGGGCTCGAGCGCGACGCGCTACGTCGACGCGAGCTCGACGCCGAGTGCCGGGCTGTACCTGGAGACGCTCGGCGCGGTCGTGCTCGTGATCACCTGCGGAGTCGGCTTCATCGCGCTCGGCTCGCCGCAGCGTCGGGCCGAAGCGCAGCCCCAAGCGTCTGAATAGCGGCATGCGGCCCTCCGGCAGCCTCGGCCGCGGATCCTGCTGCATGCGCGCCGGAAAACAATGCATTCAGCGCAGATCGCACCAAATGCCCGATGCCCTATGCGATCGTTTGCCCCCAGATCCGGGGGTACCGGGTGTCGGCATCCTGACAACCTGCCGTTAGCCTCGACTTGCGCGCTATTGCGCCCCTATATTTCACAAGGCGAGGGTTGTCCCACTGCAGCCCCCGGTCCCGTGTGGTGGGCGGCCCTCGCGACCTTTCCCTGGCAGCGGGGCGCTGCTACGGAGGGCTTCCGATCCAGACAGAGGCAAACCGCGACCAGCGGCGTGCGCGCATAGCCGCCGCTTCGCGGGACGCTACGCCTGAGACGTCGACCGGGGTCGGACTACCAGCGGTAGTGCGCGAAGGCCTTGTTGGCCTGCGCCATGCGGTAGATGTCGTCCTTGCGCTTGTAGGCGCCGCCCTGCTGCTGCTGGGCATCCAGCAACTCGTTGGCAAGGCGCTGCGACATCGTCTTCTCGCGGCGCGCACGCGCGAACTGGATCAGCCAGCGGACGGCGAGCGTGCGGGCACGGCGTGCGGGAACCTCAACGGGCACCTGGTAGGTGGCGCCACCGACGCGGCGTGAGCGGACCTCGAGCACCGGCGTCAGCGCCTTGATGCCGCCCTCGAGCTGCTCGATCGGGTTCTTGCCGCTGCGCTCGCCAATGATCGCCAGCGCGTCGTAGACGATCTGCTCGGCGGTGGACTTCTTGCCGTCCAGCATCACCTTGTTGATGACCTGCTGGACCAGGCGGTTGTGGTGGACCGGATCCGGTGGGATCGGCCGGAGTTGTGCTGCAGCGCGGCGCGGCACTACTTGGCCTTCACGCCGTACTGCGAGCGCGCCTTCTTGCGGTCGCCCACGCCGGCGGCGTCGAGCGTGCCGCGGATCACCTTGTAGCGGAACCCAGGCAGGTCCTTGACTCGCCCGCCACGGACGAGCACGACCGAGTGCTCCTGGAGGTTGTGGCCCTCGCCGGGGATGTAGGCGCCGACTTCCATGCCGTTGGTGAGTCGCACACGAGCGACCTTGCGCAGAGCCGAGTTCGGCTTCTTCGGCGTGGTCGTGTAGACACGCGTGCAGACGCCGCGACGCTGCGGCGCGGCCACCTTCTTCTTGCGCCCCTTGCCGGACTTCAGGCCCGGGGTCGCGAGCTTCTTCTTCGGGGCCGTGCGGCCCTTACGGATCAGTTGGCTGGTAGTCGGCATCCGGTGCGCAAATGTAGCAGGGTGCCGACGACCCTCTATACCGCCTCCGCGGCGAGGCCCTCGAGCACGTCGGCGGCCGGCACGTACGGCATCCCGACGGCATCGGCGACTGGCTTGTAGGTGACCTGGCCAGCGGCGACGTTGACGCCCAGCATCAGGCCCGGGTTCTCGGTCACCGCGCGCGCCACGCCGACCGTCGCGAGGTGCAACACGTAGGGGATCGTCGCGTTGGTCAGCGCGTAGGTCGACGTGATCGGCACCGCTCCCGGCATGTTGGTCACGCAGTAGTGCGTGATGCCGTCGACCTCGTAGGTCGGGTTTGAGTGCGTCGTCGGGCGCGAGGTCTCAAAGCATCCGCCCTGATCGATCGAGACGTCCACCAGCACTGCCTGGCGCTTCATCAGCCCGAGCTGCTGTCGGGTGATCACGCGCGGGGCCTTGGCGCCGTGGACGAGCACCGCCCCGATCACGAGGTCCATCGCGGGCAGCCGCTGCTCGATCTCGAGCGTCGAGGCAAAGCAGGTATCTGCGCGCCCCCCGAAGGCGATGTCGAGCTCGCGCAACCGGTCGATGTTCCGGTCATACACGTACACCGTGGCTTCCATGCCCAGCGCGATGAAGGCCGCGTGCATGCCGACTACGCCACCGCCGATCACCATCACGTTGGCCGCGGCGACGCCGGGCACGCCGCCGAGCAGGATGCCCCGGCCGCCCAGCGGCTTCTCGAGCATGAACGCACCAGCCTGGGTCGCGATCTTCCCGGCGACCTCCGACATCGGAGCCAGCAGCGGCAACCGGCCACGCGCGTCCTCGACGGTCTCATAGGCGATGCAGGTCGCGCCGGAATCGGCCAGCCCCTTGGTCAGGGTCGCGTCGGCTGCGAGGTGCAGGTAGGTGAACAGGACGTGGTGTGGCCGCAGACGCCCGACCTCGGGCGGCTGGGGTTCCTTGACCTTGACGATCAGCGTCGCCTCGTCAAACAGCGCGTCGGCGTCGGGCACGACCGTCGCGCCCTGCTCGGTGTATCCCTCATCGGTGATCGCGGAGCCGAGGCCCGCGCCGCTCTGAACGAACACTTCGTGACCAGCGTCGACCAGCTCGCGGACGCCGGCCGGCGTCAGCGCAACCCGATATTCGTCGGGCTTGACCTCGGTTGGGACCCCAACCTTCACCTGTAGACCACCTCCTGGAGGTTCTTTTTCGATGCTCGCCCGCCGGCGCCGGTCACGTGACCAGCTCCCGGCCCCGTAATGCCAGCCAGAACTCGATCCGGTCGCGGGCGCTGCCGAGATTGCGGCCCGTCAGCTCCTCAACGCGCCGGATCCGATATCGCAGCGTATGGCGGTGGCAGTACAGCCGCTTTGCCGCCCGCTCCCACTGACCGTTCTCTTCGATGAATGCCTCCAGCGAGCGCATCAGCTCGCCCCCGTAGTGCCCCTCGCTGGCTTCGATAGGCCCAAGGATCGAGTCGCAGAACAGGCGCAGCGACTCGTCGTCCTGAAGCGACAGCAACAGCTGGAAGGAGCCGAGATCCTTGTAGGTGGCGATTCGCGGCGCGCCCACGGCGCCAGGCGAACCGTTGCCCTGGGTGGAGCCGATGCCGAGCGTGAGCGCCTCGACCGCGCAGCGTGCCTCGTGGAAGGTCCGGCGCGCATCGCCTCCTGGCACGCCGCGGCCCACGCCCACCGCCAGCGAGACGCCGAGCTCTGACCCGAGCCTCGATCCCACTCGGTTGGCGAGCGCGAACAGCTCCTCCTCCGCCATCCCCGGGAGCAGCGCACACGTGAGCTGGCCCGACGTCGCCACAAGTCCCTGCGCCGCCTCGTCGCGCAGCACGTTGAGCAGCCCCGTCTCGATCGGGGCCGGCGAGCCGCGGCCGTTGTGGGGTCGCTGGATGACCAGCGCCGCGACCCGATCAGCCAGGCCGAACGGCGCGAGCCGCCTCGCAAGGTCTGGACCGCCGAGCTCGCCGCGAACCACCGCGTCGAGCACATCTCCCGCCAGTCGGCGCTCCGTGTCGCCCGCCACCCGCGCGCGCAGGAGCTCGAGAGCGACGATCGTGACGGCCTGGTGCAGGGTCAGACGGTCGAAGTCCGACAGCGCACCGCTGTCCTTGATCGCCACCAGCCACGCCTCCGGCACCCGCACGGGGCCGGGCGAACCTGCCTGAGGCGCCCCGTCGGATGCCACGGGCAGCGCCAGCCCCTGGTGTCCGTCATCCACCAGCGGCATGAACGCCCGGGCCTCCCGACGACGGGCACGGTCTCGAATCTCGCCCTGCAGCGACGCCACCGCGGCCGGCTCGATCGTGCGCCGGAACGCGCGCTGCATGATCGGCTCGCCGCGCGAGTCGAACACCAGCACCGCCGCGCCGATCAGGGTGGCGATCGCCGCCACCAGCGCCTCGAGCCCGCGCTCTGACAGCACGATGCGCTCGAGGCGCTCCTGCGCGGTCAGAGCGCGGCGAAGCACCGCGTACTGCTCGTTGACGAGCTGGCTGAACGCCGCCTCGGTGATCGCGATGAACGGGAGCTCGTAGGGGACCTCGAACACCGGGAACTGGCGCTCCTCGGCGATCTCGGTGACCGCCTCGGGCACGGTCTCGTGCCCGAATCCGGTCCCGAACCCGAGGCCGGCGAGATGGTGGTCGGTCAGGCGGGTGACGAACTCGCGCTGGCGCTCGGGGGTGTCGAGCTGTAGCCCCGTGGTCAGCAGGAGCTCGCCTCCGGACAGCCATGGCGTCGGATCGATCAGCTCCGAGATGTGCACCCACCGCACCGGCAGATGCAGTCCACCCTCGCCGGCGACCAGGCGAACCTCGAGATCCTTCAGCAGCTCGCGGACGGTCAGCATGTCGCTAGTGCACTTGGTTCAGGCTCGAGGCGCGGGATGCAGGTGATGCGCTCCCGGTGTGTGCACGTGCATCCGGTTGCCGGCCTCGGTGAGGACGTTGCGCAGGATGCTCTCGATCTCCTGGAACTGCTCCGGGCCGGCGATCAGCGGCGGTGACAGCTGGATCACCGGGTCGCCGCGGTCGTCGGCGCGGCAGATCAGTCCCTGCCGGTACAGCTCCGCGGACAGGTAGCCACGCAGCAGCGTCTCGGCCTCGTCGTCGTCGAAGGTCTCCTTGGTGTCCCTGTTCTTGACGAGCTCGATCGCGTGGAAGTAGCCCGCTCCGCGCACGTCGCCGACGATCGGCAGGTCGCGCAGCGATTCGAGCATCCCCCGGAAGGTCGCCTCGTTGTCGCGCACGTTCTCGAGGATTCCCTCGCGTTCGAACACATCGAGGTTGGCCATCGCGATCGCCGCCGAAACCGGGTGCCCACCGAACGTGAACCCGTGCGTGAAGCTCTGGGTGCCCGTCATGAACGGCTCGGCGACGCGATCGGACACGATCACCGCGCCCATCGGGGCGTACGCGCTGGTCAGCCCCTTCGCGGTCGTGATCATGTCGGGCAGATAGTCATAGCGCTGGCAGCCGAACCACTCGCCCAGGCGGCCCCACGCGCAGATCACTTCGTCGGAGATCATCAGCACGTCGTACTCGTCGCAGATCTCGCGCACGCGCTGGAAGTAGCCCTCGGGCGGCGTGAAGCAACCGCCGGCGTTCTGGACGGGCTCCATGATCACGGCGCCGACGGTGTCGGGGCCCTCGAACTCGATCCGCTCCGCGACCGCCTCGGCGAAGTCCGCCTCGGTCATGTGCAGCGGCATGCGGTACGTGTTGGTGTTCGGGACATGGCAACCGCCTGGGGTGAGCGGCTCAAACGGCGTGCGCAAGTCGGTGATCCCGGTTGCCGAGAGCGCACCGAGGCTGGTGCCGTGATAGGCGATCTCGCGCGCGATGACCTTGGTCTTGTTGGGCTTGCCCGTGATCTTGTGGTACTGGCGCGAGAGCTTGAGCGCCGACTCGACGGCTTCGCTGCCGCCGCTGGTGAAGAAGACCCGGTTCAGGTCGCCGGGGGCCAGCGATGCGATGCGAGCGGCGAGCTCGATCGCCGGCGGATGCGCGTAGGACCAGTTGGTGAAGAAGCCCAGCTCCTTGGCCTGGTCGGCGCCCGCCTGGACGATGTCCGCGCGGCCGTGGCCGACGTTGACGCAGAACAGCGCCGAAAGACCGTCGAGGTACCGCTTGCCGTGCTCGTCGTAGACGTAGCAACCGTCGCCTTTGACGATGATCGGCACGTCCGCCTGCTCGTATGCAGACATCCGAGTGAAATGCATCCAGAGATGGCGCTTGGCCAGCTCCTGAAGCGTGCCGTGCTCGGCCCGTACTGCCTCTTCGGTGCTCGCCATTGCTCTCCTCGTTCTGCGTGTGCCGTTTTGTACAAAGGTAGCGCCCAGAAACTGGATGAACAATTGTCCGAACTGGCAGGCATGTCCGCCTGCACCTGTCCGCCTGGCTCGAATAAGGTTGCTGGAGTGGATCTCAACCACTATCGCGTCGGCAGCGGCCCGCCTTTGGTCCTGATCCACGGGATCGGCAGCCGCTGGCAGGTGTGGGATCCGGTGCTGCGCCGGCTGGCGGCGGAGCGCGACGTGATCGCGCTCGATCTGCCTGGTTTCGGCGCCTCGCCGATGCCCCCGCCGGGCACGCCGCCTGGCATCGCCTCGCTCACGCGGCTGGTCGGCGAGTTCATCGACGGCCTCGGCGTGCAGCAGCCCCACGTCGCGGGCAACTCGCTCGGTGGGCTGATCTCGCTGGAGCTCGCGAAGCAGGGCCGCGTCCGGTCAGCGACCGGCCTGTCGCCGGCCGGCTTCTACAACGACAAAGAGGCCGCGTACGCCCGGCGTTCGCTGAAGATCACCGTGCGCACCTCGCGTCTGCTCGCACCCCGGGTGGATCGCCTCACTGCCTCGCCGCTGGTGCGCACGCTCACGTTCTCGCAGGTCGTCGCCAAGCCGAGGATGCTGGGCGCCGCCGACGCCGCCGCCCAGGTGCGCGCGCTTGCCGAGGCGCCCTGGTTTGACGACACGCTCCCCGCAATCGCCGACGACCGCTTCACGGGCGGCGAGGCGATCCAGGTTCCGGTCACGATCGCCTGGGGCACCAAGGACCGGTTGCTGTTGCCACGCCAGGGCCGGCGCGCGGTGCGGATGATCCCCGGAGCCCGGCTCGTGATGCTGACCGGTTGCGGTCACGTGCCGACGTACGACGATCCCGAGCAGGTCGCCCGGGTACTGCTCGACGGCAGCCGCGGTTAGCTCGGGATACCCCGCGGACGATCCCGGTGCGGGAATCCCTTGGGCTCCAGGGCTTCCAGCAGATCGCCAATCGTCCGCCCCACCACGCGGGCGTGTCTCAGCGGCACCTCGCGATGCACGTCGTAGTGGTTGCGCCTCCCCAAGCGCTCGCGTGTGACATAGCCGGCAGCCTCGAGCTCGGTGATGATCTTGTGGGCGGCGCGTTCGGTGATCCCGATCGCGGCGGCGATCTCCCGCAGGCGCGCGTCCGGATACGTGTCGACGTACAGAAGCACGTGGCCGTGATTTGAGAGGAGCATCCAGGGCATGCGCGGGCCGCACCGCTGATGCCCACGGCAAGCGCTTTTGAAACGAACTGCTACTCAAGAGATTCTTGAAATACTGATTCAAGAGTTCTGCTACAGCGTCCGATGAAGAGGCCAGGAACCCTCGAACGGACGGAGTTAGGCATGAAATTTCTTGGCAAGCGGCGTCTCATCTTCGGCGCCGTGACGGTGATGGTCCTGGGGATCGTCAGCCTTGGTTACGCGGCGTGGACCTCCTCGGGAGGGGGCACCGGTTTCGCGAAGGCCGCGTCAGCGCAGAACCTCACCACTGCCAGCGTCACCGGCACCACCAGCGCCACGCTTTTCCCCGGCGCGACCGGTGATCTCGTCGTCAACGTGACGAACCCCAACTCGTACCCGATCAAGGTCACGAGCGTGACCGGCAACGGCACGATCACGGCGGACTCCAGCCACTCCACCTGTGGCCAGGACGCTCAGCACCCCACCGGCGTCACCTACACCGACCAGACCGGCCTGAGCATCGCCGTCCCGGCGAACAGCTCCTCGCAGGTCACGCTGAGCGGCAGCGTCAAGATGACCAACGCCTCGGACAACAGCTGCCAGGGCGCCACGTTCTCCGTTCCCGTCAGCATGGCTGCGGCGAGCAACGCCTCCTAGTCAGGCGCATTCCACGGCATAGCAACGAGGGTCTGCTCTCGTGAAGCGCTTAACGGCGACGATTGTGATGGTGGTCGCGCTCCTTCTGGGCGCGACCACCTACGCCGCTGTCCTGCGCAAGGGCGCTGCCAAGCCCCGCAGCACCGGGACTTGGCCGGGGATCGTGGTCTCCGGCAGCGTCAGCGGTCTCTACCCCGGGATGAGCAAGCGGATGCAGCTGCGAGTCCACAACCTTCTCAACCACCGCGTGGTCGTCCACTGGCTGACCGTGCAGGTGGGCAAGCCGGGCGGAAGCTGCCCGGCGCGGGCGCTTCAGGGCGGCCGCTACCCCATTCTTCTGACGCTTCCCCGGCGCGGGACCCGCACGATCTCGGTCGCGCTGCGCATGTCGGCCGGCGTCGCGAACGTCTGCTCGGGCGCGCGCTTCCCGCTCACCTTCCAGGTCACGTCGGACGGCAGTCGATGAAGCTGCGCCGCGCCGCGATCGTCCTGACGGTGGTGGTTGCCGGCCTGTCCACGGGCACCGCGTACGCGTCCTGGGGTGGGGTCGGGTCGGGCTCTGGCGCGGTCAAGGCCGCGCAGCTGCCGACCGCGACGGCCCCCACCGCCGGCGCCTCGGTGCACAGCGTCACCGTCACGTGGCCGGCCACCACGATTGGCGGCCAGAACGTCTCCGGCTACACCGTCAAGCGCTACAACGCCGGCGGCACCGCGCAGACGGTCGGCGCCGGTTGCTCGGGCACGATCTCGGGCCTGACCTGCACGGAGGCCTCGGTCCCGTCGGGCACCTGGCGCTACACCGTGACGCCCATCCAGGGCGCGTGGACCGGCACCGAGAGCCCCCAGAGCTCATCGGTCACGATCCAGTCGCCAGGCCTCAGCTTCTCCTCCTCGACCACCGTCACCACTCTTCCGGCGACGCTGAGCGCCAGCCTGACCAGCCTCGTGCCCGGCCAGGCCGTGACCTTCCGCCTGGACGACCAGAACACCGGCACGGTGCTCACGAGCACGCTCAGCCCCACGACTGTCCCGGCCACAGGCTCGGTCACCGCCACGGTGACGATCCCGGCCGGCGTCGCCACCGGATCCCATACCGTCTACGCGATCGACGGCCAGGGCGACGTGGCGAGCGCCTCGATCACGGTCGCGCACCCCACGGTCGCGGCCGCGACGATCGCCAAGTCGGCAGGCGGCAATGCGGGCTACATCAAGCAGGGCGGGACCTACTACGTCTACGCCAACGTGTCCGGCTCAGGCACCCCGCCCGCTGGCGTCTCGAGCGTGACATCCGACGTCAGCAACGTCACGACCGGCCAGACCGCCACCTCGCTGGCCTCGGGCAGCTACACGGTCGACGGCCAGAGCTACAACTACCGCAGCGCTCAGCTGACGGCCAAGACGTCGCTGAGCGCAGGCTCGAAGTCCTTCACGGTGTCGCTGACAGACAGCGGTTCCACCAAGACCACGACTAGCTACAGCGTGACCGTCGACAACACAGCACCGAAGGGGTCCGGCATCCAGACCGCGAACGCGGGCGGCGGCACGACCGGCCGCGCCGAGGCCGGCGACACGATCACGCTGACGTACAACGAGCCCGTCGATCCCGACTCCCTGTTCTCGGACTGGGACGGCTCGTCTATGAACGTCGCGGTCGTGCTGGTCGATGGCGGCAGCTCAGCCAACGACACGATCCAGGTGTGGGATGTGCCGCGGGTCACCCAGATCCCGTTCGGGACGATCGACCTCGGTCGCAAGGACTACCTCACCTCGCACACCTACGACGTCTTCGGCCTCTCCGGCACGCCGTCAACGATGGTGATGAACGGATCGACGATTACGATCACGCTCGGAACCCCGAGCGTCACCGCCGACACCGCCGCCGGCAGCGGGACCATGACCTGGACCCCGTCGGCCTCGGCCACCGACCGCGCCGGTAACGCCGCGAGCACCTCCACGGTGAACGAGAGCGGCTCGGGGGACAAAGAGTTCTAAGTGGTTCTCGCCGTGAGTTCCGTCCCACCGAGAGATGTCACCGGCGGATGGCGTGCAAGGACGCAGGAGGCGACGCGCAGCAGCGCTGCGCTAGCCGACGAGGACGCCGCACGACGCCGCCGGGGGCAGCTCGAATGGGACGCAACTCACGGCGGGGAGCACTAAGCCTGGGGGTTGGTTCCGAACCGGTCCGCCGGTCCGCCGGTCCGGAGCCACGGGATGCCGATCCCGCGGGCGCCGCTCACAGCTCCCCCGCCAGATGGCGCTGGACCGTCGGGGCCACCCAGGCGACGACCCGGTCTGACCGAGCCGAGGGCTCAGAAGCGCCGCTGCCGGATGATCGCGCTCGCGGTCGCCGTCGCCACGACGGTCCCGTCGGCGTTGCGCAGCTCACCCGCCATGAAGCCGATGTCCCGGCCGCGCCGCACCACCCGCCCGTGGCCGCGGTATTCGCCGGGCAGCGCGGGCGCGAGGAACTGGATCTGCAGGTCGATCGTCGGCGCCCACTGCCCGGACGGCAGCGTGGCGACGAGCGCCGGGCCAAGCGTGTCGTCGAGCATCGCCGCCAGGAATCCGCCCTGGATGTGGCCGGCCGGGTTCAGGAACTGCTCGGTCGCCGTGAACGCGACCTCGATCGTCCCGGCCTCGGGATCGATGGCGACCAGCCGGAAGCCGAGCAGCACCGCCGACGGCGGCGGCTCGCGCCGGCCCTCCATCACGTCCCAGAAGGGTCCTTCGCGGGTTCTTCCCGGGCTGCTGACGTCGTCGCCGGCCGCTGACACGGCGCACAGCCTACGGGCTTGCGTCGCCGGCGATCCGCGAGTGGCGCAAACGTCCCGCTCGAGCCGCGCGCCGGTCGCGTGAGGGATGTTTGCTCCCTGGGAGGGAGCGTTCGTCCCACTCGGCAGCGCGAGTGGCTGCGTTGGGACGTTTGCACGCCGTCGCGGACCGCCACATCCCGTCGCGGGGCGGCGAAAAAGACCCAATGAACGCGCGCGTCGCGTCGCTTGGGTCGCTATTCGTCGCTCACCGACGAAAAGGACCCGAGCGCGACGACGGAGTCGCCGATTGGGTCGTTTTCGCGGCCGGGAGGGCCGCTAAGCGGCGGCGCCGGCGGGCGCGGCGTGAACCGGCGCCGGCATCAGCCAGGCCGCCACGATCACCAGCGCGAACGCGAAGCACTCGATGCTGAGCGCGACCGGGTTGGCCGACAGCGGATCGCCGAACACGATGATCCCGCCGATGACGCCGGAGATGTTGGCGGCGGTGCCCGTGATCGCGATCACCGGGACGGGGTCGCCGTCCTGCAGGCCCTTGGCCGAGGCGTAGAACGCGGCGACCGAGGCGGCGATGCAGATCAGCAGCCAGGGGCTGAGCAGGCCGAGGACGCCGTGAGCGCCGACGAGGCCCGACATCGCCTTGATCGCGACGTCTGAGACTCCGAACAGGATGCCGGCGGCGGCGCCGAGCATGAAGCCGTGGTGCTCCTCCGGGGCGCCGATCCGCGGACCGGCGATCAGCAGCGTTCCGACCACGATCAGCGTGGTCTCAAAGGCGATCATCCCGGGCACCGAGAACTGCGAGTGGGCGCCGTGGGCGACGGGGAGCGTGACGCCGAGCAGCATCAGGCCGCCGGCGGTGCAGGCGAGCCCGATCCACTGCTTGAAGCCGATCTGGACGCCGAGCACGCGCTCGGCCATGACCGCCAGCAGCACGACGCCGCCGGCGAGCACGATCTGGACGATCGAGAGCGGGGCCATCGACATCGCCGCGACGTGGAAGATCCAAGCGCCGGTCGCGATCAGCATGCCGATCGAGAACATCGGTGAGGCAAACAGTGCGCGGCCCGTACGGAGCGGGTGGCGCATGTTGACCGGAGGGGCGGCGCAGGCGCCGCGGTGCTTGTAAAGGAAGCCGACGTTGGTCGCAAGAGCGCACGCCAACGCAAGCAAAATGCCGAAGATCAAAGTCATTAATTAGGCCTGGAGCGGAAACTGGCGACGGTGCGCCGCCTCACGTTGTTACTCGGCAGCGCGAGCGACCGGCTTGAATCCGTTCCTCCCAGGCTCAACATAGTGTAGGGCCGGCCTTCCGTGAAGGCTTTGCTCGCGATCCTTCGCAACCTCTTACCCGGATCAATGCCAATCCACGCGCCCCAACCGCTGCTACTCATCGACGTCGATGGAGTGATCTCGCTGTTCGGGTTCGACCCCGCAGATCCGCCCGCCGGCCGCTTCCAGCTGGTCGACGGAATCGCCCATTTCCTCTCGGATACCGCAGGGCAATGCCTGCTCGACCTCACGGACGAGTTCGAGCTCGTCTGGTGCACTGGTTGGGAAGACCGAGCCAACGACTACCTCCCGTTCGCGCTGGGCCTGCCGGGTCCGCTGCCGCTCGTGGCCTTCGACAAATTCGACCGGCCCCCTGCCGCCCATTGGAAGCTCACGGGGATCGACGCCTACGTCGGCGCCGACCGGCCCCTGGCGTGGATCGACGACGCGCACGACCCGGGCTGCACCGACTGGGCGCAGACCCGAGACGCCCCGACCCTGCTGCTCGCGACCGATCCGGCGGTCGGGCTCACGCACGACCACGTACAGGAACTGCTCGCCTGGGCTCGGAGCCTCCGCTAGCCCGAGAACGACCCGTGGCGCCCCGCGCCCGCGCGGAAGCGCTCGAGCCCCGCCTGAACCTCCTGCAGCGACACCAGCCCGTGCCGCAGCTCGTTGCCCAGCGCGGCCGCCTCATCCATCCCGTCCTGCTCGAGCAGCGACAGCCGGTCCTCACGCATGCACGTCTGCGGAAACTCCGCGAGCCGGTGCGCCAGCTCCTCGGCAGCCGCGCGACCCGACCCCACCGGCACGACCCGGTTGACGAGCCCCATCGCCAGCGCCTCCTGCGCGCCCACGCCCCGGCCCGTCAGCACCATGTCCATCGCCCGGCTGACGCCGATCAGGCGCGGCAGGCGGACGGTGCCGCCGTCGATCAGCGGAACCCCCCAGCGCCGGCAGAACACGCCGAGCACGGCGTCCTCCTCGGCCACGCGCAGGTCGCACCACAGCGCCAGCTCGAGCCCGCCGGCGACCGCGTGACCGGCGACAGCCGCGATCACCGGCTTGCTCAGCACCAGACGCGTCGGCCCCATCGGCCCATCCCCGTCGGCGGCCACCCGGTTGCCGGTCGCCGTGCCGACCGCCTTCAGATCGGCGCCCGCGCAGAACACCCCGCCCTCGCCGTGCAACACCGCCACAGCAGCCCCCGGATCGGCGTCGAACGCCCGAAAAGCGTCAGCCAAAGCTGACGCAGTCGCGCCATCGACCGCATTGCGCCGCTCCGGACGCGACAAAAGCACCGTGTAAACCGGCCCGTCGCGCTCGACCCGGACCGCCGGCGTCACGCGCCGACCGCCCGCCGCACGAACGTCTCCAGGGCCGCCAGGATCTCCTCGCGCGCGGGCGTGGCCGACGCCAACGGCGACAGCGGGCCGACGAGCGCCTCCCCACACCCCCCGACCAACGCCGCCGCCGTGAGCTCCACGTTCTGCGCCGGCAGCTCCCCGCGCTCGATCCCGGACCGCAAAGCCGATGCGGTCAGCGCGCTGTAGCGCTCGCGGTAGGCCAGGCGCTCGGCATCCACCAACGGATCGACGGGCTCGGCGATCAAAGCCCAGGCAAGCCGCGGGCGCCGCAGCGCCCGCTCGGCGAACGTCAGCAGCACCGTCGTGAGGCGGTCCACCTGCAAAGAATCCTCGGGCATCGCGTCCGCCGCCGCCCGCATCGCACGCACCTCGCGGTCGCAAACCGAGCGGAACACCTCCACGAACAGATCCTCCTTGGAGGCGAAGTGGCGGTACAGCGTGCCCGACGCCACCCCGGCGCGGTCGGCGATCGCGATCACCGTGGCGGCGCCGTACCCGCCCTCCTCGATCAGCTCCTGCGCCGAGCGCAGCAGCCGCTGACGGGTCGGGGCGACGATCTGGTCGGTCATCCCTTGAACGTCGACGGGCCGTAGTCGCCGAATACCTCATCCCGCTCGCGCACCGCGGCCCGAAACCCCTCGGCGGCAGCACGCCCCGCGAACGCATACCCCTCGGCGGTGTGCCGGGCGATGCCGTCGAACACGGTCCCGAGCGTCTGCGTCGCGTGCAGGCCCTGCGAGTACAGCGACTGATTGACGAGCAGCTTCATCATCTGCAGCTGGTTGACGGGCATCATCGCGATCCGCCCGACCAGCACTTCCACCCGCGCGTCCAAGTCCTCCGGAGCAGGCGCCTCGATCGCCAGCCCCCACTCCAGAGCCTCCGCTCCCGACAGCGAGTCGCCCGTGAACAGCAGCCGCTTTGCCCGCTGCGGCCCAACGCGATACGCCCACATCGCGGTCGTCGGCGACCCCCAGACCCTCGCCGGCGGATACCCGATCTTCGCGTCGGCCGCGATCACCAGCAGATCCGAGCACAGCGCCATGTCGGTCCCGCCGGCGACGCAGAACCCGTGGACCTTGCAGACCACCGGCTTGCTGCAGTGATACAGCGACATGAACGCCCGCACGTTGCGGCTCATCATCGCGTGGTCGACCATCGGATCCCAGGGCCGCCCCGGCGAGTGATTTTCTTTTATTACAACCGGGTGCAGCGGGGATCCAGGCAAAGCGCCGCTTTCCGTCGGACCCATCGCACCCTCGGCCGACTCAACCAGGTCGTACCCACCACAGAAGCCCTTCCCGGCTCCCGCCAGCAGGATCACGTGGACCTCCGGGTCGAGGTCGGCGCGCTCGACCAAGGCCTCGAGCTCGGTCAGCAGCGCCCGCGTGATGCCGTTGCCGCGCTCGGGGCGGTTGAGCGTGATCCGCGCGACGCGCCCGTCTAGCTCGAACTCGACCGCACTCATACGGGGTAGGCGCGATCGATGATCGCCCTGGCGTCGACCCCGCCCGGAAGGGTGCCGAACACGCGGCCGCCCTCGCCGGCGAGCCGCGCCGCGCAGAACGCGTCGGCCACCGCCGCAGGCGAGTAGCGCACGAGCAGCGACGCCTGCAGGGCCACCGCGAGGTCCTCGACGACGCGGCGCGCGTGAAACTGGGGATCGCCGCTGGAGAACACCGCGGCGGTCTCCTCGCGCACGCGCGCGAGATGAGAGTCCAGACGCGCGTCACCGCCGGCGGCAAGCTCGCACTCGGCCAGGAACGCCGGCAGCCCCTCGGGCTCCTTGGCCATCGCCCGCAGCACGTCGAGCGCTGCGACGTTGCCCGAGCCCTCCCAGATCGAGTTCAGCGGCGCGTCGCGATACAGGACCGGCATCCCGGAGTCCTCGATGAAGCCGTTGCCGCCCAGGCACTCGAGCGCCTCGGCCGCGTGCGCGGCGGCGCGCTTTGAGACCCAGTACTTCATCACCGCCGTTGCGAACCGGCGAAACGCGGCGTCGTCCTCGTCGTAGCTGCGCGCTACGCGCATCGCGGACGCGGTCGCCGCTTCGGACTCGATCGCGAGGTCGGCGAGCACGTTCTGCATGGCCGGCTGATCGACGAGCAGCGCGCCGAACGCGGAGCGGTGACGGGCGTGGTGGATCGCCTCGAGCGTGCCGCGGCGCAGGCCGGTGGTGGCCCCGAGCAGGCAGTCAAGGCGCGTGTGGTTGACCATCCGGATGATCGCCGGCACGCCGCGGCCCTCCTCGCCGATCAAGCGACCGTGGATGCCGTGGAACTCGACCTCGGATGACGGCAGCGAGCGGGTCCCCAGCTTGTCCTTGAGCCGCTGGAACTCCATGCCCGGCCCGCGCTCGACGAGCAGGCACGAGAGCCCTGCCGGGGCCTGGGCGAGCACCAGGAACACGTCGCACGGCGGATAGGAGCAGAACCACTTGTGGCCGTGGATCTCATAGACACCGTCGCCGACAGGCTCCGCGCGCGTGATGTTGGCTCGGACGTCAGAGCCACCCTGGCGCTCGGTCATCGCCATCCCGGCCAGCGCGCCGTGCTCATAGTCGGGCTTGGTCAGCCGCGGCTCCCACTCGGCGGCCAGCTCGGGCGCCCCGTCGCGCAGCGCCGGGACCGCCGCGTAGGTCATCGACACCGGGCACATGACGCCGTCGTTGGCGTTGCCCCACACGCTGAACAGCGCCGCGCGGACCACGTGCGCTCCCGGCTGCGGCTCGCGCCACGGCAGCGAGTGGATCGACCGCTCGACGGCCCCGCGCAGCAGCAAGTGCCACGAGGGATCGAGCTCGACCTCGTCGATCCGGTTTCCGTAGCGGTCGTGCGTGCGGAGGATCGGCAGGTTGCGCTCGGCGCGCCGTCCGTGCTCGAGCGTCTCGACGCTGCCGGCCACGGCGCCCGCCTCGCGCACGCGGTCAACGCCCCAGCCGCCGCCTTCGCGCTCCAGCGCCTCGCCCAGCGCGACGTCGGTGTCGAACAGGTTGATCGGATGTAGCGACGGAGCCTGGTTGAGAACGTCTCGGGCCGGGTTCGTGACATCGATGGTGGCCATGGCTCTCCTTGGACGCAGCGGTGAATTCGGATTCACATGCTAGTGAATCCGAATTCACACCGCAAGGCTGCTCGCGGATTACGCGGCTCTCGCCAGCGACCGCTCGGCGACGCGGTCGGTCGCGTCGTCGGTCCCGCCCAGCAGCCGCCGCGACAACTGCGCGCGGCGGAAGAACAGCGGGGCGTCGTGCTCCCAGGTGGCGCCGATGCCGCCGTGCACGTTGATCATCGCGCGCGCGGCATAGTCGAGCGCGTGACCGGCGACCGACCGGGCGGCGCTGGCCGCCAGCGGGAACTCGTCGGGCTTGGACTCGCGCGCCCAGCCGGCGTAGTACTGCAGGCCGCGCGCGTTCTCCAGCTGGCGCAGGACCTCGGTCAGCTCGTGCTTGATCGCCTGGTAGGAGCCGATCGCGCGGCCGAACGTGAAGCGCTCCTTGGCGTAGGCGACGCTGACCTCGAGGCAGGTCTGCACCGAGCCCAGCGACTCCGCGCCGAGCAGCGCGTTCGCGAGGTACCAGGCGTCGTCGAGCACGCCCGGGCCGACGTCGAGCCGGCGGCCGCGTGCCCCGGAGAACGTCACGTGCCCGAGCGAGCGGGTCGCGTCATACGAAACGACCTTTTCGACCGACACGCCGTCGGCGTCTGCGGGGATCGCGACGGCGACCGGCAGGCCGCCGTCACCGCGCCCGATCGCGACCAGCAGGCCGGCACCTGGCGCATCTGGGACGAACGCGACCGTCCCCTCCAGCACCGCCTCGCCGTCTGTGATCTTGGCCTGCGGCGCGGGCATCGGGGTAGCCCCGAAGCGAGGCTGCACGGTCCAGCTCTGCTCGACGTCGCCGGGCGGGCGGGTCGGCACGTAGGCGGCGCGCAGCTCACCGGCCGCGATCGCCGCAAGCGTCTCGTCGCCGGCCGCGTTGAGGATCGCGCTCGCGGGCAGCAGCCCGAGCAGCGGCACCGACGCGAGCACGCGGCCGAGCTCCTCGGCGACGAGCAGCGCGTCGAATGCCTCGAGCCCGGCGCCGCCGTGCTCCTCGTCGATCAGCAGCCCGGGCCATCCGGCCTCGACCGCCATCGGCCACAGGTCGGGCAGCGCGCCCGGGTCCTCGAGCGCGTCGCGAGCCGCCTCAATCGTCTTGTGCCGAGACAGCGCGCCGCGCGCCGCCTCGCGCAGGAATTCCTGCTCGTCTGTCAGCGCGAAGTTCATCCGGTCACCCCCGCCTTCTCCTTGGCCCGCAGTTCGCTGAATGGGATCGCCCTTGTCCAACCGCGGCTCTGGCGGCAGGCCGAGCACGCGCTCGCCGATCGTGTTGCGCAGGATCGACTCGGTCCCGCCCGCGGACTTCAGCCCCGGCAGGAACGAGATCAGGTAGCTCCACTCGCTCGAGCTGTCGAGCGCCTCGGGGCCGAGCACGTCGGCGGCGAGATCCGTCGCCTCGATCGCGGCGTTGACCATCGTGACCTTTGCCAGCCCGGCCTCGGGGCCGGGGATCTGCCCACGCGAGAGCATCGTCAGCGCGCGGTAGCCGTTGAAGCGCACCGCCAGCAGCTCGGAGATCACGTTGCCCAGGCGCCGGCGCGTCTCGGAGTCGCGGCGGGCGTGCGCGTCGTGCGCGAGCGTCTCCGACAGCCGGGTCGGGTTTCCGAATCCCTCCGACCCGAAGCCGATCGTCAGCCGCTCGAACATCAGCACGGTGAGCGCCGTGCCCCAGCCGTTGCCGACGCCGCCGACGACGGCGTCCTCGTCGAGCACGAGGTTGTCGAAGAACACCTCGTTGAACTCGGCCTCGCCGGAGATCTGGCGCAGACCGCGGACGGTCACCCCTTCGGCGTCCATCGGCACGATGAACATCGTCAGGCCCTTGTGCTTGGGCACGTCGGGGTCGGTCCGCGCCAGCAGCAGATCCGAAGGACGCGAACTGCGCGTTGGTGGTCCACACCTTCTGGCCGTTGAGCGTCCAGCTGCCGTCGTCGCCCTGGCGCGCGCGGGTCTGAACAGCGGCCAGGTCAGAGCCGGCCGCGGGCTCGGAGAACATCTGACACCACACCTCGTCGCCGTGGAGCATCGGCCCCAGGTGCCGGTTCTTCTGCTCCTCGGAGCCATGCGCGATCAGGCACGGGCCGAGCATGCCGATCCCGATCACGTCGAGGATCCCGGGCACGCCGGCGCGCGAGAGCTCCTGGTTGACGGTCACCTGCTCGATCGGCCCCAGACCCTGGCCGCCCAGCTCCTTGGGCCAGGTGACGCCGGCCAGCCCGGCCTCGGCGAGCTTGCGCTGCCAGGCGCGTCGCGAGTCGATGTAGGCCTTGTCTTCCGACGAGCCCGATCGCGGTGGCGCCTGGTCGCGGTTGGCCTCGAGCCACGTACGCGTTTTCTCGCGGTACGCGGCCTGCTCGGGAGTGTCATTCAGGTCCACTTCGTCTCCTCGGTCGCCGTGAATCGTGATTCACCGCGATAGTAGCTAGCGGCGTCTGCTCGTGAGCCTCGAGAGCCACGACTCGCGACTGAGCGCGCCGGCGAGCTCCGGCGACTGCTCGAGGATCATGCGCATCACGTGCTCGCGGATCTCCGCCGGGTCGCTCCCGCACTCGGCCAGCAGCCCCGCGGCGGGGCTGTCCAGCTTCGGCGAGACGGCGGCGAGCAGCACGTGCTCGGTCCGGGGGCACTGATGGCACAGCGACCGTCCGATCGTGCGCGCGAGCTCGAGTAGCCGCTTGGTCTGCGGCGCGACGCCGAGCGAACCGTGCGGGCGCGGTGCGGCGGTCTCAAACCGCGCGATCACCTGCTTGCGCGCGCGGTCCAGCGAGACCCCCTGATCGGCGAGCGCGCGCGCCGCCATCTCCTCGGGCAGCGATAGCAGTCCGAGGATGAGGTGCTCGGGGCGGACGTAATGGTGTCCGAGCTGCCGGGCCTCGCCGGCGGCGGCGGCGAACGCGTCGGCGGCGGCGCCGGTCAAGCCGAACGGGGTGTCACTCATCGGCGCCTGCGCGACGACCGCGAAGCGCTGCTGAGCCGCCTGCTTGCTGGTCTGCAGCGCGCGTCCGATTTCGGTCCAGCTCGCGCCCTGCGCGCGGGCGGCGTCCACGAGCTGGTCAAGCAGCTCGTCGCCGCGCGCGTGTAGGCGCTGGGCAAGCAGGCTGGCCGTCGGCAGCCGCTCGAGCGGCGACCCCGGCGGAAGATCTCCGATCAGCTCGTCGAGCGGGGGCACGGCGCCATAGCGTCAAGTCTACCTTGACGCTGCGCCGCCGTCAACCCCGAATTGACGGCCGGGGCGCTACCAGATGAGGAGCAACATCAACAACCTCTACACATTTTCGAGACAAATGGCGGCGAAATGGTAGACTCAGGGTCAGCTGTAAGGGGCGTAGTAGAAATGAGCTGGACCAGATCCTGGGGGCTCGACGTGCGCATGCTGGTTGTGGCGCGTCGACGAAGAGCCCCCGCTGATGCCGTGACCGTCGCCGGATTCGCGCTGCTGGCGATCGCGTTCGCGATCGTCGAGCGAGTGTGGCAGGGGCACCTCGCGGATGATGAAGCGCGCAGCGCGCTCGACGTGCTCTTGGCGATCTGCGCGGTCGCTGCCGCCGTGCTTCTGGGCTCGCAGTTCCGACGGACTAGGACCTGGCGCGACCTGTTGCTGCTGACCGCGCTCGTCACCGTCTCCTCGACGGACTTCGCATTCTCGGCGCTGCCCGCGCTTTCGGACTCCGCGGCGATCGGCCCCGTATACGGCGTCCGTTTGGTCACCGAGGTGATCGTCGCGGTCGCATTCGCGCTAGCCGCCTTTGCGCCAAGCCGCAAACGGGTTCGAGGCTGGGTTCCGGTCATGCTGATCGGGGTCACCTGCCTCGCCGCACTGGTCGTGGCGGTGACCCTCGATATCGCCGCCAAACGCGGCATCACGCAGGCGGATCTCACCTCGTCGAGGGCGAGCGATGCTTCACACACGACCTTGTGGCTGTGGGTCACGATCGCCTCTGCGGCGACCCAGTGTGTGGCCGGGGCCGCATTTGCCTGGCGGATCGGAGCAAACGAGCGGGGAAGCCTGCTTGCCGGCGCGTGCTTCCTGCTGACCGCGGTGCGACTGCAGTACGTGGCGGTGCCCGTGGTGGCCTCGGACTGGATAACGCCGGCGGACGCACTGCGAGTTGTCGTCTACGGTCTCCTGGTCACGGCTGCCCTCCACGAGCATGCTCGGGCGCGCAGCGCGCGCGAGCACGCGATGCTCGATGCGGAGAGAACCCGAATCGCGCGCGATCTGCACGATGGCATTGCTCAGGACCTTGCAGTGATCGCCACCCAGGCTCGCCGGCTGATCCCGCAGCTCGGCGACGAGCATCCGGTCGCGATCGCCGCCCGCAGAGCGCTCGCCGTCGCGCGAGGAGCCATCCTGGACCTGTCCGCGTCACATGCGCCCGGCGTCGAGGCCGCGCTTCAGCAGGTGGCCCGGGAGCTCGAGTCGCTCTATCACGTCGAGGTCGTCGTGTGGACGGAGGCCGAACAAGACGATGAACTCGAGCAGCTCGATGCCAAAGACCGCGAGCACCTCGTTCGGATCGCGCGCGAGGCGATCGTCAACGCTGTCAAGCACGGCGGGGCGCGCCACGTCGACGTGGTCCTCCACAGCCGAGGCGCCGAACTCGTGATGCGGGTCTCCGATGACGGTCGGGGGATCCTCCCCCGCCCACCAACCGAAGATCCGGGCGGCTTCGGGCTTCCGGCTATGCGTTCACGGGCCGCGGCGCTTGGCGGCCACCTCATCGCCCGGCGGCGACCTGCGGGTGGCACCGACGTCGAAGTGACCACCGTCATTCGGCGCAGGCGATGACGGAGTGTCCGCCGACCAATCCCCCAAGTGGAGCGGATCCCGCGTCAGCGGCCAAGCGTGCTGGTAGGAAGTGAGCTGAACAGCTCTCGCAGTGCCGACCGCAACCGGTCGGGATCGTGCACCGCGTTGTCGCTGCTGCTCCGTAGCGCCCGCGCCATCGGCGCAACTCCGTAGCGCGCAAGTACCGCGGGCTCGAGGCGAAGGGTCGCTTCCGGGTCATACAAGGCTGCATCGACCCGCACGCCGTGCCGTCTTAGGGCGCTCAGGTGATCAATCCCGGCCATGCCGGCCGTATCGTGCGAGTCGGGCTCCAGATTCGCTATCCAGACGATGCGCGCGTGAGTGCTCCTCAGCGCAGAGGTCAGATCGGGCACGGCGCTGGTGGACAGCACGCTGCGGTACAACGAGCCGGGAGCCAGCAGCGCCCAGCGCGCGCCCTTGATGGCGGCGACCGCTTCGGCCGGAGCCTCGAGATGTTTTGTCGCGAACCGCACGTGCCTGAGCCTGCCAGCGGATCCGCTTCCACGGCCGGCGTTCGTCACCTCGTCGTCGGCCAGCTCGATCTCAAGGGGCACGGGTTCGGTGGTCGCCGGCAGCACCATCCCGGAGATTCCGAGCTGCTCGCCCAGCCAGCGGCTCGCGGTGGCGTGATCGCCGAACGCGCGGGCGAGCGAGGCGATCACGAAGTTGCCCAACGGATACCGTCCCAAGCGCTCAACCGTCAACGGTCGTCGGATGGCGCGCCTCAGCGCCAACTCATCCCCGGCCAACGCTTCGAGTGAGCGCCGCAGATCCTCCACGGTGGGGCCGTTCGCCTGCCGGAGAACGTCGTTGCCGGCGCGTTCGTCATACGCAATGCTGACAATCACCGTCGGATCGCAGTCCACGCCTCGAAGAGCACCCAACACGCGCGCCAAGCCACGGCCGCCGCCCAGAAGGACGATCGCACTACTCCGCGGTGACCGTGTTGACAAGGAGCACGGCCTGAGGGTGAGATGCTGCCAAGGCATCAATTAGAAGGCGATGGCCTCTCACCGTCAATGAGCACACGCGGCCATCCGGCGTTCAGGCGTGATCGAGACTGGTCCGGCGGTCCGACGCGTGCTAGACGATTCCTCGCTGCACAGCTCGCACAGCTGCTTGGATGCGATTCTGGACCTGTAGCTTCACCAGGATGCTCGACACATGATTCTTCACCGTATGCTGACTGAGATACAGGGTGTGGGCGATTTCGGGATTGTCCATGCCGCGCGCGATGAAGCCCAGCACCTCCATCTCGCGAGGCGTGAGATGCGAGTCCGGGAGTCGCTGTTCTTCGGGAGTCGGGCGCCGGACGTGTCGGATCAGATGTCTGGCGACACGCGGTGAGATCATCGACTCGCCGCGCGCGGCCGCCCTCACGCCCTCGACGATCTGATCGGTGGGCGCGTCCTTGAGCAGGTAGCCGCAGGCTCCGGCCAGCAGAGCATCGGTGACAGTCCGCTCGTCGGCGGCAACCGTCAGCACCAGCACTCTCACCAGCGGCGCAGCGGTTGTCAGCCTCTGCGTCGCCTCGATGCCCGACATTCCGGGCAGGTTCAGATCCATCAGCACGACGTCGGGACGAAGCTCGCACGCTTGAGCGATGGCCTCGGACCCAAGGGCCGCCTCGGCCACGACCTCGATTCCGCGCTCCTCCAGCAGCTCCACCAGTCCACCGCGGAACAGCTCGTGATCATCGACCACCAATGCTGTGATCCGGTCGCCTCTCATGTGCAACTGACGGTAGGACTGGCCTTCCGAAGAAATCACGGCAACGATGAACGGTCGCCGCCCCCGCGGACTTCCCCGCCGAACGCCGCGACAGCGCTGCGAAAGGCCGTCAGCTCCTCCGCCATCTCAGCGCGCTCGCGCAGTTGCGCGAGGCACTCCGCGTCCGATAAGCCGGCGTTTGCGAGCTGGATGACGCGCCTCTCCAGCCGTTGGCACTGGATTTCCAGTAACAGCGCGTACGCATCCAGGTCCGTCAAAGCATCGTGCATACGCTTATCAGCGCGCGCGAGCTGTGATCCGGATGCAGGCGGAGATTGTGGTGCGGTCCTCATGACGGACTGAGTCACAGTCTGATGCCACCGATCGGCGCCGTGAATAGGTCATCCTGCGCACGTACGTTCACATCGTGAACTCGGTCGGGCACGATCGGAGAGCCATCAAACGTCCGCATCGTCGCGCGGCACGCCGCGTGAGCGGCCGGCTACAGGCTCTGCATTTCGGCCTGCTCCAGGATCTCGATGGCGCTGTCGCGGTTGGGTGATTCGAGCTTTCGGAGAACCGATGACACGTGCCGGCGCACGGTGACTTCCGAGATTCCCAGCTCGGAAGCGATCTCAGCGGTCCGCTCGTGCTTTCGCAGGCGTTCGACGACCTCGAACTCGCGAGCTGTGAACTCCACCTCGGCCTCAGTCGCCGGCAAGGTGACGCGACGTCTGGTTCCCCGCTCTCGGAATTCGAGGATCAGACGAGCAGTCATCTCTCGCGGCAAGGCGGCCTCGCCTCTGGCGACGCCGAGGATGGCGTGCGGGAGTCGTTGAGCTGAGGTGGTCATCAGCAGGTAGCCGTCCGCCCCTGCCCTTAGGGCCCCGAACATGTCCTCGTCGCGCCGCGCGGCCGTCATTATCACGATCTTCGTTGTCGGCACCGCTCGTTTGATCATCCGTGCGGCCTCGATCCCGTTACCCGGCAGCCCAACCGCGATCAGGCAGACGTCCGGTCGGTGCTGGAGCGCCATCCGCAGTGCTTCAGCGGCGGTCGATGCCTGCGCGACTACGCGGACACCATGCGGTTCGATCGCGCGTCGGATCCCGACGCGCGCGGCGCCTTGATCGTCGGCAAGCAACACGGTCAGCTCCGCGGATTCAGACGTAACGCGGTCGAGCACATCACCCTCGCTTGTAAGGCAGTCGAGCACAGCACCCTCGCTTCGGCTTGCCGATCCGTGGCGCCGTTATGCCGTCAACTGCTGGCCCTACTTTTCTGTCTAGTAGGACGGTAGCAGGCGGAAGCTAGTGTTTGTGAGGAATCGTTCACTTCTGAACGCAGGAGGGCCGGGCAAGGCCATTGGCCGCCGCTTCGTGGAGCAATCACACTGCTGACCACACTGTCGAAGCGCGAAGGTCATTGCGATCCAGCGGTAAACCCATTGCTTCTTTGCGGATCCCCTGCCAGGCCGGCGGGTCGTTCGACGGCGCCCGGAACGCCGACGAGAGGTTCAATCTCGGGGTGCTCCTCGCAGAGCGTGGTGATCTGGCCACCGCCGAGCGTGCTTTTAGGCAAGCCGATTCGCTGGGCCATGCCGCGGCCGCGCTCAACCTCGGCGTCATGCTCGAAGAGCGTGGCGACCTGCGGGCCGCAGAGGCGTGCTATCGCCGCGCGCTGAAGCGTGGCGAGCCGAACGGCGCGTTCAATCTCGGAGCGCTGCTCGAGGAGCGCGGATACATTGCCCGCGCGGTGAAGGCCTACGAGCTTGCGGACGCGCAGGGCCATGCTGCAGCGGCGTGCGGCCTCGCTGTCGTTGCTGCACAGCGGGGCGATTTCGCCCGCGCCGAGGCGGCATTTCAACGAGCCCAACACCGTGGTGATCCCGATGCCGCCAACCTCTCGGCGCTCATCACCGCCCGACGGGCGCCGCACACGGGCGAGGCGCCCGGTCGGCGCGCGACCATTGATCGCACGCGTGGGGCTCACGGTCGGCGGCACCGACGGTCAGCGGGGACGGCGGCAGTCCTGCTCACGGTGTCCGCGATCGCCGTCGCGGCGCTGGTTGCGGTGAGCTCGCTCCTCTCGGGCGCCCCAAAGCGACTATCCAAGGCGAGCGCGCTCGCGGGCGCCAGCCATCAAGCAGCACCGACGGGTCAAGCGCCTGCGCCCGCAGCGGCGTCTCCGCCCCGCGGGAGCGCTGCCCACAAGGCTGCTGTCGCACCGAAGCGCACGCCGAGGCCGCGAGTGATCCCGAAGCCTCGGCCACGGAATGTGGTGAGGTCCCGGGCTTCCGCTTCGCCGCCGGCCTCGCGCGCACCCGTCGCCCGCTCGACACCGGTGAAGGTGACCACCGGGACGTCCGGTGGCGGCTCAGGCTCGAGTCACGCGCCGGCGCCTACCGTCTCCGCCGCGCCGCCGGTTGTGCCGGCACCGCCGGTCACGTCGCCGCCCCCGGCCCGGCACCCGGTCTCCTCTGCACCGCCACGCCCAGTCTCGCCCCCCCGCCCGGTCTCTCGGCCGCCCGCCCCGCAGAGCGGATCCGGACACTCGGGCAGCGGCACCTCCGGCGGTGGCTCGGGGTCATCCGGAACCGGGACCGTGACCGGCGGCGGCTAAGCCTCGCGAGCTGCCACGTCCACGCATCGTTCAGCTCTGAACGCATGAGGGGCGACGAGGCCCATTGGCGGCTGGCTGACGTGTCAACACACTAGGTGTTGTGGGCAATCCGGTGGTGAAGCCGAGCCTACTGTTGCGGGGCCGATGCGTTACCGGGGTGGGCCTCGCCAGCAGGCACCAGGCGCTGTTGCGAGCTCTAGGTCAGCCTCGACCTGGTCGGCGGTTCACCGCCGTGGCGTGTACGTTGGGCACCGTGCTCCTGGCGATAGGGGCCTCACTGGCATTCGCAGGGGAGTCGCAAGCGAAGACCAGCCATCATCGGGTGAAGTGCCGGCCAGGCTACGTGCGCCGCAGCATTCGGGTGCCCGTCCGGCGGCACGGCAGGATCGTGCGCCATCACGGCAAGATCGTCTACATGCGCGTACCGCGCTGCGTGAAGGTCAGCAAGCGCAAGACGCCGCCCCCGTGGTCGCCGTTGTTTCCACCGCCAGTCCCGCCAACGACTTCCCCAGTCGCGCCGATCTCCCCACCACCGGCTCCGGCGTCGACCGCTCCGGCAAACACCGCGGTTCCCACGATCAGCGGCACCGCGACGCAGGGCACCAGCCTGAGCGCCTCAACCGGAACGTGGACGAACAGCCCGACAAGCTACGGATACGAGTGGCAGCGATGCAACGCGGGCGGCGGTGCCTGCCAGAACGTGACCGGCGCGACCACGTCCACATATCTACTCGGGAGCGCTGACGTCGGCTCGACGCTTCGCGTCGTGGTGACTGCCGGCAACGCCTCGGGCTTGGACTCGGCAACATCAGCGGCGACACGAGCGATCGGGTTGCCCACCGACCCTGTCGTAGTCGCGGCGGGGGATATCGCCTGTCCCGCGGGCGATACGGCTCATTCTTGCCAGCAATCAGCGACTGAGGCCACCGCAAGGAACCAGAACCCCAGCGCCGTGTTTGTGCTGGGCGACAACCAGTACGAGAGCGGCGCTTTCAGCGAGTACACCGGTGCGGGCGCCTATAACGCGACCTGGGGGCTATTCAACCCGATCGTGGATCCCGTTCCGGGGAACCACGAGTACGGGACGAGCTCCGCGGCGGGCTACTTCCAGTACTTCGGCGCGGTCGCGCATCCCCCGGGGGGCTATTACTCGTTCAACCTCGGCACCTGGCACATCGTCGCGCTCAACTCCAATTGCTCGGACTCCGGCTGCTCGGACCCCCTCCCTGGCACGACGACGGCGGCGCAGACCTCGTGGCTTCAGTCCGACCTGGCGGCACACCCGAGCGCGTGCGTGCTCGGCTTCTGGCATCACCCGCTGTTCTCCTCGGGCTGGACGCTCGGAAGCCCAGGGGTCGCCCCGCTGTGGAGCGCGCTCTACCAGGCCCACGCTGACATCGTGCTGGGCGGCCACGACCACCTGTACGAGGACTATGCGCAGCAGGACCCGTCCGGGAGAGCAGACCCCAACGGGATTCGCGAGTTCGTTGTGGGAACGGGGGGCGAGAACCTGAACCCACTCGGCACGGCGCAGCCCAACCTGCAGGCCCATGACTCGCAATTCGGCGTGCTGGTGCTGACGCTTCACCCCAGCAGCTACGACTACAAATTCGTCACCACGGGCGGGACCGAGATCGACAAGCACACCGGAGTTCCGTGCCACGGACCAGGGTCAGGCGGAGCTGCGAGCATGGCTGGCGCCCGCAGCGGATCTCGCGCCCCGGCCACGGCCCTCAGCGGGCCGCCGCTGGTGTTCGAGGCCCACCCACTCGCCACCTCGCTGACCGCAATCGAGCGGCGGGGCCTCGCCGTCGCGATCCACGCCAACCGCGGCGTCGGCGTCGTCGTGACCGCGTCGCTGCGTCGCGGACATCGTCTGCACCGGATCGCGTCGTTCTACGAGACCGAGTCGGAGATCCCCAAGCCATACAGCCAGATCCGCCTGCGTCTGCCGGTGCGCTCGCTGCAGCGCGCGAGAGCGGTCACGCTCGTCCTGCGATTCGCGGCCGTGGACGCTGCCGAACATCACCGGGTCGTGACAAGAATCGTGTCGCTCAGGTGATGACCCTGGATGGGTTCACCAAATGCGGCGTGCGGCTCAAAGTAGCGGGGGCCTTTGCCGCTCTCTCGATTCTGCTCGCGCTGCTCTGTGCGTCCGCCGCGGCGACCGCCGCAGTGCAGGCTCCGGCAGCGGCGACCGTTGTAGATGCGCTGCAGCCCGCACCCGGCGTGCCGACAAATTCGGGCAGTGCGTCGGCCGGGGGATCGTCGACGCCGACGGCCACGCCACCCTCGGGCGGGACACCGTCCACAACGACCACCCCACCCTCGGTCGGGACACCATCCACAACGACCACCCCACCCTCGGTCGGGACACCATCCACAACGACCACCCCACCCTCGGTCGGGACACCATCCACAACGACCACCCCACCCTCGGTCGGTACGCTGTCCACGCCGACCACCCCGCCGGCAGGCGGAGCCCCGTCGACTACCACTTCACCGCCCAGTTCCCCGACCACCAACACCACATCAACGACGACGATCAGCCAGTCGTGTGGAGGTTCGTCAGTAGGCGCGTCGGCGGGTGGGTCTGTGGTAGCGGTGGTCAGTCAGTCGTGTGGAGTCGCAGCGGGCACCGGGTCGCTGGCAGTGGTCGCCCCGGCGGATGGGTCATCTGTGACCGCCGGCGCGTCCAGCAGTAGTCAGATCGATCCGGCGGGGATTACGACGGGCGTCACGCAAGGGGCCCCCTCGGAAACGCAGAATTCAGCCGCGGGCAGCACCGGGTCGAGGGATCCCGGGTCGCGGCAGACACCGCCCGAATCCGCGGGGAAGGTCACCCCGGCCGATTCACTGAGGCCTTTTTCCACCGTCGTCGGACGCACCCATCGTCGCAGCGACAGCGCAACGACCACACCGCGCCAGCCGGGCGAGCGGTCTCGCAACACAAATCCCTGGCCGCCGCCGGCTGTCACTGACGCCAGCCTCGAGCGGGACTCGAGCGTGGCGAGCTTGTTTGGCGGCGAGCAGCCATCGAGTCCGGCATCGGCCTCAGTAATTGGTTGGCCCGCGGTCGTTCGCTCGGTTGCCGCTCGTCGCATGCGTGCGATGGACCGGCGGCTTTCGTCCCCCTCGGCCGATCCGCCCGCGCAGTCCGAACCGACCTCGTGGACCCACGGTCCACGAGGTCCCGCGGGCGGCGAGCCATCGCCGCCAGGTGGAGCCGGCGCACCGAACCTGCTGATCCTCGTGATGGCGATCGCCTTGATCCCCGTGTGGTGGTTCAGGCTCGTAACAGAGGCGTCCGGTCATCTCCAATCTCCGGAGGCCCATCGCTTGGAGCGCCCCGGATAACTCCAGAGACGGCCGAGGGCTGGTCGTCGCGCGCAGAGGCTCGGCTGCAGCCGAGATGGAGTTTTTGGTCGATCGCGAAGGGAGAGATCGCGAACGATCCCGGTTCACTTTAGAAGGGGCACAGGATGGGCGAGAACAAACAGATCGAACGTGAAGACGTCGAAGAAGCTCGGGGCGGGTCGTCATTAGGAACCGTGGATCCGGACGAGCGCCTGGCGGCGCCAAGGCGTGGCGCCACGATCGATGCCACGCGAATGCGATCCGCGAACGGAGCGACCCAGCTACCGGTTATCGGCTATGCCAGCTGTGCTTACGCCGCGTCGGCCGCCAGCCTCGAACTCAAGCAGCAAGCGGAGGTGATAACCCGCGAGTGCAAGCGTCGCGGCCTGGCGTTGCTCGAGGTTGTAGGGGAGCGTAGTCCGACGACCGGTAAGGGACTAAACCGCCCTGGCCTCGCCTACGCGCTCCATCGGATCAACTCTCGTGAAGCGGCTGGTCTGGTCGTCGCAGAGCTATCACGAATCACCGAGTCGGTCGGTGAGCTCGGCACGATCATGGAGTGGATTCTCGGCCTCAACGCGCGGTTGGTCGCCTCGGCTGACGCGTTCGACACCGAGTGTGAGGGCGGCCGGCTTGCCGCCGGGCTGCTGATTGAGGTGTCGGGGTGGGAGCGAAACCGGATCAGCGAGCGGACGCGGAACGGACTCCAGGCAGCGCGCATGAATGGCCGCTCAACCGGACGGCCGGCGGTCGTGGACGATCCCGACCTCAGCAAGCGGATCGCTCACATGCGAGCCCAAGGCATGACGCTTCAGGCGATCGCTGATCGGCTGAATGAGGACGGGGTTCCAACGGTGCGCGGAGGCGCCAAGTGGCGTCATTCGAGTGTCCAGGCAGCGGCCGGATACCGGCGCCGTCAGCGTGCGCCGCGAGGCGCAGTTCAGATCCGGCCCGCCTCCGCGGGTGAGCAGCGCACGGGATAAGGCAACGGCGTTGATGAGGGGACTCCTGATACTTGCGGGCCTGGTCACGGCGGGCCTTATCGGAGGCGCCAGCACGCTGTGGGGCGCAGGGCCTACGGCACCGGGCCGTGCCGACGGTCCGAGGATCGCGCGGTGCCCGGATCCAGGTCCGGGACGGACGAAGTCCATCGGGGGCAAGACGTACGCGCTCGAAGGACTGGACACCTTCACCAAGGCAGCGCCGCTCGGCTCGTTCGCCACCTCGAGTGTCGATCGAGTTGTTTACAGGGGTGATCACGGGATGCGGTGGACGGGGTATCCCGATGGTTGGCCCTCCACCAACTCTGGTAGGGCCGAGGGTTATCAGCCGTCCACGGTTCTGTCCGTCCACGACGACGTTCTGGACTACTACCTGCACAACGACACCAAGGGCAACCCAGTCGGCGCAGATCTCTCGCCCCGGCCGGCAGGACATCGATACCAAACCTATGGCGCGTGGTCCTTCTGCGAAAGAGTGGCCCCCGGCGATTCCCACCATCTCGCGGACTTCCACCAGGCTCCGCTGCTCTGGCCCCAGACCGGCCGAGATTGGCAGCGGTCAGAATCAGACTATCCCGAGGCAGACTTGAACGCCCTTGACTTTTCGGGGTATTCGCACTACGGCGGGTCCGGAGCGCAAGACATGTTCGATGTCCAATCCGTGGAGCCGAGCTTCGATCCCACCCGGTGGCACGTCTACACCCAGACCTGGGGGCCTGGGTTCCGGTCCTACTACGTAGACGGGCAGATCGTGGGGACCAGCACCAATCAGGTCTGGTCGCGCCGCGAACGCTGGCAACTGCAGATCGAGCCGCTGGGTCCAAACGACGGCGATTCCGGTCACGTCTATGTGAAATGGGTCTGGATTGGCACGGGTCCGCTGCAACGAGCCCCAAATGTCCGATAGACACACCGGGACGGCCTGAGCTCCGCGGTCCCGGCCCGCCCGGCGGCGGCCCTGGGACTCCGTCGAGCGCTCAATTCATGTTTGGGATTTCGCTGAACGGGTAAAAGGAGGCCCCAGTCGAGCGGCGTCCCCACGAGGCGCCGCGAATCCCGACCGGGAGGGACCAATGACGAAGCGGTCGCTGACGTGATCGCTAGCGCGGGTGCTAGTGTGCCCACGCGACATCGACACGCGGAATACCAGCCGCTGTCGCGCACACATGCAGGGACCGAGGCTCTGGATGAGATACGCGCGTGTGGCGGGACGGTCAAGTCAGCGCGTCGTAGCACCGGCAGACGCCCCCAGGCCACGGTGCAGACCGGTTTCGCGCCCCAAGTCGCTCAGCTTGCAGAAAGCCTCGTTCGACGAGCTGCATGACCGAGAGACGGTGCGTCCAGCAGAACCGCACGGCAAACGAGCAAGGAGCTAAGAACCCGTGAGACGACTCTGGATACTCGTAGGTCTGGCGCTAGCCGGGCTTCTCGCCGTGGTTAGTACGGTCACCGCCCGCGAGCGCCACGCTCGCCCGGATGGCACCGGTCGGCGCTCCATTCGCCACCATAAGCGCGACACCCGTCACGTCACAGGGCATCACCAAGCCTGCTTTCACCGCGCGGGCCATCACCGCGCGGCCCACCACCGTGCGGGCCATCATCGCGCTGGCCATCACCGCGCCGATCGTTGCCGAGGCAACGCGTGGCGCAGAATAGGCCATCGCAGACGCCATCGGCGGAAAACGCGTCCCGTCTCTCTTCCGGGCACCCCAACCGTCACCCCCACTGCGAGCGGCGGCCAGATCCAGCACGTGGTGTGGGTCGTGATGGAGAACGAGGACTACGCATCGATCATCGGGTCGGCCGCAGCTCCGTACATCAACAGCCTGGCAAACACCTACGGCCTGGCCACGAACTATTCCGCCATTTCCCACCCGAGCCTACCCAACTACATCGCGATGACCAGCGGTAGTGCTCAGGGCATTACAGATGACAGCGATCCCTCTAGTCACAAACTGAACGTTCCGAACATCTTCAGCCAGTTGCCAGGCGGTGCGTCTCGGTCGGTGGAGGAGAGCATGCCGTCAAACTGCGCCCAGAGCAACTCGGGCCAGTACGCGGTTCGGCACGATCCGGAGGCGTACTACACCAACCTCGGGTCTGACTGCGGCAACTACGACATGCCGTCCGGATCCGCGCCTGACCTCAGCGCACGATTTACCTTTGTCACGCCAAACGTAATCAACGACATGCACGACGGGACCATCTCCGACGGCGACAACTTCCTCAAGGGGTATTTGCCGGCGCTCATGTCGACATCGCAGTATCAGGCCGGAAACACGGCGATCTTCATAGTGTGGGATGAAAACTCCGGCTCGAGCGGTAATCAAATCCCATGTATTGTGATCTCCCCCTACACGCACGCCGTGAGGGACGGGACCTCTTACAGTCACTACTCGCTGTTACGCACAACGGAGCAACTGCTCGGCCTGCCACTCCTGGCCAACGCCGCTTCGGCCAACTCGATGGTCGGCAGGTTCGGGTTCTGACTCATGCACCGGCGCACCTCCGTCTGGCGCGAATGAGGCGTTGAGGCAGTGAGACGCTTCTGGACACTCGTAGCTCTGGCGGTCGTTGGGCTTCTCGGCGGCACAGCCCTTGCATCGGGAAACGGGCGCCCCACTCACACCCTCCGCACCACTCATCGTCACCGGACCGGTGATCGCTGGGTCAGTCAACCCCGACACCACAAACACCATAAGCACCGACGACATCGCCGACATCGGAGAAAGCATGGTGCGCAGGGAACGGCGCCTGCAGCCCCGCCGACGACACCGACGGGTGGTGGAACTCTCCCCTCTGGACCATGTCCGAGCGACCCACCGGGTAGCAGTCAAGCAGCCGGTGGGCACACGTATGCGTTCGAGGGGATGGACACCTTCACCAGGGCCGCGCCGGTAGGTTCGTTTGCCCAGGCCGCCGTCGACCAGATCGTTTACATAGGCGATCACGGGATGAGCTGGACCGGGTATGGCGACGGTTGGCGCTCCACCTACTCTGGTGGTGCTGAGGGTTATCAGCCCTCCACGGTTCTGTCGGTCCACGACGGCGTGCTGGACTTCTACCTGCACAACGACTCCAGTGCCAACCCGGTTGGCGCCGATCCGTCGCCCCTGCCCGCCGGAAATCGCTACCAGACCTATGGCGTGTGGTCGTTCTGCGAGAGGGTTGCCCCAGATGGCTCCTCCGACCTCGCCGACTTCCACCAGGCCCCGCTGCTCTGGCCTCAGAACGACGGCGACGCGAAATCGGCGGAGTCGGACTATCCCGAAGCAACCCTGAACAAGCTCGACTTCTCGGGGTACTCGCACTACGGCGGGTCCGGATCGCAAGACGCGTTCGATGTCCGATCCGTGCAGCCAAGCTTCGATTCATCCCAATGGCACGTGTACACCCAGGCGTGGGGCCCGGGATTCCGGTCCTACTACGTGGACGGGGAGCTGGTGGGTACGAGCACCAATCAGGTGTGGTCGGGTCCGGAGCGCTGGCAGCTGCAGGTTGAGCCGTCCGGGACGAATGACGGCGGGTCCGGGCACGTCTATGTGAAATGGATCTGGATCGGTACCGCCATTTCGTGATCACTCGGTATCGACGGCGCTCACCACCGCCTCGCCGCGCTGCCGTGCCTAGTCGAGCAGGGCGCTGTTGCGTCTCCGTATCCTTCGCACAGACTCCCGCCATCGCTTGGCCTTGACAGAAGCCGTCGCGGGATCGCCCCGCAGTGTGAGCCAGATCGCGATCAGCGCTCCGAGCGTCTGACCGGCCAACCACCCAACACCGGCTCCGGAGAGGCCGGCGCGCGGTATCAGCCAAAGATCAAGCGCGATGGTGACGAGCGTGGAGGAACCGGCGATCAGCAGCGCCCGTCCTACACGTTGGCGGATTCTTTCCACTGCGATGACGAAGTTGACGATCGTGAATGGGATGAGCGCGAGCGCGAACAGCCGCAGCAGGTTCGCAGCCTGTTCGTATTGCGGGCCGAACGCGCGCATGATCGGACCCGCGGTGACGATCACGACGACGACAAGCGGAATCACTACGACGAGCGCCAGCCGACCCACCTGCAGCACCAGCGGCCGGACCTTGGCCTCCGCCAGCGCCCCCTCCACGGTGAGGGCGTTGGACATGTTGACCGCCAGCAGCCGGAGGGAAAAGCTAACGGCCCACGCGGCGTAGTAATAGGCGTTCGCCGCACCAGGCAGAAACGCCAGCACCAAGAGCGACACGAGTGAGTCCGGGATGGCCGCCGCGACGGCGACGAAATGATGGCCGGTGGCAAAGCGAATCAGTTGCCGTCGCGCTGGAAGCCGCGACGGCACTCCGCGCTCCCGCGTCAGCAAACGGCCGAACAGAGCGCCGTTGATAGCGAGGACCAGGCCGATGAGTCCGAGCACCCATGCGCCAAAGATCGCCCATGCGCTCGCCGACGCCGCGAGCAATACGAGCAGAAGAGCCTTGACGACGCCGAAGGTGGCGTTCTCGATTGGCACCCACCCGGCGCGGCGCAGACCGATCAGGACGGCGTCCTGAAGCGAGAACACAATCCATAGAACGACCGACGCGGCAAACAGGAGCACTGTCAGCGGGCTCTGCGTGAGTATTCCGAGGCCCGCCAGGTCCGCAAAGCCAGCCAGGAAGACACCGGCACCGGCGAGTCCGATCGCGATCGCCGCAACGTAGGTGATCCGCACAAGCCGAGTCTGGACGCCGCCGGCCACGGGCACGAAGCGCAGCAGGACGAACTGCAGGCCAATCCATCCAAGGCTGGAGACGAGCATCATCGCGCTGATCGCACCCGCACCCAGCCCGACGGCCTTGGCCGGGTAGAGACGCGCCGCCAGCACCCAGTATGCGAAGCCGAGAACCCCGTTGAGGGCCGTGGTCAGCATCAGCGCGAACGAGCTGCGGTACAACGGCACGCGACGGACGCTGTTCACGCGGGCGACGTAACTCATCGTTCCAGCCTGAGCTCCTGGGCGAGTCTTCCGATCGCCTGGTCGGCCGGCCAGGAAGCCGGCACCAGGACCCGATGAGCTGGAACGGTCGCCAGGGCGGCGCCAATGATTGCTCGCTCCCGCGCCAGGACCGTCGCCGATGCAGCCCGCAGGGCGGCCAGGCTGAAAATCTGCGATCGCTGGCTGCGCAGGACATCTTCGGCGTCTGCCCGCAGCTCGTCGTGGTCAAGAGGCTCGAAAGTCAGTACGTCGACCGGAGCACGGCGAATGACGACTATCTCCCCAATTGGAAGGCACGTCGGGCTGATGCCTGCGCCGAGGGTCGAGGCACTGATCCTCAACGGTGGAGCGACGAAACCCCGAGTGAGGGACTTGAGACCGCTCAGCGCGCCGAGCACTCCGCGAGCGAAGGGTCGCAGCGCGGCAAACGCGGCCGGCGCTGTCCATGCAAGATCCGGGTAAACGCGCAGCCGGCGGGGAAACGGGTGACAGTCATGGCTTGCGTTTATGAGAACCTGATCGTCACCGAGAATCCGAAAGCCCGCGGCCAGGGCGCGTGCCGCCAGGCTGCTCTTGCCGCTACGCGAGTGCCCGATCAGCAGCAGGGCTTTTCCGTCTCGCTCAATGGCCGCGCTCGGCAAAAGCACTGACCCGGCATGTACGGCAGCGAGCGAAACAAGTGGCTCGACGACATAGCCCTGCACGAGTGTGAGCCCCAGCGGGCCGCGGACGTCGACGGCAACGCCCAGATGGTCGAGATCGCGCCCGATCGCCATGGACGCACGCCATCGCGCGAGCTTATGGGCGCCGTGCAACTCCGACTCGTGCGTCACCCGCCGGGAGTGTCCGCGGTGGTGAACACGAGCGCCGATATTCACCTCCAGGGCAGGAACCGAGGAGTCGGTGGCAACGGCGGCGCTGGCGTACTCCGAACGAAAGTGCGCCCTCGCTCTGCGGTCGCCTTGGATGGAGACGACTAGGCCGGGGCCGAACCGGTAGCGGTCCTCAGGGACCGATTCCAGCTCAGCACCATTTCGCCAAAGCATCAGCGACCTTCCGGGGGTCCGTCGGGAACGGGGCCCTGACCTCGAGCAACTGGACCCCGTCAAGAACCCCTCGAAGCAAATCGGCTTCGAGGTCGCGGGCCGCGAGCAGCGCAGACGGGCCGGGTTCGGCGCTCGCGTAGCGCACCCGAGCGTCGAGCTCATAAAGCGTTCGACGTTCGTACGCCGCGGACCGCGTCAGGCGCTCCGCCGTCCATCCAAGTTCCGCTGGGCGCACGCTTACTTCATCCCGTGAAACCGTCGTGAGCATCGCGAGCGTCATCAGCGGAGGCGTGAGAGCCGTGTCCCGTGACGACCCATAAATGGCCGCCACTTCGGTTTGCCGAAGCGAGAGCCGGCCCGCGAGGGCGAGCGCTCGATCCAGCTGTGCTTCGACGACAGCGCCAAGCGGAGTTGACGCCGGTCTGCCGAACAGCGGCAACGCACGGCGCGCGGTGCGCGAGACACGCAAGCGGGCCCGTTGTGACGTCCTGACACACGCCCGGAGACGGGGCAGGTAGTCAAGCACCCAGTCACGTATGCCGACCGGAACGGGAAAGGCATGAATGCTCGCGCGGCTGTCAATGATCGTCCACTTGTCGGAGATGAACCGTGCTCCCGACTCGGCGAGGGCCAGTGCGGTCTCTGTCTTCCCGGTCTCCGACCAACCGCACACCAACAGTCCGCCCTCTCCGACCTGCACCGCGGTGCCTTGCACAGTTACTGCCCCGCGTTTGATTGTAGCAAGTTGGAGGAGCGGACGCACTACTTCGGAGAATGCCTCCCACAGCGGAAAGCTGCGGTCATATGAAAGCCGTACCTGCCCCGTCTGCGAGCGCAGGCGCGGCAGCTCGAAACGGCAGTTACCATGCAACAGGTAACACCGCTGGCCGTCGCGATCCCGTGCGGCGACCATCCCCCGCCGGCCCGTGGACATCGCAGAGCGTTCTCGGTAGGATGTCATCGTTGGGGGTAAGAACAACGTCGGTCGCCGCCGGAACCATTCCGACGCTTGGCTCGTACGGATCGAGCTGTGAGTTGAGACGCCGAAAGACGTGCTCTCGGTCATCTTCGACCGCGAGGCTTGCCAGCCCGTGCAAGTCAAATATGCGTGCCATCAGCGAACCTAGCCTTTCACCATGCTGACAAAAGTTCGGCCGCAAGTCATCACCATGCCGAGAAACGCTGGCAACATGAGCGATCTTGCGGCTTCGCCTGCTATAGCCGCGGGCGCATTGGCGCTCAGCATCGCCTCGCTGGCCGGTGCCCGCCTGAGACTCAGCGGTTATGGTCTGCTTCAAAGCCTCCCCTGGCCGTACTACGTTGGGTTGGCCGGCCTCCCGCTCGCGTCCGCGGTCGAATGGCGCCGTCGGTCGTCTCGGCCTATGTGGGTACTCGGGTACCTGACCGCGTTCCTCGTGTTGGTCTGGCTCACCCCGTATGTCCTCGAGGGCACCGCGAGGTTCCGGACCGCTTATCTGAGCTACGGGTACGTGGACCCGGTGGTACGCGGGCAGGGCTTGCTCCCACATCTGTTCGTCTACCACAACTGGCCGCTGTTCCCGTTCGCTATGGCCGCGCTGCGAAGCGTGACCGCCATCTCGCCTCTCAAACTGATGGCTTTCTTCCCGGCCGTGATGATGGTGCTCTACCTGGTACCGCTATCGGCGCTGCTGCTCTTGGCGACCGACCGGTTGTGGCCGGGACCCCAACGATCCTGGCGTGCATTTCTGCGCGCTCCTCTCGGTAGCGATGCGCGATGGGTGGTGGGGTTGTGGCTGTTCGTGGTCTTCCAGTGGACCAACCAGGACTATTTCAGCCCCCAGGCGCTCGCATTCTTGTTCTACCTTGGCTTGTTGGTGGTGCTGGCACACACGGCCCTGCGTCGGCATGGCGGTTTCAGTGGGGCGAGTGGAGCCACCACCGTGGTCTTGTTCACGCTGATCGTCGCGACGCACGTCCTGACTGCGCTCGTCGCGTTGTTCGTGATCGCCGGATTCACGCTGACGCGGCAACTGCGGCGCCCCACGCTCCTGCTTCTATGCCTGCTTGTGTTCGTCGCGTGGCAGGCATACGCCGCGGCTCCATTCTACGAATTCTACGGCCACCGCCTGCTGCAGACGGTATTTGCGGCAGGCGACTTCTTACAATCGAACGTCTCCGGGCGCATCAGCGGGAGTGGCGCGCACTTGACCGTGAGCCGTCTGCGTGTGGGGGTGACCGCGATCGTGTTCGCGCTCGGTCTTGTGGCTGTGCTCTCGCAGTGGCAGCCGCAGAGCGGCCTGCCGAGACCGGTCCCACTTTGGCGATCGCTTTCCAGGGAACTGCGGTTCGCGCTCGTGTTGCTGGTCGCGACGGTGCTCGTCGGACCGGTCTCCATCTACGGCGGCGAGATGCTGATTCGGACTGAGCTATTCAGCCTGCCCCCGCTTGCGATGATCATCGCCGCTACGGTGAATCGGCGTGGCATGCTGGCCGCGGTCGCGGCCACGCTCACGGTCATGGCCCCGGTTCACATTCTTACTCACTACGGCAATGAGCTTTACGATTACGTTTCACCGGGCGAGGTCGCGGGCTTTAGCTTTGTGGCGGATCACCTCGCGCCGGCCAAGATATACGGTGGCTTTCCGGGCGGCGGGTTTCTCAAGTCGGCGAGCCTCCGGTGGCGCAACAGCACCGTCCCGAACGCCAAGAGCACACCGACGGCTTCCGACTTCCTGGAGCCGGACGCGCACCATTGGGGAACCGCTCCGGGAGGCGTTTACGTGGCGTTCAGTCGGGGAGACATCGCGGCCGCAACCCTGTTCTACAACCAGCCTCACCTGATCAGCACGATGCACCGCCTGGTGGCGAGCGACCCGCAATTCATACCCGTGTACCTCACCCCGGACTACTCGATCTACCGCTGGGTGCCCCTCGTGCACAGGCGTGCCCAGGCGACGACCACAGGTCAGGCTCGTGCAGTATCTGCCAGTGGGCGGGGCGTCGCCACGACAGCGGGCGGGCGAAGCCGGAAGGCAATCACCCCGACCAGGTAGCCGCCGGCCGCCGCACCTACCGCGCCCAACACCGCGCCTAGCTGTCCGAGAGCATCGGCGACGTCGCTGCCCGTTGCGACGCAGCGAGCGTTGGCCCTGAGCCGGGCGGGGAGCGATTTGCGAAGGTATCTGCGCTCGGTCTCCAGCGAGCGCGCATCACCCAGGCGGCGCACCAGCGCCTTTGAAATGCCCTCGAAATAGCAGCGGCGCAGAAGATAGCTCGCACACGCGCGAGTCTCCGGCACCCAATGGTCAATCTCCGCGCCGGAGGTGAGGATGATCCGTGCGTCGGGCAGGGCGCGCGCAGCACGCAAGCAGAACTCGGTCTCCTCGCAACCGAGCGGCAGACTGCCGAGGCGGCCGATCGCCGGATTGAACATGCCCAAGCTCTGGAACAGATCGGCGCGGAACGCCATGTTGCAGCCGAGCGGATTGCGCACGTTCCCGCTTTCGGGAAGCCCGGAGTAGGAGCATCCCACTACCCACAGAAGCTCCTCGGGCAACCATCCGGGCTGAGCTGTCTCCCATAGTGGAAGTGCGTGGCCTCCGGCCCCGACCACGGCTGGATCCTCGAACGTGCGCAGCAGACGCGCGAGCCAGCGGTCGTGAGCGATCGCGTCGTCGTCGATGAACACTATGTAATCGCCCCGGCTGCGCGCGATCGCGGTGTTGCGGGCCGATGAAAGGCCTGGCGCATGTTCATTGGCCACGATCTCCACCTGATCGGGAAGCCGGGCCCGGAGCTCTCTCTGCAGAGTCTCATTGTGATCGACCACCACGATTATCTGCACGGGCGCAAGGCCCTGGCCGAGCACCGATCTCACGCAGTCCACCGTCTGTTCCAGCCTGCGCGACGAAAACGCGCACACGACCACGGTGGCCTTCGCACCGGATGCAGCCGGCTTCGACTCTGCAGCCGGCTTCGGCTCGGTGATGTCGGTGTGTTCGTACATGCCGCCGTCCCTGTCGCCGATAGGCAGACGGTTAACGTTTGGTTGCCCTCCAAACCTATCCTATACCATTCATAGGAATGCTGCGAGGGGCTGGGCGCCGAAAGTGCCGCATTCATGGACTGACACAGTTGGTGACTGCGGCGCTTCTGGTCGGGGTCTTGGCCGGATGCGGCGGCTCAGCGGCGGCAGGCTCATCGGCGGCAGGCTCATCGGCGGCAGGCCCAGCACAGTCATTGACACATGCCAAAGTGTCACGGATCGTCGTGGTGGTGCTGGAGAATCGTGAGTACAACGAGATCGTCGGGCGGGCTGCAGCGCCATACATCAATAGTCTCGCCGGTCAGAGCGCTGTTGCAACTGACTACCACGCTGTCTCGCATCCCTCGCTTCCGAACTACCTTGCGCTCACAGGTGGATCCACCTTCGGATTCGACGGAAGCGACTGTATGACGTGTTCGGTTTCGCACCGCAACCTCATCGATCAGCTCGAGGCTTCCAAAATCTCCTGGAAGGCGTACATGGAGGACATGCCGTCGGCCTGTTCCTTCGCTAGTTCGAGCGGAGGCTACGTCCGGCGGCACGACCCGTTCATGTACTACCGAGACGTAGCGGGTAACCGCAACCGCTGTCGCTTTGTCGTCCCCGCCAGTCAGCTGGGCTCCGACTTGGCTCGGCACTCGCTACCCGAATTCGTGTGGCTCAGCCCCAATCTCTGTCACGACATGCATTCATGCGGCACCTACTCCGGCGATAGTTATCTTCGCTCCATGATCCCGCGCCTACTGGGGCAGCTCGGCCCGTCGGGAATTCTCTTTCTGACCTGGGACGAGGGGAACACGAACTCGGGTTGTTGCGGGGTTGCCAAGGGCGGCCACATCCTGACCTTGATCGCTGGTCCCGGCGCACGGGCAGGGACTCGGTCCGCGACTCCTTACGACCATTACTCCCTGCTGCGCACGATCGAAGATCTCTGGGGGCTCCCGAGACTGGGATATGCCGCATGCCCTTGCACACATGCGATGACGGACCTGCTTCGTGTGCGCTGACGATGGCTTCAGCTAGATAGATGGGGGTCAAACGCCCCTGCCGGTGTCTCGCCCGACGTCCGCCACTGCCCGGGAGGAGGGGCGCCGGCGGCTCGGCTGATGCCTTGCCGCCGGCCCCCTGTCGGAGGCTACGGCTTCAACGTAATCCCCTTGCTTGCGCTGATCGCCCCCTGTCCCACAGGCGTGAAGCTGCCCTTCGCGGTGAGCTTCATCCTTCTGAGGCTGCTGAGCAGGATGCGGCCCTTACCGGTCAGGACGAGTGTGACCTTGGCGACACCGGTCTTCCGTAATGAGACGCTCGCCTTCGCGACAAGCACGGTCTTACCGTGGGTCGCTACCTGGTACCACGAGATCACCAGACGACCACGTGATGGTGCCGAGAACGCGAACGAGTAGCCGCCATTCTTCAGCAGCGCGTGAATCCTCGCTCCCTTGCCATGCACTGCCAGCGCATTCGCCAGCAGGGCGCGGATCTTCGCGGAGTTGCTGCTCCCGGAAGGCGGCGAGCCACCCTGCCCGCCGTTCTGCCCGCCGCCCTGGCCGCTACCCTGCCCGCCACCCTGGCCGCCACCCTGGCCGCCGGGGTTGTTGTTTCCGCCCGGCCCTGAGGGGTTGCCCGGGGGCGGCGCGGAGCTGGGCGGCGTGACCACGGACGTCGCCTTCTTCGCTCCCGCCCCGGTGCTGCCCACCACATTGGTGGCTGTGACCCAGACCTGCATGGTGTGGCCGACGTCGGCCGCCTGCAGTACATAGGTGGGCGACGAGCTCGGCGGGGTGAACGTCTTGCCACATACACCGCCGGTGCTGTTGCAGCGCTTCCACTGATACTTGAACGTGATGCCGCCGGTCGTGGCTCCAGTCCCGCGCCACAGCCCAGGGGTGGCCGTCAACGTTTGCCCCTGCACGGTCGGACCTGAGATCGTGGGCGCTCCATTCGCCTGAGGAAATGGCGCTGACGGCGCGACCGTGCCTGTCGGCCCGAGGACCGTCTCGACGCCGCCGGTGTCGAAGATCACACAGAGCGTGTGCCCGGCATCGGAGTCTGAGATCTGGTAAGTCCTATTGATCGCGCCCGAGATCGGCGTCCCGAGGCTCGCAGGAACGGCCGCGGGATTGCAGTCATGCGTCCACTGAACCGAGGGGTAGGGTTGCGGTGGAGTCCAGGTGCCTGGGTTCACTTGCAGGAATATCCCCACTTTCGGACTGCTGACTTCCCCTGCGGGCGCGCCCGCCGGCGGCACGATCGCCGGCGCGGCGGTATAGCAAGGATTACTCGCTGGCACCGCTGTACAAGCGGTCGCTGGCGTGGCCGCCTCGGCAACGGCTGGGAAGGCGGCGACTGCCAGTGCGCCCACGAGCGGTGCCAAGAACAGGCGTTGACGACGACTAAAGCGACGATGCATAAGACCCCCCCTTTTTACGAAGAACTTCCCCATTAACTGCCCCTTTCGCTGCAACTTTCTCGTTTACTCCGCCAGCCCTGCACGCTGCCTCTAGCAGCATTCATCACCACGAGGTGAGACAGGACCGAGGGAACCTCACTCCGGCCGGCCTATACCGAGGACTACCTCTTCAGCGTCACCCTCCTGGTCGCGCTTGTGGCTACTTGGCCCACAGGCGTGAAAGCGCCCTTCCCGGTGAGCTTGAGCTTCCGGGCGCGGGTGAGCAGCTTGCGGCCCTTAACCGTCAGGGCAATTTTGATCCTCGCGGTGTCGCTTTTGCGGAACACGAAGGTCACGGTTGCCACTCGTGTCTTCTTACCGTGCGGCAGTCCGTGATACCACGAGATCACCAGACGGCCGGCCGACGGTGCGGCGAACACGAACGAGTAGCCGCCATGCTTCAGCAACGCGCCGATCTTGGCTCGCCCTCCATGGGCCAGCGCGCTCATCAGTAGCGCGTGGATCTTTGCGGGGCTCACCTTCCCGGTGCCACCGGAGTGCCCGGGCCCGGACGTCGGAGGTGCGGGAGCGGCCGCCGTGATGACGGCGGTCGGGCGCGAGTGGACCGAGCTGCTGCCCACTGAGTTGGTGGCTGTGACGTAGGCGACGAGGGTGTGGCCAAGGTCGGCGGCTCCGACCACATGATTGGGCACCGCGTTAGGCGCGGCCAGCCGCGGGCCACAGTGGGCGCCGGCGGTGTCGCAACGCCTCCACTGATAGGCGTAGCTGATCGGCATGGTCCCGCCCCAGGTACCCGGCGCCGCGGTCAGCGTCTGCCCAGTCTGGGTGGGGCCCGAGATCCTCGGCGCCGACCGGTTGATCGGCGTGCCGACCACGACGACGCCGGTCTGCGCGGTCTGCGCGCTGCTACCGGCCGAGTTCGTGGCCCTCTCGATTATCTGGAGCCGGCTTCCAACGTCTGCGGATACAGCCGTGTACGTTCGGGCCGTCGCGGCGGCGATGTTGACACAGGTGACGCCGGTAGCCGCATCGCACCGCTGCCACTGGTGGCTGTACTTGATGGGTGCCGTCCCGTACCACGTACCCTGCGTCGCCGTGAGGATCCTGCCTTCCGGCGGGCTGGCGACTTCCGACGCAGGTGTGATCGTCGGCGGCGCCGTGTTGCAGGGGATGGTTGCCGTCGGCGAACACGGCCCAGCCGCTCCGGCCGCGGCCGGGAAGCTGGCAATTGCCAGTCCGCCGGCGAGCGGTGCCACCCAGACAACCTGACGCCGACAAAAGCGCCGACGTCTCAAGGCTTCCCCCCTTGGGTGAACGACCGAGCCATCTACAGCCCCACGACCCGGGCGAGACGCAGCCCGCTGAGGATTAGCCCAAGCATCATTGCCCACGCCGTGAACGGCGCGACCCGCCCGGCGATCGCCGAGAAGCGACCGGTTTCTCCGCCGCGGCCCACTTCAAACGGAATCGCGACAGCGAGGATCCCCAACGTCACGAGCAGCAGATGGCCGTCGTATGCGGCTTGACCAAGCTTGATGATCAAGAACGCCAGCGCAACTGCCGCCACGGCCGACACTGCAGGTAGGGCGAGCAGCCACACGCGCATGCTCGCCACGAGCAGCTTGCGGCGGCGCCCCCGTGCCGGAACCCCGCGATCCGCCAGCCCACGCCACAGTCCGATGTAGTTACCGATCGCGAAACCGGCAAAATAGGGCCAGGGCCGCAGTGCGTCTCTCATGCCACGAGCGATGCCCAGCACGGCGGCGCCGAACGGGATCATCGCTTTGAACACCGCCGGCCTGCCATGCTTGCGCACGATGCGGCCCAGCCCGGCTCCATCGGCAATCCATTGATTGCGGGCAAAGCTGAATCCATCGCCGAAGCGGTGCTGGCCGATCATCGCCTCAGAAACTCCGATCGGGAACCCGGCCCTGGTCAAGCGGATTCGCAGGTCGACGTCTTCGCCCGAACGGAGCTGCGCATCCAGCGGATGTGCCAAGAGGACGTCGCGCGCGATGAGGCTGGCGCAAACGCCGAACCATTGCTTGCTCTGCCCGCGATTGTGATGATCAGCGAGTGACTGGCTCCAGTAGTCACCTACGCCAATGCTGTGAAGTCCTGCCTGAATCGCCACCAACCGGCGGACACGCATCTCCCGGTCGAGGTCGCGCAACGCGTCGGGCGGGAGTACCACGTCGGCATCGACCAATGCGATCCACGGCTGCGACGCTGAGACGACGCCCATCATCCGTGCAGCGGCGACGCCGGCGCCACGATCGTCGATCACCTTGTCCACCCAAGGCCTAGCGAGCTCAACCGTACGGTCTGTCGAGCCACCGTCCACGAGGATGACCTCGGCAGGACCGTTGTCGCGTATCGCGCGCAGACACGACTCGATCCATGCTTCCGCGTTCCGAGCCGGCACGACGGCCGTGATCCGAAGTGCTCCAGCCGGGCTGACAGCCGGGCGAGCTATGGCCACGAGGGGATCACAGGCAAGCTGGGCAGAAAGGTCAGTCGGATCGCGCTCGGCGGACCGACGCCAGGCGAAGCGAACCCTCGGAGCCTGAACCGACCTGAACCAGACAATGTTGATCGGATCGGTCCCCACGACCATCCGGCGCACGATTCGAAGCGGTCGCGGGCTCGATGGTTGCCTGCCTATCAGCCGACGCCCGCGAACGATTAGAGCGCTCACGAGATAGGCAATGGGGCCGACCAGCATCCCAAGCCGCGTTAGCCATCGCAGATGGCGGGGGTAGTTGCTCGGCTGAACGACCACCTGGCGCGACGCTGGATCGGGCAGGTAGCGTAGCCCGGCCGGGATGGCTCGCAAGAGATCGCGACGGTCGGGACCAGCTATCAGCTGCTTGGCGATCATCGCGCCGAGGCCGACGCCGTGGCGAAAGACCTGGCGGCGTTGTGGCCCCGTAGGGGTGGGGCGCTCACGCCAGACGATCGCTCGCGGCTCGTACGAGAGCGCGTAACCGTTTCGAAGCAGCCGAACGAGCAGGTCGAGCTCCTCGCCACCGCACGCCAGCGTCGCGGGCCCTAATGCTGGGTCAAACCCACCGAGTTCACGACCCAATTGCGTCAGCATCACGATGCTGGCACCCGAGCCCAGTGCGGCCACGGCCTTGGGGAGGAGCGAGGCTTTCCGCCCTGACGCTGTCAGCCGGAAGGTTCTCCGCTTGAACCCCTGGTCAAAACCGGCGAGCCGCTCCATGAGCAACTGGGTCTCGCTTTCGAGCTCCCGAGGCAGGCTGAGCCCCGTCACGCATCCGATCTTGCCCGTGCCGAGCAGTGCCTCCACACTGGCGCGGAGCCAGAGTCCATCGACGACGAGGTCGTCGCGGATGAACGCGACGACCTCGCCTTCGGCCCTGGCCAACCCCGAATTCCGTGCAACCGATGCAGAGGACGACGGTTCTTCCACGTAGCGCAGCCTTCGCTCGTCGGGGAACCGCTCGACAAGCATCCGCGCTGTGGCAGCCGAACCGAGCTCTCGCTCGACCACGATCACCTCGAAGTCGTCGTAGTCGCACTCGAGGATCGAGCGCAGACAGCGCTCCAGCGGTCCCGGATTGCAGCATGTCGTGACGACCACGGTGACCGACGGAAGCGGGCCGATGGGGGCACCGTCAACCAGCTGCGGGAGATCTAAGAAGGAATCCGGTTTCAAGTCGAGATAGGAGTCGGGCTTCAACTCGAGACCGCGCAAGGCATTTGCCTCGTCGAGCTCCACCCCGAGCTGCCGGAGCAGGCCACCAGCGAGTTGATCGCGCGTCACATAGCCGTCTGGGTCGACAGGGAACGTCGCCACGCCGATCGGATCCTCGGCGAGTCGGACAACCGCAAGCAGAGATCGATAATCCTGACCCAGGTCGTGGTTTGACACATCGAGATCACCGAGCGGCGCGTCGAGATCGAGGACTCGCACGGCCACGGGGGCCGGGCACGGGCCTACGCCGTTCGGCGCTATCGCCATCCTCGCGCTCCATTCAGCCGACTCGCCGCAGCGTCCCCGCGTTCAGCGGGCATGTGGCCCGTGAGACCGACCAGGTCGCCGGCTCCGCTCTCTCTCCCGGGGGGAAGTCCGGCCCCGATCAGTTCTCTGTAGAGCATCCACGTTGAATCGACAACCGATTCCCACGAGGGCGCCCGCACAGATACTCCGTCGGCCCTGGGCAGGACGGACACCCGAGCGGCCTCGTCGATCGCGTCTGCCACATCCAGCGGGGATCCGGGCGACGCCACGAAGATCACCCGACCGCCGCCAGGCCGCTCTGCGGCCTCACGATGAATCGGGAGGTCAGACGCCACGACCGAGGCACCGGCTGCGCGCGCTTCTGTCACCTGCGATCCCGAGCCACCCTGGCCGGCCAGCGTGACCACCACGCGCGCGGTTTGCAACCACCGGTAGAGGACAGTATCCGGAACGGCACCCGCAAATTGCACCCTGGGCGAGATGCGCAGGTCGGCCGCATAGGCGACTAGCTGGTTGCGCGCGGGACCGTCGCCCACCACCACGAGCCGGAACTCAGGATCGAGACTCGGCATCGCCGCGATCGCGCGTCTGGCCCAGGTCGAGCTGTCGAGCCGGTCGACGGCGAGTACCACGATGCCGGCGGTTGTGAATGGCCGCGCCGCGCGCAATGCCTCGAGATCCACGCCATCGGGCACCACATGCGTCCGCTCTGCCGTCCCGGAAAGGGTGTCACAGAGCAGATCCCGCTGAAGCTCTGAGTAGCAAATGATCCGCGCCGTCGAGGCGATGAAGGCCCGCGACGCTCTTGCGTAGGGCCGTCCCAGAAAGACGTCCATGGTCGTGCCAGGCGTGAACACGAGCTGACGCACGCGGGTGCGGGCGACCGCCAGAGCCAGCGCGGTGTGACGGGTGTGAACGTCGACCACGTCGAATGCGTCGGATGTCACGCGAAGTTGCTCCCACAGCTTCGGCGAAACGGCGAAACGACAAGGACCGACCGCGGTCGAAAAGCGGCGCATCGTGACCCGTTCGCCCCGGTTAAGCATCGAGCGCGCTGGTCCCTGGGTGAGGATCTCGACGTCGACACCGCGCCCCGCCAGCCCTGTAGCCAGTTGTTCCACGCGTCGCTCCAGCCTCCCACGCTGCGGGTGGAAGCTCGACGCGACGATCGCGACTCTCATCCCGCCAGCAAGCGGTAGGCGATCCGCGGGATCAGGGACCGCCGAGACGCGGCCGAGATGCGCTCGAGCACGATCGTCCGCAGGACACGCGAGCCGTCACGCACGGCATGGAGGTTGCTGCTCCCATGCAGGCGCGGGTGTTCGTAACTGGGGACCTCGTGGACCACCAGTCCTGCCTTCGCGATCCGCACGTTGATCAGCGTCTCCACCTCAAACCCGTCGCAGTCGACGTGCATGTACGGCAGACAGCGCGCCCAGAAGGCGTTGTACCCGTAACAGAGGTCGGTGTAGTGCGTCCCGTAGAGAGCGTTGACCAACGTGTTCAGGACGTGGTTCCCCACGCTGCGAATGCGGGTGATGTCGGTGCTGGAACCACCCTGTGCGAACCGGGAGCCCTTCACGAAGTCGGCGCCGTTGCAGAGTGCTGCTACGAAGCGCGGGATCTCGGCAGCGTCAGTCGATCCGTCGGCATCCAACGCCACAACAATCTCTCCCGTGCAGACCGCAAAGCCCTCCGCGAGCGCATTGCCCTTGCCGCGCCCGGTCTGAGCCACGATCACGATATCCGGACGTAGGTTCCGCGCGACGGCAGCGGTCTGGTCGACGGAATGGCCGTCCACAAGGATTACCTCGTGCAGCCCTTCGGGCAGCCGCGCGAACACGTACGGCAGGTTTTCCGCCTCGTTCATCGCGGCGATTACGACGCTGACGCGCACGCCCAGCTGCGCCAGGGCCGAAACGTGCCGGCGCAGGCCGAGAGCCCGCGCGTAATCGCTCCGGCGTCGCCCGGGGTCGTCTTCAGTGATCGCCCCGAGCGACGTGGAACGCAATAACTGTTCGTCATGTTGTAACAATGCACGCCCCCTGTTATTGCGATGTGATCAATTCGTGATCGAGCGCGAGTATGACCCCCATGCGAGCAGTACGCGAGCGAAAACGCTGATGACGCCGCCGACCGGTTACGTCATTGCCACAAGTCTCACCGATAACTAGGTCGTCACACACCCGTCAAGACGCTCCGACGTCAGTTTCTGTCAGTCGATCACAGTCCGTCACCATCGACTGCGGCCGTTCAAATGTGAACGCAGAAAGGTGCGATCGGAGGCCGTTCAGGTGTGAACGCAGAAGGGGCGAGGAAGCCTATTGGCGCCACGAAAGCGAGGCACAAGACTGTCATAACTGATAGGGGCGATCACAATGTTCTCAACCAGGCGCACACGCGTCTTGCTATGCCTGCTCGCAACGACAGTTACCTGTTCGCTAACTGCAGGGGAGGCCACGGCAGCGCCGGTCAACAACTCGCTCCCGTCGATCTCCGGGACGCCCCAGCAGGGCCAGACCCTCACCCTCACTCGGGGCACTTGGACAGGCGCCGCCGCTGCGACCGTTACAATCACCGACCTCTGGGAATCTTGCACCGGCGGTGTGTGCTCCCCGATCAGCCCCCAGCCAGCGGGCACGTACGCCCTGACCGCCGCGGATGTCGGGCACGCGATCGAGGTCATGGAGACCGCCGACGACGGAACCGGAGCCGCGAGCGTCCCCTCCAACCAGACCGCGAGCGTGACCGCACTCCCGCCGGGGATCGTGACGTTTCCGAGCATCACCGGGACAGCCCAGGTGGGAAGCGTCCTGACGCTGAGCCAGGGTCAATGGAGCAACAGCCCATCGATCGCGAACCAGTGGGAGCACTGCAATATCGCGGGACTCAACTGCCAGCCCGTATCGAGCGCCACGGGGACCACCTACGCGGTCGGTCCAGCCGACGTGGGGTTCACGATCGAAGTGCTGGAGACTGCGACCAACACCGGGGGCACGGCAACCGCGTCAACCAACCCGACCTTCGTGGTCGTAGCGCCCCCGACCGAGATCTCGGCCCCGTCGATCTCCGGTGTGCCCAGCCAGGGCAGCCTGCTCAGCGAGAATCACGGTACCTGGACCGGCAATCCGGCCTCATATATCTACCAGTGGGAACGTTGCATCAGCAGCGCCTGCATCGCGATCCCCGGAGCGAACAGCCCGACCTACATTCCGACTGCCCTCGACGTCGGTGCGACGATCCTGGTCGCGGAGACCGCGATCAATATCGGAGGCCCCAGCGCCGCCGCCAATTCCCCCGTCACCGGTGTGGTTACGACGCCGGCGGGCATCGTCCCGGTGCCCGCGAACATCTCGCCCCCCACGGTGTCGGGCTTGGCCCAACAGGGGCAGACGCTGATCGAGGCAAATGGCGCGTGGAGCAACAACCCGAGTTCCTACAGCTACCAGTGGGTCAGCTGTGCCGCCGGTGGCTGCACGCCGGTCCCGGGGGCCACCGCCCAGGCCTATACGCCGACAGCTGCCGACGTGGGGCACACGATCGTTGTCCTCGAGACCGCGACGAACAGTGGCGGCGGCAGTGCCCCTGTCGGCACCGCACAGACCGCGGTGGTCAGCTCCACGAGCGCGACCTCGCTGGCGGTCTCGCCCGGCGCCCCCATGACCAATCAGACCGTGACACTGGTGGCGACCATCACCTCCAGCTCCGGAAACGCCCATCCCACGGGACAGCTGACGTTCTTCAACGGCAAGCACCCGATCGGCGGCTGCGCGAGCAAGACGGTGAGAGCCACCAGCCAGAGCGTCACGCTCATATGCCAAACCTCCTTCGCTGCAGGGACTGCCGGCCTGACGGCCGTCTACGCGCCCACTGCGGGGTCATTGGTCGGGTCCTCGGCCAGCCCACTGACGAACCTCAACGTGGGCAGGGATTCGACTGCGACCTCGCTGGCGGTCACCAAGGAGGTTGCACGCAACAAGCGGGCGACGTACGCCGCAACAGTCATCCTTCCGGTCAGCAACTCGGGACCGATCGCCCCAGCAGGCTCGATCGAGTTCCTCGATTACGGGCGACCCATTGCTGCTTGCGCGCGCAGGCCGCTGAAAAGACTGGCGGCCACCTGCGTGCTCAAGTACGGCTCGCTCAGCCAGCACAAGATCTCGGCCCGCTACAGCGGCGACTCCAATTTCGCCTCTTCGCGCTCTCCGATCCGGTCTGTCCAGATCGTGGGGAATTCCTCGCGGCCGATCGTGCTCGGGTTCATCAGCTCGACGCTTCAGTGGCAGTTCCGCTACCACCCCTCCTACACGCTGGTGACCAAGCTCCAGGCCGACGGAGTTGCCAGGGGGACCACCATTCTGATCACGTGCGCCGGCGGAGGCTGTCCATTCACCAGCAGCTCGATCCGGACCAAGACCGACGGCTCGATCAATCTGCTTGGGGCGTTTCGCAAGCGCCACCTGCGGGCCGGATCGCAGATCACCCTGCGGATCATGCGGCCCAAGTGGATCGGCAAGTATTACGCGTTCACGGTCCGGGCCGGCCGCGGGCCACTCATAGTTCTCTCCTGCCTAGGTGTCGGCGGAAGCGGTCCTGGGCACGGCTGCTAGCTGCTGAGTAGCGCGGGGCTGGTGAGTCGTCGACGCGATGGGAGCCGCCCCGTCTGGCGGAACGGCCCCCATGGCGAATTCATCAGCCCTCGTCGTCCACGTCGGGGACGTCGAGGTCGGCCAGCTCGTCGGCGAAGCCCATCGGGGAGCCACCGTTGCCGATGTCCTCGAGGTCTGACAGGTCCGGCTCGATGCCGCCGCCGAATCCGGTCAGCGAGTCGCCGTCGGTCAGCCCGAGCTCGGCCGCGAGGTCGTCGTGGTCGAGCAGGCCGACGTCGTCCATGCCGCGAGGCAGTGGCTCGGCCGGCTCGATCTCGATCCGCCGGTAGCGCTTGAGCCCCGTTGCGGCCGGGATCAGCTTCCCGATGATGACGTTCTCCTTGAGCCCGTTCAGGCGGTCGATCTTGCCCTCCAGCGCCGCGTCGGTCAGGACCTTGGTCGTCTCCTGGAACGACGCTGCCGACAGGAACGAGTCGGTGTTGAGCGATGCCTTGGTGATCCCGAGGATGATCTCCTCGGCCTGGGCAGTCTCGCCACCACCATCGGCCACGGCCTCGTTCATGCGCGCGTAGTCGAAGCGGTCGACGAACTGGCCCGGAAGCAGGTCGGTGTCGCCCTTCTGGTCGACCCGCACCTTCTTCATCATCTGGCGCACGATCAGCTCGATGTGCTTGTCGTTGATGTCCACGCCCTGGGACTTGTAGACCTCCTGGACCTCGCGGACGAGGTACAGCTCGGTCTCGGTCCGGCCGCGGATCGCCAGCAGCTCGTGCGGGTACAACGACCCCTCGTTGAGCTGTTCGCCCGGCTCGATCTTCTGCCCGTTGTCGACGAACAACAGCGTCCGGCGCGGGAACGTGTAGCGGTGCTCCTCGCCGCCGTCGTCGGTGATCACGACCGTGATCGCCTTGTCGGAGTCCTCGATCGACACCTTGCCGCCGACCTCGGCGATCTTCGCCAGGCCCTTGGGCTTGCGCGCCTCGAACAGCTCGACGACACGCGGCAGACCGTGCGTGATGTCCGCGCCGGCGACTCCGCCGGTGTGGAACGTACGCATGGTCAGCTGGGTTCCAGGCTCACCGATCGACTGCGCGGCGATGATCCCGACCGCGTCGCCGATCTGGGCGACGTTGCCGGTCGCCATCGAACGGCCGTAGCAGGCCTGGCACACGCCGGTCGGAGCCTCGCACTTGAGCACCGACCGAACCGGCACCGTGATCACGATGCCCTTCTCGGTGTCGTCGGCCCACGACTCGACGATGTCGGCCGCCTCCGCTCGATCGATCTCGGCGCCCTTCTCGACCATCACGCGACCGCGCTTGGTGACGATGTCCTGCGCCGCGACGCGCCCGATCAGCTGGTCGTTGGCGTCGCCCGTCGGACGTAGCCGGCGGGTCTCCGGATCGACTTCGAGCTGTGACACCGGCATGTCGATGTACTCGGTCGTGCCGCAGTCGTCAGCCCGGATGATCACGTCCTGTGCGACGTCGACGAGACGACGCGTCAGGTAGCCCGAGTCCGCGGTGCGCAGCGCCGTGTCCGCAAGTCCCTTGCGGGCGCCGTGCGTCGAGATGAAGTACTCGAGCACCGTCAGGCCTTCCATGAAGTTGGCCTTGATCGGTCGCTCGATGATCTCGCCCTTCGGGTTGGCCATCAGGCCTCGCATGCCGGCGAGCTGCCGGATCTGCGAGAACGACCCACGAGCACCCGAGTTGGCCATCATGAAGATCGGGTTCAGCTCGTCCAAATGGTCATACAGAGCCTGTCCGACCTCGTTGGTGGCGCGGTCCCAGAGCTTCGTGACCGCCTCGTGGCGCTCCTCCTGGTTGATCTCGCCCGAGTAGTACTGGCCCTCGATCGTGGCCAGCTGGTCCTCGTAGCGCGCCAGGATCTCTCCCTTGTCGGGAGGAGTCTGGACGTCGTTCTTGGAGATCGTCACTCCCGCCTGAGTGGCGTAGTGGAAGCCGATGTCCTTGAACGCGTCGAGCACCTGGGAGATCGACGCGGCCCCGTAGGCCTGCACGAGGTCGTCGACCAGCTTGGTGGTGTCGCGCTTCTTCATCGAGCGGTTGATGAACTCGTAGGTGCTGGGGTCGAACTGCTCGCCCAGAGCCTCCTCGAGCGCCCGCTCGATCTTGTCGTTGTAGATGACCCGCCCGACCGTCGTCAGCACGTGACCGCCCTCGAGCCCGGCTGGGCGGAACTCGGCCAGCTCGTGCAGCTTGACGACCCCGTGCTCGTATGACCACTCCGCCTCCTGGGCGGTGCGGTACACGTGCGGCCGGGGATCGTGCGTCGCGGGGTCGATCCCCGCCAGCGCCGCCTCGTCGGGGCCGTATGTGAGGTAGTAGGCGCCCAGCACCATGTCCTGCGTCGGCGTCGCCAGTGGCGCCCCGTGCGCGGGCGACAGGATGTTGTTGGCCGACAGCATCAGGATCCGCGCCTCGGCCTGCGCCTCGGCGGACAGCGGCAGGTGGACCGCCATCTGGTCGCCGTCGAAGTCCGCGTTGAACGCGTGGCAGACCAGCGGGTGGACCTGGATCGCCTTGCCCTCGACCAGCACCGGCTCGAACGCCTGGATGCCCAGGCGGTGAAGCGTCGGCGCGCGGTTGAGGAGCACCGGGTGCTCGTGGATGACCTCCTCGAGCACGTCCCACACCTCGGGGATCATCGAGTCGACCATCTTCTTTGCCGCCTTGATGTTCTGCGCGGACTTGCGCTCGACGAGGCGGGCCATGATGAACGGCTTGAACAGCTCCAGAGCCATCAGCTTCGGCAGACCGCACTGGTGCAGGCGCAGCGACGGACCGGACACGATCACCGACCGGCCGGAGTAGTCGACGCGCTTGCCGAGCAGGTTCTGGCGGAACCGCCCTTGCTTGCCCTTGAGCATGTCCGACAGCGACTTCAGCGGACGGTTGCCCGGACCGGTGACCGGCCGGCCGCGGCGGCCGTTGTCGAACAGCGCGTCGACGGCCTCCTGCAGCATCCGCTTCTCGTTGTTGACGATGATCTCGGGCGCGCCGAGGTCCAACAGCCGCTTGAGGCGGTTGTTTCGGTTGATCACGCGTCGATAGAGGTCGTTGAGGTCCGAGGTGGCGAACCGGCCACCGTCGAGCTGGACCATCGGCCGCAGCTCCGGCGGGATCACCGGGACGGCCTCGAGGATCATCATCTCCGGGCGGTTGCCGGAGTGGATGAACGCCGAGACGACCTTCAGGCGCTTGACGGCGCGGGCCTGCTTCTGCCCCTTGGCGGTCTTGACCTGGTCCTGCAGATCGGCAGCCTCGGCGTCGAGGTCGACCTGCTGGAGCAGGTCGCGCACTGCCTCGGCTCCCATCCCGCCGCGGAAGTACTCGCCAAAGCCGTACGGCGAGCCGAAGCGGTCCTTGAGCTCACGGAACGTGGTCTCGTCGTTGACGACGTCCTTGGGCTTCATCGTCTTGAACAGCTCCCACACCTGGCGCATCCGCTCGGCGGCGTCCTCGATGTAGGCCTCGGTGTCGTCGATGTCTGCCTGCAGGCTCTTGCGGACGTCCTTGAGCATCTTCTCGCGCTCCTCGTCGGAGAGCTTGGCGACGTTGACATCCAGGGTCTCGGCCCACAGGTGGTCGTCGTCTGAGAAGTCGCGGCTCTGCTTGCCGCTCTGGAGGAACTCCTCGCGGCGGGTCAGCGACTCCTTGAGCTCGAGGATCCGCTCCTCCTTCTCGGCCGCGTAGGAGTCCAGCACCTTGTTGACCTCGCCCTCGAGCGAGTCGACGTCCTTGGCGCGTGCCTCGTCGTCGACCCACGTCACCATCGACGCGGCGAAGTACAGGACCTTCTCGAGCTCCTTGGGAGCCATGTCGAGCAGGTAGCCGATCCGGCTGGGAACGCCCTTGAAGAACCAGATGTGCGAGACGGGCGCGGCCAGGTCGATGTGACCCATCCGCTCACGGCGGACCTTCGAGCGCGTGACCTCGACGCCACAACGCTCGCACACGATTCCCTTGTAACGGACGCGCTTGTACTTACCGCAGTAGCACTCCCAGTCCTTGGTGGGACCGAAGATGCGCTCGCAGAAGAGCCCATCCTTCTCGGGCTTCAGCGTCCGGTAGTTGATTGTCTCTGGCTTGGTGACCTCGCCGGAGCTCCAGGAGCGGATCTGCTTGGAGGACGCGAGGCCAATCTCGATTGCGTCGAAATTATTGATGTCGATCATGCGATTCCTTGTGTGTCGAGGCGGAAGAGCAGTGCAGGCTGCGGTGATCGGCCGCGCCGGATCACGACTCCCCCTCCTCTAGTACGCCTTCAGCGTCTGCTTCGAGTATCGGGTCGTCGCCGTCGGCTTCAGCGTCGAAGTCGTCGGCCGACACGTCCTCGGTCACCGCGATATCCGGTTCCTCGACCTCGGCCTCCTCCTCCTCGGAGTCCTCAGCCGGCTCGGCGCCGTCGGTGGTCTCGTCGGCGGCTTGGCCGTCGGTGGCACGGACACCGGAGAGATCGATGCCGAGCTCCTCGGCTGCCCGCAGCAGATCGTCGTCCTCCTCGCGCATCTCGGCGCGCTCGCCCTCCTCGGAGACCACGTTGACGTCGAGCGCCAGCGACTGCATCTCCTTGAGCAGGACCTTGAACGACTCGGGGATCGACGGCTCGGCGATGTTCTCGCCCTTGACGATCGCCTCGTATGCCTTGACCCGGCCGACCGTGTCGTCGGACTTGATCGTGAGCATCTCCTGGAGGGTGTACGCCGCGCCATAAGCCTCGAGCGCCCACACCTCCATCTCACCGAAGCGCTGACCGCCGAACTGCGCCTTACCGCCCAGCGGCTGCTGGGTGACCAGCGAGTACGGGCCGGTCGAGCGTGCGTGGATCTTGTCGTCGACCAGGTGCAGCAGCTTCAGGATGTACATGTTGCCGACGGTCACCTGCTCGGCGAACGGCTCGCCGGTGCGGCCGTTGAACAGCCTCGTCTTACCCGATGCCTGCTCGCCCTCGCGGCGGCTCTTGTCGACGTCCATCTTGATCAGGCCCTTGTGCTCGTCCTGCCAGCGGACCAGCGCGGTGTCGACGTCGGCGACGGTCGCCCCGTCGAACACCGGGGTTGCGATGTACACCTTCTTGTTGCCGTTGCCGGTGGTCTGCTTGTGGGCCTCTGAGCCGTCGTCGTACCAGCCGTTGGCCGCGACCCAGCCCAGGTGCGTCTCCAGGATCTGGCCGAGGTTCATTCGGCTCGGCACGCCGAGCGGGTTGAGGATCACGTCGACCGGGGTTCCGTCCTCGAGGAACGGCATGTCCTGGACGTCGACGATCTTCGAGATCACGCCCTTGTTGCCGTGACGGCCGGCGAGCTTGTCGCCCTCGGCGATCTTGCGCTTCTTGGCCACGAACACGCGCACCAGGTCGTTGACGCCCGGCGGCAGGTCGTCGCCCTCGTCACGGCTGAAGGTCTTGACGTCGATCACGACGCCGCCCTCACCGTGGGGCACCTTCAGCGAGGTGTCGCGGACCTCGCGCGCCTTCTCCTTGAAGATCGCGCGGATCAGCTTCTCCTCGGCCGTCAGCTCGGTCTCGCCCTTGGGGGTGACCTTGCCGACCAGCAGGTCGCCGGACGACACCTCGGCGCCGATGCGGACGATTCCGCGGTCGTCGAGGTTGCGCAGCGACTCCTCCGAGCGGTTCGGGATGTCGCGGGTGATCTCCTCGTCGCCGAGCTTGGTGGTACGGGCGTCGACCTCGTACTCCTCGATGTGGATCGAGGTGAGCTCGTCGTCCTGCACCAGGCGCTTGGACAGGATGATCGCGTCCTCGAAGTTGTAGCCCTCCCAGGACATGAAGGCGACGAGCAGGTTCTTGCCCAGCGCCATCTCTCCCGCGTCGGTCGCGGAACCGTCGGCGAGCACGTCGCCATCGGCGATTGCGGCGCCGACGTCGACGATCGGCTTCTGGTGGATCAGCGTGCCCTGGTTCGAGCGCATGAACTTCTGCAGCTCGTACTCGACCTGACCGCCGTCCTTCTTGTCGACGACGATCTGCTCGGCGTCGACGTAGGACACGGTTCCCGGCGAGGTCGCGACGACCACGTCGCCGGTGTCGATCGCCGCACGGCGCTCCATCCCGGTCCCGATCAGCGGCGCGTCGGTGACGAGCAGCGGCACGGCCTGGGCCTGCATGTTGGAGCCCATCAGCGCCCGGTTGGCGTCGTCGTGCTCGAGGAACGGGATCATCGCGGTCGTCACCGACCAGATCTGCTCCGGGGAGACGTCGATCAGGTCGACCTCGTTCGGAGCGACGGTCACGTACTGGCCCGCCTGGGTACGGCACAGGATCTCGTCGCCGACGAGGCTGCCCTTGTCGTCGAGCGGGGTGTTCGCCTGGGCGATGATCCGCTCCTCCTCCTGGGTGGCGTCGAGGTGCACGATCTCGTCTGAGACCTTGCCGTTCTTGACGACGCGGTACGGAGTCGTGAGGAACCCGTGCTCGGACACCTCCGCGAAGGAGGACAGCGACCCGATCAGGCCGATGTTCGGCCCTTCCGGCGTCTCGATCGGGCACATGCGGCCGTAGTGGGTCGGGTGCACGTCGCGCACCTCGATCGGCGCGCGCTCGCGCGTCAGACCGCCGGCGCCCAGTGCCGACAGCCGGCGGCGGTGCCTGAGGCCCGCGAGGCTGTTGGTCTGGTCCATGAACTGCGACAGCTGGCTGGAGCCGAAGAACTCCTTCAGCGCGGCCACGACCGGCCGGATGTTGACGATCGTCTGCGGCGTGATGGTGTCGGCGTCCTCGGTGGTGAGGCGCTCGCGCACGACCCGCTCCATCCGGTAGAGGCCGATCCGGAACGCCTCCTGGATCAGCTCACCGACGGTGCGCAGACGGCGGTTGCCGAAGTGCTCGTACTCGTCGAGGTGGTCGGCGATCGGCTCGCGCGGGAGCGTCAGCGCCTCCGCGGCGTAGTCCTTGACCTCGCTGTCGGGCTCCTCGGGCATCCCGAGCAGCCTGGGCAGTGAGACGAGCTCCTTGACCAGAGCGATGATGTCGTCGTGGGTCAGGGTGCGGGTCTCGAGGTCGATGTCGAGGCCGAGACGCGAGTTGAGCTTGTAGCGGCCCACGCGCGTGAGGTCGTAGCGCTTGGGGTCGAAGAACAGCTGGTTCAGCAGCGAGCGGGCCGCGTCGATCGACGGCGGCTCACCGGGACGCTGCTTCTTGAACAGCTCGATCAGTGCGCCCTCCTCGCTGCGGACCATCTCCGGGTCGGCGTCGAGGGTCAGGCGGATGTAGAGCGAGTTGTCGAAGAGGTTGAGGATCTCCTCGTCGGACGCGTAGCCCATCGCCCGCAGCAGCACCGTCACGGGAAGCTTGCGCTTGCGGTCGATACGGACGTAGACGCGGCCCTTCTTGTCGATCTCGAGCTCCAGCCAGGAGCCACGAGCCGGCATCAGGTTCGCGATGAAGACCTGCTTCTCGCGATCCTTGGGCTCCATCACGTAGGCGCCCGGCGAACGCACGAGCTGGGTCACCACGACCCGCTCGGTGCCGTTGATGATGAAGGTGCCGCGCTCGGTCATCCACGGGAAATCACCCATGAATACCGACTGCTCGCGGATCTCACCGGTTTCCCGGTTGATGAAGGCGACCGTCACGGTCAGCGGGCGCGCGTAGGTCAGATCCTTCTCGCGGCACTGCTCCAAGCTGGCGACGGGCTCGTCGAAGACAAAGTCGCCGAATTGCACGGCGAGGTTTCCGGTGTAGTCCTCGATCGGCGAGATGTCGTCGATCGTCTCGCGCAGACCACCCCCGTCGGGGTCGGTCAGCCACGTAAAGGACTTGCGCTGAATATCAATGAGGTTGGGGACTTCAAGGACCTTGTTCAGACGCGCGAAGCTGCGGCGCGTCCGGGGGGCGTGAGTAGTTGCCAAGACGGCGGCTCCTCGGGCGGTCTAGAGGGAGGCACGGATGCGCTCCAGGAGTCGCGACGGCCCCATAGAGCGCGACCAGCAAAGATAGCACACGGCATCGGTGCCCTGTGCACGGGGCATCAGCTCTCACGGACCCCGCCCCGGATCGCCGCGTATGTGGCGCGGCGTCGTCGCATTTGGGCGGCTACGACTATTGGCTGACGGCGGGAGTGTAGGGGGAAATCGGGCGTTGGGCAAGACCCGGGCGCGTGCCGGGCGATCGCCGACGAGGGTCCTAGGGCGCGAGGACCGGCAGCCGTTCGATCCTCAGCCGCTCCATGATCTCGTCGCGGTCGCGGAGCATGCCCGGTCCCGCCAGACCGAACGAATCGAGCACGTCGATCGTCGCGGCGACCTCGTAATCGGCTCCCGCCTCTCGGGCGCCGGCCAGCGAGATGCGCAGCTGCTCGCCGGCTTCGTCGATCCGGCCGAGCCTCGCCAGCGCGATGCCGGAAACGCGCTGCAGCAGCGGGCGGTGCCGGCCAGTGCTCGCGAGCTCCCGCCCAGCGACCTCGAGCGCGCGCGCTGCGTCCCCTGTGAACGCGTGGGCCTCGGCGACGAGGGCCCGCGCAAACGCGGCAAAGACATCCGCCCCGGATTTGTGCAGCTCGGCCGCCGCTTCCTCGAGGGTTCCTACCCCGCCCGGACACGAGCCGCGGCGCACCGCAAGCCGCGTGAGCAGCACGTCGACGAACGCCACTGCCTGTCGCTCGCCGGTCGCGTTCCACACGCGCCGAGCACGCTGCAGATGCCCCTCGGCCTCGTCGAGCCGCCCCTGGTCGGACAGGATCTCTCCCACGCTGCAGTCGCTGAGCGCGCGATCTGCCGGTCGGTCGGCGCGGTCACTGCACCCCCCGGCTCGCTCGTAGAGTGCGACGGCCTCGTCCCAGCGGCCGTCGAAGTAGGCGAACAAGCCGAGGCTGTTCAGCACGGCGGCCTCGTGCTCGGGATCGCCAAGCTGCTCACAGAGCTCGAGCGCCCGCCGGGAGTAAATCGCCTCCTCGGGCCGGCCGGACTCGAGCAGCGCCCAATCGAGTGCGCAGTAGGCGTGTGTCAGCGCACCCAGCTCGCCGACCGCCTCGGCTTCGGCAATCGCCTGGCGACACGTCGAGATCGCCTCGGCCCATCGGCCCTGCCGGTTGCGGATGCCGCCGAGGTGCGACCGGATCTGCGCCCGGGACGCGAGCGCCTCGGCGCCGGCAAGCCCGTCCACGCATCGAAGTCCTCGCTGCAGCCAGCGGACGGCGGCCGTCAGCGACGTGCTGCGTTCCGCGACCTTCGCATGGCTATGGCATATCCGTGCCTGCGCGATCGGGTCGTCGCTCAGCAATCGGCGGGCTTCGGTCAGCGCCTGCGCCGCCGCCTCCGGCTCGCCCATGCATCGCAAAGCCTCGCCAAGCTGCTCCCAGGCCTCCGCGAGCGCGCGCGAGTCGTCAGCGAGCCCAGACGCGCGTCCGGCGTCGATCGCCCGGCGATACAGCTGCGCGGCATCCGCATGCGAGAAACGCTCGGTTGCCTGCCGGGCGGCGACCATCGCGTAGCGGTGCGCGCGTGCGTGGTCCCCTGCCAGTGCGAAGTGTTGTGAGAGCACCGCCGGATCGGCGTCCGCCTCTACGCCGAGGTCGCGCTCCAGTCTCAGTCCGACGGTCATGTGCAGTTGCCGCCTCAGCTTGAACGGAAGGCTCGCGTACGCCGCCTCTTGCACGGCAGGGTGCCTGAACCGCACCTGACCGTCGGCCTCGCGCACGAACACGGTCGACAGCCGGTCCCAGAACCCGTCATCGGCTGGAGCCGTGTCGCTGTCGAGAACGTCCAGTAGCCGTCGCGGCTTGAAGGTCATGCCGAGCACCGCCGCGCGCCGGACGACGACGCCGTCCCGTGGATCGAGCGCATCGATCCGTGCCATCGTCGCGGCCCCCACGCCCTCCGGAAGCTCGAGGTGGCCGTCCGCCGCCGCCGCAAGCAGGTCGAGCAGGAACGACGGGCTACCCCCGGAGCGGTCGGCGGCGAGGTTCAGCACGTGCGGCGGAAGCTGCGCCGCTTCACTCGTGGTCAGCGCAAGGGTGAGCGTGTCCTCGCGCGACAAGGCGCCGAGCTCGATCCGCAGGTGGTCGTGGTCTGCGAGCGTCCAGCCGCCGGCGACGTCACGGCGCGTGACGACGATCACCCAGGCCGACGACTCGAGGTCCCTCGCGACGGCGTCGAGCAACGCCACCGAGGGCGCATCCATCAGCTCCACGTGTTCGATCTCGACGAGCGTGGGCACGACCAGCGCGGGACCCAGTAACCGCAAGACGACCTCGTGAAGCTCGGCCGCCTTCGATTCAAATATCTCAGCGATCACTGGATCGTCGTGCTCGAGGCCGAGGAGTTGACGCAGCAGATCACGCCAGACCGCATAGGGCGTGTGACGCGAGTAGACCTCGCAGGCCGTCCGGAGCACCGTCAGGCCCTCGGCGAGAGCCCGGGCTTCGGCGAGCAGGCGCGACTTGCCGCTGCCGGGCTCCCCGACCAGCTCGACCAGCGCGCCGCGGCCACGACGAGCGCCGTCGATTGCCAGGCGCAACCGCTCCAGGTCGCGGTCGCGGCCGACGAGCGGAAGCCGCGGCCCATGCGTTGCGCCGGGGTCACTTAGACCCCGAGCCCCGACGTCGGCTGCGTGGACGGGCTCGTCTCGGCCCTTGACGTGGAGCGGGTCGAGCACGGTCATCTGGAAGCTGGCCTTGCTGTTGCGCAGGAAGTCGCCGGTCGCGTAGATACGGCCGGTGGGGGCCTGAGCGGCCAGCCGGGCCGCCACGTTCACCGTGTCGCCCATCACGGCATACCATCGCCGGTACGGCGGGCCGACCGCCGCGGTGAACACCGGGCCCCAGCTCATGCCCGCCTGCACGGGCAGCGGCGGCTGGGCTTCGATGATGTGCCGCAGCGCCAACAGCAGCCGCTCCTCGTCCTCGCCGATTGCCCACGGGACGCCGGCACTCAGCCGGATCTTGCCGCCGTTGGTGTCGATGTCGGTGTCGAGGAAGCACACCTCGTAGCGATCGGCGGCCTCCTGCACCAGCCGCACTAGCTCGTCGAGACGCTGTGCCGCGGTCGCGGCTCCCTGCCGGGCGACGAGGTCGTCGAGGCCGCCGAAGCGAACGAACGCAACAGCAGCCGTGCGGTGCTGCGGCGCGATCGATCCCGATCCCTCCTTCAGCTGCGTCCGGACCGCGTCCGGGAGAAACGGGGCGATCACTTCGTCAGCCGGAGTGACCAGTCCAGGCGGAGAAACCCACTCGGGCGCCGGCGGACACCGCGCCAGCAGGAATCCCGGGCCAACGCTCGGGCCGACACAGCTGCGCGGCAGGCAATGAGCGGTTTGCGGGCTGACCACGATGTGTCCGGACGATGCGGCGCTCTCCATCTCCACCACGGCCGTTGCCGCCGAACCGCCGATCAGCAGCTCGCGATGCGAGTCGCCCACGACGAACATCGTGTACTCGCCACTGTGCACCCCGACCGACATCCGCAGCACGATGTTGCTCGCCCCGGCGCGGATGTGGCCGACCGTGCGCAACGTACGGCGCATCGCCGCCGCCGCGTCGCACGCCCGTTGGGTGTGACCCTCGTTGTAGAAGAGGAGCAGCATCGCGTCGCCGCCGAACTTCACCAGCGAGCCGCCGCGCCCGTACGCGTCTGCCAGCAGCGCCGTGAAGCACGCGTTGATCACATCGACGAGCTGCTCGGCCCCCTCCTGACCTGCCCGCGCCAACCGCTCCGACAGCCTGGTGAACCCCGAGACGTCGGCGAACACCATCGTGACGGGCACCGTTTCGGTGAGCACCTCGATCGATGCTCGTGCCAATCGCGCGAGCAGCGCCCGCGGGACATAGGGAGCCAGGGTGCCCGAATCGGATTGGACCTGCACTACGCGCCCTCAGGTTGGCAGCCCCGTGGGGCGGGGCCTAGTGATCCGATTTTAGGAGCGTTGTAAAGGGCCGCCGCGGGGCAGGCGCCTGAAACCCCTGCATAACCGGAACTCGATCACACTCACCGAAAAGCAGGAAGTAGGGTTGACAAAGCGGCACTCGTGGGGAAGCCGCACGTCCAATAAAGCCTGCCATGGGGGAACGTATGCAGCGCGTCAAGGGACCACACAAGCGGATCGCGTCCGCGTTGGTGCTCGTCGTCGTCGTGGGGGTGACCGCCGCCACGGCGTTCGGTGCAACCGGGCAACCGCCGCCGAGCTTGACCGGATCCATGCAGTTCCAATGCACGGCGACGAACTGCGCCGTCAACCCCGCCACGCCTAGGAGCCGCGTCAACGTCGTGCCGGTCGTGGCCCCCGCGGGCACGACTCCAACCTTCTATGCCGGCTCAACTCCTACGACCGGCATGCTGCATCGCAACACCGAGCAAGCCGACCTGAACTGCACGGGCTACCACCCTAAAGACCCCGTTTCCGTCCAGTTCTGGATCGGCGGCAGGTTCCGGGGCAACGTCACCTACAGGGTCACCGACGTGGTCAGCAACGCCAATCCGGCCGCACTCCAATTCTGCCTAGGCGCCACGTTCCCGTTCACCAACTCTTCGCTCCAGCCTGCAACGGCCACCACCCTGCCGAACGGGCTGCCCGGTTTCGTGGGGCTCGTTCCGCCATGCAACATGGTCGATCCGAAGAAGAACCCCTGCATGTTCTCCAAGACGCGCCCGACTCCCGACCAGCAAGGACGCGATGCTCAGGGTGCTGGTCCCGGCGGTCGCCGGCGAGGACCCCTGGGGCCGGGCTTAGCTGAGCGCCGGCACCGGCAGCCACTCGATCTTCAGCCGCTCGACGATCGCGTTGCGGTCGCGGAGCATGTCCTCCCCCGCGGCGCCAAGCGAATCGAGCACCTCGATCGTGGCCGCTACCTCGTACTCGATCCCGTCCTGCCGGGCGCTGGCCAGCGCGCTGCGCAGCTGCGTCTCGGCTTCGTCTGAGCGGCCAAGCCGCGCCAGCGCGATCCCGGACACGCGCTGCAGCAGTGGTCGGTGCCGCTCGGTCGCGCTCAGCTCCTGCCGAGCGATTTGCAGCGCGCGGTCGGCGTCGCCCGCGAACGCGTGGGCCTCGGCGACCAGCGCCTGAGCGAACGCGGCATAGGCATCGACTCCGGATCTGCGCAGTTCGTCCGCGGCTTCCTCGAGGGTGCGCGCCCCGTCGGGGCACGAGCCGCGCCGCGCCGCAACCCGCGTGAGCAGTACGTCGACGAAAGCCACGGCCTGCCGCTCGCCGGTCGCGCTCCACACACGGCGCGCCCGTTGCAGGTGCGTCTCGGCCTCGTCTAGCCGCCCTTGGTCGGAGAGGATCTCACCCACGTTGCAGTCGGTGCCGGCGCGATCGGCCGGCCGGCCGGCGCGGTCGCTGCACTCGCCGGCTCGCTCATACAGCGCCACCGCGTCGTCCCAGCGGCCGTCGAAGTAGGCGAACATGCCCAGGTTGTTCAGAACGGCAGACTCGTGCTCGGGATCGCCGAGCTGCTCGAACAGCTCGAGCGCCCGCCAGGAGTGGGTGGCCTGCTCGCGCCGGCCGGACTCGACCAGCGCCCAATCGAGCGCATAGCACGCGTGCGCCAGCGCACTGAGCTCGCCGACCGCCTCGGCTTCGGCGATCGCCTGGCGGCACGTCGAGATCGCCTCCGCCCAGCGACCCTGGCGGTTGCGGATCCCGCCGAGGTAGGACCGGATCTGCGCCCTGCACGCCACCGCATCGGCACCCCCGACGCCGTCCGCCAACCGGAGCCCTCGCTGCAGCCAGCGGACGGCGGCCGTCAGCGACGTGCTCCGCTCGGCGACCTTGCCGTGGCTGTGGCATATCCGCGCCTGCGCGATCGGGTCGTTGCCCAGCAACCGGCGCGCCTCCGTCAGCGCCTGCGCCGCCGCCTCCGGCTCCCCCATAGATCGCAAGGCCTCGCCGAGCTGCTCCCAGGCGTCGGCCAGCGTGCGCGAGTCGGCGGCGAGCCCATACGCGCGACCCGCATCGATCGCCCTCCGATACAGCTGCGCGGCGTCCGCATGCGAGAAACGCTCGGTCGCCCGGCGCGCCGCGACCATCGCGTAGCGGTGGGCGCGCACGTGATCTCCCGCCAGCGCGAAGTGCTGTGAGAGCACCGCCGGATCGGCATCTGGCGCAAAGCTCTGCTCCCGCTCGAGCCGCAGCCCGACCGCCAGGTGCAACTGGCGGCGGAGCCTGAACGGAAGGCTTGAGTACGCCGCCTCCTGCACGGCCGGACGCCTGAACCGGACCTGGCCGTCGGCCTCGCGTACGAACACGGCCGAAAGCCGCTCCCAGAACCCGTCGTCGACTGGAGCGGCGTCTTCATCGAGCACGTCCGCCAGACGTCGCGGATCGAAGATCAAGCCGAGCACTGCCGCCCGCCGGACGACCACGCCGTCGCGCGGATCGAGCGCGTCGATCCGCGCCATCGTCGCGGCACCCACGCTTTCAGGCAGTTCGTCGGGACGGCCGCCGGCCGCCGCCGCGAGCAGGTCGAGCAAGAACTCCGGACTCCCCCCGGAACGTTCGACGGCGAGATTCAGCAGGTGCGGCGCAAGCTGCGCAGCTTCAGTCGTGGCCTGCGCGAGCGCCATCGTGTGCTCGCGCGACAGAGCGCCGAGCTCGATCCGCAGATGGTCGTGGCCTTCGGTCTTCAGGCCGCCGGCGACGTCGCGGCGGGTGACGATCATCACCCAGGCCGAAGATTCGAGGTCATCGGCGACGGCGTCGAACAACGCAACCGAGGCCGCATCCATCAGGTGTACGTGCTCGATCTCTACCAGCGTGGGCACGACCAGGGCACGAGCGAGGAAGCGAACCACGACCTCGCGAAGCTTCGCCGGCTTCGAGTCGCTCGCAAGCTGCTGGACCTCGGCGCTGACGGGAGCCGGCACATCGAACACCAGCGCGATCAGCGGGAGCCATGGCAACAGCTCCGGGTCCGCGCACGTCACCTCGGCGCGCAATCGCGACAGCACGACGTCAGGTGGGTCGTCACGTCCGAGGCCGAACAGCGGTCGCAGCAGATCGCGCCAGACCGCGTACGGCGTTTGACGCGAGTAGACCTCGCAGGCTGCGCGGAGCACGGTCAAGCCGTCGGCGAGATCGCGCGCTTCAGACAACAGACGCGACTTGCCGCTGCCCGTCTCCCCGATCAGTTCGATCAGGCTGCCGCGGCCTCGACGAGCGGCTTCGATGGCCCGGCGCAACTGCGCGAGATCGCCGTCGCGGCCGACGAGCGGGAGCCGGGGTCCTTGCGCTGCGCCCTGGGCCTGACCTCGCGGCCCCACATCGGCCGCGTCCACGAGGCGCGACCTGCCTTTGACCTGGAACGGCTCGAGTGGGGTCAGCTCGAAGCTCGCCTTGGTGTGGCGCAGGAAGTCACCGGTCGCGTAGATGTGGCCGACGGGCGCCCGGGCCGCAAGGCGTGCCGCGACGTTGACGGTGTCCCCCATCACCGCATACCACCTGCGGTAGGGCGGTCCGACCGCCGCGGCGAACACCGGGCCCCAGCTGACGCCGGCCTGCACCGGCAGCGACGGCTGGGCTTCGACGATGTGCCGAAGCGCCAGCAGCAACCGCTCCTCGTCCTCGCCGATCACCCACGGCACGCCGGCGCACAGCCGGATCTTGCCGCCGTCGGAGGCGACGTCGGTATCGAGGAAGCAGACTTCGTAGCGATCGGCCGCCTCCTGCACGAGCCGGACGAGCTCATCGAGGCGCCGCGACGCCGTCACGGCCCCCTCTCGGGAGACCAGCTCGTCGAGCCCACCGAAACGGACGAACGCAACAGCAGCCGTGCGGTGCTCGGGCGCGATCGATCCCTCCAGGAGGTGCTTTCGCACCGAGGCCGGTAGGAACGCTGCGATCACATCATCGGTCGGAGTGACAAGTCCGGGCGGAGAGACCCAATCGCGCTCCGGCGGAGGCCGGGCCAGCAGGAATCCCGGGCCAACGCTCGCGCCGACACAGCTGCGCGGCAATCGCCGCGCGGTTCGTGAGCTGATCACGATCTGGCCCGACGACGCAGCGCTCTCCATCTCCACGACGGTCGTGGCCGCGGCACCGCCGATCAGCAGCTCACGGTGCGAATCGCCGACCACGAACATCGGGTAGTAGCCGCGGTGCACCCCGACCGACATCCGCAGCACGACGTTGGTCGGACCGGCGCGGATGTGGCCGACTTCGCGCAGCGTGCGCCGCATCGCCGCCGCCGCGCTGCACGCCCGCTCCGTGTGCTCGTCGTCGTAGAAGAACAGCAGCATCGCGTCGCCGCCGAACTTCACGAGCGACCCACCCCGCCCATAGGCGTCGGCCAGCAGGGCCGTGAAGCAGTCGTTGATCACGTCGACGAGCTGCTCGGCCCCTTCCTGTCCCGCGCGCGCGAGGCGCTCCGACAGCCGGGTGAAACCGGAGACGTCGGCGAACACCATCGTGCCCTCGACGGTTTCGGTGAGCACGTCGATCGGCTGCCGCGCCAGGCGAGCAAGCAGCGCCCGCGGCACATACGGAGCCAGCGTTCCCGAATCTGATCTCGACCTGCAACGACGCGCCCTCAGTCGGCGGCCCCGGGGAAGGGGCCTGATTATCCAAGTCTAGGAGTGCTGTAAAGGAGCCGCCAGTCGTACGGCGCCCTTAAACACCGACGCCCCCGCGGCAAAGCGGGGGCGCGGGAACTTCCGAAGCGGGGACGAGCTACTTGAGCTCGACGCTGCCGCCGGCCTCCTCGAGGTCGGCCTTGAGCTTGTCGGCCTCGGCCTTGTCGACGCCCTCCTTGACGGGCTTGGGGGCCTCGTCGACGAGCGCCTTGGCCTCCTTGAGGCCAAGACCGGTGGCGGCGCGCACGACCTTGATCACCTGGATCTTCTTGTCGCCGGCCGCGGTCAGCACGACGTCGAAAGCGGTCTGCTCCTCCTCCGCCTCGCCGCCGCCGTCGCCGCCGCCGCCGGCGGCCGGGGCCGCCGCGGCAACCGCGGTGGCCGACACGCCGAACGCCTCCTCGAGCGCCTTGATGCGCTCGGACAGCTCGAGCACCGAGATGCCCTTCAGCTCGTCAATCCACTCTTGCGTGGTGGTCATGTTTCCTCCTTATGCGTCGGACGCGTCCGCGTCAGCCGCGTCCGCTTCAGGTTGTTCAGTTTCTGCAGATGGCTGCTCGGGCTCCGGGGCGGCCTCCGCCTCGGGCTCGGGCCGGGCTCGGCTCGGCCGCCGCCTCGGGCCTCGCCTCCGCTTCGGGCTCGGGCGGCCGCCTCAGCCTCGGGCTGGCCGCCGTCAGGCTCGGGCTCAGCCGCAGCCGCAGGAGCCTCGCCAGAGACGAGGTCCTGATCGGCGATCGCCTGCAGCTGGATCGCCACGCCGGCGATCAGCGCGTTCAGCGTGCGCACCAGACCGGACAGCGGCGCCGCAATCGTCCCGACGAGCTGAGCGTTCAGCACGTCGCGCGTGGGGAGCCGGGCGATCGCCCGCACGTCGTCGGCGCTCAGGGCGTTGCCGTCCATCAGGCCGCCCTTGAACTCGATGAGGTTGTTCAGCGCGCGGGCGGTGTCGTTCAGCGCCTTGGCCGCCATCGCGGCGTCGCCACCGACGAGTGCCAGCGCGGTCGGTCCCTCGAGCAGCGGCCTCAAGGCCTCCGCACCCGCCTTGTCGGCGGCGCGCTCAGACAGCGAGTTCTTGACGATGCGGAACCGCGTGTCGGACTCTCTGAGCTTTGCGCGCAGCTCGGCGATCTGGGACACCGAGATACCTCGGTAGTCCACGGCGAAGATCGCCTGCGCGGCCTCGATCTGGCCTGCGATCTCGTCGACTACTGCTGCTTTCTGATCTCGGTTCATAGTCCTCTCTCAAAAGCAACGCCCGCACAAAGGCGGGCGTCAGACCAGTCACCGAGTCGGTGCGGATCGAGGCTCGCCTGCTCCGGACTTACGCGTCACCGCGGCCGGAGGTCTTGGGCATCGTCTCTTAGAAGTTCACTTTCAGTCTACGCCGCTACGGGCTCCTCGATGATGTCGCGGGTGCGCGAGGGATCCACCTTGACGCCCGGCCCCATCGTCGTGGCGAACGTCACCGAGCGGATGTAGCGGCCCTTGGCCGCCGACGGCTTGGCGCGGATCAGCTCCTCGATCACCGCCGCGTAGTTCTCGAGCAGGCTGCGCTCCTCGAAGTCCCGCTTGCCGATCACGAGGTGCACGATCGCGTTGCGGTCGGTGCGGTACTCGACCTTTCCGGCCTTGGACTCCTCGACCGCCTTGGCCACGTCCATCGTGACCGTGCCGACCTTGGGATTGGGCATCTTGCCCGCCGGGCCCAGGATCCGTCCGAGGCGCCCGACGACCGGCATCAGGTCCGGCGTGGCGATCGCCACGTCGAAGTCGTCGAAGCCTTCCTGGATCTGCTTGGCGAGATCCTCCGCGCCGACCACGTCGGCGCCGGCCTCCTCGGCCTCGCGAGCCTTGTCGCCCTGTGCGAACACGGCGACCTTGACGTTCTTGCCAAGCCCGTTGGGAAGCGCGATCGTCCCGCGAAGCTGCTCGTCGGCGTGGCGCACGTTGAGCCCGGTGCGGACGTGTACCTCCACGGACTCGTTGAACTTCACGCGCGAGAGCTGCTTGACCAGCGAGATCGCCTCCGCCGGCGCGTACTCGGTCTCGCGGTCAAAGCGCTGCTTGGCGTCCTCATACGTCTTGCCGTGCTTGGACACTCAAACCACCTCCACACCCATCGAGCGGGCCGTGCCCGCGATGATCTTCGCCGCGGCATCGATGTCGTTGGCGTTCAGGTCCTTCATCTTCTTCTCCGCGATCTGCCGAAGCTGATCCTGGGTGATCCTCGCCACCTTTTCGCGGTTCGGCTCGGCCGATCCCTTCTCCAGCGACAGCGCCTGCTTGATCAGGACGGCTGCGGGCGGGCTTTTGGTGATGAACGTGAACGAGCGGTCCTCGTAGACGGTGATCACGACGGGGATCACGGTGCCCGCGTCCGACTGCGTCTGCGCGTTGAACGACTTGACGAACTCCATGATGTTGACGCCGTGCTGTCCCAGCGCGGGACCGACCGGCGGCGCAGGGCTCGCCTGGCCTCCGACGGCCTGCAGCTTGATTTCAGTCAGAACTTTCTTTGCCATTAGATCTTCTTCACTTGGTCGAAGCCGACCTCAACCGGGGTCTCACGACCGAAGATCGAGACCAGCACCTTGAGTCGCTGGGCATCCTCGTTGACCTCGGAGATCTCACCCGAGAAGTCTGACAGCGGGCCCGAGACGACCTTGACCGACTCGCCGATCGAGAACTGCGCGCGGCTTCGGGGCCGCTCGGCCTGCTCGCGATGCAGCAGTCGGTTGACCTCGTCCTGGCGCAGCGGCACCGGCTCGTTGGACGCTCCGACGAATCCGGTGACTCCGGGGGTGCCCTTCACGAGGGTCCACGAGTCCTCGTTGAGGTCCATGTTGACGAGCACGTAGCCGGGCATCGTCCGCTTCTCGATGGTGACCTTCTGGTTGTCCTTCATCTCGGACACGGACTCGGTCGGGACGACGATCTGTCGGATCGCACGCTGCTGTCCGAGCGACACGATGCGGTGCTCGAGGTTGTGCTTGACCTTGTTCTCGTGACCCGAGTATGTGTTGACGACGTACCAGCGGAACATTTTCTCTCTCCGCAGGGCTACGAGCCCCGCGCTCTGAACTTACAAACTTTGAGCCTCGCCGACCGGTTACCCGAGGATGAATTTCATGAGCTTGGTGGCGAGCAGATCGGCGATGCCAAGGTAGGCACCCGCGACGATCACGAATCCGATCACGACCGAGGTGGCCTGGATCACCTGGCGGCGATCGGGCCACTGTACTCGTTGCAGCTCTCGCCAGCTTCCCTGCAGGAAGTGCACGAGCCGCGTGAAGATCCCGGGCCTGTGGGCCGGGGCGTGCGACCCGGTCGTGGCCACCGCACCGGCACCGTCGGCCTCGGCACCGTCCTGGCGCGACCGGCGGGCGCGCGGCTTGGCCTCATCGACCTCGTCCTCGAGCTCCTCGAACTGCTCCTCGTCCAGCGACTCCGGATCCGCGGCGTCGTCGAACGTCGGCTCGGCCTCGGCCAGCTCCGGGTCGGCGTCGGCGAGGTCCGGCCGGCCCAGTGCCAGCTGCGCCTCGGCCAGGTCGACATCCGGCGCCGCGTGGCGAATCGACGCGGGGATGTCGTCCTCGGGCCCGGCCGCTCGCTCAGTCGCGCTGCGGCGTGCCGCAGCAGCCCCGGCGCGGCTGCGCTGACGCTCCTTCGCGCGTTTACGGTTGCGAGCCACGACCAGCTCCGGTCAGCTCAGCGCGTCTCGCGGTGAGCGGTGTGGCACCGGCACCAGCGGCAGTACTTGCGCAGCTGTAGCCGTTCCGGGTTGTTCCGTTTGCTCTTGTTGGTCTGGTAGTTACGACGCTTGCACTCTTCACAAGCAAGAGTCGCAGCGATCCGGACATCTCCACGGGCCATCTACGCGCTTCCCGTTGCGGGGTCTTCAGGACAATGGCGACCGAACTGCGGGCGTGTCGACGAACGCCGCCCGGGCGCCGAAATCCCAGTGTAGCTATTCAGATAGCTCTTCGGGGCGGATCTCGAGGTCGAGCAGACGCTCGCCCCTGAGCACCTGGACGGCGACCGGCTGACCGATCGCCTGGCCGGTCATCAGACGCTGCACCTCGTCGACGCGCTCGATCGGCTGGCCGTCGAGCTCGACGATCAGGTCCTCGGCACGCACGCCGGCCCGCTCAGCGGGGCTGCCCTCGACGACCTCGACGACCTCGACCCCGTCCTTGCGGCCGAGCCGCGAGCGTGCCTGCGGCGGCAGCGGACGCGGGCCGCCGGCGATCCCGATGTACGCGCGGCGGACGCGACCCTCGGTCATCAGCGCGCCGACGATCTGCCGCGTGGCGGCGTTGATCGGCACGGCGAGACCCAGCCCGACGCCGGCCACAGCGGTGTTGACTCCGATCACGCGGCAGCGGCTGTCGACCAGCGCCCCGCCGGAGTTGCCCGGGTTCAGCGCCGCGTCGGTCTGGATCACGTTGTCGATGAACCGAACGCTGCGCCCGGCCCGTGCGGGCAGCGACCGGCCGAGCGCGGAGACCACGCCGGCCGTCACTGACCCGGCGAACCCGTTCGGGTTGCCAATCGCCACGACGAGCTGGCCGACGCGCAGAGCCTCGGCATCGCCGAGCACGGCCGGCTGGAGATCGCCGCCTTCCACCCGCAGCACGGCCAGGTCCGACAACCGGTCGGCCCCGACCACCTCGAATCTTCAGCTCGCGCCCGTCGACGAACGACGCGCGGCCGGACGAGGGGCTCGCCTGGCCCGAGCGACCGGTGGTGACCACATGCGCGGAGGTGAGCAGGAAGCCGTCGGGCGTCAGCGCGAACGCGCTGCCCGCCCCGGACGGCACCTGCCCGCCGCGCGTCCGGCGCATCACACGGAGGTTCGCGACCGAGGGCGCGAGGCGCTCGGCGACCTCGACGACCACACGTGAGTAGGCGTCCAGCGCCTCCGACTCGCTCGGGGCGTCGGGTCCGGGGTCTCGAGTCATCGTGCTCATCGTCAGACCTCAGAACTCGACTGTGACCGTGCGATCGTCGATGCCGCGAACCAGGGTCAGCTCGAGGCTCCCCTGCGCGCCGGCGCCGTCGAGTGCCTCGTACAACGCCTCGACGCCATCGATCTCGCGACCTGCCGCGGCGACGATCAGGTCGCCGCGCTCGACGCCCGCGCGCGCCGCGGCGCTGCCGTCCTCGACGCCGCGCACCAGCACGCCGTCGCGCTCGGGCAGCCCAACCGCCCGCCGCAGCCTGCGCGCTGCGCGAGGCGGAGCCACGGCAACGCCGAGGCGGACGCGCTTGGGCGGCTCACCGCGGCCGAGCGCCTCGACTCGCTGGCGGAACGCCGCGTCGGCGGCGATCGCGAGGATCAGCCCGCCATCGACGCGGACCGAGTTGACTCCGAGCAGCCGCCCGGCGCTGTCGACCAGCGGGCCGCCCGAGGAGCCGCGCGGCAGCGGCGCGGTGTGCTCGATCGCACCTCTGATCCGTCGTCCCCGGGGGCCACGGAAGCTGCGCGCCGTGGACGACACGAAGCCCGGGGTGACGCGCAGACCGCGCCCGCCCGGATTTGACAGCGCCAACACCGCGCGCCCGATCTCGACCGACTCGCCGGCCTCCTCGGGCCAGTCCACGGGGTCGGTGTCGCCCGTGTCCACGTCGATCACCGCGATGTCGAGATCGCCGTCGGCGCCCAGCACCTTGCCGGTCGCCTGGCGTCCGTCGGCGAACGTGACCGTGGTCTCGTCGTGGCGGAGGTTGTGAGCGTTGGTGATCACGCGCCCGCTCGCGACTACGACACCGGAGCCCGTGCTCCAGCCACGGCCGAGGCCCACCACCGCCGGGCCGGTTTCCTGCGCGGCCTTGTGGATTTGCGATTCAAGCTCTTCAAGCAACGTCATCTTTCATTCCCATCTAAACTAGTTACTTGCAATATGCAAGTCGCAAGATTACCAGACACCACCCGCCGGTCCCCGTACGATCGCCCCGTGTCCACGCACGACCAGCTCGCCGCGCACGAGGCCGCCGCGCACGAGGCCGACGACACCGATCGCTCGGCCCTCGCCGACGCGCTCGCCACCGTCGGCGACCGATGGACGCTGTTGCTGATCGCCGCCCTGCTCGACGGTCCGCGGCGGTTCGGAGAGCTGCAGGCGGAGGTTCAGGGCATCGCGCCAAACGTGCTCACCCAGCGGTTGCGCCAGCTCGAGCGCAACGCGCTCGTGGTCGCGCAGCCGTATTCGGAGCGGCCGCCGAGGTTCGTCTACGAGCTGACCGCGGCCGGGCGCGAGCTCGCCGGCGTGCTGCGGCTGCTCGCCGGCTGGGGCGCGCGTAACGCAGAAGGTGCCGCGGCGCCCCGGCACGGGGTGTGCGGGACGCCGATGGAGGCGCGCTGGTGGTGCCCGACGTGCGAGCGGGCGGTGTCTGACGACGAGGGCGAGGACCTCCACTTCGCCTGAGGTCCCCCGTCGAACTCATACCTGCCTCACGCGGAGCGGCGAGAATGCCGCCCGATGATCAGGCTGATCGGACTGGCGGTGTCAATCGGTCTCGCGGATTCGCTGAACCCGTCCACGATCGTGCCCGCCCTGTACCTCGCCACCGGCGAACATCCCCGCCAGCGGGTGATCCAGTTCACCGTGGGCGTGTTCGCCGTCTATTTCGTCGGCGGCGCCGCGATCGCACTCGGGCCGGGAGAGCTGCTGCTGTCGCTGGTGCCCAATCCCAGCCACACGACGCGATACGTGTTGGAGGTGGTGGCGGGAGCCGCGATCCTGATTGGGGGGGTGTTCCTGTGGTTTCACCGCACGCGGCTGGGCGAGCGAGAGCCGCCGGACATCAGCGGGGGCGGCAAGGGCACCTGGTTGCTTGGCGCGACGATCACGATCGTCGAGCTGCCGACCGCGTTCCCCTACTTCGCGGTGATCGCGGCGATCGTCGGATCGGGGCTGGGTCCGGTGCGGCAGCTGTTCCTGGTGCTGATCTTCAACGTCTGCTTCGTGCTGCCGCTGTTGGCGATCGTCGCGGTCCTGACGTTCGGCGGCGAGCGAACCGACCGCCTGCTCGCAGCCGGACGAGACTTCCTGCAGAGACGATGGCCGGTGGTGCTCTCGGTCGTGGCTGTCGTTGCCGGCGTCTTTGTGATCGGGCTCGGTGTCACCGGGTTGACCGGCACGCGCCAGCACGTCAAGCACATCACCAAGGATCTGTCCCACGACGTTAAGCCTTGAGCGCTGACTGCCCGCGTAAGCTGCCGCCTCAGATGGGCGAACGCGTGGAACTCGACCTCGAGCGGGTCGCCAAGCTCGAGGACATCCTGGGATCTGAGCTGTCCGAAATCCTCCGCTCGCTCGTCGCGGGCATGGCCGAGCAGATCGAGCGCGCCGATGAGGGGCTGGCCGACGGCCGCTTGCAGGACGTGACCCAAGCGGCGCACAGGTGCCGCAACGACGCGCTGATGGTCGGCGCGCAGCCGATGCTTGCCGCGCTCAACGAGCTCGAGGACGCCAGCCGCGCCAACCGCCTCGAGGACGCTCACGCGGCCATGCAGAGGTTGCGTGACGTCTGGCCCGAAACCCGTGACGAGCTGCAACGCGCCGTGCACAGCGCGGTGAATGCAGACTGAGAGCACAGGTTCGGCGCCCAGAGTCTGCAAGAAATCTCCACATCTTCTAAAGCCGGAGTGAGCTGCCGCCGATGCTCGCGGCATGGGGCGGAGTTGGATGCGAAACGTCGTCGGCGTCGCCGTAGGACTTGTCCTGTGCGCAGGCGTCACGTGGCTGGCCATCGATTTGCACGAGACTCAGTCGCGCACGCGCTCCGATGCCCAGCGCTCGGCGACTGAGCGTGCCTCGCTCGCCGGCGCGCTGATCGACTCGATGTTCCAGAACAGCTCGCGGAACTCCGCGGCGGCGGTGCTCCCGGTCTCCCGCGCCCGTGTGACAAACGCGGAGGTACGGGCGATCACCGAGGCGGCGCCGCTGGGCGCCGTACTCGGCTCCGAGGGCAAGGTGCTCGCCGCGTGGCCGCCACTTTCAGCCTTCCTGGCGGCTGTGATCCAGCACGACCCATCCGTCCGCGCGGCGCTCGCGGGACGGAGGAATGGCCTTTCGAACCTGCTGGCGCCGGCGGGCATGCCTCCGGGGTTCCTCTCGGTGACCTCGTTCGGGACGCCATTCGGGCAACGGGTCAAGGTGCGTTGGGTCCGTGAGGACGCCATGCGCGCGATGCTCGCCCAGTATCTGCGTTACGTGGCCCACTACCCGGGCGCCCGCGTGTACCTGCTCGACGGCAACAACCAGGTGATCGGCGCGAGCACGGGTTCACAGCGCGTGGTCGCCGCAGATCCCACGACCACTGCGCAGAGCCCCGGCATGTTCGTCGCGGTGACGCGGCTTCACATCGCGCCGTGGCGAGTGCTCTACACCGTGCCCACCAAGAAGCTGTACGCATCGAACGGGTACGAGGCGGCGCTCTCGTTCCTGCTGCTCGGCGCGTTCGGCGTGGCGGCGCTGGTCTGTGTGTTCCTGCTGGTGCGACTGTCGTCGCGGTCCAGCGCGCTGGCCAAGGCAAACGTCGAGCTCGCGGCGCGCAGCGCCGAGGCCGAGCAGGCCAACAACGCCAAGAGCCAGTTCCTGGCGACGATGTCGCACGAGCTGCGCACGCCGCTCAACGCGATCATCGGCTTTGCTGACCTGATGCACGACGGGCGGCTCGGTCCCGTCTCTGAGCAGCACCGCGAGTCGCTCGACGACATTCGCGGGAGCGCTCGCCATCTGCTCGATCTGATCAACGAGGTCCTGGATCTCGCGCGCATCGAATCGGGCCGGATCTTGCTCGACATCCAGTCGATCGACCCCGTGGACGTCGTCTCGAGTGCCGTCGACTCCCTGCGCTCGCTCGCGGCCGAGCGCAACCTCGCCGTCACGCTCGAGGCGCAGTCGATCGACAACGTTCTGCTCGATCCGGCAAGGCTGCGGCAGGTCGTTCTCAACTATCTCTCCAACGCGATCAAGTTCACGCCCGAGGGCGGGCTGGTGCAGGTGCGCGTGCTGCGCGAGATCGACGAGCTCGTGCTCGAGGTGATCGACACCGGCGGCGGCATCGCGCTCGAGGACCAGGAGCGCGTATTCGGCGAGTTCGAGCAGCTGCACGGCGCCGCCTACGGCGGCACTGGTCTCGGGCTCGCCGTCACCAAGCGGATCATCGAAGCCCAGGGAGGCACGGTCGGCGTTCACAGCACGCCGGGGCACGGAAGCACGTTCTACGCGCGACTGCCCGTCACGACTGTGCCGGCTCCGGCGGAGGACCCGCCGGACAGCCGGGAGCTCGCGCTGTCCGGGTTCGCGGCGAGATGACGAGCTCGTTCGCCGGCCGGATACTCGTAGTCGACGACCACGATCTGAACCTCAAGCTGCTCCAGCGCGTGCTCGAGCTCGACGGCCACAGGGTCACCGCCGTAAGCACTCTGAGCGCCGCAGAACGCGCGATCGCCCACGAGATCCCCGAGCTGATCGTGCTCGATCTCAACCTGCCCGACGGTGACGGGCTCGGGCTGGCGCGCAAGCTCAAGTCCGATCCCCGCACCTCCCGATGCGCGATCCTCGCCTGCACCGCCGGCGCCATGAAGGGCGATCGAGACCGGGCGCTCGAGGCCGGCTGCGACGCCTACGTGTCCAAGCCGATCGACACGCGGGAGTTCGGCTGCCTTGCCGGGTCGCTGGTCGCGGCGGCCACCGGCTGACCGCCCAAACCCCGCTGACCGCCCGGCCTACTGCGCCTCGCGCGCGGCGCGCACGAGCCGGCGCATTCCCGTCAGCCAGCGTTCGTGGTCTGCGCCCTTGAGCGCTACGTACTTGCCGACGATCTCGTGCGGCAGGATCAGGAAGCGCTCGTCGCGGATCCCGGCGACGACCGCCTCGGCGACGTCGGACGGCTCCAGCACCTCATCGGCGAGCAGCGCCGCCGCACCGACCTGGTCGTCCAGCGCCATCTCGAGCATCGGCGTGCGCACGCCGAGCGGGCACAGACACGAGACCTTGATCCCGGCGTCGCCGTAGGTGACCGCGATCCACTCCGCCGCGGCGACGGCCGCATGCTTTGTGATCGAGTAGCCCAGCGCCGAGACCTGCGTGAGCAGGCCGGCCGCCGACGCGGTGCTCAGCAGGTAGCCCTCGCCGCGCTCCACCATCTCCGGCAGCACCGCCCGGGCCGCCCAGATGTGAGCCATGACGTTGATCTCCCAAGTGCGCTGGAGCTCGTCATCGGGTGCCTCCGGGCCACCGGCCGGACCCCCGATGCCGGCGTTTGAGCAGAACAGGTCGATCGGACCCGCGAACTCGCGCGCGCTGTCGACGAGGCTCCGGATGTCGGCCTCGCGACTGACGTCCGCCTGCACGGCGAGTCCTCCCACCTCCTCGGCCACGGCTTCGACGGCGGCGAGGTTGACGTCGGCCACTACGAGGCCGCGCGGTTGCTCTGCGGCAAAGCGCTGCGCCAGCGCGCGGCCGATGCCGCTGCCGGCTCCGGTGATGACGATATTGCGGTCTGTGAGCTCCATGGGCGGCGACTCTATTTGAAGTTGAAGCCGGTTTCAACTACCGTTGGACCATGGCGAGTGAGCTTCCCGCACGCAGCGGCCGTCCCCCGGTCAGCGCGCGCGGAGCAAGGACTCGCGTTGCGCTGGTGAAGGCGGCACGCGAGGTGTTCGAGCGAGACGGCTTCCTCGACGCCCGGATCACGGACATCGCGGCGACCGCCGGCGTCGCGGCAGGCTCGTTCTACACGTACTTCAAGAGCAAGGAAGACGTTTTCGCCGCGGTCATGGACGACGTCAACGAGGAGATGCTCCACCCCAGGCTGCGCGAGTTCGCCGACCGCGACGACCCGATCAGCGTGATCGAGGCCACCAACCGCTCATACCTCGCCGCGTATCGGCGCAACGCGAGGCTGATGGCGCTGATGGAGCAGGTCGCCCAGATCGACGAGGATTTCCGCCGCATGCGCCTGCGCCGGGTCCGCGCGTTCACCGAGCGAAACGCGCAGGCGATCGCGCAGCTGCAGCAGCGGGGGCTGGCCGATCCCGGCCTCGATCCGCAGCTCGCCGCGCAGGCGCTCAGCGCGATGGTCGGACGCATGGCCTACTTCAGATACGTCCAGGGGTTCGGCAACGCATCGATCGACACGCTTGCCGGGACCCTGACCCGATTGTGGGCGGGCGCTCTCGGGATCCCGCCGTCCAAGCCAAGGAGATGACCACATGGAATTCGCGCTAACCGACCGCTGCCAGGCGCTCCGCGAGCAGCTGCTGGCGTTCATGGACGAGCACGTGTACCCCGCCGAGCAGGTGTACCACGAGCAGATCGCCGAGTCCGGTCAGCCGCACTTTCACCCGCCGGTCATGGAGGAGCTCAAGGCCCGTGCGCGCGATCAGGGGCTCTGGAACCTGTGGCTCCCGCACGACACCGAGGGTCACTCCTCGCCCGGCCTGACCAACGTCGAGTACGCGTCCCTGGCCGAGATCATGGGCCGCAGCCACATCGCACCCGAGGTGTTCAACTGCGCGGCGCCCGACACGGGCAACATGGAGGTTCTGACCCTGTTCGGCACGCCCGAGCAGAAGGACCGGTGGCTGGCGCCGTTGCTCGAGGGCGAGATCCGCTCGGCGTTCGCGATGACCGAGCCGGCGGTCGCGAGCTCGGACGCGACCAACATCGAGCTGCGGATCGAGCGCGACGGCGACGACTACGTGCTCAACGGCCGCAAGTGGTGGACCTCCGGCGTGCTGCGTGAGCGCTGCAAGGTGATGATCGTGATGGGCAAGACGGACCCCGACGGTCCGACCTATCGCCAGCAGTCGATGATCCTCGTCCCGCGCGACACCCCGGGCGTCACGATCATCCGAAACCTGCCCGTGTTCGGGTTCGTCGACCAGGAGGGGCACGGCGAGGTCGCGTTCGACGACGTGCGTGTCCCGGCGTCGAACCTGGTCGCCAACGAGGGCGACGGGTTCTTGATCTCGCAGGCGCGGCTGGGCCCCGGGCGCATCCACCACTGCATGCGCTCGATCGGAGCGGCCGAGCGCGCGCTCGAGCTGATGTGCAAGCGCGCGGCCTCGCGGGTGACGTTCGGGAGCCCGGTGGCCGAGCGCGCCAACGTCCAGGATTGGATCGCCGAGTCGAGAATCGACATTGAGATGGTCAGGCTGTTGACGCTGAAGGCAGCGTGGCTGATGGACACGGTCGGCAACAAGCTCGCGCGTACCGAGATCTCCGCGATCAAGGTCGCCGCCCCGAACGTTGCGCTGCGGGTGATCGACCGCGCCATCCAGGTCCACGGCGGCGGCGGCGTCACCGAGGACTTTCCGCTGGCGATGATGTACGCCCACCAGCGTGCGTTGAGGCTCGCTGATGGGCCCGACGAGATCCACAAGCGGACGATTGCCCGTCACGAGCTGCGGCGCGTTCTGGACGGCGCCGGGCACCCCGCCGAACCCGCGGCTGTGCGGGCTTAAAACCCCGTTGTCACCGAGCTGACAAAAGGCTCCTAAAGCTGGAGCATCGGCGGTCGATTGCACGGGGCAGATGCCCTCGATGCAGACGGTGGAGACTGCCGGGCCCCAAAAACTGATCGCCGAACGCCGCCGGCGCTGGTGGATCGCGCTCGCGACGACCGTGCTCGTCGTCGGCGTCGGCCTGTCTGGGGTGGGAGCGCTGATGTGGCGCTCCGACACCCAACGCCGCGACCGGCAGTCGTTCCAGCTGACGGCGTCGAGCGTTACCGACACGCTCGCCACGCGCCTTCGCCAGGACGTCAACTTCGGGCTCACCGTCCGCGGCCTGCTGACGATGATGCCGCGCTTGAGCCCCACCGGATTCGACACGTGGTACGGCGCGCTCGAGGAGCAGCACCAGGTCGGCACGGTCGGGGAGTTCCTGCCGCTGGTGACCGGTCCGCTCTCCGACGTTCCCACCGTCTGGCAGCGAAAGCTGCTGGCGGCCGCCAGGGACACCGGCCAGGTCGTGACCAATCCCCCGCCGGTCGGCGGCCTTCCCACCCTGGTGCTCGACGCGGCCGTATATCGCCCGGGCGTCGCGCCGACCACAGTGAGCGAGCGCCGCAGCGCCCTCGTCGGCTGGGCCGTCGCGACCTTCGACCTTCCGCGGCTGTTCGACCTCGAGCAGTCAGACGACGTGTCGGTGGCGCTCTATCACCGCAATCCCGGGCAGGCCAACGTGCTGCTCTACCGCGCCGGCCCCGCGCCCGTCGGCGACGCCATGTTCAGCACGCGGACGCTCTGGATCAACGGACCGTGGACGGTCGAGATCCGGTCCCACGCGCTGACGTCCCACCTGTCCCCGGCGCAGCAGGGCGTGCTCGTGTTCACGATTGGCTCGCTCGTCTCGCTGATCCTGTTCCTGCTGATCTCAGTCATGGGACGGTCGCGGGCCCGAGCGCTCGCGCTGCTCGAGGAGAAGACGGTTCAGCTGCGCCATCAGGCGCTGCACGACTCGCTCACCGAGCTTCCCAACCGCACGCTCGCGCTCGACCGGGCCGAGCAGATGCTCGCGCGGGCGCGACGCGCGCAGATGCCGATCGCCGCTCTGTACATCGACATCGACGGTTTCAAGCACATCAACGACCGGTTCGGCCACGCCGCCGGCGACGAGTTCCTCAGGATCGTCGCCGGGCGACTGGAGCGGGTGATCCGCGAAAGCGACACCGCCGCGCGGCTCGCCGGCGACGAGTTCGTCGTCCTGCTGGACAGCGCGTCGCTCGACGTCGGACCGCAGCTCGTCGCGGAGCGGGTGCTCGACGTGCTGCGCGAGCCCTACGACATGGGCGACGAGATCGGGCGCCACCTTTCGGTCACGGCGAGCATCGGCGTCGCCCACGGCCTGCGCGGCTCGGCCCAGGAGCTGCTCAGCGATGCCGATGTCGCGCTGTACGTGGCCAAGTCCGAGGGCCGCAACCGCTACGTCGTGTTCGAGTCGGGCATGGACACCGTCGCCCAGGATCGCCTGATGCTGAAGATGGACCTCGCCGACGCGCTGGAGTCCGAGGAGCTCTACCTCGTCTACCAGCCGACATTCGATCTGCGCTCGGAGCGGGCGACGGGCTTTGAGGCGCTGCTTCGCTGGCGCCACCCCAAGCGCGGCGTGATCGGACCCGACGTGTTCATCCCGATCGCCGAGGAGACCGGGCTGATCGTTCCGATCGGGCGCTGGGTGCTGCAGGAGGCCTGCCGCCAGGCAGCGAGATGGCGTCGCGAGGGCCACCAGCTCGGCATCTCGGTCAACGTCTCAGGGCGCCAGCTGGACAACGACGTCCTGATCGACGACGTTCGCGACGCTCTCGACCACAACGACCTCGAGGCAGCCTCGCTGACGCTCGAGATCACCGAGACGGCGCTGATGCGCGACGCGGACGCCAGCGCCAGCCGCCTCGCGGCACTCAAGGACCTCGGCGTGCGTTTGGCGATCGACGACTTCGGGACCGGATACAGCTCGCTGGCCTACCTGCGTCAATTCTCCGTCGACGCACTGAAGATCGACCGCTCGTTCATCCGCGGCGTGGCCGCCTCCAGCGAATCGGCGGCGCTGATCCACACGCTCGTGCGGCTTGGCAAGACGCTCAACCTCGAGACGCTCGCGGAGGGAATCGAGGATCACGAGCAGCTCCGGGCGCTGCAACGCCAGGACTGCGACATGGGCCAGGGCTTCCTGCTCGCCCGGCCGCTCGAGCTCGAGGCGGCCGACGCGTTCCTGGACGCGCACGGCACCGGCGCGCTCGCGTCCGGCTGACCCTCAGTCCGAACCCGACAGCGCAGCCTCGGGACGCGTGGGCTCGAACAGCTCGACCGGGTTGCCCGACGGGTCCTCGACCAGGATCTGCTTTCCGCCGACGCCGGTGACGATCTCGTTGCGAAAGTGCGCCCCAGCGCCGCGGAGCTGCGCGACCAGCGACTCGAGGTCGGCGACCTCGACCTGGAAGCGGTTCCACCCGCCGGGCGCGGGCAACGTGCCATCCGGCATCGCCGCCCCGCCGCCGGGCCCGCCGCCCGGCGCGCTCAGCAGCAGGCGAAGGTCGCCCCTGGAGAGCATTGCGAATGGCGGCGCCGGGCGCATCACCTCCTGGAAGCCGAGTAGCCCGCAGTAGAACTCGATCGCGGCGTCGACGTCGTCGACGATGTAGCGGACGCTGACGGTGGCCATGGCGTTCACGCCTCGGCGTGCTTCTTGAGCTCGCCCGCGCGCGCCTTCACGAGCATGTCGCGAAGCATGTCGACTAGCGGACCGCGGATCACCATGCCAAGCATCCGCCCCAGGTCAACGTCGAGCGCGTACGTCGCGCGCGTGCGGTCGCTGCCGAGATCCTCGAGCTTCCAGCTCCCGTCGACGGATTTCATGTCGCCCTTCTCCTGGGACCAGCGCAGCTCCGTGGGGCCGTCGTAGGAGAAGCGAACGATCGACTTGAGCGTGCGTACCTTGCCGTCGGACTCGGTCTCGCACAGGACAGCGCGACCCTCGCCGTCGCGCTCGATCGCGTGCAGCCCTTTCAGCCCCCCCTGCCAGCCGGGCGCCGCCTCAACGTCCTCGACCAACTCCCAGACGCGCTCGATCGGCGCATCGATCTCAGCGGTCGAGCTTCCGGTCAGGTTGCCCATCTCCGTCGCCTCCTGGTCGTCGCTTGCGAGTGCCGACGGTATCTCAGAAGTGGCCGTTGACGCCTGCGGCAGCGGTGATCTCCCGCTTGTCGTCGGGCGCGGGACGCAGGATCAACACCTCGGCGGGCACACGCTCGAGCAGCCACTCGAGGTCCTCGCCGCTCAGCCCGATCCGCGGGCTGTCGGTCGCCGACACGATCACCCGGTCAAAGTGCTCTTCGGCGAGCAGGCGGCGCAGGGCATCGCGGTAGGAGCGGCCACGACTCACCCTCGCGTCGACCGCCAGACCCTGTGCGGCCGCCTTCTGCTCGATCGCCTCCAACAGAGGCATCCCGTTCGAGCACTGCGCGGGCACCGCCGACTCGATCGGCAGATCCCGCGGCACGCGAGCCAGGAATGCCGGGACGATCGTCGCGTTCTCGGCGGTCGCCAGGCGGACAGCTGCCTCGAACGCACGCCGCGAGATCGACGATCCCGTGAACGGCAGCAGGATGCGCTTGACGGGCTTGGGCCGGTCCTTGCCCGGGCGGCGCCCGTGGGGCGGAAGCCAGTAGCCGCCGGCCAGTCCGATTGCCAGGCAAACCACTCCGACGACGATCAACACCAGAGCACTCATGGCTCCTCCTTCTTCAAGCGTGCGGAGCGATCGGCGACGATCCGGACGTCGACGCCGGGGAGCTGCTCCATCAGCCGCTGGGGCAACGGGACGCGAACGCGCGCCAAGCCGCGAGCTGGCCGGCTGCGTCCCATCAGGATGTACGTGGTTCCCTGGCGCCGGGCGACCTCGGCCACAGCCGACGGGACGTCATCCGACTCCTCGACCAGCAGCCGAACTCCCAGCACCGAAGCGAGCTGGTGAAGGCTCTTCAGCGAGCGCTCCTGGTCGTCGTCCAGGCCGCTCGGGGGCTTGATCCAGAGCAGGTCGAGGTCGGCGCCGAGTCGCTGCGCCGAGCGCCATGCCCGCCGCACGAGGCGCTGGGAGCCCGGGTACGGCTCGACCAGCGCCAGCAGCCGCTCGCTGACCGCCTGCGGCGCGTCGGCCGACATCGTCTCGTCGCGTGAGCGCGGCGGCTCGGTGGTGACCAGGCGTTTGTGCCCGACCTCCTCGGCGACCTGGCGCAGCGCCACCTCTCGCAGCGCCTGGAGATTCTCGATCCGGAAGAAGTTGTTCAGTGCGGCGTCGATGCGCTCGGCGGGATAGACCTTGCCCGCGCGCAGTCGATCCAGCAGCTCCTCCGGCGTCAGGTCGACGAGCACGATCTCGTCGGCGCGGCCGAGCACCTCGTCGGGGATCGTCTCGCGCACGCGGATGCCGCTCAGCTCCGTGACCTGGTCGTTGAGCGATTCAAGGTGCTGCACGTTGACGGTCGAAAAGACGTCGATTCCCGATGCCAGCACGTCCTCGACGTCCTCGTAGCGCTTGTGGTGCTCGACGCCCGGCACGTTCGTATGGGCGAGCTCGTCGATCAGGCACAGCTCCGGAGCACGCAGAATGATCCCGGGCAGGTCCATCTCCTCGAGGTTGGTCCCGCGGTACTCCACGCGGCGCCGCGGCAGGACCGGCAGGCCCTCGGCGAGCTTCGCGGTCTCCACACGGCGATGGGTCTCCAGCAACCCGATCACGACATCGCGGCCCCCCTCCTGCTCGGCGTGGCCGTCCAGCAGCATCCGGAACGTCTTGCCGACGCCGGCGGCCATCCCGAGAAATACGCGCAGGTGGCCACGCCCTGCACTCAGCGAGGCACGGTCAGCCACTGCGAGATCTCCTGGAGCGCGTCGGTCAAGGCGTTCCTTTGGATCCTCACATAGCACGGACCGCTGCCGTCGGAAAGCAAAATGTTCAGTCGGGCGATGCCGCGGGCGTCGATCGGATCTACTGAGCGCAGCAGGCCCGCGACACTCAGCATCACGGGCAACGCTTCGAGGACCTGCTCGCGGCAAGGCTCGACCACCGCGCCGCGATACAGGCCACGCGGTTCGTGAGCCTGCTCGATGAGCCGCTCCAGGGACCGCGCCAGCCCGCGCCGGTTGCGCGTACACGTGAGCTGAAGCGCACGAGCGGCGTGCGGCGACGAGCGCCATGGCGCGATCCCCGAAGCGAGCTCCCGGTCCAGAGAGGGGGCATGCAGCCGCGCGTTCAGGCGCGCTGCCAACTGAGACCGGAAGCTTGTCGGCGGGTTGGCGGGCGAAGGCCACGCGATCGCGTGCGCCGTCTTCATGCTCCGAACACCCCGCTCACGATCAGATCGATCAGCTTGATGCCGATGAACGGGGCGATGATCCCGCCGAGCCCGTAGATCCAGAGGTTGCGCCGCAGCAGCGCGCTGGCGCCGATCGGGCGGTAGCTGACTCCCTTCAGCGCCACCGGGATCAGCAGCGGGATCACGAGCGCGTTGAAGATGATCGCTGAGATCACCGCGGACTGCGGAGAGCCGAGGTTCATGATGTTGAGGACGTGCAGCGGACCCTCGCCACCCGGCTTGGTCGGGTAGGTGAACAGGAAGATCGCGGGCAGGATCGCGAAGTACTTGGCGACGTCGTTGGCGATCGAGAACGTGGTCAGCGCGCCGCGGGTGATCAGCAGCTGCTTACCGACCTCGACGATCTCGATGAGCTTCGTCGGGTTGGAGTCGAGGTCGACCATGTTCCCGGCCTCGCGAGCGGCCTGGGTGCCGGTGTTCATCGCCACGCCGACGTCGGCCTGAGCCAGCGCGGGGGCGTCGTTGGTGCCGTCACCGGTCATCGCGACCATGCGCCCTTCGGCCTGTTGCTCCTTGATCAGCTCGAGCTTTGCCTCCGGCGTGGCCTCTGCCAGGAAGTCATCAACGCCGGATTCCTCGGCGATCTTCGCCGCCGTCAGACGGTTGTCACCGGTGATCATGACCGTGCGGATGCCCATCGCTCGCAGATGGTCGAAGCGCTGGCGCATGCCCTCCTTGATCGTGTCCTTGAGGTAGATCACGCCGAGCACCTGCGAGTCGCGCGCAACGGCCAGCGGGGTGCCGCCCTCGCGCCCGATCCTGTCGAGCGCGGGCTGCAGTTCGGCTGGCGGGCGGCCGCCCTCGGCGGTCACGAACGCGATTACCGCGTCGCCGGCGCCCTTGCGCAGCCGGTTGCCGTTGAGGTCGACGCCGCTCATCCGCGTCTGCGCGGTGAACGGGACAAAGGTCGCATGCAGCTTCGCCATGTCGTGCTCGCGAATCCCGTACTGCTTGGCGAGCACGACGATCGACCGGCCCTCCGGAGTCTCGTCGGCCAGCGACGAGAGCTGCGCGACCTCGGCGAGCTCGGCCTCCGACACGCCCGGCATCGGAATGAACTCGCTCGCCAGGCGGTTGCCGATCGTGATCGTCCCAGTCTTGTCGAGCAACAACACGTCGACGTCGCCCGAGGCCTCGACCGCTCGCCCGGATAGCGCGAGCACGTTGCGGCGCACGAGCCGGTCCATGCCGGCGATCCCGATCGCCGACAGGAGCGCTCCGATCGTCGTCGGGATCAGCGCGACCAGCAGCGAGATCAGCGTCGTCTCGGAGATCGACGTGTCTGCGAACAGGCCGAACGGACGTAGCGTCGCGACCACGACCATGAACACGAGCGTCAGCCCCGCGAGCAGGATCCCGAGCGCGATCTCGTTCGGCGTCTTGCGCCGCGACGCGCCCTCGACCAGCGCGATCATCCGGTCAAGGAACGACTGCCCCGGCTCCTGCGTGATCTGCACGACGATCCGGTCAGAGAGCACGCGCGTGCCGCCCGTGACCGCGCTGCGGTCGCCGCCGGACTCGCGGATCACCGGCGCCGACTCACCTGTGATCGCGGACTCGTCGACCGACGCGATCCCCTCGATCACGGTGCCGTCGCCGGGGATCAGCTCGCCGGCCTCGACGACGACGACGTCGCCCTTGGCGAGATCCGACGCGCTCTTGGTCGGTCCCGTCCTGGAACCGCGCGACAGTCTCCTGGCGCATCGTGCGCAGCGTGTCGGCCTGGGCGCGGCCTCGGCCCTCGGCGAACGCCTCGGCCATGTTGGCGAACACGACGGTCAGCCACAGCCAGATCGAGATCGTGAACGTGTACCACCCGGGGTCGTTCCCGCCCAACGCCTTGCCACCGAACACCTGGATGAACCACGTCACGGTCGTGACCGCGGCACCGATCTCGACGACGAACATCACCGGGTTGCGGATCTGCACGCGCGGGTCGAGCTTGATGAAGCTGTCGATGAGCGCCCGCTTGACGATGTCGCCGCGGAACAGCGAGATCGCGCGCCGCTCGCTGCTCTCGGGTGCGGGAGTCCTCTCCGGGGCGGCCGCGGTCATCGATTTGCTCCTGTCAGCTTGTCGAGGGCTAGGTTGAGGTCGAGCACGTCGACGCCGGGCTCACCGGAGAAGCCGAGCCCACGCTCGAGGGTGTTGTCGGAGATCAGCTTCATGACCTGCGGCATCGAGTACGTGACGGACGGCGGCGATCCGGTGCGCCTGGATGTCGGCGTTGGCGATCGAGATGTCGGGATCCACCCCGGATCCGGTGGTGTTGACGGCGTCGACGGGAACCTTCGACACGGTCAGGCTCGGGTCATACGGCTTCTCGAGCGCCAGGTAGGCCTTCAAGTAGCCCGCGATCGACTGCTCGGTGGCGACGTCGTTGGGTCCAAGGTTGGAGAACGTGGACGCGCCGGCGTTGTATGGCGGCACGGTCGGCGACGGCCGGCTCTGGAAGTAGCGCGGGTCAGGCTGGGTGACCGGGTTGCCGTCCTTGTCGACGACGGGCTTTCCGTTCTTTACGACCTGGGTGGCGAACTGCTGGCCGATGATCTTCGAGCCGACGAGCTTGCCGTTGACGTCGACGCTTCTGACCGTTGGCGTTGCCCGGGAAGGCCACCTGGCTGATGCCGGTGACAACCAGCGGGTACAGGATCCCGAGCACCAGGGTGAACACGAGGATCCCGATTACCGATGTGACGATGTCTCGTTTCATGGGTGTGTCTCTCAGTCGGTAGAGGTGTCCAGTGAGGCCCTGCACGAGCGGACCGAGGAGCAGGGCGGGGAAGAAGGTCAGTGCGCCCACCAGCACGATCACGCCGATCAACAGCACCACGAATGTGGGGTTGTCGGTGCGCATCGTTCCGAGCCCCGCCGGGCTGATCCGCTTGCCGGCGAGCGCTGCCGGCGACGGCGAGCGCGAACAGGATCGGCGCAAACCGCGCGAACATCATCGTGAAGCCGCCGAGCAGGTCGGCGAACGTGACTCCGTGCGAGCCCAGGTTGCCGGCGTTGGGCTGGATGAAGCCGGTGTATCCGGCGAAGGCCGAGCCGTTGTTGTTGGCCTGGCACAGGTAGGCGTAGAAGCTTTCGGAGAAGCCCTGGGGGCCGACGCCGACCGGGAGATCGACGCCCGACCAGCGGAGGTGGCGACGGCGAGCGCCGTCGAGAACAGCGCGGCGAGCGGGCGTGATCAGGAGGCCGATCACGACGAGCTTGATCTCCCGCGCCTCGATCTTCTTGCCCAGGTACTCGGGCGTTCGGCCGACCATCAGGCCGCCGATGAAGACCGCGAGCAGGACGTACAGGAGGATCGAGTACAGGCCGGTGCCGACGCCGCCGAAGATCACCTCGCTCGCGGACAGGTTTGCCATCGGCACAGCGCCACCGATCCCGGTGAACGACTCGATCGCGCTGTTGACAGCACCGCACGAGGTGACGGTCGTGATCGTGTCGAACAGCGCGGAGCCGGCGATCCCGAACCGCTGCTCCTTGCCTTCCAAGTTGCCGCCTGCGGAGCCGGCGATCGCGTGGGTGTGCAGACCGGCGGCGTGCTGTGCCGGCGAGCCGTGCGCCTCGGCGATGTAGGCGACGACCACGGCGCCGAGGAACATCACGGCCATCGTCGCGTAGATCGCATAGCCCTGGCGGCGTTTGCCGGCCATCCGCCCGTAGGCGAACACCAGCGCTGCGGGAATGATCAGCACCACCAGCATCTCGACCAGGTTCGTGAACGCCGGTCGGGTTCTCGAACGGGTGCGCGGAGTTGGTGTTGAAGAAGCCGCCGCCGTTGGTGCCCGAGCTCCTTGATCGCCTCCTGCGAGGCGACGGGGCCCATGGGCGATCGTCTGTGGCAGGTGCGTGAGCGAGGAGAGCGTCGACGTAGTGCGAGAAGTTCTGGATCGAGCCCTGGAACACGAGCACGAGCGCGATCGACGAACGAGATCGGCGTCAGCACCCACAGGACCGTGCGCACGATGTCGTGCCAGAAGTTGCCGATGCTGGTTCCGCTCCGCGACACGATCCCGCGGATCAGCGCGACGGCGACCGAGATCCCAACGCCGGCCGACAGGAAGTTCTGCACGGTGAGCCCCGCCATCTGGCTGAAGTAGCTCATCGTCGTCTCGCCCGCGTAGTACTGCCAGTTCGTGTTGGTCACGAACGACGAGGTCGTGTTGAAGGTCACGTCCCACGGCGCCGAGTGGAACTTCTGTGGGTTGAGGCCCGTGAAGTTCCACAGCGTCTGCGTACGCAGGATGATGTACAGCAGCAGCCACCCCGCGAGCGAGAAGATGATCACGCTTCGCGCATAGGCCTTCCAGTCCTGACCCTTGTCGGGGTCGACCCGCAAGATCCGGTAGAACAGTCGCTCCGGGGTTCGGAACAGCGGGTCGAGCAGCGTGCGCTCGTCCGTGTAGACCGCGGCCATGTAGCGACCGAGCGGCAGCGCGAGCGCCGTCAGGATCACCATGAACAGCACGATCGTCAGCCAGCCGAGGAAGGTCATGGCGTCAGAACTTCTCCCCGCGGAGAAGCGCGTACAGCAGGTACGCGCAGACGAGCACCGAGGCGATCAGACCGAACAGGTCAGCGCCGCTGATGGAAGCGACGAGGAACGTCATATCCGGTCGATCGCGAAGATCAGGCCGAGGAGAATCGCGAACGCCGCGATACCCATTGCCACCGCAAGAATGTCCATGACGACGATGATGGGCCCGCCCGCGTGAAGGCGGTATCGAGAATCAGGCGCCCGCCATAAAGATGTCGTGAAGATCGCGGTCCCCGAGCCACCTCACCCGACGTGGGACGTGAAAGTCGTGAAATACACGACTTTCACGTCCCACATCCTGGAGCTAGTCCACGAAGCGGTAGCCGACGCCCGGGTCGGTGCGGATGAACCGCGGGCCCTCCGGGGGCTCGATCTTGCGCCGCAGGTTCGCGATGTGCGCGCGCAGGACCTGCGTGTCCTCGGCATAGCCGGGCCCCCACACGGACTCGAGCAGGTCTCGATGCGTCAGCAGCCGGCCGCGATTGGTCGCCAGCCGCCGCAACAGGTCGAACTCCGTGGGCGTGAGGTGCACCTCGTCGCCGTTGAGCTTGACGATGCGTCGCGCGAGGTCGAGCTCGAGGCCGTCGGACGAGATCACCGTCGCCTCGGGCTCGTGACGCACGCGCCGAAGGTTGGCGTTCAGCCTCGCTACGAGCTCGCGCGGCCCGAACGGCTTGGTGATGTAGTCGTCGGCGCCGGCGGCCAGGGCTCTGACCTTCGCGTCCTCGTCGCCGACGGCCGAGAGCACGATCAGCGGCATGTCGCTCCACTCGCGCAGCCGCCGGCACACCTCGACGCCGTCGCCGTCGGGCAGGACGAGATCGATGATGCCGGCGTCGGGGTGCTGCACCGCGGCGACGTCCAGCGCCTCCTCGGCGGTCGATGCCGGCAGCGACTCAAACCCCGCGTCGCGCAGGATCACCCGCAGTGCGCGCAGGATCTGAACCTCGTCGTCGCAGACGAGCACCTTCGGCCTTGTCGTGGCGTTCGTTGCGCTCATACGCCCGCCTGTACCGGCGCGGCCTCATGCACAGGCAGCGACACCACGAAGCTCGTGCCCTGGCCAGGGAGCGACTGGACCGAGATCGTCCCGCCGTTGGCCTCGATGAACCCCTTGGCGATCGCGAGCCCCAAGCCGGAGCCCGTCCACGGCTCGCCGGCGGCCTCGTTGCCGCGGTAGAACGGTTCGAAGATCCGTTCGCGCTCGGACGCGTCGATGCCTGGCCCGCGGTCGACCACGCGCACCAGCAGGTTCGAGTCGCTGCGACGGATCTGCACGGCCACCTGCTGCCCGGCCGAATAGCGGCGCGCATTCTCGAGCAGGTTCGCGAACGCGCGCTCGAGCTGCGCGGCGTCGGCCCGCACGTCCGGTATCCCGGGCTCCACGGTCAGCCTGATGTCCGAGGCCCCTTCGCCGAGGCTCTCGCGCGCAACCATCAGCACCTCTTCGAGCGACACCCAATCCGGCCGCGGCACGGCACTTCCGGCCTGCAGCTTGGAGAGGTCGAGCAGCTTGTCGACGAGCGCCGCGAGCCGTCCGGCGGCGTCCACGACGCCGGAGCTCAGCTCGGCGCGTTCGTCGCCGGTGAGCGTGTCGGTGCCGAGCGCGTGACCGGCGGCGAGGATCGCGGTCAGCGGTGTGCGCAGGTCGTGCGACACGGCACGCAGCAGCGCCGTCTTGACGTCGTCTGAGCGACGCAACGCGGCCGTCTCGACGGCCTCCGCCTGCACGGCGTCGCGGTGCAGCGCGATCGCGACCAGCGCGCCGAGCGGCCCGACCACGTGCTCGCGCAGCCGTCCGATCGTCTCGGGCGGAAGGTGACTTCCGACCAGCAGCGTGGCGACCTGCTCGCCGTCGGGGCCACGCAAAGCCATCGCCAGCCGCCGCGGCTCCGGCGGGACCGCGCCGAGCTCGATCGCGGCCGACGGGAGCGTCATCGCCTCGGCCAGGCGGCGCGCCGTCGACCCGAGCACCTCGCTCGTCTGCGCTCCGGCCAGCAGCTCGCGCGCCAGACCGGCGGCGAGGTCCGCCTCCTCGCGCCGGCGCTCGGCTTCGGCCGTGCGGCTGCGGGCGAGGTCGGCGACCGTGCTCACCACCACGGCGACCGCGACGAACGCGGCCAGCGCGACCCAGTTGCGTGCGTCGGAGATCGTGAACCGGCCGGTGGGCGAGATGTGGAAGAAGTTGAACGCGGCGGCGCTCGCCAGCGACGTCGCCAACCCGAGCGCAAGCCCCCAGTAGGCGGACACGAGCAGCACCGCCGGCAGGTAGACGACGCTCAGCGAGACCGCCGGCGCCAGCGACTTCAACGGATAGATCACGGCCGTGGCGACGGCAACCGCGAGGCCGGCCAGCACGACGCCGAGCCAGATCGGCGGACGCTCGCCGCCGAATGCACGGAGCCTCGATCTGTCAGACACGATGATCAGCCTAGTGCGGCGATCGCCACAAAACCGGCGTACATGATGATCAGCGCTGCGGCCTCTGGGCGGCGAACGCCTCGCCGCCGCGCGAGCATCGCCACCGTGACGAGTGTCATCGCGACGACCCACGCAACCTCGAGCTTCGCCGTGCCCGACGGATGGGTGACCGAGACGAACAGCGCCGGGATGATCGCGCCGACGCCGAGGTTGATCGCGTTGGAGTTGAACGCCTCGCCGACGAGCGCCGTGGAGCGGCCTGCGAGCCCGAGCCGGATGGCCGTGGCGGCGTTGGGGATGCTGGTCAGCGGGCCGAGGATCAGCACCCCGAGCAGAGCCTCCGAGACGCCCCAGCGATGCCCCAGCGACAACGCCGCCTCAACCATCCCGAAGCTGCCCCCGACGATCAGCGCGACGTCGACGACGATCAGTCCGAGCAGGTGGTGTGTAGCCCTGGTCGACTCCGCGGCGCTCTCGCTCGAGTGCTCGGCGAGCGCTTCTCGCTCTGCCTTACGCAGCCACAGCGCGTAGGGCACCACCGCCGCCAGCGCCAGCACCACGCCGATCACCGGCGACAGCCAGCGAAGCAGCACGGTGGCGGCGATCACGGTGATCGCGATGCACAGCGCCCCCTCGGGCGCGAGATCCCGTCGTGCCACCGCCACGCAGCCCGTCAGCAATGCGCTGACGCCGATCATCGCGGCGAGGTTGAAGGCGTTTGAGCCGACGAGCACCCCGACGCTCGTGGCGTGTGCGCCTTTGATCAGCGCGACCATCGCCGAGGAGATCTCCGGCCCGTCGGCGGCGACCGCGGTCAGCAGCCCGATCATCGCCTCGGGCAGCCCGAAGCGGGTGCCGATGGTGTCCAGCCGCTGGGCGAAGAAGCGCGCCGCCAGCAGCGTCACCGCCAGCGACGCTACGAACAGCGGGACCGCCACGACCGGGGCCATACCGGGCGGTCACGGTATCTATCCGAGCCGGATCAGGCGGCGTAGCGCTGCGCGGACCGGGCGCGGGCCTTGGCGGCCTCGACTTCCCGGTCCTTCGGGGGCGCGGCAGTCTGGAGATCGGCGAGCAGCTGCGACGACGCCGCGGCGACGGCGTCGAGCGCCCGCTCGAATGCCTCCTCGTTGGCGCGCGAGGGCTTGGTGAACCCGCTGATCTTGCGGACGTACTGGAGCGCCGCGGCGCGGATCTCCTCGTCGCTGGCGGGTGGATCGAAGTTGTAGAGCGTTCGGATGTTTCGGCACATGCCCTTAGCGTAACGCCGTCGCCTTGGGCGCTAGACCCCCTCGGCCAGGAAGAACGTCGCACGCGCGGAACGGAGCGCCACGCATGCGACGAACCTCCCGCTCACCGGGATTAACGTCGAACGCGGCGAGGGGACTGGCGCGCGTGCGACGTTGTTCCCGCCACCGGAAAGGCAAACGGGGAAGGGAAGAACCGCGTCCGGGCGCCTGCTGGGTGGGCCATCGGAACCCTCGGCGGCGGACGGCGCGCGTGCAACGTTGTTCCCACTCTGACCGCCTACGACGGATTCCCCCGCCGCACCGATAATCTTCGTGACGGCACATGATGATCGAGCGGCCTGCTTTCGATGTCGATGTGCGGGGGATCGATACCGGGACTGCGATCGCGGTCCGGGGCGACATGGACATCGCTTCGATCGAGTCCCTCGACGCCGCGCTGGCCCAAGCGCTGGCAGCTTCGCCGCGCCGCGTGACGCTGGATCTGCGCGGGGTCGGGTTCGTCGATTCCTCCGGCCTGAGGTTCCTGTTGCGGGCGAACGCCCGGTCACGCAACGAGGGTTGGGCGTTCGAGATCTACCGGCCTGGCGAGACCGCGATCAAGGCCCTGGCGGTGACCGGAGTCTTCGACCTGCTCCCGTTCGTCGACGCCGGGCCCGGGGTGGCGGGCTTCACGCCCGGCGGCGAAGCGGCCGCGACGGCCGAGTCCGAGCGCACGCTGCGCCTGGAGATCCCGAGCACGCTGATGGCCCCGCGGACTGCGCGAGTCGCCCTGCAAGAGCTGCTCGCCGACCATCCGCTCGCGGCGCCTCAACTCAACACGCTCACGCTGCTCGTCTCCGAGATCGTCACCAACGCCGTCACGCACGCCGAACCCGAGGGCGAGGGCGTCGTCGAGTTCAACGTGACCGTGACGGCCGACCTGACCCGCGTCCGCGTCAGCGACGGCGGCGAGGGGTTCGCGTGGCCCGCGGAATCGCTGCCGCCGGGGCGCGTCGGCGGCGGCTACGGGATCACGCTGCTCGACGGCCAGTCCTCGCGATGGGGGACGCGGCGCGTCCCGGGGCGGTTCACCGTGTGGTTCGAGCTCGACCACGTGCCGCGCCCGGCCGACGCCCGCACCCGCCAGGACGCGATCACCTCCTGACGCCGCCCGGACCGCTGGACGAGCTAGACGAGCTTCACCAACAGCGCCGTGACGTCGTCGTGCAGCTCACGCCCCGCCGGGCGCATCTGCTCGATCACGTACTCGCACAGCTCCGCTGGGACGTCCGGCCCCGAGCCGAGCGCGTCGGCCAGCCGCTCGAGCCCCACATCGAGCGATTCGCCGCGGCGCTCGATCAACCCGTCGGTGTAGAAGATGACGATCGACTCCGCCTCCAGCGGCGCACGGAGATCTCGGTAGACGATGTCCTCGATCCCCATCAGCCCCTCCCCGCCCTCGAGGTAGGCCGCCCAGCCCTCGGCGCTTCGCACGAGTGGCGGCGGATGACCGGCGGTGGACCACGAGATCGTGCCCTCGGCCGGATCGATGATCGCGTAGACGACCGTGAACAGCTCGGTCTGGCCGAGCGCAAGCTGGTGGCGGTTGAGCCGCGTCAGCATCTCCCCGGGCGTGAGGAATCCGTCGTCGGCAAGCGCGAACGCGCGCGTCACGCTGCGCAGCTGGCCCATCGCAGATGCGGCCGGCACGCCCCTGCCCGCGACGTCCCCCAGCACCACTCCGAGCCTGCCGCCGGGTAGCGCAAACGCGTCGTACCAGTCGCCGCCCACCTCGGCGCCGGCGGCCTCGTAGTGCGCGGCCAGCTCCAAGCCGGCGATCGCGGGCAGCTGCTTGGGCAACAGAGCCACGCTGCAGCTCGACCGCCACCTGATGCTCGCGCTCGTGCAGTTGCGCGCGCCGGATCCCGAGCGCGGCGCGTTCGGCGGCGTCCTGCATCAGCGATCGCTCTGCGGAGGTGAACGAGCGGCCGGCCGGGAGGCGCATGCGCAGGACGCCGGCCTCCGCCCCTTCGATCACGATCGGCACCTCGTGGCCGGGCTCGAAAGCGACGCGGGGCTTGCCCGGGTCCAGGCGGCGCGCGGTTCCGTGCTCGGCGTGGAACGTGATCGGCTCTCCCGTGTGGCCGATGATCTCGACCTCGGCGGCCTGCGCGTCGAACAGCTCGGCGAGGCGGACGGCCAGCTCGGCTAGCACCCGTTGAAGCGAGAGCGACTCGATCGCGCCGCTCAGCGCCTGCAGCTTGGACAGGCGCTCGGCCATCGCCTCGGCGTGGGTGCGCGCGGCGTGCTCCATCAAAAGCTCCGCACGCGCCTCCTCGGCCCGGCGACGGGAGCTGAGGTCGACCCACTGCGCCAGCAAGAACGGCGTAGACAGGTCCGCCGGCTCGATCGAGGACGCGACGAGCCCGACCCAGACCTCGGTGCCGTACGCGGGCAGCACGCGCAGGTCGAGGCTCTCGCCGGCGACGGACTCCGGCTGCACGTCCCCCTCCGCCACCCGATCGAAAGCGGCCGACACGCGGTCACGATCTTCGGGATGACAGAGGTCGAGGATCTGCACCCCCTCGAGCTCCGCCGGCTCGCGGCCGACCAGCCGAGCGAACGCCGTGTTGGACCGGACGATCGCCCGCTCGCCGTCGAGCATCGTCTTGCCGATCGGCGCCGCATCGAACGCCGCGCGCAGGAACGTCTCGGACCGCTTCAGCGCCCGCCGGTTCTTCTCGAGCTCCGCGAACACCGCCACCTTGGAGCGCAGCACCTCGGGATCGAACGGTTTGAGCACGTAGTCCACGGCACCCACTCCGTAGCCGCGCAGCACCGCGCCGATGTCGTCGTTCGCAGCGGTCAGGAACACGATCGGCACATCGCGCGTGCGCGCGCGCCCCTTGATCAGCCGTGCCGTCTCCACCCCGTCGAGCTCGGGCATGCGCACGTCGAGCAGGATCAGGGCGACGTCGTGCTCGAGCAGCAGCCGCAGCGCCTCGTGCCCCGAGCGCGCCATCAGCAGCGGGTAGCCGAGCGGCTCGAGCACGCCGTCGAGCGCACGGAGGTTCTCCTGGCGATCGTCGACGACCAGGATCGGCAGGACGCTGACCGCGGTCAGATCGTCCGTCGCCCGCATGCCCTCAACCTGGTTGGTCACCGCGTCAGACGTCGAGCCACACGCGCATCATCGACACGAGCTGATCGACGTCGACCGGCTTGGTGATGTAGTCCGAGGCGCCTGCGGCGATCGCCTTCTCGCGATCGCCCTTCATCGCCTTGGCGGTCAGCGAGATGATCGGCAGATGCTCGAAGCGCGGCATCGATCGGATCGCGCGCGCCGTCTCGTAGCCGTCCATCTCCGGCATCATGATGTCGAGCAGGATCAGGTCGGTGTTGGCGTGCTGCAGCAGCCGATCGATCCCCTCGCGGCCGTTCTCGGCGAACACGACCTTCATCCCACGCTGCTCGAGCGTCGAGGTCAGCGCGAACACGTTGCGGATGTCGTCGTCGATCACGAGCACCTTGCGTCCCTGAAGCGGCGCGTTGCCGGTGCGCAGCGCGCCGATCATCCGCCTCGTGGGCGTCGGCAGCTGCGCCTCGACGCGGTGCAGGAAAACCGCGGCGCGGTCGACCAAGCGCTCGGGCGAGTCGGCTACCGCCATTACCGCGGTCTTCGACAGCGCGTCGATCCTGGCGCGGTCTGTGTTCGGCAGCTTGGACGGCAGGTAAGCGATCATCCGCCGCTCGCGCAGGTCCTCGTCGACGGTCACCTCGCGCAGCAGCTCGATCGTGTGCGCAGCGTGCTCACCGACGACCACGACGGCGAGATCGTAGGGATCGCTGCGGAGCCGATCGAGCGCGTCCGCAGCGTCGACGCGGTCGAGCGCGACGTTGTCGGCACCTCCGAGTAGCTCAACCGTCTCCTCCTCGAGGCGCTCATCCGGCTCCTCGATCAGCGCGATCCTGCGATGAGGGACGTCGCCCATGCGCTCGAGCTCGGCGAGCGTGAGCTTCAGTGCCTCGTCGTCGACCGGGTCCTCGAGGAACACGGCCGCGCCGGCGCGCAGCGCGTCGATCCTGGCGGCCGCGTCGCCGATCATCACCACCGGGACGTGGCGCGTGTCGGGATGCTTCTTGAGCTGCCCGAGCACCGGCTCCACGCGCGCCATCTCCCCGGCCAGGACGACGGCCGCGGGACGGTGCTCGCGGGCCATCCCCAGCCCCGCGGTCGGGCGAGCGGCGATCACGCCCTTGGCGCCCTGCGCGTGGACGGCATCCATCAGCGACCGCGCGCGCTCAGTCTTTGAATCGATCACCAGGACCACGCGGTCGTCCGCGACGAGCAGCGACGAGTCGTCGGCGGGCGGCTCCTCGAGCGCCGGCGGCGGACCGCCGTTGCCAGGTGCCGGGGGCTGGGCAAGCAGGAGCTCGCCGCCACCTCGCGGCTCGATCACCGCGTCGACGACGCGCTCGGTGAGCGGCAGGAACAGCTCGAACTTGCTGCCCTCGCCCGGGGTCGACTCCACCTGGATCTCGCCGCCCAGCAGACGAGCGATCTCACGGGAGATCGACAGGCCCAGGCCGGTGCCGCCGTACTTGCGGGAGGTGGTGCCGTCGGCCTGCTGGAAGGCCTCGAAGATCGCCGACAGCTTGTCGTCGGGAATCCCCACGCCCGTGTCGGTGACCGCGAACGAGATCACGTGCTCCGCTGCGCGCAGTGTGTCTGACCAGAAGCCGAAACCCGCGGGCTGCGCACGCCCGATCGCGAGCGTCACACCGCCCTTGTTCGTGAACTTGAACGCGTTGGAGAGCAGGTTCTTCAGGATCTGGCCCAGTCGCTGCTCGTCGGACACGATCGAGGGCGGCAGCGCGGGGTCGATCTCGACCGTGAAGTCGAGGCTCTTCTGCTCGGCCACCTGCCGGAAGGCGCGCTCGGCATCCTCGTAGATGTCCGACAGCGCCACCGGGGCCATGTCGACCTCCATGCGCCCCGCCTCGACCTTGGACAGGTCGAGGATGTCGTTGATCAGCGACAGCAGGTCGTTGCCGGCCGAGTGGATCGTGTGGGCGAACTCGACCTGGCGGTCGGTCAGCAGGCCGTCATCGTTCTCGGCCAGCAGCTTGGAGAGGATCAGCATCGAGTTCAGCGGCGTCCGCAGCTCGTGCGACATGTTCGCGAGGAACTCCGACTTGTACTTCGACGACAGCGCCAGCTGCGCGGCCTTGTCCTCGAGGCCGCGCCGTGCGAGCTCGATCTCCTCGTTCTTGATCTCGATGTCGCGGTTCTGCTCAGACAGCAGCGACGCCTTCTCCTGGAGCTCGTCGTTGGTGTTGCGCAGCTCCTCGGACTGCTTCTGGAGCTCCTGGGTCAGGCCCTGCGACTGCTCCAGCAGCTCCTCGGTGCGCATGTTCGCTCGGATCGTGTTGAGCACGACACCGATCGTTTCGGTGATCCGGTCCAGGAAGTCACGGTTGACGTCGGAGAACGGGCGCAGCGATGCCAGCTCAATCACCCCGAGCACCTGGTCCTCGAACAGCACCGGCATCACCAGGATGTCGGCCGGCGCGGCTTCGCCGAGGCCCGAGCCGACCTTGATGTAGTCCTGCGGCACGTCGGTCAGCGCGATCGTCTTGCGCTCGAACGCCGCCTGGCCTACCAGGCCCTCGCCGATGTCGAACCGATCGGCGATCTGACCGCGCCGCGGGGTGTAGCCGTAGGAGGCGACGAGCACGAGCTCTGTGTCCAGCTCGGCCGTCGGCTCGGCCAGGAAGAACGCCCCGTGCTGGGCGTTCACGGTCGCAGTCACCTCGCTCATGATCAGCTGCGTCACTGCCGCCAGGTCGCGCTGGCCCTGCAGCAGACCGGAGATGCTCGCCAGGTTGGACTTCAGCCAGTCCTGCTCGGCGTTTCGCTGCGTGGTCTCGCGCAGGTTGGCGATCATCTGGTTGATGTTGTCCTTGAGCTCGGCGACCTCGCCCTGAGCCTCGACCGAGATCGATCGCGTCAGGTCGCCCTGCGTCACCGCGGTTGACACCTCGGCGATCGAGCGGACCTGTGTGGTCAGGTTGCCGGCAAGCTGGTTGACGTTCTCGGTCAGGCGCCGCCACGTGCCTGACACGCCCTCCACCTCGGCCTGGCCGCCGAGCTTGCCCTCGGTACCGACCTCGCGCGCAACACGCGTGACCTCATCGGCGAAGCTCGACAGCTGCGCCACCATCCGGTTCAGCGTCTGCTTGAGCTGCAGGATTTCTCCGCGCGCATCGACGGTGATCGTCTGGGTCAGGTCGCCGTTGGCGACCGCGGTCGCCACCTGGGCGATGTTTCGCACCTGGTCTGTGAGGTTGCGGGCCATGAAGTTGACGTTGTCGGTCAAGTCCTTCCACGTACCGGCAACACCCTCGACCTCCGCCTGACCACCCAGGGCCCCCTCGGTACCCACCTCACGCGCAACACGCGTCACCTCAGCCGCAAACGACCGCAGCTGATCGACCATCCGGTTGATCGTCTCCGCGAGCGCGGCAACCTCGCCCTTGACGTCGACGTTGATCTTGCGAGAGAGGTCGCCGTTGGCGACGGCCGTCGTCACGGTGGCGATGCTGCGCACCTGCGTGGTCAGGTTCGACGCCATCAGGTTGACGTTTTCCGTCAGTCCCTTCCACGTTCCCGACACGCCCTCGACCTCGGCCTGGCCACCGAGGATGCCCTCGGTGCCGACCTCACGCGCCACGCGCGTCACCTCGGCCGCGAACGACCGCAGCTGGTCGACCATCGTGTTGATCGTGTCCTTGAGCTCGAGGATCTCCCCGCGCGCGTCGACCGTGATCTTCTTGGACAGGTCGCCCTGGGCCACCGCTGTCGTCACCTGTGCGATGTTGCGCACCTGTGAGGTCAGGTTCGAGGCCATGAAGTTGACGTTGTCGGTCAGGTCGCTCCACGTTCCCGACACGCCCGCGACCTCGGCCTGACCACCGAGCTTGCCCTCGGTGCCGACCTCGCGCGCCACGCGCGTGACCTCGTCCGCAAACGCCGACAGCTGGTCCACCATCGTGTTGACGGTCTTCTTGAGCTCGAGCACCTCGCCCTTGACGTCGACGGTGATCTTCTGGCTGAGGTCGCCGTTCGCCACCGCGGTCGTGACCTGCGCGATGTTGCGCACCTGGTCGGTCAGGTTCGACGCCATGAAGTTGACGTTGTCGGTCAGGTCCTTCCAGGTACCAGCGACACCGGGCACCACCGCCTGACCACCCAGCTTGCCCTCCGTACCCACCTCGCGGGCAACCTGGGTCACCTGGTCGGCGAAAGCCGACAGCTGGTCCACCATCGTGTTGACGGTGTTCTTGAGCTCGAGGATCTCGCCCCGCGCGTCGACGGTGATCTTGCGGCCGAGGTCGCCGTTTGCCACGGCAGTCGTCACGTCAGCGATGTTTCGCACCTGGTCGGTCAGGTTGCGCGCCATGAAGTTGACGTTGTCGGTCAAGTCCTTCCACGTACCGGCAACACCCTCGACCTCCGCCTGACCACCCAGGATCCCCTCAGTACCCACCTCACGCGCAACACGCGTCACCTCAGCCGCAAACGACCGCAGCTGGTCGACCATCGTGTTGATCGTGTCCTTGAGCTCGAGGATCTCGCCCTTGACGTCGACGGTGATCTCCTGGCTGAGGTCGCCATTTGCCACGGCCGTCGTGACCTGGGCGATGTTGCGCACCTGGTCTGTCAGGTTCGACGCCATGAAGTTCACCGAGTCCGTGAGGTCCTTCCACGTACCGGCGACGCCCGGCACCACCGCCTGACCGCCAAGCTTGCCTTCGGTGCCGACCTCGCGCGCGACGCGCGTGACCTCGTCGGCGAAGCTCGAGAGCTGGTCGACCATCGAGTTCACGGTCGTTCCGATGCGGGCGAACTCTCCCTTCACCGGGCGGCCCTCGATCTCGAGCGCCATCTTCTGGCTCAGGTCGCCCTCCGCGACGGCCACGATCACGCGCGCGACCTCGGTCGTCGGGCGGACCAGGTCGTCGATCAGGCCGTTGACCGAGTCGATCGTCCGGCCCCAGGCGCCCTCGGCGCCCTGAAGCCGGGCGCGCTCTGTCATCCGGCCCTCGCGGCCGATGATCTGACCAACGCGGACCAGCTCGGCCTCGAGCGCGGCGTTGCGCGCGGCGAGCTGGTTGTAGGCCGCCTCGAGGGCGCCGATCGAGTCCTTGCGCCGTGCAGGCAGCCGTACCGAGAAATCACCGCCGGCGGCGGCGCGCAGGGCCTGCTCGACCCGCGCGAGAGCGGGTCCGCTGATCCGCGCGTCCGGTGTCTGCCCGTTGCTGGGCGGGGCCGGGCCGTCGCCCCTCTTGGAGGTTTGCGCGTCGCCGCCGTTGGTCACTGACGGCACTGCTCGTCCTGAGCCTTTCCCCTTAGGAACCGCCGTTCTTGCCATGTTCCGCCCTCAGATCTCTCGCTTGCCCGACTGACACGCCCGCCGGCTGGCGGCAGACGCCGCGTCGCAGACGCCCTGCCTAGAGTCCACACGTCGTCCCGGGGATTGTCAAGGGGACCGGACGGGTGGCGCTCGTGGCGCATTTGCGCTGCAATCCGGATAATCCGCGGTCATGGCGGCGCCACTGATCAATCAGATCCTCGACCTGGCACCCAACGCGGTCGTCTCGATGGACGAGAGCGGGCGAGTGACGTACTGGAATCCCCGGGCCGAGGAGATGTTCGGGGTCTCCGGCGAGGACGCCCTGGGCAAGCGCGTCGCAGAGCTGATCATTCCCGAGCGCTTCCGGGCCGCCCACGCCGCCGCGGTCGATCGTTTCCTCGCAGACGGCACGGGGCCGCTGATCGGACGCAAGGTCGAACTCGAGGCGCTTCGATCGGATGGCACCGAGTTCCCGGTGGAGCTGACGCTGTCCGCCGTTCGCGACGGCGACAGCTGGAAGTTCCACGCGTTCGTGGCGGACATCTCCGGGCGCAGGGAGACCGAGCAGCAGCGCGACCTGCTGGTGGATGAGCTGCGGGTGGCCCTCCAGGACAGCGAGCGACGCTTCCAGGCCGTCGTCGGCTCGTTCAGCGACCCTGTGACGATCCGCGATCGCCAGGATCGGATCGTGTACGCCAACCACGCAGCACTCCAGACGCTGGGCTTTGACACCGTCGAAGAGCTGCGCGAGACCCCGCCCGCCGACATCATGGCCGACTACATAGTCTCGGGCGACGACGGGCGCCCGGTCGCGATGGAGGACATCCCGTCGGTGCGGATCCTCCGCGGCCAGCGGGCCGAGCCGCTGCTGATCCGGACGATTCATCGTCAGACCGGCGGGCAGCGCTGGCAGCTGCTGAAGTCGGCGCCGCTGCTGGACTCCGACCGCGAGATCGAGGCCACGATCACGGTGATCGAGGACGTCACCGAGCAAAAGCGCGCCGAGCGTCAGAACGCCTTCCTGGCTGACGTAAGCGCGGCGCTGGCTTCGTCGCTCGATTACGAGCAGACGCTGCGCAACGTCGCCCAGCTCGCGGTGCCGGACGTGGTCGACTGGTGCGCCGTCGACCTGCGCGACGAGGACGGCGACCGCCGTCCGGTCGCGGTCGCGCACGCCGACCCTGGGCAGCTGAAGCTCGCCGAGGAGCTTCGCAACTACGAGGCGATCCGTCTGAATCCCAACGAGGGGATCGGGCTGGTTTTCCGCACCGGTCAGCCGGTGCTGTATCCCGCGATCCTCGACGAGATGCTCGTCCGGCTGGCCGCCGATCAGCACCACCTCGACCTCCTGCGCGAGGTCGGGATGCGCTCTGTCGCGGTCGTGCCGATGAGCGTTGGCAACCGGATCCTCGGCGCGATGACGCTCGTCAACGCCGAGTCGGGCCGGACGCTCGACGACTTCGATCTCAGGCTCGCCCAGCAGGTCGCCGACCGTGCCGCTGTGGCGATAGAGAACGCTCGGCTCTACAGCGAGCGCTCGTCGATCGCCCACACGCTGCAGCAGAGCCTGCTACCCGAGCAGCTTCCGCAGATTCCCGGCTTCGAGCTGGCCAGCGTCTACATCCCGGCGTTCGAGAGCACCGAGGTCGGCGGGGACTTCTACGACGTCTGGGAGCTGGAAGACGGCTGGATGCTTATGATCGGCGACGTCACAGGCAAGGGGATCGAAGCGGCCGCGCTGACCTCCCTCGTGCGCCACACGATGCGCGCGGCATCTGAGTTCGAGTCCAGCCCGGCGGAGCTGCTGGCCCGGGTCGACAGCATTCTCAAGAAGCAGCGCGCCCGCTCGATCTGCACCGCGCTGTGTCTGCGGCTGTTCGAGGATCGGGCGCTGCTGGCCGCCGGCGGGCACCCGCTGCCGCTGCATGTCAGCTCGCGCGGCGTCAACCGGGTCGGCGAGCACGGGCCGCTGCTCGGCGGCTTCTCCGACGTCAGCTGGGAGGACAGCACCGTCGAGCTCGAGCCCGACAGCATCCTGGTCGCGTATACCGACGGCGTCACGGACGCGATTGGCGCCGACGGGACCCGCTACGGGGTGCAGCGGTTGTGCGATACCCTCGCGCAGTTCCGGGGACGCTCGGCGACTGCGGTGATCGAAGGACTCACCGTCGCGCTCGGCGAGTTCCAGATCGGCGCCCATGCAGACGACACGGCCGCTCTGGTGCTACGCAGGCGCGGGCCGTGGACACCGGAGCGCGAACGGCAGGACGCATCGGAGGCAGAGAACCTGGCTGTAACGGAGTAACGCGATGGTTCGACCGACGAATTTCGAGATACGAGAAGAAGACACGGAGCCGGCGCTGGTGCTGACGGTCACCGGCGAGCTCGACATGAACACCGTCGAGCTGCTGGCGAGGCACGTCGACGAGCGGCTTGCCGAGGGGCCTCGGCCGCTCACGCTCAACCTCGCCGAGCTGGCGTTCATGGACTCCTCCGGACTGCGGCTGCTGATCGATCTGTACGACAGGTCTCAGCGGGAGACCTGGAAGCTGACGATGGTCGCGCCGAGCAGCGAGGCGGCCACGATGGTGCTGCGAGCGACCGGCGCCGACACGGCGCTGCCGTTCGAGAGCGACAGGAGCGCGTGATGTCGGTGTCGTCCGAGACACCGCCTCACGATGAGAAGTCGGTGCTCGAGCTCGAGCTCGAGCACAGCCGCGAGGCCCCGTCGATGGCACGCGCAGCGATCTCGGCATTCTCTGAGAATCGCGATCTCGATGCGGCCACGCTGGCGACCCTGACGCTGCTTGTCTCCGAGGTCGTCACCAACGCCGTGATCCACCCCGACGTGGAGCCGCCCTGTGGCATTCGGATGGCGGCGCGGATCACCGAGGGACGGATCCGCGTGGAGGTCTCAGACGAGGGCAGCGGCTTTGAGCCGCAGCCGCGCGACCCCGAGACCACAGACCGTGGCTACGGGCTGTACCTGCTCGAGCAGCAGGCAGCAGCGTGGGGCGTGCAGCAGGGCTCCGGCAACACCGTCTGGTTCGAGCTGATCGTCTGACGCGGCGGTCCGCTCAGGCGGCCGCGAGGCTCAGGCGGCCTGCGAGGGGATCACAACGCCCGCGCCGGGAAGCGCCGGGCGGGAGTCGTCGACCCTGATCGGGACCGACGCGGTGGCCGGCTCGATGACCTTGATCAGCGCCTCGACGACCATCGGATCGAACTGGGTGCCCGAGTTGGCCGTCAGCTCGGTAAGCGCGACTTCGTGCGACAGCGCCTTACGGTAGGCGCGATCGGTACGCATCGCGTTCCACGTGTCGCAGACGGCGATGATCCTCGCCTCCAGCGGAATCCGATCGCCGACGAGGCCGTCGGGATAACCGCCGCCGTCCCAGCGCTCGTGGTGGGAACGCACGATCAGCCCCACCTCGCGCATGAAACCGCCCACACGCTCGAGCATCTTCTGCCCCTCCACGGTGTGGGTCTTGATCACCGTCCACTCGGCCGCGTCGAGCTTGCCGGGCTTGTTGATGATCTCCTTGGGGATCGCGATCTTGCCGACGTCGTGCAGCAAGGCGCCGAACTCGAGATTGCGCCGCCGCTGTGCGTCGAGCTTGAGGACGTCGGCCACGTCGAGCGCGAGCGCGACCACGCTCTTGCAGTGCTCGCCGGTGTAGCCGTCGTCGGCCTCGACGACGTCCCCGAGCACGAGCGCGGTGCCGCGGTATGCGCTACCGAGCTCCAACAGGCCCTCGAGCCGGCGCCGGCGCTCGTGACCGAACAGCCCCAATAGGCCGAGCAGCGGGACCAGCGTCAGCACGGCGGCGGGACTGGCGTCGCGCGCCACCACCAGGCCCACGCCCGACAGGGCGGCGTCGATCCCGTAAACCCATGTCTCGCGCAGAAGCGCCGCGATCTCCGTGCCTCGCGTCACCGCCTCGCGCACGGCGGCAGCGGCGAAATCGACCGCGAACTGAGCGGCGAGGGCGGCTACCAGAATCGCCGCTCCGGCGTGCGCCGGCACGACGCCGGCGATCTCGAACACCGCAACTGGCCCGACCGCAAACCACGCGTTGCTCGGCGTGGTCAGCAACCGGCTCGGCGGCATCTCGCCAATCGCGACGTCGCGCGCCCCAACGATCAGCACTGCCACCATGACCGCCGGCGCCGCGAGCGCCAGGGGTGCGGCAAACAGCAACGGAACGAACGCGAGCTGAGTCGGGACAGTGAACCCGATCGGCGTGTCGAATCTGGCCACGCGGCGAGCGCCAGCACGAGCACGCACACCACCAGCGGCCATACGGCGAAGGAGCTGGGAGGCTGTGCCCACCACAACGCCGCGACCGCCACGAAGAAGCCTCCGCCGACCAGCGCCTCGCCGAACACCTCGCGCCCGGACAGGCGCACGCCGGCGCGCCGATAGGTCTCGGCGAGCAGCTGCTGCTCTTCCAGGGTCGGATTCAGCGACATCGCCCCCGCGTATCGACCGCCTTGCGCGCGTGCATTAACCCGTGGCGCGTGACCTCGACATCTGGAGCGCAAACCTCGTACACCCGTCCAGTCGTCCTACATGGGTGGCAAGCCCGGCCGAAGGCGCACCGATGAGCCGGGTGTAAACCAACTGAAAAAGGCAAACTCGGCGCGAGCCGGGGACGCAAAGCTAGAGGTCTCGTGGAGGCGAGATAGCTCGGTTACCAGTGCTCACCATGGATGGTGCGTACATGAAGAAGTATTTGTGGGGACTGCGGTCACTCGCCTTGGGGGCTGTCACGGCGGGAATCGCGCTGGCCGGTCTGCCGGCCACTTCGTCGGCCGCACTGATCAGCGGGGGTGCGTGTGACAACTCGACGCTGTCGCAGCCGTTCGCGAAGTACGGTGACAGCAACGAGTACAAGCTCGTATCGGGCGGAAACTTCGAGGGCAGCCTGTCCGGCTGGACGCTCAGCGGTGGCGCCCACGTCATCAACGGCGGCAACCCGACCGGCTCGAGCGGGCACTCGGTGTACCTGCCTGCGGGCGCGAGCGTGACGACCCCGTTCACGTGCGTCAACGCGGCGTATCCGTCATTCCGCCTGTTCGCGCGTAACGACAGCCTGCTGTCGACGATCGTTCCGCAGGTCGTCTACAAGCTGCCGCTGCTCGGGAATGTCGCGCTCCCGATCGGGGCGGCCGCGCTCAGCCCCAACTGGAGCCCGACGCTGCCGCTGCTCACCGCATCGCTCGTCACGGGCCTGTTGAACGGGGGTACCGCCCAGGTGGCCCTGAAGTTCACCGCAGCGCTTGGCCCGTCAGAGGTCGACGACATCTACGTCGACCCGATGATGCGCCGCTAAGCCGGCTCTGCAGCCACGCAAACAACTCTGCGGCAATCGCGATCGCCCGGCGGCCACGCACCCCGACGGGCGATCGCACGAGCCGTTAAGCACCGCGGCGCTCAGCGCGCTCGCAGCAACGCGCCGAGATTGATCGCCGCGGCCATCGCCCGATAGCCGGCGTCGTTGGGGTGCAGATGGTCGCCCGAGTCGTAGCGATGGGCGAGCTGGTCGGGGTGATTCGGATCGGCGACCGCCTTTGCGAAATCGATCACGCCGTCGAAGGCACCGCTGGTGAGGATCCAGTGGTTGACCTCCTCGCGCTTGGCCTCACCGCTCGAGGTCCAGTACCTGGCGCCTCGGAAGGGCGTCAGCGTCGCCCCGAGGATCGGCACGCCGGCCGCGTGGGCCTGCGCGATCATCTGCGCATAGCCGGCGATGATCTGGGCGGCGGACACGTTGCTGTGCGGCGCCGTCAGCCAGCCGATGCTCTGGCTGAAGCCGATGTCGTTGACGCCCTCGAGCAGGATCACGGCCTTGACGCCCGCGTGCGCAAGGGCGTCGGCACCGAAGCGGGCCACCGCGTTGACCCCGCAGCACGCCGCATCGTTGAGCACGCGGTTTCCGCCGATGCCCTCGTTGATGACGTTCAGCGTCCTTCCAGGTCGCGACAGAAGCCTCCGGGCCAGATCGTTGGGCCAGCGGGCATTGGCTCCGACGCTGGATCCCACGCCGTCGGTGATCGAGTCCCCGATTGCAACGATCGTCCCAGTCTCTCGCGGCGGCGCCAATACGTCGACGTCGTCGATCAGATACCACGTCTCCAGGCGTGTGTTGAACGCCCCACCGGCGGAATCGGCAGTGTGGTCTCCGGACGCCACATAGTTGAACTGCTGAGCGGCGCCGTGCTCGGTTGGCGGTCCGGTCGGACGCGGCAGGAACTCGCTGACGGCGAGCATCTGCATCGGCCGCACGGTCAGGCGGACCGGATCTGACAGCGCCTCGGCGCCGGGTGGGATCGTCACCGACTGCTGCCCACCGAACGACAGCGATCGCGTGGTTCCGGGGACCAAATGGGGTCCCCGAGCGTGTATCGCGACCGTCGCGCGGCCGATCTGCAGAGGCGCCGCACCGTACGCATTTGTGAAGCGGACCCGGACCATGGATCCGCCGATGCTGCTAAACAGAACGTTGCGAACCGTCTGGTTGTCGAAGCCAGTCACGTACCGACTGCGCTGCGAGGCAGCTTGAGGGCTCGCGGCCCATGCGGCGATCCAGTGCCGAGGGCCAGTTGTCGGCGATGCGAGCGAAGTGATGCCCGTCGTCTGGCGAGGATGCTGCGCGGCCACCGCGAAGTTTCCGTGGAAGACCGCGCTCCCGCCGATCAACAACGACCCGACGAGCCCAAGCCCCACGTACTTCCGGACGTTTGCAAGCGAAACCAATCTCAGCCGTCGACCTCCGTCAGCGCCATTAGCCCCGTACCCCAAAGCCCGACCATCGTACCGCGAGCCTCTTTACGCTCGTCCGACGCTCGTCTCGGTAGCAAGAGGAGGGTGAACGGGACGGCGACGACCGCCCGCCCCGCGCGATCTGGCTATCACGCGGGGCTGGACGGCTTGCGCGCGCTCGCGGTTGGCGGCGTGCTGCTCTACCACGGCGGCGTGTCGTGGGCCGGCGGCGGCTTCCTCGGCGTGGAGGCCTTCTTCGTGCTCTCGGGGTTCCTGATCACGTCGCTGCTGGTCGCCGAATGGCGCCGCACCCACACGATCGCGCTGGGCGCATTCTGGGCGCGCCGCGCGCGACGGCTGCTGCCGGCTCTGTTCTTGATGGTCGCGGTCGTCGGCCTGTACTACGCCGTTGCGGGCCCGATGGATGCGGTGCCCGACCTCAAGGGCGCCGGGCTCTCGACGCTGCTCTACACCGGCAACTGGCATCAGATCTCCACCGGCACGAGCTACTTCGCCGCCAGCGGCCCGGTGTCGCCGCTCAAGCACACGTGGTCGCTCGCGATCGAAGAGCAGTTCTACCTGTTCTGGCCGGTCCTGCTGGTGGGCGTGTTCTGGCTGGTCCGCCGCCGGCAGCCCCGGCGCCATCGCGACAGCGGCGGCGCCCTGCGGCTGTTGCTGGCGCTGACGATTCTCGGTGCGCTGGCCTCGGTGATCGACACCGCGATCCTCTACAACGGCGGCAAGGGCCTGGACCGCGTCTACTACGGCACCGACACCAGGGCGGCGAGCCTCCTGGCCGGCGCCGCGCTTGCACTCGCGCTGGCCCTGCGGCGCCGCGGAGCGGCCCCGCTGCGAGAAGAGGGTGCCGACGCGGACCGTGCACGGCTGCTGGGCGCGGTGGCGATCGCCGGGCTATGCGCCGTGCTCGCGGCCATGTGCTTCACGGACTCGAGCTCCGGGTGGCTCTACCCGCTGGGCCTGGCGGGCGTCGACCTCGCCGTCGTCCTGGTCATCACGGCGGTCGTTCTGGCCCCGGCGACGCTCGTCGCGCGGGGGCTGAGCGCGACACCCCTGAGGGTGATCGGCCAGATCTCCTACGGCATCTACCTGTGGCACTTCCCGCTGTTCCTGTGGCTCGACGAGAACTCGACCGGCCTCAGCGGCACCGCCCTGCTGTGCCTGCGGATCGCCGTGACGCTCGTCGTCAGCGTGCTGTCGTTCGTGTTCCTCGAGCAACCGATCCGCAAGCGGATGATCCCCACTCGAATGGTCCGGACGCTGGCTCCGGTCGCGGCGGGCGGTGCCGTGCTGGCGCTGCTGATCGCGTCCTCGGCCCAGGCTCCCGGGTTCGACGCTTCGGCCGCCCCCGCGCCGCCGAAGAGCAGCGCGAAGCTGACCGGAAGCGCACCTGGATGCCAGGTACCGCTGAAGGACACCCATCAGTACGGCCTGGCCCCCCTGCCCCGCGACAAGGCCACCGGGGTGATGTACGGGACGCTCGGCAATCACCTCGTCCAGTGGCAGGGGTCGACGACCCTCACGTTCCACACCTGCCCGCCCGAGAAGGTCCTCGTGGTCGGCGACTCGCTGGCTTACTCGCTCGGACTCGGCCTGATGGACAACGAGCAGCATTACGGCGTCGAGGTCGCAAACGCGGGCATCCTTGGCTGCGCGTTCACGACCACCGGCGAGCTCGACGCAGGCGGGGAGTGGCAGCCGCAGTCGGCCGGATGCCCGACCGCGCTCGAGCAGTGGTCGCGCAACGCAAGCGAGCTCGGCGCCCGCGCCGTGGTCGTCGAGCTGGGATATCGCGACCAGTTCGACTGGAAGATCAACGGCAAGGTCGTCCATCTCGGGGAGCGCGCATTCGACGATCAGGTCCAGAGCGCGATCGATCGCTACGTCAGCGTGCTCGGCCAGGACGGGCGCAAGGTCGTGTTCCTCTCGATCCCCTACACCAGCCCTCCGCCGAGCTCCGACGGCTCGCCGTCGCCCGCGGCCTCCCCGGCGCGCTACCGGCTGATCAACCAGATGATCCAGAACGCCGCCCGCGGCCATTCAAACGTCACCGTCGTCGACCTGGACAAGAAGGTCTCCCCCGGCGGTCACTACCAGGCGAAGGTGGACGGCCAGGTCTGCCGGTTCGACGGCATCCACTTCAGCCTGTTCTGCTCAAAGCTCCTTCAGCCCGACGTGCTGAGCGCCACGCGCAAGCTGATCGACAGCTCGTAGCCCTCCCGGCCGTCGTCAGTCGAGCTCGAGCGGGGTGAGCGCGGCGGTCCACATCGCATCGCGGACGGCCCGCTCGGGATCGGGGAGATCCACCTGCGCTACTCCCTCCTCGATTGCCTGGCGCGCGACGCCGAGCGCAACCGTGGCCGACGTGCTGCGAAGGTTCTCGATGCTCGGCAGCACACCCGCTCCGGGACGGCTGGCATCGACCAGCGATGCAAGCGCGTGGGCGGCCGCGAGCAGCATCCGATCGGTCACGCGGCTCGCCCGCGAGACGATCGTCCCAAGCCCGATGCCGGGGTAGATCAGGGCGTTGTTGGCCTGCCCGATCTCGTAGTCGACGCCGTCGTACCGAACCGGCGCCCACGGCGTCCCGGTGCCGACGAGACCGCGTCCGTCGGTCCAGTGGATCACGTCGGCCGGCACCGCCTCGATCAACTCGGTCGGGTTCGACATCGGGAAGATCATCGGCCGCTTGGTGTGGGCGGCCATGTCCCGGACGATCGCCTCGGTGAACGCGCCGCCCTGCGTCGAGGTCCCGACCAGGATCGTCGGGTGGACGTTGGCGACCACGTCCGCCAGGCCGATCTCTCCATCGCCCGCCGCGGTGCGCCACTGGCTCAGCTCAGCACGCGGTCTGGCGTATGTCGCCTGAAAGTCGCGCAGGTCATCCATGTCGTCGACCAGCAGCCCCTGCCGGTCCACGCACCAGAACCGCCGCGTCGCCTCCTCCTCGCGCAGGCCGTCGTCGACCATCACGGCGCGGATCTGGTCGGCGACGCCGACCCCGGCGGTGCCCGCCCCGAAGATCACGACCCGCTGGTCGGTGGGCCGCGAGCCGGCCACGCGGATGCCGGCGAGGATCGCCGCGAGCGTGATCGCTCCCGTGCCCTGCATGTCGTCGTTGAAGACCCGGACGTGGTCGCGGTACTGCTCGAGGATCCGGCGCGCGTTGGACGGCCCGAAGTCCTCGAAGTGCAGCAGCGCGTGCGGGAACAGCCTCGAGGCGGTGTCGACGTATGCCGCCACGAGTTCGTCGTAGCGCGGCCCGCGCACGCGCTCGTGCCGGTTGCCGACGTACACGGGGTCCTCGAGCAGCGACCGGCGGTCGGTGCCGACATCGAGCATCACCGGGATCACGCGGCCGGGGTGGATCCCGGCGGCGGCCGTGTAGATCGCGAGCTTGCCGATCGAGATCGCCATCCCGTTGGAGCCCCAGTCGCCGATTCCGAGAATCGCCTCGGCGTCCGTCGCGACGAGCAGGTCGACGTCGTCGGACCCGAGCCCATAGTTGCGAAACGCAGTCTCGACGCCGTCGATGTCATCGATCGACAGGTACACGCCGTTGGGGCGCTGAAACTCGTGGCTGTAGCGCTGGATCGCCTGGGCGATGACCGGCGCGTAGATGATCGGAAGCATCTCCTTGAGGTGCTCCTCGATCAGCCTGTAATAGAGCACCTCGTTGCGGTCATGCAGAGCGGCCAGGAAGCTGTTGCGCGCTAGGTCGCTGGGCTGCGCCTGGTACTGCTCGTACGCCCGCTCGCACTGCTGCGCGAGCGAAAGCACCGCGGGCGGCAGGAGGCCCTTGAGCCCGAGAACCTCGCGCTCCTGCAGCGTGAATGCCGTGCCGCGGTTGTAGCGAGGGTCGCGCAGCAGGCTTCGCCCGCGCGGCACCTGGGAGTTTGTCTGCGGGAAGCGCCGTGCTGCCATCACGCTCCCCTTGCTTGCGCTATCGCTAGCCGCAAGGAGCAGTCGCGTGCTCGCCGATCCCCCGGTCTGAGAGCAGCTCCAGCTCCCGCGCCAGCATCCCGACGAGCGGAAAGTCGGGCAGGCGCTCCTGCAGGAGCGCCAGGCACCTGCGGTAGTGCGTCACCCGCCGCCGGCGAACGGTCTTGCCGACCCCGGCTCCAAGGCTCAGCTCGCGCGCCTTGGACACCTTGTCGGCGGCGAACAGCATCAGCGCCTCGTCGCCCGCATGCGCGACCTGGTCGCGCAGCGCGGCCTTGCGGTGTGCGTAGCCCCTGATCTGATCGTCCTCGGTGACCGCCAGCACGAGCCCCGTCACGTGAGTTCCGAACACCCGCGACAGATCCGCCTCGGCAGCGTCAGCCTTCTCCAGCGTGTCGTGTAGGAGACCTGCCGCGATCACGTCATCCGGAGCGCCGGCCTGATAGAGGAGCGCGCCCACCTCGAGCGGATGCAGGATGAACGGCTGGCCGTCGACCTGGCGCCGCTGCCCTTCGTGCAGGCGCCGGGCGTACTCGACCGCCGCCTGTGTCTTTGGCAGCGTGCGCGAAAACTCCAGCGTGCTTGACCGGTCCTCCACGACGGCGGCAGTCTATTGCGAACTCGCAAACTGCGCGAACAATCTTGCGGATCGCCTTGCTACACAGAGGCCCAAGTGGTAAGTCGGGCGGCCCCTCAGGCGGTCGAGCGCGAAGGCGCGGCTGGTGACGCTGGTGCGGCCGGCGCTGCGAGATCGACCGGCCGGCGCCGAGCGGTCAGTAGCGCGAGCCCCACCACCCCGCCGGCAAACGCGATGCCCGCGGTCACGATCCAGGCCCGCTGATACGCCGTCAGCACGGCGGCCGGTGAGTGTGGCGATCCGAGCACTGCGATCAGGACGGCGACCCCGACGGCCAGCCCGATCTGGCGGAACATGTTGACGACCGCCGATCCGGTTGCAAACGCGCTGGCCGGCAGCGACGCCGACCCGGTGGCCACGAGCGTCGGCAGGGTCAGCCCGACGCCGATGCCTGTCAGGAGGATCCCGCCGAGCATCTCGCCCACGTAGTCGGGCTCGAGCCCCGCGACGAGCGCCCACCAGGCCACCCCGGCCGCGAAGATCGTCGAGCCCGCCGCGATCACCGGCCCCGGGCCGAACCGGGCGATCAGCGGCCCGGCGACTAGGAACGAACAGATCGGCACCATGATCGGTCCAGGAGCGATCGACAGGCCGGTGATCAGCGCCGACCAGTGCCAGACGTCCTGGGCCCACAGCACCCGGGAGAGCAGCATCGCCCCGAACGCGGCCGAGAACAGCAGCGCGACGATCGACGAGCCGGTGAACGGCCGCAGCTTGAACAGCGAACGGTCGATCAGCGGGTTGGGATGCTCGACGTTGTGCACCACGAAACCGGCCAGCGCCACCGCGCTCAGCGCGAGCACGCCGATCGTTGCGGCGCTGCCCCATCCCCACGAGCCGCCCTTCACCAGCCCCAGCGAGAGCGCGCCGATCCCGCCGGTGATCAGCACCGCGCCGAGCGGGTCGGGCGCCGGCACCTGGTGACCCGGCACCGCCGGCAGCCGCCGCCACCCGACGAACAGCGCGAGCAGGCCGATCGGCACGTTGACCAGGAACACCCAGCGCCAGCTCGCGGCCACCAGGACGCCGCCGATGACCGGCCCCAGCGCCGCCGCGATCCCGCCGACCGCCGCCCAGGTCCGGACCGCGCCATGGCGCCGTTCCGGCGTCGTGGTCGCGAGGATCAGGCCCAGCGAGGTCGGCGTCAGCAAAGCGGCGCCGGCGGCCTGCACCACGCGGAATGCCACGAGCATCGGCAGGCTGGTCGCGGCGCCGCACGCCGCCGATGCCGCCACGAACACCGCCACGCCTAGCAGGAAGCCGCGATCGCGGCGGTAGCGGTCGGCGAGCCGGCCGAACAGCACCAGCAGCGCGGCGTACACGATCGCGTACGCGTTGAGGACCCACGACAGGTCAGCGAGCCCGTCTGCGCCGACGTGGAAATCCACCGCCATCTGCGGCAGCGCGACGTTGACGATGAACAGGTCGAGGCTCGCGAGCACGACGCCGGCGCAGACGATCACCAGCACGAGGTTGGGCGACGCGTCTCGCCGGGACTGTGCGGCGGTGGTTCGGTTCGATGCCGGATTGGAGAGCTGGCTTAGTCTGGGCATAGCCAGGCATCCTAACACGCTGACTTAGTCTCTGGAAAGTCAGCTATAGTTTGCGGCCATGGAAGCAGCAGTCAGATTGACCGGGTCCCTGGAACCACGCGAAGGTTGGAAGGCGGAGCGCTGCACGATCGCCAAGGCGCTCGACGTGGTGAGCACGCGATCGGCGTTTCTGATTCTGCGCGAGGCCTTCTACGGCACGACGCGCTTTGACGACTTCGCCGAGCGCGTCGGGATCAGCGAGCCCGTGACCGCGACTCGCCTGCGCGAGCTCGTCAAGGAGGGCCTGCTCGAGCGCGAGGACTACCGCGAGCCGGGCCAGCGCACGAGGCAGCGCTATCGGCTGACCGAGAAGGGCGCCGACCTGTTCCCGGTGCTAGTCGCGCTGATGCAGTGGGGCGACCGATGGCTCGACGACCGCGGCGGCCCGGTCCAGTACCTGCATCGGGACTGTGGCGAGCCCGTCACGCTTGCGCTGCGGTGCGCCGCAGGCCACGAGGTCAGCTCTGAGGAGCTCGACCTCGCGCGGCGGCGCCCGTCGAAAGCCTGAGCGCCACCGCCAGACACACGCCGACGACGATCGCCTCGAACGTTCCGCGCTCGAGGCCCTCGATCAGGGATCGCTCGGCGACCGCGCCGAGCACCGTGCCGGCGACTCCCGCCGATATCGCGGCGGCTAGGCAAGCGGCACGAGGGTGAGCGGCGACGAGTGCCAGCGGCGGAACGTCGTCGACGATTCCGCCGCTCGGGCCTGGCACCGCGCCAACCGTCTGACGGCTCTGGCGCGCCTGGACGGCGACCATCGCCAACGCCCATGCGGCCGCCGCCGCGAGGCCGACCTGCAGGGCCACCCACCAGCCGGCCATCTGCTGGGTGTGGTCGGTGGCGAACAGAACCATCGCGGCGCAGGTGGCCAGGCCGGCCCCGACGGCGATCGCCGACCGGCGGCGGATCAGGGCGACCTCGGCGTCGGGCAGCCGCCGGCTGCCGCGGGTGCGGAGCGCACGCAGTGCGGCCAGCGATCCGGCCACGAGCGCGATCTGGGGCGCAATCAGGAGCGTCAGGATCGTCGGTACGGCGAGCGCGGTCGAGACACCATGGTTGTAGCCCGGATAGCCGCCGGCGGCCGCGATCGTCAGCTGGCCGGCGACGAGCGCAAGTGCCGCGAGCGCCAGCGCTATGAATGCGTTGCGGGCCATGCGGCGGGCGTCGTCGGCAGCCAGCTCTGCCGCAAATTCGCCCGCCAGCTCTCCCGGATCCCCCAGTTGCGTTTCGCTCTCGGGGTCGCACGCGAGGTGATCGGCGTACTCCAGCGCGATGCGCCGTCGGAGCGTGCGGCGCACGCCGCGGCCGGCGAGCTCGTGATCGAGTCGCTCGAGGAATGTGCTCATGTCATCCGTGCCTTCTGCCGTGGTCCGATCACGCCATCACCGCCTCGACCGCTGCCGAGAAGCGCCGCCAATCTCCCCGGGCGCGATCGACCGCTCGCCTGCCGCGCGCGGTCAGCCGGTAGACCCGGCGCCTGCGACCCGACGCCGTCGACCAGCCGCTCTGGAGCAGTCCCGCCCGCTCGAGCCGGTGGAGTGCCGGGTAGATCGTCCCCTCCGGCAGGTCGAACACGCCGCCGCTGCGTTGCGTGAGCGCCTGCGCGGCCGCATAGCCGTGCACCGGCCCGTCGGCGGCGATCGCCAGGAGCATGCCGTCCAGGTGGCCGTGCGGATCCATACCTAGATACCCTAGGCATAGATAACCAAGGTGTCAAGTGCGGCGGTGCCTTGCCGCTCGCCGCCGGATCTGCGCGAAAAAGACCCACGCGGCCGCCGAGCCCAGCCGCGTGGGTCTTAACCCTCGCTCAGCGGAGTAAAGGACCCACGCGACCACGCGCGCGTGTCGATTGGGTCGTTTTTCGCGCCGCTGCGCTCACGAAGGGTCTCGGCGCCCCCACAGGAGGTAGCCGACAGCACCCACGGCGTTCAAGCACAGCACGCGCCAGAGCAGCTTGCTGCCGCGCACCTCTGCGCCCGGGCGGCGCTGGATGTCGCGCTCAGCGGTGAACACCAGCGCAAGCGCGACCGCGATCAGGGCGCGAGACGCCGGCGCGCCGGGCGGGCGGAAGCCCCTTGAAGTCCTCGATGGCTTTCGACATGGGTCGATCTTACGCCCGGTGCGGCCTCAGATCACCTGCAAAACCCCGCAAACCGCGATCCCGGCCGCAACCGTGAGCGGTTATGCACGTATGTCCGGGATCACCTGACACGCCTCGACGATCGTGGACCGAGTGCGGGGTTATGCGGGGCTTCGCGGCCCGTAGAGAGCGCCCTCACCCACTCCCTCGGTGGGCCGTTGACGTTCGAGCCCGAGTGCCGGCTAAGCGATCGTCAGCTCGAGCCGCTCGCGGTCGCCGCCGGGCTCGTTGATCGCATGCTCGCCGAGCCGCAGCTCGAGCACCCCGCGCAACGCATCAATCACGTTCGCGCGCGCCTCCTTGCGTGTCCGCCCCTGGCTGTGGGCGCCGGGCACCTCGGGAACGGACGCGATGATCCAGCCGTCGTCGCCGGTCTTGTAGTCGATCGTGAGGCGCAGCGGCTCGTTCATGGCGCGGAAACGGTACTGCGCAGATGTCCGCACGGCGACGGTTTCAGGCCGCCGCACGAGATCGCCCACCCCGGATCTCGCCTTTGTCGTGCGAAGCTTGCGCAATGCTGCGCATCTCCCCCTCGCCGCGATGACCGCCGAGGCCACGACGACCTGGGGCGTCGGCGACTACGCGCTGATCGCCGAGCGCCTGGAGCCGGCCGCGCGCGCGGTCGTGGACCTGGCAGGCGTGAGCGACTCCGACCGCGTTCTCGACGCCGCGACCGGAACCGGGAACGCCGCGCTGCTCGCTGCAAGCCGGGGCGCCACCGTGGTCGGCCTCGACTTCGAGCCGAGGCTGCTGGACATCGCTCGGGCCCGCGCACGCAATGCGAACCTTGAGGTCGAGTGGCTGCACGCAGACTTCGAATCGGCGCCGCTCGAGCGAGCGTCATTCTCGGCGGTCGTGTCGGTGTTCGGCGTGATGTACGCGCCCGACCACGACGCCGCTGCAGCGGCACTGGCTCACGCCTGCGCCCCCGGGGCCCGGCTCGCGCTCGCCGCCTGGACGCCCGGAAGCTTCATGCCGGCGATGGGAGCGGCTCTCGCCCCGTACCTGCCGCCGCCGCCCCCGGGCGGCGGGCCGCCGAGTCGCTGGGGCGACGAGGCGGCCGTCGCCGAGTTGCTCGAGCGGCACGGGATCAGCACACGCACAGCGACCAGGGAGTCGCTGTCGCTATCCCTCGCCAATCGCACCGAGGCGGTCGACTTCCTGATCCGAACCGCGGGCCATGTCGTCAGCGAGCAGCCGCGCCTGCAGCGCGAAGGGCGTTGGGAGCAGCTGCGCGACGACCTGACAGAGCTCGTCACGGCGCGGGACGAGGGAAACGACGGCGTCGAGCTCCGGTGCGAATACCTCGCCATCGTCGCCGAGCGGGCGTAGAGCGCTACCGGCGCGTCGGCACGACCGCCAGCCCGATCGGGTTGGTGCCGATCGGGACCGGGATCTTCACCGGCGACGACCGCTCCTCGGTCAGGCGCCCGCCCGCGCCGATGCGAAGCACGTGCAGATCGTTCCCCCGCCGGCGCGGGATCTGCGCGACCGCGCGCATGTCGAGCATGAAGAGCACGTGGCCGCTGGGATCGAGCTCGAAGTTCCAGGGGTTGCCGGGCGCGTCGAGCTTGACCGCCTGGATCTCGCGGGGTCGCGTCGGATCACGCGAGATGTCGAACACCGTGATGTTGTCGCTGCCGGCGTTGCCGGAGTACATCCGGGTCCCCGCCCGATTGAGATGCGTCCAGCACGGCAGGAACGAGTGCGGGTTCGGCATCGCCCGCACGAACGTCAGCCGCGCTTGATCGTTCCAGCGGTAGATGATCGTCCGCGAGAGGTTCGCCACCTGCGCGTAGAGGATCTTCAGCCGCGGATGGGACACCAGCCCGGCGGGCCACACGTTCGGAACCCGGCGGCCGCCTGGGAAGACCCCCTTTGCCAGGCGCAGCGGCGAGTTCGGGCCTTCCGTGAGCGTGCCGTCGCGGCCGATCCGAAACGCTCTGAACACGCCGGTCTCCTCGCTGGAGATCAGGACCTTGCGGTCCGGCGTCACGTACGCCTGCAGCGGAGACGAGCCGGGCGGGACGTCGATCGATGAGATCGGCGGACTGAGCGACCCGTCGGGCCGGACGTGGAAGCTCGTGTAGTTGGCCGGGGTGCTGCGGAGCTTGCGAACTCCGTCCTGGGCCTTGTTCGCGACGATCAGCGTGTTGCCGGCAAGCCCGACGCTCGACGGGGCCTTGCCGTTTGAGGAAAACGGCGATCCCGCCACGGGCGACAGCCCTCCACCGGGATGGATGTGGAACACGGCGATCGTGTCCGAGCTCGAGTTGACGGCGAACAGCAGCGTGTGCCTCGGGTTCGTGATCACCTCCTGATCGGCATCCAGCACCCCGGAGTTGCTGAGGTCGTGCGAGCCGCTGCCACCGGTCGCAAAGCGGCGGATGTGGCGACTGCTCAGCGACCCGTTCTTGTAGCTGAAGGCGAGGATCTCGTTGGAGCCCGGCGCCTTGGAGTTGGACTCGATGTAAACGGTCCCGCTCTGGGGCACCGCCGCGGTGCCCCGGGCTCGGCTCGACCCGAGGGCGGGGACGACAGTGATTGCCCCGGTTGCCAGGGCGACGGCGCAAACGACGACGGCGCGGCGATTCACGCGCGCATCATCGCCGGTCGGCCGCCCACGTGCTCAATCCTCGGTCGCCCGCGGCGCGTAGCGGTGGTGAAGCATCAGCGCGTTGCCGTCGGGATCGGCGAAGAACGCCATGTGGCACACGCCCGTATCGAGGATGTCGCCGCTGAACTCGACGCCGCGCTGCTCGAGCGTCGCCCGCGCGGCGGCGACGTCGTCCACATGCAACGCAACCGCGAGCGCGTTGACGCGGTGACCGATGCCCATCGCCTCACCGACGACGACGCTGAACGTCACGTTGCCGGTCTCGAACTCGGCGTAGTTCCGCTCCGGGATGTAGACCGAACGCCGGAGCCCAAGGATCTCTCCGTAGAACTCCGCCGCCTTGTCCATGTCCTGCGTTGAGAACGGGACGAAATCAACGCCGGTCACCAGCTGCTCTGTCGTAGCCATCGTCGCTCCTTTGTCGCGGGCGCCCTTCCGCCATGATTCTCGCGGGTGTCCACGTCACGCGCCGATCATCCGCCGAACCTGGTGTGGGACTGGCCGGTCGCCGCGTTGGGCGCTCTGTATGCGCTCCCCGCTGCCGTCGTGGCCCTGAGCGATACCCAGAAGGGCATCGCGCTGGCGGTCGGAGTGCTTCCCGGTGCGATTGCCGGATTGCTTCCAAGGCGACGAGGCAGGCTTGCGATCGTCGTGCTCGGCGCGGCCATCGGAGTGCCGATGTTCCTGGGCGGCCTGCTGGCCGGCGTGCCGGTGCTCGCGGTGGTGGCGATTGCGGCGCTCGGCGTCGGCGCAGCGGCGCTGGCAGCGCGGTTTCGTCTCGGGACGATCGCGATGACGCTCTGCCTGCCGATGTTCGGCGTCGGGCTGAGCTACTCCGACATCGACAAAGCAGCCGGTCTGGCCGGCCTGATGATCCTCGGTTCGGTGTTCGCGTGCCTGGTGTCGATGCTGTGGCCCGAGCGCCCGCCGCCTGCCCGGCGCAGCCCGCCACCGCCGGCGGCAAAGCCGACGCTCGGATACGGCCTCCGGCTCGGTGCGGCCGGCGCGACCGCGGCGGCGATCGGGTTCATCGCAGACCTCGAGCACGTCGGCTGGGCGTGCGCGGCCGCGTTGCTCGTCATGCGTCCCAGCGCCGACATGCAGCGGCTCCGCAGCGCCGGCAGGATCCTCGCCGTCGCTGCCGGCGCCCTGGCTGGAGCAGCGCTCGTCCGGCTTCACCCGCCCGCGGCGGTGTACAGCGTGGCGATCATCGCGGTGATCGCGTCCGCGGGCGCCACGCATCGCAGCCGCTGGTACGTGACCGCGGGATTCACCACCTTCCTGGTGTTCCTGATGCTGCTCTACTCCGACCCGCAGACCGCGACCAGGCGCTTCAATGAGCGCGTGCTGGAGACATTGCTGGGGGTCGGCATCGCCTACTTCTACGGGCTGGCGCTCCCTGCCCTCGCCCGACAGCGGAGGGATTAGCGAATTGGCCGATTCATTTCCCCGGCAGAAGGCGCGCACCCGCGATTTCACACTTGGCGCGCCACGCAGCTTCGAGGTAGCCGCCGACGGCAGCCGGGTCGTGTTCCTGCGCTCCGCCGCCGGGGACGATCCGCAGACGGCACTCTGGGTGTTCGACACAGCACAGCGCCAGGAGCGGCTGGTCGTGGACCCCGCGACGATCCTCGGGGACGCGCCGGCCGAGGAGCTGTCGGTAGAGGAGCGTGCGCGCCGTGAACGCACCCGGGAGACCGGCGCCGGGATCGTGTCCTATGCGATCGACCGCGACGCGCGGATCGCCGTGTTTCCGCTGTCCGGGAGCCTCGTGGTCGCAGATCTGCTCCAGGGCGGAGCGACCCAACTCGCGGTCCCGACTCCCGTGCTGGATCCGCGGCCAGACCCAACCGGCCGGCGCGTGGCGTTCGTCCACGAGCGGTCGCTGCAAGTGGTGGAGCTGGCTGACGGCGCGGTGACCCGCCTCGCCGGAGAGGAGCAACCGGACGTGAGCTGGGGTGTCGCCGAGTTCGTCGCCGCCGAGGAGATGCATCGCGAGCGCGGCTACTGGTGGGCGCCCGACGGCGACGCGCTGCTCGTCACCAGGGTCGACGAGTCCGCCGTCCCGCGGCTGTGGATCTCCGACGTCGCCAACCCCGCATCTCCCCCGCGAGCCGTCCGCTACCCGACGGCCGGCTCGCCGAATGCGGCCGTCCAGGCGTATCTCGTCCGGCTCGATGGCACCGAGCGTGTCCCCGTGACCTGGGATCGGGACGCGTATCCATACCTCGTGGCCGCGCACTGGGACGAGCACGGCCCGCTCGTCGCGGTACAGACCCGGGATCAGCGGCAGCTCGTCGTCCTCGGCGTGGATTCAGAAATCGGCGCCACCACCATGCTGACCACACAAGCCGACGACGCCTGGGTGGACGTGATCCCCGGGGCGCTCCGGCGGCTGGGCGACGGACGGCTCGTCACGGTCGGCTCCGCGGACGACGCCGTGTCACTGCTGATCGACGGCGCTCCGGTCACGCCCCCCGACCTGGAGGTCAGAGCGGTGCTCGCGGCTGCCGAGGATGAGGTGCTGTTCACAGCGAGCACCGAACCCACCGACGTCGGCGTGTGGCGATGGGGCACTACGGGCGACCTGTCAGAGCTCACCCCACCCGGCGGCGTCCACACGGCGGCCACAGGCGGTGGCGTGCACGTCATCGGCTCCAGCGGGATGGACCACGACGGCACGCGATGGTTGCTCGACGACCACGTGTTCGAGTCGAGCGCACAGACACCGCTCCTGAGCCCCTCAGTCGAGCTCCTCACCGTCGGCCCCCGGCAGCTGCGAGTTGGGCTCCTGCTGCCGCGCGATCACGAGCCCGGGACGCCGCTGCCGGTGCTGATGGATCCCTACGGAGGACCGCATTTCCTGCGGGTGCAGCAATCTCGCCGCCTGTGGCTCGAGCCTCAGTGGCTCGCAGACCAGGGGTTTGCGGTGATCGTCGCCGACGGTCGCGGAACACCCGGCCGCGGCCGCGCCTGGGCGCGCTCGGTGAAGGGCGATCTCGCCCATCCGGCGCTCGAAGACCAAATCACCGCGCTCGGTGAGGTGGCGGCGCGGCATCCCGAGCTCGACCTGTCACGGGTCGCGATCCGCGGCTGGTCGTTCGGGGGGTATCTCGCGGCGCTCGCCGTTCTGCGCCGCCCGGACGTCTTCCACGCCGCGGTCGCCGGGGCGCCGGTCACCGACTGGCGGCTCTACGACACGTTCTACACAGAGCGTTACCTGGGCACCGACCCCGACGGCGCGGACAGATCGGCCTACGACGGCTCCTCGGTGCTCAACGACGCGTCGAAGCTACGGCGACCGCTGCTGCTGATCCACGGCCTCGCGGACGACAACGTGCTGACCGCCCATACGCTGCAGCTGTCTCAGCGCTTGACCGAGGCGGGCCGTCTTCACGCGGTGCTGCCGCTGACCGGGATCACCCATATGACGCCGCAGGAGGCGGTCGCGGAGAACCTCTTGACGCTTCAGGTCCAGTTTCTCAAGCAGGCGCTTGAGCGTGGGCCTGATCCCACATGACGCGCCGCTCGGCGAACGTCAGCGGGCGCCAGCGCTCGCGCTCTTCCTGCCACACATAGACGTTGACGTCGACGATGCTCCGCGCGTCTCGCAGGACATCGAGCGCTTCCTGAGCGAGGACGCCGTCAGCCAGTTCCTCGCGCGTCATCAGGTCGACGACCTTGAACCTGCGCGGCTCTCTGGGCTTGGGTGCCGCCGGCTCGGCGGGCTTTGCGGGCTTGCGCGGGACGAACACGGGCTCGACCACCGAACCGCGCTTCTCCACGCTTTCGAGCGGCACCATCTGCGCGCCCGTGCCCTTCGTCTCCGTATGCAGAACCCACTTGCCCATACCTCCAGGGTAGAACCAGGAGTGGGCCCTGTCAGCCGAACAATTCGAGCGTGAGCCCCGACGGAGCGGCGGCGCTGTGTCCGATCGTTTAGACGCACGCGACTCCTGCCGAATGCCGCCGAGACCAAGCGCATAGGCTTGTCACGGCACAACAGAAGGGAGCGACGATGAACGATGTGCATCCAGTCCGATTCTCGGTCGACTACCCCGACCGCGACCTCAATCGTGTGTCGACCGGCTTTCGGATCTTCACGGTGATCCCGATCGCGATCGTGATCGGGACGATCGGTGGCTATAGCGCACGCTGGGGAACGAGCACCACGGGCACAAGCGAGGTCGCCCTCGGCGGCACGGGGCTCCTGTTCATCCCCCCGCTGCTCATGATCCTGTTCCGTCAGAAGTACCCGCGGTGGTGGTTTGAGTGGAACCTGCAGCTGCTGCGCTTCGCCAACCGCGTCGGCGTGTATTTCGCGCTGATGGACGATCGCTATCCATCGACCGATGACGAGCAGTCGGTGCATCTCGAGTTCTCCTACCCCGATGCCCAGGTGGACCTCAACCGGTGGTTGCCGCTGGTCAAGTGGTTCCTGGCGATCCCCCACTACATCGTGTTGTTCTTCCTGTACATCGGTGTCGTGTTCGCGGCGATCGGGGCGTGGTTCGCGATCCTGTTCACGGGCCGCTACCCGCGCAGCATCTTCGACTACATCGAGGGTGTGATCCGCTGGCACAACCGCGTGGTCGGCTACGCGATCATTTTGATCACCGACAGGTATCCGCCGTTTGCGCTGAGTCAGTGACCTGACGGGGCGCACCCGACGGCTTGCGCCATGACGGCAGCGGCGGCATCGTCGTCGAGGCCTTCGCGGTTCAGGCGTCGCCAGGTCCAGAAGTCGAGCGCCAGTCCGATGATCGCATGGCGCCCCGCCGCGACGCGTCCACGATCTTTGAAGCCGGCCGCGAGCGCGTCGGCGAGGTGGCCGAGTCCGGCGTCGGCTGTGTGTTGAAGCACCTCGTCGAGCGGTCCGACGGCGGCGCGGTCGCGCTGCACGTTCTCGGACATCGATTCGGTCTCGCGATACCAGCCGTAGTAGCCGCGCAGCACGGCGCGCACGCGCTCGACAGGGTCGGGGAGCGCCAGCGCGGCCGTGAGATCGGGCAGCGGATGAAGGCTCAGCCAGTGCACCTGGCAGGCACCGAACAGTTCGTGCTCGTCCGGGAAGTGGTTGTAGACCGTCAGGCGCTGCACGTCCGCGCGCCGGGCGATCTCGGCGATCGTCGTCTGTGCCGGGCCGACTTCCTGATGGAGCTCCATCGTCGCCTGGACGATGCGCTCGCGCGTGCGGCGCTGGCTGTCCGCGCGGGCCTTCAGCTCATATCTGCGCTTTTCACTTGACATGGTGTTCACTCATGATATCGTTCGCGGCCCAGATTCCACTAAACGGTGTGCTCATTGAAAGTGAGGAAGCAATGATGACAGCGGGGACAGCACAGGTCATCGGACCGGCGGACGGCAAGCAGGTGACGCTCGGGGCGATCGGGGCGCGCTTCATGATCGAGGGCGAGGCGTCAGGCGGAGGTTTCTCGCTTGTCGAGCACCCGATGTCTCCGCGCGCGCTCGGCGCTCCGTTGCACCGGCACACCTACGAAGACGAGTACAGCTTCGTGCTCGAGGGGCGCGTGGGCGCGCAGCTCGGCGATGAGGTCGTCCATGGCACGCCGGGCGACCTGATCGTCAAGCCGCGCGGGCAGTGGCATGCGTTCTGGAACGCCGGGGACGAGCCCGCACGCCTGCTCGAGATCATCTCGCCGGGCGGGTTCGAGCGCTACTTCGAGCGCGCCGCCGGGCTGTTCGGCGCCGGCGGGCCGCCCGACCCGGCCGCCCTGGAGGCGCTGGCGGGCGAGTACGGGCTCGAGTTCGACCTGGCAAGCATCCCGCGACTGATGCAGGAGCACGGCCTTCGTTAGCAACGGGCCTACCCGTCGGCTGCGTCGTCGGCGTGGCGCCGCTCTCGCCGGATCAGCTCGCTGACCTCATGCCCGATCCCGATCGACGGGCCGCCGATCAGCTCCCAGGCCCGCGCGACCCCGATCAGGAAGCAAACAATCACGAGGACCGCGATCGTGCGCACCGCTGACGCGCGATCGGGATGAGCGGTCACTTGAAGCGCAGCGAGCAGCTGGATCACGAACACGATCATCAGGCCGATCAGGAACGCCGCGTCGTGGGCCTCGTGCCATCGCAGACCTCGGAGCCGGATCAGCGACAGCAGCGACGCGACGATGAACGCGAACCCGACGACCGCCACGACCACCGCCGCCCAGCCGACCTTGTCTCCCGGAATCAGCCCGAACAGCGAAACGACCAGCGCGTTGGTGAACGCCGTCAGTGCGGCGGCAGCCCGGACTCGATGAACCTGGCTCTCGCCCGCCCCGGCGAGTCGTTCCTGCGAGACGGAGATGGCGACGAACAACAGGCCGATCAGCGCGCCGGCCACGCCGGCGCTGGCCAGGAAGAAGTCGTTGAGGTTCTCGGGCGTCATATCGGCATTCTCGCGGCGCGCCCGGCGGCCGCGCGCGAGTGGTATAGACGGGGGCCAACGACCGAGAGGAGGCCGGCGTGTCCCGTCCGGTCACGCTGTTCACCGGTCAGTGGGCGGATCTACCACTGGCGGAGCTGGCGAAGAAGGCGGCTGAATGGGGCTTCGACGGGCTGGAGCTCGCGAGCTGGGGCGACCACTTCGACGTTGCCGCAGCCCTCGCAGACGCGAGCTACTGCCGCGAGCACACCGAGTTGCTCGGCGCCAACGGACTGCGCTGCTGGGCGATCGGCGCACACCTTGTGGGTCAGGCCGTGTGTGACCCGATCGATGTCCGCCACCAGAGCATCCTGCCCGATGAGGTGTGGGGTGACGGCGACCCCGAGGGCGTGCGCTCCCGCGCCGCCGAGCGGCTCAAGGACACCGCGCGCGCGGCCGCGCAGATGGGCGTGACGGTCGTGACCGGGTTCAGCGGATCGCCGATCTGGCACCTGCTGTACTCGTTTCCTCCCAACGACTTCGCTGAGCTCGAGCACGGATACGAGCAGTTCGCCGAGCGCTTCACGCCGATCCTCGATGTGTTCGACGCCGAGGGCGTTCGGTTTGCGCTCGAGGTTCACCCCACCGAGATCGCATATGACTTCGTCACCACCCGCAAGGCGCTGCACGCGCTCGACCGCCGCGGTGCGTTCGGGATCAACTTCGACCCCAGCCACCTCGTCCCCCAGTTCCTCGACCCCGCCGCGTTCATCGACGAGTTCGCCGATCGCATCTACCACGCCCACGTCAAGGACTGCGCGCGCCGCCTCGACGGTCGCCGCTCGATCCTCGGCTCGCACCTGGACTTCGGCGACCCGGACCGAGGCTGGGAGTTCGTCTCGCCCGGCCATGGGGACGTCGACTTCGAGAGCCTGTTCCGCGCACTGAACCGGGCCGGCTACGACGGTCCGCTGTCGGTCGAATGGGAGGACGTGGGCATGGATCGCGAGTGGGGCGCGCGCGACGCGGCCGCGTTCGTTCGCCGCAGCGACTTCCCCGCCTCGCAGTCGTCGTTCGATGTCGCGTTCGCCCAGGAGGGTCACCATGGATAGAAGCCTCTCGAGCCAGCCGTCGCAGGCCGACCAGCGTCCTTCGCCAGAGGTGCCGACAATCGGCGTCGGGATGCTCGGATACGGCTTTATGGGCCGGGCCCACTCGAGCGCGTTCCGGACCATCCGGCACATGACGTGGCCCCCGCCGCTGATTCCGGAGCTCGTCTCGATCGCCGGCCGATCAGAGCCGGCCGTGGCCGGAGCCGCCGAGGAATTCGGATTCGCCGAACACGTGACCGACTGGCGCGCGCTGCTTGCCGACCCGAGGATCGGGCTGTTCGACAACACCGGACCCAACAACGTCCATACCGAGCCGAGCATCGCCGCCGCCGAAGCCGGCAAGCACGTCGTATGTGAGAAGCCGCTGGGACTTACGGCGGACGAGTCGTTCGACGCGTGGCAGCGCGTCGACGCCGCGGGTGTCAAGCACATGTGCGCGTTCAACTACCGGTTCGTCCCAGCTGTCCGGCTGGCTCGCGATCTGATCGCGGCCGGAGAGCTGGGAGAGATTCTGCACTTCCGCTGCGCCTACCTGCAGGACTGGCTCGTCGATCCCTCGGTGGCCAATCTGTGGCGGCTGGACAAGTCGATCGCCGGCTCCGGCGCGCTCGGCGACCTCGGCGCGCACGTGATCGACGTGGCGCGCTACCTGGTGGACGAGCTCGCGACGGTGTCCGGCACGCTGCGAACGTTCAACCCGGTTCGCGACGGCGTCCAGGTCGACGTCGACGACGCGTTCGCCGCGACCGTCGAGTTCGACTGCGGAGCGCTCGGCACGATCGAAGCGTCTCGTTTCTGCGCCGGGCGCAAGAACGGCATGCGCTTCGAGGTCAACGGCACGGCGGGTTCGATCGCGTTCAACATGGAGCGCCTGAACGAGCTCGAGCTGAGTGAGGGCACACGCGGTTTTCGCACGATCCTCGTCACGAACCCCGAGCACCCGTTTCTCGAGTATTGGTGGCCGCCGGGACACATCCTCGGCTGGGAGCACACGTTCGTCCACGAGCTGCACCACATGCTGACCGCGATCCGCGAGGACGGTGACGTGGCACCGCACGGAGCGACGTTCGAGGACGGGTATCGGGCCGCCGAGGTGTGCGACGCGATCGTCAGGTCGTCGGAGACCGGCGAGCAGGTCACGCTGGCCTACCGCGACGGCGGCGCGCCGTCCTAGTCCGAGGCGGCACCCAGCGCGGACACGATCGCCTCCAATGCCGGCTCGTGATCGCTGTCTGGCACCTCGATCGCCAGCCGGCGCGACGCCTCGTCCCAGACCATTTCGAAGAACGGGCAGCAACCGCGTTCGACCTCGATGAGACGCAAGATCAGCGACTCCGGCACGTCTGAGCCGACGCGGATCACGCGGCGGCGCCGTGCGCTCTCGATCACCTCGGCGCCGCGTCCAGCACGTGCGTAGCCGGCGAGCTGCTCGGCCAGCTGCGCTTCGTTCAGAGAGCAGGACGGCTCCATGTCGGCATCGTACGCCGCTGTGGGCGCGTGCCTTCAGAGCACGATCGTGACGACCAGCGCAACGACGGCGATCAACAGCGTGGTCGACATCAGAAAGCCGAGTGCCCCGGGCTGATGGTGCGGCTCTGAGCTGTTGACCGCGCGCTCGCGGTAGAGCGAGTTGCCCTGACGCCAGGTGACCAGGGCCAGCGCCAGGGTCGCAATCGCGGCGATCACGGCGAGGGCGTCCAGGTCGGCCTCGAACGCCGCGCGCGCGATCAGCGTGCCGATCGCCAGCATGGCGAGCGCGGAGCGCGTCCATGCCAGCGCTGTCCGGTCGCGGGCCAGGCCCGGATCGAGCCTGGTGGTGTCGCCGGAAGCGCCGACGCGACCGTGCGCCGGGGTCAATGGACGATCCGATCGATGATCGCCAAGATGCCGCCGCAGAGCGCGATGATCACGATCCCGCCGGCCAGCACACGCGGCATCCACGAGTAATGCAGCGGCTGCTGGAGTCGGATCGCCCGCTCGCTGTCTTCCCAATGCACGTAACTCGCGAGCGCCAGCACGCCGCCCAGCACGATCAGCGGCACGGCGACGATCAGTCGCAGGCCGCGGGGGTTCAGATGGAGAAACTGCGCCGCGGCCAGTCCGGCAGCGATCAGCGCAAGCGCGGTCCGGTTCCAGGCGAGGAACGTCCGCTCGTTGGCCCAGCTGAAGCGTGGGTCCGGCTCGGTCCCCGTCTCTTCGAGGCGACGCTCCCGCTCCGCGGGGGATGCCAGCCAGCCGCGTGACCGAGGGGCGTCGGTCCCGTCCGGGTCGCCAGCGGTCGATTGGCCGGCCACGCCACGATGATGTCAGCCGCACCCGCCGTTACGCGCTCAGCCGTCGTCGCGTAGCCCGAGACGCTACGCGTGGCGACTCTCTGGGTAGCGGGGTAAGCCGTCGTCGGGGATCGGCTCCCACGCCGCCGCGTACTTGACGAACTGGCGAACGCTCGGCCGAACGCCGGGGTCACCGTCGAACGCACCCATCCGGATCCCAATCGGGTCGGCGTGATTCACGTTGCGCGCGAACAGCGACGAGCCGCAATCGCCGCAGAACCACTTCTCGCCCCCACCTTCGGGCTTCCACACACGCAATCGGTCCTCGCCGGCGACGATGCGAAAGGTTCCCTCCGCGGGATGCGCGCTCGCCGACGCCGCCGTGCCGGTGCGGCGCTGGCAGCGCTTGCAGTGGCAATAGCTCGCAACTTCCAGCGGCGCGGTCACCTCGAATCGCACGGCCCCGCAATTGCAGCCGCCTGTGAGCGGGAGGTCCTCACTCATCGGGCGCTTCCACCGCGGCCGGACGCGCCTGAGCGTACGGGTCCTTCGGCGCGCGGTCCTCCGACAGCGAATCCCGGGACCCGGCGACCAGCTGCTCGATCGCGTCCGCGAGGTGAATCGGCGCGATGTTGTAGTCATCCCGGGCAACACGGATACGGTGTGCCGCAAGCAGCACCTCGGCATGCGTGAACCCGGCCGGAGGTTCGAACCGATACGACGCCAGCTCGATCAGCAGCCCCAGCGGGTCGGTGAAGTAGATCGAGTCCATGAAGCCGCGATCCTTGACGCCACTGTGCTTGATCCCGCGTTCATCGAGCCGCTCGACGGTCTGGGCGAACGTCGCCTGCGAAAGCGCGAACGCGACGTGGTGCACGCAGCCCGGGTCGGTCGGCGTGCGCCTGGGGTCTGCTGTGCGCTCCTCGTTGGTGAAGACAGTGATCAGGCGACCGTCGCCGGGGTCGAAATACAGGTGGCTCTCGGAGGCGTTGTCGAGGTTGGGCTGCTCGAAGACGAACGGCATGCCGAGCACGCCTTCCCAGAAGTCGATCGATGTTTGCCGCTCGGCGCCCACGAGCGTGATGTGATGAACGCCCTGGCTCTGGATCTTTCTCACGGAGTCACGGTCCTTTCGGCTTGGTCATGGCCAGCGAAGGCTCGCAAACATCATCCCGTTCGGGCGATGCCGTCACCGACCCGGGGCGCGAGCGTGGCAAGCGTATGACCGGGTGGCAGATCGGCAAGCGGATTCTGCTGCTGCTCGTCACGGCGCTGTCTCTGTATCTGCTGGCGCCGAAGGTGATCTCGGTCCTCGCCTCGTGGCCGCAGCTGAAGACGCTGAAGCCCGGCTGGCTGGCGCTCGCGGTCCTGTTCGAAGTGATGAGCTACCTGTCGCTGTGGTCGATGCAGCGCGTCGCGTTGCATGCGACGAGCTGGTTTGCGGTCGGCACGTCTCAGCTCGCGAGCGGCGCGATCGGGAGCATCGTTCCCGGAGGCGCGGCGACGGCGGGAGCGGTTGGGTATCGGATGCTGACCAAGGCAGGCGTCCGCAGCGACGACGTCGCGTCGGGCCTGGCGGCCTCGTCGATCGCGACGACGGCGGTGACCCTGGCAATGCCGCTGCTCGCGCTGCCGGCGATCATCGGCGGCGTGGCCGCGCCGCGCGGCCTGGTCGAGACCGCGTATGTCGGCATCGGCGGCTTCGTCGCCGTCGCGATCCTGTCCGCGGTGGGATTTGGCTGGGACCGCCCGCTGCTGATCGTGGGCCGAGCAGCGCGCTGGCTGATCCAGCGTGTACGGCGTGACTCCGCCGCAAACCTCCCCGAGCAACTGCTCACGCAGCGCGATCGCATGAAGAGGACATTCGGCCGGCGCTGGCACGTCGCGCTTGCGGGCGCCGTGGGCAAGGTCGGCTTTGACTACGTCGCGCTTGTGTGCTGTCTGGCCGCGGTTGGCGTGCGGCCGCACGCGTCGCTTGTGCTGCTTGCCTACGTCGGCGGTGCGCTGCTGGCGCTGATCCCGGTCACTCCAGGTGGTCTCGGTTTCGTCGAGGCGGGCCTGACCGGTCTGCTCACTGCCGCCGGAGTCGGCGCGCAACAGGCGCTCGTCTCCACGCTCGCCTACCGGCTGGTCGCGTTCTGGATACCGCTCCCGGTGGGCGGCGTCGCATACGGGTTGTTTCAGCGGCGCTACGGGCCGGAGCCCGACGAGAGCTCGACCTCGAAGGCCGTCCCGTAGTGCTGGAGCACCTCGCGCGCACGCGGGACGGCGTCAGCGTCTACCAGAACGCACAGCACCGACTGCCCGGGTTGCAGGTCCTCCCCGAGCTTGCGCAGGCGTTTGTTCGGGATGCCCGTGTCCCGCAGCCCGAGCAACGCGCCACCGGCGAGGCCGACCAGCGCGCCACCGACCGGTAGCCCAAGCAGCAGCCCCGCCACAAGACCGACCGTCCCGCCGCCGACGACGCCCTCTCCGGGAGCGATCTGCCGCGTTTGCTGGAGCTCGATTCGGCCGAGCTCGGTGCGCATGACGACGGCCGCGTCGCGGACCGACACGTCCTCTTGCGCCTCCAGCACACGCACCGTCGCCAGCGCGTCATCCGGAGCGTGTTCGTTCTCCAGCACGACGGCGACAAAGGTGGTTGCACGAGATGGCACGGCTGCGGTGATTATCGCCTCGGCGTCAGGCGGTGAGGCGGCGCGCCCGACATCGCCGCGGGCGGCACCCGCAGCAGCGGCGGCACCGAGTTCGCCCTAACTCGCGTGTTTCGCTAGCCGATAGAGGACGTGGCGGCGCAGCGGGCTGCCTTCGGCCACCCTGGGGTGGTCGAAGTCGCCCGCTGCGTCGTGCCGCATGCCGAGGCGACGCATCACGGCAATCGAGGGTTCGTTGAGCGGCGAGGTGAACGACACGATCTCTTCCAGGTCCAGTTGCTCGAAGCCGTACCGGAGCGCCGATGCCCCCGCCTCGGTTGCGTATCCGTTGCCCCAGAACGGACGGGCCAGCCGCCACCCGACCTCGACAGCGGGCGTGAAGTGAGCGTCGAAGCTCACGCGGTTGAGCCCCACGAACCCGATGAACGGCGCACCGTCGCTGACCTCCACCGCCCACAGGCCCCACCCCTGACGCTCGATCGTGTCATAGACGTACCCGGCGAACTCGTCGCTCTGCGCCTGCGTCATCGTTGCCGGGAAGTAGCGCATCACTTCGGGATCTGCGTTGAGCGCGGCGAACGGCGCCAGGTCGGCGTCCCGCCACTGCCTGAGCTTCAGGCGGCTGGTGGCCAGGTCAGACACCGGGTCGGCCGATCCTCGAACTCGGCCCTCCCTGCCCAGGCCGAGGCGCCGGGCTGAGGACGTCGATCTCGTCCGAGGTCAGCTCGAGTCGTGTCAACGCGACCTCAACGGCGTCGTCGTCGGCGGCTCCGCCGAAATCGATTCGAGCTTGTCGCGCGAGCCCCTCGAGGCCTTCCCGTAGAGGTCGTGCACCCAACTCCCGGGCAACGTGCAATGCGAGGCGCAAGCGCGCCTCGACATCCCCGGGGTCGGCCCCCGATGCAAGTAGCGCCTCGCCGTGCCGCCAGGCCGCGTACGCAGCCAGATAGCGGTCACCACACGCGTCCCACAGTCCCTCGGCTTTGCCCCAGAGGGCCGGGTCGCCGTGATCGTCGATCCGTGACCGCTCGGCAAGAGCCGCGGCACGACTCGCGAGCACTCGCGGTGGCGGTGATCCCGGCAGCTCACCGAGCAGTCCATCAAGTCGCTGCAGCATGTCGTCGGCGATCGCGACCTGATCGGATCGCCCGCACTCGTCGTCGGGCGCCGCCTGAGCCAGCTCGGCGCTCGCCCGAACTGAGAGCTCGTACAGCCGGGCCGTGTAGAACATGTGCTCGCCGCCCTCCACCAATGCAAGGCACTCGGTCAGTAGCGACGCTGCCGCTGCCGGCCGGCCGGCCCACAGCTCCGCCGTCGCGCGACCCTCGATGATCGGGCCGATCCAGACCGAGCTCGTGATGTTGTCAAGCAGCCGTGCGGCACGATCGAGGGCCCGGCGGGCCGCCTTGAGCTCACCGCGCTCGGCCAGCAAGCGGCCGAGGGTCTCGCAGGCGATCTGCTGATTGAGCCCGGTCGGACCGCGATCGAGGACGTGCAGGACGAGGCGTGCGGCCTCGGGCCACCGGCCGTCGCGCAGCAAGCGACCGGCGATCTCACAGCGCAAGCAGTCTCCGAAGCGCCGGTCGATCCCGAGCGCGCGACAGGCCTCGATGCCCTCGCGCGCGAGTGCGATCGACTGCTCCACCCGTCCAGCGTGGTCGAGCGCATCGCTCCCGTTGACGTAGCTGCGGCCGATCTCCTCGACCAATCCCAGACGCCGCGCGATCGCTCGTGCCCGTGTAGCGGACTCGATGGCCCGATCGAACTCCCCGACCGCGCCGAGATTCGGGCAGCTGGTGTTCAGGACGTGCGCCTCGACCGCTTCGGCCCCGACTGCCCGAGCCACCTCGAGCGCCTCTTCGCATCGAGCCGCCGACGCTTCGCGGCGGTTGAGTCGCAGCAGCAGTTGGGCCTCGGCGGCCAGCACGAAAGCCCGCTCGGCAGACGGGGGCTCTGCCGGCATCAGCACCGCCGCATGGTCGTACTCGCGCAGCGCGGCACGCTCGCCTTGACCCCCCTGCCACAGGGTCTGGCCGAGTCGAGCGTGCGCGAGGGCGGCGCGAGCAGGCTCGGCTCGCGCGTCGGTGCGGTCGATGACCTCGTTTGCGAGCGCGATCGCGCGGTCGTACTCGCCCGCCAGCAACGCCGCGTCCGCGGCGCGGCGGGTGATCTCGAGTCGGTCGAGTGGCAGCTTCACGTCCCCCGCGGCGTCCCACATCCCGAGCGCTTGCTCGTAATGCATGAGTGCCTCGGCTAATGCGTGAGTCTGTTCGGCGGAGAGCCCCGCCTCGACTGACGCGCGCAGAGCTTCCGGAAGTCGACCGGCCGCGTGCCAGTGATAAGCGAGCTCAGCGGGTGCTGCGGAGCCGGCAAGCTCAGGCCGTCTGGTGAGCGTTTCCGCGACCATCGTGTGAAGCGCACGACGCCGGCGTGGCAGCAGGCCGCGGTAGGTCGCCTCCCTCAGTAGCGCGTGGCGAAACGAGTAACGCGGCGAGTCGGAGACACGGGTGAGGATGTTCCTGTCCATCGCGATGCGCAGAGCAGCCGTCAGCTCACCGTTCGAGATGCCGGCAACGGCAGCCGGCAACGCATCGTCGACGGTGCGTCCGACGACCGCGGCGATCTCGAGGAGGGCTCGCACGTCCGCCGGCACGCTCTCCAGACGCCAGCGCAGCGCGTCCTCGAGCGTCTCGGGCAGTCCGGCGTTTGCCAGAGCCGACGCGAGCAGCTCTTCGGCGAACAGCGGATTGCCCTGCGAGCGGGCAAGCATACGGTCGACCAGGATCGGGTCCGGCGTCTCGCCGATGATCGCCGCAATCTGGTCACGTAGCTCCTCGCGGGTCAACGGCGCCAGCTCGATCCTGGTCGCCTGGCCGCTTCGCGCGAGCTCGTGGATGAAAGGCCTGACCGGATGGCGCCGACCGTGCAGCTCGTCGCTGCGATACGTGCCGATCAACGCCAGGCGCTCGGGTCTCGCGGCACGCACAGCGAATCCCAGGAAGTTTCGGGTCGATCGATCAGCCCACTGCAGATCCTCGACGATGAGCACGAGCGGTCCGGTCGTGGACGCATTCAGCAGTGCAGCCAGCAGCCGCTCGAACAACCGAGCCTGCGAGCCGTCGTCGGCTATCTGGAGCGAGGTCTGCTCGCTCTGCAAGGTGAGCTCGGCCAGGAGTTCATCGGCCCTGGTCGGAGCCCTCCCGGGAGCGGCCTGCTGGAGCATCCCGCCCAGCAAGCGCAGGACCGTGATGATCGGGGCGTAGGGCAGATCACCGTGCCCCAGCGGCGGGCATTCACCGACGAGCACGATGGCGCCGGGCGTATCGGAGCCCGCCGCGAACTCCGAGATCAGCCGGCTCTTGCCGATCCCGGGCTCGCCGCTGACCAACACCACCGATCCCGAGCCCGCGGCCGCCGCAGAGACGGCGTCTGCGAGCGCGCGAAGCTCCTCGCGGCGCCCGACGAACGTCGGGCTTGAGACTCGCCCGATCACCCTGGCCATTATCGCCCGACACCGTCCGTGCCGTGTTTCAGATTCCGCGACGACGGCAATATTCGGGTTCGGAATGCGCCGGAACCACATCATGCGGCGGTTTGGACTCGCCGTGCTGACGCTCGCGCCGGTGCTGTCGCTGATCGGCATGACCGGTTCGGCCACGGCCTATCCGGTGCAGTACTGCGCCGGGGTTCCGATCATCAACGGGACCCCGCCGTGGGGCTTTCACACGGGTCAGCCGATCAGCGGCGCGACCGGTAGCTACGCCCGCGGCCACGGTGACATCAGCCTGACCCACAACACGGTCTCCGGGATCCTCTGCCAGGTCGACCGCGTCCGGCACCAGCCCGACCGGCTGATCGTCATGACCGTCAAGCACCACCTCGTGTACCACTCACACCACGCCGTGATGTGGGGTGTTCCGGGGAACATCATGAAGATCGTCGTGCGCGTGAAGAGCAGCACCGACGGACGCTGCAAGGTCGGCACGCTCGGGCACGTGACCCTGTTTGCGAGCTACAACAACGTGCGCAGCGACAGCGTCCAGTTCTTCTTCCCGGCCGCCTGCAAGGACCACAACCACCTGTATCACGGGACGCAGGTCAACAACCAGGTCCCGCCGCTCTAGCGCCGCGCCGGCCCAGCGCGGTCGCGGCGGTAGTCTGTTGCCGACTCCTCCGAAGGGAGCGGTTGATGCCTGTCCTGGTAGTGGTTGAAGTGCCCGGCGGAAACTCCGCGCTCGATGAGGCGCTGATACAGGCGTGGGATGTGACGGGGAGCCCACCTCCGGGGAACCGCCTGAGGTTCGCCGGGCCGATGGAAGGCGGCTGGCGGATCGTCAGCCTGTGGGATTCCGGCGAGCAGTTTCAGGAGTTTCTGCGCGAGCGCCTGCACCTGACGCTCGACGACGTCGGCGACGGTCAGCCGACGATCAGCATCTGGGACGTCGAGACGGTCCACGCCTTCGACTGACCGAGCTCATTGGCGCCGCCGCGCGCGCCGCGATCAGTCACGGCGAGCGCAAGCGCCCCGCGCGGCGGGCGAGGTAGATCGCCGTCGCGATCGGAGCCAGCACGAGCACCACGAACACGGCGATTCCGAGAACGTCGGCGGCGGCACTCGGTCCGGGGGCGTTGGTGCAGTGCGGTATGCGACCCGGAAAGCCCGAGCAGAGTTTCTTGTTCGGGTGGCCGAGCACGAGCAGGGCGGCGAAGGCGGTCACGAGGCCGCCCGGTATGACCAGGGTTCCGATCCACTTGTCGCGCGTGGTCCAGGCGCGCGAGCTCCACAGCAGGATCAGACCGACAAGCCAGCCGACTCCGACGATGAAGCCGCCGAACGGGAGCAGGATGATCGCCGCCCACTCCGCGACTCCGCGGCGCTCCGGAGCCCCTTCGGGAGGCGGCATCTCGGCCGCGATGATCGCCTCGGGCTCGCCGAGCCGGTCGAGCACGGTGAGGGCCTGCGCATCCGACGCACCCGGCTCGATCGCCTCGGACAGGTGGCCCTCGATCTCGGCGAGCAGTTCCCGCCGTCGCCCGGCCGGGAGATCTCGTCCGGCGCGGCGCAGGCGCTCCAGATAGTCAGCGGCAAGCGGGTGGAGAGTGTCGGTCGTCATTTGAGTACTCCGTTCCCAAGCAGGGCGTCGACCGAGTCGCGGAATCGCGTCCACTCGATCACGAACCCGTCGAGCACTGACTGGCCATCTGGGGTGAGGCGGTAATAGCGGCGCGGCGGTCCCGACGGCGACTCGCGCCAGGTCGTATCGACCACGCCGTCGCGGCGCAGCCGGCCAAGCATCGGATAGAGCGTTCCCTCCGTCGTCACGAGGCCGTCGGCATCACCGAGCGCGCGCACGAGCTCGTAGCTGTAGCGCTCGCCGTCGCGCAGCAGCGACAGCACGCAGAATTCGAGCACGCCGCGCCGAAGCTGCGAGATCGCGGTTTCGCGGATCGGCGCTGCCATGCTACGCAAGGTACCAGGCTGCGCCAAGCTGGTCAACCGAGCTTGTAGGCGACCACCTGGGGATTCACACTGCGTCGCTTTCCCGCGTCTCCTGCCGGGACGATCACCGTACGACCGGCAATCGCGATCGGAGCATTGGTCGTCGTGGGCAGCTTGCGCGTGTAGGCGATCCTCCCGGTGTCGCGGTCGATCGCAAGCAACGTGCCGCCGAACAGCGTCGTGAACAGAAGATCGTTGGAGACCGTGGCGGCGCCGACCGGGAGAGACTTCACCTTTCTGTCCCATTGCACCTTGCCGGTAGTGAGATTCAGGGCCTCCACTTCGCCGCCGAGCCGGCCGTTGGAGGACGTAGCCACGGGCAGCTCCAGGGTGGTGTAGGTGAGCGGCAGGTCGAGGGTCGTCACATAGACGCTGTTGCCGGCGACGGCAAGGTCGGTCAACACACCGCCGATCGACCCGGGGGCGATCGTGAACGGCACCGTGAGCTTGAGCTTGTGCTCGAGCGCCTCGACCGAGTCGTTGTCGTGGCCGTTGTGCTCACCCACCGGCGTCTTCCAGATGAGCTTGCCGGTGTCGGCGTTCATCTCGTAGACGTAGCCCATCTTGCCGCTGCCGATCACCGCAGGCACCCCGCCCGCTTGCGCCGAAATCGGCGAGGTCTGCATGTCGTAGTCCTTGAAGTCGTTCGGCACGCCCTGGTAGTACCAGCGCAGCTTCCCGGTCGCGGCGTCGAGGTTCACGTCGCTGTTGGTGTAGGGCATGGCCGCCGGGTGCGCCATCGCGTAGGCGGGCGTCTGATAGGGGTTGCCGGTTCCATACGTGACCGATCCGTCGCTTGAGACGAGCGGCGTCTCCCACGCGCCGCCCGCCCCGAGACCGAGAGCCTTCACACCGGGCGCCGGGCCGGCCAGCGTGTTGAACTTCCACAGCGCTGCACCTGTGGAGGCATTCAACGCGATCAGCACCCCCCCACCGGGCGCGTTTCCATACTGGCTCGCCAGATACACGCGGCCGTTGGCGACCTCCGGCTGAATCCCGAACGTCCCCTCGCCGCTGCTGAGGACGTGCGCGTTCACCCAGACCGCCTTGCCGCTCGCAGCGCTCAGCGCGAACACCGAGGTGGGCGTCTCCCCGTAGACCCTTCCGTCGGCGACAGCCACCCCGTTGGGCCCCGGCCCGCTCCGCTCGGGAGCGTTACACACGTACTCCCACTCGAGCTTCCCCGAGCCGAGCGCGAGCGCGTACACGTTGGAGTCGAGATCCTGCAGATACACGACGCCGTCCTGCACGACCGGGCCCGCGACCAACGAGCCGTAACCGGTAACCCCCACCGCGCCCTTGCCGGTCAACTTGAACGCCCAGGCCGGTTTCAGCCTGGAGACGTTCGCGGCTGAGATGGCCGAGTCCGGCGCATCGCGAGTGTTCGCAAGGTTCGCATTGGGGTCGGGCCACGAGCCCGAAGTCCCAGCCGACGAGGCAGCCGCGCTGACCGTCTCCGTGTGGCAGCCGTCGCCCGCCGCCACGGTCCGATGCCCGCCGCCGCCGCACGCCGAGATCAGCAGCGCGCACGCGGCCGGTACAGCGAGGGCCATGCGATTCGAGCTCGCTCTCATCCGCCCACCAACCGTGGAGTATGCGCCGTCGTGTGTATCCCGGCGATCAAATGGTCAGCGCTGATACCCCCGCGCTAAGGAGTTCGCATCAGGCTGTCGAAAATGTGGGTGAAGAGATTCGTAGGCGGGCGCCCAGGCTGGAAGGGCCGCACCGCGGGTGAGTTTCGGCGCCTCACCGTCCGCCGCGCGAGTCTCCGGACCGCACGCGTTACTGTTGGCGCATGCCGCGGACATCCGTCAGGGTGCCGCAGGCGCGCGACGCAGACAGCGTCGCCGTGGGGGCGCCGGCGGTGCCCACTCCGCTTGAGATCGCAGGCTTCGCGCCGGGCACGAGCAACCGCCAGATCGCCGCGCTCGCCCGACGGCTGAGCCGCCAGCCGAAGACTGCTGAGCACTGGGTCCCGGTCATCCTCGTCGGCCCACCGCCGCCGGTGAATGCCTCCGAGCGCGCGACGCCCGAGAACCGCCAGTTCGCGCAGGTCATCGATGACATGGACAAGCTCGACAGCAAGGCGCTCGAGCGCAAGCGGTGGGAGATCGTCAAGGACGCCGTTTCCTATCCCAGCACCGAGCACACCGCAGCGCTGCGGATGCTCGAGGCGATCGAGTTCATCGAGGGGCGCCGCGGGATCAAGCACGCCGGCGCCACCGACTGGAGCAGCTCGGGCCGGCGGGCATCGATGCGCACGATCATCGAGGAGGGCATTCGCGAGAACGGCTCGTTCGACAAGACGATCGAGAGCCTCGAGGGTCATTCCGAGACCGAGGGCGACCTCGATCGGTTCAAGAACGAGGCCAAGTCGTTCGCGAGCGAGTTCCGCGGCCAGGCTTTCACGACGACCGAGCGGATGCTCGACGGGAGTCAGGTCGCGATCCAGAAGATCATCGAGTCCTACGGCCTGCCGTACGACTCGGCGAAGGTCGAGGCGAGCTCATACGCGCGCGACGCGATCAGCCTCGACGACGCCGTCAACGGGGTCATCGAAATCGCGGCCCAGTCCAACAATGCCGACCTCGACTCAAACTGGAAGAAGCGCCGCGACCTCGCGGACAAAGCGGAGGAGCTCAAGAAGCTGCAGCAGCTCGTCCACCAGCGCGAGCACGAGCGCGGCGTGGCGTGGACGAAGCGGACCCTCGACGACAACACCAAGGAGGCCAAGGAGGCGCGCGCGGCAGACGAGCGGCTGAAGGACGCCTACCGCCAGCTGAAAGCCGGGTGGATCGCAGCCGAGCGACTGCACCCCATCCTCGGCAGCTTCCGCCACGGCGGCGACCTCGACAAGGTCGACCTCGGCGAACTCGACACCGCAACCGTCCAGGACGAGATGCGCGCGGTATTGCGTGAGCTGCTCCCCAAGCTCGGCGACATCATGCGGGCGCGGTACAAGCTCCATCACAGCGAGCTCGACCCACTCACGCTGCCCACCATCGTCGCGATGACGCGGGCGAACATGTTCGTGCCGAAGGGGTCGATCCGCGACGGCGTCGTCAACGACCTGCAGCGCAAGGCGACCAGCAAGTCATCGTGGATCGCGCTGTTCGCGTTTGCGCTGGCGGTGATCACGCTGATCCCCTCCGCGGGCGCGTCGCTCGCGATCCCCGCCGGCATCGGCGCCGTCGCGCTCGCCACCTACCAGGCCGTCGAGGAGTGGGAGGACTACAGCCAGAAGAAGCTGCTCTCCAACACGGCGGTTGACATCGCCAACGCGCTTGTGACCGAGGACCCGTCGCTGAGAGGGTTCGTCGAGAGCCTGTTCTCGATCGGTCTCGAGATGGTGCCGCTGGCGCTGGCCTTCCGGGAGGCGCGCGCACTCAAGCGGCTGGTTGCCGCGGGCGAGGACGGCAGTGAGCTGATCGCCAAGCTCAACCGGCTCGGCGAGGAGAAGGGCCTGGGCAAGCTCGGCGACCAGGTCGCCGACGACGCCCGTAAGACCGCGAAGGTCAAGCCACCCGAGCCGCACGGCTCAAAGCCGACCGACCCCCACGCGCCCAAGCCGCCCGAGCCGCACGGCGGCGGCCCGCGCGACCCGCACGACCCGCACACGACGACCGCGCACGAGCCACGCAAGCCGACGCCGCACGGCGACCTGACGGCCGCCGAGCTGGCGAAGGTGAAGACCTACTCGTCCGCGGACGCCGTCAAGGACGCGACCAAGAAGGCGTTCGAGAAGCTGGGCAACAAGGCGACGGGCGTCAACCCCGAGTACGACGTACTGCAGACGGTGATCGGGTCGATCAAGCGCGATACCAACGGCAACAAGCTGCTCGGCATTTACAAGCAGTACCACGCGACGGTGCGCGACCCCGAGGCTGCGGCTGAGTTCTGCGCCGCGGTCTGGCAGCGGGCGGCCGACAAGCACATCACCACGCTGGAGGCGCTCGAGGAGCTCGTCCCGGGCGGCAAGGCACCGCAGATCATCGAGGGCGAGCTGACCAAAGCCGAACTGATTCAGGACCCGCCGTTCATCGACATGACGTTCAACGGGTCCGACCACGGGACCCACACACACCTGTTCATGGAGGGTCTGATCGACTTCAAGCACGGCGCCGGGAAGGGCCGCGAGATCCGGCAGATGATCGCCCGTGCCGAGGGCAAGGCGATCTCGCGCGGCGGGGGCAAGCCCGACAAGCAGTTCTACGAGACCTTCTGGGATGCGATGTTCGACGAGTACGACAGCCGCCACCTGAACAGTCCGGAGGGCATCCAGCGGGTGCTCGAGGAGCACCTCGGCTTCCCGCGGCGGATCAAGCCGCGCTAGCTGATCGTCACGTCGTGGCGGGCGGGCCGAACCAGGTCGTCAGCGCGTCGGTCAGCCCTGCGTCGGTTTCGTCCTTGACCCAGGCGACGTAGCCGTCCGGCCGCACCAGCACGGCCGTCGGGGCGCCGACCAGTCCGATGACCGGGAGCTCCCACTCGCCCTCGTAGTCGGCGTCGATTCGCTTGACCCGATCGGCCCAGGGCGTGATGTCGCAGTCGCCGGGCTGACCGAAATTGAGCAGCAGCGGGCGCGCGTCGCGCAGCAGCTCGAACACCCGGACCGGGCCGTCGGCGGTGATCACCTCCAGATCGGGCATGCGGCGCCCGAGCAGCGGATGTCCTTCCCCGAGGTCGTAGTGGATGTCGAGCCCGGACATGAGGCCGGCGATGTGCTTGCGAGGTTCGTCCAAGCCCGTGAGCTCCGACAGTACGTCGACGAGCGCCAGCATTCGGTCGTCGCGGCGCTGCAGCACAGCCTGCGCCATCGTCAGCTTGAGGACCCGCGCACCGACCGGGTGGCGTTCGTCGTGATAGCTGTCCAGGAGGGTGTCCGGAGAGGTGCCGTTGACCACCTGGGCCAGCTTCCATCCCAGGTTCGCCGCGTCCTGTACGCCGAGGCTGAGACCCTGTCCACCCGCCGGGTAGTGAATGTGCGCGGCGTCCCCTGCGAGCAGGACCCGTCCGGCGCGGTAGGCGGCCGCCTGGCGCGTCGCGTCGGTGAACCTCGAGATCCAGGTCGGGTTGTGGATCCCGTAGTCGGTGCCGAACACCCCGGTCAGCGCCTCGCTGAGATCGCGCACGGTGGGCTCGGTGCTCGTCCCGAGCTGCCGCTCGGTCACGACGACCCGGAACGTCTTGCCGTCCTCCATCCTGCGGATGGCGTGGACGCCCGTGGCGTCGTGGCGCAGCTCCTGCTCGGGTGGTCCGTCGGTCATCTCGACCTCGGCGATCATGTTGCTTCGCGTCGGCTCCCACCCCGGAAACTCGATGCCGGCGGCCCGACGGATGACGCTGCGTCCGCCGTCGCAGCCGACGAGATACTGCGCCCGCAGCGACTCGCCCGCAGCGAGCTGAACCTCGACGCCGGCCTCGTCCTGCGCGAACCCGGTCACCTCACGTCCGTAGTGGATCTGCACCGGCAGCTCGGCGATCCAGTCGGCCATGATCCGCTCGATCTGGTTCTGCCAGATCGCGAGCGTGTACGGATGACGCGACGGGAAGTCGCTCATGTCCAGCACGCTGCCGCCGAACATCACGACGTGATGCGGCTTACCCTCGGCAAGGAACCGATCGGCGATCCCGCGCTGGTCGAACAGCTCGACCGTGCGCGATTGGAACCCGCCGGCGCGTGCGTCGGCGAGCACGTGATCCGAACGCCGCTCGACGACCGCCACATCGACCGCCGCCAACGCGAGCTCCGCCGCCAGCATCATCCCTGCCGGGCCACCGCCGGCGATCACCACCGCGTGCTCTGTCGTGCCCATTTCGCTGCTCCCTCCCCTCGGGCGAGCGCTCTCGCCGTGGTCACACGCAGATCCGCCTCCGGGTCAAAGCGGGCGGCAAGCTACCAGAGCTTGTGTCGACACAGCCGGCTCGCGGCGTGAGACGATCCCAGCGAGATGTCACGCTTGGAAGACGAGATGCGCACGGCGGCCGTCGCCGCAGCGGCTCTGATCGAACCGGGCATGCGGGTCGGCCTGGGCACGGGCCGAACCGTGGCGCAGCTGCTGCCGGCGCTTGCCGAGCGCGGGGTCACACAGCTCCGGTGTGTGGCGACATCGCCGGAGACGCAGCGGGCCGCGACCGCGCTCGGCATCCCGGTCGAGCCGTTTGATCGTCTCGACCGCCTGGACATCGCGATCGACGGCGCCGACCAGGTGACGCCCGATCGCTGGGCGGTGAAGGGCGGTCATGGCGCGCACCTGCGCGAGAAGATCGTCGCAAGGGCGGCGGATCGGTTCGTGGTCATCGTCACGCCGGACAAGCTCGTCGACGCCCTGCACCCACCGGTGCCGTTGGAGCTGGTGGCGTTCGGGCTGCCGGCAACCCTGCATGCCCTGCGCGTCGCAAAGCTCCGGGAGGGCGCACCGCCGACGCCCGACGGCGGCGTGTTGGCCGATTACCAGGGAGCCATCGAGGACCCGGCCGAGCTTGCCTCACTGCTCGATCAGACGCCGGGAGTCGTCGAGCACGGCCTGTTCGGACCGGCGCTGGTCGACGATGTCATCGTCGGCCGACTGGCTGGGCAATCCCGATGAGGTTGCCCTCGCTGTCGTAGAAGAACGTGCCGAGCTCACCGGTGCCCTTGCTCGGGTAGTTGTCCGGCGCGGTGATCGTGTCCCCCTGGGCATCGAACCCGGGCATGTCGAAACGCTCGAAGATCACGCCGCGGTCGCGCAGGTCGGCAATCGTCGCCTCGAGGTTCTCGACCTCGAACGCCATCTGCGTCGATTCGCCCGACGGCTTGCCCGACGAGCTGAACAGGTGAAACTCGCTCGGCCCGACCAGATAGCGCAGGCCGCCGGCGCGCTCCTCGACGGCCTCTAGCCCGAGCTTGTCGCGGTAGAAGGCGCGCGCTCGCTCCAGATCCTGAGCGGGAAGCTTGGCGACGGTGTGAGCGTTAGTGAGCGGTCCGGGCATGGTCGTCTCCTCTGCCGATGCGTAGGTCTCAAGGACGAGACCGGGCGACGGCCACGAACTCATCGCTGACATGCCGGCTCGCCCAGTCGTCCGGCGCAGGTGTCGAACACGGATGCCGCCCCACGCCAAGACGAGCCTGCTGGGGCGAGCAGCTTCCTTAGCATTGAGCGCGTGATTGGATCGGCTCACGGCGAGGCACCGCCCTTAGTGGGTCGCTTCGAGGAACAGGGCGTCATGACCTCGCTGTTGGACGGCGTTAGCTCGCGAGGACAGGCACTCGTGCTCATCGGCGAGCCCGGCATCGGCAAGTCGCGTCTGCTGTCGATCTACGAGCGAATGGCGCGGGAGCGCGGTATGACGGTGCTCTCGACAACAGGTGTGCAATCGGAGGCTCATCTGCCGTTTGCGGGGTTGCACCAGCTACTGCGACCGGTCCGCGATCGCGCGAGCGAGCTCCGCGACGCTCAGCGCGCCGCGCTCGATGCCGCTTTCGGTCTCACCGACGAGGCTGCGCCCGAACATTTCCGAATTGCCATGGCTGCGCTTGACCTGGTCTCGGAGGCTGCCGCTGACGCGCCGGTGCTGCTGGTCGTGGATGACGCACAGTGGCTCGACCATCCGACCTCGGACGTGCTCGCATTCGTGGCACGGCGAATCGAGTCCGACCCGATCGTCCTGCTGGCGGCCCTTCGCGACGGCTATCCGTCGGCGCTCGCCGATGCGGGCCTGCCCGAGCTTCGTCTTGCCGGTCTCGACGACGCGACCGCGGGCGCGCTGATAGACGTGGCCGCACCCGCACTCCCTGTTGCTGCACGGAGCCGCGTTCTGAGGGAGGCAGCCGGCAATCCGCTCGCGCTGCTCGAGCTTCCAGCCATGTCCGGCATGCGCGAAGACGAGGAAGGGCTGCCGGGTGGCTTGCCGTTGAGCGACCGGCTCGAGCGGGCGTTCGCCGCGCGTGCATCCGATCTGCCCGACGCGACTCGCCTGGTGCTGCTGGTCGCCGCGCTCAACGACTCAGACTCATTGAGTGAGGTCGTCGCGGCCGGCAGCGCGGTAGTCGGAGCGGACTTGGACCTCGACGTCGTGGCGCCGGCCGCCGAGGCCGGCATCGTCAAGGTCGATCTCCAGAGGCTGCGCTTTCGCCATCCGCTCATGCGCTCCGCAATCGTGCAGAGCGCCTCGCTGGAGGAGCGCCGGCGTGCTCATCAGGCACTGGCGACTGTGCTCGCAGATCAGCCCGACCGACGTGCCTGGCACCGTGCGGCACTGCAGGCCGGCGAACACGAGGACATCGCGATCGATCTCGAAGCCGCCGGAGGACGTGCGCGGCAACGCGGCGCGATCGCCGTGGCCGTAGCCGCGATGACACGCGCGGCCGAACTCAGCGAGCCCGCAAGCCGTAGCCGCCGGCTGCTCGGTGCCGCGAGCCTTGCCGTGGAGCTGGGGCGGCCCGGAGTCGTCGAGCCGCTGCTTCGTGAGGCCAGACAGCTCGACCTTGGCGAGCTGGAGCGCGCACGGCTGACCTGGATTGAGGAGACAGTTTCCAACCGCCCCCTGGGCGACGTCGAGCACTTCAAGTCTCTGATCGCCGCAGCGGAACGAGCCGGCGCGGCCGGGGACCACAACCTGCACGTCGATTTGCTCTGGCTGGTCGCCTCGCGCGCTTGGTGGCGTGATCCCGGCCCCGACGCACGACAGGTCCTGATCGAGGCATCACGCCGGTTGGGCGGTGTCGACGCCGAGGATCCACGCGTGTTCGCGGTGCACGCGTATGCGGATCCATTGGGTGCCGCGACCGGCGTGTTGGAGCGCCTGCGCCGGGCGGCACACGACGAGCGGCTCGACGCTGACACCGCGCGGTTCCTCGGCCCGGTCGCGGTCACCGTTGGCGCTTTTGACCTTGTTGGCGAGTTTCTGGCGGTGGCTGTGGATGGCCTACGGACGGAGGGCCGATTGGGGCATCTGCCGAGACTGTTGGCCCTGTACTCGATGATCGCCGTCCGCCTTGGCGCGTGGGACGAGGCGATCCCCGCGGCCGAGGAAGCGAGCCGTCTCGCCGAAGAGTTCGCGCAACAACGCTGGCAAGCAGCCGCTGCCACGGTCATCTCGCTCGTTGCCGCGATGCGCGGGCGACGAAGCTACGGCCGAGCGGATCGCGGCCGAGGCCGAGCTCGTCGGGGAAGCGCTCGGCTCAAACAGCACGGTCGCGCTTGCGCAGTTCGGAAGGGTGCTGGCCGCGCTTGGGAGCGGCCGCCACGCGGACGCGTTCGCCTACGCCAACCGCCTGTTCGACCCTGCCGACCCGGCACACCATCCCGTGATCGCGTCGTGGCTGATCGCGGATCTCGCCGATGCCGCGCGCTACATCGATCGGCTCGACGAAGCGCGAGCACGCGTGGCGGAGCTCGAGGCGACCGTTGGTGGGCGGCCCGGCACATGGATCGCGCTCGGCCTCCAACATGCCGGCGCACTGCTCGCCGACCCGGCGCAGGCGGGCGAACGCTTCGAGGAGGCGCTGTCGGGCGATCTGACACGGTGGCCATTCCAGCGCGCTCGGCTCGAGCTCGCATATGGCCAGTGGCTCAGACGCAACCGCCGTGTCACCGAATCACGCGCCGTGTTGCGGGCCGCGCGCGACACCTTCGACGCGCTGGGATGCGCGCCGTGGAGCGACCAGGCGCGGCGGGAGCTGCGTGCGTCGGGCGAACGAAGTCGCCGTCGCGCCGTCGACGCGCGCGATCAGCTGACAGGGCAAGAACTACAGATCGCGCAGCTCGCGGCGAGGGGCCTGTCGAACCGCGAGATCGGCCAGCGTCTTTATCTGTCGCATCGCACGATCAGCACCCACTTGTACCGGGTGTTTCCGAAACTCGGGATCAGCTCGAGGGGCGAGCTCGCCGCCGCCCTGGCCGGTGGCTCCGTGGACGGCACCGCGAGCCCGGCATAGATACGTACAGCTGCGCCGAGAAATGTCGTCGTCTGACGGACGCGGCGGCATATGACCCCGACGTACGGTCTCGGCTGACCGATCGGCCTCATTCCGAGGCCGAAGAAACGATTAGGAGGTCATCCCATGACTAGCGTGCAGAACATCGTTCTCGTCCACGGTGGGTTCGTCGACGGGTCCGGCTGGCGGGGCGTGTACGACCTGCTCACGGCAGACGGCTTCAACGTGAGCGTCGTGCAGAACCAGACGCTGTCGCTCGACAGCGACGTCGCAACCACCACGAACGTGCTCGACGAACTGGACGGTCCGGCGATCCTCGTCGGCCACTCCTACGGCGGGGCGGTGATCACGGAGGCCGGCACCCACGGCTCGGTTGCCGGGCTGGTCTACGTCACCGCATTCGCACCGGACGCCGGCGAATCGGTCAACTCGCTGATCGGCACGTTCCCCCAGGACGGGCCAGTGCCGCCGATCCTGCCCCCGCAGGACGGGTTCCTGTTCCTCGACCGCGACAAGTTCGCGGAGGCGTTCGCGGCCGATCTGCCGGCGCCGGACGCAGCCTTCATGGCGGACTCGCAGGTGCCGTGGGGCGTCGAGGCCCTCAACGGCGAGATCAGTGAGCCGGCGTGGCGCGCGAAGCCGAGCTGGTACCTGATCGCGACCGATGATCGGATGATCCCGCCGCCGGCGCAGCGCACCATGTCCGGGCGCGCCGGCGCGACGGTCACCGAAGTGCCCGGCAGCCACTCCATCTACGTCTCCAACCCGGGCGCCGTCGCGGGCCTGATCGCCCAGGCCGCACGGTCCCTCGCTCCGACCGGCAGCGTCGCCTGACCACTCTGGGTGGCCGGCAGGACACGCGCGATCCTGTCGGCCACACCGGAATCGCAGGGTCGATGGCGAATCGCCCGAGCGGACGCCGTCGCCGCCTCCGCCTCCGCCGCCCTGGAGATAGGCTGCAATGCAGCCCAGGTTCTTCTCAGTTGACGAGGATCAGCGATGAATAAGCCGGTGTTGTTTTGCTATGACGGATCGGAGGGCTCTCGGACCGCTCTGAGAGCCGCAGTCGAATGGATCAAGCCAGGCGGCGATGCGGTGGTGTTGACCGTATGGACGCCGGCAGCGGTGCAGTTGGCGCGAGCAGGCTCGTTTGTGGTCGCCATTCCGAACGAGGGCGAGGTGGATGAGCAGGAAGCCGAGTTCGCTCAACGCATCGCCGACGAGGGCGCCGAAGGAGCCCGGACGCGCGGCTACAACGCGGTTGCGCGGGTCGCCGAATCGGACCAAGCAGTCGCCAAGACGATCGATGAGATCGCCGAGGAGATCGACGCCGGGTTGATCGTCTGCGGCCAGCGCGGACGGGGCACCATCGGAAGCGCCCTGCTTGGGAGCGTCTCACACGCGCTGGCAGGTCACACCAAACGGCCGGTGCTCATCGCCCCCCAGCACCCGTCGTAGCGCCCGCGCCTTCGTGGGCGCCATCGCGAGACTCGAAGTGGTGGCAGTTGCCGACCGCCAGCCGGGCGAGGGCAGCGCGGGCGGTGGGGATCCGATGATGGGCGCGGCCGGGCAGGATCACCATCGCCAGGATGAAGCCGAGGACGAAGATCCCGACGGACCACCAGAACGCCGTGGTGTAGCCGTAGACAGCGGCGGCGTCTGCCAACCCAGGGCTGGGGGCGTGGCTGGTCGCGTAGCTCGTGACGGCGCTGGCGAAGATCGTGCTCAGCAGCGCGGTGCCGACTGAGCCGCCTACCTGTTGGGAGGTGTTGACCATCGCCGAGGCCACGCCGGCTTCGCTTCTCTCCACGCCCAGGGTCGCAGTGGAGAACGCCGGCGCGAAGATGCAGCCCATCCCAACGCCGAGGACGATCAGGCCGGGAAGCACGTGGGCGGCGTAGCTCGAGTCCGGCGTCAGCCGGGTGAACAGGAACATCCCGAGCGCCCCGAGCGTCATGCCGGTGAGCACGATCGGCTTGACCCCGGTGCGCTGGATCACCCGCGTCTGCACCGTGGTCGAAGTGACGACGAGAACCGCGGTGAGGGGCAGGAACGCCAGTCCGGTGGCAATCGGCGAAAGGCCGCGCTGCTGCTGCAGGAAGAAGGTGAGAAACAGAAAGACGGCAAAGATGGCCGCCCCGGCCAGCAGGATCGTCGTGTATGCGCCGCCGCGGCCCCGGTTCCAGACGATGTGCAGGGGCAGGAGCGGATACTTGACGCGGCTCTCGATGAGCACGAATGCGGCAAGCAGCACGGGGCTCGCGACGAGCGCGACGACGGTCGCCGTTGACCCCCAGGAATGCGTCGCGGCGTTGGAGAACCCATAGACGAGCGCGAACAGGCCGAGCGCCGACGTGACAGCCCCCGGTATGTCGATCGGATCCCGGTGCGGAGCAGCGTGATTGACGAGCAGGCGCATGGCCACGATCGTCGTCGGCACGGCGATCACGAGGTTGACGTACAGGCACCAGCGCCAGGACAGCACCTGCGTGAGCGCACCGCCGAGGATCAGGCCGAGTGAGGCGCCGCCGCCCGCGATCGCACCGAAGATCCCGAACGCCTTCGGGCGATCGGGAGATCCCTCGAACGTGACCGTCAGCAACGACAGCGCCGACGGCGCAAGCAGCGCGCCGAACACGCCCTGCAGCGTGCGGGCGAACACGAGCATGCCGAACGATTGGGACAGACCGCCGATCGCCGAGGCGATCGAGAACCCAACCAGGCCGACGATCAGGGTCCACTTGCGACCGAACAGATCACCGAGCTTTCCGCCCAACAGCAGCAGGCTGCCGAACGCAAGCGCGTAGGCGGTGACGATCCACTGCCGGCTCTCGGTCGAGAATCCCAGCGCCTTCTGCGCCGAAGGGAGCGCGATTGTCACGATCGTCGCGTCCAACACCACCATCAGCTGCGCGACGCTCAGCAGAGCGAGAATCGCCCAACGCTTCGGCTCGGCGGTGGCGGGCCTGCCAGCCGGGGCACTGACGGCAGCCATCCCGCGATGGTAGGGGATGGCTGCCGTCAACCGTGTCCGGGACAATGGCGTTGTGACGGCCGCGGTTGGCAGGCTCTCGGGGCGGGTGTGCGTCATCACCGGCGTGGCCGGTGGAGTGGGGCAGGCGACCGCGCGTCGTCTGGCCCAGGAGGGAGCGACCGTCGTCGGTGTCGAGCTCGTCGAGCACGCGGTGGGCGAGCTGTGTCTCCAGGCTGATGTGACCGACGAGGCTCCGGTGCGCGATCTCTACGCGCGGGCCGTGGCCAGCTGGGCCGGATCGACGTCCTGCTTCAGCAACGCGGTGTGCGCGATCCTGTGCATCGGCGGTCCGCACCGGCCCACCGTCGCCTATCTCGCCAGCGACGACGCAGGCTATGTCACCGCGTCGGCCTTCCCGCTCGACGGCGGGATCACAGCGGCGTACACGATCCCCAGTTGATCGCACAGCCACGCCGGATAGGCGCGCTTCCGACGTCTCAGTTGACCCACGGATCGTCGACTGGCTCGCCGTCGGAAGGATGGTGTGGCCCGGTTGCCAGGAACTCGAGCCCATCGGCACCGGCTTCGAACGCGCGCGCGACTTCCGGCGCCACCCGAATCGCGTCGCGCGGCCGCACCTCGAGAATCTCATCGTCGAGCTTGATCTTGCCCGTGCCCTGCAGGATCACGTAGATCTCCTCTGCGTGTCTGTGGCGGTGAGCAAACGGTGATCGCTGGCCGGGACGAAGCTGGAAATGCGTCAGGCCGGTTTCCTCGGCTCCGAGGGGCTCGCGAGCGACGCGCGCTTCCCAGCGATGGCCAAGGCCGTTCGGGACGGCTGCATCCTCGACGTCGTTGAGGCTTATCTTCGTGTACGCGTCAGGGGTCTCAGGTTCTCGCGGCATCTATCGCTCCTCTCGGGTCCGCGCCGATAAACGGGCAAGCCTGGCGCATTGGGACAGGAGACAGACCGTCTACCGTCGGGGGCAGGAGATCCCAGCGCGGATCGTCGTCGCTCCATTGGTTCACGATCGCGTCGACCGTGAGCGCGTGCAGCGCAGGATCGAGCAAACCGTTCGTCGTGGCGAGGTCGAGCACCTCCAGGTACGTGCTCACCGATTCGGTCGGGAGCGCGGCTGCTGCCGGTGAAACCGTTGGCGCGACATCGCGCATGTCAACGAGGACGAACACTCCGACGACCTCGGCACCCACGCTCGCCAGGGAGCCGCCGAAGCGCTCGACGGATGAACCGCTGGAGATCGCGTCGTCTACGAGCAGCACCCGGCGCGCCGCGACATCAGCCCCTCGGACCGGTGGTTCGTCGAGCTCGTGACCGCGGTACCCCGGCTTGCGGACGAATGCGAAGGGCAGCTCCGCGGCCAGCGATATCGACGCTGCCAGAGGAACACCCGCGGTCTCCGCGCCGACAACGACGTCGACGTCCAGGGCTCGGGCGAACCGTGAGCCCCGCGCCCCGAGATCCCGCAGCAGCTGGGACTCGGCGTAGGCGCTCTCCATCGAGAGCGCATGGATCGGAGTGCGCGCGTGATCCCAACAGCTCGCGCCGGCTCGGACCAGCCCGGGAGCCGTCGCGAGGCGAATGGCCAGCAGTTTGTCGGGACTCGGTGTTGCGGCGGCGGAGCTATTTTCGGCGTCCATCGGTCACCCTCTGTCTCGTGGTGCTGATGCAACACAGCTTTGCATCGCAGCAATCCCCGTGGCGCCCGCGTGTGCACTAGTCCACTCCCGGGTCTGCCGTTATCGCTATGGATGCGAGGGGCGCGTCTCGGTCCAGTCGACGTAGAGGTTGCGCTCGCCGAACAGCCACGCGTCGCCGACCTTGACGAACGTGTCGCCATACCGAAGCCACGCGACCATCAGCTTTCGCTCGCCCTCCTCGATGAATAGATGGTGGGCAATGCAGTAGCTCTCGCCGGTCGCCCGCTCGCCATCGACGGTGACCGTGCTCTGGCCGTTGAAGTGCATCGTCGCCTGGTAGCGGTTCAGGTCCTCGAACACGGGGGCCAGCGCCCCGCGGCCGTCAAGCATCTGCGTGGGCTCGGAGCCTTGCCCATCCATGTACACGACAAAGCGCGTGTCCTCGGTGAACAGCGCCATCTGACCGTCGGCGTCACGCCGATCGGCGCAATGCGCATACGCGTCGACGAGCTCACGGATTGCGAGGCGATCGGCCTGCTCCGCTGGAGTGATCTCGATCGTGGTCATAACCGGCCTCCTGTTCGCGCCTTCGGCGCGTTAGCCTGGGCGTAGCGGGGAACTCCCCGAATCTCGGGCCAGTATAAGCGGGGAACTCCCCGCTTGCCACGTGGGGCCAGACTATGACCGAATCAAAGGCGTCCAAGCGAAGCGATGCCCGTCGCAACCGCGACGCGATCCTCGCAGCTGCACTCGAGGCGCTGACGGAGTCGCCCGACGCCTCCCTGAACGCGATCGCCAAGCGAGCGGGCGTCGCGAACGCGACCCTGTACCGGCACTTCCCGACACGGGAAGACCTCGTGCTCGCCACCTACCAGCACGAGGTGCAGAAGCTCGTCGAGGCCGCCGACCTGCTGCTGCAGGAGCAGCCGCCGGTCGACGCGCTGCGCAGCTGGGTTGAGCGTCTGGCGAGCTACGCCGTGACCAAGCACGGGCTCGCGGACGCCTTGCGCAAGGCCACAACCCCCGGAAGCGATCTGTACTCCACCGAGACCTACAGCGCGATCGTTGCAGCCCTTGACCGCCTGCTCCAGGCGAACATCTCCGCCGGGACCTTGCGGCCCGGCCTTGACCCAGACGACGTGATCCTCGCGCTGGCCGGCCTCTGGCAACTCGACCCGGCAGGCGACTGGAGAGCACAAGCACGGCGGGTCTACGACATCGTCCTCAGCGGCCTGCAACGATCCAGCTAAGAGCCGGCCAGGGCTTAGCGGTTGTGGTTGACGAGCTCGACGTTGTGGCCGTCGGGGTCGAGCACGAAGGCGCCGTAGTAGCCCGGGTGGTAGACGGCGCGCTCGCCGGGGGCGCCGTGGTCCTCGTAGCCTTCGGCGAGCGCGGCGGCGTGGAACGCCCTCACGGTGGCGTCCGTGTCCGCGGTGAACGCGAGGTGGACGTGTTGCGTGAGCGGGCGGTCGTCGCGCACGAGCGAGAAGGAGAAGTCGGGGCCGGAAAACTGAACGCGGTCCGGCGCGTCGTGCGCCAAGCGGAGCCCAGCGTATGGCGCGACCGTCGTGTAGAAGCGGCGCGACGCCTGCGGGTCGCGGACGCGGAGCCATAGGTGGTCGATCCAGCCGTCGGGCACGGGGCGCTCGCGGTCGGTGTGGACCGCCTCGACGCTGTTGCCGTCCGGGTCGAGCAGGAAGCCGCCGTAGTAATCGGGGCCGTAGACCGGGCGCGGCCCGGGCGCGCCGTCGTCCGGGTAACCGGCGTCGATCCCCGCCTGCCAGAAAGCGTCGACGGCCGCGTGGTCCGGCGCGCGAAAGGCGACGTGCAGGCCGCGGGTCACAGCGTGCTCGGGGTCCGTCGGGCCCATGGCCCAGTCCTCCCACTCGACCAGCCCGGCGTCCGCGTGGCTGGGCTCGACGCCGAGCGCGGACAGCACCGTGCGGTAGAAGCGCTCGGACACGGCGAGGTCGGACGCTGCGATTCCCACGTGGTCGAACATCGCCCCGAGGCTACCGCTGCGACGCCGAATCGTTGTGGTTTGCTTTTCTTGCATAACGAGACTCGCTGGTTTCGTAAGTATGCTACATTCCACTTACGGAACTGATGAGTTCTGTAACGAGATCTGGCCTGACCCGATTGAGAGGTGGAGTTCGATGTCGAGCGGTGCTTCGCTGTCGCGAGCGATCGGGAGGCCCAGGGACGCGCGGGCCGGTCGCGCGATCCTCGTTGCGACGCTCGAGCTGATGGCCGAGCGCGGCGTGCGCGATCTTCGGATGGACGACGTCGCCGAGCGTGCGGGCGTTGGGAAGGCGACGATCTACCGGCGCTATCGCTCAAAGGACGAGCTTGTGGCCGACGCGGTCGCGACGTTGGTCAGCGAGATCGCGATCCCGGATACGGGATCGACTCGCTCCGATCTACTGGCGCTGATGCGCCAGGCCGTCGAGCTCTACAGCGGCCCGCTCGCGCCGGGGCTGATGCCGGCTCTCCTGGAGGAGACACGCCGCAACCCGGAGCTTGCCACCACCCTCCGCGATCAGTTTCTCGCCGGCCGACGCTCGGCGCTCAGCGCCGTGCTCGAGCGCGGTGTACGGCGTGGGGATCTCCGGCGCGGTCTCGATCTCGAGCTCGCGCTCGACGTCCTTGGCGGCGCGATCTTCTACCGACTGCTCGTGACCGGCGGACCGATCGACGAGCGTCTCGCACAAGGTGTCGTCGAACTGATCTTGCGCGGCTTCGCGCCGACCCGGCCGCGCACCACCAAACCCATCAAGACAAAGGACCGGGCGAAATGAAGATCCATGCAATCCAGACCGGAGCGGTGCGCCTCAAGCACGGCTTCCTGTTCCCTCGCGACGGCGCGCGCCGCCAGTTGGATCTGTTCCTCCCGGGCCCTTTCTCGGAGCCGATGCCGATCCACTGCTGGGCGATCGAGCACGACGGAGTCCTACGGCTCGTCGACACCGGTGAGACCGCCGCGGCCAGGAACGTTCCGTTCGCGCGCATGGAAGTGACGCGCGAACAAGAACTTCCGGCCGCCGTCGCTGCGGTCGGCCTGCGGCTAGACGACGTCTCCGAGATAGTGCTCACCCACGCCCATGGCGACCACATCGACGGGCTTGTCCATACGCGGTGCAGGGTGCTGATCAACGAGGCAGAGTTGCGGTTCGTCCACTCACCAATGGCGCGTGTGATGCGTCGCGTGCTTCGCCAGCCGCTCCCGCCCGGGTTCGCACCCGAGCCGTTCCCGCTCGACGGTGGCCCGTTCGGCGCGTTTTCTCACAGCCGCGCGATCAGCGATGACGGACGGATCGTCGCCGTCGCCACGCCCGGGCACACCCCCGGCCACGTGTCCGTGATCTGCATTGACGATGAGGGCCGCCACGTGATGCTCGCCGGCGACAGCACCGACTCGCTCGAGCAACTCCATGCCCTGCGCCCCGACGCGATCGCACCGGACCCCAAGGTGCACGTCACGACGATGAAAACGATCCTCGCTCATTGCGCCGAGCACCCGACGATCTACCTGCCCTCTCACGACCCCGAATCAGCATCACGGCTCGCGGACGCGATCACCGTCGATAGCCCGGCTCTCGTAACCGGCTGAACCCTCGCAAAACGGCGGGGCGGCCGAGGCGCTCCGCTCGAAGCATCCGCGACACGGATACCGAGCTTCCCGCGCCGGTCGGCGGGATGCTACGGATACGGCTTGCGCCGCTCGGTGTGACGCTCGCGGGATGACCAGCGCCCAAGCGCCCGCCATCCCGCATACCGGCAAGCTGCGCGAGCCACAGCATCCACGCACAGCCCTGCTCGCTTGGCTGCTTGAGCATCGCGCCCAACTGCTCGCGTCGTTCGCCTTGGCCGCGCTCGGCACCGGCGCGGTGCTGCACCTGATCGGTGCGGGCTCCACGGGGGACAGCGTGTGGCGGGTCGCGGTCGCGATCCTCGCGGCCGAGCTCGGGTTCGAGGTAGGCCGGACAGTCGTCGTCGAACACAGCCTCGGTGTCGACACGATCGCGCTCGTCGCGATGGTCGGCGCACTCGCCCTCAATCAGGAACTCGCCGGCCTGGTGATCGGCTTGATGTTCTCCGGCGGCGAGTCGCTCGAGGCGATCGCATCCCGGCGTGCGCGGCGCGAGTTGACCGCCCTCGTCCAGCGTGCGCCCAAGACCGCGCGGGTGCGGGTCGACGATCACCTCACCGAAGTGCCCGTCGAACAGGTGCGGACCGGCGATGTCGTGCTGGTACGAACGGGCGAGGTCGTACCCGTTGACGGCACGATCGTGAGCCCAGAGGCAGTTGTCGACACCAGCACGCTGACCGGCGAGCCGCTGCCAGAGACGATGACGCGCGGCAGGACCGTGCTCAGCGGCTCGGCCAACGCAGGCACGCCATTTGACGTTCGCGCCGCCCGACCCGCGAGCGACAGCGCGTATTCAGCACTCGTCCGGCTTGTCGAGCAGGCCCAGACTGAGCGCGCTCCCTTGGTACGCATGGCGGACCGCTACGCGGGCTTCTTCCTTCCGGCCACGCTGCTGCTCGCAGGCCTGGCGTGGGCAGTGAGCGGCGACCCGGTACGAGCACTTGCGGTCGTCGTGGTGGCGACGCCCTGCCCGCTGATCCTCGCCGCACCGATCGCGCTCGTATCCGGGCTTTCACGAGCCGCCCGCGCCGGCGTGATCGTCAAGGGAACAGGAGCGATCGAAACGCTCGGGGAGGCGCGAACGGTCCTCTTCGACAAGACCGGAACGCTCACCGTCGGCACCCCCGAGGTACGCGAAATCATCACTCGAGGCGACATCCAGCGCGATGAGCTGCTGCGCCTGGCGGCGTCGGTCGACCAGATCTCCGCACACGTCCTCGGTACGGCACTCGCGACCGCCGCCAACGAAGCCGGCCTCGACTTGACGATGCCCGCCGACGTGCACGAAGACCCCGGCCAAGGAATCCAGGGCATCGTCGACGGGCACCACGTGGCTGTCGGCAGCCGCGCCTTCATGAGCTCCCTCGGCATCCAAGACGCAGAGATCCGATCGACAGCCCTGATGACGACCCGGGGATCCGGTGAGGCACACGTCGTCGTCGCGATCGACGGGCACGTCGCCGGCGTGATCGTGATGGCCGACGAGCTTCGCCCCGATGCCGAAAGGATCGTCGAACGACTGCGGGCGGAGAACGTCCGGTACGTCGCGATGATCTCCGGTGACCGGCGGTCGGTCGCTGAGCGCGTCGGGCGCCAGCTCGGCGTCGACCGGGTATATGCCGAACAGTCGGCCGAAAACAAGCTCGAAGTCGTCCGCACCATCCGCGCCGACCGACACCTACGCCCGGTGATCATGGTCGGCGACGGCATCAACGACGCCCCCGCGCTCGCCATCGCCGACCTCGGCATCGCGATGGGGGCCGCCGGCGCGACGGTCTCCTCCGAGACCGCTGACGCAGTGATCACCGTCGACCGGATCGACCGCGTCGCCGACGCAGTGCACACCGGCCGGCGCGCACTGTTCATCGCCCGCCAGAGCATTCTCACCGGCATGGGCCTGAGCCTCGCTGCAATGGTTATCGCCGCCGCCGGTTACCTACCGCCCGTCGCCGGCGCGCTCTTGCAAGAGGTCATCGACCTCGCCGTGATCCTCAACGCACTGCGCGCGCTCCGAGGCTGAACCGCACAGCCCGAAGCTGCGGAACCCAGTAGGGAACGGGCGATCTCGACCTAGTGGACGCGCATTGTTTTTGGAAGATGCACTCCAGACCCCATTGAAGGGCGACGGCGCGCTACCTACGGTGAGCGTGCGAATCGACCAGCGCGGAGCGGAGTCTGCGCGCAAGGGGGTCAGATGCTCACGACGGACACCGTCTCTGCGGTTACGGAAGCGAAGTCCGAAGGCCCGACCAGGCAGCGAGTCCGAGCGGAGCCCCACTACGCTCCCGTCCTCTCCGGCTTCGAGGCGATCGACCAAGGACGCCGTATTTTGGAGGCCGGGGCAGCTTCCGCGGCGAGCCGACGGACGGCCAACGATCTCATTTGGGACGGCAACGTCCAGCGGTCGACGGCCCGCCGGTCGAGTGATCGCCGCAGCCGGTCGCGAGCGCGACGGGGGCGGTTCTCTTACGTAAGGGGCAAGGCCGTCCACCGCTGTTGACGATGCGTCGTCCAGCAAACTGCCGCAGTTGCTCCTGAGCCCCCGTCCGCACGGCGGTTCGGCCTATCGATCGCGGGATACGACATCCGTCCAGTCGGGTTCGACGTGCTTGGGGCGGGTAGGCGACTTGTGGGCTCCCTGGCCGGAGAGTCCGCCCGTACACCACTCAGGACAGGCAAGAGGGCCGACTCGCCGGTCGCAGGTCGCGGCGTGGCTGCTTGCGCAGTCGCGACTTGTGCCGGGTCTCGGATGCTTGTGCACGTCCTCATAGGAGGATCGAATGACACGATTCCGCATCGCCGTACTCGCCGGGCTTGCAACCCTGGCGCTCGGAGCTACCGCCGTTCCGGTTGCTTCAGCATCAAACGGCACGGCTGTGCCGCCGAAGACCAGCAGTCTCCCGGCGCTGAAGACCGTGCCCGTTCATGGCGTCGCGAAGAACGGCAAGCAGTTCAACGGCAGCTACGCCATTCAGCGCTACGTCGCGCGGGGCAACAAGGCCTACGCGGTTGGAACGCTGAAGGGCACACTGAAGGGCCGCCACGTCACCCGGTACAACGTGATGATGCCGGCGACGCTTGCGGGACCGCCTGCAGTTGGTTCTTCCAACGTCAGGAAAGCAGCGGTCGCGTGCACGGTGCTGCAACTGCAGCTTGGGCCGATCGACCTGAACCTACTGGGGCTGCGCGTCCAGCTGTTCGGCGGTACGAACCCGGCAGGCCCGCTGCCGGTGACGCTGTTGATCACCGGGGTTCCCGGTGATGGCAACCTGGTCGGGAACCTGCTGTGCAACCTCACCGGTGCCCTCAACCTGCCCGGGATTCTCAGCCAGTTGAACAGCAACGTCTCGCAGCTAACGGCGACGCTCACCAGCCTCACCTCGCTGCTGGGCGCGTTGTAGTTCGGCGAGCGCCCTAGACGGGCCTGAGGGTCGCGCTCGCCGCGGCCCTCAGGCGCCGTCCGGGGGCTTCGTCCTCGTTCGCGGCGGACAGCACAAGCAATCGGCTGGGAACGATCGCCTCGGCGACGATCGGATGGGCAGATGGGGCCGGTTCGCCGGCGGTTGGATCGGAGACGCGAGTCTCGTGGGATCGCGACGTTGACCGGGTTCGGCCAAGGCGTCGGTGGCAGGGGCGAGGCGAAGGGCCTGAAGTCGACATACACACACAGCGGCGCGTTCAACACCAAGACTGGGCGTCTTCAGGTCACACTCACTAGCACTTACATGTCCTGAGCCGCTTGGCGTCGGGATTGTTGGCGTCGAATGGTCGCGGGCGCAGGGGTGCCTCGCGCTGTTGCGTCCCTCGTCAGGCGAGCTGGTGGTCAAGACTGGTGTACAGCTCGGGGCGGGCTCCGCCGGGCGTCGTTTCTATCGTCAGCCGGAGCCGTCGTCCGTCGATCACTAGCCATCCGAGCTGGTTGCGCCAGGTGGGCTGCTGTAGGACGCGCCAGCGGACATCCGGGTCTCGGACGCCGGCGCTGTGGGCCAGGCGTGGTGTGAGCCAGCGGGCGAGTCGGGAACGCCGGACAACCCGCAAGAGGCTTCGCTCACGCTGGCCCAACTGATTGCGGAAGGGAGAGCACACCGCCTGGTAGACCGCGCTCGAGACGCCGGCTGATGACCTGAAGCCGACAGTCTCGAGGTAAGCCTGGTGCACGTCGCCGCCGAGCATCACGATCGTTGCGGGCGCCCGGCCGCGGCGACCGGCGGCCACTTCGGTGATCAGCGCCACCATGCGGTGAAATGACTCTTGGAACGCGGCCCAGTGCTCGAGATCGAGCGCGCGCCGCATCCGCTCGCCGAGCTTCGCGGCCACCGACCCCCACGCGCCCGAGCAGATTGCCTCGTTCCACGCCTCGATGTAGTGCAGGGTTGGCGCTAGCAGGATCGGAACCGTACTGGCGATCAGCACGTGGTCGTAATCGCCGGTCAGCTGCTCCTCGAGCCAGGCCCATTGGTGCTCGTCGATCATCTCTCGCCGACCGCTGGAGAGCACCCGCCCTTCGCGGCCGTCGATTACGACCAGGCGCGTACCGGCAAGTTGGCGCGAGAAGCTCCACAGCCTGCCCCCGGCCTCTTGGTCGGCCGTGGTCGCAAACTCGCGAAGCAGCGGCGCCGCGTCGTCTGCGGACAGCACCTTGGCGTAGAGCGGGTCGTCTGCGAGCTCGCGTGGCGACAGGTTGCCGAGGTGCTGGTAGATCCAGTACGTCGCGATGGCTGCGGTGATGCGCTCTGACCACCAGCTCGTCGCGCGCATCTCATCGACCCAGGACTCCGACGTGTTCCAGTCGTCGTGGACGTCGTGGTCGTCGAAGATCATCGCGCTCGGGACCGTCGACAGCAGCCATCGAATCGAGGGTTGCGACCACGCCTCGCGATACAGCATCGTGTACTCGGAGAAGTCGAGCACCTCATCCTGGGGCGCGCTCGCCGCCGCGCGCGTCGCCTGGATGTAGCGCTTGGTCTGTGGCGAGACGTCGTCGGCGTACACCTGATCGCCGATCAACAGCAGCAGCGCGGGCAACGCCGACGAGTCCTGTTGTGTGAGCCGGCGCGCGAGCACGTGGAGGGCATCAACCCCCACACCCAGCGGATCCTGCTCCTCGTCCAGCGTGTACGGTCCCTCATGCGGCGCGGTGACGCGACAGGACCCCCAGGCAACCCTGACGCTGCCCTCGGAGGGCAAAGTCCGGATCCGGCAGGGAGCAAACGGCGAATCCGGGGCCGGCCAGCGTAGTTCGCCGTCCAAGTGGACCTGATACTCGACGCTGGAGCCGGGCTCGAGCCCCGTGACCGGGACCACCGCGTAGTGATGACCGTCGACGTGAAACGTCCGCGCGCGATGCCCAAGCACCTCTACCTCGCACGCAGCGTCCGTCTCCACCCACACCGTCGCTGCAGATGCGTCCACGTACCGCAGCATCGGACCGAGGATCAGCCCAGCCACGCGCCGCTCACGCCCCAACCCGCAAAGAAACCCCCGATCTGCATCGGTGCTCCCAAGCTACCCACAATTCACCCCCGCCATCCTCGCACCAGCCAGGGGGACCTCCGCTACCAGGCACGGCTGTCAATCTAGAGAAGAGTCGGCAGGTGGGCGGACCGCGACAAGCGGGTGCGTCGCGATGCGCGGGACGGGAGCCGCATTCGTGTTCGCGCCGGGTCGGGCGTCACGTTGTCGTTTAGGCTGCCTCCTCTACATGGATCGTGTTCCCGGATCGGGCCAGCGCACGGGCCTGTTAGGGCGCTCGAGCGAGTGCGCGCTCCTCGATGACGCGCTCTCGTCGATCCGCCGGGGCGAGAGCCGGTCATTGGTGCTCCGGGGGGAAGCCGGCGTCGGGAAGACGGCCTTGTTGGAGTATCTGATCGCCGCGGCGTCGGATCTGACGGTCGTGCGTGCGGTGGGCGTGGAGTCGGAGATGGAGTTCGGTTACGCCGGTCTGCATCAGCTATGCGCGCCGCTGCTCGATCGGCTCGATCGGCTTCCGGCTCCACAGCGTGAGGCGCTCCGGATCGTGTTCGCGCTGAGTGCGGGCCAGCCGCCGGATCGGTTCCTCGTCGGCTTGGCCGCGCTGAGCATGTTGTCGGAGGCGGCTGAGGAGCGGCCGGTGCTTTGTGTCGTCGACGATGCGCAGTGGCTCGACACGAGTTCGGCGCTGACTCTCGCGTTCGTCGCCCGTCGCCTGCTGGCCGAACCCGTCGGACTGGTGTTCGCCGCACGCGAACCGGGCGATCAGCTCCGGCACCTGCCCGAGCTCCCGGTCGAGGGTTTGCGTAATGGCGAGGCGCGAGCGCTGCTGAGCTCGGCGGTGCGATTCAGGTTGGACGAGCAGGTGCGCGACCGCATCGTCGCTGAGACGCGGGGTAACCCACTGGCGTTACTCGAGCTCCCCCGGGCCCTGAGCGCGACCGAGCTCGCCGGATTCGGCACGGCCGCTGTCCCAGCGCTCTCCGACGGGATTGAGGAGGGTTTCCGCCGCCGGCTCATGGCGCTGCCCGAGGAGACTCGCCGGCTGCTGCTCATTGCTGCAGCCGACCCACTCGGCGAGCCCATCGTGGTGTGGCGGGCGGCCGAGCTGCACGGGATCAGCCGGCAGGCGGGGGCGCCTGCGGAAGAGGCGGGGCTGTGTGAGTTCGGCGCTCGTGTCCGGTTCCGGCATCCGCTCGTCCGCGCCGCGGCATATGCGGCCGGGCCTTCGGATGAGCGGCGGCGGGCGCACGCGGCGATCGCGCAGGTGACGGATGCCGAGGCTGACCCGGACCGCCGGGCGTGGCATCGCGCCCTGGCCTCGGCGGGTCCGGATGACGAGGTCGCGGATGAGCTCGAGCGATCGGCCGTGCGCGCGCGAGCGCGGGGTGGTCAGGGTGCTGCGGCCGCGTTCCTCGAGCGGGCGGCGAATCTGACGCTCGATCCCACGTGCCGCGCCGAGCGCGCGCTCGCCGCAGCGGACGCGAAATACCTCGCCGGGTCTGCGGAGGACGCGCTGCGTCTGGCCCTTGTTGCGGAGCGCGGGCCCCTCGACCAGTTCCACCGCGCACGTCTTGACGTGCTGCGGGGTCGGGTGGCGACGATGCGGCGACGTGCCGGCGACGCCCCGCCGCTGCTGCTCGCCGCCGCCCGGCGGCTCGAGCCGTTCGATCGCCGCTTTGCTCGCGAGACCTATCGCGATGCGTTCATCGCCGCCGTCTACGCTGGACGCCTCGCGGGCGATACGGGGCTGCCCGAGATCGCGGCGGCGGCACGCTCGGCGGCAACGTCGATTGAGCCCCCGAGTGTGACCGACGAGTTGCTCGACGCGGCCGCGCTGCTCATCGATGCCGGCTGGGCGGCGGGCGCGGCGCGGGCACAGCGCGCGCTTGCCGCTTGTGTCGCGACGAACTCGCAGAACCTCGACCTGCACTGGCTGTTTTTCGCAAGCCGCGTGCTGGCCCCGTACCTCTGGGACCCTGATGCTTTGGATGCCCTCAGCGGCCGGATGCTCGAGCTGGTGCGCGCGGGCGGCGTGCTCGCGTTGCTGCCGATGGCAGTCTCGCAACGGGTCGGCTGGGAGCTGTTCGCCGGTGATCTCGCCGCCGCATCGGTGCTCGTCGCCGAACAGGACACGGTTCAGGAAGCGATCGGCGGCGACCGCTCCCCGGGGTCGCGGATCGCTCTCGCCGCGTTTCGTGGGCGCGAGGCCGAGGTCGCGCAGCTCGACGAGGCCACGACTCGCGATGCCGTCGCGCGTGGCGATGGGCCATGGGTGGCTTTGCTCCACTGGTCGACTGCCGTTCTCTGCAATGGCCTGGGTCGATACGACGATGCACTCGCCGCCGCACAGCTGGGAGCCGTGCATCCGCCTGACCTACACGTGTCGAGCTGGGCGCTGACGGAGCTCGTCGAGGCGGCGGCGCGCTGCGGCCGGCCCGAGGCGGCAAGCGACGCGCTCGAGCGGCTGGCCGAGATGGCGCGCGTGTGCGGCACCGACTGGGTCCGCGGCGTCGACGCCCGCGCTCGCGCGCTCGTGGCGGGCGCCGGCGATGCGGAGAACCTTTACTGCGACGCGATCGAGCACTTCGGACGCACGCGGTTCCGCACCGAGCTCGCCCGCGCGCGCCTGCTTTACGGCGAGTGGTTGCGACGAGAGAAGCGCCGCGTCGACGCGCGCGTGCAGCTGCGCGCCGCGCATGACCAGTTCACGTCGATCGGGATGGAGGCGTTCGCCGAGCGTGCCCGCCGCGAGCTACAGGCCACGGGCGAGAAGGTGACGCACCGTAGCGTGGAGACACGAGACGATCTGACTCCGCAGGAGCGGCAGATCGCCCTGCTGGCCCGTGACGGGCTGTCGAACCCGGAGATCGGTGCGCGGTTGTTCCTCAGCCCGCGAACGGTGGAGTGGCACCTGCGTAAGGTGTTCACCAAACTCGGGATCCGATCCCGCCTGGAACTGGCGGGCGCGTTGGCCGGGTCTGAGTCCGTGGTCGCGCCGGCCTGAGTTCAGGCGTCGGGGAGCGATTCGACAACGCGGCGACCTAGGGAGCGTTCGAGGTCACTGTCGGTGTTGAGGCCGAGCTCTTGGAGTCGCGACCACTGCGTCTGCTGGGCGGGACGAGCGAACAGCTCACGGAAATCGGCCGTCGCGGGAGGAAGCTCACTGTCGGGAGGCAACGTGACCCGGTCGACGTGGGATTTCGTGCGCGCGATCGCTTCATGATCGAAGCGTGCGAGCCGGGCCGCGATCGTGTCGACTTCGTCGTTGAGCTGGTCGTCGGCGATCGCTCGGTTGACGTATCCGTACTGCTCCGCGCGCGGTCCGTCGAGATCGTCGGCGACGAGAAGGATCTCAAGCGCCCGGCCGCGACCTACCAGGCGCGACAGCCGGGCCATCGGGGCGCCTCCGGGGACGACGCCGATCCCGACTTCGAACTGGCCGAGTAGCGTGTTCTCGCGCGAGGCGAACCGCAGGTCGCAGGCGAGGATGAATTCGCTTCCGGCACCTCGGGCGCGTCCGCGAATCGAGGCGATGCTGACCACCGGCGCTCGGGACAGGCGAGCGAGGAGGTCGAGCCACGCCGGCATTCCAGTCGGACCGACTCCGAGCGCCGCGGTCTTGCCGGGATCGTTCTCCACGTCGTAGTGAGCCAAATAGAAATCGGGGTTAGCGCTGTCGAACACGATGACATTGAGATCGAGGTCCTGTTCGATCAAGCCGACAAGCTCAGCGAGCTCCGCGACGGTGGTGGCCGTGATCGTGTTGATCGGTGGGTGGTCGAACGTGACTCGGCAGTAGCTGGCGCTACGCCGGTCGACGCGCAAATGTGTCCACGACTGCGACCACGCGTCGGAAACCCGGCCGTTGCTGGAAGGACCGGCGTTAGTGTTACTCATAGCGAACTCCTCAGATCGGAAAATGCGCGGGCACACGGCGGAGCGTCACGCCGGCAGCGCCTCGCCGGCCTGCTCCGCGGCGATGTACGTGGCGTACCAGTCGGGCCAATTCGCGTCGTGCTGTCCGGTGCGCTTCTCGTGCTCGCCGTGGGCGGCCTCGGCACGCCGCAGCGCGCCCGCAAGCTCGTTCGTCGAGCCGAACGCCGTCTCATTGGCGTCGACATCGTCCGGGAAGCCGGGTCGTGATCTCCTGCAGCAGCCAGCGGTTTCCGTCCGGGTCGCTGAAAGTTGCGAACGAGCGGTAGCTGGCGCGATCGGGGTCAGGTCCGGTGAGTCGATCGCTCGCGCCGTCGGGCTTGAACTGCGCCCCTGGCGCTCCTGAGTGGAACACGTCGCTGACGTCCGCCCCGCGAGCGATCAGCTCATCGCGGCCGGCCTCGATATCCGAGACGATCAGGTAAAGGTTCTCGGCCGAGCCGGGCGCGGCCGACGTCATCTTCGCGCCGAACTGGATCGCGCCGGGCGAGCCGGGCGGGGTGAACTGGACGACCCGGACACCGTTGTCGAACGCGAAGTCCGCGTCGAGTCGCCACCCGAGTCTTCCGTAGAACTCCTTGGCGCGGTCGACATCTGAGACGGGGATGACGACGACCTCGAGCTTCAAGTCAACGTTCGTCACGGCCGCGTCTGGGCTCTGATCGGTCCCATGAACTTCTGTGGCGCTCATGTCTCCCTCCTGGGGGTTGGGTCGCGCTCAGCTTCCCGGCTTGGCCGCGTGCGCGCACCAGGGGACCCCCTGGTCGGCTCACTGGTCAGCGCCGGGGCACGCTCCCAAAGGGCCGTCTTTGAAAGCTGCGCGTCGAGAGCCCAGGGAATCGACCAGTGGTCCTCACTGGTGCTGCCTGGTCGTGGGAGGTCCAGGCTTTCGTTACCGGCTTTCGTCAGTCCACCGGCCTGAGCGCGTGCGACCATGTTCATCGATCAGCGACCGGATCAAGGTCGATGGGAGCGCGCGGCATCGACGTGCAGCACTCGCGAGGACGTCGAGGGCCTGATCATCACGACGCGTGTCGCGTCGTGGCTGCGGCGATGCACGTCGCTGCGGCAGCCTCGCCGCTCGACCTCGCGTCGATACGCGTCAACACGATCGCCGTCACCGGCGCGACGTACGACATCGACGGTGGGCAGCAATTCGTGGCGTGATGACTGAGACCAATCATCAGATACGCCTGGCCGCCCGCCCATCCGGATTACCCAAGGCGTCTGATTGGGAGCTGACCACCGAGCCCGTCCCGGTGCCCGCCAAAGGCGAGCTGGTGGTCGCCGTCGAGTACTATCGCGATCGATCCCGCGATGCGCAGGTGGATAGCGCCGAGCCCGTTCGGCGAACCGGTGGCAATCGGCGACGTGATGGAAGCCAGCGCGCTCGGGCGCGTGGCAGCCTCAGAGCACTCCGGGCTTCGCGGTTGGCGAGCACCTCTACGGCGGCTTCGGGGTCCAGGAGTTCGCTCGTTCCGATGGAGCCGGCGTGACGAAACTCGACCCGTTGCTCGCCCCGCTGACGACGTACCTCAGTGCGCTCGGTATCCCGGGGCTCACTGCCTACTTCGGTCTGCTCGACGTCGGCCATCCGCGCGATGGCGAGACCGTCGTCGTCTCTGCCGCGGCGGGCGGCGTCGGCAGCATCGCGGGACAGATCGCGAGGATCACGGGATGCCGGGTGATCGGGATCGCCGGCGGCCCCGAGAAATGCCGCTGGCTTCTCGATGAGCTCGGCTTTGACGAAGCGATCGACTACAAGACCGAGGATGTCGCCAGCAGGCTCGGGCAGCTCGCCCCCGATGGCATCGACGTGTTCCTCGACAACGTCGGCGGCGAGATCCTCGACGCGGTGCTTACGCGGCTCAGACGCGGAGCACGAGTGGTCCTCAGCGGCGGGCTGTCGCAGTACAACTCGGACCAGACGCGCGGACCATCCAACTACCTCCGGCTGATCCAGGCGCGAGCCTCGATGACCGGGTTCGTCACCCCGGACTACGCCGACCGATACCCGCAGGCGCGCTCGGACCTAGCGAGGTGGCTGCGTGATGGGCGTCATGATCTCCCGCGAGCAGATCATCGAAGGCGGCGTTCGCGCCTTCCCAGCCGCCGTGCTGAAGCTGTTCGCCGGCGACAACGTCGGCAAGCTGCTCATCGCCGTAGCACCAACCACCACTGACCCAACCGAGGTCCCGCCCAATGACAGCGGTTGAGCTGCGCAACCAAGAAGTTTCTCTCTCAGTGGCCGCGCTCAGGGCCGGTTGAGGTCGAGGTCATGGAACTTCGTCAGCTTCGGTATTTCGTGGCGATCGCAGAGGAGGGCAGCTTCACGCGCGCGGCCGAGCGGTTGTGGATCGCGCAGCCTGGCCTGTCCGCCCAGATCAGGCGGCTCGAGGTCGAGCTCGGCGTGCAGCTGTTCGAGCGTCACGCCCGGGGGTGAACTTAACCAGCGCTGGAAGGCTGTTTCTGGACAGGGCACGGGTGGCGTTGTCGGCGGTGGAGGCCGCCGGTTCGACGGGCCGTGACCTCGAATTAGGGCTTGCGGGCAGCTTGAGGCTTGGGCTTGCGACGCCGATGCGCTGGGGCCGCACCTCGATGATCCTCGAGCAATTTGCCCGGGAACGCGATGCCGTCGAGCTCACTGTGCTGGAAGGAGACGGCGCGACGCTGTGGCGCGATCTTCGCCACGGTCACGTCGATACCGTCGTCGCACCGCGCGGTTTCGCCTCCCCAGATCTCAACGTTCTCCACCTTGGCGATGAGCCGTGGGTGGTGCTGGTGGGCGCGGGTCACCGTCTCGCCGGCCGTGGGCCGCTGGACGCGCAGGACCTCAATGGCGAGAACGTAGCGGTGAGCGCGCATCGCGACGGCGCGGGCGACGCCCGTGCGGTGGCCGGGCTGCTCGGCGAGCTCGAGGTAACCGCGGCGCTGGTGCCCGGACCGCCTAGCCCCGCTCTGTATGGCAGCGTTGCACGGGGCAACGCGGTCGTGTTGACAACGGCGCCCGATCCGCAGCCGGCAGGCGTGTGGGCGCGGCCGCTGGTCCCGCGGCGCACGCTTGGCTTCGAACTGCTGTGGCGGTGTGAGATGCCAGCGCCCGTGGTGCGCGAGTTCGTGCGGATCGCCGCGGGAATGCGCGATCGTCCGCGCGCGTCGCGGCGAGAGCTCGTGGCGGTCGCGTGATGGTGCGAATGTCATGACCGATCGCTCCCGACTTCTGCAATCGATACTCGCGGAGCTGGCGCAGAGCAGAAGGCACCGCAAGCCGCCGGCGCTTCAGCGCGGCGTGCCGGTGAGCGGTCTTCGGTCGCTGCCCGTCCGCGTCGAGCCATGGGAGGAGCCGATGAGTTTCGCTCCGGGAATCGCTGAGGACGAGAGCAACCTCGGTGTGCTCATGCATCGCGCGAAGGCGACGGGTCTGCTGTCGGCGGCCGAGGAGGTCGAGTTGGCCAAGAGAATCGAGCGGGGAGACATGCGCGCCAAGCGGCGGATGATCGAGAGCAACATACGTCTGGTGTTCGCGGTCGCGCGGACGTATCGTGGTAGCGGCGTGCCGCTGGCGGATCTCGCGCAGGAGGGGACGGTCGGACTCGTGCGCGCCGTGGAGGGGTTTGACTATCGTCGCGGCTGCAGGTTCTCGACGTACGCGACCTGGTGGATTCGGCGTTCGGTGCGAGACGCGGTTGCCAACGCTCAGTCGATCCGTATCCCGGTGAAGGCCGGGCAGCAGCTGGCCGCCGTCCGGCGCGTGGCAGCGGACCTCGAGCGTGCGGGCTGCCGGTCGGCTACCGATGAGGCGATCGCGGCGCGGGCTGGGTTGCCGGTGCATATCGTGCGGTCGCTGCGCGGTGCGCCGCGCGTGACCGCGTCGCTTGACGAGCCGGTCGCCGAAGACGGCGCCTGCCTGGGCGAGTTGCTACCCGACGAGCACGCGCTCGATCCAGCCGTGAGCGCTGTCGAGGTCGAGGATCTCGGCTCGGTCGCGAGGATGGTCGGGCTCCTGCCGGAACGCCACAGGCAGGTGCTCGAGCGCCACTACGGCCTGGGAAACCGGGTCGCGCAGACCCACCAGCAAGTCGGGGCATGGCTTGGCGTGGGCGAGGAGCGCAGTCGCCAGATCGAGCGCGAGGCGCTTCAACGGCTGCGCGCGATAGCGACAACCACGGCAGCACGAGCTGCCCACTAACACCCGCGCGAACGGAGAATCAATGAACGAGGCGCACACAACCGCAGACGGGCAATCCCTCGGAGACCGGCTCGGCCGGTGGGTCGTGCCGGAGAAGCTTCCGGTGCCGATCAATCTGCGCGCTGCTCAAGCATCAAGAGCAGCGCGCGGAGGCGGCGCAGAACCGAATCGCCGACCGCATCACCGGGTTCTCGGGCTCGATGGCGTTCGTGTACATCCACATCGTCTGGTTCGCATGCTGGATCGGGTTCGGCGTCGAGAAGTACCCGTTCGGGCTGCTGACGATGATCGTCTCGCTCGAGGCGATCTTCCTGTCGACGTTCGTGATGATCAGCCAGAACCGTGCGGACGCCAAGCGACAGGTGCTCGCCGACGCACCAGTGGAAGACGGTGCAGCGCGAGGACCACCAGAACCAGGAACTGCTCGACATCTCGAACCAGATCCTCCAGCTGACCAAGGAGGTCCGGGCCTTCGGCGACACCATCGCCAGCGAGAGCGAACAGAACAAGCAGCTGCTCGACCTGTCGCGCCAGACGCTGACAATCACCGAGCAGCTCCAAGCCCGCGTCGAGCTGTGCCGGCTATGGCTATCCGGCTCGAAGATGTACCATGTCCGTACCCGGCGACGATGCCGTTGATGTCATGCTCGAGCTGCCGGCCGTCGTCATCGTGACTCTGCTGATCATGATCAGGACGGCCGCCACGAGCGTGGAGTGGTGATCCTGTTCGGCGGCCCGACAGGTCAGCGCGGCAAGGCGATGCCCGAGAGGCTCCGGTCGCGTTCCAGCGAGCAGCAACGCCACCCGGCCGCGGCAACGCGGTCAGGAAGCAAGCCGTACCTGACCGCCAAGGCCGCACCCGCCGGCGCGAACCGGTACGCCGTTCCGGGCCCGATCGCGGCGCGGCTGGCGGCCGCTCGGCCTGGCGACGAGGATGTAGAGCGGCCTGATCACGCGGTGGCCTCCGGCCAGCGTGGCGGTCGCCGCCGGCGAACGGGCGCGGCGTGCTCCTGGTGGGCGAAGCGTCTCAAGGTCGTCGGCGGACGGTGAAGCGCTTGCGCAGATGGCTGAAGCAGGTCGCCCCGCGCATGTGCGAGCGCTGGTGCTCGGCCCGCTGCACGGGCGACTCGGCTGGACGCCGAGGATGATCGGTAGTGTCTGGCTGAGCAGGTCGGCTGAACCGTGGCTCGCGAGCACGGCGAACGCGATGAGCATGACAGCATCGGCGCGGACCCGATCACGATGGCCGTCCGGCGGCTCCGGCCGAGCGGACTGCGAACGTCAGGCAGATCTGCGACACGCCGGGCGCCAGCCCGCCGACGATGACGTATGGCGACAGCGTTGCGACTCTGAAGCCGCCCTGCACCGTTCCGGGCACGGCGACCGTCGCGCAGAGCGCCGCCCCGAACGCGGTCGCGGCGAAGGCGCCGAGCTCCAGGGCTCGACCGCCGCTCAGTCCAGCACGGACGGCGACGCTCAGCGCCCTGAAGGCGAGGCCGGCGACGGCAGCGTAAGCGACAGGCAAATCGGATCTCCCGAAGGCTTCTAGAAAGAGATCTGGAGAGTATCATGTTCGGCCTGGCACGCACAGATCACATCCAGGAAGTGATCGAGCAGTGGACTGCCGAGACCCCGACGCTCGACAGATCAGCGTTCGCCGTCATCGGCAGGATCTCGCGCCTCGCCGATCTCCTCGAGCCCGAGCTCGACCTGGTCTTCGCCGAGCACGGCCTGACCGGCGGCGAGTTCGACGTGCTCGCCGCCCTTCGACGCTCGGGGCCGCCTTATCGCCTCACGCCGACATCGCTGCGAAAAGCGCTCCTCCTGTCGAGCGGCGGAATGACCAAACGCCTCGCCGGCCTGGAGAACCGGGGGCTCGTCCGTCGCGAGTCCGAGACAGGCGACCGGCGCCTGCGCGCCGTGACACTTACCCCGCACGGACGGCACCTCGTCGATGCCGTGCTGCCCGACCACATTGCCAACGAGGAACGGCTGCTGCGGGACCTGAACACAAGCGAGCGGAGAGACCTAGCACGCCTGTTGGAAAAGCTCGCCGTAGCCCTCCACGACACCGCGACAAGGCAACGGCTGCGAGCACCCGAGCCGCCCAATCCTCAAGCGCACCGGCCAGAGCATGAGGCGCGAGTCGCCCCGTGACCACCCCAGGGTTCTGGGATTACGCTCCGGCACAGGAAGCGCAGGGAAGTGCATCCGCCCGAGCCCACACACGCGCGCGGACGCGATCGACCTGCTCGACGCTCACAGCGTCCACGACGTCGACGCTGCGGACGCGCGAGAAAGGTTCACCCCACAGGCCACTGCGCCAAATCAGCCTCTAAGCAGGACAAACCCCAAGCCCTCTGACGGACTCGAACCGTCGACCCCTTCCTTACCATGAAGTGCTCAAGGAGCGGAGCCGGAGGTCGCGACGATCCGACCCATTGTGCGACGTGGTTACCGCGCCAAGCGGGACAGTCGTCGTCCGTACCGCGGTGCTCCTCGCTGAGTCAAGGCAGGTCTCGCTGTGGCGTGCGGGGCGTGGCTCGTGGCTCGCGAGGACGTGTCGCCACCGCGATGCGCAAGCGAATTTCCGCTCGGCGGCGGTCGTTTAGCGCGAGTTACGCCGATTCTGCTTGCACTGGCGTCGCCGACCGGGTTAGGGTTGCTGCTAAGCCCTTGGGCTTGGCGAGCTAGTCGTGGAGGGATCTGGGAAATGACGTTGATCGAGCGCGCGACCGCACGGTTCTCGCGGCGCCAGGCGCTCGGTCGCGGGGCGCTCGCGGTTGCGGGTCTGGCGAGCGGAGGGCTGCTCGACCCGAGGCTCGCGTTGGCGCTGGGCAGCAGCGGTCCGCGTCCGATCCCGGGCGGTTTTGATCAGAGCCAGATGCCCGTGCCGAAGAACCCGTTCGTGCACGTGCTGATACCTGGGATCGGCTTTGAGATGTCGACGATCACCGACTTTAAGGGGGTCGTCGCGGGCTCGGAGATCCGCGGCGCCGCTCACGGAAGCGATGGCAGCAGGTGGGATTTCGACACGGACATGCGCTTCATGCGCGGATCGTATGTCGATCTAAACGGACGCTCGCGACAGGGCGCCTTCGGCTTTATCTGAATTGACTTGTTCGACCAGGGTGCGGTCGGCAACCCCTCACATCAGCGCCACGATTTCGAGCCGGGGATCGCCCGCTCGGGGCTGTTTTGGACGGTTCCCGTCCCGGCCTCGGCGATCAGCTTCGATACCTCCACCGGCGAGGCTCGCTTCCGGTCGAGCAACGTGCGCGTCAAGGACTTCCACGACATCATCAATGCGGTCACCGGGGCGAAGCGCAAACCGATCCCCTCGCACGTGAGCTTCGACGTGCGCTGGCACGGGCACGGCAAGCACCGCAAGATCCGAGACACGACGTTCGGTTTCGAGGGCAGCTACGTCACTGGCCCGGCGACAATCAGCTTCACCGCGGCGCACGTCGGATCGGGAGTCACCTTCAGATCAGATCCCGCCCACCAGTACAACCCGACCATGAAGCAGGGCGGCGCTGGATCGCCTGCCGTCGGGCACCAACGCAACGGCCGTTACTTCCACTAATCGCCAGCGCCGCGGCGTCCACCCTCTCTGCCGCGCGAAGGGGGACGTTGCCTGCGCCGAGTGGATGCTCGTCGCGCTCTGAAAGAAGAACAATGGGCTTCTGCTGTGCTGCGGGTGGACCGTCGGACCGTCGGGGGGTTCAGGTGGTCTGGTCGGGGCGATCGCGCGGGTGGCCCGGCTTCGAAGTAGGCAGCATCGGGCGGGTTGGCTCGGACGTGCCGGAGCGGCTCGGGCAGGCTTAGTGCCTCGGTCGAGGTGTTCGTTCTTGCGTCCAGGCGCGGAGTTCCGCCGGCAGCTCCTCGGCCGCTAGCGCGGTCTCCAGCAGCCACCGCTCGCCCAGCAGCGCGCGGGACACAAGGGCGCTCGTCACGCCGTGTGCGGGGCGGCCGGTGACTCCGACGGGTTCGCCCGCGGCGATGTCACCCTCGCGCAGGATCCGCAGGTACGCGCCTGGACGCTGCGCGGCCGCGAACCGCTTGAGAAAGCGTGGATCCCCCATCCGCAGACCGAGCTTGAAGCATGGGAGCCGTGGCTGCGCGACCTGCAGCAGCGCGCTGCCGACCGCCCACTTCTCTCCGATCACAGCTTCCGATACCGGCAGGCCGCTGATCGTGAGGTTCTCGCTGAACGGCGCCTCGCCGAGCGCGCGCCCGAGCTCCTCTTCCCACCACTGGATGTCTTCGCAGGCGTACGCGTAGACCGCCTTGTCCGGGCCGCCGTGAACGGTCCGATCCGCCTGTTCGTCCCCGTTCAGGTCGACGCCGGCGAACATCGACCGCGCCGGCGTCCGGGCGCTCCAGATCGCCGTCAGCACGGTTCCGCCGTCGACGTCGACGCGGCGCGGCTCCCCGACGTTGACCGACTCGACGATGCCGCTGGGCGCCTCTGCTTCGGTGGCCATCGGCGGCTCAGGTGAACGTCGCTCGCGGAACGCCGGATTCGACGATGTAGGTGGAGAGCATCAGTCCCGTGTTCCGGCCCGAGATCGAGCGCGTTGTGCGGGGTATTCGGTGTCATCAGGAAGCCATCCCCCTTGTGGAGGGTCAGCGTCGGTTTGCCCTCGATGCGCATCTCGACTGTGCCGGCGAGGATGTACCCGACCTCTTCGCCAGGATGCCTGTGCCAGCCCGACTCGACGCCGGCTGGGCCGGTCCCGAGTGCTTCGCGGAGGAGCGCCGTAGCCTGGGCGATCGCGGCGCGTGTCGCCTTGCGTCTCGCTCAGCGCGTTGAGCAGCATGAAGTCGTGCACGACGCCGTCGTAGCGAACGGTGGTGACCGGGACGCCGGCAATGCGCAGCTTGGCGGCGTACGCCTCGCCCTCGTCGCGCAGCACGTCGGCCTCGTCGACGAACAGCAGCGTCGGGCGGCAGCCCTCGGAGCTGCTCGATCGTGGCCTGGTTCGGCGACGCAGTGATCTCCGCGCGCTGTGGCTAAGTGGGCGGATGTACGCGTCCCAGAACCACTCCATCGCCTTGCGGGTGAGGTACTAGCCCTCGGCGAACTCGTCATAGGAGGCGGTGTCCATGGCCGCGTCGGTCACCGGGTAGTAGATCGACGGCTGCACGAAGTTCACGTCGCCGCGCTCCTTGGCCATCAGCGTCAGCGCCGCGGTCATGTTCCCGCCGACCGACTCGCCGGCGACCGCGATGCGGTTCGCATCGAGTCCTTGGGCGAGCCTTCGCGGACGACCCATTGTGCGGTGGCGTAGCCCTGTTCGATCGCGACCGGGTAGCGCGCCTCGGGCGAGTTCGGGTATTCGACGAACAGCGAGCGGCGCGCCTGCGCCGACCGCGAGCTCGCGCACGAGTCGATCGTGCGTGCGGGCGTCGCCGAGCACCCAGCCGGCGCCGTGGATGTAGACAACGGCGGGCAGCATTTCCCGTCGGCGGCGAGCGGCTTGACGATCCGGCACGCTTCAACGCCCCCGATGGGCAGCGCGCGACGGTAGTCCACTCCTCGTCGATCGCGGCAGCTTCTCGACAGGCGCGGACTGCAGGTCGTCGAGCGCTTTGCGCGCGTCCGCATAGATCCAGCTCGTAGACGAACGGCGGTTTCGAGGTGGCGTCTGCGAGCGCCTGCACGGCGGGCTCGAGGACGAAGCTCGCGGTTGACCTCGGCGGCGTGGGTGACGCACATGACGTGGGGTCCGCTGCTCGATCTCGACGTAGGCTCGGCGGGCGGGCAGTGCGCGCGTGCAGGCGTCGGCCTGGCCATGGATCGGCAGGATCCGGTCGGCGGTGCAGTGCAAGATGAGCGTCGGCACGTCGATTCGTGCGACGTCGGCGGCGAAGTCCGCCAGCCAGCAGGGCGGGCACGCCGAGGTCCGCGATCGGCGACGCGTCAGCGGCGGCGTTCAGGCGGGGCGGACGGTATCGTCGCTGATGCGGTGTCCGAGGTTGTCGTCGAGGTTGAACAGGTCGCCGATCAGTCCGGTGAGCCACTCGAACCGGTCCGCGGAGATCGCCTGCTGGACGGAGGCGACCGCCTCCCGGTCGGCTGCCGTTCGGGCTCGCGGCGGACTCGGCGAACGATGGTGCGCGGCTCTCGATGAAGACGCAGCCCTGCAGGCGCTCGGTGCTGGACGCGCCGATGTAGCGGGCGAGCTCGTGGGTGCCGAGCGAGAACTCGACCAGCGTGGCCTGCGTAGGTCGAGGTGGGACAGCAGTTGGTCGAGGTCTGCGGCGAGCGTGTCGAAGTCAGTGCATTGGTTGCGCGGCTGATCGCCGAAAGCCGCGGCGGTCGTAGAGGATCATGCGACGCCCGGCGTCGAACAGCGGGTGCAGTTGATGTTCCGAGGAGCGGCTGTCCAGCGGCCAGCCGGCCAGAACACGACCGGCGGCCTGATTCTGGAGGCTGGAGAAGGTCGACGATGTGGAAGTTCTCGCCCGACGGGCGACGATACGCGCCCGCGGTTGGCCCAGCAGGCGAGGCGAAGGCAAACGACGGGCGTCGATGATCGAGCGTGTGACGTGCTGGTCGTCGACTGATCGTGGGGATCTTCAGCCCGCCGACGATGCGATCTTCGCCCGCTTCACATCCGCCCGGAGATCAGGCGATCGGCGCAGCGATCAGGCGATCACGATCCCGGCGCGATCAATGGGAGTCGATGTCGTAGCTGGCGAACGCACGACGCAGACGAAGTCCACCGGTGCGCCGAAGAGGAACAGTCGATCGGCGGCGTCGCGATTGGTCGGCCGTCGGCGACCAGACGGACCACCGGGCTCCCAGTTGGTCAGGCTCTGCGACGCACTGGAGGGGACGGCGGCGAGAGCGGGCTGGGCGTCGAGCTGGTGCCGCGCAACCGGCGGGTCACTCGTTCGCGCGTCCTCGCCGGCTTCGCAGCTTGAGCAGGTGTCCAGCGCGCGGGCGAGCCGGCGACCTCGTGTTGTTCCTGGAAGCCCTCGCGCCCAGCGCTAGGCCGGCGTCCTCGCAGGCGCCGCGTACAGCAGGGCCGCTATCGACGTAGCTGATGCGTACGTTCGATGAGCCCGGCGCCGTCGTCTTGGCAAGGCCGCGCGCGCGCAGCGGTATCGTGAAGACGAGCGGCTTCGTCGTTCCGGCGGTCAACGACTCGGCTGCGTTCTATGCGCCGCGCACGAGCGTCGAGTTGCGGCTGGCGGTGCGCGATCCGCGCACGCTGCGTGGGTGCGCCGCGTGACCGGCAGGTACGCGCTCGCGCACGGATAGTTCGACTCAATCGACTGGCTGTATCGCCGGTCGTCGCACCAACCGCGAGCGCGAGGATCGACTGCTGTAGCGTTTGACGAGTGGGGCGCCGTCGTTGCACTCCGTGCGACTCGACCAACCGCCTTCAACAGCTTCTCGATTGTTGTCCGTGTCGCGACTCTGCCAGCGCTGGAACGCTGGAACGCGGTGAAATCGGCCTTGCCGCCTCGAGATCGTCGCGGATCGCGCGCGGTGTCCGCCAGTCGCCCAGCCGCGAGTGAACAGGCCTCAACCGCGCCCAGCTCTCCAACAGGTAGGCGTCGCGATCGTGTCGCCGCGCGCCACGTCGTCGTCCAGCAGCGAAGTGGATCGTCCAGCCGCTCCAACGTGAAACGAGGCGTCGCGAGCGGAAACGAATGAGATGGACGAGATCTGTCCCGCAGCCCCTCCAACGACGGAGCGCCTTGATCCGGCGGGCCGCGCCGCCGAAACCACGAGTCCGATCCACGCACGAGAGCCGCAACCCTGAGCGATGAACCTGGTGCCTCCAAACGGCCCCGACGCCGAATTGCTGCTGGATAGCGAACTGGCCGACGGACGCCGTCTTCGTCGCTCTGGCGGCTACGACAGGTTGTAGGGCGGGCGAGCGAGGTGGTGTGAGTACGTACCTTGGCGTGTAGTCGAGTTGGAGCGTGTGTGTGCCCGGTCTCGCGCCATCAGCGCCGCCTCAGCTCGCCCGACAACGCGAGGCGCACCTCGGCCTCCTGATCGGGCGGGAGCGTCCCCTCAAGTTCGCGAGCGCCGAGTGCATTCGCGGCGTCCGACCGCAGCGCCGCACTCAGAAGAATCACCGTCTGAGCGACCAGCGGGCCACGACCTTCATCGCCACGCGGCATCAGCTCGAGCGCGCGAACGCTCAAATCCGCGGCCGCATCCGCGTCTGACGCGGCGACACTGCGCGCGGCTTCGCTCAGTTTCTCGATCGCCTCACGATCGCCAGGCTCCGCACCGTCGGCCAGCTGCTCGGCAACCTCGACCGCCGCCGCGCCGCTCTCCAGCAGCACCGTCGCCGCCTCGCGCTGCAACGCCCGCCGTAGCGAAGCAGGCAACGTCTGCCGGACGGCCTGGCGCAACAGGCTATGACGAAAGCCGAGCCGATCACCCGCCTCGATCAGGAAATCCCTCCGCATCCCCTCGTCGACCGCCGCGACGATCGCCGACGGGCGACGCTGCAGCATCGCCGCGAGCTGCCCGGCCGAGAAACGCGGACCCAGCACAGATGCGACGCGGATCGCTTGCGCGGCATCACCCGACAGACGATCGAGCCGATCGCGCATCGAGTCGGTCAACCGACGCGGCAAACCTTGTCCCACCACCTCCGCACGCCCACCCTCCACCCGCAGCCGTTGCTCCTCCGTCAAACCCTCCAGCAACTCGACCAACAAGAACGGGACGCCCGAAGCGCCCGACGCCACCGCCAACAGACCCGCCGCCGGCTCGGCGCCCACGGTATCCGCAACCACCGCCGCCACCGCCTGCTCGGACAATGGCGAGATCCGCAGACGACCGGCCCCGTCCCGCTCGAGCCGAGCCATCGACTCGCGGACTCGGGCTCTACCCTCGTCGCCGCGCCTGGCGAGTATCCAAAGGATCGGCGACCCCACCAACCGCGCAGGCAACGCAGTAAGCGCCCCCAGCGTGCCGCTGTCGGCCCAATGGACGTCATCGATCACCAACACCAGCGGCCGCTCGAGCGCGGCGGCTTCAAGCGCGCCCTGGAGCTCATGAAGCATCCAATACGGCTGCTGGCTCAGCATCCGCGCGGACTCGCGCTCCCCAATCGGAGGATCACTCCGTAGTGTCGCATCAAGCAGCGGCGCGAACGGGACGGTCTCGCGGGTCTCCGACGCCTCACCGAATAACACACGCACCCCCATCCGGCCCGCCATGACCCGCGCCTCCGCAAGCAAGCTGCTCTTTCCGATCCCCGCCGGACCTTCGATAAGCAGCATGCCCGCCTCTCCACGTGCCACGCCAGACAAACACTCGCCGAGCACCGCCAGCTCACTCTCCCTGCCGCGCAAGAGCCCTCCCGCCGCACGCCGAGCCGATGACCCCGTCATTTGTTCCACCCGGTCCAAGGCACCAGTATCGCTGGCGATCAGGGTATCCCGGTCAGCGCCGGCGAGACCTCGAGCTCGCGCCAACCTCGCGTCAAGCGGTGAAGCTCGGGCGGGAGCCACGCGAGCGCCTTCGTATCCGCGCAATCCGGGTCACTCGTCTTGGAGGCTGAGACGCGCGTCCGAGCACCAAAAGCGGGTCTCGGCCTGGTCGTAGCGCGCCCAGCCGAGCGTGGCTGGTTCACGCGCCTGAGGCGGTTACGACTACGCGACTTCTCCTTCCAGGCGAAGCGAAAGTGAGGGTCGTGAGGGGAACGCGGGGCGGCTGGTCAGACCGCCCGCGCTCTGCCTGTGCAACCGCCGGAACAGAAGATGCCTCGGTGTCAGTCCGACTCATCGCGTGCGCGCTCGTAGCGCTCGAGATCACGCGCGAGCCGAACGTCCTGGTCTCGATCAGGTCGAGCGGAACGTGCTTAGTGACCGGCGGCCGGAGCGGCGTGCCGCCGCCGACGAGGACCGGGTTGCGGAAGATGTGCAGCTCGTCGACGAGGCCGAGCTCGATCGCTCCCGCGGCCAGGCCGGCGCCGCCGATCTGCACGTCCTTGTCGGTCGCGTCGAGCGCCGCGGCGGCCTCCTCGGCCAGTGGCGCCTCGGCGAGGTGGGCGTTGCCCTGGACGCGGTCGAGCGTCCCTTCCGTACGCAGCACCCGCTTGGCGTGGTGGTCAACCGGCCCTCGGTGTGGCCTGACCGATGATTCCTCCCCGCCGTGCTGGTCTCGGAACGACCGCTGAGGCCGATCAGCTCACCAGCGCGATGTCCCCGGCGCGCCTTTGAAGGGGCCGATGAGCCCAGCGCTGATCCACCCGCCGTAGAAGTCGCCCGCCTGCGCTAGGACGCGCTCCTCGTCGAGCCAGGCCGCATCGGCCCGGCCGGGGTAAAAGGCGAAATGGCCCTTGAGCGCGTCGTACCCGGGGAAGGGCTCGGGGTATGTCCAGGCCACGGCCTCGTAACGTCGGTTGCTGATGAGGGCGTCGAGGTAGCGGGCCGTGCCCTTGAACTCGCAGTAGGTGGAGTGCCGTCGGCTCGGCACCAGGAGGTCCACCCGCACGTCATCCCGCGGGACGTAGATTGTCGGCGGGTGGCTGGTCTCGAGCACTCGCAGGGCGCGGTTCGAGTCGGCGAGCGTCTGGCCGGCGAAATCGACGCGGACCTGACGCCGGCAGGGCTCGACGGCCGGCGGGCGCGGATAGTCCCAGACGTTCTCTACGACCATCTCACCTCCTTGGGATCTCGGGCACTGGCTCTGCCGCGATCTCGGCGTCGCGCGGATGCGGAGCCTGTCGGGGCCGGGCCAGCGTGCTCGGCCACCACACGCGCCCGCCCGCGTCGAACACGAGCGCGGGCACGAGCACCGATCGCACGACGAAGGTGTCGAGCAGGACGCCGAAGGCGATCGTGAAGCCAAGCTCGGTGAGCGTCTTGAGCGGCAACGTCGCCAGCATCGTGAAGGTTCCGGCGAGGAGCGAACTCCTTGATCGCGGCGAGATCCCGAGCCGAGAGCCCGTCGGCGCGGCGAACGACTGTCACCGCCGTGAAGGGATCGCCGGAGGGAAACCGTTTGGCCGACGTCAGCTCCTTCACGGACTCCGAAGAGCCGGGCAAGAAAGACGATTCCTCGTTCTTCTGGATGTTCTGGAAGCGCTGTGCGAACGAGCCGCGAGGCCGCCGAAGACCAGCCATACCAGGACGATCCCGGTCCGGGCGGCTCGCGACGCGAACAGGCGCTCGAGGAACCTCATGCGGGCACCACGTCCAGGTCTTCGGCCACTGCCCGGCGCAGCGCCTCCTCGAACCCCGCCGGCTCGACGTCGAACAGCTCCATCCCCGAGGGATCGCTGACCACGGTCGGCGTCGCCAGGCCCTCGATCAACGGCCTGGCCACGCCCGGATCGACGGGCGTGACCAGGCCGATCCACAGGGAGGAGAGCCACGGAGTGATCAGCGGCACCGGGATCCGGGGGCGGTACGGGAGTCCGAGGACCTCGGCCATCCGGTCGAGCATCTCGGCGTAGGTGAGCACGTCCGGACCGCCGATCTGAATCTCGCGGCCCACCGATGCATCCACCTCGAGCGCTTTCGCCAGGTAGCTCAGGGTGTCGGCGACGGCGATCGGCTGGGTCGGGTTCTGCAGCCAAGCCGGCGCGATCATCGCGGGCAGCCGCTGGACCAGGTATCGCAGCGTCCGGTAGGACTCGCTCTGCGGGCCGACGACCATCCCGGCGCGAAAATAGGTCAGTGGCGGCCCGTGGTGGCGGAGCAGCAGCGCCGTTTCGTGGCGGCTGCGGAGATGCTCGGAGTGGGGACGGTCGCCTAGCCCACCGAGGTAGATGACCCGCTCGATCCCCTCGTCCCGAGCCATCCGGGCAAAGCTCGCGGCCGCCGCGCGCTCCCGCGGCGCGAAATCCCGGGGGCTTCCCCGTCCCATTGAGTGGATGAGGTAGTAGGCAGCGTCGATTCCGCGCCCCGCCCCGCGAAGTGTCTCGGGCCGCAGCACGTCACCCACATGCAGCTCGAGGCCGGCTTGCTCGAGCGCCTGCGCGCGGCTGCCGGCAGCGCCTCGGACCAGGCAACGCACGCCGTAGCCGTCGGCGGCCAGCCGGGCCGCGAGCATGCCGCCGATGAACCCGGTGGCGCCAGTGATCAGGACGCGGCCGCTCATGCCGCGGCTTCGACCGCCCCGTCGGTGGGACGTCTCATTACAGCGCGCAGGCCGCCCAGCGCACGGTCACCGACCCGATTGAAGGCGAGGGCGAGGAGCGGATCGGCGACCCTGAGCAAGCCCTTCAGCCTGAGCTCTGCGTCGTAGGTGACCCGCGTCCCGGTGGCGACCGTGTCGAAGGTGATGCGGTCATGCGAGACGACGGCCTCGTTCTCGCCCACGAACGTGACCGCGCTCGGCGGCTCGTACTCGACGACCCGGTAGGTGAGCGGTGTCTTTCGCCCCAGGAACTTGGCCACGAGGCGAAACTCGGTCCCTTTGCCGACGGCGCCGGCGCCTGCGCGCTTGGCCTCCACGACGCCAGGATCCCATTCGGCGCTCGTGGAGAAGTCGCTCAGGTATGCGAACGCCTGCTCCGGCATCCACTGGGTCTCAATGCTGGCTCGGTATCGCGCCATGCCTATCCCCTCACTTTGAACTGGTTGAACTCAGGGCCACACACTCCGCCCACAGACGGTGCCGGTCCGCCTCGGTTTCGCGGGTTCCCGGCAGGAGGTGGGTGGGTCGGCGCCGGCGGTCGTGCCAGAACCCGCCCGAGGTGTCTGCCGCCTCCGCGGCAGCTCCCAGCCAGACGATCGTGTCGGCGCCCTGACCCGGGCTGCGCAGCAGCGGTCGGGTCACACGGTGAAAGCGGGGGAGCGAGGACTGGACTCCGGCTGTGTCGGCCCAGCCCGGGTGCATGGCGTGCACGGTGACGCCGGTGCCGGCGAGTCGCCGCGCCCACATCTCGGTCAGGGCCACCTCGGCGCGCTTGGTCCTCGCGTAAACGGTAGGCCCGTCGAACTCTCCCCGCTCGCTTTGCAGATCGTCGGCCCGGAGCTTCTGGGTGTACATGCCGCCGGAGGACACGTTAATGACCCGGGAGGGAGCGCTGCGCTCGAGCACACCGGTCAGCAGTTGGGTGAGCAGGAACGGACCGACCACGTTGGTGGCGAGCGTGAGCTCGATCCCGTCAGCCGACAGCTCCCGCTCCTGGGTGAGGACGCCGGCGTTGTTGACGAGGCAGTCGAGACGTGGCGCCTTGGCGGCGAAGCGCTCGGCGAACTGGCGCACCGACTCCAGGCGGCTGAGGTCGCACAATTCGACGTGGACGTCCGCGTCGCTTCGATGCTCCAGGATTTTCGCCCGGGCGGTCTCGCCGCGTGCGCGGTTGCGGACGGCCAGCCAGACAGAAGCCCCGAGTCTGGCGAAGCCGTCCGCCGCCGCTAGCCCGATGCCCGAAGACGCGCCGGTGATCAACACCACCTTGCCCTCCATCCGCGGCAAAGGCCTCCAGCCGCGGCGGCGAATCCGGTAGCCGACGTTCGTGTAGCCACCGACCACCGAGAGGTCGAGTGCGGCATCGAGCAGCGAGCTGGTCATGGGATCAGCGCGGGATCAGGACTCGGTTGATGACGTGAATGACGCCATTGGAGGCCGCGATGTTCGTCTTGATCACGCGTACCCCTCCGACCGTGACGACCCCGTTCTTCACCCGCACCGTCAGCGACTGCCCGTTGAGCGTCTTGACCGAGTGGCGCTTGACGAGCTGGGCCGCGGTGATCTTGCCGTTGACCACGTGGTAAAGCAGGACCGCGCGCAGCTTATTGCGGTCGTGGGCCAGCGCCGCCAAGGTCGCCTTAGGCACCTTCGCGAACGCCGCGTCTGTCGGCGCGAACACGGTCAGCGGGCCCTTGCCCTCGAGCGCGCCGGCCAGCCCAGCCTGCTTGGCCAGCCTGAGCAGCGTCTTGAACTGACCTGCTCCGGCGGCGGTTTGAACGATGTTGCCCTCGCGGTGCGTCACCGCTCCGGCCGCCGGTACCAGCGCCGCCACCGAAACGGCGGCGATGGCCACTAGCGCGATGTAGCGCTTGATTGCATTCACCTTTGTTGCTCCTTTCAAATGCGTGCTGGTAACAGCACGCGGTCGATGACATGGATGACCCCGTTCGAGGCTTGGATGTCGCTCGCGACGAGGCGGGCACCATCAATCCGCATCGCGCCGTTGTTCGAGATCGACAAGGCCTCGCCCTGAAGGGTCTCGGCGGACATCCGGCGGGCGATATCGGCCGCCGTCATCCGTCCCGGCACGAGGTGATAGTTGATGACGTCGGCGAGCGTTTCGGGAGCCGCCAGCAACGACTCGACGGCGCCGAACGGAAGCTTCGCGAACGCTTCATCGCTCGGCGCGAGGACGGTGTAAGGACCCTCGTGCTCCAGCACGTCGCTCAGGCCCGCCCGGTCGATGGCGGCGACCAGTGTGTCGAGGCTTCCCGCGGCTTGCGCCGTCTGGAGGATGCTTACCGCGCTCTGGGGTGGCGGCGGCTCGCGGTCGGCCGCCCGGCGGGCCGCGGCGTCGCGGCCGTCGAGAATCGCGGCGTACACGAGCAGCGCCATGGCCGCCGCGACGATTAGCGTGACGAGGACGCCGACGGTGAAGAGGCCTGGTGCGCTCACCGCTCGCTCCGGGGGAGGACGACGGCGCCGAGCGACAGGATGGAGGGGACCCACAGCCCGACGAAGATGCCCTGCTCATGGTGGCCGCCGAACCACAGGACGACCGAGATCACGAACGAGATGAACGCCGCCAACAAAACCAGAAACCTCGCCCCGACCTCGGGGGCAGCGCCGACCAATGAATGAACCTTCTCCACTTCCATCACCGTCCTTCGACAGACTCTCTACAATTTCTCGACAAAGGTAGCGGCTGGACGACCCTCTGTCAAGGGTTTGTAGAATGTGTGTATAGTCCCGTGCTGTGTCAGTGCGCGGCGGACATCGGATCGGGGAGTTCTCGCGTCGCGTCGGCGTCGCGCCCGAGCTGCTGCGCGCATGGGAGCAGCGCTATGGGCTCCTGCAGCCCGAGCGCACGCCCGGTGGTTTTCGCCTCTACGGCGAAGAAGACGCCGAACGCGTCGCGCGCATGCGCCGGGCACTCGATGACGGCCTGTCCGCGGCCGAGGCGGCGCGCACCGCGCTCGAGGGCGCGCCATCGCCCGACAGCCCGATCGAGGACGCCCGGACGCGTTTGATGAGCGCGATCGAGTCATACGACGAAGCCGCCGTTCAGACCGTCCTGGATGACGGACTCGCCGCCTTCGGAATCGAGGCGTTTGTCCGCGAGCTCATCCTGCCCACGCTTGCTGCCGTCGGCAGCGGCTGGGAACAGGGCAACGTCGAGATCAGCCAAGAGCATTTCGCCAGCAACTTGATCCGAGGGCGGTTGCTCGCGCTGGCCCGGCTCTGGGGGCGCGGCGGGGGACCCCTCGCGCTACTCGCCTGCGCACCGGGCGAGCAGCACGACATCAGCCTCCTCGCCTTCGGCCTCATCCTGCGCTCCCACGGCTGGCGCATCCTCTTCCTTGGCGCCGATACTCCGCTCTCGACCCTCCACGAGACCGCGAGAACGACCGCGCCAGCGATCATCGTGCTCGTCACGTTCGATACCGCGCTGGTCAAGGCGGACGGGGTCGCTCTGCGCCGGCTGGCACGGATCGCCCCGCTGTTCCTCAGCGGTCCCGGCGCGTCCCCTGACCTGACGGGCCAGCTGCGCGTCCGGCGGCTCGACGATGACGTGATCGAGGCCGCCCACGAGGTGGCGAAGATGACGAATCAATGACTCAGCCGCCGATGATCACCGGGCGCCGTTCCTACTGCGGTCTCGCCATGGGTTGGCGCGAACGTTGACAGCTGCCTTCTCGACCGTATCGACGATTCGCCTGCTCCGAGTTTCGGGTCGCTTGGCCGCCTGAATCCACTCGCCTATCGCGCGGCGTGTGGAGCCTGGGAATGCGTCCCAGTTCTCGTGGGCGACAGGCTGGGCGTCGAGGGCGCCGCGGAGATCGCCTGGTTCCTCCGAAGCCTCGACTTGGTTGAGCGCGTTCCACGTCCCGTCGAGCATTGAGCGGTGAACGGCGGCCTCGCCGGCTGAGCTCATGAGTCCCGCGGTCCGAAGTCGGGCAACGCGCTGCTTGTAGGCCTGTGACCAGCGGCTGCCCTTCTTGCGCGGGGTCATGAGAAGCTGTGACCGCTGCCTGCGTCTGGCACTTCGTGAGGCTGTCGCACACCCATGGCGAACAGCTTGGTGTCCTGGTAGACAGGCACGCTCGCCTGGTCCGGCGGACGCGTATTGGCGGGCCGCCGATTAGCTGGCGCCGACGGCAGCCAGTGCGCCTTGACGGGTCTCGTGCATCGGCAGCTGGCGATCGAGGGCGGTGAGCTCGAAAGCGCGGCGCGGCGATCCTAGTGGGCAGGCAATCGCGAGTTGGCGTCCGGTGTGATCTAGGTGCCGAATGGCGTTGAGCAGCAGCGCGATTCCCGATGAGTCCACCAAGGAGACGGCCTCGAGGTCGATGACGATCGCTCGCACTGAGGAGCGCAGGGGCGGCATTGAGCTCGGGGGTGAGCTCGACGCACAATGCCAAGTCGAGTTCGCCGGTCACGGTGATGATCGCGAGGTCGTGGAACATGCATGGAGACCCTGATCCTTCAGTTCTGCAAGGCATCGGGCGCTCAGCCCCCCGTTCTCCGATTTCGTCAGCCCGCGTGGCGATGAGGTTGCACGTCTGCTAGCGCGTCCGATGGACTGAGAGGCTGATCGGGCGTGCCGATCTCCTCGGGGCCCGTCGGCGGACCCGCCCGAGGCGTGTACGGAGCTGTCCTGCGCTTGGCCACAACGGCCCCCACACGTAGGAAGGCCAGCTGCGGGTACGAGAGTATCCGCGCATCTGACGATGCAGGGCGCTGACCCACATCGTCGCCACGAGTCGAAGGGAGACATCCACGACACCGTGTGGCTCAGCAGTCGGGTGTGCTCGTCGAGGCCTACGGCCCCGGGGCCGGCGTTCGGTCGGACATCCTCTCAGCGATGCCGCCCCGCTAGCGGCGTGCACCACGTCGACAGCGCAGGGTGAGCCGGGTGGGGCTCCGTCGGTCGCCGATCCGTGCGGGCACTGCAAGAGCCGCCGAGGCTGGGAACCAGGGTTGCGCCCACGTTACGCCATCGTTGTGCGGGCGTGACGCCAGCCGATGGGGCTACGCGAACCTGATGGACCCGCCACGGACCCGGTAGGCCGCACCGAAGCTGAGGTCGAGCGCGGCCCCGTGCACGACACGGAACCCGAGGAGAAGCCTTCTCACGCCTGCGGACCGGCCGTCTCGTTGCCGCCGGACACGCCGAACTCTTGCCCCGCGCGGTGCTCGATCGGCGCCAGGCGGCTTCACCGACGGCACGGCGCGTCTCCACGTGCGGGGTCAGTGTCTCGGCGCGAGGGCCGCGTACATGGCGCTGAACTGGCCCAAGGCGACCGCGAACGCCTGGTCGGTGCCGGTCAGGCCCGCCAGCCGCCTGATTCGTGCTGATGAGTCCTCGCCCCAATTGTTTTGGAGCGCTGCGTTCGCGACATCGAGTTCCCGGGGGCCGGCAATCCCGACTGGGTCGATCACCACGATTGTGCCGAGGTGCTCAAGGATGTTCGCCGGCTGGAGGTCGCCGTGCAGGGCGACGGCCGGACGGCGCTCGCCTTGTTTGAGCAGCGCCTGGCCGAGCGTTTGCAAGGAAGGTACGTGCGTGACGGCGGCGTCGACGCTCGTACGCCAGTCTCCGAGTCCTTGCCGGCGGGAGCTCGTGGGTCGGTGAAGTGCGTCAAGGAGGAGCGCCAACCGCGAGGGCGCAAGCCGCGACGGTCGTCCCGGACGGGCGCGTTCCAGGAGCAGCGCGCCTGGTCGATGTGCGAGGACGCGGACCGCCGGATGCCCGCCCCAGCCGAGCATCGCGTTCGTCTCGGTCGACAGGCGCTGCTCGTTAGCGCACAGCTTCAGCGCCGCCTCGAGGCCGCTCTCGGTGTGACACCACGCCACGACTCCCCACGCGCCCGCGGCTATCCGCTCATCATCAAGTGACAGGTGCCACTCCTCGCACACAGCATCGATGAGCTTGGGCAGATGCGAGACCCAATCCTCGCCAGCGCACGCCGGGCGGCGCTCAAGCTGCACCGAGGCGCGAGACTTCAACCGTCGTGGCCGCGCGAGGCGCAGCATCAGGCAGACCAGAACGCCGCTGCGACGGTCGCGCCAAACGGCCCTGAACCATCCCAGCGAGACCGAACGGCTCCTATGCCGAAGACAGTCAGCGGCACGTGCCAATCCGACACGGCGCAACCTAGGACCAGAGGCTGCAGCGACCACAGCCCAGGCAACGAGGCACTCCGCTGCATGAGACCAATTCTGCATCCGCGCGCCGCGTGTGTCGTTGGCCACCGGGCCAAAGACGAACTCACCACAGCGAGCGGCGGCCGCCAGGCGAGAGCAACGGCTTCGGAGCAGGCGCAGTTCAGACCGTCGTTGTCACCAGGACCGCCGCGACAGATCATGATGAGCGGCAGCGCGCTGCACCACCGATCGACAGGACGCGCTGGCGTCACAGAAGTCGCGCCGTGCCTTGCCTCCGCCCCATCGCAGTGCGCCCAGCTCAGACCGTCGTTGTCACCAGGACCGCCGCCGAACAGATCCCTGGCGACGGCTTCGGTCGCCCGCGATAGCGGATGAGCGGCGCCTAGGACGGCGCAGGCTGATTGAGCGGCGCGTTCCCCGCGTGGCGGTCGCGTGCCCAGCCAATGCCGAACGATGTCGCTTCGCCGTCGCGAACTGGTCGGTGGTCGGGTGACGTCGGGTGGCCGCATCGCACGTCCCAATGCCGACCAGACTTCCCGGCTCGCCGCTCTCGAGCATACGCCCGTATTGGCGCCCGGAGGCGGATCTTCACAGTTTCTGTATACGCGGTCGAAGCTTCTTATCGCGTCGTTGACGGCGCCGCGGCCACGATTTGAGCCGAGGTGTCTGTCACCGAGAATCCGGGGAGTCCGGCTCGCCTCGCTCCGAGCCAAGCGTCCGTTTGGTCTCGGGGCGGTCGTGCCCGTTGGTGGTGCGTTGGTGCGCTGGCGTCCGGCTGGCGCCGGGTACGTCTCGGCGTGATCGTGCGCTGGCAGGCTGCGAGACTCGACCGCGACCTTGCCGCCGGTGTCAGCCTGCGGTCCTCCGATGCGCACGCGCTCCGCGCCGTGAGGATCACCGGTCGGCGTCGTCGCGCGAACCTGGCAGACGGGCTGGCGAGAGTGTTGCGCAGCGCGAGCGACTCCCGTCCGCGGCTCACCGCGGCGGTGCCGCCGGACCACCGGGCAGTGCTGGCCGCTCGTCCCGTCATCGAAGTTCTCAAGCGCCGCCTTCTGAGTCCGGAACCGGTCGCGGCGCGCGGCGTGGCCATGCTGGGAGAGCTCCTCGTCGAGCCGACGAGCCCGCTTTACCGAGCCCACGATCCGCACGCTCTCGGAAGTCGGCTTCGCGCCGCGGCGGCGGCGTTGGAACCCGGCATCCGATGGGACTGATCGCTCCGGAGCCCGCGCCGACCCGGGGCCGCCGCGCGCGCTCTCGTTGTGAACGCCGAGCCTCAGTGTCTCGTCGGCCTCAGGATCGTGTTGCGGGGCGCCGGCTACATCGTTGAGTCCGCGCGGACGGCTGCGGATGCGCTCGCGCTCGTGGCCGATGACCCTCCCGACGTGCTGGTGCTCGACCTCGCGCTGCCGGATGGTGTTGGCGCCGCGCTCTGCGCCGGCGTCCGGGAGTTGAGCGAGGTGCCGATCTTGCTCCTGTCGCCGCCCAACGCCCAGCGCGAGAGATTGCTCGCGTTGAATGCCGGCGCCGACGACTACGTCGCGAAGCCATTTCGTAGACAGGAGCTGCTTGACCGCCTTAGCGGAGTCGCGCCGGCATCGGTTGGGGTGCCAGCGAGCTCGCCGCTCGAGCTCGGGGACCTAGTCATCGATCCAGCCCGCCGGCGAGTGAGTCGCGCCGGGGCGGTCCTCCTGCTCGAGCCGGCGGAGTTCGAGCTGGTTCGGGTTCTTGCTCAGCATCGGGGCCGTTTGCTCACCGACCGGCACCTGTTGCGGGTCGCGTGGGGCGAAAAACGCGGAGAGGACACACGTTGCCTTCGCGTCACTGTCGCGCGTTTGCGCGCCAAGCTGGAGAGGGACCCGTGGCGTTCCGGGTACCTGATCGCTGAGCCCGGGCTTGGCTACCGACTGTGCGCGCCCAGCGAGGTGACCTGGTGACTGGTCCGAGGGGACCTGCGAGGCAACGGCGTTTGCACGAGGCAGCTCACAAGCAAGACTCGATCGCCCGTGACGGTGATACCGGTTCGGCCGCGCGGCACGGAGCGAGGCGCAGTATCAACGAGGCGGCGCACAAGCTGGGCTACTGGGCACCACCCGATGTCAGCGCCCACGACGAGGAGTCGGAGGCGACCCGCAGGCGCTTCGAGGCGTTGGCCGATTCGCAACGAGACGTGATCGCCCACGCGGGGCGGGCGGTCCTGGTGCTAGGAGCGCTGGGTGTGGTCTACGGCGACATCGGCACGAGCCCGCTCTACACCGAGCAGGTCATCTTCAGCTCGTACAAAGCCACCGCCCACATCACGCCCGCCACCGTGTACGGCATCGCCTCACTGATCTTCTGGGCGCTGACGGTCGTCGTGGCTATCAAGTACGCAGGGTTCATCATGCGCGCGCACAACCGAGGCGACGGCGGGATCATGGCCCTGACGGCCCTGCTCCAGCGCAACCGCGTGCCCCACGGCGCGCTGCTGGTGACGCTGGGGATCTTCGGCGCCGCGCTGTTCTTCGGCGACGGAGTCATCACCCCCGCAATCTCCGTCCTCGGCTCAGTTCAGGGGGTCCAGGTCGCCACACCGGCGCTGGCCCACCTGATCGTGCCATTGTCGGTCGCGATCCTGCTCTCGCTGTTCGTGCTGCAGCGGTTCGGGTCGGGAACGATCGGATGGCTGTTCGGCCCGGTGATCCTCGTCTGGTTCACCGTAATCGGCATTCTCGGCCTCAGCGAGGTCCTCAAGGACCCGGCCGTCCTCCAGGGGCTGTCCCCGACCTGGGCGGCGCGGTTCATGATCGACCACGGCGCCGCCGGCTATCTCGTGCTGGGCGGTGTGGTCCTGGCCGTGACCGGCGCCGAGGCCCTGTACGCCGACCGGGGCCATTTCGGCGCGAGCCCGATCCGTCTGGGCTGGTTCGGCGTCGCGTTCCCGGCCTTGATGCTCAACTACCTCGGCCAGGCGGCGTTCATCCTGCACCACCCGGCCCTGGCGCACGACACGAGCAGCTTCAACCCCTTCTACCAGATGGCACCCAGATGGGCACTATGGCCACTGGTCGTCCTTGCCGCGTTCGCCACCGTCATCGCCTCGCAGGCTGCCATCTCAGGCTCTTTCTCCGTGGCAAAGCAAGCCGTGCAGCTTGGCTTTCTCCCGCGACTCAAGGTTCTGCACACCTCGAAGATCGAAGGACAGATCTACGTGCCGGTCATCAACTGGGGACTGTGCATCGGTGTCGTCGCGCTCACGCTCGTGTTCGGCTCCGCGACCAAGCTGGGTGACATCTACGGCGTGGCGGTGACGGGAACGTTCATCCTCAACACCATTCTGTTCCTCGCCGTCGCCAGGTTCCTGTGGGGCACCGCCAAACGCAAGCTGGCGCCGGTGGCGATCCTGTTCCTGACCGTCGAGGTCGCGTTCTTCAGCTCCAACATCGCCAAGGTCGAGCACGGCGCCTGGCTGCCGCTCGCGGTCGGGTTGGTCATTTCGATCGTGATGATCAACTGGCGTCGCGGCCAGGTGATCGTCACACGCAACCGCGTCGCCCAAGAGGGACCACTCGACGAGTTCCTCGACGGGCTCGCCGCGCACAAACCACCGCCCATCCGCATCCCGACCGTCGCGGTGTTCCTGTGCCGGGACAAGCACATTACCCCGCTGGCGCTCCGCGCAGAGGTCGAGCACACCAACACGCTCCCGCAAAGGGTCGTGATCGTCTCCGTCGACACGGTCAGCATCCCGCACGTCGAAACGTTCGACAGATGCGCGGTCGAAGTGATCGGCCACGGCCTGTTCAAGGTCGTCCACCTCACCGCGCGATTCGGCTACCACGACAAGCTCAACATCCCCGAGGCGCTCGCGCTGGCGCGCAAGCAAGGCCTGCTCGAGCGCAACCTCGACCTCGAGCACGCGTCCTACTTCGTCTCGCGCATCACCATCACCCCCACCGACGCCCCGGGCATGCGACGCTGGCGCAAGAAGCTGTTCATCGGCATGGCCCGCAACGCGTCGAGCGCGATCGATCACTTCGGTCTACCCGGCGATCGCACCGTGATCATGGGCTCTCAGGTCGCGCTCTGATTGCTTGCCGCGGTCGCGCCGTGAGACCGTCAGCGGCTGCGCCGGCATCTCGCGCGCCCGGCTGTCTGGACCCACACCGCCAGTAGCGATAAGCCCACGACAGCCCGTGTTCCTCCCGCGGATCGAGCAACGCGCCATCGACGGACGTTGCGTTGCGTGGTGCGGACGGTGTCGATCATCGACTCGGCCGGGTTGGTGGACTCGAGCGTGCGGCGGAGCTTGCCGCGGATCCCGAGCTTGATCACTGTGAGCGTCTCGTCCATCCCTTCCCGAAGCGACCCGGCGGCGCCGGGATGCGTGTGGTCGAGCTCGTCGGCGAGCCGGGTGAGCTGCTCGAGCGCGCGCTCATAGTCGGTCTCTCGCCACGCCCTGCGGAGCCGGGCCTTGATCGGTGGGCGGTCGCGCTCGGGGAGGTGCTGCGTGACGTTCCGTTCTTTGTGCCATAGGCATCTCTGAACGGGGACCTCGCCGAACACCGAGCGCACGGCTTTGCGGAGGGCCTTTGATCCGTCGAGGACGAACAGCATCCCCTGCTCGGGATCCAGGCCGCGCTCGACCAGGTCAGACAGCAGCGCGGTCGCGACGGTCGCGTTCTCGGTCGATCCTTCCCACAGCCCGAGCGGGATCTTCACGCCCTCGGTCGTGATCCCCAACGCGACGATCATCATCCGCCCCTTGAGCTCGAGCCCGTCGAGCATCATCACCGCGAGGCGCAGATCGAAGAGCTGGCGGCTCATCAGCTCGCCCAATGCCTCGCGGGTGCGCTCCACGAACGTGCGCGACACCGCCGACTTTGACGTCGACCGCGCCTTCGTCTCTACTTCCTCGCCGACCGGTTCCTGCGTGCGCCGGTACCGGCGCGTCGACACGCCGGCGAGCATCCGCTCGAGCACGACCCGGCGCAGCGGATCACGGTCAGCGAAGTGCTGATAGGTCTCAAGCTGCACCTCGGACTCGCCGTCCGCGGTCCGCACCCGCGGCCGCTTGACCTCGACACGACGGCCACCGAGCGTCACCTCGCCGCCTTCGTGGCCGTGCCTGACCGCAGTCCGCTCGGCGTTGTGCTTGCCCATGGGGCCGACGACGTCATCGACCTCCTGAATCCGAGGTTCCGTCTGTCAGGAATGAAGTCGGCGTTACGGTCAGAGTGCCGGTGGCAGACGCAAGCAACTCTTCCGTGACCGCTGCCCGCTTCCCAGCGGATCGATAGCGGGCTGACGGTCCCGGGCATTAACATCCGGGGCGGCGAGCCGGGAAGTCTGGTCGGCGCTGCGTTGGCATGCCATGAGTCGACTGGACTTCGATCAATCACAGCACGCATCGCGTCCCGCGTCGGGGAACGCCTGCTGACATGCACGGGATCGAGCTGGTCGTTGCTCTGTTGCTTGCCTCCACGGTGCTGGCGGGGATAGCGCGCGCGATCAACGTTCATTACGCGATCGTGCTCGTGCTCGGGGGTCTGGTGGTCGGGCTGGTGTCGGGCACGTCGGCTCCGCGGGTGGACCCCGACGTGGTGCTGTTCGTGTTCCTGCCGCCGCTGGTCTATGCGGCGTCGTTTGGCTCGTCCACGCAGGATCTCCGCGCCCACGCCCAGGCGATCGGGCTGTTGGCGGTCGGGCTCGTGCTGGTGACGATGGGCGCCGTGGCGGTGGTCGCGCATGCCGTGGCGCACATCGGTTGGGGGCCGGCGCTGGTGCTCGGCGCGATCCTTGGCCCGACCGACCCGATCGCGGCCACATCAGTCCTCCGACGGCTGGGGGCGCCGGATCGGATCTCGACGATCCTGGAGGGTGAGGCGCTGGTCAACGACGGCACCGGGCTGACCGTGTACAAGCTCGCGGTCGCCGCGGTCGTGTCCGGCCACTTCTCGCCCGGCCTGGGGATCGTCAAGTTCATCGGCGTGTCCGCCGGCGGGGTCGCGATCGGACTGGCGGCCGGATGGCTGTCGGTGCAGGTGCGCAAGCGCATCGACGAGCCCCAGATGGAAATCAGCATCTCGCTGCTGACCGCCTACCTGGCTTACCTCCCGGCCGACAGGGTCGGCGCATCAGGCGTGCTTGCTGCGTTGGCTGCCGGGCTATACACCGGAGGACGGGCCGGGTTGATGCTCTCGCCCACGTCGCGCCTTCGCACGCTGGGCTTCTGGGACGCGCTCACGTTCCTGCTCGAGTCGGTCCTGTTCTTGTTGATCGGCCTGCAGCTTCCGCACGTCACCCAGGGCCTGTCGGTCGGCACGCCGCTGTTGTACGCGGCCGCCGTCGCGGCCACTCTCGTCGCGGTGCGGATCGCCTGGATGTTCTCAGTGCCGCAGCTCGTGCGCGTCGCGGTCCCACGATGGGGCGAGACGGAACCCGGAGTGGCGGAACGCACCGTGCTCGGGTGGAGCGGGATGCGCGGCGGTGTGTCGCTCGCGGCGGCGCTCGCGGTGCCACTGACCGCCGAGGGACACGCGTTCCCCGACCGTGCAGTCGTGATCTTCATCGCGTACATCACGATCGCCGCGACGCTCGTCATCCCCGGCCTGACCTTATCCCCGCTGATTCGCCGGCTCGGGCTCGGCGAAGAGGAAGCGGTCGCCCGAGAGGAGGCACGGGCACGCGTCCAGCTCGCGCATTCCGCGCTCAGGCGAATCGAGGACCTGGCTACTTCCGAGCAGCTACCGGAAGCACTCCTGGACCAGCTCCGCTTCAGATACGAGCAACGGATCAGCCGCCTCGAGCCCGACACAGACGGGCGTGCCGCCGACGACGACGCCGCCCACGCCGCCCAACGGCTCCGCGAGCTCAGACACGAGCTGATCGCCGTGGAGCGCCGACGGCTCACCGACCTGCGCCGGCGCGGCGAGATCTCAGCCGAGACGCAAAGGCGGATCGAGCACGAACTCGACCTCGAAGAATCCAGGCTCGTTCAGTGACGCCCATCCAGAGAGGCTGGGTTCGGCTGGCAGTGCTCGGTCAACGTGACGCGAACAGGTCCGATGGGTCGGACCTCACGTCGAGCCACCCGTCTATTCCGGTCACCTCGAACAGCCGCTGCACCCAGGGCGGCCCCTGCACGACCACAAGGCAATGACCCGATTGACGGGCACGCTGCTCGGCGACGACGATCAGTCGTAGGCCGGTCGAATCCATAAACGACGGATGCCGAAGGTCCAGCGCGACGAG
>CAVSAY010000015.1:0-542162 GCA_963725925.1 uncultured Solirubrobacterales bacterium
ACCTCCGGCTGTTTCGGCGGGGTGGCGAACCGAGTTCGACGGAAGTGGGAGTATCCTCAACACCTCGCGCATACTCATTTTCGCGTGCCCTCGGAGAATTCAAGATGGCCGAACCGACCACTCATCCCAGGCCTGGCGCCGCCCGGGCAGGGGCGGGGCAGTTTGCCTCGTCGCTCCGCCCCGGTCTGGACAAGATGCTCATCAAGGTCAAGGTCCGGAATCGACTTCGACCGGCCATCCCACACGAGTCGGATGAAGTGGTGCCCGAGGCGACGATCGCCCTGATCGGCCTGAACGTCGGCAAGGAATCGATCCCGGCGGGGGCCCTCGCGAACAGGGCGGTCACGAATCGAAAGGGTGAAGCGATCCTCGACCTCGGGGCCATGATCGAGGGGACATTCACTCTCACCGTCGAATCGAAGTACAACACGGCGGAGGACGCCAGCCCCTCATTCGTGCCGGCCCCGGGCGCCGATCGAGTCTTCCGCCGTTTGATGCTGATGGTGACAGCTTCCCAGGGCGTCGTACGCCACGCACAGGTCTTTGGGGGCTGGGAGAAGGACGGAGCCGTCCAGGTGATGAAGGATGGCCATCTCCTGATCGATCTCCAGCCGGTCTGGATGAGCATCGCGCACGGCAGCCGCAAGGGTTACTCCAGTCCCGACCTCATCGTCGTTCACCGCTCGGGAGACTGGGCCGCCAGGTCATTTCACATCTGGGCGAACGACAACAAGGGTCCGCACTACGCCATCGACGTCGACGGACAGATCGTCAAGCTCGTACGCGACGAGCACGCGGCCTGGCATGCCGGGGGTGGAATCTGGGACGGCAAGGCGGATGTGAACTACCGATCCATCGGGATCGAGATGATCAACAAGGAGCCGACGAGATACACGCCCGACCAGTATGCCGCCCTGCTTGGTCTTCTCCAGGCCCTGCGCAAGGCGTTCCCGACGATCCCCGCCCGCGCGTTCGTCGGCCATACCGACGTCCACGCCCACCACAAGCGTTCGGAGGACCCCGGAAAGGAATTCGACTGGGAGTTCTTTGAGAGAAACTACCTGGGACTCGTGCCATTTCAGGGCCCCATCGACCCGGCGGCGCTCTGCGGCGGGTTTTTCCTGGCCCAACCGATGGGTCGGCTGAGGCTGGGAGACAGCGACAAGACCCGCACGTTCGGCGGCAAGACCTTCCCGAAACCCGTCGCCAAGCCCGCCTCACCCACCGGCCCCGGAGCGACGGCCAAAACCGGGGCCACTAACCCGAGCACCACACCCAAAGCGGCGCCTCCACCGCCCCCGCCACCTCCGGCGAAGGTCACGATCACCGGGAATCCGATCGCCGAGCTTCAGCAAGACCTGCTCAGCATCGGCTACGCGATCAAGGAAACCGGCGGCGAGTTCGGCCACGACACGAAGTACTGGGTGAACCGCTTTCAGATCCACTTCAACAGCGGCCGGCGCACCCACCTCGCGCGTGACGGCAGCGTTGACCGTCAAACGGCGGAATTGATCAAACGCGTGAAGCCCTGAGAAGAGTGGGCCCGTTAACCTTCAGGGAACCCCGGAATCCAGCGGCTGGCAAGCGTGGATTGCCGGGACAATCGGAAGCGCGTCGTATGGCATCCGGCCGGGATTTCTCATCCGTGTCATCCGGGGTAGACCCGACGGTCATGACACGAACCGCCAGCTGGCCCGGACCCAACACGGGAGTGTCTCATTCGGAATTTCCTCGGGTTGACAGTCGTTGGGTTGACCGGACCGGGTCGGCGTGCGCCATTGTTTTCGCCGCGCCGAGACCACCCTCAGGTTCGTAAGAATCTATTTTCAATAAATTTGTTGATTTTTAAAGCGCATCGTAGAAGGGGCCTTGCAAGAGCGACTCGAAGCCGGTCAGGCCTCCACGCACGTAGACGGCGCGGACGCTGTCGTCGAACAGGGCCGTGAAGAGGGCCAGCAGGCCCCCCAGGGGCTCGGCCTGGTGGGGAAACGGGTCGGCATCCAGCGGGACGGCCCGGACCTGATCTCCCGGGTTCGCCGGGGCGAAGGAGTCCCCCCAGAGGGCCACCCGGCTGGCGTCGAGGTCGGCGCGGGTGCGCAGGTGGCGCAGCACCGAGCGGACGTCCTTCAGGCGGGAGCCGACGAGGGTCTGGCCGAGCATCCACTCGGCCTCGGAGAGAGCGGCCGAGGCACCGTTGTGCCGCCGCGAGCCGTCGCCGGGCCTCGTCTCGCCGGCCCCTCGCACGTCGACCAGGCAGACCGCCGCCCCGCCCCCGAGCCATTCCGCGATCGCCTCCGAGCGCCGGTCCAGGAAGGCCTGCTTGCCCTCCTGACACAACCCCAGCACCACGGGCGGACGCGCCCCCCGGCCTGGCCGGCGGGACCAGTAGCAGCACGGGGACGACGACGCCCCGCTCCACCTCCAGCACGATGCGCTCGACGGTCGCCTTCTCCGTGACCGCCTTCTCGTGCCTCCGGACTTTCGGATCGGCCGTGGGCTCGACGTCGCCCATGAGCCGCCCCCAGTCCTTGCGGAGCCGTTGGGCTGGTAGGTACATCGTTGACAATCGATGTGCCGGAGAATTACATCGACAACCTGCCCAAAGTGATGGGGATCTTGCGGCAGATCGTCGAAACGGCCTGACCGGCCGCCGCCGGTTCTACTCCCGTCGGCCGCAGTTGCTGGCTAGGCCCGACTGCACCGAGGCGTTGCGAACTACGAGTGGGTCGATCGACTCGCCGAGTTCTGATAGGATGTCGGTGTCGAGCAGAGACTGATCCTCCGGCTGGTCCTCGGGCGAAGTCGGCATCGGATTCGCACGCAAGGTCGCCGTGAAGTCGCTCTCGATGGTCCGCGCGATCTCATAGGGACATCGTCACTTCCCCATAAGATTCCCTGCATGAGAGGAGGCATCTCCATGGCTGACGCCAGGGAACCAAACAAGGCGGGGCACCCCCCCACCGAGCCAGTCTTTCAGGATCGCGGTCAGGATCGCCCCGGAATCAGGGATCCACGATCCGTCGAGGTGGACATGGGACAGGGTCTGCCGTCTGTCCGGAAGCAACCGGCACGCTCCGGGAGTGCGAGCGGGGCTGCCATCGTGACTTCCGCCTTATTGTCGTTGATCTTCGGTGCCGCCGGCGCCTGGGCCTACGAGAGGTACCTGGCGCAGTTGCTCGCCGAGAGGTCTCCGGCGGCTTCGACGACTCAGGGCCGGGATTCGGAGACTCCCAAGAACCTGGCTCACATGGGTGATCGTATCAAGAGCCTTTCCGACCAATGCAACAACCTTTCCGACCAGTACAAGCAACTCCAAGCCCGGCTGGATGCGGTGCCGAAACCGACACCCGCTCCCGACCTGGCGCCGATCGAGGAGAAGGTCGCCCACGTCGGCCAGCTCTCTCAGCAGATCGAGGCGATCGGCAAGAAGCTCGACCCCCTGCCCGCTCAGGTCGTGGAGTCCGAGAAGAAGGTCACGGAACTCGACGCCAAGCTGGATGAGCTCCGCAAGCGAGGTGTCGGCCGCTCACAGTCGCGCACCGGCAGATCGGAGTCGGGACGGCTCGCCTGTCTCGTCCGAGAAAGGTGAGTCGTCGATCGACACGGCCCTCGAACCCGGAGTGAGCCAATTTCGCAGAGCACGATATCGCGAGGCTTACGACGTCTTCCAGAATCTGGAGCAGTCGCATCCGGGCGATGCGCGGGTCTGGTATTATGCCGCGCTCTCGTACGGACTGAGCTCGAACGATTGGGGGAAGACGACCCAATCGATGGTCGAGCAGGGCGTTACCCGGGAGAAGGCGGGTCAGCCCCAGAAGTCCGTGATCGACTCCGCGTTCGCCGGTCTGACCAAGGAGTCCGGTAAGGATTGGCTCGATTTCTACCGTCGACGCGCCCAGTGACACTTAGGGTCGATCGGCTCCGCCTTGGCGTCGTCGGGCGAGTTCGTGTGCCTTCGTCGGGGCGGCCCGGAGGACCGCCCTGGCCGAGGCCTACTGTCCACCGTTCCTCCGGTGCTGGTGACCGATTTCCACGAGGAACCCGCCCGGGGCATGAAAGTAGAACGTCCAGGCCCCATGGAAATATCCATGTCACAACAGCCCGTCAGTGTCGTTCATGAAACGCATATGCAACGACAGCGGTGGGTGGAGATCCCGACCCTCACCGAATGCGCATGAAGGCGCGTTGCGCACGTGTCGGTCGGATCGACCGAATCAGCCGGAAAGCAACTTCAGCGCCAGGTGCGTTCGGTACATCTATCATCCCCGACCCATGAACGGCTCCCCGCGACCGATCCGCTGTCGAGTGTTAATCGGCTTTCACGTTGGACTGGCGAGGCCCCTCGCGTCAAATCACACGGCAACCCGATAGACCCGCGTGAGGGCCTGGATAAGTCCGGCATCATGCCCTGGCGTGCATGCTGACGACGCGATCGGCCACGGTGCGCAAGAGCTCGATCGGATCGTCTCCCGCGACGATCGCGTTCGACGGGTCGTACTGCACGCCGAAATGATCGCGGTCCGGGATCGCGGCGAGCACCTCGAGGAACACGTCCATCTTCTGGGCGAACTCGGGATAGGACCAGAAGCCATCCTTGTAGTGATTCTCGAGGCCCAGGACGATGTCGTGTTCGCGAGCGACGGGCAGGACCTGGTTGATCCCCTCGATGACCCAGTCCAGCCCCTGGCGTCGGCCGATCTCGGGATAGCGCCGACCGGAGAGCACGCGGCAGACCGTCCGCGGGCCGCCCAGCCGACGCGCCACGGCGATCCGCTCGGCCTGGCGGTCGACGGCCCGCTTCCTCCCATCCGGATCCGGATCGGTGAAATCGGGCGAGCAGCACAGCATCGGCATGACGAAACCGGCCGCGTGGATCGCATCGCGCACCCGGTCGAGGTAATCCGGCTCGAGGCTGGTGAGGAATCCGTCGTAGATCTCCAGGCCGTCGGCGTCGAACGACCGCGCCATCTCGATCCAGTCGAAGACCGACATGGTCCGATCGCCGGCAATCCGGTCGATATAGCACTTCGGAAAGGCCGCGATCTTCAAGGGCATGCGAATACCTCCTGGTGGCCGCGGGGGATGATCCCGGACGGCTCGCCGGCATTTTACCGCGCGAGCCCCGGGACCGCAGGCCGGTTCTCCCGCCGTCGTCGCGAATCCGGTCGGGGGGTGGATCATCCCGCGACGAGCGAGTACTGTCGCATCGCAGCGAGAGACCGGTCCTCAACGCGTCGATCCTGGAGCGATCCAGAAAACGAGGTCCACACAACGATGAACGGGCTTCATCCGGATGGATTCGCAGGCACGGCCGCCACGACGGCCCTGGTCATCGGGGCAGCCTTTGTCCTTCGCGCTCTCGGCTGGGATAGCGCCAGGTGGAATCCCACGCACGCCACGCACAGCCATCTCACCGAGTGGGCCATCGACCGGCTCAAGAGTCGATTCGACGAACTCCAGCAGTACCAGAAGCCGATCGTCGAAGGTGCTAATCAGGAGTTGCATGAGCTCAGGGTGAAGGGATCGAAGTACGGGGTCGACCTCAATGCCATGCGGATCGCGCACAAGGGCACCAACGAGGGATGCGACGACATCGAGGGCTGGTGGGCGGACAGCCATGACTCGTACTCGTCCGGCGACAAAGCCAGGGCCTACTTCCTCCTGGGAATCATGCTCCACATGACCCAGGACATGGGCGTCCCGGCGCACGCCAACAAGGTCTATCACCAGGCGAGCCTCACGAGGCTCGACCACTTCGAGGTCATGGCGTTCTTCAACTGGAAGCCCGCGTTCGACGCGATCGACCGGGATGACCCGGACTACCGGGAGCCCTGGAAATACTATGACTTCAGCCGAGACTGGAGCCGCGCGGACGCTCCCGATTACCGATCTCGCACCCAATTCCCCATGACCTGGACGTATGCCAGGCCCGAGGAACTGCGCTGCTCGGCAATCGGCAAGGCCGCACCTGCCACGTCACTCAATGGGCGTTACAGAGCGCGGCCAGGGCATTCCGTGAAATGCGGAGGGAATAAGCCGCCCGCCTTCGCGAGGGCGCAACTCGTCCCATTACTTGGCCGATGGATCGGACTGCATGACGCCGAAGAGACTCCCCTCGGTGTCCTTGGCATACGCCAGCCAGCCGACGCCCGGTATTGCCATCTTGGGCAACGCGATCGTGCCGCCGTTGGCCTCGATCTTGGCGACGAAGTCATCAACCGACGAGACATCCACCGTGTTGATGTGCGCCGCGCCCGGTCCCATCCGGCGTGTTACGCCGCCGTCGATCCCGGGCTGCTCCTTCGGCCCGGTCTGGACCATCCAATAGTCCATCGGCCCGTCCCACTTGCGGATCTCCCAGCCGAAGACCTCCTTGTAGAATGCAACCGCCCGCTCGGGATCGTCGGCTGTGATCTCGAAATGAACCACTCGCGGCATTCGTCACCTCCTTGATATTCACAACGCAGAAACCGAAACCGACGGCAGAATACCGGCCTGGCCTCCCTGAACGCAAGGCCAGTATTTTCGATTTTTCCGATCCCTCGGATTCTCGCCTCTTGCCGGTAGCCAAGCCACGCGCAGGCCCCGGGGCGGGGCTCATCCTCGCTACTCCGCGTCACTCATCGGGGGCCGACATCTGCGACATCTTCTAATAATGCCGGTTGTAGACTCCGTTCGGTGATCGCACCAAGGCTGGACTTTGAGGGGGAGAGGGTTCTTGTCGGAAGATGAAGAACGATCTACCATGTGCAAAGGTTCGGTGAAAAACGTGTTGCAACCCCATGAACTGTCAGGCATCGCCCCAGGCCGGGATTCGTCGGTGAATCCGGCGATCGGTGGATGAGTGGTCAACCAGCCAATCAAAGAGGCTGAAGTGATCGTCCCGCGTCACCCGCGAACCCGTCCAAATTCAAGCCATTCGATCTCGGCCTCTCGGCCCCCTGGCTCCATCGGTACCGCGGCGGCCCCCCAGGCGGGTCAGTTTCAACGCCCGCGAGCAGGCCCTGGTCGAGCGGATCAAGCGGCTCAAGAAGGAGGCGGGCTCGCATTCCCCCAGCGCCTGGACGCTCGCCAAGCAGATCCCCGAGCTCCGGCTGAAGGTCGACGCCTGCTTCCTGTCGAATCCCTACGCGACCAACCTGTTCCTGATGCACCTGCACCGCGAGGTCATCCGGCCGAGGAAGCTCCGGGCGCTGCTGGAGCTGTATCCGTCGCAGAACCGGGTGATCGCGGCCAAGCTCGGCCGGGTGCTGGACCTGGAGCCCGACTCGATCTTCGTCGGCAACGGCGCCGTCGAGATCATCCAGGCGATCCTCCACCGGCTCACGCGGCGAGAAGATCCTGGTCAACCTGCCGACCTTCTCCCCGTACTACGAATTCGCCCGGCCGGACACCGCAGGTCGTCTTCAACGTCCTGCGCAAGGAGGAGCGAGTTCCATTTCGACCCCGCACGCTATCTCGAGCTCGTCCGCCGCGAGCGCCCCGACACGGTCGTCCTGATCAATCCGAACAACCCCGACGGCGGCTACATCCCCTACGCGGTCATGATCGAGCTGCTGGAGGAGCTCCGCGACGTCCCGAACGTCATCGTGGACGAGAGCTTCATCCACTTCGCCTGCGAGGGCAACGGCTTCACGTATCTGAGCGTGGCGGACGAGGTCCGGCGGTTCCCGAACCTGATGGTCGTCAAGAGCATGTCCAAGGACTTCGGGGTCGCGGGCATCCGGGCCGGCTACGCCGTGATGGCCCCCGAGCGGGTCCGGACGCTGCTGGACAACGGCTACCTGTGGAACTCGTCGGGCCTGGCCGAGTACTTCTTCGACCTGTACTCCCGCCCCGACTTCCAGGAGCGGTACGAGCGCGAGCGCATCCGGTTCATCCGCAACTCCCGACGGTTCTTCGCCGCCCTGGCCAAGACCGAGGGCCTGCGCGTCTACCCGACCCAGGCCAACTTCGCCCTGGTGGAGCTCCAGAACGGCCTCAGCGCCGAGGACCTGGTCTGGCGGCTGCTCGTCCGCCGCGGGATCTACACCCGGACCTGCGACGACAAGCGGGGCCTCGAGCCCGGCAAGTTCCTGCGGATCGCCGCCCGCAACCGCCCCGAGAACAGCTACATCATCCGCTCCCTCCGCCGCCTGATCGGCTGAGTACTCGACCACGGAACCACGAGGGATCCGCACGGCGACGGATTCTTAACCACGAAAACACGAATCGCCACGGATAATACGGACGCCGGGGAAGCCCCGGTCCGTCAGGGTGTCCCCGATCCGCTGGCCCGTATTCGTGGGATTCGTGTTATTCGTGGTTGCAATCCGTCCGATCCGATGCTCCGTCGCTTCCACCTTTCGCGGTTCCTTCACTCGCCCGCCCCGGCTTCGTGGTCGCCAGGTAGGCGAAGAGGTCGCGGATCTCCTGGGGCGTGAGGGGGTCGAGCTGGCCCTCGGGCATCATCGAGGCGTTCGAGGGCTTGATCGCCTCGACGTCCTCGCGGGGCACGGTGATCCGCTCGGAGGCCGTCTGGATGACCAGGCCGAGGGCGATCTGCTCGCGGACGATGCCGGCGATCAATCGGCCGTCGGTGGTCGCCACGGTGGTGAGCGTGTAGTCCTTGCCCACGCTGGCGCTGGGGTCCAGCACGTTCTCGAGGATGTAGTCGGGGTTGGCCCGGTCGGAGCCGGTCAGGTCGGGCCCGACGTCGCCCCCTGACCGTAGAGCTTGTGGCACTGGCCGCACATCCGGCCGAAGAGGGCCCGGCCGCGGTCGGGGTCGGCGGCCGGCAGGCTGCCGCGAGCTGCCAGGATCGCCTTGTACTTGGCGATCAGCGGGGCCTTGTCGCGCGCCGTGGCACGGAGGGTGCCCCAGGACCTTCTCCAGCGCCGCGGTCAGCTTCGGGTCGTCGAAGGCCAGGATCTGGCGGGCGATCGGTGGTGCTCACGTCGCGGCGAGGGATCGTCCCGGTCTGCGGATGGCGTCGAGCAGCGCGGCCGCCCAGGCCGGTCGCGAGGCCATCGTGGCGATCGCGTCGTCGCGCTCCGCCGGCGCGAGCGACGCATAGCGGTTCGAGGAGGGAGCCGAGGCGTCGCGGGATCGTTGTAGGCCGCCAGGGCGCGGATCGCCGGCCCGCAGCGACCGGGGTCGTCGAGGAGCCGGAAGAGCGAGCGGCGCCAGCCCGGCGGCTGCGACGATCGACCAGGTTCTGCAGGGCGAACTGCCGGGCGACGGTCGCCGGACCGATCCTCGACGATCGAACGCAGGCCCGACTCCGCCTTCGCGTCGCCGAACGGTCGCACGCGCACGCTGGGCGCCCGACTGGGTGGTCGCGGTGCTCGCCGCGGCGCTGGTGCTCGCGGTCGGCGCGATCAGCTTCAGTGGGGCCCGATCTGCGCTGCGCGAGCTGGGACCGACCGTCGGGTTCCTCGCGGCGCTGCTGGTGCTCGCCGACGGGTGCCGGCGCGCGGGCATGTTCGATGCGCTTGGAGCGTGGATGGCCCGCGGCGCACGGCAGAGCCCGAGGCGTCTGCTCGGATTGGTGTTCATCGCGGCGGCGGCAACGACGGCGGTACTCAGCCTCGACGCGACGATCGTGCTGCTGACGCCGATCGTGTTCGCTACCGCGGCGAGGCTGCCGGCCAACCCGCGCCCCCACGTCTACGCGTGCTCGCATCTCGCCAACTCCGCGTCGCTGCTGCTGCCCGTGTCCAACCTGACCAACCTGCTCGCGTTTCACGCGAGCGGGCTTTCGTTCGCGCGGTTCGGCGGGCTGATGGCGCTGCCCTGGCTCGTGGCGCTGGCGATCGAATGGCTCGTCTTCACCAGGTCGTTCTCGTCAGAGCTGCGGCATTCGGCGACCGGGCGGGCGCAGCCGCCGGCGGTTGAGCTGCCCGTTTTCGCCCTCTGCGTCCTGGCGGCGACACTCGCCGGCTTCGTCCTCAGCTCGGCGCTCGGGATCGCGCCCGTGTGGGTGGCGGCCGCCGGCGCGCTCGTCCTGCAGGCGCGGGCGCGGCCACCGGTCAAGGAGCTCGTGCTCGCGACCGAGCCGACGCTGCTCGTGTTCGTGCTTGGCCTCGGCATCGTCGTCGCAGCCGCCGGCCAGCACGGACTGTCGAGCGCTGTCACATCGATCCTTCCCGACGGCCACGAGCTGCCGGCGCTGCTCGGGATCGCCGCCGTCAGTGCGGTGGCCGCAAACCTCGTCAACAACCTGCCGGCGACGCTGATCATCCTGCCGGTCGTGGCCGCCGGCGGCCCGGGAGCCGTGCTCGCGATGCTCGTCGGCGTCAACGTCGGGCCGAACCTCACGTATGTCGGATCGCTGGCCACGCTGCTGTGGCGGCGGATCGTCCATGCCCACGAGGAGGAGACCGACATCGGCGAGTTCACGCGGCTCGGTGTGCGGACGGTGCCGTTGATCCTGGTGGCCTCGACGCTCGCGTTGTGGTTGGCTCTGCAGGTCGTGTGATGCGAGCGATCGTCTGGATAGCCGAGGGCACCTGGGAGGCGTGCGTAGACCACGCCCTCGAGCTCGTGCCCGGCGACGCCGAGGTCACACTGCTGCACGTGGCGCCAGCCGACGTCGAGGACGTCGCGACGCGTGGCGCCGCGCGGCTGCTGGGCCGTCGTCCGCCGCCCGCCCCCGGACCGCCGCTGCGGGCGATCGCCGAGGAGGAGGCGCAGGCGCTGCTCGCGTCCGCGCAGTCTCGACTGGGGCGCGCCGCGCAGCTCGATTCCCGCCGGGGACGGGTCGAGCGCGAGGTGGTGGACGCGTGCGCGGGCGCCGATCTGCTGGTCGTGGCCCGCGACGGAGAGCTGCGGGCCGGTCCCAAGAGCCTCGGTCCGCACACGCGCTTCGTCGTCGATCACGCGCCCTGCCAGGTGCTCCTGGTGTGGGCCGGTGAACCGGCGCCCGGGCCACCCGAGCCCGACCGCCACCGGCGGCCTCCTGGCCCATAACAACTCGGCAACATCGGGCCCGAGCGCCGCTGGAATCATGCGGGCGCTCGCGTGCGCCCGAACAAGCTGATCTTCTGCAGCGTCATGGCAGTGGTCGTGAGCGCAACCGCGCTGCCGGCCGGCGCCGCCGCGGCGGAAGAGCTGAACGGTTCGGGCTCGACGCTGGTCGCGCCGCTGGTGGCGGAATGGGCGCTGGCCTTCCAGACGCTCGACCGCGTCAAGGTCACCTTCACGCCGACGGGCTCCGAAGCGGGGATCCAGGCGGTGTCCTCCCGGGCCGTCGACTTCGCGGCCTCCGAGGCTCCGATGTCGCCGAGCCAACGCTCTGCCTGTCACTCGTGCTTTCAGATCCCCTGGTCGCTCACAGCCATCGGGATCGGCTACAACCTGCGCGGCGTCGGCTCCAAGCTCCGCCTCGACGGCGACGTCCTGGCGGCGATCTACCTGGGTCAGATCAAGCGGTGGAACGACCCGCGGATCCAGGGGCTGAACCATGGACTGCGACTGCCGGCGGTCAACATAACCCCGGTCTACGCCAACGGATCGGGTGACACGTACGTGTTCACGAGCTATCTGTCGGGCGTCAGCTCGAAGTGGCGAAGCGGCGTCGGAACCGGCGCCACGGTCAGCTTTCCGACCGGCGTCGCGGCGAGCAGCAACTCGGCGATCATCTCGCGGCTGGAGTCGACGAATGGGGCGCTCGCCTACGCCGGTGTGTCGTATCTGATCGCGCACGGGCTGCCCGCCGCGGCCGTGCAGAACTCGGCGGGCAGATACGAATTCCCGAACCTGCTCAACATCGAGAGCGCCGCCCGCGCCGTCAAGAGCGTTCCCTCGAGCGGCGTCGTGCGGGTCGTGAACCCACCCCGAAGTGCGCGCGTCGCCTATCCGATGTGCGCCCTGACCTACGTGATCGTGCCGGCCGACTCGAACCACAAGTCGTCGTTGCGGCGATGGATTCTGTACGGCATGGGTGCCGGGCAGGAGTTCGGTCCAGCGCTCGATTTCGCGCCGCTACCGCCAGTGATCAAACGGGCCGCGACGGCCGCCGTGAGCAGGTTCAGCCGCGGCTAGGGCACGAAGCGCCCGTGCGGTCCCATCGCGAAGTGATCGCCCGGGAAGTCCTCACGCGACAGCGTGGTCATCAGCCGCGCGCTCGCGTCGCCGGGGTCGGGGCGGGGGAGCCCGCCCTGCAGGAGCATCGAGATCCACCGCCCCGCCAGCACGCGCCCGTCCGCGCCCAGCGTGACGCGGAGGATCGCGCTGTCTGACAGCACGCCGCCGCCGGCGAGCGTGTGATAGCCCACGAAGTTGCCCAGCGAGTAGGCGATCATCCGCCCGCGATAGCGCTCCACGCCGCGGATCACGTGCGGCCCCGAGCCGACGACGAGCGAGGCGCCGGCATCGACCACCGCGTGCGCGAACGCGCGCGGGTTGCCGCGGTTCTCGCCGACGAAGAACTCGCTGCCGTGCGGCGTGTGCAGCGCGCCCGCTCCCTCCGCGCCCGCGTGGATGATCACCACGACCAGCGACGCCCGCCGGCGCGCGCGCCTCACCAGGGCCTGGGCGGCCGGAATGTCCAGCAGGTTGGCGTCCGACGAATACGGCGCGAACCCGACGAAAGCGACCCGCCGCCCGCCTGAGCGCAGGACGGTGATCTGGCCGGGGAGGCCCGTGTGCGCGACTGCGGCCGTGTTGAGCGCCGAGATCGTCTGGGCGCGGCCCGAGGCGCCGTAGTCGAACGAGTGGTTGTTGGCCATGTTGACGAGGTCGAATCCGAGCCCGTGCAGCGACCGCGCCGTCGACGGAGGCGCCTGGAACGCGAAGCAGTTGCCACCGCCGATCCCGCCGCACTTCGACACGCCACCGACCGACAGCGTCCCCTCGAGGTTGCCGAGCGTCAGGTCGGCGTCGCGCAGCTGGGACGCGACCGGCGCCAGCGCGCCTTGCAGGCCGCCGGGCGGAAGGCCCCGTTGCGTGCTCAGCGCGATGTCCCCGACCCACTCGAGCGTGACCGGTGGCGGCCGGTGGCGCGGCTTGTGACGCGCGGCGCCCAGCGCCTGGGCCGACAGCGCCGCAGAGCACACCGAGGCCACGGCCAACAACGTGGCTAGCTTGCGTAAACCGGGGGTAGGACTCACGACATGACCGACGTCAAGCTCAACTGGAGCACCGCAAAAGTAGAGGATTCAAAGCTGACCGTTGACCTCGACGGCGAGTTGCCGTCCGGGTGGAAGGGCAGCTTCGACGCGGTCGCGAGACTGCTCGCCAGCTCGGCCGACTGGGGTGAGGTGTCGCTGAAGGGCAAGAAGTCGGTGCGCGTCGTCGACGTGTCCGAGGGTTCCGAGGAGCGGCTTCGCCACTTCCTGGAAAGCGTCGTAGCGCAGGCCAACGCCGACCATAGTCCCGACGAGTCCGAGCGCGACGAAGACGGCGAAGACGGCGACGACGACGACGAAGGCGGCGACGACGATCGGGACGATGCGAGCCCCGACGCCGAGATGTCAGACCGCTTCCGCTCGTTCGGCGACTAGGCAGTTGCCGGCGCCGTCGCTGTAGCTCCGGAGTCCTCGCGACCCCAGCGCGCGATCGTGGCTCGCATCCCGGGCAGTGAGGCGACCCCGGCGGGCAGCGGCAGCCACACGGCGATCGTGCGGTACATCAGCACGGCCGGCAGCGCGAGCCCGGCGGGCGACCCGAACGCGATCAGCACGCCGGCCATCCCGCCGCTCACCGCGCCAGGAAGCGGAAGCGTGTTGGCGATCTGCCCGACGAAGTACGCCAGTGCGACGACAGGCAGCGAAGGCGGCGAGCCGAACGCGTGGAGCATCGCCCACAGCACGGCGGCGTCGAAGGCCCAGTAGGCGGCCGCGCCGAGCAGCCGGCGGTCTGCCGAGCGCAGCAGCGCGATCGCGTCGCGAACCGCGGCGCCGACGAGCCGCACGGCATTGCCGACCCGCGACTGGTCGGCGGCGGGCTCACCGGCCTCGCCGCCGACGACAGTCGCGAAGACCAGAGCGAGCGCGATCGCGACGATCGCCCCCGCGGCGGGCAGCGCGCTCAACGCGGCAGGCCCGTGACCGCGAACGAGTCCCAGCGCCAGCGCCGTGCCGGAAACCGCGATCGAGGCAAGGAACACCGAGTACAGAAGCACCAGGAACACCAGCAGCGTGCGTGCCGCCGCCGCCGGCTTCAGGCCGGCGCGCCGAAATGCGTACAGCGCCAGCGCGGCGCCGCCGGCGCCGGCGGTGGGGAGCAGGCGTGTTGCCGCTGCTCCCGCAAACGTGATCTGCGCGCTCTCGCGGGTACCGACGCGTCCCGTCGCGCGCCCGGCGACGAGCGCCAGCAGCGCCACGTACCCCGCCAGTGAGATGCACTCGAATGCGACCCCGACGATCACCCACACAGGGCTGACGCTCAGGCCTCGGCGCAGGGCGTCGGCAAAGACGTGGATGCGGCCCCCGAGCAGCAGCACGCCAACCACGCCGGCCGCCGCCAGCAGCGCCGGAACCACGAGTCTGCGCGCGAGGGCGCGGAGGTTGAGCGCGGGAATCGCGGGCTCTGGGACGGTGATCTCGGATGCGAGCATGTCTAAGTCGGGGGCGGGTCAGATGACCTTTTCTCTTTGTACGACGCGCACGCGCGATTGGATGTGACATCTGCCGCACATTTCGCGTTTTCGTACTGCTCCTTAGGACCCGCGCGGGCGTCGAAGTTCATCGGTAGCCTCGACTGTGGGATGACCCTCGTCCTGGTGGCAGCGGGAACGTTGTTGGCCGCCTGCGTTCAGGCGACCGGCGGTATCGGCTTCTCGCTGATCCTCACGCCGGTGCTGTTCGCGGTGCTGCCGGCGGTCGGGGCAATCGTCGTGGGGACCGGGCTCGGACTGCTCTTGAACGTGCTCGTGCTGTTCGCGGAGCGCCGCCGCCCGACGGTGGCGTGGAAGGAGGTCGCACCGATCCTCGTCGCCGCAGCCCCGGGGACCGTCGTCGGGCTATTGGTGCTCCGCGCGCTGCCAAAGCCGGTCTTGCAGGTCGCGGTCGGCCTCGCGGTGATCGGCTTCGGGCTCGTGGTCCTGCGGGGCGCGCTTCGGGTGCCCGGCAAACAGACATGGATGCGCGTGCCGATCGGGTTCACGACGGGCGTGCTGGCGACGTCGACCGGCGTGAGCGGCCCCCCGGTGGCGCTGTGGCTGTCGTCGCGCGGGCTACGTGCGCACGCCGTGCGGGATTCGCTGGGCGCGATGTTCCTGGGGCTGGGGACCATCGCCGCGCTGACCCTGCTGCCCGTCCTGCATGAGGCGCACCTCGGTACATGGACGCTGATCGCGGCGGTGCTGGCGGTGCTCGCCGGTCACGCCATCGGCAGCCGGCTGTTTGCCAGGTTGACCGCCAGGCACTTCGAGGTGCTGCTGTTGGCGATCACGCTGGCGACCGGCGCCACCAGCGTCGTGCTCGGGCTCACCTCACTCTGAGCGAGGCAGGAACACGACGCACTCGCGCAGGTCCTCGACGAGGTTGCCGTCGAGGTCGAGAGCGACACCAAGATCCTCGACGGACGTGAACCCGTGGGTGTCGTCGCGCGCGCGGACGATCTGCTGGGCGAGTGCGTCGTCGAGGCCCGGCAGTCGGGCGATTACCCCGGCCGGAGCATTGTTGACGTCGACCAGCCCCGCGGACTGCGCGTTGGGCAGGTCGGGGCGGCCGATTCCCATCTCCAGGGCGAGCGCGGGGCGCTCGCGCGCGAGCTTGCGGGCGCGATCGCGCTCGGCGAGACGCCCCTCCGCGCCGAGGACCGCCGTCTCGAACGGAGAGCCGAGCATCTCCCGGTAGCGATCGCGGATCGCGAACGAGGTCGCCGCGGCACCTGCCCAGCCCAGGATGATCAACAGCCCACCCGCGCCGCCGCCGTTGCTCGCGATCGCCACGACCCACCCGATCACCGCGATCAGCGACCAGACGGCGCCGATCGTCATCCAGCGGCGGTTGTGGACTCGCGCGCCCGCGTAGATCGGAGCCCACGCGCCCAGGCCGAGCGGGATCACCGACAGCCAGACCCAGTTCGCGCTCTCGTCGACGTCCTTGCGGGCACCTCCGCTTCGCACGCGACAAGCGTAGTTGCTAGACCGGGGTTCCATCCCCAGACAGGAGGTACCAGGTGGCCCGCTCACGCTCAAGCAAGATCCGTAGCCAGACGATCGGCGCGCACCTCACAGGAGCGCACCTGACCGGCGCCAGGGCGATCGGCGCCCGGCTGATCGGCCCGACCGCGATGGGGCCGCTCGCGATCGCCGTCTCGGCGATCGGCGCGGTCGCGATCGGACGGGTGGCGATCGCCAATGCGGTGATCCGGCGGCTGCGCGCCGAGGAGATCGAGATCGGCTCGCTGAAGGTCAGAGAGCTCGAGGTCGCAGGCCGCAAGTGGCCGGATGCGTCCGTCGGCGCTGCCAACGGCGCCGATGCGACCAACGGCGCTGACATCACCAACGGCGCCGAGCCCGACGGCGAGTAGCGGCCAGCCCGATTCCGTCGAACCAGGCCGCGCGCACCAGCGTCGAGGCTGCAGCGCCTGATCGGTTGACCAGGCGCTGCGCTGTTGGGGGTGTCTCTTAGTTGCTGGGGACGCCGGTTGCGGGTGGGGCGGGTTGGGTGGTGGTGTAGGGGGTGATTGGGCTGGTGGGGTCGGGGGTGGTGGTGAGGGGGGTGCCGGTGAGGACGATTTTGCCGTTTTTGATGTGGCCGATTTGGGTGCCTGAGTAGCCGCCGTGGTCGGTTTGTGAGTAGCGGAAGGGGACGAGGCCGGGGCCGGTCCATTTGGCGCCTTGTTGGTTGATCGCGTCGATGACGGCTTGGCGGGTGAGGTTTTTGCCGGCGGCTTGGAGGGCTTGGACGAGCGTGTAGGCGTTCGCCATGCCGTATTCGACGTTGCCGTCAAACGGGGCTTGTTTGTCGTACTGGTCGTGGATCTTCTGAAACAGCTGGATCCACGGGTTCGACGTGTCGGCGGTCGAGGGGAGGTACCCGTCGGTGATCGCGCCTTCGATCAGCCCGGTGCCGGAAGCCTTGCCCTTGGAGACGGACTTTGAGCAGGCCGCCGACGGTGGTCGGGTCGATCCCGACGTTGGACACGACGAGCTGGGGCTTGTAGCCCAGCGTGAAGCTGTCAGCTCGGCGATCGCGGTGTAGATCGGGACGGTGAACTGGACCAGCACCTTGGCTTTTGACGCCTTGATCGCGGTGACCTGCGGCGCCAGCGTCGTCGTCCCGGACTGATACGCCTGCTTTGACACGATCTGGCTGGCCGGCAGCTCGGCCTGGATCCCCGCGAGGCCGCCCTGGCCGAAGTCGTCGTCCTGGTAGAGCACCGCGACCTTTTCACCGGCGAAGTGCTGCTTGATGTACTGCCCCAGGATCTTGCCCTCGATCGTGTAGTTGGGCTGCCACCCAAACGTGTAGGGCTGCTTGGACCCGTCATCCCAGCACGCGCACCCCGACGCGACAAACAAGTCCGGGACCTTGGACGCGTTCAAATACGACACGACCTTCGTATGCGTCGGCGTCCCCAACCCTTCGAAGATCCCGAACACGTGATCCTGCAACACCAGCTGATGCACGACGTTGACGGTGTTGGTCGGGTTATACGCATCGTCCTTATAGGTCAGATGCAGCTTGCGGCCAAACACCCCACCATGCGCGTTCACATAATCAAAGAACGCCTGCGACGCCGGCGCGATCTCCGAATACCCCGGCGCTGCCGGACCCGTCAACGGCTGATGCGAACCAAACGTGATCGACGACGCCGTCACCCCCGGAGCCGACGACCCACCCGACCCCGACGAACCCCCAGACGAGGACGACGACGACGAGCCGCACGCGGCCACCACAAGCGCGACGCCCAGCAGCACGGCCGCAGACGCCAGCGACCGCTTGACGGATAAATGCATGTCTCCTCCTCGGTGGATTGACTTCACTGCTGAGCAGTCGGTCGTCGGTGCGAGTCCCGACGCAGGGCGATTCGGCGCCGAGTCACCTCGGCGCGACGAGGGGATCCCTCCTCTCGCTCCCATCGCCCGGGAACTTAGCCCCGAGCGGGGCTGCGACGCATCGGCACGACGCCACGAATTTTGTAGATCTCACTTGTGACGCCGTCACAACCTGGCGGTCGCAAAATCCGCCGTGACCGGGCTCGTGGCTTGCTCGGAGGGGGCTCGACGAGGATGATGCTTGTTGACCGCGCACAAGCGAGTGCCTGAGCGAGGAGGACCCGGAAGCATGACCACCGTCGTCAACGAGGCACTGGCCGACGCGCAGGAGATTCGGCTCGAACGCGGGCGGATCCTCTCGGCGCTGCTGGACGACGTCCAGGCGCTGGCCGATCTAGGTGCGCTGGCAATCCAGCGCGAGATCGTCGCCTATTCACAGGGCGGCGATCGCCTGTTCACCGACATGCGTGAGCAGGTCCTGCTCAACTACCGCACCAAGCTGCGGCTCCTGCAGGAGGACCGCGGCGCCAGGCTGGAGGATCTGTCCTTCGTCCGCAAAGCGGCCATGCGTCGCGCCCGGGCCGGGTTTGCGCTCGAGGACTACATCAACGCCTTCCGCGTCGGACAGCAGGTCTTCTGGGACGCGCTGCTCGAGCGCGCGGGCACCTCGCCGGTGGGTCACGAGGCCGCGCTGTCGCTCGTCGGTCCGGTGATGCGCTACGTCGACTTCGCCAGCACCCACGCCGCCCACGTCTACGCGGAGTTTCAGAAGTACGCGCTCGTCGACGACCACCGCGAGCAGCGTGACCTGCTCGAGCACCTGCTGGCCGGCGAGATGCCTGCAAGCGGCCCGCTGCTCGCCGCCGCCCACGCCTACCGGCTCGACGCCGACGCGCCGATCATCGTCGCCACGGCGATCTCGTCGGATCGCGCCGCGAGCTCGGACGCCCTGCACGCGGCGAGCGCGGCGCTTGCCCGTACGGGCCTGCGCGGGGCCAAGACCCTGGTGGTCGCGCGCCAGGCGGAGATCATCGCGCTGCCCACGCTCGGCTCCGACGCCGATCCGCTGAAGATGTGCGACCGCCTCGAGGCGGTAAGCGTCAGGCTGCGGCGCGAGGGGATACCGCTGGCGATCGGGATCAGCACGGTCGCGACCGGGGTCGGCGAGCTGCCGCGCGCCTACCTCGAGGCACGCGCGGCGATGGAGTGCCTGGGTGGCAGCGACGGCGTCACGGCGTTACCGCGGCTGTCGCCGTTTCAGTACCTCGCACTGCGCGCGGACGACACCGCGAGGCGCCTGGTCGACCCGCGGGTGCGCGCGTTTCTCGACGAGGACCGCGCCCGCGGGGGAATGCTCGCGACGACGTTGCGGGCGTTCGTCGACGCTGACCTGAACGTACGCGTCCTGGCGCAGCGCCTGCACATCCATCCGAACACCGCGCACTATCGCCTCGGACGGATCAAGGAGCTGACGGGTCGCAACCCGCGGGTGATCGGAGATCTGGTCGAGCTGGTCGTGGCGGTGGCGCTCACTCCACGATGATCTCGGCGCCGCGGTCGGGGATCACGACGAGCATGCTGCGCCGCGATCGCTCCGGCTTGGGCCGCGCCGGACGGATCTGGAGATCCGCCGCGGCGCGCAGCACCTCCCGCATCTCCATCTCGGCAAACGGCGCGCCGGCACAGCGGCGCACGCCGCCTCCGAACGGGATCCAGGACGGCTGGCCGGGAGGCGGCCCGTCGAGCCAGCGCTCGGGCGAGAACGCCGACGCGTGCGGCCACAGGTCCTCGCGCCGCATCGCCAGCCACAGGCACGCCGCCACCTGAACCCCGGCGGGCAGGTCGTGTCCGCCGATGCGCGCCGGCGCGAGCAGCAGACGCGGGGCGATGGTCAGCGCCGGGCGCGCTCGCATCACTTCCTTGACGACCGCGTCGAGGTACGCCGGGTCGCCCTTTCGCAGCCGCGCGTGAACGGCGGGATTGCGCGCGAGCCGCTCGAACGCCCACGCCAGCGACGCCGCCGAGCTGTCGTGGCCGCCGACGAGCAGCGCCACCAGCTCGTCGCGGAGGTGACGGTCCGACGGGGCGTTGCCCTGCTCGTCGCGCTGCTCGAGCAGGATGTCGAGCACGGAGTCGCCGCGCGGCTGCCGGCGCCGCTGCGCCACCAGCTCGAGCAGCACCTCGTCGAAGCGCTCGACCGCCAGCCGGAAGCGGCCCCAGGGGCTGTGGCGCCCGAAGTCGCGCATCACGAGCGCCATCGCCAGGATCTGCGGAAGCGATCGGACCGTGCCAAGCGCCGATTCGATCACGGCGCGCAGCCGCGTCGCCTCGCCCCCGTCGGCGGCGCCGAACACCACCCGCAGGATCACTTCGAGCGTCAGCTCGCGCATCCGGTCAAGCGCCACCACCTGCCCGCTCCAGGTGCTCAGCTCGCTGCGCGCGAGCTGGGCGATCATCGGCGCGAACGCGCGCATCCGCTCGCCGTGGAACGGGCCCTGCAGCAGCCGTCGCTCGCGGATGTGCGCGGCTCCGTCGAGCAGCAGGATCGAGTGCTCGCCCGCGAACGGGCGCAGGAACTCCCAGCTCTGGCCGGCCGGCGCGATCGCCGGATCGAGCCGGAAGATCTCGCGCACAGCGTCCGGGTTGGAGAACAGCACCATCGGCTGCTCGGTCCAGTAGGTGCGGATCGTGACCGGATCGCCATGGCGCTCGTGGATGCGGCGCATGAACGCCGCCGGGCGCGCCATCCACGCGATCGTCTGCCACAGCGGCGGGGCGCCCGGGCCGGGAGGGAGCTCCATGCGGCGATCGTACGCGCAGCGGATAGTGTGCCCCTACCAGCAGAGAGAGGAGCCTCCCGATGATCGAGCCCTATCAAGCCGTCGGTCTGATTTCGACGATGCGCGGCATCCGTCGTCGCGAGGAGATCAGCTGGAACCTCGAGCACATCGCGCACATGATCAAGGCGGCCTCGTGGCTGTCGAGCATGGACCTGCCGGTGAGGTTGATCTGCGTCCCCGAGGGCGGCCTTCAGGGGTTCACCGACGAGGTGCTCGACCTCGACCACGTCTCCTACTCACGCGAGTGCGCGATCGACATTCCCGGGACCCGAGACCGACGAGCTCGGGCGGCTGGCCAAGCAGTGGAACGCCTACGTGATCGCCCAGGCCAAGGCGCGCCATCCGGAGTTCCCCGACCGCTTCTTCAACGTCGGCTTCGTGATCGAGCCCGAGGACGGATCGGTCGTCCTCAAGCACCACAAGGTCGTGCCGCTGCTTCCCGTCGAGCACTCGGTCACGCCCCACAACGTCTGGGATCGCTGGATCGAGCTCTACGGCTACGACCTCGACGCCTTCTACCCGGTGGCCGACACCGAGATCGGGCGGATCGGGATCATGATGGCCAACGAGGCGTCGTATCCCGAGAACGCCCGCGGGCTGGCGATGAACGGCTGCGAGATCGCCTATCGCGGCCCGTATCCCGCGCCCGGGGTGATGAGCGGCATGTTCTCGGTCCAGAACCGCGCCCGCGCGCTCGACAACAACATGTACGTGATCGGGATGAACCTCGGCACGTACTACCTCGACAAGGACTCCACGACGCCGATCGACACGTTCTCGGGCGGCTCGCAGATCGTCGACTATCGCGGCCAGATCGTCACCGAGGTCCCGTACGGAGCCGGCTCAACCTGGATCGCGGGCACGATCGACGTCGAGGGACTGCGCCACTTCCGCCAGACCGCCCAGTGGGACAACTGGATGAAGGACCTGACGACCGAGCAGTACCAGCTGATCTACGAGCAGCCGATCTACCCGAAGAACCTCTATCTCGAGCGCAAGCCCTACACGCATGCGGAGTACCGCGAGCAGGTGACGCGGCGGCAGGTTGAGGTGTTGCAGGAGCGCGGCGTCTGGGCGCGGCCCGAGCGGGCCGCCGCCGAGCCTCAGCTCGGCTGATCGGCCGATTCGAGCGGCGTCGCCGTGCCGACGCTGCGCATCTCCTCGAGCTCGCGCAGCGCGGCCTCGTCGCTGACCAGGCTGACGATGCTGATCTCGCGCTCACGGCGGTTGCGGGCGAGGATCGTCCAGCCCCAGCGTGCAACCGCCTCGTAGCGGTTGCCCCAGCCCACCAGGTTCGCGAGGTGGACCACGCCCCAGATCAAGAACGCGGGAAAGCCGCCCAGGCGGATCTTGCCGAACAGATCGGCCACCGCGCGGGTGCGGCCGATCACGGCCATCGAGCCGAGGTCGCGGTAATGAAACGGCCCGGGCGCCGGCTTGCCGGTCAAGCTGGCACGGAGCACCTTGGCCGCGTACTTGCCCTCTTGGATGGCCGGCTGTGCCGTCCCCGGCACGTCTGCGATCGTGATCATGTCGCCGATCGCGAACACCTCGGGATGGCCGGGAACCGTCAGGTCCGGGTTCACGTGCAGCCGTCCCGCGCGGTCGACCTCTGCGCCGCTCGCCTGACCGAGCAGCGCCGCCAGCGGCGACGCCTTGACGCCGGCTGCCCACAGGATCGTTCGCGCCTCGATGTGACGGGCCTCGTCGCCGGACCCGATCGTCAGTCCGCTGAGGGCGATGTTGGTGACCGGCGCGCTCAGCTCGACCTCGACGCCGAGGTGGCGCAGGTCGTCGGCGGCGCGCCGGCTGAGGCTCGGCGGGTAGGTGCCGAGCACGTGCGGCGTCGCGTCGAGCAGCAGCACGCGCGCGGTGGACGGATCGATGTTGCGGTAGTCGTCCTTGAGGACGCGGTTGGCCAGCAGCGCGATCTGCCCGGCGAGCTCGACGCCGGTAGGCCCGGCGCCGACGACCGCGAACGTCAGCCACGCCGCCTGCTCTGCGGGGTCGTCGTTCTGCTCGGCGATCTCGAACGCGCCGAGGATCCGCGTGCGCACGCGGCGCGCGTCGTCGAGCGACTTCATCCCCGGAGCGATCTGCGACCACTCGTCGTGTCCGAAGTAGGAGTGCGTGGCGCCGGTCGCGACGATCAGCGTGTCGTACGGGATCTCCTTGACCTCGTCGGCGATCATCCGCACCGTGCGCTGCTCGAGGTCGATGTGGTCGACGACGCCGAGCAGCACGCGCACGTTGCGCTGCTTGCGGAACATCGCGCGCAGCGCGGGCGCGATCTGCCCCGACGACAGGACGCCGGTCGCGACCTGGTAGAGCAGCGGCTGGAACAGATGCTGGTTGTTCTTGTCGATCAGCGTGATCTCGACCGGCTCGTTCTCGAGCGCCTGGACGGCGCGGACGCCGCCGAAGCCGCCGCCGACGACGACGACGCGGTGACGGTGGCTGAGGTCGGTGTTGTTCGTGCTCATCGATCTGTGATCGACGATAGCGGCGTGCCGGTGGCGCGACGAATTACCCGAAGCGTTACCTGTTAACCGCGCATACGGCCGTTAACAGGTAACGCTTCGCCGATCCACGCGGCCGGGGGCGTCGCGATATGCCCTCACGCCTCGGAGCCGGCCGGCTCGGCGCTGACACGCGCGTGCGCCCCCGCGGGCGCCGCTGCCGGCCGGAGCACGACCACGGCGACGACCAGCGCCCCGACCACGAGCGCCGCACCGACGATGAACCCCAGGTGGTAGCCGGCGGTCAGCGCGGCGTGGGCCGACACCCCGCTGCCGAGCAGATGCGAGGTGCGCGTCGCCGACAACGTGGCGAGGACGGCCAGTCCGAGTGCGCCGCCGACCTGGGCCGTGGTGTTGACCAGTCCCGATGCCAGCCCCGCCTCGCTCGGCGCCGCGTCGGCCATCGCGAGCGTCATCAGCGCGGCGAACGACACGCCGACGCCACAGCCCATCAGCAGCCCGGCGGGAAGGATGTCGGTCAGGTAGTGGCCGTCGACCGGCACGCGGGCGAACAGTCCCAGTCCCGCGGCGATCAGCGCGAGGCCCGGGATCAGGACGTTGCGTGGACCGAAGCGCATGATCAGCCGCTCGGAGTAGCGCAGCGACAGGATGCCCATCACCAGCGTCGTCGGCAGGAACGCGAGCCCGATCTCGAGCGCGTCGTAGCCGAGCACGCGCCGCAGGTACAGCGTCCCCAGGAAGAACACGCTGAACATGCCGGCCACCACGAGCGCCTGGATCACGTTGGCGCCCGAGATGTTGCGCGAGCGGAAGATCCGCAGCGGCACCAGCGGCGTGCGGGCCGTGGCCTCGCGGACGAGGAAGGCCGCCAGCAGCGCCAGCGAGACGGCGCCCAGCGCGAGCGTCCGCCCGGAGCCCCAGCCCTGCTCGGCTGCCGGCTTGACGATCGTGTACACGCCGAGCATCAGCGCCGCGGTGATCAGCAGCGCGCCGAAACCGTCGGCGCCCTGGCGCATGCCCAATCCGGTGTCGGAGGGCAGCACGCGGGTCGCAAACACGCCGGTCGCGATTCCGATCGGGACGTTGATGAAGAAGATCCAGTGCCAGCTGATCGCCTGGGTGAGGACTCCACCCGCCAGGAGCCCGATCGAGCCGCCTGCGGAGGCCACGAACGCATAGACGCCCATCGCCTTGGCCTGCTCGCCCGGCTCCGAGAACATCGTCACGATCATTCCCAGGATCACCGCCGACGTCATTGCACCGCCGATGCCCTGCACGAACCGGGCGGCGATCAGCATGCCCTGGCTGTCAGACAGCCCACAGATCAGCGAAGCGAGTGTGAACACGACCAGTCCGGTCATGAACACGCGGCGGCGACCCAGCAGATCGCCGAGCCGGCCCGCGAGGAGCAGCAGTCCGCCGAACGCGATCAGGTAGGCGTTGACGACCCACGCCAGGCTCGAGGAGCCGAAGCCCAGATCGCTCTGGATGTTCGGCAGCGCGACGTTCACGACCGTCACGTCGAGCACGATCATCAGCATGCCCACGCACAGGACGACCAGTGCGATCCAGCGGGCGCGGTCTCCGTGCTGCCCGACCGCCGGGGCCATCGTTGCATTCTCGCCACTCACTTCGCCGCTCTCCTTTTCGTCGATTTCAGTCCGACGCTGATCAGACCGGAGGCCGATCCGAAACTCATCGGTCCGCTCCGGTCCGGTCGGCGGCTACGCGGTGGCGAGAATGCGCCGTTGGCGTGCTGCGCTAGGCGCGCGAGGTGGTGCGGGCGCGAGACGTCGTCCGCCGCGAGGACGAGGAGGCGCCGTTGCGCGAGCTCGACCCGCTCCTCGTGCCCGTGCGCACGACACCGGTCGCGGTCCGCGAGCGAGCGCTTGCGGCGCGGGTCGTGGTGCGCCGGCGGGTGCTGCGACGGCGCGGGGTGGTGCGCTGGTCGCGCGGGATCTCGGCCCGGACGACCTCCTTGACCAGCCGCACCAGCTCGGCGTCGAGGAACTTCGCCATACGCTCCTCGTCGCGGCGGATGCTCTTGGCCAGCTGCGCGGTGTCCTTGTCGCCGACTTCGACGGCGAACGTCTCAATCCGCGTGTACAACGCGATCTCGACGTGCTCCTCGCGGAGCTCCTCCTGGGCGTTGCGCAGGTGGGTCTCAGCCTGAGGGCTGATCGCGGCGCGCGCGGCGCCGACCTGGCCCTTGACCGCGGCCACGGCCTTGCCGGCGACCTCGCCGACGGCGTTCGGCACGCCGGGCAGCGCGCTGGCGCTGGCGGTGCCGCCGATCTGCTTGATCCGCGACCCCACGCGACGCTTGTGGTCGCGCGTCTCGGTCAGGTGCTTGCGCAGCCGCTTCTTGTAGGACATCTTCTCGGTCAGCGCGATGTGAGCGGTCAGGTCTGCCTCGAGCTCCGCCTCTTTGGCGTAGGCCTCGGTCAGCCATTGGACCAGCTTCGCGTCTCGCGCGTTCAGTGTCTTAGCCTGGGGCATATGGCCCGGCTCCTTTCAGTCGGGCGAGCCGCGGCGAGTCTTGGACTTCAGGTTGCGCTCAGCCGCGGCGCGCACTGTTTGGCGGTCCCGGTTGATGCTTTCGTAGAGCTGGACAGCGGCAAGCTCGGCGGCCGTCGCGTCGGTTAGGCGCTCGATCACCTGCTTGGCGGTCATCCGGGCATAGCCCGGCCACGGCTCGGCGATGGTCACCGATGCTCCGGCCCCATCCTCGGCGCCCGGCTCGGCCACTTCCTGCACCAGCTCGGGCTCCTCGGAGACATGAACCGGCTCCTCCGGCGTCGGAGGCAACGGCTGCGGCGGGGGCGCGATGTCGGGAACGCGAGGCGTCCGCGTCCGCGGCGGCTCGCTCAGATCACCGTTGACCGAAGGGGCCGCTCGCAGATCGGAGACCACCGGCGCCGCCGCTTCGGGCGGGGGCTCGAACGACGGCGCGGGTCGACCCCACGCCACGGTGTCGCTGACTCGAGCCGCCGTCCGCGTCGCCGCGACGGTGGCGCGGCCACTGAGCTTCGCGGCGCAGCCTGCCGCGCCGGCAGCGGTGCGCAAAACGACACGCGCGCCGCCAACGCTGATGCGCAGGGGCATGGTGATGATCCCGCCGTCCATTCCCCTTGTACTTACCCACGCACAGGCAATCAAACCGATCGAGAAAATTGGCGCCGTCGCCGCGTGGGGTCGACGACGGCGCCGTTCTCTCAGAGCAGGAGCTGCAGCGAGTGGGCCACAGGTCCGCTGCCTGAGTCCTTGAGTAACCGCGCGAGCAGGGCTCTCGCACGCCACTGGAGGCCCCGTTGCCCCGGTGGGATTGCAATAGCCCCGATGCGGTTAGAAGCGGTCACGTCTAGGACACCTACTGCGAGGACGCCCGACCGGGGCCAAACCTTCCCGGATTGGCGTAGGGTCCTTTGAGCCCCTCAGAAATGAGCTCGTCGCACGAAAGCAGCGCCGTAGGGAGGCGATTGGAATCGTAGATCTCGACCCCAAAATGCTCGACCCCAGGAACATCGTTTCCACGGGACTGAAGCTCGCCGAGCGGCTCGGCGACGAGGCGTACTTCGCCGCGCTGTGCCTGCGCAGCGGCATGGTCGGCATCCCGCTTCCCCACCAGTCGGCACAGATCCTGCGCGCCTTCGAGCGCTACGGACTGTTGGGCGGCGCAGTCACCGCGGGCGCGATCCGGTTCGGCGACCGCACCGCGATCGTCGACGAGGTCGGCGAGCTCACCTACAAGCAGCTCGACGAGCGCTCAAACGCGATCGCCAACTGCTGGCGCGAGGACGGGCTCGAGCCCGGCGAGGGCGTCGCGATCCTCGTTCGCAATCACCGCGGGTTCTTCGACGCAGTGTTCGCCGCTGCCAAATGCGGCGCTCGCGTCGTTCTGCTCAACACCTCCTTCGCGGGCCCCCAGATCCGAGAGGTGGCCGAACGCGAAGGCACCGACCTGCTCGTCTACGACGACGAGTACGCCGAAGCGCTCGCGGGAATCGATGACCCGCCCCGCGGCCGCTATCGCGCGTGGACCGACGAGGAGGGTGACGACACGCTCGAGGCGCTGGTCAAGCGCGGCGATCCCAGCAATCCGCCGAAGGCGGGCGCCACGCCGAAGATCACGATCCTCACCAGCGGCACCACCGGCAGCCCGAAGGGCGCGCCGCGTTCTGAGCCCCGGTCGCTCGGCCTGCTCGGCGGCCTGCTCAGCAAGGTCCCGTTCCGCGCCGGCGAGGTCACCGAGATGTGCGTTCCGGCGTTCCACGCGCTCGGCTTCATGCAGTCGATGGTGGGGATCGGACTCGGATCGACGTTGGTCGTCCGCAGGCGCTTCGATCCCGAGGAGACACTCGACAGCCTGGAGCGCCACAAGGCCACCGCGATGGTGGTGGTGCCGGTGATGCTGCAGCGGATCCTCGACGTCGGCGAGGACAAGATCGCCGAGCACGACCTTTCGAACCTGCGGATCATCTTCGTCAGCGGCTCGGCGCTCGGAGTGGAGCTCACCAAGCGCGCGCTGAAGGCGTTCGGTCCGGTGATCTACAACCTGTACGGCTCGACCGAGATCTCCTACGCGACGATCGCCACGCCGGACGATCTGAAAGCGGAGCCCGGCTCGGTCGGCAAGGTCGTTCGCGGGTCGGTCGTGAGGATCTACGACGACGAAGGCAAGCGCGAGCTGCCCCAGGGAGAGACCGGCCGGATCTTCGTCGGCAACCAGTCGCAGTTCGAGGGCTACACCGGCGGCGGCAGCAAGGACGAGGTCGACGGGCTGATGGCCAGCGGCGACGTCGGGCACTTCGACGAGAAGGGCCGGCTGTTCATCGAGGGCCGCGACGACGAGATGATCGTCTCCGGCGGCGAGAACGTGTTCCCCGCCGAGGTCGAGGAGCTGCTCTCCGGTCACGAGGCCGTCGAGGAGGCGGCGGTGATCGGCGTCGACGACGAGAAGTTCGGGCAGCGGCTGAAGGCGTTCGTGGTCTTGCGCTCCGGCGCCAACCTGAGCGAGGACGAGGCCAAGGACTACGTCAAGCAGAACCTCGCCGGCTACAAGACCCCGCGCGAGGTGGTGTTCATCGACGAGCTGCCGCGCAACTCGACCGGCAAGGTGCTCAAGCGCGAACTCGCCGAGCGCGACGACGACTCCAAGTCGCAAACGGTCTCGCACCGCTAAGGCCTCCTCGAAGGACAAAACCTCCTAGCGGGGTCCGCAAGCGCCGGGAGTCGGTAGCCTGCCGCTCCTCCATCCATTGATTCCAACCGCGGGAGGTATGAGTCATGGACAGTGGCAAGGGTGGATCCCCTGCGCGTAGATGCGCGCTGGTGCTCGTTGTTGCGGGCGCCGCGCTGATGGCTGTCGCTGCGCCTGCGGGCGCGGCGTCCAGAGCTGTACGGCCGGCCGCTCCGCGGCTCGGCTCTCACGTGGCGTTCGGATGCGCCAATCCGGCCAACCACGGCCGCGCGTCCGACGTCCTCGGCGCGGCCGCCGTCGCCGCCGGCGGCGAGGTCCGCTGCTTCTCACAGGCGATTGCGCACGCGCGCCAAGAGGGCCCGCAGGTGATGGCCGGGCCGACCGGTCTGGGGCCGTCGCAGATCCAGTCCGCCTACAAGCTGGGCGGCCTCTCGTCGGGCGGGAAGACCGTCGCGATCGTCGACGCCTACAACGACCCGAAGGCCGCGTCGGACCTGGCGAAGTTCCGCAGCACGTACGGACTGCCGGCGTGCACGACTGCCAACGGGTGCTTCAAGCAGGTCAACGAGAAGGGCGCCACGTCGCCGCTGCCGTCGGGCGACTACGGCTGGGCCGAGGAGGAGAGCCTGGACCTCGACGCCGTCTCGTCGGCGTGTCCGGACTGCAAGATCCTGCTGGTCGAGGCGAGCTCGGCGAACACCGCCGACCTGGTCGCGGCCGAGGACACGGCCGCCAAGGCCGCCGGCGTCGCGTCGGTGTCAAACAGCTGGGGCGGTAGCGAGGACTCGTCGATCCTGAGCGAGGACACGCACTTCAACCACCCCGGAGTCGCGATCACCGCGAGCTCCGGCGACTCCGGTTACGGGGTCAGCTGGCCCGCGTCGTCGCAGTACGTGACCGGCGTCGGAGGCACGACGCTCACGACCGCGAGCAACGCTCGCGGCTGGAGCGAGACCGCCTGGTCGGGTGCGGGCAGCGGCTGCTCTGCGTTTGAGCCAAAGCCGGCGTGGCAGCAGGACTCCGGCTGCAGCAAGCGCACCGTCGCCGACGTGTCGGCCGACGCCGATCCCAACAGCGGATTGGGCGTCTATGACACGTACAACAACTGCGGCACGAGCTCGTTCTGCGACCGCCTGATCGAGGCCGGGATCGCGCAGGGGCTCGACGGCTGGGCCCAGGTCGGCGGCACGAGCCTCAGCTCGCCGCTGATCGCCTCCGTGTACGCGCTCGCGGGTAACGCCGCGTCGGTCACGGCGGGGAGCTATCCCTACAGCCACACGAGCTCGCTGTTCGACGTCACCAGCGGCTCCAACGGGAGCTGCTCGCCGTCGTACCTGTGCACCGCCGGGCCGGGCTACGACGGCCCGACCGGGCTCGGCACCCCGAACGGCACGACCGGGTTCTAACGCAAAGGTCCTGACTGGTGGCGGCGGTCCGATTCGGGCCGCCGCTACCCGTGCTTGCCGATGAACGCCAGCATCCGCCGCCAGGCGTCCTCACACGCCTCGGCGTACTGCTCGAACCGGCGGTCGAAGAAGGAATGCGGCGCGCCCGGATACACGTGGATCTCGTGCTCGACGCCGGTCTCGTCCAGGCGCTTGTCGAACTCCTCCACCTGGTCGACTCCGATCGCCTGGTCTTCGCCGCCGAACAGCCCGAGCACGGGGCGCTTGATCGACGACACGCGGTCGAGCGGCCCGTCGGTGCCGAAGCGCTCGCCGGTCAGGATTCCGTAGAAGCCGACCACGCCGGCGAGCTCGTCGGCGAGGTTGGCGGCGGCCAGGAACGACATAAAGCCGCCGAGGCAGAACCCGACGCTCACCACCGGCCGGTCGCCGGTGCGGTCGCGCAGCGCGGCGATCGCGGCCTTGGCGTCGGCGTGCACCTGCGGCACCCGCAGCTGCGAGACGTGCGGCATGTACTCGAACTCCTCGCCGCGCGGCCCCAGACCCGCGCTGCGGCCGAAGTAATCGATCGCGATCGCGTGATGGCCGGCCTGCGCAAAGCGCTCGGCAAGCTCGGAGTAGAACGGGTACAGCCCGCGGACGTCGGGCAGGATCACGATCCCGGCGCCGCGGTCCTCGGGGGCCTCTGCGAGGGCGGCGGAGAAGCGCGTGCCGTCCGCCGAGGTCAGCTCGAGCAGCTCGGCCCCGGCGCCTCCGGCGATCGGTGCGAGCAGCAAGTCCGTTGGGGGCGCCGGAGGGCGCGCATCGAATGAGAAGCACATGTCGGGGAGAATAGGCCGATGACCGACTCAGCCATCCAGGCGGCTGACCCCGCCACCTTCCGCGCGCAGTTCCCGGTGTTCGACCGCCTCTCGTACCTGAATGCCGGCACCGAGGGGCCGGTCCCTGCCCGCTCCGCCGAGGCGGCACACCGCAGGGTCGACCTCGAGACGCTGCAGGGCCGCTGCGGCAAGCCGTACTTCGATGGGCTGATGGGCTTGCGCGATCAGGTCCGCGATGCCTACGCCGCGGTGATCGGCGCGTCCGCCGCGGACGTCGCCTTGACCGGCTCGACCACCGACGGCGTCAACACCGTTATCTCCGGGCTTGACCTTCGCGCCGGGGACGAGATCCTCACGACCGAGGAGGAGCACCCGGGGCTGCTCGGCCCGCTCGGACGAGCGCGGTTGCGGCCCGGCGTGACCGTGCGCGAGGTGCCGTTCGTGGAGATCGCCAACGAGGTGAAGTCCTCGACGCGGCTCGTCGCGTGCTCGCACGTTTCCTGGGTCAGCGGGCGGATCGTCGACACCGAGGCGCTCGCGGCGACCGGCGTGCCGGTGCTGCTCGACGCCGCCCAGTCGATCGGCGCGATCCCCGTCGACGTTGAGGAGCTCGGCTGCGCGTTCTATGCCGCGTCGGGCCAGAAGTGGCTGTGCGGACCGGAGGGCAGCGGCTGCCTCTACGTGCGCGCAGAGCACCTCGACGACCTGCTGGTCCCGTGGCCCGGCTACACCTCGATCGCCGATCCGCAGCGCGCGCTCGAGTTCGAGCCGGCGGAGGGCGCCGCACGCCTCGACCACGGCTTTCCGACCGGCATCCGCAGCGCCTGGTCGTTGGCCTCGCTGGGGGTGTTCGAGGAGGCCGGCTGGCCGTGGGTCCACGAGCGTGCCGCGTCGCTGTCGTCCTCGCTCGCCGACAAGCTGAGCGAGCGCGGGCTCGAGGTGCTCGAGCGAAGCCGCTCGACGCTGGTGTCGTGGAAGTCGGCCGACCCCGAGGCCGACGTGCAGCGGCTCGCCGAGGAGGACGTAGTCGTGCGCTTCATCGCCGCGTTCGGCGTCGTCCGCGCGTCGGTCGGCGCGTGGTCCTCGGAGGAGGAGCTCGAGCGGGTGGTCAGCCTGGCCGCTGCCTAGCGGCCGCTTACCCCTCGAGGATTCGCTGCGGGTGCGTGTAGACGTTCATCCGCCCCCGCCGCGCGAACCCGCACAGCGTCAGGCCGCGATCATCGGCCAGCGAGATCGCCAGTGAGCTGGGGGCGCCGACCCCGACGAGGATCGGCGCGCCGGCGACGGCGGCCTTCTGCACGAGCTCGAACGACAGCCGTCCGCTGACGCACAGGATCCGCTCGCCCAGCGGCACGATTCCGTCGAGCAGGGCACGTCCGACGACCTTGTCCATGGCGTTGTGGCGTCCGACGTCTTCGCGCGTGTGCAGCAGCTCGCCGGCGGCGGTGAACAGGCCGGTGGCATGCACCCCGCCGGTGTGCTCGAAGGCCGGCTGCTCGAGCCGGTTGGGCAGATCGGCGACGAGCGAGCGGGCCACCGCGGGGCCGTCGGGCAGCGGCGCGCTGTGCACCGCGACCTCCTCGAGCGCTCCCTTGCCGCACACGCCGCACGACGAGGTCGTGTAGAAGCGCCGCTCGCCGGGCTCGCGCGTCAGCGGCCCCCGCACCTCGACGGTGTTGGCCGCGAAGTCCTCGGTCAGGCCGACATCCCGCGGCCCGTCGATCAAACCCTCGCCGTACAGGAAACCGAGCGCGAGCTCCTCATCGTGGCCCGGCGTGCGCATCGTCACCGCGAGCGGATTGCCGTCGACCCGGATCTCCAGCGGCTCTTCGACGGCGACCGTGTCGGACGTCCCGTCGTGCTCGACCTTGACGTAGGCGCTCGACATCCCGGCAAACGTTACGCGCGCGACAGGCCACGGTCGAGCACGTCGACGAGCCGCGCGTAGCTGTCGTTGAGATCGAGCGGGATCCCGAATCCGCCACCCGTCTCCAGCGTCACGAATCCGTGCAGCGCCGCGCGGATGATCCGCGTCGCGTGGATCGCGTCGTCGCCTTCGAGGTCGTAGCCGCGGAGCACCGCCAGCACCACCTCGACCACCCCGGCCGCCGCGCCCGCGGCCTCGGCATCGCCGCGGGCCGGGGCACGCTGCAGCGCCGCGTACGTGCCCGGGTGGGCGCGCGCGTACGCGCGATACGCGTCGGCCATCGCCCCGAGCGCGTCGCTGCCCGACCGCCCCGCAACCGCCTTCTGCAGCTCTGCCGCCAGCTCCCGGGCGCCGCGCACGGCCAGCCGCCGCGTCAGGTCGGCGAGCCCGTCGACGTGCGCGTACAGCGACGGCGACCGGACGCCGAGGGTGGCGGCCAGCCGCGCCAGCGTGACCGCCTCCAGGCCATCGGCGTCCGCCAGCTGCGACGCTGCGGCGACGACCGCGTCGGTGTCGAGCCCGGCCCGGGCCATCAGCCGCTCGCGCGAGCGATCGCCTTGTCCATCGCGTCGCCGGGCGCAGCGGTTGCCGGCCCGTGGCCGACGACCAGCAGCGCGGGGTCGAGCGCTCGCAGCGCCCGCGCGGACTCCACGTCCTTGCTCTTGTCCCACGTGGCCATCGTCGCGAACGGGAAGCGCCAGTAGAAGCTGTTGGTGACCGCGACCTGACCGTAGGACGTGAACACGTCGCCGGCGATCAGCGTTCGGTCGCGCGTGTCGAGGAACGCCACGTGTCCGGGGCTGTGGCCCGGGCTGGCGACGACCTCGAGGCTCCCGACGCGGTCGCCCGGCGCGAGGCGGACGTCCGGCGCCCACTGCACCTTCGGCCAGCTGCCGGGGAGCTTGCCCTCGACGACGTTCTCGCCGGCCAGGATGCGGGCGTCAAGCTCGCCGAGCAGCACCTGCACGTCGGGCCCGAGCTTCTGCTTCAGGCCCTCGACCGAACCGACGTGATCGCCGTGCCCGTGGGTGAGCGCGATCCGGCGGATCTGGCCGCCCGCGGCCTGCGCGGCCCCGATCAGGTCGTCGGCACCCCCGCCGAGCGTCGTGTCGACGAGCGTGAAGCCGTCATCCTCGCGGACCAGGTAGGCGTTCACGAAGCGATACCGAGTCAGTTGAATGAGATTTTGGTTCAGTGTGCGGCTGTTCACCGGTTTACCTCCATCGGATGAGAGCTATGAGCCATAGGTAGTTGCCTAATGAGCTTAGGTTAGCACGCCCTCCATACGAACGCAAGTCCGTCGCCGGCCGTCCTGGCCTCCTGGTTCAATTTCGCTTCACGATGGATCTGCCGGAACGGCTTCGCGCAGAGCTCGAGCAGGCGACTGCCGAGCTCAAGGCCCACATGGCGAGCTGGGAGTACGCGTTCGCGATGGGCGGCGGGCGCGACGGCGGTCGCAACCACCCGGTGCACCAGCAGACCCGGGCGCGGACCGAAGAGCTCCACTCGCGCTGCCGCGACCTCAAGGCGCGGCTCGCCGAGCACGAGTTGTAAGCACTGACACCCACCTGGGGGGTGTCGATGTGCAAGCGGCCGGCGAGCGGGTAGGCCAAGCGGTACTGCACATTCAACCGAGGAGGGAGAAATGGCAGATAACCGCGGCGTTGCCTACATGGGCACCGGCAAGGTGGAGGTCCACGACATCGACTTCCCCAGCTTCGAGCTCCAGGACGGACCCGGTGTCAATCCCGCAAACGTTGGCCGCAAGCTTCCGCATGCGGCGATCCTCAAATGCGTATCGACCAACATCTGCGGCTCCGACCAGCACATGGTCCGGGGGCGCACCACCGCGCCCGAGGGACTGGTCCTTGGTCACGAGATCACCGGCGAGGTGATCGAGACCGGGCCGGGGGTGGAGTTCATCAAGAAGGGGGACCTGTGTTCGGTCCCGTTCAACATCGCGTGCGGGCGCTGCCGGATGTGCAAGACCGGCAACACCGGCGTCTGCCTGAACGTCAACCCCGAGCGTCCCGGCTCGGCCTACGGGTACGTGGACATGGGCGGCTGGGTCGGCGGCCAGGCCGAGTACGTGCTGGTTCCGTACGCCGACTGGAACCTGTTGCCGTTCCCCGACAAGGAAGCGGCGATGGAGAAGATCCTCGACCTGACGATGCTGTCGGACATCTTCCCGACCGGCTACCACGGCGCCTACACCGCCGGGGTCACGTCGGGCTCGACGGTGTACGTCGCCGGCGCCGGGCCGGTCGGGCTCGCCGCGGCGCACTCCGCGCAGCTGCTGGGCGCGTCGGTGGTGATCGTCGGCGACCTGATCCCCGAGCGACTGGAGCAGGCGCGCAGCTTCGGCTGTGAGACCGTCGACATCTCCAAGGGTGACCCGAAGGATCAGATCGAGCAGATCCTCGGCGTGCCCGAGGTCGACGCGGCCGTCGACGCGGTCGGCTTTGAGGCCCGCGGCCACGGCGCCGACTCGGAGCACGAGGCTCCGGCGACGGTGCTGAACTCGATCATGGACGTGACCAGGGCCGCCGGAAAGCTCGGTATCCCCGGGCTGTACGTGACCGGCGATCCGGGCGCGGTCGACGACGCGGCCAAGCAGGGCTCGCTGTCGATCCGCATCGGCCTCGGCTGGGCCAAGTCCCAGAGCTTCACCACCGGTCAGTGTCCGGTGATGAAGTACCACCACGGCCTGATGCAGATGATCCTGCATGACAAGGCGCAGATCGCCAAGGCGGTTAACGCCACCGTGATCTCGCTGGACGAGGCTCCGAAGGGATACAAGGACTTCGACAGCGGCGTGGCCAAGAAGTTCGTGCTCGACCCGCACGGCCTGATCAAGGCCTGAGGAGACGTACACGCGTGCGCCGCGGTCTTCGTGCCGCGGCGCCCCCGCGTCCGTTTAGGACACGACCGGCGCGCCCGAGTGGTACAGCGCCGACCGGTCGACGTCGGCGATCGAGTTGCGGCCGATCAGGGCCAGCGCGACGTCCATGTCGGCCTTCAGGATCGCCAGCACGTGGCGCACCCCTGACTCACCGGCCGCCGCCACCGACCACGCCCACGCGCGCCCGATCAGCACCGCCTTGGCGCCCACTGCGACCATCTTGACGACGTCGAGCCCGGTGCGCACACCGCCGTCGACGAGCACCTCGACTTGACCCCCGATCGCGTCGACCACGTCCGCGAGCGCACGCACGGTCGACGGCACCGAGTCGAGTTGGCGGCCGCCGTGGTTTGAGACCACGACGCCGTCCACTCCCACTTCAACTGCACGCCGCGCATCCTCGGGATCGAGGATGCCCTTGACCAGCAGGCGCCCGGTCCAGTTCTCGCGCACCCACGCGATGTCGTCCCAGGTGACGCTCGGGTCGAACTGCCCGTCGACCCACTTACGGAAGTCGCCGGGGCTGGTCGCGCCCGGCACGACCTTCTCGAGGTTGCCGAACGTCAGCGGCTTTCCCCCGATGGGTACGTCGCGGATCCAGCGAGGATGCGAGACCAGGTCCAGGCCACGGCGGGCCTTCGCCCAGCTCGACGGCCTGCCCGCGATTGCATTACGCGTATCCCGGTGGCGAGCGCCGACCACCGCCAGGTCGACGGTCAGCACCAGCACCGGCGAGCCGACGGCATGCGCGCGGGCCATCAGCTCCTGGGCGTAGCCGCGGTCGCGCATCACGTACAGCTGAAACCAGGGCGGCACCGACGTGGCCCGCGCGACCTCCTCGATGCTGCACACCGACACGGTCGACTCGATGAACGGGACGCCGGCGCGCTCCGCCGCCCGCGCCGCCTGCACCTCCGCGCGCTGGGCGAACATCCCGCCGAGCCCGACCGGGGCGAGGATCACCGGCAGCGCCAGGCGCTGGCCGAACAGCTCCACGGACGGATCGCGCGTCGACACGTCGCGCATCACGATCTGGCGCAGCAGCAGGCGCTCGAGATCGCCGACGTTGGCGCGCAGCGTGGCCTCCTCGTAGGCGCCGCCGTCGATGTAGTCGAACAGCTGGCGGGGCAGCCGGCGTCGCGCCAGCTCGCGGTAGTCGCGCACGGTCGCCGGCGCTACTCCCAGGGGCCGGTCAGCAGCGAAGCGCACGGCGCAACCCTATTGGGTCTGGACGCGATCGAGCGCCTGTGCCGCCCGCTCGTGCGCCGCCGTCGCCGCCTCCGCCTGGGCCTGCGCGTCGGCGAGCTCGCGTTCGGCTTCGTCGAGCGCGGCGGCGGCCTTGTCCCGCCGCGCCTGCGCGGAGTCGGCCGCCTTCTGCGCCCGCTCGAGCTCGCGGCGGGCCTCCTTCTCCGTCGCTCGGGCGTCCTTCAGAGCCTGGGCGCGTTCGCGCTCGCGGGCCTCGGCAGCCTTTCGCTCCTGGTCCTGTTTGCCCTTCGGAGCAGGTGCCTTGCGCTTCGGAGCGGGCGCAGTGGGGGCGGGGGCGATGTCGCCGAGGAATCCGAGCCCGACATGACGCAGCTCGCGCTCGAGCCGGCCCCCGCTCACCTGCGACCGCGCGTCCGGATCCAGCGCCGCGGCGCGCAGCGTCTCCGCGACGCGATCGATCACGGTCGGGCTCAGCTCGTGCCCGTCGGAGGTGAGCAGGCCCCGAGCGGCCCCCATCAGCGTGTCCACGGCGGCGCGCTCGTCCTGGGTCGCTTTGCGCAGCGCCTGGGCGTCGCCACGCCCCGAGGCGGCCTGTTCGTGGGCGCGGCGGAGCGCGTCGCCGGCGCCGAACAGGTCCTTGACGGAGCGGCCCTGAGTCCGGATCAGCTGGTTGACCGCCCAGGCGGCCACCGAGGGCTTGCGCAGCGCGGCCACTTCGGCGGCATCCTCGCGACGGCCCTCCTTGCGCAAGGCCTTTGCGAGCTCCGTGCGCTCGGGAACGAAACGATCGAGCGCGACCCCGTAGAGATCGTCGATATCCACCACCCGCGATGGTGCCAGGACCGCGTCTGCGCCGCCGGCCGGCCGCCCGCGTTAGTCCCTGCAAAAAGGGGTGCAGTTGCCTCGGTTATTCGATCGAGAGTCTGGGTATCCCAGAAGCTAAGAGGCTATGAGTGTCCTGGCAAGAAACGAATTGGGAGAAGACTCTTCACCCGCGCTGAGCAGGGATTACTCGGCCGTGGCCGATTCGGTCCCGCATGCACGCACCGCATTGGTGGCCGTGGCGAGGTCGGCGGGCGCCGATGAGGACCAGCTCGAAGCGGTGCGCCTGGCCGTGTCCGAGGCGCTGACCAACGCCGTGATCCACGCGTATCCGGAACGCGACGGCTGCATCCACGTGGTCGCCTGGTCCGGTCGTGGCGAATTCGTCGTCGAGATCGCCGACGACGGCCTCGGCTTTCAGACGCACACCGACACGCCGGGGCTGGGAATGGGGCTCGGTCTGATCTCGCAGGTCACCGACGACTTCACGATCCGCCAGCCGCAGTCGGGCGGGACCGCCGTACGGATGCGGTTCTGGTTCGAGCCGGCGGGCGCCTAGGCCCGGGTTCAAGAACGAGGGTCGCGCGCCTCGGCCTCGCGGCCGGCCTCGTCCTGCTTCTCGACCACCGAGTAGTTCTCGCGGGCGTAGACGACGGTCTCGAACTCCGTCTGCTCGTGGCCGCTGACGATCAGGAACTGGCGTGGATGCGCGCGCACGCGCTCGTAATCGCCCATCGTCACCTCGATCAGCTTGTTGCAGCCCAAGCGCCCGCACTCGCACCTGAACGCGACCGGCGCCAGCACGTCGGCCGGTCCCCGGCCGTGCTCGATCGCCTCGTTGACCTCGCGGGCGATGGACTCGTTGCGAGCTACACGGTCCTCTTCCGGCACGCGACTAATCTACTCCGCGGTGCGATCGCGAATGCTCAGATCGCTGGTCGTGGCGCTGCTGGCCTCGGCGCTGCTGCCGGCGGCGGTCTTGGCCGACGGCGATCCGGCGAGCGACGTGCTGCTCGGAGAGAACGTCTTCTACCCGTACAGCCCGCCGACCTCGCCGGCGCTCCAGAAGCAGCTAAACGCCGAGACGGCAGCTGCCAAGCAGGCCCACTTCCCGCTGAAGGTGGCGCTGATCGGCGGGCCGGTCGACCTCGGCGTGATCCCGAGCCTGTTCGGCAAGCCGCAGAAGTACGCCGATTTCCTCGATCAGGAGATCAGCTTCCAGACCAAGCAGCCGCTGCTGGTGGTGATGGCCGCCGGCTACGGCGTCCAGGGCGTGGATGCCAAGACCAAGGCGGCGGCCGCGGCGCTGGCCAAGCCGGCGAGCACGAAGAGCAACGACCTCGCCCGCGCGGCGATCCTCGCCGTCCCCAAGCTCGCCGCCGCCGCGGGCCATCCGCTGAAGGGCAGTGGCGGCGGATCCGGCTCCGGAGGTAATGGGTCGCGCGCAATCCTCGTGGCCGCTCTGGCGGCCGTCGCTATCGCCGCCGCGGCCGCGCTGGTCGTCGTCCGCCGCCGCTTCGCGGTCCACGACTGAGCCCCGTTCCGACGGGGCGGGACGCGAAACGGCGGTATTTCACGTCTTTCGCATCCAGCATCCCCGGAAAGACGGCGCTAGCCGAGGACGGTGTGGACCAGGAGGATCGCGATCACCAGCGCCGCCACGCCAGCGCCCAGTGCGACCAGCGAGGCCAGCAGCCGAACCCATACACCGCCCGGGGTCACGACGCCACCTTCAGCGTGTAGGGAGCGGTCACGACGCGCCCGCCGAGCTTCATCTGCAAGAACAGGCGCCAGGTGCCCGGCGCCGGCAGCAGCACGCCGATCGTGAGCTTGCCCGGGGCCGTGGAGGTGCCCGCCACGCGGGTTGCGGTGACGCCGGGGAGTGCACCGCAGTTGGGAGCGTTGGGCGCGCAGATGTGGGTGTGGAAGTAGTCCAGCGATCCTTCGTGAAAGAAGATCGCGTGCGCGAGCGCGCCGAACCAGGGCACGAACGTGACCCGCTTGCCGTTGGGGTCGGTCACGTCGACGTGGACGAACTGCGCCTGGATCGCATGGATCTTCGGATGGCCCTGCATGTCGATGTGGTAGCCGTCGACGGTCTGATCGGAGGTGAACGGCGGCAGCGCCTTGGGGTGATACGCGCCCTTGACGTCGACGGTCTTGAACAGCTGGAAGTTCGGCTGACCGCCGGGGATGTTCGGGTAGGCGTCGACGAGCACGCGGTAGCGCCCCGGCGCGGGGAACGTGACCGTCTGGCGCAGCAGGCCGTTGGCTCCCACCGGCGGATGCTGGTGGATGATGTACGCGAGGTCGTCGCGGACGATGATCAGGTGCACGCCGGTGTGGGGACCAGATCCGGTCTTGTAGGCGGTCAGCGGCTTGCCGTTGGGCTGCTGGATCGTGAACGACACGGTCGTCGGCTTGCCCGGCACGACCTTCGCGGCGGGCTCGAACCCGGCCAGCGAGAACGTCTTGGCGGCCCCGATCACGGGAGCGCTGACGGCGCCGCTCGAGCTGCTGCCGCACGCCGCGATCGCCGGCACTGCGATCGCGAGCGCCCCGAGCAGCGCCATGCGATGCAGGCGGCGGCGGGGAAATCCTTGACGGTTCATCTGGTTCTCCTATCCGTCTGCCTGGTCGACGATCAGCGCCTGAACGGCTGGCCGCCCTTGGGGGTGATCTGGAAGCTCAGGCCCCAGCGCCCGACCATCACCAGGGCGGGCGCGGAGCGCGAGTAGATCCCGGGCTGGGTCTCGGTGAGCTGGTACTCCTGCTGTGGCATCTGCATCTCCAAGTGATTTAGCGCGAGCGTCACGTTGGCGCCGCGGACGGGCTTGCCGCCCTTGGTGATCCGCAGCGCGAACGAATCGGGCGCCGCGGCCTTGTTCGGCGAGACGAGCACCTGCAGCTCGTAGCCCGCTCGGTTGACCGTGCGCGCGACGCGCCCCGGTCCGACCGTGGCGAGCGCCGAGTTCTGCAGCGCGAACGCCGGCGGGGGCGGGGCAAGGCTTGAGAGCACCGCCGCGACAAACACGATGCCGGCCACGATCACCGTCTCGCCGCCGATCAGATTCCGCAGCCGGGAGGCCGCCGGCTGACCTGCGTCGGGCCGCTCGCGCGCCGCGATCAGCTGCGGGCGCGACCGCAGCAGGTTGCCCGAGGCCAGTGCAAACGCCGCGATCAGCAGCCCGCTCTTGACCAGGATCGCCTGGCCGAAGCCGGTCTCCCACAGCGCGTTGACCGCGGGCATGTGGATGATCGCTTCACCGACGCCCGTGCCCGCGACGACGATCGCCGACACGAGCGCCACGTTGGAGAAGCGCGGGACGACCACCGACAGCGTCGGCACGCGGAGCCGGATCTCGGCGCTGCGCCAGACGATCAGCAGCCCCACGAGACCGCCGAACCAGATCGACCCAGACGCGAGGTGCAGCCAGTCCAGCGCCATCGTCAGCCCTCGCGGCGAGGTCTGAGCCGGATGGCCGGCGGCACCCGGGATGATCAGCGCCGCCGCCGCCGCGAGCAGCGCTCCCGCCAGCGAGGCGAGCTCGGCGACCGAGCGCTGTTCGCGCTGCGGCCGATCCACCCACAGCGCCGTCCATGCGGCGACGCAGAACAGCGCAAAGCAGATCTCGAAGTCGAGGATCGCCCGTCCGAACGCGGTGACCCGGTAAAGGGGCACGAGCGCGCTCAGATCGAACACCGACCGCAGCGAGTCGTTGGCGACCGAGAAATCCAGGTACACCGGGATCGCGATCAGCCCCACGATCGACGACGCCACGCAGGCCACCGATACGGCCCGCAGCGTCGTCCCCTCGACGCGCCGGATCAGCGGCCGCGCGATCAGCATCCGCAACGCGAACAGGCCGATCGCGGTCATCACCGACAGGAACATCACCCAGCGCGCGATCAGCAGCTTCGCCGTCTTCGCGCTGGCGGACACCTTTGGCACCGGGAACTGCGGCGCCGGCCCCGGGTTGGGGCCGACGGCGTACGTGAACGCGCCCTGCACCGGATGGCCGTCGACCGAGATCGCGCGCCAGTAGACCAGGTACCAGCCCTCCGGCAGGTGCGGGCGCAGCGGCACGACCAGCGTGTCGGGATTCGTGGGCGACCGCTGGACCGGCCCGGTCGTCACCTGGTGTCCGGCCGCGTCGGTCACCGAGATGATCGCGAACCGGGGCTCGACCGCCTCGTCGTAGGTGAGCTGGACGGTGGCAGGCGGGGACTCCAGCACGCCGCTTGCCGCGGGCTCGGTTTTGATCAGGTAGGCGTGCGCCGAAGCGACGCTGGGCAGCACCAGAGCGGCCACAACCGCGGCCACAGCGACGACGACTGCGCGCACGCGCCTCATGCGAGTGGCCGGCCCCCTCCGTCACCGCCGCGACCGCGTCCGACCAGGGCGATCCCGGCCGCCGCCAGCGCGAGCACGGCGACGATCAGCGCGGCGATCGTCAGCGCCGAGGTTCCGCTCGAGCCTCCCAGCGAGTCCTTGACCTCGATCGTCGGCGCGGGTGCGTCGGACGACTCCGACCCCGACCAGTTGACGATCGAGCCGTCGGAGTAGGTCTGCTGGACGAGGAACGTGTAGGTCTTGGCCGACGCCGGCTGGGCGAGGAACTGAAACAGCGAATCCTGGCCGGTGGGCGTCTTGCCACCCGTCCAGGTCACCTGCGTGACGACCGCGTCCTCCCCGGAGCCGGTCTGGCGCACTTGCTGTGTCCACCCGGGGGGCGGCGGCACGAACGAGTCGATCCCGAACCCGGATGGAACGGTCATCACGACCTTGCTGGTTGTGGCGTTCTCCTTCTCTGTCGGCACAGCCAGGCTGTAGAGCTGCAGCTCGCCCTTCACCGACACGGCCGGGCTGACGCGTGCGTGCGCCGAGGCGGCCGCCGGCGCCAGCAGCGCGAGCGCGGCGACGATCGACACGCTCAGCGCGAGGCGTGTTCCGATCGGGGTTCTGGCATTCACGTTTGCGGGTCCTCTCGTCGATGGTCGGACGGCGCCTTTGCGCAAGCGGCATCGGCATCGGCATTGCTCCGCGGTGGCGGCGGCATCGGTCGCGGGTCGCGCAGCGCGTCCGTGACGCGGCCGTGCGGAGGGTCAGCTGTACTGGGGCGGCCTCAGCGAGGCGGGCCGCGGTCCGACCAGCCGTCGGCGAGCGGCGCCAGCCTGGGCGCCGGCGCGCTGTAAGGCGGGCGCGGCACGGAAATGCGCGCGCGGCGAATCCTGGGCGTGCCGGATCGGCGCTCGGCGACCTCCTGCAGCGCCCAGCGGGCGCCGTGGAACGCTGCGGCGAGCACCAGGCCGACGGCGAGCGCCGCCGGCAGCGACCACCACCCGCCGTATCCGAACACGCCGACCAGTCCGGCCGGGTGCCCGGTCGCAAGCAGCCCCTCGAGCAGCTCCTGCGTCATGTAGATCGCCACCAGAGCCGCTGCGCAGATCAGCCACAGCGCTGTGAACGAGAGCGTGTGGCGAGACAGCGAGCGCTGCCCGCCGAGCGCACGTCCCAGAGCCTGCAGGAAGGCCCCGATCGCGATCGCGACTGCCACCGCCAGCCACGGCGCCAGCGAGTGCAGGTAGAGGTGGCCCTGGCGATTCAGGAACAGGCCCGCGTGGCCGCCGAACGCCAGCCAGTAGCGCAGCTGATGAACAGCAAACGCGGCGGGAGGCATCAATGCCAATGGCGCGAGCCGCCTGATCAGGGCGCCGCGCTGGAGCGGTCCGGACATCTTCGCCCGCTAAAAATAGCGCTCGGGCTCAGGTCCCGGGCGGGAATGTGTAGGAAGCGTGCGGCGGCACGCGCGGGCCGACCTCGAGCACGATCTCCGAGTGCGCGCTCAGGGGCACCGCGCCCGGCGGGCCGTTCCGGGGCCGGCCGTTCACGAACACTCGCACGCTCTGGCCCGGGGCAGCCGAGAACGAGGCAATACGGTGCGCGGACAACGGCTGCCCCCACGACCGAAAAAGGTCCGAGAGCGTGAGCCGGGCTCCGCGCCGCACCAGCACGACCCCGGTTGGCTCCAGCGTCACGAGGTCGCCATAGCAGCGAGCGCTCGCGATCCTTCCGGCGCTGTAGCGCAGCGGTGGGCGGGTGCCGATTCCGGCGGCGATCAGCACGACCCGGTTTGCAGCGAACAGCTCAACGTGGGCGCCGACCCGGGCGCCCAGCTTTGACTTGCAACTGCCCACGACCGGACCCGTCGCGGGCGGATGAAAGCGGGCGCCACGCCCGATCGGACGCGCCTGCGCGAGCAGATCCGCCGGCACCGCGGAGCTCGTCGTGCTGGGCGTCGGCGCGCTCGATCCGCAGCCGCACAGCACGAGCACGAGCGCGGCGCAGACCGGCGCACCGATCACGACGGCGCGGGCCCTGTCAGGCCAGGCCCCAAGCACCGTCGTCCTCCTCGTCGAGCTCTTCGTCGTAGTCGGAGGCGCGCGCGCCGGCGTCCGCCCGGGCCGCCATTCGAAACGCGAACGGAAGCAGGCCGATCCCCGTTCCCAGGCACATCACCGCCAGGCTGCGCGCCACGAACGCCGGCAGCGCGGTCAGGGCGAACCCGTGCAGCAGCGTCGGGACAAGCTCGAGTCCGACCGCGATCGCGAGGAAGCCGATCGCGAACAGCATGAAGTAGCCCGCGCGACCGGACAGGACCCGCCACAGGCCCCAGGCGGCGAGCGCGACGATCACCACAAACTCGATCAGCGCGAACGCTCCGACGGTGGGGCGGCCGTGAAGCTGCTTGGCGGCGGAGCCCGCCACGATCGACACCAGCGCGACGATCGCCAGCACGCGGGTCAGCCTGGCATCCAGCGCGTCGCTACCGATCCGCCACGCGGCCAGCACGCAGGCGAGCAACACGATGATCGGCCAGAACCACACGATCGACGGGCTGTCGGCGTGATACAGGCCGCCGGCGATCGCGCTCGCGGCTCCGTTGACACGGATCGGGATCGTCCACCGGCCGACGAACGCCGAGCCGGGCGTCAGCGCGACCGTCGCGAGCGCGTGCAGCCTCCCGTCGTGCCAGCCGTACTCGTGGCCGCCGCTGACCCGGTGCCAGGTTGGGGGAGTGCTCGCGGTCAGGTTCGCGGGCGGCGTCTCGGCCACGGGAGTCTGGTTGAGGTAGTACATCTCGGAGTTGTGGTTGACCTCGACCCCGCTGGGCGAGAAGCGGAGATACGGCGCGCCGCGGTAGTCGAGGACGACCACCGTCTGGGCGGCCGGCACCCGCAGCCACATCCGCTGGTCGCCGTCTACGGTCTTGGCTTCCAATCCCGCCGGAACCTGCGCCGGCTTGGCCAGGTAGCTCGACGAGATCGGCGCGATCGGACCGTGCGCCGCGGCCGTCGGCGGCACGGCCGCGAGCGCCAGCAGCGCGGCCAGCACCACGACTGCCTGACGCCGACCGGCCATAAACTTGCGCGTTCCCACCGGTTTCATTGGCAGTTGACGGACTGTACGCACCCCTCCGAGCGCAGCGCCTGGGCGCGGGCCGCCCTGGTTGCGGCGCTGATCGCGCTCGCCTGGTCCTGGCACGCCGCGCCCGCGCGCGCCGACGGCGATCCGGCGTCCGACGTGCTCGCGACGCAGGCGCTGTTCCTGCCCCAGGACGCCGGCGCGACACCCGCCCAGCGGGCGCAGCTGACCGCGCTGCTGCAGAACGCCGCCCGGCGCGGGTATCCGATTCGAGTCGCGCTGGTCGGCTCGGCGGCCGACCTCGGCTCCGTCACTGCCCTGTGGCGCCAGCCCGCGACGTACGCGCGCTTTCTCGGTCAGGAGCTCGCGTTCGTGCACAAGGGGCCGTTGCTCGTGGTGATGCCCAACGGCTTTGGGCTAACCCGGCTCGGCCGTCCACTGCCGGGCCAAACCTCGCTGGCCGCGCTCGGAGCCCCGGGCGCGGGGCTCGCCGGGGCCGCGATCACGGCCGTCCGGCAGATCGCGGCGGCCGGCGGGGCACCCGTTGCCGGTATCGAGCGTGCAAGCTCCGCGCGCCGGTGGGTCGAGCGACGCGATCGCGTGGATCGTGTTGGCTGCCGGCGCTCTGGCGATTGGGATCGCCTGGGGTCTCAGCCTCCGCGCTCGCCCGCTGCGGACCGGCCCCCGATCGGCCGAGACGGCGCCGTGAACGAGCGCATCATTCTCTTACGAGGGACTTCATCGGCCCAAGCACCCTTTAGCTATGGTCATTGGCGATTTAGCAGGCGTATACGCCGGTCGTTGGCGCAACGAAGCATTGGGCAGTTCGAACCGTTGATCCTTCCGTTGCGGGCCGCTGTGCCCAATTTGCGTATCACCGAAAGGACTAGAAGAGAAGATGGCCTCTAGAAAGGCTCAGCGTGAAGAGGCGCGAGCGCGCAGGCTCGCCGAGGAGAAGGCCCGCCAGGAGCGGGAGCGGCGAACGCGCCGGCTGCGGATGATCGGCGGCGTCGTGATCGCCGCCGTGGCCGTCTTCGCGGTCGCGATCGCGATCTCGAGCGGCGGTGGCCACAAGGGCGGACTGGCAAAGGGCGCGACCGCGACGAAGACCGTCGCGCAGGTGCAGTCGCTGCTCCAAGGCATCCCGCAGGACGGAACCCGCCTGGGCAATCCCAAGGCTCCTGTGACGATGACCTACTACGGCGACCTCCAGTGCCCCGTCTGTCAGGCGTTCACGCTGAACGGCTTCAAGCAGCTCGTCTCCAAGGACGTGCGATCGGGCAAGGTGCAGGTGGTCTACAAAGCGCTTCAGACCGCCACGCGCGACCAGCAGACCTTCCAGCTCCAGCAGGTCGCGGCGCTGGCGGCAGGCCAGCAGCAGCGCTTCTGGAACTACGCCGAGCTCTTCTACCACGAGCAGGGACAGGAGGACTCTGGCTACGTCAACGAGAGCTACCTAGACTCCCTGGCCCAGCAGGTCCCGGGCTTGAACGTGAACACCTGGCGCACTGACCGCAACTCCTCGTCGCTGGGCTCGCAGATCAACAGCGACTCTAATCAGGCTGCCGCGGTTGGCGCCAGCGCCACGCCGACGCTCGTGTTCAAGGGCCCGAAGGGCCAGGCGCAGCCGGTCTCCGGCGACCTGCCCTACGACTCGCTTCAGCAGACCATCAATTCAGTCTCCTGATCCCGGGGAGTGAGGCGATGAAAGCGACCACGACCGATCAGCGCCTGCGGATCGCCATCGGCGTCTTCTGCCTGATCGGGATCGGGATCGCGGGCTATCTGACCTACGTGCACTACGCGGGACTGAAGGTGCTGTGCCTGTCCAGCGGCGGATGCGAGACCGTGCAGGCCTCGCGGTACGCGAAGTTGGGCGGCATCCCGGTGGCCACGCTCGGCCTCGTCGGCTACGTCCTGATCCTCGGCTCGCTGGCATTGCGCGGCGAGACCGGGCGTGCCGCCGGATTCGGGCTGGCGTTGTTCGGCTTCTGCTTCAGCATGTACCTGACGTATCGCGAGCTGTTCACGATCCACGCGATCTGCCAGTGGTGTGTGTCGAGCGCCGTGGTGATGACGATCGTCGTGTTGCTCACGCTGTTCCGCTGGCTTCTCTACGCCGACGAAGTCGAGCCCGCTCGTGCTCGCGCTACGCCCGTCCAGTCGCGATGACGACGACGGCGTGCTGCGCGTCCTCGCCGCGCGCGAGGCACGCGATTTCGGCGTAGCCGAGTTCCTCCGCGGGTTCTTGCTCGAGCGCTGGCGGGAGCAGCGCTTTCGCCCGGAGGCCGACGCGGTCGTGGCCCACGACGACGACGTCGTGGTCGGCTATGCGGGCCTGTTCGAGCAGGGCGCGCTGGTGTTCGTCGACCCCGGCCACGAGCGCCGAGGCGTCGGTTCGCGCCTGCGTGAGTGGGCCGAGGCGCTGGCGCAGGAGCGCCGCCGCTCCCATCACCGCCAGGTGATCGCCCACGGAAACGCCGGCGCTCACGGGTTGCTGGCGGCTGCCGGCTATCGGCAGGTTCGAAGCGTGATCCAGATGGCCAAGCCGCTGGAGGGGCCCGCGCCGGCGCCGCTCCCGCCCGCCGGGATCACGCTCGCGCCGCTCGATCTCCCCGCAGACGCGCGCGCCCTCCATCTGGCCGATACGGCGTCATTCGCCGGCAACGCCGATTTCGAGCCGTCGGGCTTTGAGTCGTTTGACCAGGAGCACCTCCAATCCCCGTATCTCGACCCCGATCTCAGCCGCGTGGCGCGGCGCGGCGATGCGATCGCCGGGTTCACGCTGTGCAGGCAACAGCCGGCGGGCTCGGGGTATGTGGACCTGCTGGCCGTCGACCCAAGCGAGCGCGGTCGTGGGCTGGGGACCAGCCTGCTGCTGACCGCGTTTGAGTGTTTCGCGCGCGCGGGCCTGCGCGAGGCCTGGCTCGACGTCGCCTCGGACAACCCTCGTGGCCTGCGGCTGTATGACCGCGCCGGCATGTCGGAGCGACTGCGCGCCGACGTGTACGAGAAGCCGGTTCAGTACGTCGGAGCCGGCGACCAAGCGAGAGGACTCGCGATCGGCGGCTAACAAGCCGCGCGTCGACACCGCGTTTGCGGTGTCGACGACTTACGGGAGCGACGGGACTCGAACCCGCGACCTCTGCCGTGACAGGGCAGCGCTCTAACCAACTGAGCTACGCCCCCAGGGTGGGGGACCTCCAAGTATGGCAACTGAGATTGCAAGTCGCGTGTCGCAACTTTTGAAGCTCTGGGGAGTTTGAGCGTCCGCAGTACCGATTTCCCAGAGGACGCGCCCAACCCGGCCGTGGGTGCGCTGAGGGATCACCGACGGGGACCCTGGAAGCGGGTCCCCGTCGTGTTTAAGGACCCAATCGCCTCACCTCTCCGCCCGTAAACGCCGTTTGACATTGTCGAACGGAGGCTGGTAGTCTCGGCCCGACTCGTGCATGCGGGCCCCGCCACGCCGATTAGGTGGGCGGCGGTGTGAGAGTGGTGTCTCGTTGAGTGCAGCAAGACTCGGTGTCGATGTCTTCGTCGCGCGTCGGTCGAACCCCCTTTCGATCGCCTCCTCGCGAGACCCGCGTTGTCGTGCACAGGACGCTCGTCAGGGACGATTGGAGAGGGGCGCTCGACGGATGGCTGGCCGTGGAGTGAGCCCGTTCCGGCGCGGATGCGCCGGCAGCTCCCGTGGGCGAGGGGGTGCATCGTGGACCGTTCGGCGGACGCCCGACATCGTCGGGTTGCCCGGGACCGGGCGAGCCAAAGTCATCCGTAGTACGAACCCGACGACTTGGGAGGAGGGTATGTGGCGACAGTAGCGGGTGCGACGACGCGGCACCTGGCGAAATACAGCGAGCGGCGAGTACCTGGCCGAGTTCTTAGGAACGTTCGTTCTGATCATGTTCGGTGACGGAGTCGTCGCGATGGCGGTCGCGGCACTGAACTCGTCAGGGCGCGCCGCGACGAAGATAACGGTCTTCCTGGCAGCCGGTGACTGGTTGCTGATCGTCTTCGGGTGGATGTTCGCGGTGATCTGCGGTGTGTACGTGGCCGGCGGAGTTACCGGCGCGCACATCAACCCGGCGGTCACCGTCGCAAATGCAGTCAAGCGGGGATTCCCATGGGGCAAGGTGCCCGGCTACATCCTGGCGCAGGTCGCGGGTGCGTTCGTGGCCGCCGCCGTCGTGTTCTGGGTCTACCACAACGCGATCGACACCTATCTGGTGAACACCCACGCGGTGAAGAAGACGTCACTAGCGACGTACAGCATCTTCGCCACGTTCCCAGCGCCGTACTACCACAACATAGGAGGGCCGTTCCTCGACGAAGCTGTGGGCACCTTCCTGCTTGTGCTGGTGGTGTTCGCGATCTCTGACGAGTTCAACATCGCCCCTCAGGCCAATATGGGCCCACTGATCGTCGGCGTCATCGTCGCCGCGGTCGGCGCGTCCTTTGGTGCCAACACCGGATACGCCATCAACCCGGCACGTGACTTCGGGCCGCGGTTGTTCGCGTGGATTGCGGGGTGGGGCAAGCTTGCCCTACCCGGTAATTACAAGTCCGTTCCTCCAGGGAACGGCAGTATCAATGTCTACTTCTGGATACCGATTATCGCGCCTATTGTGGGCGGCATAATCGCCGCCGTTGTCTACGACTTCTTCATCAGAGACATCCTGATCGCTCGGGGCAATGCCCCGGTCGGACCACCAGCGATGGAGGAGGGCAGAGTGGCCCGCGACGTACCGCCTCCCGCTTAGGGCGGCGAGTGCTCGCTTGACCGAGGGCGGCGGCGCCAACAGGCGTTGCCGCCCTCGTCTGTGTCTGGAGACGCTAAGAACCGGGAAAAATGCACACCGGTTGGACTGCGGCCGAGGTGTGTGGGATTGACCCCGCATAGCAGCGTCAAACGCACACACCTCGACCCGGATCGTGGCGAGTGTGCGGTTTTCCCCGTGATCCGGGCCGGGCCTCGGCTGGCCGCGGCCCCGGCTGGCCCCGGCCCTAGCCACGCGCCCGACTGACGAGTCAGTCAGCCGACCTCGAAATGAAACCCGCGCGTGGCGGGCAGAACGTCGACAATGCACCGCATGCGCCCCCGCACTCACCGCAGTCGCCTGTCGCGTGTCCTCCGGCGGGCGACACGAACTTCGTCGGGGCGCATTCGCCGGTCGCGCCGTCAGCGGGCTCCTTCCTGTAACGATTGCAACATGGAGGGGTTCTCCCTACGTGTTCCGCTTCCGGCGCAAGGAAACGACGGCTCAGCGCCTGCAGCGCCGCAGCCTCGAGCTGAGCAAGGCGGCTCCCCGGCAACTTCGTAAGGCGGCGTCCCAGCTCGACGTTCCGTGGGCGCGCTCGTGGGCGGCTCGAGGTGTTCGCGAGATGTTCCAGAGTGTCGTGCTCGAGCCGACGATGGACTTCTACATCCGCCGGCGCGCAACCGGTCGCGAGAAGCTTTCGGGGCTGCGCGGCCCCGTGATCCTGGTTGCCAACCACCGCAGCCACATCGACACGCCGGTGATCCTGGCGGCGCTTCCGCGTCGGATCCGCAAGCGCACCGCGGTGGCCGCCGCGGCGGACTACTTCTACAAGAACCGGTTCGTCGGAGTCCTGGTGTCGCTGCTGTTCAACACCGTGCCGATGGACCGCCGCGGAGGGGGCCTCGACGAGCGCGCAGCGGGTCACCTGGACAAGCTGCTGGACCGGGGTTGGAACCTGCTCGTGTATCCCGAGGGAACTCGGACCCGCAACACCGGCAGCCCGCGCGTGCGGCGCGGCGCCGCGGTTCTGGCCGCCCGCCACAGCATGCCGATCATCCCGATCCGCGTCACCGGCACGCGCGACGCGATGCCGCCCGGCCGCTTCTGGCCCGCCCGCAAGCACGGCATGTTCCTGTCCAAGCGCTATCCGGTGAACATCTCGTTCGGCGATCCGATCCAGCCTGGCGGCGACGTCAGCGTCGCGATCCGCACCGTCCAGCACTTCTTCGAGAACGGCAGCAACGGCGCGGCCGTCGGCTGATCGGCGATTCCCGCCCCCGGGCGTGGCGCCGCTCAGTCGTCGTCGTCGAGCCAGTCGACCGCGCGCGCCACGGCCTTCTTCCACTTCCGGTAGCCCTTGGCGCGCATCTCGCCGTCCATCGCCGGAAGCCATTCCGCCGCCTTGTGCCAGTTGGCCTCGAGGCTGGCGAGGTCGGGCCAGAACCCGACCGCCAGACCGGCGGCGTAGGCCGAGCCGAGCGACACCGTCTCGGCGACGATCGGCCTGACCACCGGCACGTCGAGCACGTCCGCCAGGAACTGCATCAGGAGGTTGTTGGCGGTCATGCCGCCGTCGACGCGCAGTTCGGACAGCGAGCCTCCGTAGTCGGTGTTCATCGCGTCCATCACCTCGCGCGTCTGCCAGGCCGTGGCCTCGAGCACGGCCCTGGCCAGATGGCCCTTGTTGATGTATCCGGTCAGTCCCGCGATCACTCCGCGCGCGTCGCTTCGCCAGTGCGGCGCGAACAGACCGGAGAACGCGGGCACGAAGTAGCAGCCGCCGTTGTCTTCGACCGACAGCGCGAGGGTCTCGATCTCGGGCGCCGAGCCGATCAGCCCGATGTTGTCGCGAATCCACTGCACCAGCGCGCCGGTGACCGCGATCGAGCCCTCCAGCGCGTACGTCGGCTTGCCGACGCCCAGGTCGTATCCGATCGTCGACAGCAGCCCGCTGTCCGAGCGTGCCGGCGCCTCGCCGGTATTGAGCAAGAAGAAGCTGCCGGTGCCATAGGTGCATTTCGCATCGCCAGGGTCAAAGCAGGTCTGACCCACGAGCGCAGCATGTTGGTCGCCGAGCAGCGACGCGACCGGGACGCCCGCCAGCGGCGGGCCCGCCTCGCCGTAGATCTCTGCCGACGGGCGGATCTCCGGGAGCATCGCCCGCGGGACGCCCATTGCCGACAGCAGCTCGTCGTCCCACTCGCGGGTGTTGAGGTCCATCAGCATCGTGCGGCTGGCATTGGTCACATCGGTCACGTGGCGCCCGCACAGGTTCCAGATCAGCCACGAGTCGATCGTGCCGAACAGGACCTCGCCCTCCTCGGCGCGCTCGCGCAGTCCCGGGACACGGTCCAGCAACCAGCGCACCTTCGGGCCCGAGAAGTAGGTGGCGAGCGGCAACCCGGTCTTCTCGCGGAAGCGGTTCTGCCCCGCGTCGCCGGCGAGCTCGCGGCACAGCTGGTCGGTGCGCGTGTCCTCCCAGTTGATCGCGTTGTGAACCGGCGTCCCGGTCCGGCGGTCCCACAGCACCGTCGTCTCGCGCTGGTTTGCGATCCCCAGCGCGCTGAGGTCAGCGGGTGAGAGCTCGGCCTTGGCCAGCGCCTCGTTGACTACCTCGAGAACGTTGCCCCAGATCTCCTCGGGATCGTGCTCGACCCAGCCGGGTCTGGGGAAGTAGTGACGATGCTCCTTCTGCGCCACCGACACGATCCGCGCGCGGCGATCGAACACCATGCACCTCGACGAAGCCGTTCCCTGATCGATCGCGGCGACGTAGCGCTCGGACACATGCAATTCCTACCATGGAAGCGCTCCAAGCTCGCGCGAGACTGCCCGTGCACTGGTTGTCACGTACCCGATCAGGTCCGCTCGCGGCCGCTCGGCCTCGCATAGACGTTCGACCGGGCCGGTGATCCCGATCGCCCCTACGGTCACCCGACGGCGGTCGGTGATCGGGGCCGCGATCGAGGCCGTATCCCGGACGAGCTCGCCGACCTCGCTTGCCCAACCGTGCTCGGAGATGTCGTCGAGCTCGCGACGCAGCCGGTAGATGTCGGTGACGGTCGAGGACGTGTAGCTCGTCAGACCATCGCCCCCGAGCAGCTCGGCGGCGAGATAGCGGTGGCCGGCCAAAAGCGCCTTGCCGAGCGCCGTCGCGTGCGCTGGCACGAGGCTCCCTACCTCGAGGGCCTGACGGCTGTCGTCGGGGCGGAAAACGTGGTGGACGATCAGCACCTGGTTCTCGTGCAGGGTCCCGATTCGCACGCTCTCGCCGCTCTGTGTGGCGAGCGCATCAGCCCAATTGAGCGCGCGGGTGCGGAGCTCGTTGCCGTCGAGGTAGCTCGACCCCATGTGCAGCAGCGCCGCCCCGAGCTGGTACTTGCCCGACTCGCGATCCTGCTCTACGAAGCCGACGAACTGAAGCGTGCGCAGGATCCCGTGAACGGTCCCCTTCGGAAGGCCCAGCTCACCGGCAAGCTCGGCCACTCCGAGGCGGCGTGACTGGCCTGAAAGCAGGCGAAGGATTGCCGCTGCACGCTCGATTGATTGGATCCGGCCCGGCATCTGATCGGGCGCTCACGCGCGCCCGGCGGCGGTTGGAGCATGGGTTCGAACGATGTTTGACATTGTCGAACCGTTTCCGTTATTGTCGCAAACTAAGGCTCGTGGGTGGAGAGCGATGGTTCAAAAAGAAGGGCGCTTGCAGGCCATTATCTGTGCTGGGTGGATCGCTTGCGGCGGTCGTCACACGGCGCTGATCGGTCAAATGAACCAGCCCGGCGCGTGCCGCGCGCCGGTCGCGCTCGCCGCGTGAGCCATCCTGCCCGTCAGTACCTAGGAGTGGCATGAAGAAGCTCATCAACGCGCCGGACGACGTCGTCGCCGACGCGCTCCGGGGTATGGAGGCGGCGCACGGGGACCGGTTTCGGATCAGCTATGACCCGTATCTGGTCGTCCGCGCCGACGCCCCGGTCCAAGGCAAGGTCGGACTGATCTCAGGAGGCGGCTCGGGGCACGAGCCGATGCACGGAGGCTTCGTCGGACCCGGGATGCTCGACGCGGCATGTCCGGGAGCTGTCTTTACATCACCCACGCCGGATCAGATGGCCGAGGCGACCAAGGCGGTCAACGGCGGCGCGGGCGTTGTGCACATCGTCAAGAACTACACCGGCGACGTCATGAACTTCGACATGGCCGCCGAGCTCACCGGTGCCGAGGGCATCGAAGTCGAGACGATCCTCACCAACGACGACGTCGCCGTGGAGGACTCGCTGTACACGGCGGGCCGGCGCGGCGTCGGGATCACGGTGATCGTCGAGAAGATCTGCGGGGGCGCGGCCGACGACGGCCGATCCCTGGCGGAGGTGGCAGAGCTCGGGCGGCGGGTCAACGCCAACGGGCGGTCGATGGGCATGGCGTTGACGCCGTGCATCACGCCCAGCTCGGGTGAGCCGAGCTTCGAGCTCGCAGACGACGAGGTCGAGATCGGGATCGGCATCCACGGCGAGCCGGGCCGCTTCCGCGAGAAGATCGGTCCGGCATCGCAGATCGCCGAGCGGCTGATGACGCCGATCGTCGAGGACCTTCCGTTCTCGTCCGGCGACCGCGTGCTGGCGTTCATGAACGGGATGGGCGGCACCCCGCTGATCGAGCTGTACGTGATGTACGGCGAGGTCGCGCGGCTCGCCCAGGAGCACGGGCTCACGATCGAGCGCAACCTGATCGGCAACTACATCACCTCGCTGGAAATGCAGGGTTGCTCGATCACGCTGCTCAAGCTCGACGACGAGATGGTGCGCTACTGGGACGCGCCCGTGAACACTCCCGGTCTTCGCTGGAAGGCCTAGTGCACAGACGCCCAGCAGGAGCACTGACCCTTGGCCGTCAACCGCGACACGGTCGTGGATTGGATGCAGCGGTTCGCCGCGTCGATGGCCGAGCATCGCCAAGAGCTCGTGGCGCTGGACACCGCGATCGGTGACGGCGATCACGGAACCAACATGGACCGCGGAATGCGAAAGGCGCTCGAGAAGCTCGAGAGCCAGGAGCAGGCCGATGCCGGCGCCGTGCTCAAGACCGTTGCGATGGCGCTGATCTCGAACGTCGGCGGTGCGGCGGGCCCGTTGTACGGCACGCTGATGCTGCAGATGGGAACGGCGCTGGCGGGCAAGGACGAGATCGATCTCGCGACCTACACCGAGGCCTGGCACAAGGGGATTCAGGGCATCCAGGCGCGGGGTAAGGCGGAGCTCGGAGACAAGACCATGCTCGACGCCCTGGTCCCGGGCGTCGAGGCGCTGGAGAAGGCGTCAGATCTCGATTCGGGGCTGCGGGAGGCGGCAGCCGCCGCCGAGTCGGGAATGCGGGACACGATTCCGCTGGTCGCACGCAAGGGGCGCGCCAGCTATCTCGGGGAGCGCAGCAAGGACCATCAGGATCCCGGTGCGACTTCCACCTTCTACCTCTACCAGACCGCCGCCGACGCGCTGACGGGTTGAAAAAGGAGAGAAACGCATGGCGGATTACGCCGCAGCCCTCGACCAGGGCACCACAAGCTCTCGCTGCATGATCTTCGATCATGGCGGCAACGTCGTCGCCGTCGAGCAGCTCGAGCACGAACAGATCTACCCCAAGCCGGGCTGGGTGGAGCACGACGCCAACGAGGTCTGGCAGCGCTGTCGCCAGGTAATGGACGGCGCGTTGGGCAAGGTTGGCGGGGGCGCCGGCTCGATCGCAGCGCTCGGCGTCACCAACCAGCGCGAGACGACCGTGGTGTGGGATCGCAGCACCGGGAACCCCATCCACAACGCGATCGTGTGGCAGGACACCCGCACCGACAAGATCTGCGAGGAGCTGGAGAAGGAGGGCGGACAGGATCGGTTCCGTCTGAAGACGGGTCTACCGATCGCGACCTACTTCTCGGGACCGAAGGTCCGGTGGATCCTCGAGAACGTGGATGGGGCTCGCGAGAAGGCCGACGCTGGAGAGCTGGCGTTCGGAAACATGGACACGTGGTGCATCTGGAATCTGACCGGTGGCACCGACGGCGGCCTGCACATCACCGATGTCTCGAACGCGAGCCGCACGATGCTGATGTCCCTCAGGTCGCTCGCTTGGGACGACGAGCTGTGCGACGCGATCGGCGTGCCGAAGTCGATGCTCCCGGAGATCCGTCCCTCGAGCGCCGTATACGGCGAGATCAAGGGTGGCGCGTTCTCCGGCGTCCAGGTCGCAGGCGACCTCGGTGACCAGCAGGCCGCGACGTTCGGCCAGACCTGCTTCTCGGTCGGCGAGGCCAAGAACACCTACGGGACGGGCAACTTCATGCTGCTCAACACCGGCACGGAAGCGGTCCAGTCCAAGAACGGCCTGATCACCACCGTCGGCTACAAGATCGGCGACAACGACGCGATCTACTGCCTGGAGGGCTCGATCGCGATCACCGGAGCGCTGGTTCAGTGGCTGCGCGACAACCTGAAGATGATCCGCACCTCCGGTGAGGTCGAGGACCTGGCCAAGTCGGTGGACGACAACGGCGGCTGCTACATCGTGCCGGCGTTCTCGGGGCTGTTCGCGCCGTACTGGAAGGCGAGCGCCCGCGGTGTGTTCGCGGGACTGACGCGGTACGTCAACAACGGCCATATCGCGCGGGCCACGCTTGAGGCCACGGCGTTCCAGAGCCGTGAGGTGTCAGACGCGATGACCGCGGACTCCGGCGTCGAGCTGGAGTCGCTGAAGGTCGACGGCGGCATGGTCGTCAACGAGACCCTGATGCAGTTCCAGGCGGACATCCTCGGAGTGCCGGTGATCCGGCCCAAGGTGGCCGAGACGACGGCGCTGGGCGCTGCGTACGCGGCCGGCTTGGCGACCGGGTTCTGGAGCACCGAGGAGGAGCTCCGCGAGAACTGGGTCGAGGACAAGCGCTGGGAGCCCAAGATGGACGAGTCCGATCGCGAGAAGGCGTACCACTTCTGGAAGAAGGCGGTCACGCGGACGTTCGATTGGGCCGAGTAACCGTCGATCCGACGGCTGCTGCGCGGTGCGTGGGACCGGGTTTCCGCGTAGCAGCCGTCCGGCGACCACACCCGGATAGTGCGGCCGAGTAAGCTCTTGCGGTGACCACGCTCAGCACCGATGTTCTGGTGATCGGCGGCGGCGCTACCGGCGCCGGGGTGGCGTGGGACGCGGCCTTGCGCGGCTTCGATGTGGTGCTCGCCGACCGCGCCGACCTGGCCACCGGCACGAGCGGGAGGTTTCACGGACTTCTCCACTCCGGCGGGCGCTATGCGGTCAAGGATCCCAACGCGGCCAAGGAGTGCGCGCACGAGAACGGGATCATCCGCAGGGTCGCTTCGGCGAGTGTCGAGGACACCAGCGGGTTCTTCGTCACTACGCCGTTCGACGATCCCGAATACGCAGACCGGTTCGCCGCGGGCTGCAGCGCCACTGGTGTCCCGTGCGAGGAGATCGATCCGGCGCAGGCCCGCCGCGAGGAGCCTCGGCTGAACCCCGGCATCTCCCGGGCGTTCCGGGTGCCGGACGGGAGTGTCGAGGTGTGGCTGCTGGTGTGGGCGCTGGCTGCGGGTGCACGGGAGTACGGCGCGAGAGTGCTTCCGTATCACGAGGCGATCACGATCCATCGCGAGGGCGAACACGTGCGCGGCGCGGGGTCTGCGCAACAACCTCACGGGCGAGCAAGTCGACGTCGAGGCGCGGATCACGGTCAGCGCCAGCGGGGCGTGGGCCGGGCGCGTCGCCGAGATGGCAGGGAATCGAGGGAGTGCACGTGATGCCGGGCCGGGGGATCATGATCGCGATGAACCACCGGCTGGTGAACACAGTGGTCAATCGCTGTCAGATGCCCACGGACGGGGACATCATCGTCCCGATCCGGACCGTCAGCGTAATTGGCACCACCGATGTGCACACCGAGGATCCAGACGACCACAGCGTGCTTCAGAACGAGGTCGACGCGATGCTCGACGACGGCGAGAAGCTGATCCCCGGGTTCAGGCAGGCGCGCGCTCTGCGCGTGTGGACAGGCGTGCGCCCGCTGTTCGAGGACCGCAAGGAGGACACCGGCTCCACGCGCGACGTGACGCGCGCTCACGCGCTACTCGATCATCGCGAGCGCGATGGCCTTAGCGGGTTTCTGACGATCACGGGCGGCAAGCTGACCACGTACAGGTTGATGGCCGAGGAGACCGTCGACGCGGTCTGCCGGCAGCTGGGCGAGGACCGAAAGTGCACGACCGACGTGCAACCGCTTCCCGGATCTGAGTCCGGCGAGTACCTGCACATCAACGAACGCCTGGGGCGCCGCGAGGAGACCCTCCTCGACGACCAGCTCGTGTGCGAGTGCGAGCTGATCCCGCGGTCACGCCTCGAGGACACCGCGAGGCGGCAAGGCAGCTTCGACCTTGACGACATGCGCCGGCGGTTGCGGTTGGGCATGGGACCGTGCCAGGGCGGCTTCTGCATCTACCGCGCGACCGGGATCCTCCACAGCCTCGACGGCATCGACAGTGCGGAGGCCACCAGCGCGCTGCTGAGCTTCCTGCGCGAACGGTGGAAGGGCGTGTGGCCGATTCTCTATGGCGATCAGGTGCGCCAGGCCCGCCTGGACGACTGGATCTTCCAGGGCATCCTCGACGTGGGTCACCTGCCGTCATGAAGCCGAGCAGGCACTTCGACGTGGTGGTGATCGGCGCCGGCGTCGCGGGGCTCACCGCCGCCACCCGGCTTGCCCAGTCCGGCGCGCGCGTCTGCGTGCTCTCCAAGGGAGTCGGGTCCACGCACCTCGCGCCCGGCCTGGTCGACGTCCTCGGATATGACCCCGAGCGCGTTTCGAGTCCCGCCGAAGCGCTGCCTTCGTTCGTGGCGGCCCATCCCGACCACCCTTACGCCGCGATCGGACTCGACGGGATCACGGCGGCCCTCGAGTGGTTCGGCGGCATCGTCGAGGCGGGGCCGCACCCGTCCTATCGCTACGTCGGCGACCTCGGACACAATCACGTGCTGCCGACGGCGCTTGGCGCCAAGCGCCCGTCCGCGCTCGTCCCCGAGACGTTTGCCCAGGGAGAGCTCGTCGCCAGGCGCGGCGCTTCCTCGGGACCGATCTGCGTGGTCGGGATCCGCGTCCTGCGCGACTTCCACGCATCGCTGTGCGCCGCCAACCTCGAGCGCGACGGGGTCGCGGCCAGGGGCGTGCAGCTCGAGCTCGACGTGGGCCGCGCGGAGGCCAACTCACTCGGGCTCGCGAGATCCATGGACGATCCCAAGTTCCGCGCCTCCTTCGCGGCGCAGCTGCTGCCGCTGCTGCACGCCGACGAGCGCGTCGGCTTGCCTGCGATCCTCGGGCTTCGCGACCCGCATGGAGCGTGGTCCGAGCTCGAGAGCCGGCTCGGGCACGCCGTGTTCGAGATCCCGACGCTGCCGCCGTCGGCCTCCGGGATCCGCGTCTACGACGCGCTGCGCGCGGGGCTGCGCTCCGCCGGCGGCCGGCTGGTGATCGGCGCTCGTGTCGTCGAGGTCGAGCGCGAGGGCGACCGCGTAACGACGGTACGCGCCCACACCAGCGGTCACGACCACGTATACGCAGCGCGCTGGGTGGTGTTGGCGGCGGGCGGGTTCAACTCGGGCGCGATCGAGCTCGGATCCGATTGGCAGGCTCGCGACACGGTCCTCGGGCTGCCGCTGCGCGGGCTGCCCGGCGACGGCGAGCCAAGGTACGGCGGCGACTACTTCGGAAGCCAGCCGATGGCGCGGGTCGGGATCGCGGTCGACTCCTCGCTGCTGGCCGAGGGAACGTCCAACGTGCTGGTGGCCGGCTCGTCGTTGCCCGGAGCCGAGCCGTGGCGCGAGGGGTCTGGAGAGGGGATCGCACTGTCGAGCGGCCTACACGCCGCGCGGACGGTGCTCGACCGAGAAGGAGCGACAGCGGCCGCATGAGCGACGGAAATCCGATCACCGAGGCGCTTGGCCACGAGCTGTTGCGAAGCTCGCTGGACCACTGCGTGAAGTGCACGATCTGCGAGACCGTCTGCCCGGTCTCGAACGTCACCCCGCTGTTCCCAGGTCCGAAGTACGCCGGGCCGCAGGCCGAGCGCTATCGGATCGCGGGCATACCGTCGCTCGAGTCCTCGGTCGACTATTGCTCGGGATGCGGGCTGTGCACGATGCACTGTCCCCAGGGCGTTCAGATCGCCGAGCTCAACGCCCACGCCCGCCGGGTGGTCAAGGAGCAGGCCGGCGTCAAGTTCCGCGATCGCGTGATCTCCCGGCCGACCGTGGTCGGGCGCCTAGGCCATCCGGTTGCGCCGTTGGCCAACTTCACGCTTGGGTTCGGCCCCGCCCGCGCGCTTATCGAGCGCGTCCTCGGCATCCACCGCAAGGCCGCGCTGCCGAAGTTCGCCGGCCGTCGCTTCTCAACCTGGGCCAAGCGTCACAAGGGACCCGCGAACGGCAGGAAGATCCTGTACTTCCACAACTGCGGCACCGAGTACTACGAGCCCGACGTCGGCGAGAAGGTCGTGGCCGTGCTCGAGCACAACGGTTTTCGGGTGGAGATCCCAAAGCAGGACTGCTGCGGGCTCCCGCTTCAGTCAAACGGCCTGTTCGACGACGCCCGCAAGTACGTCCTGAAGCAGGCGCGCATATTCGCGCCGCTTGCGCGCGACGGCACGCTGATCGTCGGCAACGCCACCAGCTGCACGCTGATGTTCAAGCGCGAGGCGCGCGAGATCCTCGGGCTCGAGGACGATCCGGATCTGGCGCTCGTCAGCCGCCAGACGTACGACATCTGCGAGCTGTTGCTCGAGATGCACGACTCGGGCGAGCTCAAGACCGACTTTCAACCGGTGCACGAAACGGTCGCCTACCACGCGCCGTGCCAGCAGCAGGGCCACTGGATCGGCAAAGCCCGCGATGGAGCTGCTGGCGCTGATCCCGGGCCTCGATCTGCGCGAGATGGACGCGAAGTGCTGCGGCATCGCGGGCACCTACGGCCTCAAGCTGGAGAAGTACGACATCGGCATGGCGGTCGGCGCCGATCTGTTCGGTCAGGTTGAGGCGGCAGGCGCGGGCGTGGTCGCCTGTGACAGTGAGACGTGCCGCTGGCAGATCGAGCACGCCACCGGCCGTCCGTCCAAGCATCCGGTCGAGCTGCTGTACCAGGCTTACGGGCTGGGCTAGGACCGACCCGCCCGATGGTCGGGATCGTCGTCGTCTCCCACAGCGCTGAGCTGGCGCGGGGCGTCGTCGAGCTCGCGCGCCAGATGGGTGGGGAGGAGGTGCGCGTCGAGGAGGCCGGCGGGATGGACGACGGCTCGATCGGAACCGACGCCGTGCGCGTCCAGGCCGCGATCGAGCGAGCGATGTCCGGCGACGGGGTGCTCGTGCTGATGGATCTGGGGAGCGCGCTGATGAGCGCCGAGATGGCGGTCGAGCTGATGGAGGGCGACGGGCGCGTGGTGCTCAGCGAGGCTCCACTGGTGGAGGGGGCCGTGGCTGCGGCGGCCGCTGCGCGCGGGGGTGCGTCCTTGGATGAGGTGCGAGCAGAGGCGGGGCGGGCGTTTGCAGCGAAGCAGGCTCAGCTAGGGGTCGAGGACGAAGGCCCGTCGGAGCCGGCAGCAGCTGAGCCCGAGGCCGATGCGCGCGCGGAGATTCCGGTCGTCAACGAGATCGGCCTGCACGCGCGTCCCGCTGCGCTGGTGGTCGAGCTGGCCGGACGATTTGACGCGGACTTGCGACTCGCAAAGGAAGGAGGGCCCGGGCCGGTGAGCGCTCGGAGCCTGTCCGCCCTGATGACGTTGATGGCGCGCAAGGGCGACCGGCTGGTTGCGACTGCGTCTGGCCCGCAGGCCGGCGACGCCGTGGCGGCCCTGGAGGAGCTGGCCGCAGGCGGATTTGGCGACGGGGTTGTGGAGGTCGCCGCCAAGCCCCAAGCCCCAGCTCCCCAGGCCTCGGAGGCCGCGCCCGCGCCGGAGCCGGGCGCCGTGCTGCGTGGCATCGCGGCGTCGGCAGGCATCGCGATCGGGCCGGCCTGGAAGCTCGCGGACCAGGGGCAGGCTCCGCCGCACCGCGAGTCTCAAGGGGCCGAGGTCGAACGGGCGCGCCTCGACGAGGCGCTGGCCGCGGCTCGCGTCGCGGTCGAGCAGGACCGCGACACCGTCGCCGGGCGCGGCGCCGCGAAGGAGGCCGAGATCTTCACGGCGCACCTCGCGCTGCTCGACGATGACGCCCTCGTGGGCCGGGCGCGGACACTGATCGACGGCGGCGACTCGGCGGAGGCCGCCTGGCACGCCGCCGGCGAGGAGACGGCCGCGCAGTGGCGGTCGCTCGGCGACAAGCTGCTGTCCGAACGGGCCGCTGACGTGGACGACGTCGGGCGCCGGGTGCTGGCGGCGCTCGGAGGCGGCGACGACGGTGCGGGCTTGCAGGAGCCCGGGATCGTCGTCGCGGACGAGCTGACGCCTCGCGACACCGCCGCGCTTGACCCGGAGCTGGTGCAGGCCGTGGCGACCGCCCGGGGGACCGCAACGGCCCACGCGGCGATCCTCGCACGCGCGCTCGGGATCCCGGCGGTGGTCGGGCTCGGCGGCTCGGTGCTGGCGATCGCCGAGGGAACGCCGCTGCTGCTCGACGGCCAGGCGGGAACCGTGCTCGTCTCGCCCGACGACGCGCAGGTCGGCGCCGCGCGCTCGCGAGCCGCGGAGGCGGACGAGCGCCGGCAAGTAGCCCGCGAGTACGCGCGCGAGCCGGCGGTCATGCGCGACGGCACCGTGATCGAGGTATTCGCGAACCTCGGCGGCGCCGGCCAGGCTTCATCGGCCGTGGAAATGGGCGCTGACGGCGTCGGGCTGCTGCGGACCGAGTTCCTGTTCCTCGAGCGCGCCGAGCTTCCATCGGAGGACGAGCAGGTGCAGACGCTTGCCACGATCGCGGCCGAGCTCGCCGGCCGGCCCCTGATCGTGCGCACGCTCGACGTCGGCGCCGACAAGCCGCTGCAGGCGGTTCCGATGGAGCCCGAGGCAAACCCGTTTCTGGGCCGGCGCGGCCTGCGGCTGTCGCTCGTGCGACCTGAGTTGTTCCTCGTGCAACTGCGGGCGATCCTGCGGGTCGCAGCTGAGTACCCGTTGAAGGTGATGTTCCCGATGGTCTCGACCGCGGCCGAGCTCGACGCGGCGCTCGCGCTGCTCGAACAGGCGCGCGCGGAGACCGGCGTGCGCGCCGAGCTCGAGGCCGGGATCATGGTCGAGGTCCCCGCGGCGGCGCTGCTTGCCGAGCAGCTGGCGACCCGCGCCCAGTTCTTCTCGGTCGGTACCAACGACCTCACGCAGTACACGATGGCCGCCGAGCGCGGCAACGAGCTGGTCGGCGATCTGCTCGCGGGAGCCCAGCCGGCGGTGCTGCGCCTGATCCGCCTGGTCGCCGCCGGCGCGGCCGTGCACGGACGCACCGTGGCGGTGTGCGGAGAGCTCGCCGGCGACCCCGCCGCGGCGGTGCTGCTCGTCGGGCTGGGCGTCCGCGAGCTGAGCATGGCGCCGCCGCTGATCGCCGAGGTCAAGCAGGCACTCCGGTCCGTGACGCTGGTCGACGCGATCACCGCGGCCGACAACGCGGTCAACGCGGCGGATGCGACTGCCGCGCGGGCGGTCGCCGACGCCCTATTGTGAGGGCGGCCCGCTGGTACGATCGCCCGCTGTGGAGGCTGGAGCGCTGAGAGCAACGCACAGAGGGCCGACTCGCGCCAGCGCCCTGATCCTGGCCGGCACGAGCAGCCGAATCATCGCCACGCCCGTGGTGATGGCGCTCGTTCTGAACCACTCCTATACGGCAGCCGCGATCGTGTTCATGGTCGTCTCGGCGACGGACTGGTTCGACGGCCGACTCGCCCGCCGCTGGGGGGTGAGCTCCCGACTCGGGTCGTTCCTTGACACCACCGCCGACAAGCTGCTGATCACCGGGGCGCTGATCGCGCTCGTCGCCGTCGACCGCGCGTCGCCATGGATCGCCCTGATCATCATCGGCCGCGAGATGATCGTGCTCGGCCTGCGCGCGGCGGTCGCCGCCCAGGGGCTCCACCTCGAGGCCTCGATGCTCGGCAAGTGGAAGGCGACCGTGCAGTTCGTCGCGATCGCGCTCGTGATGCTGCGGCCAGACGTGGTGATCGGCGGCGTGCTCCTCGATCAGTGGGCACTGATTGCGGCCGCGATCGTCACCGTGTGGTCGGGCATCGACTACTTCATGAGCTTCTCCTCGTCGCTTCGCGGCGATACGTGAGCCGCGTCTTCGTCACGGGCGGCAGCGGCGTGGTCGGTCGCGCGCTCGTCGAGAGGCTGGTCGCCGGTGGCGACGAGGTCGTGGCGTTGGCCCGGTCGCGTCCGGCCGAGGAGACGGTTCGGGGGTTGGGCGCGGAGCCCGCCCGGGGCGAGTTGTTCGACGAGGACGCCCTCGCCGCAGCGATGGCGGGGTGCTCGGTGATCTACAACGTGGCCGGCGTCAACTCGCTCTGCGTCGACGACCCCGAGCCGATGCTGCGGACCAACATCGCGGGGCCGCCGGTGGTGGTGCGCGCCGCGGCCCGTGCGGGTGTGGCGCGGATCGTCCACACCTCGTCGGCGGCGACGATCGGCGAGGCGTCGGGCGTGATCGGACGCGAGGACACGCCGCACCGCGGCTGGTACCTGTCGACCTACGAGCGCTCGAAGACCGAGGGCGAGCAGGCGGTGTTCGAGGCGGGGCGGCAGCATGGCGTCGAGGTCGTGTGCGTCAACCCCTCCTCGGTCCAGGGCCCGGGGCGCGCGGGCGGCACTGCGCGGTTCCTGCTGGCGTATCTGGACGGGCGCCTGAAGGTGTTCGTGCCGACGAACGTCAGCCTCATCGACATCTCCGACTGTGCCGAGGGTCACGTGCTCGCAGCGGAGCGGGGGGTGGCGGGCGAGCGCTACCTGTTGAACAGCATCGCGTTGTCGATCACCGAGGCGCTCGCGCTGGCCGGCGACGTCGCGGGTGTGAGCGGGAAGCCGCGCATGCTCCCGCGCCAGGTCGCCACGGCGGGGGCGTGGGTGGTCGAGCACGGCTCCCGGCTGGCCCGCCGCAAGCCGCCCGTGTGCCGCGAGATGGTGCGAACGCTGCTCCACGGCCACATCTACGACGGCTCGCGCGCCGCGCGCGACTTGGGGCTGCGCTACACCGACCCGCGTGAGACGCTGCGCAAGACCGTCGACTGGGCCCGCGCCGAGGGCTTGCTCAGCGCGTAGCACTCCCGCCCCAAGGGGATGTGGGACGTAAAAGACGTGAAATACCGCCTTTTTACGTCCAGGTCAGGCTCGAGCGCGTTTTCCAGTATTGCCCGGGGGACTCCACCAGGCCTGAAAGCTCGTCCTCGAGCGCATCGCTCCACTCGATCGCGAGCGCGCCGAGATTGCTGTGGAGCTGCTCGACGGTGTCGGCGCCGCTGAGCGCCGCGTCGACCCACGGCCGCGCGAGCACGCCGGCAAGTGCGACGGCATCCTCGGTCGTCCCGAGGCGCCGCGCCGCGTCTGTCAGCGGCCCGATGCCGCCGCGAGCGGTGAGCCGCCCGTTGGCGAGCGCCTCCTTGATGATCACTCCCATGCCCGCGTCGTGGGCGGCCTCCAGCGCGTCCCCCGCCGAGCGTTCGAGCAGGTTGTAGGTGGCCTGGACGGTGTCAAAGCCACCGACCTCGATCGCGCGCCGGATCGTGTCCGGCTGCTCGGTCCCGGTGGCGCTGAACCCGACGGCCACCCCCCGGGAGCGCAGCTCCGCCAGCAGCGCCCGCACCTCGGGGTCCTCGAGCACGCCGCTCGAAGCCGTGGCCGAGTGGATCTGGTACAGCGTCAGGTGCTCGCCGAGCTGCTCGCGCGTCTCGGCGAGCTGGCGGCGCAGCGTGTCGGCGCTCAGGTCCTTGACCTCTGGCGGATCGGCATCGACCTGCCAGTCGGCGGTGTACGTGTAGCCCCACTTCGAGCTGATCGTGACCGCGCCGGGCTCGATCGACCGTGACCGCAGCCACTGCCCGAGGAACTCCTCGGCCCGGCCGTAGGAGCGGGCGGCGTCGAAGTGGCGAACGCCCGCCGCGTACGCGGCGTCGAGCACCTCGTGTGTGCGCTTTTCCATTCCGTGCACCGAGCGCTCGTCGAAGTCGCCGCCGTGACCGAGGTTCAGATACCCGGGTCGCCCGAGCGCCGCGAGGCCAAGCGCGATCGCCGTCGTCGGGATTCCCGTCGCGCCGAGCGTGCGGTTCATCTCGGTCATCGCACGGGCTCCGGCGGCGGGACCCAGCCTCCGAACACGCGCTCGAGCTCGAGCGCGACCGCAATCGACAGATGGTCGTGCCCGGGCGATGCCGCCACCTGCACGCCGATCGGCAGCCCGCGCGGCGTGAGCCCCAGCGGCACCTCGGTGACGGGTACACCGGCCAGGTTGAACACCGCCGAAGGCGTCAGCAGCCACGGGCGGCCCACCGTCCTTCCGTGGCGCGGCGCCGTACGCGGATAGGCCGGGTGCAGCAGCACCCCGTCGCCGATCGCTTCCTTGAGCTCGGAGGCGAGGCTCTCGGCAGCCGCCAGCAGCCGCCGGCGCGAGGAGCCGCCGGGTCCGGGCAGCAGCTCCGTCGCGAGCGTGAGCCGGGTCGGCAACGTGTGCGGGCCGCCCCGCCGCGCCAGGCCGCGCCACGTCGGCGCCGCCGCGCCCGCCTCGATCAGCAGCGCCGTGAGCTGTCGCTCGGCGCTGGCTTGAAGCGTCGCCAGAAACGGCAGCGCCGCGCTGCGCCACGACCGAAGCGCGATCCGCCGGACCGTCGCGCCCGCGGACACGAGCGCGCCGATCGCACGCTCACGCGCATCGCGCAGCGCCCGCGACATCGGCAGCAGCGATGCGTGCTCGACCGTGACCAGCTGCAGCTCCGCGAGCGAGACCGACGCGGGATCGCCGATCGTCATCGCGGTCGCGCACGAGTCCACGCCGTCCGGGCCCGCCATGATCGACAGCAGCGGCATCAGGTCCTCGGCCCGGCGGACCAATGGGCCGGTGGCGAGCATCTCAGAGGCTCTGCCGGCTGTCGGCGGGTAGTGCCCGGTGTTCGGGACCAGCCCCGGCGACGGCTTGTGGCCGAACACGCCGCAGAAGAAGGCCGGCACGCGGATCGAGCCGCCGATGTCAGAGCCGACGCCGAACGGCGAGGCGCCCGACCCGACCGCTGCGCCCTCGCCGCCCGAGGACCCACCGGCCGTCCGATCGGGGTCGTACGGATTGTTCGTGCAGCCGTACACCCGGTTGGTGGACTCGATCCACAGCGACAGCTCCGAGGTGTTGGTGACGCCGAGCGGGATCGCGCCGGCGTCGATCAGACGCTGCACCGGCGGCGCCGTCTCCACCGCGCGAAAGTCGCGGCGCATCACAAGGCCCGTGGACTGCGGCATGCCCTGCAGCGCGATCGACTCCTTGACGGTGAACGGCACGCCGAGCAGCGGCGGCAGCGCTTCGCCCGCGCCGGCGGCGGCGATTCGGGAGTCTGCCGCGGCCGCTTCCTCGCGCGCCTGCTCGAAGCGCTCGGCCGCGAGCGCGTTGATGCGCGGCGCCAGGAGCTGATGGCGCTGGATGTGCGCCTCGACCACGTCGCGCGCGCTCACGCGGCGGTCGCGGATCGCGGCCGCGAGCTCAGAAGCCGAGCTCTCGGTCAGGGTGCCCATGTCACGCAGCCGACAGCAGCCTCATCACGGACTGCACGAAGCGCTCGTAGCGGTCGGGCGAGTACCGCTTCGGATCGGTCAGCACCATCCGGCCAGCCTCCTCGCCCAGGTCGCGGATCGCGCGCGCCGTGAGCTCGACGTCGAGATCGGAGGGAAGCTCGTTGCGGTTGATCGCCCAGTGCACCAGGCGCTCGATGCGTTCCAGGATCTTCGCCCGGTGCGTCTCGACGTGCTGGCGCACGATCGCCGGCGTCCCATCCAGAGGCAGCAGGATGATCCGCCAGGTGGTGGGCCTGGCGGTGACCGCGTCCAGAAAGCGCCGCACGCTGCCCGCCAGCACCTCAACGGGATCGCTGTCGCCGGGATCGTCGGGAACGACGCGCTCCAGCTGCTCTCTCGAGTAGCGCTCCTCGCGCTCGACCAGCGTGTGCAGCAACGTGCCGAGGTTCGGGAAGTGGTCGTAGATCACCGGCCGCGTGACCCCGGCTGCGCGGGCGATCGCCTCGATCGAGACGCCGCCGTAGCCCTGCTCGAGGATCACGCTCAGCGCCGCATCGATGAGCTGCTCGCGCCGCTGCTCGGGCGGCATCCGCGGCGCGTAGCGGCGCCGCGCCTTGGCTCCCGTGTCGGCCGCGCGGTGGATCGGACGTGCAGGCATAGCGGCCGCAGGCTAGCGCAGCTGATCGTGCGCGCGGAGCATCACCGCCGCCCGCGCTTTTGTCCTTCGACCACCTGCTGGAGCACGTCATCGCTCCACGTGTGCGTGCGCAGCAGCCTGTAGCGCTCTGCGGCGATGTGCATGTACGCCTCGGTCTCCGTGCGATCGCCGATCATGTCGGCGTCGCGCAGCATCGCGACCACGGGGCGGTACTCGGTCTCCAGCCACAGTTCCGCGGTCGTCTTGCGGTCAAGCAGCTCATGGCGCGACCGCATCGCCCGAAAGCCCCACGCCTCGACCGCCTGGCCGAGTACCGCGAAGTCCCATGGGTCGGAGAGGTCGATCTCCGACCGCACGTCCTCGCGCAGCGGCACCCGTTCGAAGAAGACGCGCTCGTGACTCTTGAGCGGGAGGTCGGTGAGGTTGATCGTCGCGGTGGCGTCGACACGGGTGATCACGTCGGTCACGTACGCATCGATGTCGGCGCGTCCCAGGGCCCGAGCCACCGATACGCGGTGGTGCCCGTCGCGCACGAAGTAGGTGTCGCCGACCTTGAGCAGTTCGACGGGCGGCATCGCTTCGCCCCGTCGCATCGCGGCGGCGATCTGCTCCCAACGGGAGCGCACGCGGGCCGACGTGGGCCGGAAGCGCCGGTCGAAGTCGCGGCCGCGATCGATCGTGCCGACGATCTCGTCGAGCGTGACCACCTTCAAGCCGAGTGGACGCTCGCTGACGAAGCCGAGCGCATCGATCACCTCGGAGTAAGGCAGGATCACGCCGACGTCGTCGGGCTCGCCGCGCAGCCGCGCAACCAGCCTGGCGACGGTCGCTCTTCGTCGCGCGCGCAGAAAGTCGTGCTGCGCGTCCACGCCGGAGAGCCCCGTGGAGCGCGGCGCCGGCATATGTGGGGTTAGGTTAGCTTGGCGTGGAAGCGCTGCTTGAGGCGGGTGGCGCCTGCGCGGAGCCGTTGCCGGTGCTGGTGGGGGCCAGCAGGCTCTCCCCGGACTCGGCATCGAACAGCTGCAGATGGTTGCAGTCAAACCACAGCTCCGCCTCGGCGCCTTGGCGCACCTTGCTGTCGGCTCCCAGCCGGGCGGTCACCTGGGTGCCGTCACCTGAGCTCGGCAGGTCGACCGAGCCCGCATCGGCCGCGATCTCCTCGAGCTCAGTGGACGCAACGCGCTCTGATTCCACGACGAAGTACGCGTAGAACTCCGAGCCCATCGACTCGAGCACGTCGACCCTCGCGTTGAACGAGATCCCGCGCTCGGGATGAGCGACCAGGCTCGCGTCCTCGAAATGCTCGGGGCGCAGCCCCGCGATCACGCCCCGGCGGCCGCCGCCGGCACCCGATTCCATGCGATGGCGCAGCTCGTCCGGAATCCGAACCGAGCCGATCGGGAGCTTGACGCTGTCGCCGTCGATCTCGCCCGCCAGGAAGTTCATCGAGGGCGAGCCGATGAACCCGGCGACGAAGAGATTCTTGGGATAGCCGTACAGATCGGACGGTGGTCCGACCTGCTGGAGCACGCCGGCGCGCATGACCGCGATCCGGTCACCGAGTGTCATCGCCTCGGTCTGGTCGTGCGTGACGTAGATCGTGGTCGTCTCCAGGCGCTGCTGGATCCGCGAGATCTCGGTTCGCATCTGCACGCGCAGCTTGGCGTCGAGGTTTGACAGCGGCTCGTCCATCAGGAACACGCTGGGGCTGCGCACGATCGCGCGACCCATCGCCACGCGCTGGCGCTGACCGCCCGACAGGTTCGCCGGCTTGCGGTCCAGGTGCTGCTCGAGATCGAGGATCCTCGCGGCTTCCTCCACCTTCTGGTTGATCTCTTCCTGTGGGGTCTTGGCCAGCTTGAGCGCGAACCCCATGTTCTCCCGCACCGTCATGTGCGGATACAGCGCGTAGTTCTGGAAGACCATCGCGATGTCGCGATCCTTGGGCTCGAGATCGTTGACCACCGCGCCGCCGATCTTCAGCTCCCCGGCGGAGATGTCCTCGAGCCCGGCGACCATCCGCAGAGCCGTCGACTTCCCGCATCCCGAGGGACCGACCAGAATCATCAGCTCGCCGTCGGGCACATCGAGGTTCAGGTGCTTGACCGCCTCGAAGCCGTCGGCATAACGCTTGGTCACGTCGTCGAACTGAATCTCGGCCATGACCTCTCCTCTCCTACCGGGTTACGAACTGCACGGAGGCTCGTACCCGGCATCCTCGCCGGGTAATCCCGCCGGATCGCCCGAAGCAGGGGCGCAGTATGCGCATCTCGTCCAATCGAAAGGCCGATCGAGCGCGCTCAACCGCTGCTCGTTGCGCCCCCATTCGCGATTCAGATGGCGCCCGATCACGACCGCCGCGACCGTCTGCGCGCCTGCCTCTTTCAGGACCGTTGCGGCGCTCTGAACGTTGGAACCGGTGGTCCAGGTGTCGTCGATGACCAGCACAGCGGCTCCCGGCACGCGGCCGGTCACGCTGTATCTGCGCCGGTCGAACTCGTGCGGTGCAACCGGGATCGCGGACCTGTCGAGCAGCCGACGGTGGCGATCGCGCGTCGGGGCGACCATTTCGCTCACGATTCGGTGCAGCGGATGGGTTTCGTCTCGCTCGCCGACGCCGGATGGCACGGTTGCGACAAGGTCGAAGGACGCAACGCCTGCCGCCCGCGCAAGACAGGCTTCGTGGCCCGAGAGAAAGCGCCACAAGACCGCCGCAAGCTGGGTCGATAGCAGGCGCCCGACCCGGCCATTCTGTCGCTTATAAGCAGCCAGCACGTGGTGCAGCTGTCCGGCGGCGACGCTGTAGGAGATCGGCGCAAGCACGTCCAGCGCCCGCGGAGTCCGCGCGCATGTGTAGCACCGCGGGTACCCATCGGTGAACGTCAGGCACACATCGCACACGCGCGGGCCGCGCACGGGACCGAGCATGAAGTTGCCGTAGGGCTCGGTCAGCTCGGCGACCGTGGGCATCGGCGCGGTCCTAGGGCACGAGCACTCCGGGTGAGTTGAGCCGTTCGATCGTCGCGGTGATCTCCTCGGGTTGGCGCACGACATAGGTGCCGGGCCTGTCGGCGAACACCCGCGCCCAGGGCTCCTCGAGCAGCCGCTCGAGCAGGAACACCGGGCGCCCGTGCTCGAGCGCGAGTCGCGCCTGCGCGCGGGCGCCGCTGGTGTGAGAGGCCTCGACGACGACCGTGCCCATCGCGAGTCCCGACATCGTGGCGTTGCGTCTGACGAAGCTCGTTGCGGTGGGCGGCGAGTCGGGCCAGAACTGCGACACGACGGCGCCGTCGCGGGCGATCCGCCGCTGCAGGTTGGCGTTCTCGGGCGGATAGCAGCGGCGCAGGCCCGTGCCCACTACGGCTGCGGTCCGGCCGCCGCAGCGCAGCGCCTCCGCGTGGGCCTGCGTGTCGATCCCGGCGGCCAGTCCGGAGATCACCGTGAAGCCGTTGTCGGCGAGGTGCGCGGCTACCTGTCGCGCACGGGCGAGGCCCTCGCGCGAGGCTGCGCGCGTCCCGACGACGGCAACCGAGCGTGCGTCGGTCTGGCGCAGCGATCCGGCTAGGAAGATCAGGGGCGGCCGGTCGTAGACCGTGCGCAGGTTCTCGGGGTACTTCGGATCGAGCACGGTAAGCAGCCGTATTCCGCTTCGCTCCCAGGCCGCAATCTCCGCGGCGGCGTCGCCGAGGCCGTCGTGCGCGAGCAAGCCGCGCTCCTCCTCGAGCACCTCGAGCGCGCTCCCGCTGGCTTCGACCTGGTCGGCGTACACGTGCCAGGGCTTGGTCGCCGTCTTCAGCAACGTCACGAGCGCGGCCCTCTCCAGGGTGGGCGTCATGCGGCGAGCGTAGATCTGGCCACGGATGTCCGATCCGCGCGGTCATATGGATATGAGCGCGCCGGGCGGCCGGATTCACCCCCCTGCGCGGGGGCGCCGGTGTCTACGATCGCTTGGCCGCGCCGGCGATCGCCAGCATCTGGCGGTTGCTCAGCACGTTCGAAAGCGTGTTGACGAGCCAGTACACGGCGGGTCCGTCGTGCCACGCGACCAGGCGCAGCCGCTGGCCCTCGAAGTAGAGCTGCATCGTGCGCCCGGCGACCCGGACCGTCTGGTCGGGACTACGGAGGATCGGCGCGTTCTTCCAGGTGGTGCCCTCGAGGTCGTAGTACTGCCCGAGGCCGCCCTGGGCAACGACGACGTCGTACGCGGGATGGCCGTTGAGCTTGTAGAAGCGAGTTTCGTCCTGCGGAGCCCCGGCCGTCGTCACCCGCTTCTCGGGGTAGTAGACCTTGAACGGGACGGTCGCGGTGAGCCCGTGCTCCTCGGAGATCTCGTTTGAAGTCGCGGGACTCAGCGGGACGCTGCCGCGGGCGGGACCCTTCTTCTTCGGGGCCGGTCCGCCTGCGGCGTTGAGCTTGTCGGTCGCCGCGCCGCCGTGGAGGAACGCGTTGACGGTCGAGTGGATCTGCGCCGCCGACGCGGTGACGTACGACGGGCCGAGGTCCGCCTGGAACTGGATCTGCCTGACGGGATGGCTGGCTGACTGCACGAGCAGCTCGAGCAGCTTCAAGACGTCGTCCGAGGAGCGGATGTCGGTGCTCGCGTACTTGCCGAACAGCCGCTCGATCGGATGCAGCCGGGCGACCAGCCCCGAGGAGCCCACCTGGTCCTTGATCTGTCGCAGGAAGTCCTGCTGACGAGCGCCGCGAATCAGGTCGGTGTCGGCGTGGCGGTAGCGGACATAGTGCAGCGCGTCGTCGCCGCACAGCTTCTGGTAGCCGGGCTGGATGTTGATCGCGTCGTATGTCTGGCCGGCGGCGAGCCCGTCGTTCGAGTGGTAGTAGCGGCGGTCGACCTGCACGTAGACGCACCCGAGGTAGTTCACGAGCGCCTTGAACCCGGCGAAGTTGACGTCGACGACGTGGTTGATCTGCACGCCGAGGACCTGCCGGATCGTCTTGATCGTCAGCTTGACGCCCCCCAGCGTGTACGCCGCGTTGATCTTGGCGACCATCGACTGCCCGTGGTCGGGGTGGATCGTCACCTTCAGGTCGCGAGGAATCGACAGCATCGTCGTCTCGGGCTCGTTGGGGTCGAGGTGGACGAGCAGCATCGTGTCCGAGTGGGCCGGCGTGCTCGCGTCCACCGCGGACTTCGCGCGCTTGTCGGACCCGATCAACAGGATCGTCTGGGGGCCGCCGGCGTTCGCCTGGGCGAGCTCGGCGCCGAGCTTGAGCTGCGGGCTCTGCTTGAGCGCGTCGGTGAACGTCTTGACCTCCAGCAGCGTCCCCGTCGCAACGGTCGCGGCCGTTGCCGCGATCACGACCACGCAGCCGAGCAGCATCCGCACGAGCAGACGCCAACGCGGGCGCACGCGCGACGGTGACTCCGGAAGCTGTGAATCGAGCGCGCTCATACGGCGCCGCGTGATGCGGCGATCATCTGGCCGAGCGCGGACTCAGCCGAAGTGCTCTGCCGACTCGCTGGGCGTCTTGGTGCTCTCGGCGCTGGTCTGGTTCAGGACCTCCGCTTGGGGGGCCTGCTCCTCGCCACCGAGCGCCGACTTGAAGTCCCGCAAGCCCTTCCCGAGCGAGCGCCCAACCTCGGGCAGACGCTTCGGGCCGAGCACCAGCAGCGCGACCACAAGAACGAACAGAAGATGTGTTGGCTGAAGGATGTCTCCGACCACGGTCACGCAAGCTTAGCCGCTGGAGGCCGTCCGCGACCCAGGTGACCCGAAAGATCCCCTAAATCTCAACATCGCGACAACGACCGCTCGTGGCCCAATCGGCGGCCTCTACTGCCGCACTGTGACCGAGATCCTGCGGCTGCGGCTTGGCACGTAGGGATAGTCGGTCTCGTGCGCGCTCGTCGCCCACAGCCGGTAGGTCACCGTGCCGTTGCCTCGCAGGAAGGTGTAGCGGGTGTGGAATCGGCCGCTTCGGTCGGTGTAGAGATGGCCGATCTCGGTCGACCCTCCGCCCCAGCCGACGTGCAGGATCACGAGCTCGCCGGCGGCTGGGACGTAGCCGCCGCGCACCTGGCCCCTGATCGTGATCGTCGATCCCCAGTGCGTTGTGCGCGGCGTGACGCGCATTCCGAGCGACGCCGGCACGACGACGTTGGCGGGCGCGGACGCTGTGGGCTCTACGGTCGGAGCGCCGTCGTAAATCGCCTGCACCAGGCGCGACGGTCCTGCCGGCAACCGTGCGGTCCAGCTCCCGTCGGCGCGCCGACGTGACGAGCGCCGCCTGCGCGAACCGCGGCGAGCCGTCGTCGGCCGCGGTCATCACGCGGACGGGAACGCCGGCGAGCGCGTTGCCGTTGACCGTCCCGACCCAGCCGCTGACCGACGTCGCCGCGCCGTGTCGCACGCGCTTGCTCGTGCCGTTGACCGTCCTGGGCAGCAGGACGATCTTCACGATGTGCACGCGGCCGTGGATGACCACGCGACGGCGAACGATCCTCGGGTGGCAGTGCACGACCGTGACCGTCCGCGTCTGCGCCGGGACTCGCACGCGCACCTTGCGTCCGTGGTACTTGAGGGTCGTCCAGTGCGCAGGGATGCGAACTCGTATCTGCTTCTTCGCGCACCGCAGCGCGTTGACCACCCGCGAGAACGCGACGGTGGCGACCGACGGCTCCCGGATGCTGAGCGTCCAGTTCTGCACCGGCGAGGTCCCGCGAACGCCGTTGGGAGCGACGGCGTTGTTACGCGCAAAGCAGCTCGCGTGGTGCACGCCGACCCCCTGCACGGCCAGCTGCGTGCTCGAGCCGGAATAGGACTGGTACGGCGAGCCGTCGAGCGAGCACTCGATCCCGTTGACCCCGCTCGGTCCCGCGCTCGCGGTTGCGGTGATGTACTGGGTGCCGTTCGTCACGGGTGCATCGACCGGACCGCTGAGGCTGAGATTGACCGGCTCGTTGTCGACGTACACGGTCGACCCGGTGCCGGCCTGCACGCCGGCGGCATCGACCGCACCGAGTCTGAGCGGCAGGGCACCATCGCCGTACTGGGCTGTGTTGATCGTCTGTTGCACGGTCGGGGCGGCGCATTGATGAAACACCGAGGGGTTCCGCGCCGAGCTTGACCCGGGGATGGCGATGCCGTTCAGCGAGGCGTTGAGATTGCAGACGCCGGAGGGCGAGTCGGCGGCGTAGGCCAATGGCCAGCTGCCTCGGATCCAGTTGTTCCCCGTGGCCCATAGGCCGCCGTTCGGCGCTGATGGTTGGGCCGGTGGTTTCGGCCATGTTGAGTTCGAGCAGCTCGACGCTGAGCCATTCGGTGCCGCCGTCCGTACAGGTCGTCTGGAAGCACGCGACCTGCCACCCGAAATAGGGCGTGCCCGACGCAGGCCATGTGAAGGACGGCGCGCCTTGATAGGCCGAGCTCCAGCCGGTCTCTTCGTCGAAAACGGAAGCGCCGCCAGATCCTCCGGCCCAGAAGAAGTCCCCCGCCCAGCCCGATCCGTCGTCGATCCCATACGACCACATGTGTGGGATGTAGACGCCGGCGATGATCATGCCGGCTGGCGCGTTGACTCTGAATGCCACGTCTGCGCCTTGCTTCACGGTCCGCGCCCGACACTGTGTAGATGCTACATTCCTCCGGAGGGGATTACCCAGCGCGTCTCCAGGGCACACGCTGGTGGCACCGATGCCGAGGACGCCCGCGGGCAGCGGCACAACGTGGTTTCCGTAGACATCGCAGACGAGCACGGTCTCGTTCCCGCGCGCAAGCGGTGCCCAGGCGAGCGATACCGGCTATCACCGCTAGGACGAGCTTTGGCCACAGGCGTCTTACGGCTCACGGGTTCCTACGACGATGGACATACGACGGCGAGTACACGATTCCTGTCGTCGGTTGTCCGGTCGCGCCAACTGGCGCGAATAGCACTGATGCGTGCGCTTTCGGCACCGGAAGTACCGTGCGCTGACCGAACCGGATGCAGCCGTCGCCAGCTGCGAAACAGTTGCGCGCGAACGGCTGCTGCCAAGTGACGGTGCCGGCGCCAAGTCCCGCGTTCCAATTGGTCACGCGGGCCTTCGGATGCGATGCCGACGACTCTGCTCACCGCTTCCTGGAGGCGCCGACGACCGCCCAGAACCGAACTACCGCGCCCGTCTTGCTCGGGTCGAGCTTGATCGGGGTGATCGAGTGGTTCTTGATCTGCTTGGTGCCGACGCTGTTGGCCGGAAGCTTGAGCGCGGCGTACGACGTGCCGCCGAGGGCAACGAACAGCGCGACGTAGGCGACGACGTTCGAGCGGATGTGCTGGACGACGCGATTCATCATTGAACGCGCACTCCTCTCATTTGAGCTGTCCCGGTCCGAATGGCGCGCCCGGCCCGACGGGTCCCGGACGGACGGTTGCGGTGTGGCTGCTGACGCTCGAATGCGTGGGAGCGCTTGAAGTTGCGGCGGGTTCGGAAGCGCTGCTCGAGCTCCCGGTTGAGCTGACCGTCTGACTCGTGCTCGTAGCCGGCGTGGCCGCGGCCGTCGTCGCCGATGACGCCGCGGCAGTCGAACCCGAGCCGGAAGTCCGTGAGCCGGCAGCGGAGCGGTGTCGCACGTGCGCGGTGGGATGAGCGCGGACCGCGGGGGAACGATGAACGGCGGGCTTCGGCGACTCGATCGCTGGTGGCCCGACGGCGCCGCGCAGCAGCGCCAGATCGAAAAAGCCTGCGGCCGCGACACCGGAGCCCACAGACGGATTCGAGCCGGCCGGAAGTCCGGCGAGCCTGCCGAACACCGCGGCCGCCAGAACCGCCGCTGCCAGTCCGGCAACAGCCAGCCGGCCGGCGCGCGTCCGAAGGCGCGCTCCGGCAGCTCCGCCGGCGGCCACGGGTTCCGGAAGCACCGCATGCAGCGGACCGGAGTCCCCGCCCCAGAATGCCTCGGCGCCGGGTGCGGCCGCGCTGTGCTCTGCCCCGTACCCCGCGCTGCTGCCGAACGGGATCAGCTCCTCGCGAGGTCCGAGCCAGTCGCGCGGAAACGGCACTACGTTGTTGTTGGTCCCAGGCTCTTCGCCGCCGTGCTCGGTTGTCGGGCCTTCCGTCTCCACCGGGTCGCGGTCCTTCTGTACCGCATTTGCAGATCTTTTCCGCCAAGTCGTGGCGGTTTCCGTCCTCCAGGAGCGGTAGTATATCCCTCTGAATTGGTTCCAGTTCGTCTCAATTAGAAAACTTTTCGCGTGGATCAGAGTGACGCACCGGACACGTTCCTGACCGTCGCCGAGGTGGCCGGGATCCTCAAGTTGAACCAGCAGACGGTTCGCAATTGGATCGATCAGGGGTCGCTTCCGGCGTTGCGGGTCGGGCGGCGAGTGCGGATCCGGCGGTCCGATTTCGAACGCATCCTGGCCGAGGGCTACACGGGCTCATCGGGCGAATCTGGTGGGACCGGCGGGACCGGCGAATCCGGCCCCGCGCCATCCGGCGGGTCGGCGCCATCCGGCGGGTCGGCGCCATCCGGCGAGACCCCTGCGCCGGCATCGGCGGCTCAGCGCGGCGGACCGACCGCCGAGGACTTCTGGGGAGGAGAGGCGCTGGGCGTGGCGGCTGCGATCAACGACCCAGCGGCCGGCAACGGTAACTCCGCGTGAGCGTCAGCGACGAACTCGATCCACGGCAAGCCCAGATCCTTCGTGCCGTCAGGCAGGCAGGCAACGGCTGGGCCGAGGCGATGCGAGCGCACAAGCTGGCGCCGCCGGACCCCGGCTTTTCGGATGCGGCTGAGGGCGCTCGCGCAGGCGGCGGCCACCGAGCAGGTCGCCTGGGAGCACGCCAATGCCGCCGGCCTCCATTGGCGGCCGATCCCGGGAGCCGAGGGCGCGGAACCTCCGTACGAGCTGCGGCCCGGAACCGGCCGGCGCGGGCCCGAGGAGCTGTGGTTGCGCTTCGACGCGTCGGTCTCGGCGCTCAACCGTGCCATCACCGGATCCGACGCCGCCGCCGTGGCCGACGCGTTCGGCGAGCTCTCGGAGGCGGCCGGGCAGCTGGCGGACGCGGTCGCTCGCGGGGATGAAGCCGCCGCCAGATCACGCGGCGCCGCCTAGTCGCAACGGCTGACGCGGGTCACAATGACCCGGTGAGATCCGCGGTCGAAGACTCCAACCGGCGCATGCTTCGCGCACGCGACGCGATGGACCGGTACTACTGGCGGCCGCTCGACGTCGCCGCGCTCGCGCGAATCGCGTACGTCTCGGAGGCGCACTTCATCCGCACGTTCCGGGCGACCTTCGGTGAGACCCCGCACCGCTACCTGCAGCGGCGGCGCGTCGAGCGCGCGATGTTCATGCTCCGTGAGAGCGACCGCACGGTCACCGAGATCTGCTTCGACGTGGGCTTCATGAGCCTTGGCACGTTCAGCCGCACGTTTCGCGACATCGTCGGCTGCTCGCCATCGGCGTACCGCGACGGCACCGCGGCTGACGGCGCGCCGACGTGCTTTGGGATGGCGTGGACGCGACCGAGCAGTTTTGGAGAAGCCAACGGACGCGCGCGCATCTAGCGTGACCCGCATGCTCAACCACATCAACATCTCAGGAGTGTTCGTCCTAGATCAGGACGAAGCGCTCGACTTCTATGTCAACAAGCTGGGCCTGGAAGTCAGCAACGACGTCGACCTCGGGTTCATGCGCTGGCTCACGGTGCGCGTGCCCGGTGATGCGAACCGCGAGATCCTGCTGGAGAAGCCGGGCCCGCCAAGCATGGACGAGGACGCCGGCAATCAGATCCGGGAGCTGATCAGCAAAGGCGCGTCCGGGTTCACCATCGGCTTCACGACCGACGACTGCCGCAAGACCTACGAAACACTCGTCGAGCGGGGCGTCGAGATCACGCAGGAGCCGACGACGCGGGACTACGGAACCGACATCGGCGTCCGTGACCCGTTCGGCAATCACATCCGCATCGTCGAGCCCGCGTAGTCGCCGGCTTGAGAGGCACTCGCTAAGTCCGGCTCGAGCCGGCCAGTCTCTAAGGGTTTGGCAACCAGATATTTACGAACCCTGAAATCGGGCATGTAACCCTGCAGGGACTTCGGCAGAGGACGATAGGAGACCGACAGATGCCTCACATCATCGTGACCGCTGATCGAACAGACGATCGTGGGGAAGGCCCAGTGATGCTCAACGAGCGGGTCAACGCCACCGACTTCGAGAGCGGACATTTCGCGGCCCATTTGGTCGAGCGGCTCGGCTGGGCCGTGGCGGATGCTGACGAGGCAGAGAAAGTCACCGGCTCTGCCTCCAAGTGAGGGAACGACGGTCTCGCGCGCGCTGGGCCGCGCGCGTGGGGCCGTTCCCTACCGGCCTTCGGCGAGCGTTGTGACCACCGCCTCGTAGACGCCGGCGCCGTAGCTCTCCGAGGCAAGCCGGATCCCCGGCCGGCCAGCGATCGCGGCGGACAGATCGGGGTCGCGCTCGATCGCGTTGCCGACCAGCCAGAACGTGCCGACGGCGGCGGCCGTGTCGATGTCCTCGCGCGAATCGCCCACCGCGATGCAGTCCTCCGGCGCGTACGCGCGTGCCTGCATGTGACGAGCGACCGCTCGCGCCTTGGACGCCCCGGCCGGGATCAGGTGGTACACGTGCACGATCGGGATGCCGTCCATGTGCTGCTCTTGGGCGACGCCGTTGTCGACCAGCCGCAGTCCCTCGATACCGGCATCGCCCAAGAGGCCCGCGGCTTCATCGAGATCGATGTCGCCCCGGAACAGGGGCGACACCTCTCGGTTCACCGACCAAGGCGTGTGGTACTCGAGCCGGCCGGCATAGCGCTCCAGCAGCAGCGCCGGCGCGCCCGAGGCCTCGATCTGGTCGTAGATCGAGCCGCGTTGCACCGAGGGAACGAGGCCGCCCGTCAGCCACTCGAGCTCGCCGTCGATCACGACGCCACAACCCAGCTCGAAGATGTAGGAGCGCGAGCCGATCAGCCGCGACGCGTTGAACACGCTCTGCTGGTTGCGTCCCGAGTAGACGACGACCTCGGCGCCGGCCCGAAAGCAGGCCTGCAGCGCGCGCACTCCCTCCAGCGCGAATCCGCCCTCGGCGTCGCGCAAAAGCGAGGCGTCGGGACCCAGCAACGTCCCGTCCAGATCCACGTACAGGCAGCGCATGGCGGCCGCGACCGTAGCAGCCATACTCAGGTTCAGATGTCCGTTGCACGAGACACCGAGCCCTGGGAGGCGCTGCTTCAGACCGGTCGAGAAGACGAGCGCCTCGTCCACGAAGCCCGCTCGCCGGCGCGCTCCCCGCTGCCGGTTTCGGTACCGGAAGAGCTCGGTCCGACGGTACGGAACGCGTTGGACAAGACAGGCCTGCACTATCTGTATTCACATCAAGCCGCCGCCCTCCACGCCGCCTTCGAGGGTCCGACGATGATCACGACGGGGACGGCGTCGGGGAAGTCTCTGTGCTTCCAGCTCCCCACGCTCGAGGTCCTGACCTCCGATCGCACGGCGCGGGCGCTGTACCTGTATCCGACCAAGTCGCTCGCCCAGGATCAGGCGCGGGCGCTACACGCCTTCGGCCTGCACAAGCAGATCCGCCCGGCGATCTACGACGGCGACACGCCGCGCTCGGAGCGCGCCGCGATCCGCAAGCGCAGCAACCTGATCCTCACCAACCCCGACATGCTCCACGTCGGGATCCTGCCCCACCACGAGCGGTGGGACGACCTGCTCGCCAACCTGGCGTTCGTGGTCGTCGACGAGGCGCACGTCTATCGCGGCGTGTTCGGCTCGCACGTCGCCAACGTGCTGCGGCGGTTGCGCCGCCTCGCCGCGATCCACGGAACCGCGCCGAGGTTCATCCTCGCGAGCGCCACGATCGCCAACCCGCTCGACCTGGCGCAGGGGCTCACCGGCCTGGAGGACTTCGAGCTGATCGATGCCGACGGCGCCCCCAGGGCGGAGCGGCAGATCGCGATGTGGAACCCGCCGCTACTGGACGAGAACCTGGGGCTGCGAGGCTCGGCATTGGCCGAGGCGGCCGAGCTGTTCTCGGAGCTGATTGCGTCCGGGGCCCGGACGATCTGCTTCATGAAGTCGCGCAAGGGCATCGAGCTGATCCTCCGCCACGCCCGCGATCGTCTCGACGACGAGCTCGCCGATCGCGTCGCTCCCTATCGCGCGGGGTACACGCCCGCGCAACGCCAGGAGATCCAGCGAAAGCTCACCAACGGCGAGCTGCTCGGCGTCGTTGCCACCGATGCGCTCGAGCTCGGGATCGACATCGGCGAGCTCGACGCGGCGATCTGCGTGACGTTCCCCGGTACGGTCGCGAGCCTGCGGCAGATGTGGGGGCGCGCCGGGCGGCGCGGTCGTGGCCTGGCGGTCTACATCGCCGGCGAGGACGCGCTCGACCAGTTCTTCTGCCGGCACCCGGACGAGTTCCTGGATCGGGCTGTCGAGGCCGCGATCATCGACCCCGAGAGCCCCGAGATCTACGCCGAGCACCTGCTGTGCGCCGCCCACGAGGCGCCGCTCAGCGAAGAGGACGCGCCGATCCTCGGGCCGCAATGGCGGTCCTACGCCGAGGAGCTGACGCAGGCCGGGTTCCTGCGCGAGCGAGCCACCGGGTTTGTGCCCAGGCGCGCCGATGACTATCCGGCTGCGCGCGTCGCGCTGCGCTCGGCCTCGGCCGACAGCTTTCTGCTGATCGATGCGAGCTCGGGTGAGGTGCTGGGGATGGTCGAGGCGGCGCGCGCGTACGCGACGATCCACGAGGGCGCGGTGTATCTGCACCTGGGGCGGTCGTATGTGGTCCGCGAACTTGATCTCGCCGCTCACCGCGCCGTGCTCGATCCGTTTGACGGCGACTACTTCACGCAGGCCAAGCGCGAGAGCATGACGATCATCGAGCGCCTGCACGAGCAGCGAGCGACGCACGGGGTGACGCTCTCGTTCGGCGAGGTCGTGTACTCCGAGACCGTGCTCGGCTATCAGCGAAAGGGCCTTCAGGATCATCAGGTGATCGACTTCATCGCGCTCGACCTGCCGACCGTTGAGTTCCCGACGCGAGCGCTGTGGTACGAGCTCGACGAGCTGATCGGCGCGCAGCCGTTCCCGGCCGAGCACCTGCTGGGGGCGCTGCACGCGCTCGAGCACGGACAGATCGCGGTGCTGCCGCTGATCGCGATGTGTGACCGCTGGGACATCGGCGGCCTGTCCACCAACCTGCATCCGCAGACCGGCGGCCCGACGATCTTCATCTACGACGGCCATCCGGGCGGGGTCGGGATCACGCGCCGCGGCTATGACCAGTTCGAGCGGCTGGTCAACGACGCGAACCGGCTGATCTCCGAGTGCCCGTGCCAGTCGGGCTGCCCATCGTGCGTGCAGTCGCCGAAGTGCGGCAACCTGAACGAGCCGCTCTCCAAGCACGGTGCGCTCGAGCTGCTGTCGCGCCTGCGCGCTACTTGACCGTCAGCGTTGCGTTGCCGGTGAGCTGGGACGGGGACGCGGCCGCCCAGCCGGTGAGGTCCCCGAGCATCTTGACGACCGTGGCTCCGATCCCGGTCAGCGGGCGCTTGCTCGCGAGGCGGATGACGTCTGCCAACGCGATCTTGAACGCCACGGCGCCCTGGGCGCCGGTAGCCGGCGCCGGCGGTGCCACCGCAAACGAGCGCAGCTGCGCCGGGGTCGCCTGACCGGCGACGAGCTGGTTACCAACCACTCCGACCGTCACCGCCTTGGAGTGCGGCGATTTGATCGCGTAGAAGCCACCGGGCAGGCGCTTGATGGTGGGCGGGGTGCGCGAGATTGCGGTCGGGTGGGCTGCGAGCTTTGCGATCGTGGTCTTGGCCGTAGCGGGATCGCTGACCTGCACGCGCCCGATCGTCGTGTGCGTGTCGCTGTCGACGATCAGGTCTCCCGTCGCGAGCTTGATCAACGAGGTGAGGTCGACCCCGGTCTTGCTACGGACGGCTGCCTGGCGCTTGATGAACCGCTGGTACTGCGCCGGGTTGGTGACTCGTTCGGCGTTCTCGGCGAACGTGAAGATCTGCGCCGGATTGCGCACGGCCGCCACGATCGGCGCGGCGCCGGCGAAGTTCGGAGCGGTGCTGCCGCTGGCGATCGGCAGGTCTGACTCAGACAGCGACCGCCCGGTCGTGTCGAGCCGGTACTGGAACGTCAGGCCCGCGGAGCTCTCGCTGATCGAGGCCGCGTATCCACGCAGCGCCGCCACCCACGGGACGCTCTGAGCTTTGGCGGCGCTCGGCATCGACAACACCTGACTCAGCGAGCCGAAGACCTGCAGGCGCCCGTTCGGCGGCAATCCCGTGAACGCTTTGGAGTAGTCGTTCGGTGTGATGCCTCCACCGTGGGCGTGACGGTCCAGGGCGGCGTTCAGGTCCGCCGGCGTGGAGGCGAACACCACGGTTGCGTCGTCGGTGGCGAGCGCCAGGCCGCCGAGGGAGTAAACGGTCGCGCCGTCGCGGGTGCCCGTCTGCTGAAGACCTGGCTGGAGCTTCTTGATCAGCGCGTTCAGCTTGGACGCGTCCTTCGTGACCCAGGCGGCGATGAACTGGTTGGGCTTGCCCGATGCTCCTTGCAGCTCGAGGCCTCCGGCGATCGGGTTTCCGAACAGTGGCCGGACGTCGGCGTTGTAGTCGATCCCGACCTGGCGCAGCTTGGCGAACAGCGCGGTCTCGGCCAGTGCCAGGTCCGGCAGCCGGTTGACCAGCGCCTGCCCGCCCGGGTTGGACGTCGTCGCCGCGGTGAGCACGAACGGCGAGTTGGCCGGGATGTACGAAAGCGCTGTCGCGACGGGGCTGGGCGGGGCGCTCGAGCTCTTGCTCGAGCCGCATCCAGCGACCAGCACCGCGGCGGCGACGATTGCCAGGATCAGGGCACGGCGCACGGCCGAGAGGCTACTCCGACGGAGAGGCGCTTGGCGCACGTCTGGCGATCGCCTTGGGCCTCACGTAGTCCACGAGGCGTGCGCAGCCCGGTCCGAGCTCGCTCCATGCGCAGTCGAAGCTGAGCGTGGCCAGCGCCCCGGTCGGGAACTTCTGGCTGACCTGCGCCCGGTGTGACCCGTCGCCGTTGGAACTGCCGGCATCGGACAGCCGCAGAGCGGTGATCTGCATGGTGGGGTTGTGGCCGATCACCATCACCGACTCGACGTCGTCTGATACTCGGCGCAGACGCTCGAGCAGCTGGTCGGCGTCTGCGTGGTAGAGGTCGGGTTCGATCAGGGTCTCGCCGCCGGGTGCGACCCCTTCGAGGGTCTCGCGCGTACGCCGAGAGGACGAGCACAGCACCTGGACCGGGCGGATGTCGTTGTCGCGCAGGTGCTCGCCGAGCACCTCTACGGCGCGCCTGCCCCGCGGAGCGAGCGGCCGCTCGTGGTCGTCGAGGCCTGGATCGTCCCAGCTCGACTTGGCGTGGCGCAGGAGAAACAGTCGCTTGGCTTCCGGCATCTGACTTCGATTGTTGCGCGCGGGTCGGCGTAATCGCGCAGGTGGGCACCAATTACCCGCTGCTATCGGCTTCGTATCGCTAGCATCGCCAGCCCCAGGGCGAGATAGCTCAGTTGGTAGAGCACACGACTGAAAATCGTGGTGTCCCCGGTTCGAATCCGGGTCTCGCCATCTTCCCGTGTTGGCATCCGTGCCGTGACCGGGGACGTCGTCCGGACGGTTCGAATCCGGGTCTCGCCATTCGCGAACTACCTGGTAACAGGCATTTCTTGGCGGCCTGCCAGCCTGACACCATCGCTAGGAAGCTCAGTCACGCGACTCGTGGCCCCACAACGCACCGCTGACTCATCACAGCGTCGGGCGATGCTAGGGGTTGGTGGGCGGCGACTTGGCGTTCGGGGGGCGGGGGAGCTCCCATCGGCGCCACGGCCAGACGCCATCGATTTCCACTTCGAGCGAGAAGCTGAGGAGGATCGCGTACTGGCACATTGCTAGCGGCGGAGGAGGACAGCCACGGCATCGTTCGCATGTTCCCGTCGGGTGGACCAACCGACCCTCGCGGACCCGCATTGAAAAGGAAGGACGTGCTCCTTGAAGTCCTCTGCGCGTACGCCGATGGCGTACGGAGCTTCCGCTGAGCTTTACACGATCGCGGGGATGATCGATGTTCTTTGGGCGGCGCACGAGCGAGCTGCCACAGCGAACTCGCTCGCGAAGCTCGTGGACCATTAGGGGTGCGTGTCTCGCGGGGCCGGATTTCACCGTCTTGCTCAGCTCCCTGTAGTCGCGGTCGTTCTGCTCGGCATACGCTTCGCGCCTGCGCAGATCATCCTTTTTGGCCGATGTGGGGTGTGGGTGGTGGGGCGTAGGGTCGTGTTCTTGGCGGCTACCTCCTGAGTGTCAAGGAAGGCGTGGGCCTACTGGGTCGCGTGCTCCTGCGATGGTTGTCGCCGCCGAAATGACCGAAAGGAGCAGGACGATGGGCAAAGACAACCCTGTGTTTGTTTATTCGGCGGTGTACGCGGATCGTGATGACGCCGATACCGACTACGACACGCTGCTTGACCTGCATTCCGCTGATCTGGTCGGCACTTATGACGTCGCGCTGGTGTACAAGGACGACGACGGCAAGGTGCATGTGACCAAGCACGAGAAGCCGACTCAGCATGGCGCTTGGACGGGCGCCGCTGTCGGCGCGTTAGTGGGGATCATTTTCCCGCCGGCGATTCTCGGTTCGGCGCTCGTCGGCGCCGCGGCGGGCGGGGGGATCGGGCATGCCATGGGCGGCATGTCGCGCAGCGATGCCAAGGAGCTCGGCGACTACCTCAACGACGGCCAGGCCGCGCTGGTGGTGATCGGGGAGTCGCGCCTTCAGGAGCAGCTCGACAAGGCGCTCACGCACGCGGAGAAGACCCAAGAGAAGGAAATCAACGCGGACGGCAAAGAGCTCGCGAAGGAACTCGACGCGATCCCCGCCTAGGCAGCGACCGGATCCCCGCCGGCGCGCTCTCGGGTCGCTTCATGGCGGCGTGGGCGCGCGTCGGTGCCCTCTCACAACCGACGGCTAACTACCGATTGAGGTCGTCGGTTTCCCTCGTTGGACGTCGCGGTCGCGGGTGCGAGTCTTGGTAGGCAAAGACACATCAGCCGAACCGAACCCGTGGACCAGTGACCCAGCGCTGGGGCTTATCTCGAAGGCGGTGAAGTAGGTGACTTTTCTCTGGATTCTTTTAGGCATTGTCTACGTGGCGTGCTGGATCTATTTCGGGCTGTCAACGTTCCGCAAGGGGCACTACTGGATGTTCTGGATCGGATTCTTCTTCCCGTTCCTCTGGATCATTGGCGCATTGATCGGCCTGACTCCACGCGCCGCCGGCACGGTATAGGCGGGAGCGTATTCGCCGCAGCACTCACATGCGCGCTCGTGAGGTGCGCAAGGAAGACATAGGAAGGTTCAGATGACCGACATCCAGATGACCGAAGAACAGATGGTCGAAGAGCTCGAGGCCGAGCAGTCGATGTTCGTGCAGACCGCGCGCGCCATCAAGAGCGACGGCACGACCCTGACGTTGAAGGACGTCACCCCAGCGACGCTCTACTTCTCCGATCGCCCGAAACGGATCGTGGGACACATGACCACTGTCGACTTCGTCGACCTCTGGGCGGAAGGAGACAACAACTTCGAGGAAGACCCGCCCAACGCGGTGCTCGCGTTCCTCGAACCCGGCGACGAAGCACCCGAGGACGCGGTTGTCGTGCTTCAGCAACCGCGTCTCGAGAACGGCGAGCTCTCCTACTCCATCGAGACCCTCGAGGGCACGGTTCCCACGCAGACTGGGCCCGTGACTCTGTTCATCGACCCGTTCGGACGGCCGCTCTCGCCCGTATCCATCTGCGGGGTGAGACGGCGCGAGCGGCGACGCGACCGCAGACGGTAGACACGCGCCGGCCGAGCCGCCCCCTGCAGAGCGCCCACCCCCTCCAGAGCACCCACAGCAGCAACCCGGATAGAGGAACAAGATGACTCGGCTAGAGAAAGTGTTCGAAGTTAAGTGGCAGGGGTTGAACCTGCGCAGAGGTGCCGTGTTTGCGGTTGTGCTGGGGTTGCTGATCGTCGTGGGCGTGCTCCCGCACGACCGCAGGTACTTTCTGAGTGCGATCTTCGGAGCGCTGCTCGTGGCGCTGAGCGACCCGGGCGGAAAATACGGCCCACGGGTGCTCGCGATGGCTGCGATGGCCGGAGCCGGTGCGCTGCTGACGGCGCTGGGGTTCGGCATCGGCGGCGGCCCGTGGGGGTACGTGGTACTGGCCGCTTTCGTGGCCACGTCGCTGGCCGGTCTCGCGGTGAAATACGGCCTGCACAGGTTCGTCGCGGCCTACCTTCTCAACATCTGGTTCATCATCGTCCTCGGCCTGCCGACGCTCCTCTCGTTCGGCCTTCCGCGCGCGTTCCATTCCGGCCTGATCCATACCGAACCGTGGAAGCAGGCGCTGGCCTGGCTGACCGGATCGGCGCTTTGGGTCGCTTACACCTTGATCATGTGGCTGGCGCGCGGACGGGTCTCGGCGCCCCAGCCTGCCGCCGAGATCCCCGGGGATATCTCGCCGAGGCCGCTGACCCGGCCAATGATCCTGTTCGCGGTGATCCGGGCGGTCGCCGTGTCGATCGCCGTCGCGATCGCCTTCGGGCTGAAGCTGCCCAACGCCTACTGGATGCCGATCGCCGTCATCATCGCGATGAAGCCCGACCTTCAGCAATCCACTTTCGCCGCGGTACAGCGCGTCGCCGGCACGGCACTAGGCGCCGCGGTGGCTGCGCTCGTCCTGCTGACCGTCCACAACAAGACCGCCCTCGAGGTGATCATCGTCCTGCTGTTCGGGGTGGCGGCGGCGATCCGCTTCGTCAACTTCGCCTGGTATACGGCAGCCCTCGCCGGAGGGCTTCTGATCGCGATGGATGTGCCCCACCCGTCCAACTTTGCGAGCGAGGGACGCAGGATCCTGTTCACGCTCGCCGGCGTGGGGATCGCCGTCATCGTCATGTTCCTGGCGGACTGGCTGCAAAAGCACGCCGGCAAAGCAGCCCCACAAGCCGCAAAGGCCCGACAAACCAGCACGGCCTGACGCCGGCGGGGACGCGCGCGGATGAGCGCCAACGCGCGGGCTGAGTGTTCACCGGTAAGCGGCCCAAAGGGCGACCCAATCAGAGGCCGAGCAGGAGACCGAGCGATGCGCTGGCACACCACGAGTGCACCCCGCCGGGCTCACCCGTGCGGCCGGCGCGCGTTGCATCTGACACACAAGCAGACGCGTTTCTGACCCGGCTCCTGATAGCACGCGGCGAATCCGTCTGTGGGGAGATTGATTCCGCTGATCTTCCGGCAAATCATCATCGACACCGTGATCTCAACCTCTTTGGCCGATGCACTGCCTCGCTGTGCGGCATAGCCTGATACCACACCAAATTGCATGTCGGTAGCTGTGAAGGGTTGCTGGCTGATGCGATAACGATTGCGGGAAGGAACGGCAATGGCAACCACAACCCCAAGTAGACGCACGACCGCTCCCCGACGCGGGACAGCCGCGCCGCGCAAGAAGTCGGAGACCGCAGGCGTTCAGCATTTGTCGGTGGCCGAGCGGGTTGCGCGTGGTAAGGCGGCCCGGAGTGAGGTGCCGCGCGCAGATCACGCGACATTCAAGCCGCCGGCCGGTCGCGCTGATCCGGTCGCGTTGTTGGAGCGTCAGGCGAAAACACGGGTACCGGAGCTCGTACCGATCCGCTACGGGCGGATGCTGGTCTCGCCGTTTACGTTCTATCGCGGGGCGGCGCTGCTCATGGCCAATGACCTCGCCTCGACGCCACGGTCGGGACTGAACGTGCAGTGCTGCGGCGATGCGCACCTGTCGAACTTCGGGGTGTTCGCCTCGCCCGAGCGGCGCTTGATGTTCGATGTCAACGACTTTGATGAGACGCTTCCGGGTCCGTGGGAGTGGGATGTCAAGCGGCTTGCGGTGAGCATGCTGATCGCGGCACGCGATAACGGCTTTCGTGCGAAGGAGCAGGAACGGATCGTGCTCGACACGGTCGGCTCCTACCGCGCCGCGATGGGCGACTTCGCCGGGATGAAGAACCTTGAGGTGTGGTACTCGCACCTCGACATCGAGAGCGCGATTCAGGAGTACGGCTCGCAGTTCAAGCCGAAGCTGGTCAAGCGAGCCGAGAAGCAGGTCGCGAATGCTCGGACGAAGGACAGCATGACGGCGTTCTCGAAGCTGACGGAGATCGTCGACGGGAAGGCACGGATTGTGGATCAGTCGCCGCTGATCGTGCCGATCGAGCAGCTCGCGCAAGGCAGAGAGCGCGATGAGATGTTCGAAGCACTTCGCGAGTTGGTGCGCGGCTACCGCGAGACGCTCGAGTTCGACCGGCGGGTGCTGCTGGAGGAGTTCGAGCTGACGACTTCGCGCGCAAAGTGGTCGGGGTCGGGAGCGTCGGCACCCGCGCGTATATCGCTTTGCTGCTCGGCCGTGACGGCCAGGACCCGTTGTTCCTGCAGATGAAGGAGGCCGAAGCGTCCGTACTGGAAGAGTTCCTCGGACCGAGCGAGTTCTCAAACCACGGCGAACGGGTGGTCGTCGGTCAGCGGCTGATGCAGGCCACCAGCGACATCTTCCTCGGCTGGCTGCACATCGACGCCGGACTCGACGGCAGGCCTCGCGACTTCTACGGCCGCCAGCTGAAGGACTGGAAGGGCTCGGCGGAGATCGAGCAGATGGTCCCTAAAGCCATGGCTACCTACGGCAAGCTGTGCGGCTGGACGCTTGCCCGGGCGCACGCGCGCAGCGGCGACCGGATCGCGATCGCAGCGTACCTCGGCAACGGCGACAGCTTCGACCGTGCAATCGTCGAGTTCTCAAAAGCGTACGCCGAACAGAACGACAGCGACTATCAGGCTCTCGCCGCCGCAGTCAAATCCGGCAAGATCACCGCCAAAACAGGCCTCTGACAGAGCCTCTCCCGGAGGCGAACTCTTGCCGGTCAGACGCGGACGGCACCCTGCGTCCTGGCTGTCGGTTCCAGGGGTTTGGCGGGACGCGTCCCGCGAGCGTCGCGGGCCCACGCGTTCGATGTTCGTGCATCGGTGTGTTCTCGATCGCAGGGGGCGCTTGTCGGCGGCGGTTTGGTACCAGTTGGCGTAGCGGCTCACCAGCGGCGCTGTGGAGAGCCAAGCAGTCCCTCGTCGCTCGTGGGCGAGCTCGCGACGCCTGGTCGCACGCCGTGGAGTCGTGCGTGTCATTCCATTTGGGTGATGCGAGACCGGTTCCTTGTCGCGATTGTCGACACCTGAGCCTGCTCGCTATCGGAAGGACGCCACATGGCCGCCGTACCGTCTGAGACTCCCGTCCTCGACACGCTCGCCGCGATGACCGCGGAATCGATCGCGCGGTCCGGACTGGACGCCAACTCGCTTCTTGTCGCGCGCATCGCCGCACTGGCGGCGGTCGATGCGCCTGCCGCTTCATATCTGATGCACATCGGTCCGGCAATCGACGCCGGCGTGACCGTCGAGCAGATCCAGAACATCCTCATCGCGGTTGCACCGATCGTCGGTACGCCACGCACACTATCGGCCGCCTTGAACATCACCGAGGCGCTCGGGATCGCCGTTGTCGCGCTCGAGGAAGAGCTCGAAGCCGAGGAAGACGCGCCGTAGCGTATATGCAACCGTGATCGCAGGGCTGCCCGGCCCCGTTGATCGCAGAGTCTCGCGGTCTGCTCGTGTTTGCGGCCAGCGTCGCGCGCCGAGACGCCTAAGCCGACGGTGGCGAGATCGCCCGGCTTGTCCCTGCCGTTCATGCGCCAACGTGGCGGGGTAAGGGCTCGGCACCTCGTCCCAGAGGATCGGCGCTTAGATCGATCGCGTGTGGTCGCCGGAGCCCTCCTAGGGGGAACTACTGAATCGAACCGCCGCTTTAACCCGTTGGTTGTAACGACCGCGGGTGTGAGTCTGGGAGGGCAAAGACCTCTCCAACCGACCGGGATGCAGCGACGAACCCGGTGCTCACCTCAGAAAGGCGTGGACACAGTGACTTTCCTCTGGATCTTGTTGGCCATCATCTACGTGGCGTGCTGGATTTATTTCGGGATGGCAACGTTCCGAAAAGGGCACTACTGGATGTTCTGGATCGGATTCTTCTTCCCGATTCTGTGGATCATCGGCGCGTTAATCGGACCGACTTCGCGTGCCGCCAGCGTGGCGTAGGCGCGACCGGAGTCACCAAACAGCGGCTCGCCAGGAGCGAGCGCAGTATTGACGGTTGAGGGCGAATCTCACTTGGCCGGTCACTTGAGGGCGAATCTCATTTGGCCGGCCACACTGTCAATTAGATGCAGCGGGCGGCGAGACCGCGTCTGACCGGATCCCTCGCGAACAGTGGTTCCGTCGTGAAGGCCACGGCGGCGTCACCTGCGATCGGCTCTTACCTTGATCTGTCAGGCGTGCGTCCACCTTGGAACATCCCGTCTCGGGCGCGCGCCGGAATCGCGTGCGAGAGCATGCCTCCGGAGACGACACTCGCCTCAAATCGTTCCTGGGACAGGATCCGCGCGGCGCAGTGGGCGCGCTCTCCGGAACGGCAAATCACGCCGATCTCGCGGTCCCTCGGCAGTTCGCCGAGCCGCGCCCGCAACTGGTCGAGAGGGGTGTTGACAGCTTCGGCGACCTGCTCGACGGCGCGCTCGATCGGCTCGCGGACGTCCAGCAGAATCCGTCAGGCCCGGAGTCCCAGTGTGGGTCACGGGCATGTCGCCGCGCAGCACATCAGCTGCGACCATTCCCGCGAAGTTGATCGGATCCTACGCGCTTCGCGCGCTGTCATATCGACGTGCCGGGGTTAGCGGCGGGTGGCGATGACGGTGGTGGCGATCACGAGTGAAAGCGCGACGAGGCCCCCGACGGCGGTCAACGGGGTGATGCCGGTGCGCTGGCGCTCCTGGTCGACGAACGCGATGAATGCGATCGGGATCGCGACGGAGAGAATCAGCAGCGCCGTACGCAGGATCCGCCGCTTGTTCCTTCCGGCTTCCTTTTGCTCCTTGGCGGCGGCGATCGCCGCTTGCGCGCTGTCGGGCTCGCTGTCGTAGAAGATCAGCGCTCGACGCCCCAGCGCTCGTGCGCTGCTGTCGCAGCCCCAGGCCATCGCGATCATGAAGCTGAGCGGGAACACCCATGTGATGACCCACACCGTCGCGCCGAACAGGGTCCCGATCGCGGTCTTCACCCACGGATGGGCGCCCTCCTTGCGCTTGTCGGAAGGAGCGGAGAGGAACCCGCCGTAGATCAGCAGCACGTAGATGCTGCGGACCCACGTACGCCAGGGCCGGCGCGCGGCTGGCTTTTCGGGCATCTGTGTGTCTCGCACGCGGAGCAGCGCCGACCGGGCGGCGTCGACCGTCGGGTGGACGCCGCGGAGCGCCAGCATCTCGGCGGCCCTCTCAATCTCCCGTGGGTCGCGATCGTATAGCGCGGCGGTACGCAGCAGCATCCGCGCCTCCTGCCTGAGGTACAGCAGATAGCCGGGCACCAGCGCGATCAGGAACGGCGTCCCAGCGACCGCCCCATCGACGGCCGCGACCTTCGCGCTATCGGTGCGCAACTGCTCGGCGATGACCGCTCGCGGAACACCCTCACGCTCCTCGCGGACACGCTGTGCCCATTCCAGAGACGGCTCGCCGAGACTCTGTGTGCTGTGCAGCGCGATCCGCTCGGCGACATGCTCGGGGTCGCGATAGGCGACGACGGCAAGGTGCCACCCTTCCGACAGGGTGCGTCCGATCCGGCTTCTCGACGCCGCCGGCGGGGCGCTATCTGCCGGTGGCGCTCCACCGTCCGCGAGGTCTCTGGCGCCCTCTGACGGCGGCGGTCGCGGATCGCGGGGATTAGCACTCATTTATGAGCCGACGCCACGCGTTGAGGGCTTTGCGGCGTAGATGCGCACGTTCCCAAGGCCGGGCCCGAAGCCGGTGACCGCGCCGGGTGCGATGCGGATTTTGGGCCCGGTGGGGATTCGATTCACCGTCTCGTGAGCTCCAGCAGCAGTGACTCGACTCGCTCCAGCCGCGCGGCGATCTGGTTGAGCTGTGGGTCGCCCGGGGCGTCCGCGACGGTTTCCTTGGCCGGTTGTCCGGATTTCTGCTCGCGCTGCGCGCGTGTCACGAACGCCGAGGTGATCGCCGCGGTGACGATCGCAAGGAACGCGATCCCCTCCAGCATCACCAGCGCGCCGACGATCCTGCCGGCCGCGTCTTTGGGCGTCACGTCTCCGTACCCGACTGTCGTGACCGTCTGCAGCGACCACCACATGCCCTCCCAGATGCTCGAGTACTCGCGATGGTCGATCACCCTGATCGCGATCCCACCGCCGACCACAACGATGAACGTCGCCGTCACGATCACGCTCGCGGCGTTACGTACCGAAATCGGCTCGCGCAGGAACCGGTTCATACGGCGCTCGATCGTCCTCGGCCGCTTCACCCCCGCCACATCACACCACCCGCGGGCTCGCGGCCCCGGTCGCGCTCGTGGCCCAAACGAGCGCGACGAACCGGTCGAGGAGCGCCCACGCCAGAGCAAGGATCCACCCCTGAAGGCCAAGCACGGGGCCGTAAGCACTCCGAGCCGCCATCGCGGACTGACTTGTCAGCTGCACTTCGACTTGCTGGCGTCGGTGAAGCTCTGGACCGAGCTTTTGACGCTGGCCACGTTGGTCGCGATTGCGGCGACCTGGGTTGCCGAAGGACTCGCCGGGAGCGCCTTGACGGAGGTCTGGAGCGCGTCGACCGATGTCTTGACGGCGGTGGTCTGAGTCGGGAAGTCGCTCTTCGCAGAGCTGACAACCGAGTTCGCGTCGCTCACGATCGTGTTGATCTGCGACTTCAGGCCGCTGACGCCGCCGCTGGAGGTGACGCTAGGCAGACTCTTCACCGAGTTCTCGAGGTTGGTGCGGTCAGAGCAGTACGCCGGCTTGCTGCTGCTGCCACAACCGGCGAGCGCTATCAGCGTCCCGGCGGCGGCTGTAGCGAGCGCGGTGCGCATTGTGGCGCGGCCTATGACTCGCCTTGATATTTCCACGTTCTTTCTGAGTTCCATGGCAGCAGGCTATGCCGCGGAGCGAGGCAACGCATCGGCCAAAAAGGTTGAGATCACGGTGCCGACAATGACTTGCGCCGGAAACGCAGCGGAGTCAATCTCACCCAGGCCGGGCTTGCCGCCTCGGGCGCACGAGCCGGTCCACGCCGATGACATCCTGCCAACGAAGCCATCGCGGGAATCGATGTCGTCGTGCAGCAGGTGGCGATCAGCGCTTGCGCCCCAGCGGCGTGCGGGGTGGTCGTCGCGAGCGCAGGCCCGTCGGCTCGAGAATTGAGCTAGCGGCCCCGCTCCCATGGGATCGGTGGTTAGCCGTTCACGCTGGGGCCCGTGCGGGCGTGGCATGCGCCAAGACGCTCGATATCGTCGCCCGGTCAGCCAACGGCGATTCGACGTCGCGAAGCGAGTCGAGCTGTGTACCTGGGATCGTGACGTTGGCTTCTGTCGATTCGAGGCCGGCGTGTTCGATGATCTCGACGGCGTTGGATCGGCATGTGACGCCGAGCTTGTCGTAGATCGACGCGACGTGTGTCTTGACCGTCGGGCGGGCGAGGTGAAGACGATCGGCGATGTCCTGGAGTGAGAGATGCGTCGCCAGGAAGGGGACGAGGCGGAGCTCGGCCGGTGTGAGTCCGTAGTCGTGTCCTCGCTTGATCCGCGCTTGCAGACGTTGCAACCGGGCCGGGAGCGTTCCGGCATCGGGATATCCCTGTAGTGCGTCGCCGGCGACTTGCGCGTGGTCGAGAGCTCCGGCAACGTCACCGAGGTCGAGGCTGATGTCGGCGCAGCGCAGCGCGAGGTCGGCGTTGAGCCATGGGCCCACACGGAGCAGTGGGCGGAGCCGCCGGACGTTCTCGAGCTGGCGTGCGGCCTCGGTCTGGTCACCGCGTTGGTTGTGCGCGAGCGCTCCCGCGGTGTACGCGATCGCGCCGTAGATCGTGTCGTGGAGGTGTTGCTGGGCTGCCAGCCAGCTCGCTTCGACGGCCCATCGTTGCGCGTCTCGCCGCTCGCCCAGCTCGGCGGCCGCGAAGACCAGATAGCCGAGCGTGAAGACCCGGGTGTGGCTGAGCTCGGGGCGGTCTGTGGAAAGCGCGAGTGACTCCCGCAGCACGGCGATTGCGTCGTGCGGTCGGCCCAGGAGAAGGTACGCCGCACCCATGGCGCGACTGGCGCTGAGGACCCATGGGGTGTCCATCTGTTTCTCGCATGCGTAGCCGAGCTCCGCATCGCGCAGCATCTGCGGGATGCCGTCCGGAGCCATGGAGCTTCGGAGGTTCGCGAGTGCCGAGCGAAGCGAAGCTGCCCCGTCGGTGGATGCCAAGTCGAGCGGAGCCCGCTCGGCGGCGAGTAGGAACCGCCTTGCCCGGGCCGGCTCGCCGAGATACCCGAACACCCATGCGGCCGCGATCGACATCTGCGCGTCTGACTCGATGTCGGTGTCGGTGCAGCGGTCGAGCCACAGTCGTAGGCTTTCGATCTGCCCGCGGCTTGCAAATTCGTCGCGGTACGCGAGCGCGACGCGGCCGGCGTGAGCGAGATCGCCGGCCTGATGCGCGTAGGCGAACGCCTCGCTAGGCGATCCGTGCTCCTCGCTCCAACGTGCTGCTCGTCGGAGGTATACGGGGAGCAGTTCCGGGTGGCGCCGCTTCAGCTCTGCACGGAGGAGATCGCTGAACAGATGGTGGTAGCGGTAGCACTCGCGCTGATCGTCGAGCGAGACGATGAAGGCATTGGAACGCGCGAGGTCCTCAAGCGACCCAGCTGCGTCCGTTGTGCCGAGCACTGCATCGCACAAGGGCGCAGTCATGTGATCGAGGATCGACGTCCCGAGCAGGAACTTCTTGAGATGGTCCGGCTGGCGCTCCAGCACCTCTTCCAGGAGGTAGTCGGCGATCTGCTGCTGATTGCCGGACAGACCGGCAGCCCTCGCGGCGCCATCGGTACGACCGCGCAGCGCGAGCGTGGCAAGGGCAACCGCGGCGGCCCATCCCTCGGTCCGCTCCCACAGGGCCCCGGCCGCCGCCTGCGACAACTCCAGTCCTGTGCTCGCGGCAACATCACGGGTCTCCGTCGGGTCCAGGGCGAGGAGCGCCGTCCCGATCTCGACCACATCCCCACTCGCGCGGAGCCGGCCGAGCGGGACCCCCGGATCGCCGCGCGTGACCAGCACCAACTGGGACCCGGATCGAACCTCGTCGGCGAGACACGCGAGAATCGCGCGGCTCTTCCTAGCCGTTATGACATGCACATCGTCCAGCACCAGAACGAACGGTTCGCGCTCGGCGAGGTCAGCAGCGAGGAGAGGAATGGCGACCTCATCGATCCTGGGCGTGCGTCCTGACAACTCGTCGAGCAGCTCGTCGCAAACCGGGCCGGTCCGCTCCAGGGCGGCCACGATATGGGCGAGCAGCACGACGGAGTCGTTGTCGCCGGAGCCGAGCTGCACCCACGCGCCGGCCCTCGGATCCAGGGCGCTCCACTGCGCGACGAGAGTCGACTTCCCGTAACCCGCCGGGGCAGAGACCAATACCACGCGGCTGCGCTCTGCGGCCATCTGTACCGCTGACAGGCGAGGCCGCGCTACCACCCAAGGCGGCACAGTCGGGACTCGAAGCTTCGACGCCCGGACCAGTGGCCTGGTCCTGGAAGAGGCAACGCTACTCATCGCTCCGCCCTCCACGACACCCCGGTTCCCGTGCCAGCCAGGCTTCGAGTGAGGCCCGCGACTCGCCAGTCTTGGCCATCGTCCCACTCACCGTAGGCCGGGACCGCGCCAACATCTCGGACACGAGGTAGCTCCCTTCGCGCGAACCAGATCGCATTACTAAAACTCAACACACCAGTCCGCCGCATCGGGAGATGCCACTTCTCGGTGCCCAGTACATGGACAGCCTCGACGGTACCCAGGCGTGATGGGCGTGGGATCCGTGAAAAACCGCATGGTGCCCGCCGGGAAAGCTGCGATGTCTCCGGCGCATCTCACGGGGGCAGACGGCTGGGGCGCGAATCGCGGCCCCGTCCCCGCTAAGGCAGGGCAACCATCAATCGCCGGCGATCGCTGCTGCAAGCTCCTGTTCGGGTCGACCGGGGAGTCGCTGGCGACGACGACCTTGTGGTCGCAGGTCTCGGACAGCCCGGGGCGCCGGTCACCGAATCGACTCGAGCGAGGTGGCCTTGGCACAGCGATATCAGCCAAATCGGCCGATGCCGAATCGATCGCCCCCGACGTACCGTGACAGCACCATCACCAACCACCCGAAGCCGCCCAACAAGAACACGTCGCGCAACACCGTTTCCCTGACCCCAGCCGAGACCCGCGTCCTGGCGCTACTCACGACGTATCAAACGCTTGCCGGCATCGGCAGCCAGCTCGGCATCGCCCGTCCCACCGTGAAGACGCACGTCCAAAACATCTACAAGAAACTCGGGGCCACCAAACGAGCGGAAGCAGTAAAGCTGGCTGAAAGCGCCGGCCTCCTTCCGGATGGCCGCATGCTCACGAGCCGGAAGGATTCGCGATGGCGCTGATTCAGCAACCCGCGCTGGTCGATCGGCGAAAGCCAGGCTGCCAGACCGAAATCGAGCGGCAGATCGACGAACTTGACCGCTCGTCACTTGAGAGGGGTCTGGTGCCGAGATGAGCTCCCACGCGCATGTTGAACCATCGCTGGGAACGGACACCGCGGCGAAGAGCGTTGGCGCCGCGAAGATCGCCCTGATCACACTCGCGGCCGGGCAGTTTGTCATGGCGCTGGACACCACGGTCATGAACACGGCGATTGCGACGGTCGCCAAGGACGAAGGAACGACCGTGACCGGAATCCAGACCGCGATCACGTTCTACACGCTGGTGATGGCGTCGCTGATGATCACCGGCGGGAAGGTTGGTCAGATGATCGGCCGCAAGCGTGCGTTTGCGATCGGATGCATCGTCTACGCCTCCGGTTCGCTGACCACCGCGCTGTCTCACAGCCTGCCAGTGCTGATGTTCGGATGGTCGTTGCTTGAGGGCTGGGGGCGGTGCTGATCATGCCGGCGATCGTGGCGCTGGTGGCATCGAACTTCGCCAAGCCCGAGCGTCCCCGCGCGTATGGGCTGATCGCCGCTTCTGCCGCGATTGCGGCGGCGCTCGGGCCACTGATCGGCGGCGTCTTCACCACCTACGCCTCGTGGCGATGGGTGTTCGTCGGGGAGGTGCTGATCGTGCTGGTGATCCTCGTCCTGGCTAGGCGCATGAACGACACGCCTGCGGAGGAGGGAGCCCGGCTTGACCTGGTGGGCACGGCTTTGTCCGCCCTCGGGCTCGGTGCGATCGTGTTTGGGATCCTGAAGTCGGGGACCTGGGGGTTCGTCAGGTCAAAGCCGGAGGCTCCCGCGTGGCTGGGGCTGTCCCCCGTGATCTGGCTGATCTTCGCCGGAGCCCTGGTGTTGGTCGTGTTCGTGTGGTGGGAGGGCCGGCGAATCAAGCGGGGTGAGGGCGTGCTGGTCGAACCCGCGATGCTGCGCAACCTCCAGCTCCGCAGCGGAGTCATGTCGTTCCTGTTCATGTTCCTGATCCAAGCCGGCATCTTCTTCACCGTCGCGCTGTTCCTGTCAGTCGCGCTCGGAATCTCGGCGGTCCAAACCGGCGTCCGGCTGCTGCCGCTCTCGCTCTCCCTGCTCGTGTTCGCCATCGGCGTCCCAAAGCTGCGTCCCAACGCGAACCCGCGGCGAATCGTCCGAGTCGGCTTCATGCTCCTGTTCGCGGGTCTCGTGCTGCTCGTCGCGTTGCTCGACGTCGGCGTCGGCCCAGAGATCGTGACCTGGCCGCTGCTGCTCGCCGGCGCCGGACTCGGCGCCATGGCTTCGCAGCTCGGTGCGGTGACCGTCTCAGCGGAGCCTGATGAGAAGAGCGGTGAGGTCGGTGGGCTCCAGAACACTGGCACCCAGCTCGGCGCGTCGATCGGCACTGCCCTCGCAGGCGCCGTGCTCATCTCCGCGATGACAGCGGCGTTCTTCACCGGCATAGAGAACAACCCCAACGTTCCCTCCAGCGTCGTCTCGAAGGCAAAGACGGAGCTTGCAAGCGGCGTGCCGTTCATGTCCGAGACCGACGTCAAATCCGCGCTTTCCAAGGCGAACGTGCCCTCCGCGACCGCCAACGAGATCATCAAGGTCAACAAGCAGAGCCAGATCGACGGGCTCCGGGCCTCGGAGGCCATCCTCGCACTCCTCGCACTGATCGCGCTCCCGTTCACCCGAGGGCTCCCGACAGTGCAACCCGGCGCTCAGGCGAAACCCACAGCAGCCACGGGATAGAGAAAACGCTCGCCTCGAGAGACGAAAACGCGATCGGCCCCAGCGACGCGCTCGACAAGGCAACCGCCGGCTCCGCCGAGCTCAACGCCGATGAGAACGACGCGGCTACGCCGCGGAGAGTGCCACCGTCAAAGACCCGGCCCGTCACGACGCACGCGGGACCGCATTCCGCACCAGCGTCTCGATTCCAATCACCCGATCGGAATGACGGCCGCGCGACCGCGGGCAGCGATCATCCCTTCACTTCGACTTCACAACTCGTGGCGACTCAAGGACATCCAGAGATCTCCGACAGCGGCACCGTGCGGTCCCACCGCGCCAGCGACCCATTCGCCGGACTGCCAATGGCGCAGGCCGCGCTCAAGTTCGCGTCTACCCGCCACGCGAATCAGTACCGCGAGATCGACCACGCGCCGTTCATCGCCCATCCAATCGACGTCGGTTCGCTGCTGCGCGTGGACGGGCAACCAGACGAAGTCATCGCTGCCGGCTTGCTTCATGACGTGCTCGAGAAGACCGGGACTACTCGCGCGGAGCTTCAGCGCAGGTTCGGAGCCCGCGTTGCCGGGCTCGTCGAGTCGGTCTCAGACGACCCATCGATCGACGACTACGGCTCGCGCAAACGCGAGCTGCGCGATCGCGTAGCGCACGCCAGCTCCGACACCGTCGCAATCTTCGCCGCGGACAAGATCTCCAAAGTCCGAGAGCTCACGCTGCCGACAACCTCGCGCCTTGACAAAACCACGAACCGCGCCAAGCTCGCCCATTACCGCGCAAGCCTCAAAATGCTCCGCAGAGTCGCCCGGAGCAGCGCCCTCGTCGATCTCCTTGACGCCGAGCTCAAACCACCTATTACACAAACAGGCATCGCGCCTACTAAGCGGAGCAAGCCGCGAGCTCGCAAATCTGAACCCCGGTCGAATGCGGCTGTCGCACGGCAGCGTCTGAAGGTGCAATGAGCGTGCGCGCCACGCGATCGGCGCCTCAGGCGTCCGGGTGCGCGCCTCGATCAGCTGGCACGGGCAGGCATGAGCTGCTCGCCGGAGATCCTGAACGCTTGTCCTAGAGAGGCGGTCAGGCGTCGGCGGCGTGTCGGATCGTGATAGACGGCGCCGTCCTGCGGCCGTCGCGCTCGACGGCCGTTGATCCTGGCGTCGCGCAAGCGCCACCGCTCCCGCTCCGCGATCTCGCTCCCGGTCCGCACGACCGGCAGGAGCGACCCCTCGTCGATCGCAGCCGGCCACTTCGCCATAGGGGTGCAGAGGCGAGCTGTCGCGAGCGTGTCGCTGCTCCGGACAGCCCGGGCCGATTCAGAAAGTGCCGCCGCTGGTTTGAAGTCGATCGTGCTCGATCGCGAGGCCGGCGAAACCGGCGAGCGCGGCGACTGCTTCCTGGTCCTCGTCGGTGAACGATCGCCCGCCCGTCTTTTCGGTCAGGCACAAGCTCCCGTCCGGCACGTGGGCGACCAGGATCGGGACGCCCAGAAACGAGCGCATCGACGGATGTCCGGGCGGCATTCCGTAACAGTGCGGGTGCTCGCCAAGGTTGGCAACGCGCAGTGGGACCGGATCGAGGATCAGATCGCCGAGCACGCCGCGGCCGCAGGGCCACTTGCCGATCTTTGCACGCGTCTTATCGTCGATTCCCGCCGTGATGAATACGGCGAGGCCGTCCCTGGCATCGTTGAGCACGCAGAGCGCCGCGTATCGCGCGCCGGTCAGCTTCTTCGCGGACTGCAGCACTCGATCAAGCCCAACCTCCAACCCCGTCTCGTCGACCACGAACTCACCGGCGTCCGGCGCGCCGCGCGGCAATAAAGACATCGCGTCCTTTCGGGGGCCCGGTAAAGGTTGCTTAGGGACCGCCCCCGCTTGCCGCTCTCGAGCCGCTGCGAACGCGAGCTACGCGTGAGACACGGACACTCCGTGCACCCCCGGTCAGGCAGCGCAGCCGAGATCCAATCTCGTGGCGAGCATACGCTCCACCCGACATCGTCGTGTTGATCGCGGAGTACGGAGCCACCCGACGCGATGGGGTGTCCCCGGCGCTGCGGCGGTCAGCCGTGTCTACCCATGGGCCACGGCCGTCATCTCGTGGCCCACCTGCACGCACAAAACGCGCAATTTGCGCACTTTGAAAAGGTCGGTCTTGAGGCACAAAGCATCGGCCTTTGCAGGCCTTTTAAGCTGATTCGAGGCTTCTATCCGACCGCCTGAAAATCGTGGTGTCCCCGGTTCGAATCCGGGTCTCGCCATCTTCCCGTGTTGGCATCCATGCCGTGACCGGGGACGCCGTCCGGACGGTTCGAATCCGGGTCTCGCCATTCACGCACTCCCTGCTAAACAGGGCGTTTCTCGTTCATGGCATCGCGCGAACCTCGGTGCTTCGTTCGATCCGGCAAGCCCGGGCGTACTGTGGGCGAAGGCAATGAGTGTTGGAGAACTTGTGGGCTGCTGAAAGATTTCAGGTGGGCGAGGTAGGAGAGCAGAGGGATGCGTACGCGCGGGAGATGAGAAGATGCAGGACGAGCTTACGGATACTCTCGGCGTATCGGGAGCGAAGGATGTAGATGAGGATCAGTGCTAGGAGTGCGTAAAGTTGCTGTATGAGAAGAACGAGCGGGAGGTGATTGCTGAACCGAGTCAGACGACGGGCACGCACGGGCTTGGTGCGTGGTTGTGGTTTTGTATACGGCTGCGCACATCGGCTGTTCTGGACGGAAATGTGTTGTACGGCGCGAGAGTATGATGGCTACACACTTGGTTGTTGCGGGACATGACACCTCGGTGAAGCCGCAGTGGGTCAGTTCGTGACCATCGGCGAGATTTTTACAGGCGATCAGGTGCTCGGTAGCGTACTGGAGCGGACACAGATTTCTGTATGTAGTGGAGTACTGGATCAGGGAGCGTGATTTGGGTTGGTTGAGGGTTTGAGCTTTGCGGGACGCTGACACGCTCAGCGCGGTGTGCGGCGCGACGGTCGTTACGCGGCACCGCGCGAGGTGTCGGAGCTGTGTCGCGATTTGGCTGGTGAAGGGGTAATGCTGCGGCGATTTTTCTGAGAGAGGCAGCGGTGACTGAGTCGCGGAACCTCAGTCGGCACCAGCGACCGCATGATTGGCGATGACCTGGAGGTGGTGTCGTCGGCGGCGGAGTCGGGTTTGCTGTTGGTATTTCTGGCTCAGCAGGCGAAGTTCGCGATCCTCGAGGCGGCGCAGGAGCATGCGGCGCTTGGGCACGCGCTGGGACTCGCTCAAGCTGTTCACGCCGCTCGCTACAGCAGCCTGCCAGGTCTGCCTTCCGGCGATGCGGAGCTAAGGGCGCGAGATGTTGCGGCGTACCTACGAGTACGCCGGCAGTTCACCTGCCGTGAGCTGGGCGCGCGTCGTGCATCGGCGGACGAGAGCGGGTACCTGTCGAGGTCGACGGCCGAGTTATAGAGCATCAGGTCGTGATCGCCACGGGACCGTTCAGGTCCGTTCGTGCCGGCACTCGCGGACGACTTGGTCAAGACGTTTTCAGATTCATAGCACTCGGTATGGGCGCAGGATTGATGGTAGTTCTGGTGTGGGGAGGAAACTGGTTTTCAGATGCGAAGAGCTCTCAGCAGGTGATGTTACTTTGATGGATGCGCAGACGCGCTGATCAGGATTTCGGTTGATCTGTTTGGTATATGAAAAGACGCGATGGCAAATGATCGACTGCATGGTGGCTGAAGGCAAGAATATTGGGTTAATGCGGATTGCGCAAGGGCGGGTGGTGCATACGGCGATGAAGTCGGAGCACGATGGTTTAGGAGGAAGGAGCTGGATGTAGCGCGTTATCTGGACTGGTTCAGGCACGATACTGTGGATGAGCGCGATTTCGATATCAGAGTGTGTTAGTGTGAATTAGATTATTTATGATTGTGTGAGAAAGAGTTGGCTATGTGTGATGAGAATAATGTATAATAGATTTAAAAGAGAAGTTGCAAAGTGTGACCGTGATACAAATTTAAATGGAAATGAATAATTGAGAATAGTTAGAGGGGATGAATATGAGTTTAGTAGTAGATGTATGGGTTGAAATGAAATGTGATGCTGTAAAATATTAGAGCTGAAAAATTAATGTTGTGATATAAAAATGTAAATATATTTAAATAAAAAAAAAATAAATATTTATTTATTTTCGATGGCAATCGCCCTGCTGCACACATACCTCGCCGACCATTCGGGGAGCTCCTGCGGTGAGCTTTGCGGTCGCGCCGGTGCTACGCCGCAGCATGACGAGCTGGGCCGCGCGTGGTTCGGCGCGCCTAGCTGCTTAGCTGCGCCTCGGGACGGATCGGCTCGAACAGCTCGACCACGTTCCCCGCTGGGTCCTGTACCAGGATCTGCTTGCTGCCGATGCCGGTGACGATCTCGTTGCGGAACTGAACTCCGTGCGGGCGTAGTTCCTGGATCGTGTCCTCTAAGTCCGACACCTGAAGCATGATTCGGTTCCACCCTCCTGGTTGCTGTCTGGTTCCGTCCGGCATCGGCCGCGAGCCTCCGCCTGGGTGGTCGGGGCCGACCGGCGAGACCAGCACCAGCCGCAGGTCGCCGCGGGTGAGCATCGCGAACGCGGGATCGGGGTGCATTTGCTGCTCGAAGCCGAGCTGCCCGCAGTAGAAGTCGATCGCGACGTCGACGTCATTGACGATGTAGCGGACGCTGACTGTGCTCATCTTTGGCTCACTCCTTGGTGGTCGTTCGTTCGTGGTATCCAGCGCGCGGCTCAAACAGCTCAACGGGATTGCCCGACGGGTCTGCGAGCAGGGCGGTGTCGACCGCGACACCGGTAGCGACCCCCCGGCGGAACGTGACGCCGCGCGCGCTCATCGCCGCGACAGTCTCATTCAGGTTCGACACTCGCAGCGAGATTCGGTTCCACCCACCGGGCTCCGGCAACGTGCCATCCGGCATCGCGTGCGGCTCGCCGGGAACACTCAGCAGCAGCCGCAGGTCACCCCGGTACAGCATTGCGAACGTCGGCGATGAGACGCAGCTCCTCTTCGAAGCCGAGCTGGTCACGATAGAACGCGATCGCCTCATCGAGGTCCTCGACGAAGTAGCGCACGGTAGCGGGCCCTGCGACGGGCTCCTCGCCGCCCGCGATCCTCCGCCACAACGCCTCGGCGAACGCTGGTCGCGGCTCGATCGGGACGCTCGGCAGCCGCAGCGCATCGAGTGGGTCGGGCGTCACGCAGCCTCCTCCCGGTAGATCCGTCGCAGCGCCGCCCGGGCACGGACCAGCAGCGTTTCTGTGCCCCGCACCGTCCTGTCCAGATGGTCGGCTATCTCGGTCACGCTAAGGCCGTCGAGATACCGCAGCGCAAGCGCCGCACGCTGTGGACCCGGCAGCCGCGCCAGCGCCGAGTATGCGGCGCTCGTATCGAGCAGCTCCTCCCATGGATCGTCGTGTTGGTCGGGGACGACGGCCGCAAGCCGACGGCGCTCGCGCTCGTCGCGGCGCCAATGATCGACGAGCTTATGTCGGGCGATGCCGATCAGCCAGGCGACACTCACCGACGGCGGGTCGGGCCGCTGCAGCGCCGCGACCGCGGCCATGAACGTCTCAGCGGTCAGGTCCTCAGCATCGGCAACGCTGCCGCAGCGCGGCAGCAGATAGCCGTACACCTGGGGAAGGGCTTCGCGGTACGTCGCTTCGTCGATACCTGATCATCGCCCCACAACAGCCGAATCCGAACATCACCGGCGAAACAAGTTTGAACCCGCGAGGCCGCGAGCGCCTGTTCCGCCTGCAATCGCCCGGCTCAGTGCTGCTCCCCGCGCGAGCACGAGTGCCGCGATGCGTGTCATTGCGGTTCGCGTGAGCCTGAACCCTGCGGCCGCGTTCGCTGAGGTTCGTCTTCGACGTGCCCTGATTGCGGCGCCACTAGCTGGGTAGTTGGCCCTTCGAGGCGGCAACGCCAAACCAATATCGGAGGAGAACCAAATGGTCCGTGGGATTATCGGATTGCTGATCGTCGTCGCGGTTGTGCTGGTCCTGGTGAAGGTCGCGTTCCTCGGTGGCATCGTCGGCCTGATTGCTTTGATCCTGCTGGTCCTGCTCCTGCTGGGGCGGATCTAGCGGCGTCCGACGAAACCGCCGCGCCTCGGGCCGGCGTTGCGCTCGCGTGAGCGGCGGATCAACCACACGAGGCCCATCGCGCAGACGATCGACAGGATGATGCCGCCGCCGCCCCGGCGGTGAAAGATCGCCAGCGCGATCAGGCCGGCGATGAACGAGCCCGCGATGCCCACTGCCGCCGTCTCGAGGATCCCCATCGGGTCGCGGCCGGGCAGCAGCAGCCGCGCCAGGGCACCGACGATCAAGCCGGTGATGAACAGGATGATGAGGTAGACGATCAGGGACATGGCCATCCAGGGTCGGGAGCGGAGCCATAGCTCCCTACCCGACCCTGTACTGGTCAATCCTCGCTAGCGAGTCACCGCCAGGCGCGCGTGCTGTCGGTGAACGGGTTGAACGGCCCATTGTCGCCCGACAGCGGCTCGGGCCAGAACGGGACGAACGCTGCGCCTCCCGCGAGACCCTGCTGGGTCGCGCTCTGCTGGAGCTGGTCGGGACCCGCGACCGAACCCCACTGCCCGGTCGCCAGCCGCTTCTGGAGCGCGAGCACGCCCGCGACGAGCTCGCCCGAAGTGAAATTGCAGTGCTCCTGTCGACCGACGAATGCCTGGCGCAGCAGCGAGCGGTCGCCGGCCCGCCGGACGAGGTGCGCGTAGTAGTTCTCCTGCTGCACCGGCACCAGCTGGTCGGAGATCGTGTGCAGGTCGAGCTCGGGCACCTGGAGGCGGCCCGTCGGTACGGAAGTCTGCTGCAGCCAGCGGATCGCCTTCGTGTCGGCGCGAATGTTCGCTCCGCGCGTCAGCGTCCGAAGGTCCTGCTTGAGGCTGATGCCCGCCTCGCGGTACAGAGCCTGCACCTCCGCGCGATACGACGACTGCCGCAGCAACTGTGTGAAGTCGACGCCGACATCCCAGCCGCCGTTGCCACCGGCCGCCTGCTCGATCTGCTGGCGCCCGGTCTCGACGAACAGCAGCACGGGGTTGGCCGTGAACTCCATCGCGTACTGCTGGCGCTCCTGCTCGGCGTAGTCGTAGACCCCCGGCATCGTCGCGCCCGGAGCCCACGCCCCAACGTTCATCAGCGACATCGCCAGCGCCAGGCGTGCGCGCCCCGCGGAGCTCCCCTGAGCCGTCGTTGCCGCCGCGTTCAACTCCGTCGCCGTGGCCGCACCATCGGCCTGGCTCGAGAAGTGCACGAGCTTGATCGACTGGGTGGACGCGAGCAGCTTGGCGATCGCGTACTCCCCGTCGAGCTGGTAGTTGTTGAGCTGGATGCCGCCCGCGACCAGGCCGCAGGTGGTCAGCGCGCCGTCGAGCCGGCCGTTGGATTGCTGGTCCTCGAGCGCGCTGATCAGGCCGCCCATCGAGGTCCCGAACGCCAGCACCTGAGCCGGCCGGTGCGGCAGGACGCTCTTCTTGACCGCCGCGAGCGTCTCGAACTGATCACGCACCGCGCTGCCGAGCGCCCACAGGGATCCGCTCGGGTCATACGACGAGCCCGCGAGCGCGTAGCCGTCGGCGAGCAGTGCGTCGTGGGTGGCCGGATCAGGCGCGTCGGCCGGGGACAGCGTGCCGTAGCCGTGGCTGTAGAGCAGCAGCGTTCCGTTCCAGTTCGCCGGTACGTCTGCGATCCACGACCCGCCGTCGGGAAGCATCCCCGTGGCGGTCGGTGCAGCCCATGCCTGGGTCGCGCCGAGCAGGGCGAGCGTCGCCGTCGCCAAAAGTGCCACGCCGAATCGACGCGCCATCGGTGCGTTCACGGTTCCCACGTCCTCTCCTCAGTAGACGCGCTCCTCCGGGAGCGTCAGGTGCCAGGCCTGGAGCCTATCGCTGACAAGCGGCTTGTCAATGCACTTGTCTGTGAGCGGATCGGCGTCGTTTTCGGGAGATACTGTTGTCCGGTGAAGCCGCTCGCGACCGCCAAGTCAGCTCGTGCGACCGCACAGGCCGCTCACGAGCGCGACGGCGTGTCGCCGCGCGTCGGGTACCTCGTCTACCGCGTCGAGCGACGGTTGCGCGTTCGCCTCGACGAGGTCGTGCGGGACGCGGGAGTGACGACAACCGAATACGTCACGCTGAGCGTGCTGCGCGACCGCGACGGACTGTCGAGCGCACAGCTGGCGCGTTGGGCGTTCGTCACCCCGCAGGCGATGAACCTCGTCGTCTCGGCGCTGGAAGGGAGGGGCCTTGTGCGCCGCCGGCCCGACCCACGTCACCGTCGCGTGCTGCGCACCTCAGTGACGCCGATGGGTCTGAGGGTCCTGAAGCGCTGTGACGAGGCGATGGACGTGATCGAAGCGGACATGTTGCGGGGGTTGGACGCCGAGACGGTCGAGGTGGTCCGCCAGGCGCTGTGGTCGTGCGCGCACTCGCTGGAGGCAACGCGACCGCTGCCGCGCTCGCCCGCCCGCTCCTGAGCCGCCCGCCCGCTCCTGGCCTCCGCCCGCCGACAACGTCCCAGTCGGTTGCAGCCAATCCTCGAGTGGGTCCTTAGCCGCGCTCACCGCGGCTAACGCCCCGACGCGGGGCCGGCGGCGGTCGAGTGGGACGCTGTCCGCGGCCCCCCGCGGCTCCACCCATAGCACCCGCCCGCGCCGGCTCGGAGCGGCTCAACAGCGGGTTGAACATGACTAAAGCTTTCGATCTGCGTGGTCGATGTATATGAGCAATGGGGGTTCAGGCGCCTGCCTCTGCACGCCCGAGCGCGGCCTGGCGGCCGCTCTACTCCGTGCTGGGCGACGAGCGCCTCGCGCGGCTGGTCGGCGACGGCAACAAGCAGGCCTTCGCGCCGCTTTACGAGCGCTACTACCAGCAGCTGTATCGCTACTGCCGGTCGATCGTCCACGACGACCTCGACGCGCAGGACGCCCTCCAATCGACGTTCGCGAGCGCGTTCGCCGCGCTGCGAAAGGGCCAGCGCGACGCGCCGCTGCGCCCGTGGCTGTTCCGGATCGCGCACAACGAGGCCGTTTCGGTCATCCGGCGGCGCCGCCCGGCGAAGGATCTGTCGGAGGCATCGGACCGCTGCTGCGACTCCGTCGAGGAGCAGGCCGGCGACCGGGCGCGCTTTGCGATGCTGCTGCGAGACCTCGCGGAGTTGCCCGAGCGTCAGCGCTCGGCGCTCGTGATGCGCGAGCTCAGCGGCCTCTCGCACGAGGAGATCGCGCTCGTGCTCGGGACGTCGGTGGGCGCCGCCAAGCAGACCATCTTCGAGGCGCGCCGTTCCTTGTCTGAGTTCGCCGAGGGGCGCGTCATGGCGTGTGACGAGGTTCGCAAGGTCGTCTCCGACGCGGACGGACGGTCGCTGCGCAGCCGCCGCGTGCGCGCGCACCTCAGCGACTGCGCCGGCTGCGCCGAGTTCGCGGCGGCGATCGCGACACGCAGCGCCGACCTACGTGCGTTCTCCCCGGCGCTGCCGGCGACCGCGGCAGCTGCCGTGCTCGCACGTTCGCTGGGCGCCGGGTCGGGCCACAGCGGCGGCGGCGCGGCCGGACTCGCCGCCGGCACGGCCGGGAAGACCGCTGGCGCCGCGCTCGCCACCAAGGCGATGGCCGGTGTGGTGATCGTTGCCGCCGGGACCGCGGGCGCCGCGGCCGGAGTCAGTCAGATCGCGGGAAGCTCACACTCGCAAGCGCACAAGGCGCCGGCGGCCCGGGTGGCAAGCGCCCCGGCCACGCAGGCGGCCGTCACCAGAGTCGAGACCACCAGCCATCGCGCCAGCAAAGAAGCCGCCGGCCCGGCGGATAAGCGCCACGGCACCCGGACGCCACACGCAGGCGGCGGCGCGAAGGTGACCCCTTTGCCCGGCATCTCGACTCCGGCGATCGGCCGCCACGGCGCCAAGAACGCAGGCACAGCATCGGGGAGCGCAGCGAGCACGGGCTCGACCACCGCCGAGCAGCAGGCCCCGGCAACGACGGGAGGCTCGCAAAACGGCGACGCCCAGCCGACCGGCGGCGACTCGGGACGCCCGTCGCGCGGCACCGGGTCGAGCCCCGTGACCGTCTCGGCCCCGGGTGGCACGGCGACCGTCAAGGTGCCGGGCGGCAGCGCATCGGCGTCGGTGCCCGGCGGCAGCGCCGAGGTATCGTTGCCGGGCGCCAGCGCGACCGTTTCTGTGCCCAATGGCAGCGCCTCGGTAACGGTTCCAGGCGCGAGCGCGACCGTCTCGGTGCCAAACGGCACCACGGTCTCGGTAGGCGGAACTCCCACGCTTCACCTCCCCGGCTTGGGATCCGTGCTCGGACCGCTCGGCGGCTCGGGCTCACAGTCGCACCACTGAACTCGTTCCTGACGTTCGCCGCGCCGACGCGTTGTCGGGGTGTAAGACAAACAGTCCAGGCGCAACACAGGCAAGCTGAGGGCAGGGCGTGCCAGGGCTGGGAAGTGACGCCGGGAGGCAACATGAGCAATCGTCGGTCGCACGCCGCGGAGCAACAGGACGGCACAGGCACATGCTGAGCATGGATGCCGCCGCGGCGCTGCTGGGCATCACCCCACGGATCCTGAATCTGTGGGAGCAGCAATTCGGCTACCCGATGCCCGTCCGGTGCGATGGCGGCGAGCCGCTCTACTCCGACGAGATGATGGCTGCGCTGCGGGAAGCGCTCGACCGGGAGCTGTCGGTGTGCTCGGCCATGTCCAAGGTCCGAGGCACGTCTCGTCGTAGCTGGTAGTTCCGGGGGGTGGTGGCTGTGGTGGCCATCACCCCCTGTCCCCCTTTACACACGATTGCTACTGCCGGGAGTGCGGGAGCGGTTAGGGTGGCATCTCGATGGCACCGGAAACCGTCACCCTGACTTCGGCCGACGGCGGCACCGAGGCGGAGTTCGTGCCCGAGGCGAACATGATCTGCCACTCGCTGCGCCACGGCGGCGCCGAGTGGCTCGAACAGCGGCTCGGTGTGGATGCGTACGTGGAGCAGGGCAAGACGATGGGGATTCCGCTACTGCACCCATGGGCCAACCGCCTTGCGCACCCCGGCTATGCCGTCGCGGGCAAGGAGGTGAGCCTGCCCCGGGGCGACCCGCGGATCCGGCTCGACGGCGACCGGCCGATCCACGGCGTGATGCCCGGCTTCCTGCACTGGGAGCTGGTGGGTGCTCCCGAGCGCTCAAGCGTCAAGGCCAAGCTCAGCTGGACCTCGCCTGAGCTGCTCGAGGTGTTCCCGTTCACGCATGAGCTCGAGCTCGAGGCGATCGTCGGCGACGGTCGAGCTGACGATGGAGACGACGCTCTACGCCACCGGGTCAGACGCCGTTCCGGTGGCGTTCGGATATCACCCGTACCTCCGAATTCCCGGTACGAGCCGCGACCACCTGGCGATGCAGCTCGGCGCGTTCCGGCGGCTGGTGCTCGACGACCGGATGATCCCGACCGGCGAGCGCCAGCCGGTCGACCAGCGCTCGCGTGGATCTCGGCGACTCGAGCTGGGACGACGCGTTCGACGGCCTCACGACCCATGCCCGGTTCGAGGCGTCCACTGGCGACTCGTCGATCGAAGTCGAGTTCCTGCGCGGATACGCGTTTGCCCAGGTGTTCGCGCCGTCGGGCACCGACTACATCTGCTTCGAGCCGATGACCGCCGCCGGCCAATGCGCTCAACAGCGGCGACGGTCTGCACGTGATCGCACCCGGCGAGGACTACCGCACCGCGTTCCGGATCAGGGTGTCGGACGGAGGGGCCTGACCATCAGAGCCCGTCCGCGCCGCCGGCCGGCGCGAGCTCGGCGGCTCGCATCGGCGGCGCCGGCGGCGGCGTATGCGTCAACCGCATCTAGCGTCTCGGCCTCGAGCAACGCGTGGCTGAGACTGTCGAGCTGACTCCGATGGTCGCTGAGCAGCTGGGTGACCTCCGCGTGAGCCTCATCGATCAGCCGCCGGACCTCTTCGTCGATCAGCCACTGCGTCTGCTGGGACACCTCGCTGGCGCCCGGCAAGAAGCGGGCTGCTGCCGTCGCTGGGGAGGACGGCGACCGGTCCGAGCTTCTCGCTCATGCCCCAGCGCCCGACCATCTGACGGGCGATTTGGGTGAGCTGCTGAATGTCTGACTCGGCGCCGGTGGTGATCTTGCCGTAGACGATCTCCTCGGCAACGCGGCCGCCAAGGGCGACCCTGATCTTCGCCTCGAGGTCGTCACGGGAGTAGGAGACGCGGTCGGCGTCCGGTGTCGACAGCGTCACGCCCAGCGCCATGCCGCGAGGGATGATCGAGACCTTGCGAACAGGGTCTGCGTCGGGCGTCAGCATTCCCACCAGCGCGTGACCGGACTCGTGGTAGGCGGTGCGCTCGCGATCCTCCGGACTGAGCACGATGCCGCGCGGCGCGCCGAGCAGGATCTTCTCCAGCGAGTCGGTGAAGTCGGCCATCTGCACCTTGTCGTGGTTGCGTCGCGCCGCCAGCAGCGCGGCCTCGTTGCAGAGGTTGGCGAGATCGGCGCCGACCATCCCGGGGGTCGCGCTGGCGACGCGCCGAGGTCGACGTCGTCGGCGAGCGGCAGCGAGCGCGTGTGAACCTCGAGGATCTTCTGCCGGCCGGCGCGGTCGGGGGGCTGGACGGCGACGCGGCGGTCAAAGCGCCCCGGGCGCAGCAGCGCCTGGTCGAGGATCTCGGGGCGGTTTGTGGCGCCGAGAACCACGACGGCCTCGGTGGAATCGAACCCGTCCATCTCGGTGAGGATCTGGTCGAGCGTCTGCTCGCGCTCGTCGTTTGAGCCCGACCGAGATGGCATCCCTGACGGGAGCGTCCGATCGCGTCGAGCTCGTCGATGAAGATGATCGACGGGCGCGGCCTCCTTGGCCTTGGCGAACAGGTCGCGCACGCGCGAGGCGCCGACGCCGACGATCGCCTCGATGAACTCCGACGCCGCGATCGAGAAGAACGCCGCGTGCGCCTCGCCGGCGACGGCGCGCGCGAGCAGCGTCTTGCCGGTGCCAGGAGGCCCGGACAGCAGCACCCCGTGAGGAATCCGGCCGCCCAGCCGCTCGTACGGCGTGGGATCTCGCAGAAAGTCGACGATCTCGGTCAGCTCGGCCTTGGCCTCGTCGATGCCGGCCACGTCGTCGAACGTCACCCGGATCTTCTCCGGGTCGATCCGCCGCGCCTGCGAGCGCCCGAAGTTGCCGAGCGCTCCCATCCCGCCGCCGGAGGCCGCGCGCCGCGCCAGCAGGACGAACAGCCCGACGATCAGCAGCGTCGGGCCGAAGCCGAGCAGGATCTCGGCGAGCAGCGACGTGCCCTGGTTCGGGTTGGTGGCGTTGACCTGGACTCCCTGCTGCTTCAGGGAATTCGTCAGGTCGTTGGTGTTCCAGAAGGTCGGGACCTGGGTCGAGAACAGCGTCGTCGGCGTCGCCTTGGAGTCGTTGGCGGGGTAGCGCTGCTTGCTCTTGAACGTGCCCTGGATCGCGCCGCTCTTCGACGAGATCGACTTGACCTTGCCCGCGTCCAGCTGCTGCAGGAAGTACGGGCTGAACGGCACCTTCACGCGCGGTTCCCCGGACGACGGCTGGAAGACCAGCACCGACAGCCAGTTGACCGCCAGCAGCACGAGCACGAAGATCCAGAAGCCGCGCAGGCGGTGGGGTGGGCGCGGCTTGTGCTGGTCGGGCATGCCGCGGCCGTCGGGCGCCGGCGCAACCCGCCAGCCCTGCTGATCGCGCGGCATCGGCGATGGCGGGACCGACTTCTTACGGTCGGGGGGCTCGTTTACCGGCGGTCCGGACTGATCGGCCATACACGCATTCTGACGTGGCGCGGCCGTCGGCTCTATAAAGAGTTCGCGTGAGCGCCAAAACGAGCCGGCGCGCGCTCCCTCGGGGCGTCCTGCCCCGCGGCCGTCTCGTAGGCGTCGCGACACTGCTCGGAGCAGAAGAACGCGGTCCCTTCGGGGGTTTCGCTGCGTAGCGCCTTGTGGCGGTCCACACGCATGCCGCACACCGGATCCGTGGCGCCGCGCCGCATCGTCAGTGCGAACAGAGCCGCGAACAACGCCGTCGCCAGCACGTTGAGCACGAACTTGTAGTCGAGCTTGACCGAGCTGAAGATGTCGCTGCGCGCGGGCCGAACGTGCGGGATCAGCCCGAGGCCGCTGAACAGCGCATCGACCGCGAGCGCGGCGATGATCATCGACACGAACATCAGGGCGACGATCCGGACCGTGAACGAGCCGCCGTAGTACTTGCGGTAGATCAGGACGATCGGGATCACGATCAGGTCGGCGAACAGGAACGCGACGACCCCGGCAAAGCTGATCCCGCCGGACCACAGGACCGCTGCGAGGGGGACGTTCCCGATCGAGCAGACGAAGCTCAGCACGGCGATGATCGGGCCGACGATCACGTTCTCGGCCAGCCTCAGCGGGCCCGGGGCGTGCTCGATGAACAGCGCGTTGAAGAAGTCGTTGCCGAGCAGGCCGATGAACCCGGCGAGCAGGAAGCCGATCGCGACCTCCTTCCAGACCATCGACCAGTCGGCGCGGAAGTTGTGAGCGACGTCCGACCAGGCCGAGACGGACGTCAGCCGCTCGCGCAGGCTCAATTGCTCGCCGGCGGAAACGTGCTGGTGGCCGGTCTCCGCCGCCTCGGCGTGCTCGCGTGCCTCACGCTCGAGGCGCCGTGAGACGAACAGCCGCAGCAGCAAGGTCATCACCACGATCAGCAGCAGGCCGCCGACGAACTCGGCGAGCGTGAACTGCCATCCGATCAGGATCCAGATCACGATCCCGAGCTCGATCACGAGGTTGGTCGAGGCGAACTGGAACGCCAGAGCCGACGCCGCCGAGGCGCCCTTCGTAAACAGCGACTTGGCGATCGCGATCGCCGCGTAGGAGCACGAGGACGAGGCCGCGCCGAGGCCGGTCGCGAGTCCCACCGGCCGGGCGCCGGACCCGCCCAGGGCGCGCTCGATGCGGGCGCGCGGCACCCAGGCCTGGACTACGCCGGAGATCGCAAAGCCGAGCACCAGCGCCCACCAGACCTGCCATGCCATCAGGAATGCGTTGCTGAGGCCGTCGCCGATTGTTTGAAGCACGCTCATTGGTCCGAGTTACCGGGGAGGGGTATCCGCAAGACCAACGTATCACATACCTCCAGGGGGTATCTGATAAGGTTCAGGGCGATGAGCGAGACCACAACTCCCGTCCGCGGCTACAGCGCGAGCAAGGACCAGCTCCAGAAGCGTCTGGCGCGAATCGAGGGGCAGGTACGCGGGATCGCCAAGATGGTCGATGAGGACCGCTACTGCATCGACATCCTCACCCAGATCAGCGCCATCCAGGCGGCGCTCGACAAGGTCGCACTGGGCCTGCTCGACGGCCACGCGCATACCTGCGTGATCGGCGCCGACGCCGATCAACAGGACGAGCGCACCGAGGAGATGATGGCCGCGGTCGGGCGCCTGCTTCGGCGCGGCTGAAACTTCGCGTCTGTTCGCCCCCGGGTTGCGCCGGGCCTCCAAAAAGACCCCACTCGATCGGTCTGCGAATCGCTTTGGGGCGAAACAGGCGCTCAGCGCCGGTTTTCGCCCACTCGAGGATGGGCGGGGATCGCGTGGGGCGATTTTCGCCAGCGGTCCCAGTGGAAGCTAGGACCGGAACACTTGCAAACGGTTAAGCGGCGATCCACGACGCAACTCTCCGCGGCCTTGTCCGTATGACATGTATGAGGCGATGTCCCGTCGGCTTACGCAGGTGATTCGCCCTGGACCATCCGGGCCTTACGAGCCGTCCGCGCGCTTCGCCGGCGGCTTGCAGCAGCGCACCGGATTTAAGTTCCGGGCGGCATCTGACGAGTCCTAAAGAGTGTTCATGAACGGAACAGCCGCGACGCTGGAGCGCCCCGCCACGATCGGCGAGGGCACCGGCCCACGCCGCAAGTGCCCCGCGCGCGCCGACGGAGCGACCGGCTGGGTGCATTCCTGGGACCTCTCGGTCGGCGTCGACGGCCCCGGTGCACGGCTGGTCGTGTTCCTGGCCGATTGCCCGGAGGGCTGCGACGACTGCGTCCACGACGACGACTCCCGGCGCCAAGGCGTCGAGACGTCCGTCGACGCGGTGCGCCGGCTGGTCCGCGAGCACGGGACGGTGGTCGCCTCCGCCGTCAGAGCATTCACGAGCGAGAACGGCGGCGTGGTCACCGCTTCCGCGGCGCGCGGCTTTACCGCCTCGGGTCGCGAGCCGCTGCAGCAGCCCGCGTTCACACGCCGGATGCTGGAGGCCGCGCAGGCGTCGGGGCTGCACACCGCGCTTGACACGAGCGGCTTTCTCGGCGAGCGCGCCGACGACGAGCTGCTCGACGCGGCCGATCTCGTCCTGCTCGACGTGCGTGCGGGCACCGACGCATGCCACCGCCACGTCACGGGCCGCCCGCTAAATCCAACGATCGAGTTCGCCCAGCGCCTCGCTGAGCGCGGACAGCCCACGTGGGTGCGCTACGTACTCGTGCCCGGCTACACCGATCACGTCGACGAGGTCGAGGCGTTCATGGGCAACGTGCGCGAGCTCGACAACGTGCAGCGCATCGACATCGTGCCTTTCCACGAGCCGGGCGTGCTGCGCTGCGAGCGTTTCAGCAGCGCTCTTTCGCTGCGCTCGACGCCGCGCGCCATCCCAGAGCTGATCGATTCGGTTCGCGCGCGCATGGCCCACGCCGGGCTGCCCGTCCGCTGAGCGTTAACCGCCAGGTTGCGCGAAGAAGTTTGCGCCCCTTGCGCGGAACCGGCGCTTGCCGCCGACGAGCGCTGTAAAACGGAGGCACTAATATGTAAACCTCCTCGACGGGCGAGTGCCCAGGCGCATCCGGTTATTCGCCGGTCTTAGACGGGCCAGGTGGTGTAGATGAACTTCAAGCAGGCTTTGGCGGACGCTTCGAGACAGGGGTCCGCTGAGCGGCTTGAAGTGATCACGCTCAATGACTACATCGATCTGGTCGCCGAGCGTCCGACGATCGCTGCCACCGCGCACCAGCGCGTGCACGACATGATCCGCGCTCAGGGCGTCGCCGACGGGCTGCACGCGGGCGAGGTCTCATACGACTTCTTCGCAAGCGACCTGTTCGGGCTCGACGTGCCGCTGGACCGCGTCGTGCGCTACTTCGAGACGGCTGCGCAGGGCCACCAGACGCGCCGGCGGATCCTGCTGCTGTGGGGGCCGCCCGGCGGCGCCAAGAGCTCGATCGCCGCGCTGCTGAAGAAGGGGCTCGAGGCGTGGAGCCGCACCGAGGACGGCGCCTTCTACGCGCTGCAGGGCTGCCCGATGCACGAGGAGCCGATGCATCTGGTCCCGGACGCGCTGCGCGCGCAGGCACGTGAGCACACGAACGTGCCGGTGGAGGGCGGTCTGTGCCCGGTGTGCCGCTGGCGTCTGGAGGAGGAGTTCGACGGAGACTTCCTCAACTTCCCGATCGAGCGCATCTACTTCTCCGAAGCGCGCCGCGTAGGCATCGGGACGTTCGAGCCGGGCGATCCCAAGTCGATGAGCATGGAGCAGCTGACCGGTGGCCTGGACTTTCGCGCGATCGAGACGCACGGCTCGGACTCGCACCCGCTGGCGCTCGACTGGGCCGGCGAGTTCTCGAAGTCCAACCGCGGTCTGTTCGAAGCCGTCGAGTTCTTCAAGAACCCCGCCGAGTTCCGCAACCTGTTCTTGACGATGGCCCAGGAGAAGCAGTTCAAGGTCCCCAAGTTCGGCTACATCGACTCCGACACGGTGATCCTCGCGCACACCAACGAGGCCGAGTTCCGGGCGTTCGTCGCCGACCTCAAGAACGAGGCGCTGAAAGACCGCCTCGTCACCGTCGCGGTGCCCTACAACGTCCGCGTCACCGACGAGGAGAAGATCTACCTGAAGCTGCTGACGCGCTATGGCGCACGCGACGATCTGCACATCGCGCCGCATGCGCTGCGCGCGGCGGCGATGGTCGCGGTGCTGTCGCGCCTGAAGCCACACGAGAACCTCGGTCTGGTCGAGAAGATGAAGCTGTACGACGGCGAGGAGGTCGGCGACTGGAAGCTCGCCCAGATCCCCGAGATCAAGCGCGCCGCCGAGCACGAAGGTATGACCGGACTCGGGCCGCGTGCGATCGTCGACGTGCTGTCGGGCGCCGCGACCAAGGCCGGCGACGAGCACCACGGCGACAAGTACCTGACGCCGATCATGTCGCTGATGGCGCTCAACGAGCACATCGAGCGCCTCGAGGTTCCCAGGGAGACGCGCGAGCAGCTTCGGGCGTTCGTGATCGACGCTCGCAAGGAGGTCGACCGCAAGCTCAAGGACGAGGTCCGCAAGGCGTTCGTCCCGGCGTTCGCCGAGCACGCCCAGCGGCTGCTCGAGAACTACCTGACCAACATCGAGGCCTACTGCCAGGGCACGCGGATCCAGGACCCGATCACCAAGGAAGACCGCGAGCCCGACGAGAAGCTGATGCGCGCGATCGAGGAGAACGTCAAGCCGGCCGTGCCCGAGTCGGCCAAGGACACGTTCCGGCAAGGCGTGCTCATGCGGATCGGAATCGCCCTGCGCAAGGGCGAGCGGCCGCTGACGCACGAGACCGACACGGTGCTGGCGACCGGCATCGAGGAGTACCTGTTCGACCAGCTCAAGGACATCGTCCAGGTCACCTTGTCGAAGACCAACCCCGACAAGGAGCAGGCCAAGCGCCTTAACGAGGTGCTCAGCATCCTGATCGAGGAGCGCGGCTACAACGAGCACTCCGCACGTGACCTGCTCGAGTACGTCGGTCACCTCCTGAACCGGTGACCGTCGTCGGGGACTCGGGCCTGCCCCGGGATGCCGGGCGGCGGGACGCGCTGCATCATCGGGAGCGGCTGCGCAAGAAGATCACCGAGCAGCTCAAGCAGGGCATCGGCGAGGAGGACATCATCGCGTCCGGCCCCGAGAAGAAGGTGCGCGTACCGGTCAAGGGGACCAAGCGGTGGCAGTTCATCTTCGATCGCGGCCGTCAGCAGGGCGTGGGCCAGGGCGACGGCAAGCCCGGCGACGTGCTGGGACCAAGCGGCAATTCGTCCCGCCGCCCCGGCGAGGCCGGACTGGAGCCGGGGGAGGAGCTCTACGAGGTCTGGCTGGACATGGCCGACGTCGAGGAGATGCTGTTCTCAGAGCTCGAGCTGCCACGGCTCAAGCCCAAGAACGAGTCCGAGATCGAGTCGTCGCGGACCGTCTACGACGAGATCGCGCGCAAGGGTCCGATGCTCGACAAGAAGGCGACGTTGCGCGAGAACCTGCTGCGCAACGCCAAGCGCGGGCAGGTGTCGCTGGGCGGGATCGAAAAGCCCGACCTGCGCTACCTGACCTACCGAGACGTTCCAAAGCCGCGCAGCCGGGCGGTGATCTTCCTGGCGATGGACGTGTCAGGTTCGATGGACGCCAACCGCAAGCGAATGGCGCGGCTGTTCTTCTACTGGTGCGTGCAGTTCCTGCGCAGCCGCTATGACCAGACGGAGATCGTGTTCGTGTCGCACACGACCGAGGCCCGCGAAGTCACCGAGGAGGAGTTCTTCAACCGGGTCGAGTCGGGCGGCACGAAGGTCTCGTCGGCGTTCGAGGCGATCGACGAGATGCAGCGCCATCGCTACCCGGCGGCCGACTGGAACGTGTACGTGCTGCACGTCTCAGACGGCGACAACTTCTCCGCCGACAACCACCGCACGCTGGAGCTGATCCAGTCGCTGGCGCGCATCTGCTCGCTCGTCGGCTACCTCGAGGTCGACCCCGGGAGCCTGACGCGGTCGCACAAGCTGTCGCTGTTCTACGAGGAGGAGGCCGGCGACGTCGCGGGCTTCGTGCACGCGCGCGCGTCCGAGGACCGGGAGCTGTGGCCGGCGCTGAAGCTGTTCTTCGCCAAGGACGACGTGGAGGCGGCGGTTCGGTGAGCGCATACACGCTCGCCGATCTCCAGGACGTCGACGAGCGCTGCCGGCTGATCGCAGACGACGAGCTCGGGTTCGACGTGCCCGAGGTGATCTATCACCTCGTCGCACCCGAGGAGGTGTACTTCGCCGCGGCCAACGGGCTGCCCGCGCGGTACTCGAGCGCGCGCTGGGGCGCGCAGTTCGACGACGCATACGGGCGCTACCAGCGCGGCCAGGAGCGGATCTACGAGCTGATCTTCAACACCCGGCCCGTGCACGCGTACCTGATGGAGGGCAACAGCCTGGTCGCCCAGACGCTCGTGATCGCGCACTGCCTGGGCCATGGGTACGTGTTCGAGAACAACGAATGGCTGGGGGCCGTCGACCGCGAGATCATGTCGCGCGTCACCTCGGCCGCTGAGCGAATCGCCGACTACATGGGCGCTTACGGCCGCGACCGGGTCGAGGACTTCCTGGACTCGTGCCACGCGATCGCGATCCACCAGCCGCAGGCCCAGCTGATCCGCAAGGCGGTGGCGCGCGAGCCAGAGCATCGGTCCAGGCCGTTCGACGCCCTGTTCCCCGACGAGGTCTCCGCCGACCGCGAACGAGTCGCGCAGGAACGGACTGCGCTGCGCAGCCGGTTCCCGCGCGAGCCCGAACATGACCTGCTGTCGTTCATCGAGGCCAACGCGCGCGGGCTGGAGGACTGGCAGCGCGACGTGATCTCGATCGTGCACACCGAGCAGAGCTACTTCCTGCCGCAGATGCGCACGAAGATCCTGAACGAGGGCGCCGCCGTGCTGCTGCACCAGGAGGTGTGCCAGCGGCTGTTCTTGCCGACCGATCGCTACCTCGAGTACGAGCAGCTCAACTCCGTTGTGATGGCGCCCCATCCCGCACGAGTCAACCCGTACAACATCGGCATCAACATCCTGCGCGAGATCATGCGGATCGCCGCCGAGCCCGACGAGGAGGAGCGCGAGCTGTGGAGCTGGGCGGGCGAGGTCGAGCCGTTTGATCAGGTCCGCAACGTGCTCGCCGCCTACGACGACGAGGGTCTCCTGCGCGAGTTCCTCACGCCCAAGGTGTGCGAGCTGTCACAGCTCTACGCGTTCCAGCACCTCGAGCAGGATCCGCGCCGGATCCGGGTCTCCTCGCGCGAGGCCGACGCGATCCGCGAGGTCCTGGTCGCCCAGCACTCGACGCTGGGAATCCCGCACGTGCAGATCGTCGACGCCGACTTCCGCGGGCGTGGCGAGCTCTTGATCGAACACATTCACGACGGCGTCGGGCTCGACGAGGAGTACGCGCGGGGGACGCTCTCGCAGATCGCGATGCTGTGGGGCAAGCCCTGCACGGTGCAGACGATCAAAGGACGCGAAGCCGACCAGGACACCTGGTTCACCGGTCACCCCGACGGTCGCTCGGAGCGATACCTCACAGTGCCGCAGTAGCCGCCGGACGCTGCGCTCGGGCGAACACCCACGATCGCAGCGCGACGTAGCGACCGACGGTGGCGAGCACGCTGGCCGCCACGAGCACGCCCACCTCCAGCCAGCGCGCCGGATGCGGGTCAAGCGAGCTCAGCAGCGCCAGCGCGCCGTCGGTCAGGCACAACGCCAGCAGGAACGCAAGCGCGCCGCCGGCGTGCTGCGCCAGCAGGCCCCGTGACCCCCTGACGCCGAAGGTGATGTGCCGGTTGGCGTGGGTGTTGGCGACCGCCGTCAGCGCGAGCGCGACGGCGTTTGCCCACGGCGCCCCGAGCCCCGGGCGCAGCGCCACGAACAGGAGCGCGTAGGCGATCGTCGAGATCGCGCCGATCAGCGCGAAGCGCACGACCCGGCTCGCCAGCGCCAGCCGCCCAACCCCGCGCAGGTCCGCCATCGCGGTCGACACGATCTCGACGCGCGAGTCGCTGTCATCGACCCAGTCGACCGCCACCTCGTGGATCCGCATGCCCCGGCGCTGGGCCAGGGTGAGCAGCTCGGTGTCAAAGAACCACGCCTCATCGCGGACATCTGGCAGCAGCGCGCGCGCCGCCTCGGCGGAGATCGCCTTGAACCCGCATTGCGCGTCGGAGAAGCGGGCGCGGAGCACAACGTGGAGCAGGGCGTTGTAGCAGCGGGAGATCAGCTCGCGCTTGGGTCCTCGCACCACGCGCGATCCGGGCGCCAGGCGCGTGCCGATCGCGACGTCGCTATGACCCGAGACGATTCCCGCGACCAGCGGCAGCAGCGCGCGAAGGTCGGTCGAGAGGTCGATGTCCATGTAGCAGAGAACGTCGGCGTCGCTCGCCGACCATGCGGCGCGCAGGGCCCGGCCGCGGCCCTTGGCGGGCAGGATCAGCGCTTCGGTGCAGCTGAGCTCGGCGGCGAGCGCCCGGGCGATCACCGACGTGCCGTCGGTGCTGGCGTTGTCGGCGATCACGATCCGCCACGCAAACGGCATGTTCGCTTCCAGAAAACCGTGCAGGCGGCGGATCGAGCGCTCGAGCGTCGCGCGCTCGTTGTAGACCGGGACGACGATGTCGATCAGCGGAGCGGGGAGCGGCCCGAGCGCGGGCCGCGCCGCCTGTTGGGTGGGGGCTTCGGTGGAGATCATCGTGTGCCCGAGAATCGACCGCCACGCGAAGCGAGCGCGATGAAACGCGTAAGACGTATGTCTGAAAGGCGGCTAGCGCGGCAGCCGGGAGGACAGCACTCGCCCGCCGGCCGGGTCGTCGAGCTCGAGCTCAAGCGTGGTCATCACCCTGGCCAGCATCAGGTAGTTGCCGACCGTCAGCAGCAGCTCGACGATCTCCTGCGGGCTCAGCTGCTCCTCGACGGCCGCGAACGTCGCGTCGCTGACCCGCGGTCCGGCCACGACCTCGCGCGCGAACCGCAGCACCGCGCGCTCGCCCTCGCCGAGCGAGGGGTCGTCCAGGCGCCCGGCCTCGACGGCCGCGATCTGCTCGTCGGGCACCCCGACGTGGCGCGCGATCTCCACGTGCTGGACCCATTCGTATTGGGCCTCGGCGTCGGCGGCCACCTGGATGATCGCGAGCTCGCGCAGCTTCGGATCGAGCTCGAGCTGACCGAGGATCGCGCCGCCGAAGCGCAGGAACGGCCTGAACGCCGTCTCGGCGTGGGACAGCATCCGGAAGATGTTCAGCGACGGCAGCGCGCCCAGCGCCTCGCGGACGGCATCGGGGGAGCTGTCGGGGTCTGGGTAGGGCAGCCTGGCCACGGTCGGCGCAGCCTATCCCGTCCGCCCCATTCGCCAGGATGCCGCGCTTGCCTGTGAGCGGGACACGAGCATCACACACCCCCCTGCGCGCCTGGCAGACCCAGGCGCTGCAGCGAATGGCCGACTGGACGGAGGGCACATTTCTGCTGTCGGCCGCGCCGGGAGCGGGCAAGACGCGCCCGGCGCTCGAGCTTGCCCGCGCCCAGCTTGCCGCCGGCACGATCAAGTCCGTGATCGTCGCGTGCCCGACGGCGCCGCTGACCCGTCAGTGGGCACGCGCGGCGAGCGCGCTCGGGGTCGAGCTTGCGCCGGACTGCGACTCCCCGCGTCCGCCGAAGGGCTTTCACGGTGTCGCGGTCACGTATGCCCGGATCGCCAAGGCGCCGCGGCGGTGGGCCAGATCGCTGCCGTCGTCGTCGCTGGTCGTCGCCGACGAGGCCCACCACCTCGGCGAGGAGCTCGCGTGGGGCGAGGGGTTCGCCACGGCCATGGGCGCGTGCTCACGATGGCTGCTGCTCTCGGGCACGCCGTTTCGCTCCGACGCGGCGGCGATTCCGGGCGTCGACTACGACGCGGCCGGGCTCGCGCAACCCGACTATTCCTACACCTATGCCGACGCCGTGCGCGATCGGGTCTGCCGGCCGGTCTGCTTCGTCGCCTACGACGGGACGCTGTCCTGGCGCAGCGGCGACGACGTGATCGAGTCGAGCTTCGAGACGGTGCTGAGCTCGCGCGAGGCCGGGCGCCGGTACCGGACGGCGATCTCGACGGAGCTGCCCGACGGCCTGCCGCGGATCCTGCGCGAGGCCGACGCCAAGCTCGCGGCGGTGCGAGCCGCAGGCCACGCCGACGCCGGCGGCCTGGTGATCGCCGCCGACTCCGCGCACGCGCGCCGGATCGCCGCGCTGCTGCGCGAGTGCACCGGGCGGGCGCCGCTGGTCGTGCTGCACGCCGAGCCTCGGGCGGCGGAGAAGCTCGTCGCGTTCACGCGATCCCGGGACCCCTGGATCGTGGCCGTCAACATGGTCTCCGAGGGCGTCGACATTCCGCGATTGCGAGTGGGCGTCTACGCCACCGCGGCAAAGACGCCGCTGGTGTTCAGGCAGATCGTTGGCCGCTTCGTCCGCACGCTCCCGGGCAGGCCGATCGAGCCGAGCTGGCTCTACGTCCCGGCTGATCCGATCCTGCGCGATCACGCCTCGAGGATCGAAGAGGAGCTGCGCCACGTCCTTGCCCGGCCCGACGGCGAGGAGCTCGGGTTCGACGAGCCAGACCTCGTGGCGCGGAGCGAGCGCTCGGAGGAGCCCGCGTTCATGCCGCTGAATGCCGACGTCGCGCCGCAGATGTCGCTGTTCGGGCCTCCGGCCGGCGCGGGTGTCGCGACGGCGGCGGGCCCGGCACCGCCGCCGCCGCAGGGCGATGACGACGCCGACGAACGTCCCGCGTTCGAGCGCCGCGCGATGCTTCGAAGCGAGCGCCATCGGCTTGTGTCGGAGGTCACCCGTCGCGACCGGACCGACCATCGCGAGGTCAACGCCTGGCTCAATCGCAGAGTCGGGGTCTCGAGCGTCGACAGCGCCACGCTGGAGCAGCTCGAGCGATCCGTGGAGCTGCTCGTCGGCAGGCTCACCCGGCGTCGCTGACGCGCGTAATGTCTGAAGCGTGACGCGGTTCTCACCTCCGGACGCAAGCCGCGCTCCTCGCTACACCGGGATCCGCACGTTCGCGCGGCTTCCCCACGTGACGTTGCCCCACGAAGGCGTCGACGCCGCCGTGATCGGCATCCCGTTCGACACCGCGACCAGCTTTCGGTCGGGTGCGCGGTTCGGCCCGGAGGCGATCCGCTCGGCCTCGGCATTGCTGCGCCCGTATCACCCGGCGCTCGACGTGGACGTGTTCGGGACGCTGTCGGTCGTCGACGGCGGCGACATCGAGATCACCCCCGGCAACGCGCTCAGGACGACCGAGCAGATTGCGGCGGCGCTCGAGCCCGTCGTCAGCGCCGGGATTGTGCCGCTCGTGCTTGGGGGCGACCACTCGATCGTGCTCGGCGAGTTGCGCGCGCAGGCCGCCGTGCACGGGCCGGTGGCGCTGGTGCTGCTGGACGCGCACGCCGACACCTGGGATCAGTACTACGGCGAGCGCTACTTCCACGGGACGCCGTTCCGGCGCGCGCTCGAGGAGGGCCTTTTGGATCCCGCGCGCTCCACGCTGGCGGGCATGCGCGGGCCGTTGTACGAGGCGGCCGACCTGCAGGTGCCGCGGGAGATGGGGTTTGAGCTGATCACCGGGGACGAGCTGGTTTCGATGTCCGCCAGCGACTACGGCGAGCGCGTCCGCGCGCGGCTCGGCGCCGGCCCGGCGTACCTGTCGTTCGACATCGACGTGCTCGATCCGGCTTCGGCGCCGGGTACCGGAACTCCGGAGGTCGCGGGCCTGCAGCCTCGCGAGGCGCTGGCCTTCCTGCGCGCGCTGGCGGGGATCTCGTTCACCGGCTTCGACGTCGTCGAGGTCGCGCCGCCCTACGACTCCCCCGGCCAGGTGACTGCTCTGAACGCGGCGGCCGTCGCCTATGACCTGCTGGCTCTGCTCGCGGTGGCACGTCGTGGCTGACGCGGTCGTCGTTGCCTGCTGTCAGCTCGCCCCGCGGATCGGCGAGACGGACGCCAACCGTTCGCTCGCACACGACGCGATCGTCGATGCCGCCGACCGCGGAGCCCAGGTGGTCGTGCTTCCCGAGCTGATGAACAGCGGCTACGTGTTCGAGGGCCCCGACGAGGCGTTGGGCCTCGCGGAGCCGCTCGACGGGCCGACCGTCAGCGACTGGGCAGCGCTGGCGAGCGACCGCAAGCTGGTGGTGGTCGGCGGTCTGTGCGAGCGCGATGCCGACGGCGGCTTGCTCCGGAACACGGCGGTGATCGTCGACCCGACCGGTCTGCGCGCCGTCTATCGCAAGGCGCATCTGTGGGATCGGGAGGGACACGTGTTCTGCGCCGGCGACGGCCCGCCGCCGGTGGTCGACACCGCGTACGGCCGGATCGGCGTGGTCGTCTGCTACGACCTCGAGTTCCCCGAGTGGATGCGCCTGCCGGCGCTGGCTGGGGCGGAGCTCGTATGCGCGCCGGTCAATTGGCCGCGGGAGCCCCGACCAGCGGGCGAGCGTCCGCAGGAGGTGGTCCGCGTGCAGGCCTCCGCATCCGTCAACCGCATGTTCATCGCGGTTGCCGACCGCGTCGGGCGCGAACGCGGCGTCGACTGGGTCGGAGGCAGCGTGATCGTCGATCCGGCGGGCTTCCCCGTAGCCGGGCCTGCAGGCGACGAGGAGAGCGTCACGGTGCTGGCGAGCTGTGAGCTCGGGCAGGCGCGCGAGAAGCGGATCAGCCCGCACAACGACGTATTGGCCGACCGCCGTCCGGACTTGTACGGAGCGGTTGCGAACACGTTGTGAACGCGGCGTGGTAGCTTGCCGGAGCACTGACGGCGTCGGCATTCGTGGGAACGGCCCGGAAGTCCCGACCATGAAGATCTCGATCCGCCCCTACGTCATCGCGCTTGCCACGGCGTTGGCGCTGCTGTGTGCAACGGCTGCAGCTGCGTCGGCGCTGACCGTGCGCGGCAGCGTTCAGCAGGTCTACGTCGTGGGCGCGCACGGCCATCAGCGGATCGCGCTGCTCGATCGTCGCGGCCACGTCGTGCAATCGCGGCGCGCCGGCTCGCTGGGTGGCGTCGTCTACCGCGGCGTCAAGCCCGGCCCCGGATACCGCGTGCGGCCCGCCGGCGGGCGCGCCAGCGGTCCGGTGACGGTGATGCCCAACCGCTCCGCGCCTCCGAGCACCGGCTTCTACAGCCAGCGCATTCCCACTTCGGGCTACGGCTATCTGGCCGTCCGCGACGGCATCAAGCTCGCGATCGACGTCCACCTGCCGAGCGGACCGGGGCCGTACCCCACCTTGATCGAGTACGCCGGCTACGGGTACGCAAACCCGGCAGGCCCCAACAGCGGCATCAGCCAGATCGCCACGCTGCTCGGCTTCGCGGTCGTCGACGTCAACATGCGCGGCACCGGGTGCTCCGGCGGCGCCTTCAACTACTTCGACACGCTGCAGAATCTCGACGGCTACGACATCGTCGAGACGGTCGCCCACCAGCCCTGGGTGCTGCACCACAAGGTCGGGATGATGGGCATCTCCTACGGCGGCATCAGCCAGCTGTTCGTCGCCAAGACCGATCCGCCCGATCTCGCGGCGATCACGCCGCTGTCGGTGATCGACAACAGCGCCACCACGCTGTATCCGGGCGGGATCCTGAACACCGGCTTCGCGTTGCCCTGGACCAAGGAGCGCGACCAGGACGCGCTCGCCAACTCGCCGACGAGCGATCAGGCCTGGGCGCTGAAGCAGATCCACGATGGCGACGCGACGTGCAAGGCCAACCAGGCGCTGCATCAGGAGGCCGTCAATCTGGTCAAGCAGGTCCGCGCCAACAGCCATTACGTGCCGTCGATCGCCGACCCGCTGTCGCCGATCACGTTCGTGCACAAGATCAAGGTGCCGACGTACATGGCCTGCCAGTTCACCGACGAGCAGACCGGCGGCCACTGCACCGACCTCGCCGAACACTTCACCGGGACCCGCCACAAGTGGTTCACGTTCACCAACGGCGTGCACACCGACTCGCTGGACCCCGCGACATTCAACCGCTGGTACGACTTCCTGGAGCTGTACGTCGCGCGGCGCAATCCGACCGTGTCGGCCTCGGCGCAGGCGCTCGCGCCGACGCTGTATGCGACCGCGCTCGGCGTCAACGGCGTGACGTTGCCCGACGACCCCATCCAGCACGAGCCCAGCTACGCCGCCGCCCTGGCCGCGTTCCAGGGACTGCCGTCGATCCGGGTGCTGTTCGACAACGGCGCGGGCAGCGCGAACCCGGGCTCCCCGCTGCCGGGATTTGAGCACTCGTTCTCGCGTTTCCCGGTGCCGGGCACGCAGGCCCGCTCGTGGTACCTCGGCCCGTCGGGCACGCTGGCCGGTGGCCCACCCGCCAAGAGCGGCCAGGCGTCGTTCAAATGGCGAAAGGCCGTCCCGGCCACCGACTTCTCGGGTAACACCGGCGCCGGCGGCCTGTGGGCGGCCACCCCGAGCTACCACTGGCTGCAGAACCCGGCCGGCACCTCGGTGTCGTTCGTGTCGGCGCCGCTGCAGTCCAACACGGTGGTGTTCGGCGCCGGCGCGGTGCAGCTCTGGATCCAGGCGTCCACCAGCGACGTTGACCTGCAGGCGACGATCTCCGAGGTGCGCCCCGACGGCAAGGAGACGTTCGTGCAGAACGGCTGGCTGCGGGCGAGCGAGCGAAAGCTCGATCCACGCCAGAGCACGCTGCTCGCCCCGGTTCCGACGTTCCGCGCGAGCGACGTGCGGCCGCTGCCCAAGGGCCGCAAGACGCTGGTGACGGTGCCGCTGTACTACGAGGGCCACGCGTATCGGGCCGGATCCCGGATCCGGGTCACGATCTCGGCCCCCAACGGCACTCAGCCGATCTGGAGCTTCGCGGAGACGGTTCCGCGCGGCCAGGGAACCGTTCAGGTCGCGTTCTCGCGCAAGATGCCCTCGCGCCTGGTGCTACCGGTGATCCCCGGCGTGGCTGTGCCCACGCCGCTGCCTCCATGCCCGGGGCTTCGCGGCGAGCCGTGCCGCACCTACGTCCCCTAGGAACGCTCGGAGGCCGTACCCAGCCGCAGCGAGGCGAGCGACGGTCGCTCCGTGACCAGCCACGCCACCAGGCCCGTCGCCGCGACGGCGGCGCCCAGCACGCAAACGCCGGTCCAGCCGTCGCTTCCGTACACGGCTGAGGCGGCGGCCGACATCGCCGCGGCGCCGGCGAAGTAGGCGAGCATATAAGCCGTCGTGATGCGGCTGCGGGCGTCGGGGCGCAGTTCGTAGATCGCGCTCTGGTTTGAGATGTGCACCCCCTGCACGCCGAGGTCGAGCGCGACGATCCCCGCCACGAGCAGCACGACGGAATGGCCGCCGAGCAGCAGCAGTCCCCAGCTCGCCAACAGGATCACCAGCGCCGCCGACGTGGCGAGCTTGCCCTTTCCCTGATCCGACAGGCGACCGGCGACCGGTGCGATCATCGCCCCGGCGATGCCGGCGAGCCCGAACAGGCCGATCGCCGTCGTGCCGTAGTTGTACGGCGGGCCCGAGAGCAGGAACGCGATCGAGGTCCACAGGGCGCTGAAGCAGCCCATCACGGCCGCGCCCAGCGCCATCCGCTGACGCAGCAGGGGCTCCTCCGCGACGATGCGAACGACGGATCGAAGCAGCGAGCGGTACGGAAGCGACTCGGTCGGAGGCACTTGCGGGAGCGCCCAGCGGAGCGTCGCGGCCAGTAGCACCATCACGGCGGTCGCGATCACGAACACCGCTCTCCAGCCGAGCAGCCCGGCGAGGATCCCGCTTGCGGTGCGCGCCGCGAGGATTCCGATCAACAGTCCGCTCATCACGGTTCCGACGACGCGGCCGCGCTCGTGGTCGGCGGCCAGCGATGAGGCCATCGGCACGATGATCTGAGCGACCGCAGAGCTGACGCCGACGACCCCGAGCGCAAGCGCGAACACGCCGAAGTTCGGCGCCGCCGCGGCCACCGCCTGACCGACGCCGCAGACGAGCAGGATTCCCACGATCAGACGGCGGCGCTCGAGCAGATCGCCGAGCGGAACCAGGAACGCGAGCCCGATCGCGTAGCCGATCTGCGAGGCCGTGACCAGCAGCCCGGCCGTGCTCTGCGACACCGAGAACGTCTGCGCGAGCGTGTGCAGCAGCGGCTGCGCGTAGTACAGGTTTGCGACCGCGGCGCCGCACGTAACCGCCAGCAGCAGCACCAGCCGCCGGCTGACGGGCGTCTGCGGGTCGGTTGGCTGTCTCGATTCGTCGTCGCTCATTGGATCACTAGTCTCCGCGACTCTTTTGCGCAAACTTGGTTAAGGAGAGGCATGCGCGCAACACACACATCGAAGTTAGCTTGCCTGGCGATCGCAGCGGCAATCCTGGCCGCGCTCGCGGGCGCCGGACCGGCCGGCGCCGCGGCGGTGGACTGCCAGCCGTACGCACAGAAGCCCTGCCTGCTCCCTTTCCCGTCAAACCTGTTCACCAAGCGCGACAAGTCGTCGGTGACGGGCCTGCGGGTGCATCTGCCGGCCGGCGCGATGCCGGTCAACAGCAAGGGCAGCCGCGTCGGCGTGGCGCCGTATGACCGAAACGACGGGTTCAGCCCCGGCAGCGCGATCATCGTCCACATCCGGGGCCTCGACAACGCGAAGGCCTTCTCACGCACGGGCGCCGCGACGCTCGCGAACATGGGCCGCTCGCTGCGCAAGCGCCAGCCGATCGTCCTGATCGACGAGCGCACCGGCAAGCGCCAGCTGATCTGGTCAGAGCTCGACGCCAACCAGACCTCTGCGGGCGACATCAATCTGCTGATCCACCCGGGCAAGAACCTGCTCGAGGGGCACACGTACGTGGTGGCGCTGCGCAACCTGCGGACCTCCGGCGGAAAGCTGATCAAGGCGCCGGCGTGGTTCGAGCGCCTGCGCGACGGCCGCAAGCTGACGCGGGCCGAGCGCTCGCAGCGCGGCCGCTACGCGGACATCTTCGCGGCGCTCAAGCGCGCCGGGATCGCGCGATCGAACCTGTACGAGTCGTGGGACTTCACGGTCGCCTCGCGCCAGAGCCTGACCTCGCCGATGCTCGCGATCCGCAACAACGCGTTCGCGCAGCTCGGCGACCACAACCTCGCCGACGTTCAGGTGCAGGGCAACGCTCCCTCGTACGCGGTGACGAGCGTGGCTGCGCTGACGCCGCAGATCAGAGAGGTGCAGGGAAGCTTCCAGGTCCCCTGCTATCTGACCACGTGCGGGCTCGCCGCGACGACCGGCTTTCACTACTCGTCGAGCCGGCCCGACGCAACGCCCACGCAGATCGCCGGCAACAACGCCACCGCGCTGTTTGACTGCATCGTCCCCAGCACGGCGACCGCCGCCACCCCGGCCAGGATCTCGCTGTACGGCCACGGCCTGCTCGGCAGCCGCACCGAGGTCCACGCCGGCAACGTCGAGGACATGGCGGTCGAGCACAACATGGTGTTCTGCGCGACCGACTGGTGGGGCCTGGCCGAACAGGACACCGCCTACGACATCACCGCGCTACAGGACCTCAACAACTTCCCGAACGTCGTCGACCGTCTGCAGCAAGGGGTCCTGAACACGTTGTTCCTGGGCCGGCTGATGCTCAACCCGAAGGGCTTTGCGGCCAACCCCGCGTTCCGCACCAGACCGCTCCCAGGCCCGGTCAACATCGTGCCCGGCCAGATCTCGAGCCCGCTGATCGACACCTCGCACCTGTACTACGACGGCAACAGCCAGGGCGGGATCATGGGCGGCATGACCACGGCGGTCGCGCCGGACTTCCAGCGCGCCGTGCTCGGGGTCTCCGGGATGAACTACGGCAACCTGCTCGTGCAGCGCAGCACCGACTTCGCGCCGTTCGGGCAACTGTTGTTCGGCAGCTACAAGGACAAGTCGCTGGATCCCGTGATCCTCGACCTGATGCAGCAGCTTTGGGACCGCGGCGACCCGGACGGATATGCGCAGCAGATGACGACGCACCCGCTGCCCGACACGCCGTCGCACACGGTGCTGATGCAGATCGCCTACGGCGACCACCAGGTCAGCATGTACTCGGCTGCCACGGAGGCGCGCACGATCGGCGCGTCGGCGCACGAGCCCGCGCTTGACCTGTCGACCAACCGCGGCCGCGATCGCAACCTGTTCTTCGGGATCCCGAAGATCGGCCGCTACCCGTTCGGCGGGTCGGCGATCGTGATCTGGGACAGCGGGCCCGGCCGCGTCCAGCCACCACCGCTGGCAAACCTGGCTCCGCAGGACAGCGCGACCAACAACGACCCGCACGAAGACGTCCGCGACACGAAGGCCGTACGCACGCAGAAGTCCGACTTCCTGGCGCCGAACGGCAGCGTGGTGGACGTCTGCGGCGGCAAGCCGTGCCACACGGACGCCTACACGCCCTGAGCTCATCGGCGGCGGCGCTGGTCGCCGCCGCCGCCACCTTCTTGCTCGCGGCCGCTCCGGCGGCGCACGCGACCACCTACGGGATCTCCGAACCACAGGGCTTGTTCGCGTCGTGCCCGACGCATGACGATCCCTGCTCGAGCCCGTCGGGCATCGGCGGGCTGTGGAACGACGGCGCGTTTACGTCGCTGCGGTCCCGCGGACGCTCGCTGCAGGCCGTCCGCCTGCCCGTCACCTACGACGCCGTCGCGACGTCGGACGGCGCCGGCGGATGCACCCTCTCAAACCCCTACCGATTTGCCTACACCGACCAGGCCGGCCGTCCGCACCCGGCCCGGGAGTCGTGGAACGACCTGCTCTACGGGCTCCAAGCGGCGTACGCCGACGGCCTGCAGCCGCTGATCGTGATCGACGGTTACACGGCTGCAACTGCGGTCCATGCCTACGCGGGCTCCCCGGCCACGGGCGACGCCGGCGAGCCCGACCCGACCACGACCGCGGGACGCTGGGCCTACGACTGCGGGGTCCGTGGGATCCTCAACGGCATCGCTGCGCATCTGCCCAAGCAGGAGTGGCCGCACCGATGGGAGGCGTGGAACGAGCCCAACGGCGGATGCACGTACCTGAACAACCACTGCGATCCGGCCGTCTGCGCTCAGCTCGACCAGCCGGCGGACAACCTCGATCCCGCGACCGGCACGTACACATGCTCGGCGACGGGTGACGAGGACGCGAGCTGCGCGGCCGGATCGGACGCGGCCGGCGCCGCCAAGGCGGCGTGCCTGTGGATCGAGGCACGCAACGTGGTCGTCCAGTACCCCGGTCACGCAGGCGACGAGGTCGCCGCGGGCAGCTTCAGCTTCCCGTCGACCGGTTACCTGGCGCCGTACGCAACCCTGCTCTCAAGCCAGGGCTATCACCCCGGAACGTGGGCGGTGCACGACTACGGCGACCCGACCGCGTCCGGCTGGGTGGGCCGGCCGGTCGCACAGCAGCTGCAGCCGTTCGCGTCGGCGCTCGGCAGCCAGACCGCCGGGACCCACAACCAGCTGTGGATCACCGAATCAGGCGTGCTGCTCACGGATCGCGACCGCAGCTACGCCGGCTATCAGTCGATCCCGTGCGTCAGCGCCTCTTCGGCCGTCCCGGCCTACACGCTAGGCGCCTGCATCAACGGCAACGAGAGCGCCCAGATCACGAGCGCGGAGGCATTCTTCGATCTCGCAGCGGTGACCGGCGGGCCGCCCGTGACTGCGCTCTACTGGTACCAGTTCAAGGGCGTCGCCGGTGCGTGGGACTCGGGGCTGCTGGATCCCAGCGGCAATCCGCGCGCCGCATATTGCATGTGGACCGGGCGGCCTCCGGCGGCATGCTCCGGCAGTCCGGCGGCGCAGCCGTGAGCCCGCGCGTTGCACTCGTGACGTGCGCGGAGCTCCCCGAGCTCGGCGAGGACGAGCCGCTGCTGCTCGACGCGTTGCGCGACCGCGGGGTCGATGCGCAGCCGGCGGTGTGGGACGACGCGGCGGTCGACTGGGGCTCGTATGACCTCGTGGTCGTCCGCTCGGCCTGGGACTACTCGGCGCGGCGCGACGAGTTCGTCGCCTGGGCCCGGTCGGTCCCCCGCCTGCTGAACCCGGCCGATGTGATCGAGTGGAACACCGACAAGCGCTACCTCCGGACGGTGCCGCGCGCCGTCGCGACGACGTTCGTCGAGCCGGGGGACGACTGGGATCCGCCGGCCGGCGAGTACGTGGTCAAGCCGGCCGTGTCGGCGGGGTCCAGGGACACGGCGCGATACCACCCCGGCGAGGAGGCCGCGGCGCGCGAGCACGTCGCCGCGCTGCAGGCCGCCGGGCGCACGGTGATGGTGCAGCCGTATCTCGGCGCCGTCGACACGCATGGGGAGACCGCGCTGCTGTTCTTCGACGGCCAGTACTCGCACGCGATCCGCAAGGGCCAGATGCTGCAGCCCGGCCAGGCGCCCACCGGCGAGGTGATCTACCTCGAGGAGCAGATCAGCGCACGCGAGCCCGATCCCGACGAACGCGCCGCCGCCGACGAGGTGCTGGGATCGCTGCCATGGCCGCGCGAGAGCCTCTTGTATGCGCGGGTCGACCTGATCCCCGGCGCCGACGGCTCGCCGCGGCTGGTCGAGCTCGAGCTGACCGAGCCGTCCCTGTTTCTGTCCTACTCGGACGGGGCGCCGGACCGGCTCGCGGAGCGCGTGATCAAGCGCCTGTAAGCGCTATTTCGATTTCAGCCCCGAGCCGCACAGCGGCACCACCACGCTGCCGGAGGCGAGCTCCCGTGCGCGCGCCCACCCGTCGCCGGGCGCGTCGATGTCCGCGAGTGCCGGGTGGCCGCGCGCCAGCAGCGCCGCACCCCACGTGAGCGCCGCGGTCGGCTCGACGAACAGCCCGCGGCCGGCCAACTCGGTCTGCGCGCGGGCCGACGGCCTCCTCCGGGACCTCGACGATGCAGCCGCCGCTCGCACGCACGGCGGCGAGGATCTGGGCGCCGCGCGGCGGCCGCGGGATCGCGATCCCCTCCGCGACGGTCGGCCTCGCCTCGATCTGCGCAGGCTGTGTCGCCCCGGCGGCCCAGGCGCTCGCGAGCGGTGCGCACCGCTCGCTCTGGACGCCGATCAGCGCCGGCGCATGGTCCATCAGGCCCGCGGCATGCAGCTCGCGAAAGCCACGGGCGGCCCCGAGCAGGAGCGTGCCGTTGCCGACGGGGAGGATCAGCGCATCGGGGCCCGCGTCGAGCTGCTCCCACAGCTCGAACGCGTATGTCTTGGTGCCCTGGAGGAAGTACGGGTCGTAGATGTGCGAGGCGTACATCGCGCCGGTGGCGCTGACGGCGTCGATCGCCGCCTGGGTCGTCGCGGTGCGGTCGCCCGGCACGAGCTCCAGCGCCGCGCCGTAGGCGCGTATCTGGCGCTGCTTGCCCGCCGAGGTGTGCTCGGGGACGAACACCGTGCAGGGCAGCCCCGCCCGCGCCGCGTACGCCGCGATCGCGCTGCCGGCGTTGCCGCTGGAATCGGCCACGAGCGCGCCGGCGTGCCGCTGCACCGCCGAGGACGACCAGGACCACCGCTCCCCGGTCCTTGAACGACAGCGTCGGGAACAGGTAGTCGAGCTTGACCGAGACGCCGGGCAGCTCCGCGCCCGCGCCGATCAGCGGCGTCATGCCCTCGCCGAGCGTCAGCTCGGTCGCGATCTCCGCGTCGACGGGGATGCAGTCGCGGTAGCGCCACAGCCCTGGATCGCGGGCCGCGGGCGGCGGCAGGTCGCGCAGCGCGCCGGCCGGGATGTCGGGGAGCTCGAGCGGCCCCCCGCACTCGCATCGCCACTGCGACGGTTGCGCCGGGCGTCCACAGATCGTGCACGTGAGCTGATCCACTGGCCTCACTGCACCACAATGCGCGAATGGCCGCTGGGCGGATCCGGATCGGAGTGGTCGGTTGCGGGCTGATCTCGCAGGTGATGCACCTGCCGTATCTGTCCGAGCTCGGCGACCGGTTCGAACTGGTGGCGGTGTGCGACATCGCGCCTGAGGTGGCCGGCGGGTGCGCCGAGCGCTATGGCGTCTCGAGAGTCTTCAGCCGCTGGGAGGACCTGATCGCTGAGCCGCTGGATGCCGTGCTCGTCGCGACCTCGGGCGACCACGCGCCGATCGCGATCGCCGCCGCGCGCGCCGGGCGCCACGTGATGGTCGAGAAGCCGCTGGCGTTGTGCAGCCGCGACGGCGAGCTGGTGCTGGAGGCCGGGCGCGACGCCGGCGTGTGCGTCCTGGTGGGGACGATGAAGCGCTACGACCCGGCGTACGAGCGCCTCGCCGAGCTGCTGCCCGACGTGGAGGACGTGCGCCTGATCAGGGTGACGACGCTCGAGTCGCCGATCCCGCCTCACGTTGCCCACTATCCGCTGATCGAGCGAGACGGCAAGTCAGAACACCTGCCTCGCGAGCTCGAGCGGGCCGAGCAGGCGGCGATCGACGCGGCCCTGGGCGACGCCGGCGAACAGACGCGCTGGTGCTATCGGCGCATCGTCGTCCAGACGCTCGTGCACGAGTTCAACATGCTCGGGGGGCTGCTGGGAGAGCCCGACGAGATCCGGTCGGTGTCGCTGTCGCCGCAGTGCGTCGGCATCAACATGCGCTTCGGCGAGGCCGAGTGCCACCTGTCGTGGGTATTGCTGCCGGGGATCGCTCGCTACCGCCAGGAGCTGGCGTTCTACGCGCCGGGGAAGCGGCTGACGCTGGAGCTGCCGTCGCCGTTTCTGCGCAGCATGCCGAGCAAGCTGATCGTCGAGGGCGGCGATGTCGGCACTGCGCACAGCTGGCAGCGCGAGGAGGTCGTCTCCTACGACGAGGCGTTCAAGCGCGAGCTGGTCGAGTTCGCCGATTGCATCGCGACCGGGCGAGAGCCGCGCACGTCGGCCGCCGACGGGCTGCGCGACGTGCGGCTCGCCGAGGCGGTCGCCCGGTTGGACGCCGCTACCCGTGCGCGATCCGGCTGAGGAACGGCACCAGGTGGTCGAAGAACACGTTGTTGGGGAACGCGCCCGCCGGGTCGTTGTGTGCGTAGGTGTTGTGGCGGTTGATCAGGACCAGGTTGCGCTTCGGGATGTGTGACTGCTTGGCCAGTTGCTGTGCGTCGAGCAGCACGCCCGGGCCGCCCAGCGCGGCGCCGAACGCGTAGATCTTCAGCGTTTTCGGCAGGCGGCGACCCATCGTCGAGTGCACGTCCAGCACGCTCTGCGCGGGGTTGGCGATGCCGTTGTTGACCGCGCGCGTGTCGTCGGTGAGCCGCTGCGGGAAGTACCACTCGGTCCCGTCGGCGTTGTTGATCCCGATCCCCGAGAACATCGTCGCAAAGCGCTTGATCGGCGTCAGTGCGCCGGTTCCGTCCCAGCCGTGCAGTCCGTTCTTTGTCGTCGTGGACACGCCCTTACCCAGGTGGCCCTGCGCCGCGATCAGGCTCGCCGGCGACGTTCCGACGTTCAGCGCGTAGCCGTACTGGCCGAGATTGGTGACCGGCACCGGTGGCTTCAGGTCAGCCGGCAGCGCCGGGAACTGCTGGCCGAGCGACCGGGAGTTCGGGTCCTGCAGGGCACCGAGCGAGCCGGTGGCGTTGAACAGGCCGGCATACGGCGCGGCGATGCCGCCGAAGTTCAGCCACGGCGTGGTCTGCTGCTTGAGCGTCGTCAACGCGGCGCCCGCGTCTGCGGCCGACTCGGCCGGGACGCTGCCGCCGTCGATGTAGATCAGCCCGGCCAGCTCGTCGGCGCCGGCGTGGCCGTTGAAGTTCCAGGTGGCGTACGCGGTGACGACCGAGCCGCCGAGCGAGTGCCCGCCGAGCACGACCTTGCCGCCGAGCTTGTGCGCCGCCGCGATCACGCGATGCAGGTCTCCGACGGCGACGTTCATGCCCCATTGCTTGGCGAACTGCACCGAGCCGTCGGGGATGAGCTTGAAGTGGCTGGTGACGCTCGGGTCGGTGATGTAGCCCAGGTAGTAGTCGAAGACCCGCTGGGTCGAAGCCTTTCCGCGCTTTGCGAGGTTCAGCACCGACTGGTCCTCGAGCAGGTTCTCGCGCCGCTCCTCAGACCACACCTGCCATCCGGGGAGCTTGGACACGAGCCACTGCGCGAGCGGCACGAAGTAGGCGCCGCCGGCGGACGTCCCGGGCGCCAGGACGAGGACGTTCTTGGCCTTCGCTGGTCCGACCTTGATGATTCCGACCTTGTTGTACTTCGCGGGCGTCGCCGGCGCGGCGAAGCCCTTCATCCACGTGACCTTCAGCGCCGCGGCGGTCGCCGGCAGCGACATCAATGCCGCCGCGCAGGCAAGTGTGATCGCGGTCAGGTGTCGGGTCCTCCTCGAGCGCATCTGCTCCTCCTCCTTGAACTCGACGGCGGCCGTCCGTCTGGCGTGAGCCGGACACCATATGGAGCGCGCGTCTGTGCTGCAACGACGTCCTGCTGCCTGTCAAGGGCCGCCGCTGTGCATGTGCACAGCGCTAGTGCACGCGGACGCGTGCACTAGCCTTCCGCGCGATGCGCGCGCTCGTCTCCTCGGCAACGCCGCCGCACGTCGAACTGGCCGACGTCCTGGACCCGCAGCCGCTGCCGTTTGAGGCCCTGGTTTCCGTGCGGGCGATCAGCCTCAATCGCGGCGAGACCCGCCGCCTCGAGACGCTCGAGCCGGGAACCGTCACCGGCTGGGACCTCGCGGGCGTCGTCGTGCGCGCGGCGGCCGACGGGAGTGGGCCGCCCGAGGGCGCGCGCGTGGTCGGCCTGATGGCGTCCGGCGCGTGGGCACAGCTTGCCGCCGTGCGCAGCGACTGGCTTGCCGAGCTGCCCGACGGAGTCTCGTTCGAGCAGGCCGCGGCACTCCCCGTCGCCGCGGTGACGGCGCTGCGCGCGCTCGAGCTCGGTGGCTTCGTGCTCGGCAAGCGCGTGCTCGTGACCGGCGCCAGCGGCGGCGTCGGCCGGTTTGCGATCCAGCTGGCCAAGCTCGCCGGTGCGCACGTCACGGGGATCGCGCGCCGGACCGAAGGCTTGGCCGAGCTCGGCGCCGACGAGGTCTACGCCGAGCTCGAGACCGAGGGGCCCGACTTCGACGTCGCGCTCGACGCGGTCGGCGGCCCGGTGCTGGGCGCGGCGCTGCAGCGGGTCGCTCCGCGCGGGCTTGTCGTGAGCTTCGCCTCGACCGTCACCGAGCCGGTCTCGTACCCGACGCGCGCGCTGTTCGGGCGCGCGCCCGGAGCGCGTCTGTACGGCTTGTACGTGTTCTCCGAGCTCGAATACACCCGCACGTGCAGCGCTGACCTGCGCCGGCTCGTGGAGCTGATCGCGGCGCGCAAGCTCGATCCACAGATCGCGATGCAGGTCTCCTGGGAACTCGCCGGCGAGGCGGTGGATGCGCTGATGAACCGCCGCGTCAACGGCAAGGCCGTGCTGACGGTCGAGCCCGATTAAGCGGCCGGAGGCGCCTGCGCGGCGCTCGGCTGCTCCTGCTCCTGCTCAGCGACCCACGCCAGGATCGCGCGCGAATGCGTGAGCACGGTCCCGTCGGGCAGCTTCAGCGCCGGGAGCTTGTCTTCGCCCGTCGCGGCGCGCAGATCGTCGCGGGACCCCTTGCGCATGAACGGGATCGGGTTGCCGTGGGCGGCGATGACCTTGTCGTATTCGATGCCTGACTCGTTGAGAGCCTCCTGGACGCGGCGGCACGGGTGGAAGCTGGGGCCGCCGGCGTCGCCGTGGCAGACGTAGAGCGTTGGTTTCTCGGGCATGCTCGTGCGGACCTCCTGCTGGTCGGTGACGCCTGTTTAGACGGCATTACCCGAAAAAACTCATCGAAGAGGGGGGCCGAACACGTCGCGACGCATGGAAAAGGTGCCACCTGTCCGAATTCGCTCCGAGGTTCGGTACATCTTCACCGCATAGCGAGGCAAATCGACCGAACCTCGACCCGTTAGGCGACGCGTGGCACGTTTTCCACGGTCCGCCCTCGATGGGGTCTCCTTCATTGGGCCGTTTTTAATCGGCTACCGCACCGCATCCGGCGAACGATCGATCGCAACGTACGAGTAATCCCCGCGATAGCCGTCGTTGGCGACCATCCCGGGGCAGCCCTCGCGCATGTCCTCGCAATCGAACGTCCCGCCGCCGGACAGGTGGATGTCCAGGCGCGAGTAGTAATAGAACGAGAACACGTTGGGGTCGTCGTTGGGGTCGATCGACTTCTCGACCGGGTCGTTGCGCCACCGCTGGGTCAGCAGGCGCTTGTCGGCAGTCGGGTCGTGCTTCAGGTACTTGTCAAACCAGGCGCTCGTGTACCAGTCGATCATGTCCGGGCCACGCAACGACGCGCCGAAGGCCTGGTTGGGGATGAAGCTGAAGTCCAGGTGCGATCCGCCGCGGATGATCAGCTCGCCGGTGTCGACGCCGGCCTTGGTGTACGCCAGCGACTCCTGCTCCTTGGCCGTGGGGTCCGGAAGCGAGGTGTTCGGAGTCGGCGGCAGCCCGTAGTCGGCCGACATGCCGAGCGCGGGCTTGGTGATCGGCACGACGGTGCGGTCGGCGGGGTCCGCCGGGCACCCCTGCTCCCCGATGGTCTGCGAGCTGCCCGAGCCGGGCACGGAGCCCGCCTGCGGTCCCGGGCCGCCGAGGTTGTCCCAGGCGACGATCGCCTTGACGCGGTGGTCCCACTGCCCGACGTACGAGACGCCGGCGGCGCCGTACGAGTGACCGGCAAGGCCGATCTCGCTCGGGTTCAGCAGCTGCCAGAGCGGGTTGTAGCCGGCGTCGAGGCCCGCCTTGGCTCGCCGGTCCTGCTTGGGCGCGTGGCTGGTCCCGCTGCTGCAGCTCGGCACCGGCTCGTACGGGTGCTGCGGCGTCGACAGCAGGAAGTCGATCGCGTCCTCGGTGCCGTCGTAGAACGGCCGCCCGTCGGTCTGCGCGGGGACGCCCTCGCTCTGGTCGGGAGACTCGCCGAACGTGTCGCTCTGGCCCTGGCCCTGGGGGTCGAACGTCAGCACCACGTAGCCGTCCTTGGCCAGCGCCTGTGCCGCGTACCAGTACATGTTCTCGTCGGCCTGGACCGAGCCGTTGGTGATCACGATCCCGGGGCGCTTGGCGGGGCCGGCGACGGTGGCCCAGACGTGCCCGGAGATCGTCGCGCCGTCGCGCGAGGTGAACAGGATCGGGCGCACGATGCCGTAGCCGTTGGGGCCCCAGTCGTTGAGCCGGATGTCGCCCGCGCAGCCGTTTGACAGGTTCCAGCAGAGATCGTCGGTGAAGAACCGCTCGGGGTCGTTGGCTTCGGCCGAGGTGGCCTGCGCGGTGCTCGTCGCGCTGTCGACCGCGAGCTGCTCCTGGTACTGCGGCGTGTCGTAGATCGTCTGGCGCTGCTGCGTGATCGAGAAGTTCTGCGCCTCGACCACCGGGTTGAACGTGCTCGGCGGCTTCGCCGCACCCTGCGATACCGGCAGCGCAGCGACTGCCAAGACTGAAGCGATGAGCCAGACCAGCCGTCTCGGAGCCATTGCATGACCTCCCGTAGCCACGTGAGCAACCGCCGACCCTGGACAGACGGCGACGGCGGTCATCGTGGAAGGCGCGGACCCGGGCCGCAACTGGTAGGCGCACGTCATCTCGCCGTCGCAACTGTGCAAATGCACAGTTCGGGCGGCATACTGGCCGGATGGCCGCGGTCGTCAACCGGGGGGAGGTGGTGCGCCGGATCATCGAGCGCACCGACCTCGACCAGTTCACCGAGCGCGTGCTCGACAGCTTCTGGGAGACCGACGAGTTCCAGCGGTTTCAACCTCCACGCGACCGGGTCCGGGAGTGGGTGCGCTGGAACCTCGACCTCGTGAACCGCTGGCTGATCGAGGGCCGGCCGCCCACCGACTCAGAGCTCGAGACGTTCCGGGCGCACGCGCGCGATCGCGCCGCCGAGGGGATTCCCGGCGACGTGATCCCGGCGAACTTCCGGCGCGCGGCGCGGTTCGCATGGGGTGCGTTGCTCGACGCGGCCACCGACGCAGAGCGCCCGGCGCTGCTCGACAGCGCGGACCTCCTGTTCGAATACGTCGACCGTGTGTCGCGCATCTACTTCGAGGAGTCGGCGGCGGCCGCCGCGTCGGCCGCGGCAGCGGGGTGAGGAGAGCTCCGCCAGGGCGCTGTTGGCGCGGATCGACGCCGACCAGGCGCCGCTTCCCGAGGATCACCAGCTCGCCGACCGGATCGGCTTCGATCTGGCTCGCGCATCTCGCGCGTTCGTGATCGCGGCGCCGCGGCGTTCGGCCGAGTACCACCTCGAGCTCGCCGGGCAGCTTCGCCGCAGGCGGGCGCTGGCGGTGTCGGAAGGCCGCCGGGTCGTCGGGCTGGCGATGAGCCGGTCGCCATGGCGCGAGCTCGAGCTCGACCGCAGCGCGGTGCTCGCCCAGACCGGCGCGGCGATCCGCGGTGAGCGGGGCCGCAACCTGGCCGACCTGCGGATCGCGGTGGACGTGGCAGTGGCCCGCGGCCACAGAGGCGAGATCCGCCCCGAGGACTTCTTCGCGGAGGTGCTGTTGCGCCGATCGCCGCGGATCGCCGGCCAGATCAAGGCGCGCGTCTACGGCCCGTTGAACGAAGAGCTCGCGCGGACGTTGGACCTGCTCGTGCAGAACAGCTTCGAGCGCGGCTCGACCGCGGCCGCGCTGCCGGTGCATCGCAACACGCTTCGCGATCGCATCCATCGCATCTCTGAGATCACGGGCGTCGATCTCAACTCCGCACAGGGCCGCGGACTGGCCTGGCTGGCGTGGTTGGAGCGCCGCGACTCCGGCTCGGAGCCAGGCACCGACTAACCCCGACGTCGAGCTTTGTTCAGCCGGCAGTGACGGATGCCTTTGCCGTATGAGGTCAGCTTCCAGGTGCCCTGTTGGTCGGCGAGCGTCACGCCCCTGATTGCTCGCGCCACCGTGGTGCCGCCGACGGCGGCGCTTGCCGTGTGGCCTGTGATGTTCAACTGAATGCTCGCGTACAACAGCTGCGTCTGATCGTGCGCGAGCCTGATCACGTTGTCCGGCAGGCAGCGAACGAACACCTTCGCGCACGTGATTCGCGGCTTGGCTGTCTTCAGTGGTGCTTCACGCGCGGTCTTGTCGAGCAGCCCGCAGGCGGCCGCGTAGTTCCCGGCGCCGATGTCGTTTAGGTAGTTCTGCACGACGGCGAACGGAGGCGTCGGTGATTCTCCGCACGACGTCGCAAGGACGCTGAGCGCGAGCGCGGTCACTGCTGCCGCGCGCCTCAACGCGCGACCAGAGCGGCGCTTCTGCTGCGTCAACTCGTGGCTCCTCGTGCTCGCACCTCCTCACTCGACATTTAAGCGCCGCGGGAGCCGCGATCGATGTTGGCGGTTGATTAGGGCTTCTTCCGGGGAGGCTGTCGGGCTGGCATCCGACTACGCGTGGGGCTAGATTTCGCCTCCTGGGAATTCGAACCTCTGAGGAGGAGGATCTGTGAAGAGACTTACAAGATCGGCCGCGGCCGTGTTACTGGGGCCGCGCGGCGCTCGCACTCGTAGCGTGCGGAGGCTCGTCAAGCTCGTCGAGCTCGTCGAGCAACAACTCCTCGACGACGCCGAGCTCTGGCGGCAAGCAGGGCGGCACCGTCACGATCGTGTCGGGAACGCCGCCCCTGTCGGCCGACCAGGGACTCGACTTCACCACTCAGGGCAACGAGCTCGAGTCGGTGGTCAACCTGCCGCTGCTGACGTTCGTGCGCGGCGTTCAAGGGGCCGCGGGTAGCAAGGTCATCCCTGGGCTCGCCAAGGCACTGCCGACCGTCTCGAGCGACAAAAAGACCTACACGTTCGTCTTGCGGTCGAACCTGAAGTACTCGGACGGGACGCCGATCAAGGCCTCAGACGTCAAGTACGCGATGCAGCGGGACATCAAGATCCCGTGGCAGGCCGCTTCGTTCATCAGCGCCTACGTCAAGGGCGGCGACGCGTACGCCAAGGGCAAGGCGAAGGACATCTCCGGGATCGTCGACCGACGACGCGACCGGCACGGTCAAGATCACCCTGGTCGCCCCGTTCTCGCCGATCGTCGACATCATGGCGCTCCCGGGCACAGCGCCGGTGCCACCGAACACGCCAATGAAGAACCTGGCGGCCACCGGCACGATCGGCGCCGGGCAGTACAAGTGGGGGGCGATCACTCCTGGGCACACGTACACCTTGGTCCGCAACCCGAACTTCAGCATCCCCGGGCTGCCGCGCGGATACGCGGACAAGATCGTCTACAGCGTCAACTCCAACGTGAACGCGAACGCCGAGCAGGTGCTCAACAACCAGGCCGATGTGTTCGACCCGGGCGACACGCTGCCGGCGTCGATCCTCCAGCAGGTGAAGACCCAGGCAGCGGACCGCTTCCAGGCGGTCCCGCTGAACTCGAGCTGGTACTTCTTCTTCAACGTCGTGAAGAAGCCGTTCAACAACATCTACGCGCGCCAAGCGGTCTTGGCCGCAATGGACTCGCGGGCGATGTCCAGGCTCGACAGCGGGTTCATGTCGCCCGACTGCCACCTGATCCCGTTCGGGATCATCGGACACAACACCCCGGCCAACTGCCCGTTCCACAACCCCACCGGGCCGCCGAACATGGCGCTCGCCCAGCAGTTGATGGCGAAGTCGGGCATGAAGGGCCAGGCGGTCACGGTCTGGGGCGAGGAGCGCAGCCCGCGTAAGCAGTACCTCGACTACTTCACGTCGGTCCTGAACTCGCTCGGGTTCAAGGCCACCGAGAAGGTCGTCAACTCGGGCGTGTACTTCACGACGATCGGGGACCCGAACACGAAGCCGCAGGTCGGCTTCGGCGACTGGAACCAGGACTTCCCGCACCCGTGGGACTTCATGCAGCTGTTCGCCGGCAACGCCGGCTCGTCGCTGAACTACGGCTACGTGAACGATCCGCACTACAACCAGACGCTGGCCAAGCTGTACCAGGTGTTGCCTGAGACGGTGGCCAGCCAGTGGCAGGCGCTCGACCAGTACGCGGTCCAGCACGCCTACTACGCGGTGTACGGACACGAGAGCAAGCCGAAGTTCTTCTCGAACAAGCTCGACTTCAACAAGGGAACGATGTCGGTCGAGTACCTGATCGACGTGACGAGCCTGCAGCTCAAGTAGCAGTGGGAATGCGGGAGGGCGCCACCGCGCGTCCTCCCGCTCCGCTCACTGCTGCGCGGCGATAAGCTGCATGCCGAGGAGATGGCAGTAGAACACACCCATCAGGGGGGAGCCGCGGCGCTCAGTGAGGGCGCTGGCGTCGTGGCAGGCGAGCTTGGCGGCGATGCCTGGAGCGAAGGCCGTCACGCTCCTGCGATCGGTCCGTGGAAGCTGGCGTTTCGCCGGCTGCGACGCAACAAGATGGCGCTGGCGTTCCTCGCGCTGTTCATCGTGATCGTCGCGATGTGCCTGCTGGCGCCGGTCTACTCCAAGCACATCGCGCACATCGGGCCGAACGCCAACAACGTCACCGGCACGATCAAAGTCGGCGGCAAGGAGAAGGACGTCGTGTCTCCCGACGGCGTGCCGATCGGGCCGACGTTCACGAGCCACTACTTCTTCGGCGCCGACACCAACGGCCGTGACCTGGCGGTGCGGCTGCTCTACGGCGGACGCACGTCGCTTGAGATCGGCGGCCTTGCGACGCTCATCATCATCGTCTTCGGCACGATCATCGGCCTGCTGTGCGGATACTTCCGCGGCTTCATAGACGCGATTCTCAGACCGCTGATGGAGCTGATCTGGTCGTTCCCGCCCGTGATCCTCGGTGTCGCGGTCGGCACCGCGCTCGCGCTCGGCGGAATCGGCCCAATCAAGGGCAACTCGCTGTTCATCCCGGCGCTGATCATCGGCGTGATCTACATCCCGTATCTGGGCAAGCCGATCCGCGGAGAGGTTCTGCGCGTGCGTGAGCAGGACTTCGTCGATGCCGCCCGGGTGCAGGGCATGTCGCCGTTGCGGATCATGTTCTCCGAGGTCCTGCCGAACGTCGCCTCGACGATCATCGTGTTCGTCCCGATGATGCTGGCGTACGCGATCCTGCTCGAGGCCTACCTGTCGTTCCTGGGAGCGGGGGTGCAGCCGCCCAACGCGTCGTGGGGCAGCCTCATCTCCGACGGCATCCAGTACATCCAGACCGTGCCCAGCTACGCGCTGATTCCGGGCGCGATGCTCGTCCTCACGGTGCTCAGCATCAACGTCGTCGGCGACGGCATCCGCGACGCGCTCGACCCCCGGGCGCAGGTGCGGATCAAGACCTGATGTCCCGGTTCATCGTTCGCCGATCGCTGTCGGCCATCGCGCTGCTGTTCGCCACGTCGGTGGTCGTGTTCGGGATCTTCGAGATCATCCCGAGCTACAACCCGGCGCGGGCGATCGCCGGGCGCAACGCCACCCCCACGACCGTGGAGCAGGTGAGCAAGAAGTTCGGCTTCGACAAGCCGTTCTACGTCCAGTACGTCAACACGATGAAGCTGATCTTCACCGGCCAGGTGATCGACTACCAGGACGACCTCAACGTCGTCGATCAGTTCAAGCAGAAGTTCCCGGTGACGTTGTCGCTGGTGATCCCGGCCGGGATCCTGTGGCTCATCGTTTCGATCATCCTCGGCTCGATCAGCGCCTTACACGTGGGCAAATTCTCGGACCGCGCCTTGATGGTCGCGGCGATCGTCGGCGTGTCGATACCGGTGTTCTTGTTAGCCGCGCTCCTGTTGTACCTGTTCGCCTTCAAGCTGCCGTGGTTCCCCAATACGGGGTACGTGAAGTTCGGAGACGACCCGTGGCAATGGGTCTATCACCTGATCCTGCCCTGGATCTCGATCGCCGTGCTGTCGATCGGGTTCTACTCCCGGGTCCTGCGCTCGAACCTGCTCGACATGGTCAACCAGGACTTCGTCCGGACGGCAAAGGCCAAGGGCCTTCCGCAGCGAAGCGTGTTCAGAACCCACGTCCTGCGCAACTCGCTGATGCCGATCATCACGATGTTCGGGCTGGACTTCGCGACCCTGTTGGGAGGTGCCGCGCTCGTCACCGAGACGATCTACAACCTTCCTGGCATCGGTCAGTACGAGGCGCAGGCGATCGGCAACCTCGACGTCCCACCGATCCTCGTGGGCTCGATGTTCACGGCGTTCTTCGTCGTTTTGTTCGGAGCCTTCTCCGACGTCCTGTACGCGCTGATGGATCCGCGGATCAGGCTCACCGGCTGATGGGTGAGCGCCTCCTCGACGTCGACGACCTGCACGTCACGTTCGTGACCGAGGACGGCCTCGTGCGCGCCGTCGATGGAGTGTCGTTCACGCTCGATCGAGGAGAGGTCGTCGCGATCGTCGGGGAGTCAGGATCTGGGAAGTCGGTGACGGCGATGACGCTGATGGGGCTCACGCGGTCTCCGAACGCTCGTTTTGAGGGCTCCGCGAAGCTTGGCGACCGCGAGCTGGTGACCGCGAGCGAGGAGCAGCTCGAGAAGATCCGCGGCAAGGAGATCGCGATGATCTTCCAGGACCCGATCTCCTCGCTCAGCCCGGTGCAGCGGATCGGAGACCAGATCGTGGAGCAGATCCGAGCCCACGAGAAGATCTCCAAGTCCGAGGCGATGGACCGCACCGTCGACCTGATGGAGCGCGTCGGGATCCCGCGCGCCCGCGACCGGGTGCGCGCGTATCCGCACGAGTTCTCGGGAGGGATGCGCCAGCGCGTGATGATCGCGATGGCGCTCTCGCTCTCGCCCAGCGTGCTGATCGCCGACGAGCCCACGACGGCGCTGGACGTGACCATCCAGGCGCAGATCCTGCGCGAGATCAGCCAGCTCAGCGACGACAGCGACAGCGGCATCATCTTCGTCACCCACGATCTCGGAGTGGTCGCCGACATCGCCGACCGGGTGATCGTCATGTACGCAGGGCGTGTCGTCGAGCAGGGCACGCTGGACCAGATCTTCTACGACCCCCAGCACCCATACACGTGGGGTCTGCTGGGGTCGATCACCCGGGTCGATCGCGATCCCCCTCGCCGTCTGCCCGCGATTCCCGGCCAGCCGCCGTCGCTCCTCAACGCGCCGCAGGGCTGTCATTTCCGACCTCGCTGCCCACATGCGTTCGACCAGTGCGTCGAGGTGCCGCCGCTCGAGTCGCGGGTCGCCGATGCTCCCGAGCACCTGGATCGATGCTGGCTCGAAGTCGACGACAAGCGCGTCCGGCGAGAGGTCGAGGGGCGCATCGGACTGGCCGATCCCTCGGTGGCGGCGTGAGCGCCGACGCGGCCGTGCAGGAGCCGGCGCCGGTCGCAAGAGCGCCAGCCGCTCATCGATGTCGAGCACGTCGAGCTGCACTTCCCGATCAAGCAGGGCGTGCTGATCGATCGCACGGTCGGGGTCGTACACGCCGTCGACGACGTCTCGCTCACCCTCCACGAAGGCGAGACCCTGGGGATCGTGGGTGAGTCGGGCTGTGGCAAGAGCACGCTGGCCCGCTGCATCGTGCGGCTGCTGGAGCCGACCTCGGGCACGCTGCGCTTCCGCGGCCAGGACATCACGCATCTGGGGCGCAAGGGCCTGGACCCGGTCCGCCGCGAGGTCCAGCTCGTCTTCCAGGACCCCGTCGCGTCGCTGAACCCGCGCAAGCGCGTCGGCCAGATCATCGGAACGCCGCTGCGACTTCACGGCATGGACCGCGACAAGGTCCAGGACCGCGTGCGGGGGCTGCTGGGGCAGGTGGGCCTGAATCCCGAGCACGTCAATCGCTTCCCGCACGAGTTCTCGGGCGGCCAGCGGCAGCGGATCGGCGTCGCGCGGGCACTGGCCGTCGAACCTCGGCTGATCGTGCTCGACGAGCCGGTCTCGGCACTCGACGTCTCGATCCAGGCACAGGTGGTCAACCTGCTCGACGACCTGCAGGACGAGCTCGGCCTGTCGTACGTGTTCATCGCCCACGACCTGTCGGTCGTCCGCCACGTCTCAGACCGGATCGCGGTCATGTACCTCGGCAAGCTGATGGAGGTGTCGCCGGCCAAGGAGCTGTACAGCAAGCCGATTCATCCCTACACCGAGGCACTGCTGGCGGCCCTGCCGATCCCCGACCCGAACGAGAACAGGGCACGCAAGCGCGACGTCATCGGCGGGGAGCCTCCGAATCCGATCAACCCGCCGTCCGGATGCCGTTTTCACACGCGCTGCTCACACGCGACCGACGTCTGCTCGCGGCTGGAGCCGCCGCTGGCCGAGTACGCGAACGGCCACGTGGCGGCCTGCCATCACCCGCAGAACGTGAGCGAGGCCGAGATCGCGAGCGCCACGCGCTCCGCGCTCAGCCCGCTGACCGCCGCTGACGAGATGCCGGGCGGCAAGGGCAATGGCGCTGTCGGAGCCGGGGAGGGGTAGGCGGTCGGCCGCTCCGCGATCCTCCCGCTGCTGCTGTGCTGCGCGTTGGCGGCGGGTTGTGGCGGTGGCAGCAGCGCCGGCACGTCGTCCGCCGCCGAAGCGAAGCCGGCGTCAATTCCGGGACGGGTCTGTGGACAGGCGAAAACCACGGCGGCGAGCGTGCTGGCGGCGCCGGTCACCGTTCGGATCGCCGATCGGGACCCGACCAACGTCGAATGTGTGCTGCGCGGCGGCGGGCTGCGAATCGATCTCGTCGCCGAGCAATCGCCGCAGGCGTACACGCAGTTCAACACGACTGAGTCCCACCAGGAGCAGGTCTACGGTCCCGCCGCCGCGGGCGTGCACAACCCGGGGGAGATCCCGAAGGATGCCTCGGAAGGCCCGATGATCGCCGGCTGGATCCCGGCCGAGAGCCAGCTGTTCGCCACCAACGGATCGCCCACCACCGGCGGCAGCTACATGACCGTGACCGTGACGCACGGCGCCAAGGGCGACGCCGAGCGGCGTAAGCTGGCGCGCGCAGTGGCACTGGCGACGTTGGCGGTCGCGCCGCGTGGGCCCAACCCGGGAGCCTCGTGATGCCCGGGCCCGACGAAGAGTCGCTCGCGGTCCTGTTGCTGCCCAGCAAGCTAGAAGGCTTCGAGCTCGAGGCTCACGCACGCGAGCTGCTTTCGATTCCGCGCGTGATCGCGCTCGAGCCGTCGCGCTTTCGCACGCCGCGCCCGCTGCGCAACGCCGTCGGCATCCGACAGGCTCGCCGGCTGCCGTTCCCGGGCCGGCCGCGCATGATCGTGCTCTACCACCCCGCCCAGTACCCGCTCGCGCGGGCGCTGCTCTCCCACGACGACGAGCTCGAGCTGTGGTACGTCCCGCCCGACGCCGCGAGCCTCGGCGACTCCGCCGAGCTGCGAGATCTCGACCACCTCGCCCGCGAGCACGCCACGCAGCTCGTCGCGGTGCGTGACGGGACCGAGGTCCCGGACGCGGACCTTCGCGAGCGAATGCGCGAGCTTGACGTGATCAACGCGCGCGCGTTTGTGCCGGTTGCGCGATCGCGGAGAGGGTCGTCGCGGAGGCGGTAAGGCGGTAAGGGGTCAAGCCCGGCGACTAAGGCATCTAGCCCCCAGGTTGGCTGCGTTCTGCCGATGTGCGGATGGCCGTCGCAGTCCATCCTGAGATCACGTTGCAGTCGATCGAAGGGAACCTGGAATGCAGCCTCAATTTGCCGATATGGCGGCAGCCGCGCGGATCGACGACCTCCGCCGCTCTGCCGAGGACTTTCGTCGCGCCTCGCATGGCGACCGACCGCGCCGCCGGGCGGTCAGGCGATACTTCACTCATGCGCGCACGACTGTCGAGCACTCACTTCGTCGGCCGCGTCGGGGAGCTCTCGGAGCTTGAGGCGAGCCTGCGAGAGGCCGCCGACCGACGCCCGGCGCTGGTGCTGCTCGGCGGTGAGTCGGGCGTCGGGAAGACGCGCCTCGTAAGGGAGTTCGAGCAGCGCCACGCCGAAGACGCCATCGTCCTGCGGGGCGAGGCGGTCGAGCAGGGCGACGCCGAGCTTCCTTACGCGCCGTTGCTGGGAGCGCTCAGGCCATTGGTGCGCGCGGATCATCCGGCGCTCGAGCAGCTCGGCCGCGGGAGCCGCTCACAGCTTGCCGCGCTCGTGCCGGGGCTCGACGATCAGACGGCTCCCCCCTCAGATGCGAACGAGCCCGCCGGCCAGCTGCGCCTGTTCGAGGCCGTGCTCGAGCTGCTCGATCTGCTGGGCGAGTTCCAGCCGGTCGTGCTGATTCTCGAGGACATGCACTGGGCGGACCGCTCGACTCGCACGTTCGCGGCTTTCCTGGCGCGCAGCCTTCGCGAGGAGCGCGTGATGATGCTTTTGACCTACCGCAGCGACGAGCTTCACCGCCGTCATGCGCTGCGCCCGCTCCTGGCCGAGCTCGATCGCCTCGAGCGCGCGCAGCGCATCGAGCTGGCGCCGTTCGATCGCGCCGAGCTGACCGAGGCGCTCGCCGACATTCTCGGCGACGCGCCCAGCCCGGATCTCGTCGAGCGCGTGTTCAGGCGCAGCGAGGGCAATCCGCTGTACACCGAGGAGCTGCTGGCGGCGGGCCTCGACGGCCGCGGCGCCACGCCCCAGAGCCTGCGCGACGCATTCATGCTGCGGATCGAGCGCCTGTCCGAAGTGGCCCAGCGCGCCGCCCGGATCATCGCCGTCGGCCGGGCCCTGGACGAGCCGATGATCGGCGAGGCCACCGGCATCGAACATGGCGCGCTGCACGCCGCGCTGCGCGAGGCCGTCGCCGAGCAGGTGCTCGAGGCCCACGAAGACGGCCGTCTCGGCTTCCGTCACGCACTGCTGCGCGAGGCGCTGTACGACGACCTCCTCCCCGGCGAGCGCGTCGAGCTGCACCTCGCGCTCGCCCACCTGTATGAGCAGGAGGCCAACGGCTCCGAGGAGTGGGGCGTGGAGCGGTCGACCACGGTCGCCAACCACTACGCCGCCGGCGGCGACCAGCCGGCGGCGCTGCGCGCGACCGTGCGCGCAGCGCTGGCGGCCCGCGACGTGCACGCCTACGGCGAGGCCGCCGATCTCGCCGAGCGCGCGCTCGAGCTCTGGCCGCGCGTCTCCGATCCGGGGTCGCTGGTCCCGGTCGACCATGTCGACGTGCTGTCGCTCGCCGCTTCCGCGCACGCGATCGCGGGCGATCGCGCCCGCGCCGAGGTTCTGCTTCAGAGCGGCTTGCGCGAGCTCCCCGAGGACGGCGATCCACGACGGCGCTCGGCGCTGCTGGCTCGGATGTCGCGCATACAGTGGAGCCTCAACCGCGGTCTGGAGGCTGTCGAGACCGCCCAGAAGGCGCTTGCCCTGCTGCCGCCCGGCGAGGAAAGCCGCAACCGGGCGCTGCTGCTCGCGTGGCTGGCCCGCACCCGGTTTCTGCGCGGGCGCTTTCGCGACGCGATCGAGGACGGCGAGAAGGCGCTGGCGTCGGCCATCGCGGCGGGCGACTCGCGCGCCGAGGGAGAGGTGCTGCTCACGATCGGGATGGCCGAGATCCTGCTGGGGCGCGTCGACGACGGAGTGGCGCGGATCAAACGAACGATCGAGATCACCCGCAGCAACGACGACATCGACGGCCTGACCTACGCGTACGCGAACCTCGCCGACATGCTCAACCTGGCTGGCCGGACCCGTGAGGCTTTGGAGATCGCGCACGAGGGCGCCCGGGCGACGCCGGGCCGAATGACGCAAAACCACGACTGGATACGCCTGACGATCTCCGAGCTCGCGTTCGATTCCGGCGATTGGAATCTGGCGCGGGCGCAGCTCAGCCCCTCACGCTCGCAGATGGTCGGGACGCTGCTGATGTTCCGCCACATCCGGGAGGCGGAGCTGGCGCTCGGCGAGGGCGACGAGGAATCGGCTGAGGCGTGTCTGGCGGAGATCGAGCCGCTCGTGGCGACGTCGTCGGAGCCGCAATGGATCGGCGTCGTCGGGGCGCTGCTCGGCGAGCTTCGCCGGCGCCAGCGCGACCTCCCGGCCGCGCGCGCGGCCGTGGCCAACGCGCTCGACCGCCTCGAGGTGTGCACCGACGACGTGATGCGGATCGCGCGCGTGAGCGCGATCGGTACGCGCGTCGAGGCCGACATCGCCCAGCGCGCACGCGACCTGCGCGAGCGCCCCGCCGAACGCGACGCGATCGCCCGAGCGCGCATCCACGCGCAGCGCCTGCGTGGCGCCGCCCAGGACGGCGGGCCGGTGGAGCGGGCCTGGAGCGCCGTCGGCGCCGCCGAGCTCGCGCGCGCCCGCGGGCGCAACGACCCCAAGCTGTGGGCCAAGGCCGCGGGGGAGTGGGAGAAGCTCGAACGCCCCTACGGCGTCGCGCTGATGACGTTCAACCAGGTTGAAGCGCTCGTCGAGGAGGGCGACCGAGCGGCCGCGGGCGAGCCCGCCCGCGAAGCTCTGGAGATTTCAAAGCGGCTTGGCTCGCGATGGCTGACGGACGAGATCACCACGCTGTGTGAGCGTGCCCGGCTGGCACTCGGCGAGGTGCAGAACGGCGCCGACAGCAACGGAGGTCGTGCCGACGACGGTGACGATCCGTTCGGGCTGACCGATCGGGAGCGTCAGGTGCTCGGCTTGATCGCCGAGGGCGCCACGAACCGGCAGATCGGTGCGGCGCTGTTCATGGCCGAGAAGACGGCCAGCGTGCACGTCTCGCGGATCCTGCGCAAGCTAGGCGTGAGCAGTCGGACCCAGGCCGCGGCCGTTGCGCACCGCCTGCACCTCGCGCCCTGAGGCGACCTCGGGAGCGCGCTCCCAGGCCGGCGGCATCATCGAGACCTCGAGGTCTGCCGGCGAGCTGAACTCGCTGCGGAACGCCTCCACGACCTTCGGGTCAAACTGCGTGCCCGCGCCGCGCTCGAGCTCTCGCAAGGCCTCCGGGACGTCGCGCGCCACTCGATGCGGACGTGCGGTCGTCATGTCGGCGAACGCGCTGCAGACGAACACGATCCTCGAAGCGAGCGGGATCGCTTCGCCCGCGAGCCCGTCCGGGTAGCCGGAGCCGTCCCAGCGCTCGTGGCTCGAGCGCACGAGCCGGGCCACGTCCTCCATCTCGAAGTTCGTTGCCAGCAGGCGCTCACCGATCGTCGTGTGCAAGCGGATGAACTCCCATTCGTGACCGGGCAGCCCGCCGGAGCGCGTAAGCACGGCTCGCGGAATCGCGATGTTGCCGACGTCGCGCAGGTGGGCGACCGTCTCGACGTCGTGCAGCTCATCGCCCGAGATTCCCAGCCGCCGCCCGATCCGCGCGGCAAGCGCGGCGACGTCGTAGCCGGGTGCCACCAGCCGCCAGGCGTCGATCGACTCCTCGATCGGGCGCAGGTCGGCGTCGTCGCGTGCAGCGTTTCGCTGGCCATGGGCCCGCCGTGTGGCAAGCTCGACCGCCTCTTGGGCCGAGTGCGCCTCGCCGCCGAGCACCGCCACGCCGGCCGTGCAGGTGATCGTGAAGCCTTCCCCGACCTCGGTCAGGGCCTGCGATGCGACCGATCGAAGCTCGGCGGCCAGCGACTCGCTCCCCGACACCAGCACCGCGAACGCGGCACCGCGAAGGCGATAGGCGATAGCGCGGTCCTCGAGTCCATCTCGAAGCTTTCGGCCCAGCCACGCGAGCATCGCGTCGCCGGACGATTCCCCGTAAGAGTCGTTGTAGCTCTTGAGCCCGTCGAGCACGAACGCGTACAGCGCCACGCGCGAGTCGCGAAGCGGCCGGGCAAGTGCGGATTCGAGGTCGTCCTCGAGCTTGTGCAGGCCGTTGAGTCCCGTCACCGGGTCCACGGATGCCTCGCGCGAAGGCGACAGGACGCCCGCCGAAGAGGCGACGATCCCGATCGCGCTGAGCGTGGCGACGCCGCCGAGCAGGCCGCCGACGAGCAGCGCTCCGATCCATGCGCCAAGGCCCTCGAACGCGCCGAGCGCGATTGTGGCAGCGCCGACCAGCGTCACGGCAGTCGCGACGGAGGCCCGGTGAACGCGCCGAGAAGGTCCCATTGCTTTGTACCTCGGCTGTTGGAGCCGATTCCTTGAGCACGTTTTACGGGCTGTTTAGGCTCTCGATTGCATGCGGATGCCTGCGGAATGGGAGCCCCACGAGCGCACCTTGATGGGGTGGCCGTGCCGGCGCGAGCTTTGGGGGGAGCTGCTCGAGCAGGCGCGGGCGGATTACGCCGCCGTCGCCAACGCGATTGCGCGGTTCGAGCCGGTGACGATGATCGCCGCCGATGCAGGCGATTTGGCGCTGGCGCGATCGGCGTGCGGTAACGGAGTCGACGTCGTCGAGCTGCCGCTCGATGACTCCTGGCTGCGCGACTCCGGTCCGATCTACGTCTACGACTCCGACGGGTCGCGGGTTGCGGTTCATTTCCGCTTCAACTCCTGGGGCGAGAAGTTCCTGCCGTTCGATCGCGATGCGGAGATCGGGGGGCGCATCGCCGCGGCTCTCGGGGACGAGGTGCGGTCGGCGCCGATCGTGCTCGAGGGCGGCTCGATCCTCGGCGACGGCGCCGGGACGCTGCTCGTGACAGAGCAGTGCCTGCTGCATCCCAACCGCAACCCCTCGTTGTCGCGCGAAGGGATCGAGCAGGCGCTGCGTGATTCGCTCGGTGTGGAGTCGATCGTCTGGCTGGGGATGGGGCTGGTCGAGGATCGCGACACCGACGGGCACGTCGACCTGATTGCCGCGTTCACGAGGCCGGGGCAGGCGTTGCTGCAGACGGTTGGGACGGGCAACCCGAACTACGACAACTGCGAGGAGAACCGCCGGCGTCTGGTCGCTGCGGGAATCGAGGTGATCGACGTCCCATTCCTGCCGTATTTCGATGTGGGCGGCGAGACGGTGGCGGTGGGTTATTTGAACCTCTACGTGTGCAACGGCGCGGTGATCGTGCCGGTCTGCGGGGACGACAGCGAGGCGGAGGCGCTCGAGCTGATCGCCGCGGCCTTCCCGGGGCGCGAGGTCGTTCCGGTGCCGGGCGCCGTACTGGCGTACGGTGGTGGGGGGCCGCACTGCATCACCCAGCAGGTGCCGGTCAGAGCTTCGACGACATGAGCGAGAGAGCCAAAGTCCTGATGGCCGGGCCGCCGCCCCCGTCGCCCGCGCGAACCCGTCCTCCGTCGCGCCCGCCGCTGCGCCTGGGTCTGGTCCAGGAGCGCTGGCACCCCGATCCCGACGAGCATCAGGCGGCGCTCGCCGACGGGATCCGCGCCGCGGCTGAAGTGGGCGCGCGGATCGTGTGCCTGCAGGAGCTCACGCTGTCGCCCTACTTCGCGATCACACCCGACGGGCCGGCGGCGGCGGGTGCGCAGCCGGAGGACCTCGAGAGCGGGGCTACGTTCCGATTCGCCGCTTCGTCGGCCTCGGAGACGGGGGCCTACGTGCACGCGTCGCTGTACGAGCGGGCCGACGGCCCCGATGGACTGGGCTTCAACACCGCGATCGTCGTCGCGCCCGACGGCACGCTGGTGTCGCGCACGCGCAAGCTGCACATCCCCGTCACCGCGGGCTACTACGAGGATCACTACTTCCGGCCCGGTCCCGCGGACGGCGACCCGTTCCCGCTGATCGAGCTTCCGAGCACCGAGAGCGGCGCGCGGCTGGGCTGCCCGACGTGCTGGGACCAGTGGTTCCCGGAGCTCGCGCGTGCCTACTCGCTGGCCGGCGCCGAGGTCCTGATCTATCCGACGGCGATCGGCTCAGAGCCCGACCATCCGGAGTTCGACACGCAACCGCTGTGGCAGCAGGTGATCGTCGGCAACGGCGTCGCCAACGGCACGTTCATGGTGGCTGTGAATCGGATCGGCGTGGAGGGTCCGTTGACGTTCTACGGCTCGAGCTTCATCTCAGACCCCTACGGCCGGATCCTCGTACAGGCGCCCCGCGACGAGCCCGCCGTGCTCGTCGCCGATCTCGACCTCGAGCAGCGTCAGGACTGGCTCGAGCTGTTTCCGTTCCTGACGACGCGCCGGCCGGATGCGTACGGCAGCCTGACGGGTTAGCGGGCGGCGAAAACGACCCGACCGAGCCTCCCCTGCCCGCGCGTGGGTCATATTCATCGCTCAGCAGCGGTTAAGACCCGCGCGACCTCACGAACCTGTCGGCTGGGTCGTTTTCGTCAACGATGCCCCTGCAGAATCGCGTCACCCCGCTCGGCGAGCTGATCGCCACCCCCGAACGAGGCCTGGTGTACGGCAATCGCGGCTGCATCCACGACGCGGAGGGGAACATCCGGCCGCGCTATGCCGTCAAGCGCTGGATCGCCTGCCAGCTCGAGTTCCGCGGCTGGCAGCGGCCCGCGCTGCTGATGCCCGGCCGCTTCACCGAGCTGTTCTTCCTCGACGAGGCGACGGCGCTCGCCGCGGGGCACCGGCCGTGCGCGCTGTGCCGGCGCGCCGACTACGAGCACCTGCGCGCGGTGTGGTCCGAGCCGGGCGCCGGCGCCGACGCGATCGACGACCGCCTGCACGCGGAGCGGCTCGACCCCCGCACCCGCGCTCGCCGACTGCATCAGGTCCCTTTCGGCGAGCTCCCGGACGGGGCGTTCGTGATCCGCGACGACAACCCGTCGCTCGTGCTCGGCAAACAGCTGCTCGCCTGGTCCCCCGGCGGCTATCGGGAGCGGTCGCCACGGCCGTCTCGCGGGACGGCGACCGTGATCACGCCGCCCTCGTTGGTCGCACTGCTGCGAACCGAGCGGACCCCGCTCGTCCCGCTGCTACATCCGTCGGCCCTCTAAGGTTTCCGGACATGGCGAAGGTCTTCGAGTGCATCGACGATCACCTGCAGCGCTGGATCGCCGCCCAGCGGATGTTCTTCGTCGGCAGCGCGCCGCTGGCCGCCGACGGGCACATAAACGTCTCGCCGAAGGGGCCGATCGACACGCTCCGGGTGCTGGACCCGGACACCGTTGCCTACCTGGACATGATCGGCAGCGGCGCCGAGACGATCGCCCACGTGCGCGAGAACGGGCGCATCGTCGTGATGCTCTGCGCGTTCGAGGGTCCGCCGCGGATCGTGCGCCTGCACGGCCGCGCTGAGGTCGTGGTCGCGGCCGACCCGCGGTTCGACGAGCTGGCAGAGCGCTGCGAGTTCGAGTTGCCGGCCGTGCCGGAGGCCCGTCGCGCGATCGTGCTCGTGGACGTCGACCGCGTCGCCGACGCGTGCGGATATGGGGTGCCGCTGATGACCTACGAAGGCCGGCGCCCCCACTCGGACGCATGGGCGGCCAAGAAGCTCCGCGTCGGCGGCCCCGCGGCGCTGCTGGACTACCAGCGAGAGAAGAACGAGCACAGCATCGACGGGCTACCGGCCGTCGAGCTCGGAGCCCCGGCGGCCGCGGTCGAGCAGTGATCCCCGTCTTCGACGGCCACAACGACGCGCTCACTCGCGACGACCACAACCTCCTCGCCGACGGCCGGCCCGACGGTCACCTCGACATCCCGCGGATGCGCGCGGGTGGGGTGCGCGGGGCGATCTTCGCGGTGTTCACCCCGTCGGCGGGCGACGAGCATCAGTTGATCGAGCGCGACGACGGAGTGGTCGAGGTCCTGCCGGCGGCGGAGGTCGCGCACGACTACGCCTCCGGCTATGCGACGGCCGCGGCGGGCAGGCTGGTCGAGCTCGAGCGAGGCGGCCACGTGCGCATCGCCCGCACGGCGTCGGACCTGGACGCGGCCCGTTCCGACGACGGCCCGCCGGCAGCGGTGCTGCACCTCGAGGGCGCCGAGGCGATCGACCCCGAGCTTGAATCGCTCGGGCTGTGGTACGAGGCCGGCCTGCGCTCGCTGGGGCCGGTGTGGAGCCGGCCGAACGCGTTCGCCTACGGCGTGCCGTTCATCTCGCCGTCGTCGCCCGACACGGGACCGGGCCTGACCGATGCGGGCCGAGCGCTGGCCTCCGGCTGTGCCGAGCTCGGCATCGCGGTCGACGTCAGCCACCTCAACGAGGCCGGCTTCTGGGACCTGGCCCGCATGGAGCTCGGCCCGATCGTGGCGTCGCATTCCGCCGTGCACGCCCTGTGCCCGACCTCCCGCAACCTCACCGACGCCCAGCTCGACGCCATCGCCGACTCCGGCGGCATCGTCGGGATCGTGTTCGCGTGCCCGTTCTTGCGGCGCGACTTCGCCGACGATCCGGACACGCCGATCGACCTGATCGCTCAGCACGCGCGCTATGTCGCCGACCGGATCGGGGTCGAGCACGTGGCGCTCGGCTCCGATTACGACGGGGCGACGATCCCGGCGCCGCTCGGCGACGTCGCCGGCACGCCGAAGCTGCTCGACGCGCTGCGCGCGGCCGGCTTCGGTGACGAGGACCTGTCGGCGGTCGGATGGGACAACTGGCGGCGGGCGCTCGCCGCCTGGTGGACCGACTGAGGTCCCGCCGCCCGCACTCCCGCCACTGGCGATCGGCAGTGCGTAGAACACTGCGATCGCGGCGCAGATGATCAGCGTCAGGTCGGGCGAGAACGCCGCAACGACGACTGCGACCGCATATGGAATCAGCCCGACGATTCCGCGCGAGAGGATCTGGCGTCGGCGGTCGGCCTCGATCGGTTCGACCAACATGTGCGCCTTCGCGAACAGGATGTGACGGTTGAGGTTCGCGAACGCGATCGACATCGCCAGGAACAGCCCGGCGTAGATCGCCGCTGCGAGGTTCTCGCCGTGGCCCTCGCGCAGGTAGGTGGCGATCAGGTTGGTGCCGAACGGAAGCACGCCGATCGACAGCAGCAGCAGCAGGTTGAGCATCAGGATCGTGTGATCCGCGCGCCCGAGCCGGCCGATCATCGCGTGATGGTTGATCCAGATGATCCCGATCGTGATGAACGAAGTGACGTACGCGGCATACGTCGGCCACTGGTGCGCCAGCTCGTGGCCGAGCGAGTGGCCCGAGCCGGGCGCTGGTACCTCGATGTTCAGAACCAGCAGCGTGACCGCCACCGCGATCACTCCGTCGGAGAAGGCCTCGAGCCGGTTCGTGCTCACGCCCCGGGTTTCGCCGCACCCCCTGATGCTCCTGTCGGCGCGGTGCCGCACCCGATCTCGCGCAGCGCCGCCGTGACCTCGGCGCGATGCGATTCGTCGCGGCAGACCGCCGCGATCGCCCCGCCCGAGCCGGTGTAGTTGGCGCCGGCGCCGCACGCACGTGCGCGCTCGATCATCTCCACGTGCCGCACGTCCAGCTCCATCATCTGAGCGCGTGCGTCGAAGCTTGCGTCGACTGACGCCGCAAACGCCGCGCGATCGCCGGCCAGCAGCGCGGCGCGGGCCTCGCGCGCCAGCTGTGCCAACCGGGTCATCGTGCGCGTGACGACTGCCTCGCCCGCATCGAACCGGGAGCGCAGGTCGCCGTGCACGATGCCCGAGTCCGCAGACGTGTCCCCGCGCCACGCAACCACGAGCGGGGGCAGCAGCCCTGGATCGAGCGACTCGTAGCGGCCGCCGGGTCCGAAGTCCATGAACGTGAGGCCGCCGAAGGACTGGGCGACGCGGTCCTGTAGGCCGGCGGCGATCCCGAGCTCCTCGCGCTCGACGGCGAGCGCCAGCGCCGCCAGCTCTCCGCGCTCGAGCGAGACATCGTGCAGCTCGCAGAGCGCCCGCAGCGTCGCGATCACGATCGCGCTCGAGCCACCAAGCCCGACCCCTCTCGGTACCGAAGTCTGCCACTCGACGGTGCGGGAGAGCGGCTCCGGGCAGTGGTCGCGGGCGAATCGCCTGACCGTCGCGGCCACGAGCTCGCTGTCCGGACTTGCGCTCGGCTCCGATGCCGCGCTCGCGCTCGCGCGCGCCTGGAACTCGTCGAGCGTCACCGCGATCACGGCTCCGCCGTATCCGTCGGACGGGTTCCCGGCCAGCGCCGCCCGCGCGGACGCGGCGCCGCGCCCGACCCGGTCAGGCGTCATCGAGCAGCGCGGCTGCGCGAGCTCTCAGCTCGGCCCCGAAGCGCTCATCCGTCAGGGCGTACTCGAGAAACGCGGCGCAGTAGCTCTCTAGCGTCCCCACGTCGTAGCGCCGCTCGCCGGCCGACAGCGGCACCGCAACGATGCGTCCTCCGTCCCGGATGACCTGGCGCAGCGCATCCGAGAGCTGGATCTCGCCGCCCGTCCCGGGCGATATCTGCGCTAGCGCCCTGAACACAGCTGGACCGAGCACGTAGCGGCCCATGATCGCCATCCTGCTCGGAGCGCTGGCGGGGTCGGGCTTCTCGATCACGTCCTCGGCGTCGAATGCGGTGCCGCGCGCAGCCCCGACGGCGACGATCCCGTAGCGCGAAACGAGCTCCTCCGGCACCTCGCGCACGGCTACGGCCGCGTCGGCGCCCGCGGCCTCGTAGGCGTCGATCAAGCGACTCACCACCCCGGGCCCCCCGTCCGGCGGACGGGAGATGATCGCGTCGCCGAACGCCGCGACGATCCCTGACTGACCGGCGAACCCGTCCGCATAGCGCAGCGCGTCGCCGACGCCCAGCGGCTGGCGCTGGCGCGTGTAGACGATCCGCAGTCCGCTCGCTGGCGATGCGGCTTCGCCCACCGCACGCTCGAGCTCGGGATCGGCGTCGAAGTGATCCTCGATCGCGCGCTTGCGCCTGCCGGTGACAAACAGGATCCGCTGGATCCCGGCGTCGCGGAGTTCCTCGACGACGTACTGGACCGCGGGCTTGTCGACGAGCGGAAGCATCTCCTTCGGCAGCGAGCGCGTGGCCGGGAGCATGCGCGTGCCCAGGCCTCCGACCGGGATGACGGCGTCGGTGATCACGCCCGAAGCGTATTGGGCGGGGCCGCTCCGGCCATCGGAGGCGGCGACCGCGAGGCTAGGCGACGCTGCGCGCCCGGTTCGCCGCTCGCTGCTCGAGCGCCACGCGATACCCGGCCGCGAGCCGGTCAAGCGACGCCTCCCAGGTGCGCCCGCGCACGGCGGCGAGCGCCGCGCGTGTCATGCGCTCGCGGGAGTTCCCGTCCGACACGACCGACAGCAGCGCGTCGGCGATCGCGTCGGCTCGCGGGGGCACGAGCAGGCCGGTCTCGCCATGCTCGATAAGGGTTGCGGGGCCGCCCTCGTCGACGGCGACGACCGGCAGCCCTGAGGCCTGCGCCTCGAGCACGACCTGGCCGAACGTGTCGGTGCGGCTTGCGAACAGGAACACGTCGGCGCTCGCGTATGCGCGCGCCAGATCCTCGCCGGAGAGCCAGCCCAGGAACGTCGCCCGGTCCCCCAGCCGGTCGCGCAGCTGCTCCTCCTCGGGGCCGCCGCCGGCCAGCACCAGGTGCAGCCGCGGGTCGCGCTCGCGCGCCGCGAGAAACGCGTCCGCCAGCAGGTCGACGCCTTTCTCCTTGGTCAGGCGTCCGGCGTAGAGGACGTTGACGTCGACGCTGAGCAGACCCGGCGTGCGCAGCTTCGGGTCAAAGCGGCGGATGTCGACGCCGCGGTCCCAGCGACGGATCAGCTGCTCGTCGATGCCAAGCTGACCGAGACGCTGGTCGCTCGCCGGGCTGGGCGAGAGGACCACGTCACAGGCGCCGTAGAAGCCGCCCAGCGCCAGTGCCGCCAGCGCCTCGACTTGCGCCTGACCGGTCCGCAGGCCGGCATAAGCGGCGAGCTCGGTGTGGTAGCTGCCGACTACAGGTAGATCGAGCACTCGCGCCAGCAGCCAGGCGCCCAGGCCCGCGGGGCCGGGACTGCAGACGTGCACCAGGTCGTATCGGCCTTCGGCGATGGCGTCGACGAGCGCGGGAACGCTCGGCACACCGATCTGGAGGCCGCGGTAGAACGGGACGTCGATCTCGGCGACCGCGCTCAGCCGGCGGTCGACATCGGCGTCGGTTCCGATCACCTCGACGTCGAAGCCGCGCACGCCGCGCTCGCGGATCTGCTGCAGCGTGTGGGTCACGCCGTGCATACCGCCGACCCCGTCGGCGATCAGCGCCACACGCGGCCGGTCGCCCTCGCTGCGTGTGAGCTTGGCCTTCTCACGCCCCAGGAACGCCGTTGCGGCTGCGTACGGAATCGCCGGAATGCACGCGTCGAACAGCCGCAGCGCGCCCTGCGACAGATGAAAGTCGCCGCGCTGGGTCATCTCGACGATCTCGTCGACCGCGCCGGCGAGCTTGCGCTCGTGGATGCGACGGGCGCGGCGGTAGAGGTCGGCGTGACCGATTTCACCGTCCTGGAGCAACGTCAGCAGTTCGCGCTCGTCGATGCCGAGGTCCATCGCAACGAGCCAAGCGCGCAGGAGTGCGATCGCGTCGTCGGGCCCGAGATCGGCTCCCGTGCCGCCGTGCCGGACGTCGCCCTGTGCGATCACGCGCTCGACGATCTTCAGGACGGCCGTCGGGTCGGGCCGGGAGTCCCCCTCGCCCGGACCCAGCGACCGGATCGCGAGCGCCATCGCGGCGTGGGTCCACTTCGCGGCGCTGCCCTGCGCGCCGTGAGCCGTCACTGAGCCCGCCCGGACGTGGGCGAGGAACTCAGACGGCGTGGCCGCTTCGGGGGTCTCCGTGAACGTGCGGCCGATATCGATTCCGGCGTGGTCATCGGAGCCGCCGATGGCCGTCCCTCCATGGGTCTCGATGTAAACGAACGCCGGCAGGTTGAGCTCTTTGGCCCGTGATCCGTTCCGCGTCTCCCAGATCGGGAACAGCTGGGCCAGACGGCGCCGGTGGCGCGCGGTCAGGGGCGCCTCAACCGCGTAGAACGGGTGCGCCAGCGCCGCCGTTATCTCGTTGGTGTGCAGGTATTCGGCGCACCCTTCGACGTCGCCACTGTGCGCCTGCAGCCACTCGTGGTCGTCGGGCGTGATTCCGTAGCAGAGCACGTGCACGGCCTGAGGCTCTCCCTTGAACCAAGCGGTCAGCTCCTCTGAGACGAATGTGTCGGGCAGGTCCGCGAGCGCCAGGGCGCCGGCGATCGTGTCGTGGTCGGTGATCGTCACGAAATCCATCCCCCGGCGTTTGGCGAGTTCGTACACCTCGCCCGGCTCCGTCGCGCACTCGGGCACGTTCAGCGACCGCTGGACTCCCAGCTTCGACAGCGCGGAAGCTGTCGAATGAACGTGCATGTCAGCCTTGCTCGTGTTGTTCATGAGTTGAAAATTGCCCTGCAAAGAGCCGGACTCTGTGAAGAAGGGGATGCGCTCTTGTGACGATTCGGTGAACCACGCATGTCCCGGGGCTCGGGACGAGAACCATTTGCGGGATGTCGACGGCGAGCTTCTCGATCGTCCTGGAGTCCGATTCGGTGGTTCTCGAGCGTGGCGAGCTGCGCGTCGAGATCGAGCTGCAGCCGTTCTCGATGACGATCAGGCGCCGCGGCCGCAGGCTGATGCGCGCCGCGGGGGCGTGGGTCGCCCAGGGCACGGTCCACGATCACTTCATCCAGTTCACCGAAGGCGTGGTCGCTCGCGAGGAGCTGACGCCCCCCGAGCGCGCGCGCCGGTCGGTCGTCCTCGCCCGGCTGAACTCGGGCGTCGACCTCGGCCTGGTGCTCGACGGTGGCCGTGGCGCGCGACTGCGCGTGAGGATCCCCGAGCGCGATGTGATCGCACTCGAGCTCGACGCCGAAGGGGATCCGCTGCGGCTTGCGCTCGATTGGGACCGCAGGTCAGACGAGCACGTGGTCGGACTCGGCGCTCGGCACGCCACCCAGCTCGACCAGGTCGGACGGGCGGTCCAGCTCGGCGCCGACCGGCGCTACACCGGACCTGACTGCCCTCCGGAGATGCTTCCCGAGGGAGGCATTCCGCAGGGCGACTGCGCACCGGTGCCATGGTTGCTTTCGAGTCGGGGCTATGGCGCCTGGGTGCAGACCGACGCCAACGGCACTCGCTTCGACCTCGCCGGCGAGCGGCTCTCGGTGTCGACCCGAGCACTTGCGGGCCCGTTGCGGGTGCTCCTGCTGTGCGCGTCCACGCCCGCCGCCCGGCTACGCGAGTTCTGCCGGCGCACGGGCTTTCCGGCGCTGCTTCCCGAGTGGGGCTACGGCTTCTGGAAGAGCCGCGACATCTACGAGCACCAGGACGACGTGCTCGAGGACTTCGACGGATTTGCGAAGCACCGGATCCCGCTCGACGCGATCGTGCTCGACTCCCCCTGGGCAACGCAGTACAACAGCTGGGAGTTCAACCCCCACCAATTCCCCGACGCGCCCGGGATGATCGCGACGATGCGACGCGCCGGCGTGCGCACCGTGGTGTGGGCCACCCCCTGGGTCAACCTCGACTCACGCGACGGACAGGTGCCGCCCCAGCCAGAGTCCGAGCGTCTGCACCGCGAGCCGGCGCCCCGGTACGGCGAAGGCGCCGCCGCCGGCCATTTCGTGCAGGACAACGGCCGCACGTTCGTGACCCAGTGGTGGATGGGAACCGGCTCGCCAGTCGACTTCACGAGCACCGCCGCCGAGGAGTGGTGGCGCGCCCAGGTCAAGGAGGTGCTGGCCCTGGGCGTCGAAGGGATCAAGGCCGACGACGGCGATGGCTACTACATCCCCGATCGCGTCCGCCTCGCCGACGGCAGGTCCGGCACGTCCGCCGCCTGGGCGCTCGGCGGGCTTCACCGCCTCAGCTTGCAGCGGGCGCTCGACGAGGTCCATCCCGGCAGCGGCGTCCTGTTCGGGCGCAGCGGCTGGGCCGGGCAGCAGGCCACCGGCCTGACCTGGGGCGGGGACCAGATCTCGGACTTCTGGTCGCTGCGCGCGCTTGTCGTCGCCACGCTGTCGGCCGCCTGCAGCGGCATCTCGAACTGGTCGCACGACGTCGGCGGCTACCTCGGATACCGGCTCATCGAGCGCTGCCCACCGGAGCTGCTGCTGCGGTGGCTGCAGTTCGGCTGCTTCACGCCGCTGATGCACGCCCACGCGCGGATGCCCCAGGAGCCCTGGCGCTACAGCGAGCGAGTGCTCGACCTCTACCGCGGGTACGTGCTGGCGCACGAGCAGCTGGTCCCGTACGTCCGCGCGGCCGCAGCCACCGCGTCCCGCACAGGTCTTCCGATCATCCGCCCGCAGTGCCTGATCGATCCCGCCGACGCTCGCGGGTGGACGATCGGCGACGCCTACGGCTTCGGCCCGGCGCTGTGGATCGCGCCGGTGCTCGACGACGGCGCCCGCGAGCGCGAGGTCGCGCTGCCGCGGGGTGAGTGGATCGAGACGTGGTCGGGCGACCGCGTCATCGGGGGCGCGGAGTTCGTCGTCCAGGCGCCGCTCGAGCGGATTCCGGTGTGGGTGCGTGCGGGCTCGATTGTGGTCACGTATCCGGCCGAGCACGTCGCCGCCGGCCTCGGGGACACGCCGGAGTCAGAGCGACCGCTGGTCGCCACGCTGTGGGGAAGGCCCCGGCTCGGACACGCCGCTGCGCGGTTGGCCGACGGCACTCGAGTTGCGTGGCGGCGAGGCGCTTGGTCGGCCCCCCGCGATCGCGAGATCGAGTTCCGTCAAGCCGGGGAGTGAGGGCGTCGAGTCACCGGACCGGCCGCACGCTGCCGCTCTGGACTGTGTGCAGGGCGACCTGGGGAGACGGGTCGTACACCTCGATCTCGGAGGAGACTGCCTGCACGTCCGGGCACGGCATACCTCGATCGGGGTCGCGGCCGTGACCGGCGCCGAGGCGGTGATGACGGGCTAATTCTCCTGCGTGGGGGAATGTTGTGCGCCCGTCGTCACGGTAGAGTGCGCTTACCTGCGAATTGGGGCGCGGGTGGCGCGCGCCCGCGGAGATGTTAGGAGATGGGGTCTGGTGTTGCCGTTGGCCGGTTCAAGCGAAGTGGCCAACGACCGCCGACCACGAACCCACATCCGCAATCGACTGGTAGCCAACGTCCTGGCTGCATTCCTGACCATGGGCGGCGTCGCCTACGGGAGGGCCGCAAGCGCGACTGGCAACAACGCACGGATCGTGCTCTGCGCGCAGGCGGGCACGCGCGAGCTGTTGATCCCCTCCTTGCATTCCTGCAGCCCGCCTGAGCGCAACACGAGGGTGGTCAAGGGCAGTCTCCGCAGCCCACGCGGACCTTTCCTGCTCGCGAGCCTCGGATTGCCGGCTGGGCTCGCCAACCCGTCCAACCAAGGCGATCCCGTGGCGAGCGATCCGGTCGTGGCCGGCACCGCGGGTAGTCCTTCCGGGCCCGCCGGTCCGGTTGGGGTGAGTTGTTCGACTGGAACGGCCACACTAGCTGGCGGCATCGGACCCGCCGGTACAGGTGGCCCGATTGCGTTGAACTGCCCAACCGGCTCGTCGTCGGTCACCAGCCGCGTCACGCTCGCCGGCCCGCAAGGTCCGCGAGGTCCGGCTGGCGCCGCCGGACCCGCCGGCACAGCCGGAGCCTGCCGGCGCAGCCGGTCCGGCTGGGCCCGCCGGCGGCCAGGGCGCCACGGGAGCGGCCGGGGCGACGGGCGGCACCGGGCCAAGTGGGCCTGCCGGAGACCGGGGCGTTCGCGGCGCCACCGGTCCGGCCGGCCAGACAGGCGCCACCGGTGCCCAAGGCCCCCGAGGTGACACCGGCTCCCTGGGCGTCGGGGGTCCGCAAGGAGCGACCGGAGCGCAAGGTGCAGTCGGCGCAAACGGCGCGGCCGGAACGCAGGGCGGCCAGGGCGCCCAGGGCGCGACCGGTACGCAAGGCAGTCAGGGCGTCCAGGGTGCTAGCGGGCCGCAAGGGTTCCAGGGCACCACCGGCGCCCAGGGTGTTGCCGGTGCACAAGGCGATACCGGCGCGCAGGGCGGCCAGGGCTTCCAGGGGACGACCGGCGCCCAGGGTAACCAAGGCTTCCAAGGCAGCACAGGCTCACAAGGCGCCACCGGTACGCCAAGGCAGTCAGGGCGTCCAGGGTGCCAGCGGGCCGCAAGGGTTCCAGGGCACCACCGGCGCCCAGGGCGTCGCCGGTGCACAAGGCGCATACCGGCGCGCAGGGCGGCCAGCCAGGCGACCGGTGCCAGGGGACGACCGGCGCCCAGGGTAACCAAGGCTTCCAAGGCAGCACAGGCTCACAAGGCGACACTGGTACGCAAGGCAGTCAGGGCGTCCAGGGTGCTAGCGGGCCGCAAGGGTTCCAGGGCACCACCGGCGCCCAGGGTGTTGCCGGTGCACAAGGCGATACCGGCGCGCAGGGCGGCCAGGGCTTCCAGGGAACGACCGGCGCCCAGGGCAACCAAGGCTTCCAAGGCGATACCGGCGCGCAGGGCGGCCAGGGCGTCCAGGGCGCGACCGGTGCCCAGGGGACGACCGGCGCCCAGGGTAACCAAGGCTTCCAAGGCAGCACAGGCTCACAAGGCGACACTGGTACGCAAGGCAGTCAGGGCGTCCAGGGTGCTAGCGGGCCGCAAGGGTTCCAGGGCACCACCGGCGCCCAGGGTGTTGCCGGTGCACAAGGCGATACCGGCGCGCAGGGCGGCCAGGGCTTCCAGGGAACGACCGGCGCCCAGGGCAACCAAGGCTTCCAAGGCTTCCAAGGCGTCACAGGCTCACAAGGCAGCACAGGCTCACAAGGCACCACGGGCGCCCAAGGCGCGACCGGCGCCCAAGGCAGCCAGGGCTTCCAGGGAACGACCGGCGCCCAAGGCAACCAGGGCTTCCAAGGCGGCACGGGCGCTCAAGGCACCACGGGCGCCCAGGGCGCGACCGGCGCCCAAGGCAGCACAGGCGCTCAAGGGGCGACCGGAACGCAAGGTGCCGCCGGCGCACAGGGCGCGACCGGTGCACAGGGGAGTCAGGGCGTCCAGGGTCCTACCGGGCCGCAGGGGTTCCAAGGCACCACGGGCGCCCAAGGCGCGACCGGCGCCCAAGGCAGCCAGGGCTTCCAGGGAACGACCGGCGCCCAAGGCAACCAGGGCTTCCAGGGCGGCACGGGCGCTCAAGGCACCACGGGCGCCCAGGGCGCGACCGGCGCCCAAGGCAGCCAGGGCTTCCAGGGAACGACCGGCGCCCAAGGCAGCACAGGCGCTCAAGGCGGGACGGGAACTCAAGGCGCGACGGGGGCCCAGGGCAGCCAAGGCTCACAAGGCGCGACCGGTACCCAAGGCACCACCGGAGCAACGGGTGCCGCCGGACCCCAGGGCAACCAGGGCTCCCAAGGCACCGCCGGAGCGACCGGCGCAACCGGCCCCCAGGGGTTCCAGGGCACCCAGGGCACCCAGGGCACAACCGGTGCCACCGGATCCCAGGGCAACCAGGGCTCCCAAGGCACCACTGGTGCGACCGGCCCTCAGGGTTTCCAGGGCACCCAAGGCACCACCGGAGCGACCGGATCCCAGGGCAACCAGGGCTCTCAAGGCGGCCAGGGCGCGACTGGAGCGACGGGTTCCACCGGATCCCAGGGCAGCCAGGGATTCCAGGGGGCGGCCGGGCCTCAGGGCTTGCAAGGCGTCACCGGGTCCCAGGGCAGCCAAGGCACGACCGGAGCGACGGGTGCCACCGGACCCCAGGGCAACCAGGGCTCCCAAGGCACCACCGGAGCGACGGGCGCCACCGGAACGCAAGGCAGCCAGGGCCATCAGGGTTTCCAGGGCTTCCAGGGCGGCACCGGAGCGACCGGATCCCAGGGCAGCCAGGGCTCGCAAGGCACAACCGGAGGCACCGGCGCGACCGGGGCCCAAGGTGCCGTGGGCGCGCAAGGGCCGCGAGGCATTGCCGGCCCGCAGGGGTTCCAGGGCTCGACTGGAGCCCAGGGCGCCACCGGGGCCACCGGGACGAACGGGGCCCAGGGCGCCACCGGCGCTCAGGGTTCGAATGGCACAGGCGGGGCGCAAGGAGCGCAGGGCCCTCAGGGCGTTCAAGGCGGGACGGGGGCACAGGGCGTCAGAGGATTCCAGGGTTTCCAAGGCACCCCCGGAGCCCAAGGCACCCCCGGCGCCCAAGGTTCGACCGGTTCGACCGGTCCGCAGGGTTTCCAAGGCACCGCCGGCGCCCAGGGTTCGATCGGACCCCAAGGGCCCCAGGGCGCGCAAGGAGGCCGGGGTGCCGGGCACTACGTTCATCATGACGAGCAACTCGATGACCGGACCGACGCTGCCGGGCGCCACTGCGACCCAGCGAGTGACCTGTCCGAACGGCACCACCGTCGTCGGTGGTGGTGGAGAAAATACGCTCTCGACCGGAGTTGCACTGAACGACTCTCGTCCGGAAGCAAATGGATGGACGGTCACGTATTACGTGACCACCGCAACTTCAGTGCACGGAAATTCATTCACGGCGTGGGTGATCTGTGCCAGCTGAATCAGCCTATGTGATGCAGCGCTTGCTGAGGCCGCCGCAGGCCCGTATTCTCGAAGCCACCAGCCTCGAAGCGATACGCACCCTCGCCCAAGGACAAACGGTGGTCATCCCTCCCCGATGATCGTGAAGCGAGCCTCCACGGGAACCCCAACGGCACAGCGTCGTCACTCCGTTCCGTTGCCGGTGGTCGCGTCGTTGGCCGTGGCCTGCCTGGGATTCGCGGGGTGTGGCTCAGGCGGCAGCGATGCGGCTTCCTCGAGCCACTCTTCGTCGGCGAGCTCTGCCGGGTCGACGGCGCAGTCGGCCACCGCCCTGATCAACACGGGAATTGCGCAGGCGAACGCGAAGCAGTACCAGCAGGCCGAGACCACATTTCGCAATGTTCTCGTGTTAAGCCCAAAGAACAAGTTTGCGTGGTACAACCTCGGCCTCCTCGCCCAAGTGCAGAACAAGGCGGCTGACGCTCTCACCGACTACTCGAGGGCGCTTTCAGTCGATCCCAAATACACCCCAGCGATGTACAACAAGGCGATTCTGCTCGAGCGCACGAATCTCCGTTCGGCGTTGGCGCTCTACCAGCAGATCACCTCAATCAATCCGAAAGCGGCCACAGCGTACCTACGCGAGGGCTTTGTCTACCAGCGTCTCGGCGACAAGAGCAGGGCCAAGCAGGCTCGGGCTCGCGCCGTCGCGCTTGACAGCAGCCTCGCGACAGTCACCTCGCCGGCACAATAGGCACTACGCCGACTCGTGCGGTCGATGTCAGGTAGCTCAGTCTCGCGTCACTCAGAGCGATGAACTCGCCTCCTCGTGTCAGTGTCTTCACCGTCACCCACCACCCGCGGTTCCTCGACGAATGCTTCAGCAGCCTACTGTCACAGACATTCGAGGACTGGGAATGGGTAGTCCTCCTGAACTCAGGCGCCCGCTGGCGACCGGCGCGTGACGACCCGCGGCTACGGATTCTCATCGACGACTCCATCAGCGGCGTCGGTGCAGCAAAGCATCGCGCCTGCGCCGAATCGCGAGGAGCTCTTCTTGTGGAACTCGACCACGACGACATCCTCGCCTCGGACGCCCTGGCTGAGATCACCCGCGCCTTCGACGAGAACCCAGGGGTTTCCCTCGTCTACAGCCACGCGGCCCAGATTCTCGAGGACGGGTCGCGTGACGATTCGCGCTTCGACATCTCCAACGGCTGGGTGTACCGCGACACCACCGTCGACGGGCGCGACGTCCAGTACGTCCAGGCGATGGCCCCTACGCCGCACAATGTGTCCTACATCTGGTTCGCCCCGAATCACGTCCGAGCGTACGACAAAGTCGCGTACGAGCGGGCCGGCGGTTACGACCCGACTCGACATGTTCTCGACGACCAGGACTTGATGTGCAAGCTGTATGAGGTTGGCAACTTCCACCTCATAGACAAGTGCCTGTATCTGCAGCGGATGCATTCCAGAAATACGCAGAGGGACGCGGACACAAATGCGTTCATCCAGCAGGAGACCGTCGCGCTGTACGACAGGTACATCGAGTCAAATGCGCTTGCGTGGGCGGCCCGAGAGGGTCTGCTGGCACTCGATCTGGGCGCCGCACACAACAGGCCGCCCGGCTATCTCGGGGTCGATCAATATCCCGGCAACGACGTCGATATCGTGGCCACACTCCCGGACCGGATGCCATTCGACGACAACTCGGTCGGCGTCATCCGCGCGGTCGACTTCCTCGAGCACGTTGCGGACAAGGTCGCGCTGATCAACGAGCTTTACCGCGCGCTCGCGCCCGGCGGCCTACTGCTGTCGCAGACTCCGAGCACCGACGGCCGAGGGGCGTACCAGGATCCGACGCATGTGGCGTTCTACAACGAGAACTCCTTCTGGTACTACACCGAGCGCCAGTACCGCAACTTCGTCCCACAGATCGAGGCCGCGTTTCAAGTCTCTCGGCTTGTGACCTACTTCCCTACCGAATGGCATGAGCAGCACCGTATCCCCTACGTGACCGCGAACCTCATCGCGTTGAAAGATTCGACGCCGCGCAACGGCGGGCGGCTGATGATTTGACGCATCGGCGACGGATTTTGCCCATTCGGGATGACCATGGGCGGCTACGATGTCGCCGGTGAGCGACCAGATCGGTGTGGTTGGACGTGCTCGGAGCAGGCCCATCGTGCTCGTGTTTGCTGCGATCGTGGTGGCGGCGATCGTGGTCGGCGTGATTCTGTTGGCAACTTCGGGGTCGTCCTCGCCCACGTCCACGGCGTCATCCGCCGCGACACCATCGCAAGCGGGAGCCTCGAGCGGCACCACGGTGCAGGCCATTTCGCTGGCCGGGCTCAGGGCCCTTCCTGCTTCGCTGGGACACCCGGTGTATTGGGCCGGTCCACGGGCAGGCACGACCTATGAGCTGACGAAGACGCCGGACGGTCGTGTGTACGTCCGTTACCTCACGGGCGGAGCCAGAGTGGGCTCGCCGCTCCCTAACTTCCTGACGATCGGCACCTACGTCGTGCCGAACGCCGCAGCAGCGGTTCGCACCGCAGCGGCGCAGCCCGGCGCGATCAGAGTGCCGGTGTCGGGAGGTTTCGGCTTCTACAACCGCGCGCGTCCCACCAGCGTGTATTTCGCCTACCCAGGGTCGAACGTCCAGGTCGAGACGTACGACCCGTCGGCGGCGGTCGCCCGGCAACTCGTCGAGACCGGCGCGATAAAGCCCGTCAGCTAGCGTCATTCGGGCCGTAGGGTGATCGTGGGGCCAGTCGTCCAGGTTTCCCCTCGACACGTCAGGAACCGATCCTGGGCGGCCGATGATCGGGGTGTCTGACGATCTCTCTCGAATTGCAATGCATCTCTCAAGCACCCTCCTCAAGCGTTGGCCAGTCTGCCTGCTCGCAATCGTCGTGCTGACCGTCCTCCCGTTTGCGGTCACCGCGACCGGCGCATCGACCGCCAAGTCGCCGCCGCGCAAGGCCTCCCCGGCCCGCAGTGCGGACCGCAGCTACCCCTCTGCGCCCGCCGGACCGCGCGGCCCGATTCGGCTCAGTTGCATGCCGGGACGAGCCGGCATCGTCGGCACGGACGGCCCGGCCGGGCCCCAGGGCCCCGTCGGCGTGAACTGCGCGTCGGCGCCGCAAGCCTGACTCAGGTCCGCTCGCAGGCCACGACCGGGTCCAGATCTCCTGAATCTGCGGCCAGGCGTCGTCCGCTCGCGGACGCGTGTAGAGCACCCGCCGACCCACGGACCGGCATGCACCAGTCCGGCGGATTGTTTCCTGCGCTTCTGACGGCCTGCCGAACCTCATCGTCATACCCCGGACGGCCGCGGCGTCGAGACAATCCCGCCTGGCGCAGGCTCCTCGCGCAGGCCGATCCGGTCGTACAGCCGTCGCAGGGGCGCCGGCGCCCACCAGTTGAGCGAGCCCAACAGCGCCATCAGCGAAGGGACCAGCAGCGCGCGGACGATCGACGCGTCGATCAGCACCGCCAGTGCGGCGCCGACTCCGAGCTCCTTGATGAACACGATCTCCGAGACCGCGAACGCGCCGATCGCGACCGCGAACAGGACGGCGGCCGAGGTGACCAGGCGCCCGGTGCGCTCGAGGCCGATCGCGACGGCGTCGGAGTTGCTGGCGCCGCCGTCGTAGGCCTCCTTGATCCGTGAAAGCAGCAGGACGCCGTAGTCGGTCGCAAGGCCGAAGCCGACCGCAAACAGCAGGATCGGCTGCGTGGCGTCGAGCGCTCCCTCGCTGTGGAAGCCCAACAGGCCCTCCAGGTTCCCGTCCTGGAAGATCAGCACCAGGATTCCGAACACCGCGGTCAGCGTGAGTGCGTTCATCAGCACCGCCTTGATCGGCAGCACCACCGAGCCGGTCATGAGGAACAGGATCACGAGCGTCGACACGATCACGATCGCCAGTACGAGCGGCAGATGAGCCGCGAGGCTGTGCTCGAGGTCGACCTGCGCAGCGGTGTCGCCTGCGACCCCCACGTAGAACGGCTCATGAATCGCCCGGACGTCATGCACCAGCTGCTGGCTTGCGTGGGTGAGCGGACCCTGCCGCGGTGCCACGAGCAGCAGCGAGTCAAAGCTGCCGGCCGGCTGCGCCGGCGACACGGCCGAGACGTTCGGCAGACGCTCGATCCGCGCGGCCAACGCCTTGACCTGCTGTGAGCCGGCGGGCGCTCCGACGACGACATCGAGCGGCGCGGTGCGGTTGGGCGGGAACTGCTGCTTGAGCGCGTCGTCGACCTGGCGCGCGCTCGTCGTGGTGGGGAGCACGCTGGCGTCGACCGAGATGAACCTCACACCCCAGAACGGAATACCGAGGACGATCAGGAACGTCGCGCTGGCGATCGCGATCTGTGCCGGCCGGCGCATGACAAACCGCGACAGGCGGTACCAGGCCCCACTCTCGGCGGGCCTTGAGTCGCGTTCGGCGGCGCGCGCCAGCCGCTTCGGCGCCAGTGCGTTCACGCGTGGCCCGAGCACCGCCAGGACCGCCGGCAGCACTACGAGCGCCAACGCCGCGGCCAGCAGCGCCACCAGCGCTCCCGCGATTCCCATCGAGTACAGGAACCGCTGCGGGAAGATCGTCAGCGACGCGATCGCCGCGGCGACCGTCAGGGAGCTGAACAGGATCGTGCGCCCCGCGGTCTGAAGCGTTCGGCGCAACGCGGTGGCGCCGTACCCGGAGACGGCGGCCTCCTCGCGGTAGCGGGAGACCATGAACAGGCTGTAGTCGATCGCCAGCCCCAGCCCGAGGCCGGTGACGAGGTTCAGCGCGAACACCGACAGGTCGACAAAGCTCGCCACGATCCGCAGCACGAAGAACGTCGCGATGATCGCCAGGCCGCCGAGCAGCGGCGGCAACAAACCCGCCACCAGCGAGCGGAAGAACAGCAGCGACAGGAGAAAGATCAGCGGGAACACGAGCAGCTCTGAGCGCTCGAGGTCGTGGCCGACCTGGGTGTTGACCTGCGCGTTGGCCACGGCGGCGCCACCGAGCGTCACGTCGGGGCGGCCCTTGAAGTGGTCGACGATGACTTGCGCGTCGTCCTTGAGGCGGTTGTCCGACAGAGGCTTGAAGTACGCGAGCACGTACGTCGATCGGTGGTCCCGCGACACCATCGCCGGGTTGCGCGAGTCGTAGAAGCTGACGACCCGTGCGACGTCGGGCTGCGAGCGCAACTCGCCGGCAACCCGGGTGACCAGCTCCCTCGCGCCGGCGCTGCTCACGTCACCCGAGCGCACCAGCGCCACGATGCCGGCGCCGATCTGCTCACCCGCGGCTTTCTGGTAGCGGTTGGCAGCCTGGACGCTCTGGGTCGCGGGATCGTTCGCGCCGTAGGGGCTCATGTGCTTGGCGACAGACGACCCGAATATGCCGGCGATCACGGCGCCGATGACAGAGATCACGATCACCCGGCGCCGGTGGGCGTAGAGGAAACCTGCGAGCCGACCGAGCATCACTCCGTCTCCATGAGCGCTTGCTCTGTCGACAGGCACCAGTCGATCACGCACTCCTGCATCCTGATGCCGAGCTGCAGCGTCAGATACGGGCCCTCGGGACCTTGGCTGGCATGCGGCTCGAGCTCGCGCAGCTGCGCGAGCTTGCGCTCACACCGCTGTCGTTTCGCCCGGATGTTGTCGATTCGCAGCTGCGGGCTAACGCTGTCTGAGAAGAACAGCTTGAGCATGCCCTCGTCGCGCAGTTCGTCCGTGAGCGCGGTGTCTGAGCCCAGCCACGCCTGGAGGGCGGCCCGGCCCGCGTCGGTCAGCTCGAAGACCGTGCGCGCCCGTCCGCCGGTGGGCTCGGGGCGCCCGCGGACCAGTCCCTGCTCCTCGAGCCTCTTCAGCTCTGGATAGATCTGTCCGTAGCTCGCAGCCCAGAAGTGGCGCGTGGTCTTGTCGACGAAGTTCTTGACGTCATAGCCGGTCTGCGATCCGAGGGAGAGCATCCCGAGGATCACGCGGCCCGTCGCGGTCAGGGAAGGAGTGGTCATGCATCGGCAAGATATATCGTGCCGATGTATCTGTCAACTACATCTGGGCGGGGAACGAGCTTGGGCGCGATGAAAACTGCCCCCGCGCCGAAGATCCGGCCAGAAGGGTGAGGGCACTTTGCCCTGCATAGCGAGGTAAATCGCACAAACCTCGGGCGTCGAGCGAACGCGTGTGCGGTTTGCATCGTGCGAGCCAGCGGTCTCGGCGCCTCAGCGCCGCGTCGGCCCGGCTCGCTTGGTCTCCCAGGCATCCTCGAGGAGCGCCCGCAGCAGCGCCGGATCCGCCACGTCGAGATCCACCCGAGTCGCCGCCAGCCGCTTGCCCCAGTACACCTCGCTGCACTCACCGCGGATGTTCGGCGACCGCGGTCATGATCCCCGGCTCGTCGAGCATCACGTTCATGTGGCGCGCATCCCAGAGCGTCGCGAAGATCCGCTTCATCACCCGGAACGACGGACGCCCGTGGTGATCCTGCTCGACTGTCTCTGGCAGGCCGAGCGCCAACTGCCTGGCCTCGTCCGTGGTGACCATGATCAGGCCGGGCGCAGCCGCAGCGCCGACCAGACGTCGTCGATCGCGATCTGGCGCACCGGCCGCACGCCATCGGCCATAAGCCGCGCCGCGAGCTTGTCGCGGTTGAGGTCTGTGCCGAGCTGGCCCGCCTTCGGGTAGCTCACCCAGGTCAGCGCATCGCGACGAGCGGCGGCTAGGAGCGGCGCCGACACCTCCTCGAGATCTGCGCTGTTGGTGGCGTAGACGATCACCGCGTCGGACCCATCCGGGTCCTGGACGACCAAAGGCTCCTGCCCGAGGTCGAGCGTGACGCCCTGCGGGCGGCCGATCACGCACACCGATTGCCCCGGCTTGATCTGGAGCTTCGAGGCGACGTTCGCCACGCGCCAATTCTGCCAGCGTCCCGGGGTCGCGTGAACCCGGCGCTGGATATCCTCGGCGCGTGCATTTCGACGAGCTCACGCCGCCCGAGCAGCGCGTCCTCGGCTGCCTGATCGAGAAGCGCTGGACGACACCTGATCAGTACCCGCTGTCCCTGAACGCGCTGCGCCTGGCCTGCAACCAGTCGACCAACCGCGACCCGGTCACCACGTATGACGAGGCGACCGTCCGCCAGGCCGCCGACCGCCTGACCAAATACGGGCTGGCGCGTCTGGCCAGCGGGCACAGCAGCAGGGCCACCAAGTACCGCCACCTGGCCGAGGACGGGCTGGGCCTCGGTCGCGAGGAGCTGGCCGTGCTCGCCGTCCTGCTGCTTCGCGGACCGCAGACTCCGGGCGAGCTCAAGGCCCGCAGCGATCGGATGGCCACGATCGCGTCGCTGTCCGACGTCGAGCGGGTGCTCTCGGTGCTGGCCGACCGAGGCTACGTGCGGCGGCTGGGGCGCCGTCCGGGGCAGAAGGAGGATCGCTTCGAGCAGCTGCTCGGGGGCGCTGGGACACAGGCGAATGCCGGCGAAATCGCCAGCGCGACCGCGCCGACCACGTTCGCCCAGACCCCGCCCGCGTCCGCGGCCACCCCGCCCGCGCCCGCGGCCACCCCGACTGCGGCCGCCCCGACCGCGCCAGCTGCCACCCCGCCCGGAGCCGACGGCGACCTCGAGGCCCGGGTCCGCGCACTCGAGTCAGACGTCGCGGCGCTCCGAGCCGAGCTCGCGCGCCTACGACAAGCACAAGCGCCGCCGGCTCAGGTAGGCAGCGCCAGCCCCACCACGTAGGTCGCGCCCCCGACGATCACGCCGGCGAGCGTCATCTCAAGCCCGGCCGACCACCAGCTGCGCAGCGTCACCAGTGACTTCGCGGCGCCCACGAGGAAGTGCGCGATCAAAGAGATCACCGCCGCGATCACGATCGCGACGGTGCCGGTCGTGAAGATGAACGGGATCACGGGCACGATCGCGCCGAGCCCGGTCGACACCCCGGCGGCCAGAGCCGCCTGTGCCGCGTTGTCACCGCCCGCACCGCCGGACGCGGCGCCGAACTCCTCGACCGACAGCGCCTGCAGCATCGCCTCCGGGTGTTGCGCCATTCGCTCGGCGAGCTCGTCGGCGGTGCGCTCGTCGATTCCCTTGAGCTGGTAGAAGAGCGACAGCTCCTGCCGCTCTTCTTCGGGATGCTCGGCGATCTCCTGGCGCTCGCGCGCGACGTTGGCCTCGTTGACCTCGGCCTCGGAGCGCTCGGCGAGGTACGCGCCGGTTGCCATCGACAGGGCCGACGCCACCGCTCCCGACACGCCCGCCGTGAGCACGAAGCTCGATCCGCCGGTGGCGCCCGACACGCCCGCCACGATCCCGAACACGGCGGCGAGACCGTCGTTGGCGCCGTAGATGGCGCCCGAGATCCAGCCGCCCCCGGTCTGATGCCACTTCTCGCGCCCGAGGATCCGCTGAAGCTGGTCCTGGACGCCCGGCGCGACGGGGTTGGGATCTCGTCCCCTGTCGCCGTTTGAGGACCGAAGCTCCTGCACGGCGCGCGAGTGCGAGCGCTCCTCCCGGCGTATCTCGTGCAGCAGCTTGTCCGTCGTCGCGTCGCCCGTCGGGCGCTTGTAGAGGTCGTCGACCTCGTCGTCCTCGGCCGCCTCGCGCGCGGCCAGCAGTCGATCGACGGGAGCGATCCGCGCCTGCAGGCGCAGCCACAGCGGCAGGCGGACGCCCGCGGGATCGGGACGCTCGATTCCGAGCTCCTGCATCCGCTGCTCGAGGCGACGGCGATGCTCGCCCTCAGCCGAGGCCATGCGCCTGAGGATGTCGGCCTCCCGATCTGGCATCCGGCGCGCAATCAGCTCGTACACGCCGCCGGCGACGATCTCGCCTTCCCAAGCCTTCAGCAGGCGCTCGCGGACCTCGGGCGGTGCGTCGGCCATGGCACCGGCAGGGTACTGAGAGCTTCTCGGAAAACTCTCACGAGCTTCTCGAAAGACCGCCCCCGCAGGTCGCTAGCCTTCGCCGCAGTGAGCAGGTTCGCGCTGATCGGCAGCGTTGCGGCGCTGCTGCTGGCGCCGGTAGTCGCGGGATGCGGAGGCAGCAGCCATTCGACGACGTCGCCGGCCCGTGGTCGCAGCGAACGGAGCGCCACCCGCCGTTCCCGGGCCAAGCGAACAGTGCTCGTCAGGCGGTCGGTGGCCAGGCTCGAACCGCCCCGCGGCGCCTCGGTCCGGACCGTGCACGTGCCGGTGCTGACCTACCACCGTGTGCACACGATGCCCGCGGTCGGCCAGCCCGACCTGATCGTCGACCCCGCCAACTTCGCCGCCGAGCTCAAGGCGCTGCACGACGGCGGCTACCACACGATCAGCCAGGCCCAGCTGTTCCACGCGCTGTACGAAGGCAAGCCGCTGCCGCCCAAGCCGGTGCTGATCTCGGTCGATGACGGCTACGTCGACGACGTCCGGACGATCCTGCCCGACCTCGAGCGCTGGCACATGGTCGCCACGTTCTTCGTGATCACCGGCCGTATGACCGAGCCCGGCTTTCTGGATGCATCGCAGATCCGCGAGCTCGATCGCGCCGGGATGGACGTCGGCGATCACACGGCGCACCATGTCGACCTGCGCCTGCTGACGCCGTCGCAGCTTCAGGCGGAGACGGCCGGCTCGCGCAAGACGCTCGAGGCGCTGCTCGGGCACCCCGTGTACTTCTTCGCGTATCCGTACGGTGACTTCAACGACCAGGTCGTCCAGGCGGTGCGAGCGGCCGGCTTCACGATGGCGTACACGACCCAGGGCGGGACGACCGAGAGCAGCGCCGCGCCGCTGACGATGCCGCGGGTGCACGTCGGCCGCGGCGAGGATCCCAGCGGCCTTGAGTCAATACTCGGAACCGCTTGACTTCCGAGATCGTCTTCTCCGACGGCGACGTCGACTCCGGCCCCGGCGGGACTCTCGCGCAGGCGATGCGCGACGAGATCGCCGTCATGTACGACGGGCTCGAGCTCGACGGCGACACGATGCCCAAGGCCGGTCAGGCGGAGCTCAGCCCACCGGCAGGAGCGTTCCTGGTGGGATGGATCGACGGCGAGCCGGTCTGCTGTGGGGGCGTCAAGCGCCTCGACGACCGCATCTGCGAGATCAAGAAGATGTACGTGGTCCCGGAAGCCCGCGGTACCGGCCTCGCCCGGCGGCTGCTGCACGTCCTCGAGGACAAGGCCCGGGAGCTCGGCTACGTGGTCGCTCGGCTCGACACCGGGCCCAGGCAGGGCCATGCCCAGGGCCTGTACGAGTCCGACGGCTACGCCGCGATCGAGGACTTCAACGGCAATCCGGTCGCCGTCTTCTGGGGCGAGAAGCCGCTTACTGAATAGCGATCTCGGAGTTGTCCCCGACGAGGAAGCGGTACGCGCGCGGCTGGCGATCGTCGCGGGCGATCTTGGCGTTGCGCCCCAGCAGCGATGACTCCATCCGCCCGTTGAGGTCGCAGACCGACGATCCGGCCAGCAGGATCGAGTGCTCGACCTCGGCCCTTTCGATCGTGCACCCGTCGCCGACCGCCGTGTAGGGACCGACGTAGCAGTCGGTGAGCCGAGCGCCGGCGCCGATGATCGCCGGGCCTCTGACCGAGGAGCGCTCGAGCCGGGCACCCGCCTCGATCACCACGCGGCCGTCCACCTGGGAGTCGATCAGCTCGCCGTCGATCCGGCGTTCGATCGTGTCCAGCACGAGCCGGTTGGCCGCGAGCATGTCCTCGAGGCGGCCCGTGTCCTTCCACCACCCGCGAACGATGTGCGGCTCCACCCGCAGCTTGCGGTCGACGAGGTGCTGGATCGCGTCGGTGATCTCGAGCTCGCCACGGGCGGATGGGCTGGATCGCGCGGGCGGCGTCGTGCACGCCGGACGTGAACATGTAGACGCCGACCAGCGCGAGGTCGGTCTTTGGGCTGGCCGGCTTCTCGAGCAGCCGGACGACCGAGTCGCCGTCGAGCTCGGCGACGCCGTAGTTCTCGGGATCAGCAACGGGGTCAGCAGGATCAGCGCGTCGGGCTCGTTGGATCTGAAGGCCGCGACTAAATCGTCGAGGCCGCCCTGAAGCAGGTTGTCGCCGAGGTACATGACGAACGGTGCTTCGTCCAGGAACCGCTCGGCGGTGAGCACGGCGTGGGCCAGCCCCAGCGGCTCGTCCTGGAGGATGTAGGTGATCCGGACCCCGAACCGCGAGCCGTCACCGGTGGCGGCCTGCACCTCGTGGCCGGTCTCCGGGGCGATGATGATTCCGATCTCGTGGATCCCCGCCCGAGCCATCGCCTCGATCCCGTAGAACAGCACGGGCTTGTTGGCGACGGGGACGAGCTGCTTGGCGCTGGTGTAGGTGATCGGCCGCAGCCGCGTCCCTCTGCCGCCCGACAGGATCAGGCCCTTGAGCGGTTGCATCAGTACACGCCGCCGAGCTTGCGGTGGTCCCAGCTCGCGAGCCGGCGCGGCACGAACTGCAGCGCCACGCGCTTGGCGGCCTGCGCACGCACGGCGTCCATGAACTCGGGGCCCGTTGCTCCGGCGCCGTAGCGCTGCATCAGCTCGGCACCGTACTCGACGATGAGCTCGGTGTCACGGTGGATCTTCGTGTCGGCCTCAATCATCACGCCGCGTAGCTCCTGATACTCCTCGCCGGTCTCGACTTGCAGTGTGGCCTTGCCGTCGCGTTCGAGGTTGCGGATCTTCTGGGACTTGGCGTACGTCCATGCCCACACGTCCCCGTCGCGCACCACGTACCACAGCGGCATCAAGTGCGGCCAGCCGTGCGGGCCGTTGGTCGCGCAGATCACGACGCGCTGCTCCTCGAGGAAGCCTGCGACCTCCTCGTCGCTCATCGTGATCTGCGAGCGCCTGCTCACGTCCGCGCTCAGCCGGTGACGAGCTCGGCCGCCGCACGGGCGGCTTGGGCACCTGCGAGGACTGCGCCGCGCGCATCCTCGGGCGCCAGGACGACCGCGTCGCCCGCTTCTTTCAAAACCTCTCGCACCAGCCAGTCGACTCCCGCAAACCCGAGCTCCACGATCACCGCGCCGTCTTCGAGCTCGGCGGTGACGGTGCGTTCCTCGCGCGCCCAGCGGGCTCGCTCAGGGGAGATCCACACGCGCGCTCGCTGCGACGCCGGGACCTCGCCGGTCCGGGGCCAGCCGTCGACGTCGGCGGCGGGATCGACGTCGGGCCGCGGCTCGAAAGCGTCGTCGCTAACCGACGCCGATTTGATCCGGTCCAGCCGGAAGTGGCGAACGCTGTCGCGGGTGGGATCGAAGCTCGCCACGTACCAGCCCTCGCGTCCGTTGATCAGCGCGTATGGCTCGACCGTCCGCGCGGAGAACTCGTCCTCGTTCTCCTTGTAGTACTCGAACGACAGCAGCCGGCGCTGGGAGATCGCGCGTGACACCACCGCGGCGATCTCGGCGTCGTCGCCGCCGGGCGTGGCCATCTGGAGGCCTTCGTGGACGGGATCCTCGCCGAGCGCTGCTACCACCTTGTCGCGTACCGAGGACAGCGAGCCCTGTGGGATGTGCTCGCCGATCAGGTCGATCGCGGCGATCAGCGCTTTGGCCTCGACCGGCAGCAGGCGGGCGGGGCGCGCAAACGAGTCCCCATACGGCTCGGGATCGACCTCCACCATCCCGTCGGCACCGATCTCGGCGTAGAGGACGTAGGTGCCGGCGCCGAAGTTGACGACGTTGAGCACCGAGATGTCCTCGCGCAGCTCCTGATCGGAGATCCCCAGCTCCTTGCGGAGCTCCCGGGCGTCGAGGCGGCGGCCCGCGCGCCCGGCGTCGATCAGGATGCTCGCCAGCGTCACCAGCCGGGCGAACCGCTCCGGCCGGATCGCTGCGTCCGGGTGGTGTCCGTTGGTCTCGGGTTCGGTTCGATCCGCCTGTTCAGATCCGGCAGAGGACGACGCGGGTGCGAGGGCGGCGACGCGCGGCTCGCCCGTGTGGCGCTCGATCAGCAGCTCGACGCGGTCGCGCAGCTCCCCGGCAAGCTCCGGCGGGCTCAGGATCCGCGCGTGCTCGCCGAGACCCAGCACCCATGCGATCAGCTGGCGCGCGTTGGCATACGACGTGACGAACACCCGGTCGCCGTCGTCGTCGGGGGGGTGCATCTCCCCGTATCGACCGAAGTGCCTCGCGATCTGCCACGCGATCCGGCCTCCGATCCACACCTCGGCGGTGCCGATCGGATCGCCGAACTGCCAATCGATCCGGTTCGCGTAAGACCGAGGGTCGAAGTTTGAGGGCCGCTGGAAGTCGTGTTCGGCCTTGGTCGCGTAGCCGACCTTGCCCTGGATGCGCGAGAGTCGGAAGACGCGGATCGCATCGCGTTCGTGCGAGCGCCCCACCACGTAAAACTGTCCGCCCTGGAAGAGGAGCTGGTAGGGGTCGACGCGGCGGGTGCCGTGGTCGTCGCGCTCCATCGTGTAGTAGTCGAACACCACCGTCTTGCGGCGGAAGATCGCCGTCTCGATCTTCGCCAGGCGCTGGGAGACGTCGTGACCGCCGGCCGACCCGGTGATGCCCAGCGCGACCGTGTGCTGCTCGGGAGCTCGCAACGGACTGGGGCGTCCCCAGGAGATCTGCTGAAGCGCGAGCCGCAGGGGCTCGGCATAGGCGAACTCGCCGTCGAGCAGCTGTAGGGCGGTCCGCAGCGCCGCCAGCTCGCCATCGGTGAACTCGATGGCCGGCAGGTGGAAGTTCTCGGGCGGAAGCGAGTAGGTCTCCTGCTCGACCTGGCCGTCTGCCGGCTTCTCGACCGACAGCACAATCCCGAGGGCCTCGAGCTCGGACCGGTCCGCGTAGAAGCGCCGCGCGAAGGCGTCCTCGTTCATCGCGCTGTAGCCCTCGACGTCGCGCCGAATCTCGGGAGCCGTCACCGGACGGCGTTCAGCCATCAGATACGAGATCAGCGAGAGCTGACGGATCAGCTTTTCTGTGTCCTTGGCCATCGCAGCAAATTTAGTTGGGCGGTCCTTCGCCGGAGCCACGGCCGGGTCGACGGAACGCTATTTGCGCAGTTTTGGAGCCAGAGCGTTCGGCGGCGTGACACGCACGCCGTTTTTAGCCTGCCTGCGGCGCCTCCGGCGAGAGCTCCTCAGCGAGGAGTCCGAAGAGTACCCCGTCGAGCCAGTCGCCACGACGCCAGTAGGCGCGACGGCGCGTCCCCTCGCGCGTGAACCCGGCGCGCTCGAACAGACGATGGGCGGCGGGATTGTCCCCGTAGCACTCGGCCTGGATGCGGTGCATGCCGTGATCGTGCAGCGCCCGGCGGCACGCCAGCCAGATCGCCGTGAGCGCCACGCCGGAGCGCCGGCTGTCGGGTGCCACCATCACGCGCGAGATCTCGCAGATGCGGCTGCGGGCGTTGACGACCGTGAGCGCCAGGGCGCCCAGCGCCCTGCCGTCCGGGGACTCGATCACCAGTAGGCCGCCGCTTCCGGGCGCCGGACCCGGTGCCGAGATCAGCGCCATCAGCCGGTCCTCGTCGGCGGCGGCGAACGCCAGGTACGGCTCGACCTGGGGATCTGCGGCCAGCCTCGCCAGGTACGCGACATCGTCTGAGCCGGCCTGACGCAGAGACAGCGTCGGCGATCGGATCTCGGTGTCGGGCAGGCGCGCGATCCGAGCGAGGATAGGGGACGCGGTTGAGCGACCGTAGCCGTTCTGTTACGGTAACCGGACTGTTACGAACTGAAGGCGAGCGCGAGGAAGCGGATGAAGTCACGTGAGGCGAGGTCGAGCCCGCGCGGTCGATGCCTCGAGCACGGTGCCTGAGGCCGACTCATCGGCGCAGCGCCCGCTCGCGGGCGTCCCGGGCGACCCGTTCGACGCGCTCGGCGATCCCAACCGCCGGACGATCGTCGAGCTGCTCGGCCGCGGTAGCCGCTCGGTGCAGGAGCTCGCTGACGAGCTGCCGATCAGCCGTCCCGCCGTATCGCGACACCTGCGCCTGCTGAAGGAGGCCGGGCTCGTCGAGGAGCAGCCGCTGGGCACGCGTCGCATCTACCGGCTCCAGGAGGATGGCGTGGTCGCGGTGCGCGCCTACCTGCTGCAGGTGTGGGGTGAAGCCGGGGCGCGGTTTCGCCTCATGGCTGAGAACACCACCGACGATGACTGAGCCCATCCAGATCAGCTTCGATGTCGACTGCGCCGTCGACCACGCCTTCGACGTATGGACCGCACGCATCTCGAGCTGGTGGCCGCGCAGCCACACGGTGTCGGCCGAGGACGACGCCGACGTGGTGCTCGAACGCCGCGTCGGCGGGCGTATCTACGAGCGGACCACGGCGGGCGATGAGCACGACTGGGGCGAGGTGACGGCGTTTGAGCCGCCGCGCCGGCTTTCGTACCTGTGGCACATCCGCAGCGACCGGGCGGACGCGACTGAGGTCGCGATCAGATTCACGGCGATCAACGACCGCACCACGCGCGTCGAGATCGAACATCGCGGCTGGGAGGTCCTGGGCACCAGGGCCGACGCCTGGCGCGACCGCAATTACGCCGCCTGGGGCACGCTGCTCCCGCGCTACCGCGACGCTCTTGGCGTTCGTCCCGGGAAGGTTGGCGGGTCAGAAGCGTCGCTTTAGGTAGGGGGAAATACCGCGCAAGCGACGCAAGGAGTTCTAGAGATGACTATGCGTGCGGCGCGCCTCCTCGGCGCGCTCTCGATTCTGGGTGTGGGCGCCGTCCACCTCCAGCAGTACTCAGGCAACGGCTATTCGACGGTTCCGACGATCGGGACACTGTTTCTTCTCAACGCCATCAGCGCGGGGGTGGTGGGCTTTGGCCTGCTGCTGCCGCTCGAACGGCTGCTTGGCCGGCGTCGGGGCAATGCCGCCGTCGGCATTCTGGCGCTGGCGGGCGTCGCGATCGCGGTCGGCTCGCTCGTCGCGTTGTTCATCAGCGAGGTCGGGACCCTGTTCGGCTTCTCCGAGGGCGGCTACAGGACCGTGATCGACATCGCGATCGCCGTCGAGGCCCTGGCCACCGTCTTGCTGACGCCGGTGGCGGCCGTGAGCATCCGGCGCGCACTCGCGCGCAAGCCGCGGCGACCCGGTCGCCAGACCGGCTACGCGGCTTCGCGCTCGGCCTGAGAGGAGCGCGAAGCGAAGTAGGCGCCGCCGCCGAGCGCCTTGTCATAGGCCGACCAGAGCTCACCCGCGGGCAGCTGCTTCTCCAGCCGGTCGAAGCTGCCCAGCCTGCCACCGAGGTTGTCGATCATGTGCACGAGCGTCGCCTCGCGCGTGCACGGCACGACTGGGCTGCCGTACTCGAGCGACCCGTGGTGGCTGAGAATGATGTGAAGCACTGCCTGCGCGAGCTCCGTCGGGAAGCCGTTGAGCTGCTCGATCGTGCGCCTGACCCGGTAGTAGCCGAGTGGGATCTCCCCATACAGGCGGCCTTCGTCCGACATCGAGATCGCTGCGCCGTGCACCTCGTAGGCGTCGAGCTTGCCGATGTCGTGTAACAGGGCGCCGGTGACTGCGACATCGCGGTCGATCCCGGGGAACGTCGCCGCGATCGCGCCGACTGCCTGGGCGACCGTCAGCGAATGCTCGAGCAGTCCGTGGCGGTACGCCTGGTGATAGCGCTTGGCGGCGGGCGCCTCGCGATAGCTGGCCCAGATCGCCGACCGCTCCGCGAACACGACGGACAGCAGCCGCCGCAGGTGCCGGTTCTGGACGGTGGCGATCAGCTCCCGCAGGTCGGACTCCATGTGCTCGGGCGCGCGTGGCGGACCGTCGAACAGCTCGTCGGGCTCGAACTCGCCGTCGACCGCGGCGCGCACGCTGTTGACGGCCAGCTGGGGTCCGAAACGCGGGTGGATCGCGTAGCGGCCACTGACGAACACCACCTCGCCGGATCGGCACACCTCGCGCGCGAGCGCCACCTCATCCCAGACCAGCGCCGGCACCGTTCCGGTGCGGTCGCCCATCAGCACCTTGAGGTACTCGCTGCCGTCCCGGTGCGTGCAGAGCTCCGCCTCGCGTACGAGCAAGGCCTGTCCGACGTCACAACCATCCGCAAATTGCCGGACTTCCATGCGCGACGAAGATAGAGTGGCGAGCGGACGGCACACGGTGGAGCACACGGCAATCGTCACAGGCGGAACTGGCGGGCTGGGAGCCGCTGTCGTCACGCGCCTGCTCGACGACGGCTGGCGCGTCGTGGTCCCCTGGATCGCCGAGCGCGAGCTCGAGCGCGTCGAGCGCCGGCCGGGGCTCGAGCTGGTCCGCGCCGACGTCACCGACCCGGCGGAAGTGGAGACGATCGTGTCCGCGGCGGCCGCTTCCGACGGCGCGCCGCTGGGCGGGCTGGTCAACCTCGTGGGTGGCTTCGCGATGGGCGCCCGCGTCGACGAGACGCCGGTGGACGACTTCGAGAAGCAGTTCCGTCTCAACCTCCGGCCGACCTACCTGATGACCCAGGCCGCGTTGAAGGAGATGCTGGCCAACGGCGGCGGCGCGATCGTCTGCGTGGGTACGCGTGCTGCGCTGCAACCGTTCAAAGGGGCCGCGGGCTACATCGCCTCCAAGGCCGCCGTGATCGCGTTCTCACAGGCGGTCGCCGTCGAGTACAAGGACGACGGCATCCGCTGCAACGTGATCCTGCCGAGCGTGATCGACACGCCCGCCAATCGCGCCTCGATGCCCAACGCCGACCACGAGCGCTGGGTCAAGCCCGCTGAGATCGCGACGGTGATCTCGCACCTCCTGTCGCCGGACGCGGCCGTCACGAGCGGCGCCACGATCCCGGTGTACGGCCGCGCCTGACTCCGCGTTAGCATCAACCGCTTATGGAACGTAAGTGGTGGACGCTGATCGTCGTCTGCGTCGGGACGTTCATGCTGCTGCTGGACATCACGATCGTGAACGTCGCGCTGCCGAAGATCGCGACCGATCTGAAGGCCAACTTCTCCGACATCCAGTGGGTGATCGACGCCTATGCGCTGACGCTGGCGTCGCTGCTGCTCACCACGGGGACGCTCGCAGACCTGTTCGGCCGCCGCCTGCTGTTCTCGATCGGCCTGGCGCTGTTCGCGTTCACCTCATTGCTGTGCGCGCTGTCGCCGAGCGCGCTGTTCCTGATCATCGCGCGCGCGGCCCAGGGCGTCGGCGGCGCGATCATGTTCTCCACCTCGCTGGCGCTGCTCGCGCAGGAGTTCCACGGCCGCGAGCGGGGCACGGCGCTGGGAATCTGGGGAGCGACGATCGGCGGCGCCACCGCCGTCGGACCGCTGCTCGGCGGGATCCTCACCCAGGCGTTCGGCTGGTCGTCGATCTTCTACATCAACGTGCCGATCGGGCTCGTCGCCGCCTTCCTCACGATGACCAAGGTCAACGAGTCCCGCAATCCGGACGCCCGAAGCGTCGACTGGATCGGCACGGTGACGTTCACCGCGGCTCTGTTCCTGCTCGTCCTCGCTGTGATCCGCGGCAACTCCGAGGGCTGGGGCAGCGCGCTGATCGTCAGCCTGTTCGCCGCATCGGCCGTGCTGCTGGTGGCGTTCGTGATCGCCGAGACCGTCCAGGACAACGCGATGTTCGACCTGACGCTGTTCCGCAAGCCGACCTTCAGCGGCGCGTCGATCGCCGCGTTCACGCTCTCGTCCTCGATGTTCGCGATGTTCCTCTATCTGACCCTGTACCTCCAGACGATCCTGGGGTTGTCCCCGCTGCAGACGGGTCTGCGATTTCTGCCGGTGACAGTCGTCGCGTTCGCGGTCTCGGCGGTGTCGGGCAACCTGTCGACGCGAGTGCCCGTCCGACTGCTGCTCGGCGGCGGCCTCGGGCTCGTCGGCGCTGGGCTGCTGCTGATGCGCGGCCTTGCGGCTGACTCTCACTGGACGGCGCTGCTCGCCGGCTTCGTCGCCGGCGGCGCGGGGGTCGGGCTGGTCAACCCGGCGCTCGCCTCGACCGCGATCGGCGTCGTTCCGCCGCAGCGAAGCGGGATGGCGTCGGGCATCAACTCGACCTTTCGCCAGGTCGGGGTCGCGACCGGCATCGCCGTCCTAGGGGCGATCTTCGAGAGCGCGATCGCGAGCAAGCTCGCGCCCAGCCTCGCCGGCACTCCGGTGGCCGCCCAGACGGAGAGCATCGCGCACGCCGTAGCGGGCGGCGGCGCTCAGCAGGTGATCGCCTCGATTCCCGCATCGCTGCGGGCACAGGGCACAACCGCTATCCACGCGGCGTTTGCAGGCGCGATGAACGACATTCTGCTCGTGGCCGGGATCGTCGCCCTGACCGGTGCCGTGCTGTCGCTGGTGCTGGTCCGTGGCCGCGACTTCGTCGCTTACGGCGCGCGCGAGGCGGCCGCCGCACCCGCGGTCGGCTGATCGCTTTACAGCCCGACGGGATGCCGGACCACGAAGCTCTTGAGGTCGGGCTCGTTGGCCGAGCGGTTTGACCAGCGCGAGCCCGTTTCGGCGAGCGCGACCGTGTCGAACCGCAGGCCGGCCACGTACATGAACGTGTGGCCGGGAGCCGCGAACACCGTGATCCACTTGCCGGGGCCCGGCTTGCCCCAGCTCATCAGCTGTCCGGACGTGACGGTCGTGTTCAGCAGGCCGGCGGCGGCGAACACGAAGCTGAGCGAGCCCGAGCAGTCGTAGGCGTTGTCCTCGAACGTGCCGTGGCCGCCGCCGAAGCGGTACGGGAGGTGCGCGATCTGATTGCCCGCGTCGATCACGTTCTGGACGGCGGGCGGGGCGTTGATCGGCGAGATCGCCAGCCCGCCGGGCGTGAGCTCGGCCTGTGATGTCGTCGCCGACAGTCCGCTTGCCGACAGCTCCTGGCGTACCTGGGCGTCGGACACCGGCTGGGCGACCGGCCCCGACCCCGAGCCCGAGTTGACGCTGAAGCTCGACGGCGGGCTCGACGACTGGCCGGCCTGCGCCACCGCACCGGCGACCGGCTCAACCGCCTGGGGGTGAGCGTGGAGCGTGGGGGAAGCCTGCTCCGCGGCGGCTGTGGACCGCTGCGAGGTCGAGTCTGACTGCGTCGATTGCGCCGACCCGCAACCGGCCGCGAGCAGGGCCACGAGAGCAACCGTGGGGGCCAGCTTGCGTCCCATCCGTGCCCGCAGTATGACGCGAACCGCTCGCGGGTCCGCAGGTTCGCCTGCGGCGCTACTCGTCGTACTCGCCGGCGTACAGCGCGAACACGCCGCCCTGCGGGTCGCGGACGATCGCGATCTGACCCGGGCCTATCGGCAACGGTCCGGCCAGCTTGGTGCCACCGAGCTCCTCGACGCTCGCAGCCGCCTGGTCGATGTCGGCGGTTCCGATGTACACGAGCCAATTCGGCGGCTCATCGGGCATGAGCCCGCGGATCCCGCCGTTGGTGGCGCCGGCGGCGGTCTTGATGATCAAGTAGGGCATCTCCATGCCCTCCATGGGCTCGAGCGTCCATCCGAACAGCTCGGAGTAGAACCGCGACGACGCCTCGACGTCGGGAGTGGCGAGCTCGTTCCAGCAAAGCGCGCCCGGGGCGTTGACGAGCGAGGCGCCGATGTGCGCCTTGGGCTCCCAGAGCAGGAAGTAGACGCCCTGCGGGTCCTGTACGACGCCCATCCGGCCGACGTCCATCACGTCGAACGCGTCGGCGTGGATCGTGGCGCCGAGCGCCTTGGCGCGCGCCAGCGACTCGTCGGCGCTCTCCACGGTGATGTAGGAGTTCCAGACCGGCGGCACGCCGGCATCGCGTTGCTGCTCGGGTTGCGGAGAGACCGCGGCGACGTCTTTGCCGCCGAGCCTCATCATCGTGTAGTAGACCCCGTCGCCGACCGGATTGTCGATCGCCTCCCAGCCGAAAAGGGCCGTGTAGAAAGCCTTCGCGCTTTCCTGGTCGGTCGTCGTCAGATCCGCCCAGGAGAAGGTGCCCGGTGTGTAACTCGTTCGTTCGCCCATGTCGGCCACCGTACCACCGTGCCGGCGGCCCGAGCGGTAGGTTCCGTGAACACCAGAACCACGAGGAGAGAGCATGCCCGGCTTCACCGTCAAGAACCTGATGACCGACGTCGACAACAGCGCAGCCGAGCGTGGCCCGGAAGGCTTGGAGGCCAGGTTCGGCCGGCGCCACATGGACTCCGACCACCTCGGAGTCAGCTACTTCCGCTACAACCCGAACTTCCGCACGCCGTTCGGTCACCACCACCGCGAGCAGGAGGAGGCCTACGTCGTCGTCAGCGGCTCGGGCCGGATGAAGGCCGACGACGAGGTGGTCGACCTGGCGCAGTGGGACGTGATCCGGGTCGCTCCGGCGGTCGTGCGCGCGTTCGAGGCCGGGCCCGACGGGCTCGAGCTGATCGCGATCGGCAACGACCGTCCCGAGGGTGGCGACGGCGAGATGGTGCAGGACTTCTGGCCCGAGTAGTCCGGGGTTGGTTGGGCTCGAACGTCAACGACCTCAGTGAAGGACGGGACGGGAGGGTTGCTCGGCCCGCGGAGGGGGCATATCACGACAACCGATCACGGATCCGCGAGGCGTGTCGTGAAACGCGCCCCATGCGGTGCTTAACACGGCACGCTTCGCATGAATCGTCGCGATTGTCGTGATATGCCCCTTTCGCGACCGCCTTCGGCTGTGTCGACCTCGTGCGCCGGCGCCACCCCTCCATCCTCCTCTTCAATGAGGGTCGTTGACGTTCGGCCCCGCGAAACCCCTCACCGAGCGTCCCACGGCGCCAACGCCGCCCCAATCCCCTCGCGATCGAGCTTCGCACCCAGGCAGCACAGCAGCGCCATCCGCGCCGCCGGCGCCGACAAGAACGGCGCACAGAACGCGCCGCTCGCGCGCAGGTCGCCCTCGGCGCCTTCGAACCCGTAGGTCGAGAACAGCATCGACGAGCGATCCGGGCGGCAGGTGATCACCACCGGCACGCGCTCAGCAAGCGGTTCGCAGCTCACCGAGCACCGCCGGAGGCAGGTGCCCCGCACCCAGCGCCACCAACACAACCCCGTCGGCGCTGCGTGCAGCGTGCCTGAGCAGCGCGCCGTCGTCGCCCAGCCCCGTCGCCACGACCGCCACGCGATGGGCGAGGCGCTCCACCGGCAGCGGCTTTGGCCGGATCGGCATCGCGTGCAGCCACACGCGCCGCTCGACGATCCGGCCCACGGGCCCGGCGGTCGGCGAGCCGAACGCCGTCGGCCCGGTGCTGTCGATCTTGCGCACGGTCATCGCCGCGTGGATCTCGCCCCCGAACGCGACCACCACGCCCAGGCCCGCGGCGGCGGGCGTGCCCGCGAGCACAACTGCGTCGAGCAGGTTGGCGGGGCCGTCGGCGCCCGGGCTGCTGCCGGGACGGTTGGCGCCGGTGATCACGATCGGCGCGTCGTCGCCGTGCAGGAGCGCGCACAGCACCGCGAGCTCCTCCATCGTGTCGGTGCCGGTCGTGATCACGACCCCCTCGCCCGCCCGCGCGGCGGCCACCGCGCGTCGCGCCAGACCGAATGCGTCGTTGAGCGAAAGCTGGGCGCTCGGGAGCGCCAGGATCGTCTCGGTCTGAAGCGGCGGGCCCGATGCCAGCTGCGGCAGCTGCTCGATCAGCTCGTCCGCGTCCAGCGCGGGAACTGCCTGCTCTCCGCGCATGGCGATGGTCCCGCCGGCGGCCAGCAACCGCACCGGGCGCAGCTGCCCTTGCCTGCGCTGACGTTCCGTCATAGCGCGTAAGGTGTACAGCACGATGCGACTGCTGGTCACCGGCGCGGCCGGAATGCTTGGGCAAGACATTGTGCGCGCGGCCGAGGCCGCCGGCCATGACACCGTGGGCCTCGCTCGCGACGACGCGGACATCACCGATCTCGGCGCGATCGAAGCCGCGGTCCGGGCCAACACTCCCGAGGTCGTAGTCAACTGCGCTGCATGGACCGACGTTGACGGCGCCGAAGCATCGCCCGAGCAGGCACACCGCGTCAACGCCACGGCAGCGGGCAACGTCGCGACCGCGGCCGCCCACGCAGGAGCATGGATCGTGCAGATCTCGACCGATTACGTGTTCGACGGCAACAAGCGCTCGCCGTACGTGGAGTCAGACGCGCCGTCGCCGTTGTCGAGCTACGGAAGCTCGAAGCTCGCCGGCGAGCGCGAAGTCGTCGCGCGGTGCCCGGACATGCACACGATCGTGCGCACGTCCTGGCTGTTCGGGAGCGGCCCGTGCTTCCCGGCGACGATCATGCGTCTGGCCGCCGAGCGCGACGAGCTGACCGTCGTCGACGACCAGGTCGGCTGCCCCACTTTCACCGGTCATCTGGCCGAGGCTCTGGTCGAGCTGATCGACGCACACGCGCTGCCTTTGGGAGTCGTGCACATGGCTGCCGCGGGGTCGTGCTCGTGGTACGAGTTCGCGCGCGAGGTGCTCGCGTCCGGCGGCGTTCGGTGTGAGCTGCGCGCGGGCGATACGGCCGATCTCGGCAAGACCCGCGCGACGGCCTGCCTACAGCGTGCTGGCAACCGACTGGGGCCCGATCGTGCCGCGGCTGCCCGAGTGGCGCGAGGGCGTGGCGGAATACATGTCCGCGGGTATGCCTGCAGCATGAGACTGCTCGTTTGCGGCGGGGCCGGCTTCATCGGCTCGACGTTCGTACGGCTACGGCTGGCCGATCACGGCGACGAGGTGACCGTGCTCGACAAGCTCACATACGCGGGACGGCGGGAGAACCTCGACGACGTGATCAACGACATTCGCTTCGTGCACGGGGCGATCGAGGACCCCGTCGCGGTCGCCGATGCGGTCAGTGGTTGTGACGCAATCGTGAACTTCGCCGCCGAGACCCACGTCGATCGCTCGATCAGCGGACCCGAGGCCTTCATCGTGACCAACATGCAAGGGCACGCACGTGTTGCTTGAGGCCGCGCGGCAGCGCGGGACTACGCTATCTGCAGGTCTCGACCGACGAGGTGTACGGATCGATCGAGGAGGGGTCATTCACGGAGGATTCGCCGCTACGACCCTCGAGCCCGTACAGCGCTACCAAGACCGGTGCGGATCTGCTCGTGTCTCGAGCTACTTCCACACGTACGCACTCGAGACGGTCATCTGCCGGGGTTCGAACAACTACGGGCCCCGTCAGTACCCCGAGAAGCTGATCCCGTCTCATGATCCTGAACGCGCTCGCCGGCGACTCTCTCCCCGTCTACGGAGACGGCCGAAACGTGCGCAACTGGCTGTATGTCGAGGACTTTGGGCGCGGCATTGGCCATGTCGCTCGCTCACGGCGCGCCCGGGGAGGTCTACAACTGCGGCGGTCCCGACGAGTCGAGAACCTGGTCGTTGCAAGCAGATCATCGAACTGACGGGAGCCGACGAGTCGCTGATCGAGTACGTGACCGACCGCCCTGGCCACGACCGGCGGTACTCGCTCTCGTCCGACAAGCTCAAGCGCCTTGGGCTGGGAACCTCGGTTTCGCTTCGGCGAGGGCATCTCCCGTACGGTGCGACTGGTATCGCGACAACGCCTGGTGGTGGGAGCCGATTCGCTCCGGCACATACCGCGAGTACTACGAGCAGCATTACGGCCGATCCCTGAAGGGCTGACTGACCACAACCCCCGCCATCCCATCCGCCCGCGGTCGCCACGCGCCGCCGCTCGAAGTGCGCCTGCCGCTCCAGCGCCAGCGGCTGCTGCGGGCGGCCGCCGAGGAGTTCGCGCGCGTCGGGTTCGCCGGCGCCAGCTCGGAGACGATCAGCCGCCAGGCGGGAATGTCGAAGGCGACCTTCTACGAGCACTTCTCCAACAAGGAGGAGTGCATCCTCGCCCTGTTCGACACCGCCGCGATGGAGATCGTCCAGGCGATGGGCGAGGCCGCGCGCGGCGCCGGCCCGGACGCGCGCCTGCGGATGAAGGCGGCCACGGCCGCGTTCCTGACGACCGTCGCCGAGCATCCGGAGTACGCGCAGACGCTGCTCGTGGAGATCATCGGCGCCGGGCCTGCCGCGGCGCGCCGCCGCGACCAGATGATCCAGCAGTTCGCCGACATCCTCGACGCCGAGAACGCCGAGGCCGCGCGCCGGGGACTGATCGCTCGGTTCGCCTCGCCGTACGACTCGTTTGCGGCCGTCGGGGCGATCATCGAGCTGGTGTCTCGCCAGGTGCGGTTGCGCGAGCCCGAGCACGTGATCTCGCTGGCCCCGGTGATCGACCGGATGATCGGCGGGCTCTTGGCGCCCAGCCGTTCGTGAGCAACGCCGAGCTGGAGGCGCTCGAGCGCGAGGTCGTCGACTGCCGCCGCTGCCCGCGGCTGGTGCAGTGGCGCGAGCAGGTTGCGCGCGAGCGGCGCGCCGCGTTTGCCTCCGAGGAGTACTGGGGCCGTCCGCTTCCCGGCTTCGGCGATCCGGCGGCGCGCGTCCTGATCCTCGGCCTGGCGCCGGCGGCGCACGGCGGAAACCGGACCGGCCGGATCTTCACCGGCGACCGCTCGGGCGACTGGCTGTTCGGCTCGCTGTGGCGTACCGGCTTTGCCAACCAGCCCACGTCCGTCGCGCGCGACGACGGCCTGAAGCTCAACGACTGCTTCGTCACGGCGGCGGTGCGGTGCGCGCCCCCTGCCAACCGCCCGCTGCCGGCCGAGCGCGACAACTGCATGCCCTACCTGGTCCGCGAGCTGTCACTGCTCGAGCGGCTTGCGGTGATCGTCTGTCTCGGCGGCTTCGCGTGGGAGGTCGCGTTTCGCGCGCTCGCGGCGCTCGGCGTCGCCACCCCCAAGCCGCGGCCGCGGTTCGGCCACGGCGCCTCGGTCGAGCTCGAGGGGTGGACGCTGCTGGGCTGCTACCACCCCAGCCAGCAGAACACGTTCACCGGCCGGCTGACCGAGGAGATGATCGATGCGGTGTTCGCCAACGCCCGGGAGCTCGCCGGCGCGCTCGCGTAGCCTTTGCCGGGCGCAATGAAGGCGGTCCAGTTCAGCCGGTTCGGAGGCCCCGACGTGTTGGAGGTCGTTGAGCTTCCGGATCCACATCCCGACGCCGGCCAGGTCCGGATCGCGGTCCGTGCCGCCGGCATCAACCCGATCGACTGGAAGGTGCGCAGCGGCGCCATGGGCGGCGACCTGCCGCAGACGACGGGCCGCGAGGTCGCGGGCATCGTCGACGAGGTCGGCGAGGGCGTGACCGACGCCAAGCCCGGTGACAGGATCTTCGGCTTTGCCGCGGGAGGCGGGGGCGCGGCGCAGCTCGCGCTGTCCTCGGACTACGCCCCGATTCCGCCGTCACTGGACTTCCCGGATGCCGCAGCGCTTCCGGTTGCCGTCGAGACCGCCGTGCGCACGCTCGATCTGCTCGGCGTCGGGTCCGGTACCACGGTGCTGATCAACGGCGCCGCCGGAGGCGTGGGCAGCGCGGCCGTCCAGATCGCGCGGGCGCGCGGCGCGCGGGTGATCGGCACGGCGAGCGAGAACAACCACGACTACCTGCGCTCGCTCGGCGCCGAGCCGACCACGTACGGCGAAGGCCTCGAGCAACGTGTCCGCGAGCTTGCCCCCGACGGTGTCGACGCCGCGCTCGACGCGGCCGGAGCCGGCGAGCTGCCGGCGCTCGTCGAGCTCACCGGCAGTCCGGACCGGGTGGTCACGATCGCGGACTTCCTCGGTGCCCAGGAGACCGGCGTGGAGTTCAGCGGCGGGATGGGAACGGCCCGCGCCGTGCACGCGTTGAGCGAGATCGGCGACCTGATCGAGGCCGGCGAGTTCACGTTGCCTGTCTCGGAGGCCTTCCCGCTCGATCGGATCGCCGAGGCGCACGAGCTCAGTCAGCGCGGGCACGTGCGCGGCAAGCTCGTGCTGCTGGTCGATTGACCACGAGCTCGATCCGTCCCGAGCTCGTCGCTCTGGAGATCGCCGATCCGCCGGAGCGTTGGGAGGCCCTCGGGTTCAACGTCTCGCCGGATCGGGTGATCGAGCTGGGCGGCGTGTCGCTGAGGCTGGGAGGCGAAGGTGAGGGGATCGTCGCGTGGACCTTGCGCGGGATCGATGAGACGAGCTCGATCGACGGCCTCCCGACAAGGGTGATTGACGGGTCAGTCGGCCGTGAAGGCAAGGGCGGGCGCCACGGCTCCGACGACCCCGGGCATCCCAACGGCGCCATCGCCGTCGACCACGTTGTCATCGTCACCCCCGATTTCGACCACACCGCCGACGCCGTCGCCGCTGCCGGCATGCCGCTGCGGCGGCTGGCCGAGCGCAACGGCGCCCGCCAGGGATTTCGCCGCCTCGGCCCGGCGATCATGGAGATCGTCCAAGCACCCGAAGTGGGCGGGACTCAATTCTGGGGACTGGTCGTGATCGTGTCCGATCTCGACGCGCTCGCCGAGCGCCTCGGCGATCTGCTCAGGGAGATCCGGCCGGCCGTTCAGCCGGGCCGCCGGATCGTGCCATTGCGGTCAAAAGCTGGCCTCGGTCCGGCGGTCGCCTTCATGGATCCGTCGTAACCTCAGATGCATGCCCCTGTCTGACTTCAGCGCCGCTACACGCGACTGGTTCATCGGGGCATTCGCGCAGCCCACGCCCGCCCAGGCCCAGGCGTGGCCGGCGATCGCGTCCGGCGAGCACGTCCTGATCTCGGCGCCGACCGGATCGGGAAAGACGCTCGCGTCGTTCCTTTGGGCGATCGACAGGCTGGCCGCCGAGCCGCGCGACGCCGACCGGCGCATCGGGCTCGTCTACGTCTCGCCGCTGAAGGCCCTGTCGTACGACATCGACCGCAACCTGCGCACGCCGCTGCGCGGCATCGGCGCCGATCTAAAGGTCGCGGTACGCACCGGCGACACGCCGCAGCGCGAGCGCCAGGCGATGCTGCGCGAGCCCCCCGACATCCTCATCACGACGCCCGAGTCGCTGTACCTGATGCTGACCAGCCGCGCGCAGGAGCTGTTCGACGGCGCGCGCTGGTGCATCGTCGACGAGATCCATGCGGTCGCCGCGACCAAGCGCGGCGCGCACCTGGCGCTGACGCTGGAGCGCCTGACCGAGTCCGCCGGGCGCGAGGTGCAGCGGATCGGGCTGTCGGCCACGCAGAAGCCACTCGAGGAGATCGGCCGCTTCCTCGTCGGACCGCGGCGCACCTGCCGGATCGTCGATACGGGCGTGCGCAAGGAGCTCGACCTCGAGATCCGGGTCCCGGTCGAGTCGATGGTCGAGCCCGACGCAACGCCGGCGCCCGACCTCGACCCGCTCGTCGGCGGCTCGGAGGCCACGCGCCGCTCGATCTGGCCGGCGATCTATCCCGAGCTGCTCGAGCTGATCAAACAACACCGCTCGACGATCCTGTTCGTCAACAACCGCCGCGGCGCCGAGCGCGTCGCGCTGCGCCTCAACGATCTCGCCGGCGAGGACATCGCCCGCGCGCATCACGGCTCGCTGGCGCGCGAGGAGCGCACGGTCGTCGAGGAGATGCTCAAGGCCGGCGAGCTGCCGTGCCTGGTCGCGACCTCTTCGCTCGAGCTCGGGATCGACATGGGAGCCGTGGATCTCGTGATCCAGGTCGAGTCGCCCAAGTCGGTGGCCCGTGGGCTTCAGCGCATCGGCCGGGCCGGCCACTCGGTCGGCGACGTCAGCCGCGGACGGATCTTCCCCAAGTTCCGCGCCGACCTGCTCGAGTGCGCCGTGGTCGCCAAGCGGATGCGCGCGGGGGAGATCGAGACGACCGTGGTGCCGCGCAACGCGCTCGACGTGCTCGCCCAGCAGATCGTCGCGATCGCCGCCGCCGCGCCCGACGACAAGCCGGTCGCCGTCGACGACCTGTACGCGCTCGTCACGCGCACGCACTCCTACGCCGAGCTCAGCCGCACCCAGCTCGAGAACGTGCTCGACATGCTCGACGGCCGGTATCCGTCGTCGGAGTTCGCCGAGCTGCGCCCGCGGATCGTCTGGGACCGGATCGCGGGGACCTTCCGCGCGCGACCGGGAGCCCGCCAGCTCGCCGTCACCAACGCCGGCACGATCCCCGACCGCGGTATGTACGCGGTCACGCTGCCCGATGGCCGCCGCGTCGGCGAGCTCGACGAGGAGATGGTCTACGAGGCCCGTCCCGGCCAGACGTTCCTGCTCGGCGCGAGCACCTGGCGGATCGAGGAGATCGGCCGCGACCGCGTGATCGTCACGCCCGCGCCCGGGCTGCCCGGCGCGGTTCCGTTCTGGAAGGGCGACGGCATCGGGCGTCCCAAGGAGCTCGGCGAGGCAATCGGCGCGTTCTCCCGTTGGGCCGTCGGGCAGGAGCCCGAGGCGCTCGCCGCCGACTACGACCTCGACCGCCGCGCCGCCAACAATCTCGTGGAGTTCCTGCGCGAGCAGGAGGCCGCCACGCGGGTCATCCCGTCGGATCGCGCGATCGTCGTCGAGCGCTTTCGCGACGAGATCGGCGACTGGCGGTTGTGCATCCTGTCGCCGTTCGGAGGGCGCGTCCACGCTGCCTGGGGCTTGGCGCTGACCGCGCGGATCCGCGAGGAGATCGGGCTGGAGTCCGACGCGATCTGGTCAGACGACGGGATCATCGTCCACCTCCCCGACGCCGAGGAGCCACCGGGGGCCGACCTGGTGATGCTCGAGCCCGACGAGATCGAGGACCGCGTCGTCGCCGAGCTGTCGGCCAGCGCCCTATTCGGAGCGCGCTTTCGCGAGAACGCCGCGCGCGCGCTGCTGATTCCCCGTGCCCGGCCGGGCAAGCGCACGCCGCTGTGGCAACAGCGGCTCAAGGCGCAGTCGCTGCTCGAGGTCGCCAAGAAATATGGGGAGTTCCCGATCGTGCTGGAGACCTACCGGGAGTGTTTGCGTGACGTGCTCGACGTGCCCGGCCTGGTCGATCTGCTGACTGCGCTGCACCGGCGCGAGATCTCGTTGATCGAGGTTGAGACGCCGACGGCGTCGCCGTTTGCCTCCTCGCTGCTGTTCGACTACGTCGCCACCTACATGTACGAGGGCGACACGCCCAACGCCGAACGCCGCGCCGCGGCGCTGTCGCTCGACCGCGATCTGCTGCGCGAGCTGCTGGGCCAGGACGAGCTGCGCGACCTGATCGACCCGGGGGCGCTGGCACAGGTCGAGGACGACCTCCAGTTCCTGTCGGATATCCGCCGCGCGGGCACTCGCGACGCACTGCACGACATCCTCAGGACGCTCGGGGACCTGACTGCCGCGGAGGCGGCGATGCGGGTGCTCGACGGCGTCGACGCCGACTCGATGCTGTCGGACCTGCGCGCCGAACGGCGGGCGCTGACGGTCAGGGTCGGCGGCGAGGAGCGGTGGATCGACGCGGCCGACGCCGGCCTCTACCGCGACGCGCTCGGAGTCGCCCCGCCCGGCGGACTGCCCGCCGCGTTTGTCGAGGACGTGCCCGACGCGCTGGTGCGGCTGGTTCGCCGCTACGGCGCGACGCACGGTCCGTTCACCGTCGGCGAGCTGCGGGCGCGCTACGGCGTCGACCCGACCGCCGCGTTGAATGAGCTCGAGCGCGAGGGCGTGTTCGTGCGAGGCGAGCTGCGGCCCGGCGGAACCGAGCGCGAGTGGTGTGACCCGGAGGTCCTGCGGCGTCTGCGCCGGGCGTCGCTGGCGGTGCTCCGCAAGGAGGTCGAGCCGGTCGATCACCGTGCCCTTGCCCGCTTCCTGCCCGCCTGGCAGAACGTCGACCGCCACCCCGCGTCGGGCGCCGGGGTCGACCGGCTGCGCGAGGCGCTCGTGCCGCTGCAGGGGCTGGCGCTGCCGGCCGATGCCTGGGAGCGCGACGTGCTGCCCCGCCGCGTCGGCGCCTACTCGCCGACGTGGATGGATCAGCTCTGCGCCGCCGGGGAGGTCGTATGGATCGGGGCGGGCGCGCTGGGCCGCAGCTCCGGGCGGGTGGCCCTGTACTTCCGCGAGGACCTGGCCGAGCTCGGTCCGCCGCAGCTTCGGGGCGCGACGGCCGGCACCACCGACCAGCCGCAGCACGCCGCCGTCCGCGAACGACTCGCCGCGGGAGCGTGCTTCTTCACCGACCTGCTGGTCGACGTCGAGCTCGCGCCCGAGGAGCTGCAGGAGGCTCTGTGGGACCTCGTGTGGGCGGGCGAGGCGACCAACGACGCGTTCTCGCCGTTGCGGGCGCCGCGGCTCACGCTCGCACGAGCTCAGCGCGATCGGGCGCGTGCATCTCGTCGCAGCGCGGGGCGGTTCGCGTCTCGCCGGCGCACTGGAGCAGCTGCCCAGGTGCAGGGCAGGTGGTCGCTGACGGCGCCGTTGTTTGCCGCGGCGGTTGATCCGGGCGCGCGTCGCCGGGCGCTCGCCGAGCTGCTGCTGGAACGCTACGGCGTGCTCACGCGCGAACAGGTCCTGGCCGAGGGGATCGCCGGCGGCTTCTCGGCGATCTACGCCGAGCTCACACAACTTGAGACGCTGGGGATCGCTCGCCGGGGCTACTTCGTCGAAGGGCTCGGAGGCGCGCAGTTTGCGCTGCCCGGCGCGGTCGAGCGTCTGCGCGCGCAGGCGCCTGCGCACGAGGCCCCGGTGGTGCTGGCGGCGGTCGACCCCGCGCAGCCCTACGGCGCGGCGCTCCCCTGGCCCGACCGCGGCGACGGTGAGGCATCGCGGCGACCCGCGCGGGCGGCCGGGGCACATGTGGTTCTGTCGGGCGGCGACCCGATCCTGTACCTGGAGCGTTCGGGGCGGGCGCTGCAGACGCTGGTGCAGGCGGACGACGCGCGGCTTGCGCCGGCGCTCGAGGCGCTCGTGGACCGGGTACGTGCCGGCGCGATCAAGCGCCTGGCGCTCGAGAAGGTCGACGGCGAGCCGGCGATGGCGTCGGCGCTGGGGCCGGCGCTGGTGGCGCTCGGCTTCCAGGAAGGTCCGCGGCGGCTGACACTGACCGCTTAGGCGGGCGGGATGCCTGAGGGGGACACGATCGCCTGGGCGGCGAACCGGATCCGCCCGGTACTGGAGGGAGTCGTGCCGGACGCGATCGAGACACCGCAGCCGCGGCACGCGCTCGATCGCTGGCCGCAGCGCCTCGAGGGCCGCGCCGTGACCGAGGTCAGCACTCACGGCAAGCACCTGTTCCTGCACTTCGACGGAGGGCTGGTGCTGCATTCGCATCTGGGCATGACCGGCGCCTGGGGCGTGTACGCGCCGGGCCGTCGCGGCCGGCGCTCACGCTCGCGCGCGTGGATCGTGCTGCGCTCGCGCGGCCACGAGGTGATCGAGTTCGACGGCCCGCTGCTCGAGTTGATCACGGCCGGGCGGGTGCGCTTCGATCAGCGCCTGGCGGCGCTCGGACCTGATGTGCTCGCCGAGGACTTCGACGTCGCGAGCTTCCTGAGCCGGCTGCGCTCGGACGACCAGACCCGCCCGATCGGCGACGCCCTGCTCGACCAGCGAAACGTCGCGGGCATCGGCAACATCTGGAAGGCCGAAGGCTGCTGGGAGGCCGCCGTCGATCCGTGGCGGCGCGTGTCGGAGATCTCCGACGCCGAGGCGGTCGCGATCGTCGAGGCGACGCGTCCGCGGATGGCGCTGTCGGCGCGTAACGGCCCGCGCTCAATCGGGCCGCGCGTGTACGGCATGTCCGGGCGGCCGTGCCCCCGGTGCGGTACGAAAATCGTCGCGCGTGGCCAGGGCGACGCAAACCGGACGACATACTGGTGCCCCGGATGCCAGAGATAACCCGACTTCGGCGCGTCGGCCACAAGGGGGCCGACCTGATCGTTCCCGGCAACACGCTGGCGAGCTTCGATGCCGCGATCGCCGCCGGGGTCGACATGATCGAGTTCGACGTCCTGCCCGAGCGTGGCACCGACCGGCTGCTGCTCGCCCACGACTACGCGGATGCCGCCAAGCGCACGCCGCACACGCTCGAGGAGGCGCTGGCATATCTCGGCTCCGCGCGGTTTGACGGAATCGAGTTCGACCTCGACCTCAAGCTTCCGGGCTACGAGCAGGCCGTGCTCGATCACGTGCGCGATGCGCAGCTCAGTGACCGGGTGCTGATCTCAACGCAGTACCGCTCGAGCCTCGAGCTGATCCGCGCTTCGGAGCCGGACGTGCGCCTGGGATGGTCGGTCCCCAAGGTCAAGCGCGACCCGTTCAGATCGCGGACGACGGCCGTCGCGGCGCTGGCGATGGTGCGGGCTTTGCGGCTCGTGCTCCCCGGCCGGGCCGCGGCCGCGATCAACGCCGGCTTGTGCGACGCGCTGATGGTCCACTGGCGGCTCGTGACCGCCCGGCTCGTATCGCGCGTACGAGCCGTCGACGGCGAGATCTACGTGTGGACGGTCGACGAGCTCTCGCAGCTGGCCGAGCTCGAGGCGCTGGGCGTGACTGGCGTGATCACCAACGATCCGCGCCTGTTCGGCGAGCTGGCGGCCCGTTAGCCGGGCACCGGATCACTTGATCATGCAGGTCGCGGCGCTGAAGCCGGAGGGGTCGCCGAAGTCGGCGTCGTGATGACTCGGGGTCGTGATGCGCTTCGTGCTGCCCAGCACCTTGCCGCGGCGCGTCCACGAGAACGTCGCGGTGCCCCGCAGGCGACCGGTGTGCGGCGCGAACCGGAAGGTCACGCCGCGCTGGTGGATGCCGTGGCTCACCGGCCCGACCTTGATCATCTTGGTAGCGCTCGGATCGGGTTCGAACCGCTTGTCGGTCTTGGAATAGAAGTCGACGGCGATCGAGATCGAGATCGTCGCGGGGAAGCCCAGCGCGGGCGCCTCGCCGCGAATACCGATCGTACGCGGGTGTTTTCGCGTGTCGCAGACGTTGATCGTCGCCCACAAACGCTTGGAGCGCTCGGCGCTGTGGACCGCGCTCTTGATCTGGTTCGGAGTCGGAACGGACGTGGACCCCAGCGCGGGCGTTGCCACCACTGCCAGAACAACAACGAGCAACGCGCCCGTGAAAAGACGAATCGGCACTACGTCCACATTCTGGCATCCGGGCGCCCCGGAGCGGCACCATGTGGCTTTGAGGACGATTTGTCGATGTGATCGTGATGAACCGCTTGCCTCGTCGTAGTGAGGGTGTGACAGGTACGGTGGCCACGCCCGACCAAGGCGCGCAGCAGTCCAGCTGGGAGCGCTTCGAGCAGCTCTATCGCTCCAGCCGAGACGACGTGTTCGCGTACGTTGCGACGCTGCTCGGCGACCGCAGCACGGCCGAGGACGTCACCGAGCTCGCGTTCGAGCGGGCCTACCGGCGCCGGCGCACTTTCGACCGGCGCCGTGGCGAGGAGCGCGCGTGGCTGTTCGGGATCGCGCGCAATGCGGCGCTCGACGAGCTGAGGCGGCGCAAGCGCCATGCGACGCTCGTCGTCGACCCCGAGGATCCCTCAGTCGACGGGCCCGACGACGGCGCCGAAGTGGCGTTGGCGCGGACGATGGTCCGGCAGGCGCTGTCGACGCTGCCCGCCCGCGAGCGCGAGATCATCGCGCTGAAGTTCCACGCCGGCCTGTCAAACGCCGAGCTCGCGCGAGTGCTCGGCGTCAGCGAGTCAAACGCCGGGACGCTGCTGCACCGGACCATGGAGAAGCTCAGGAAGGCCTGCAATGCGACTGCTTGATGACACGCCTATGGACCCCGAGGTCGCTGCGGCGCTGGACGCGATCGACTCGACGCTGGCCGGTGAGGCCGTCGACCCGCAGTACGCCGAGCTGGCCGAGCTTGCGCTGCTGCTCGCCGACGACCGGCCCGCCGTGGATCCGGTCTTCGCCCACAACCTCGATGACCGCGTGTCGGGACGGTTCGGCGGGGCCGCGCGTGAAGCGGAACGCCCGCCTCGCCGCTCCTGGTGGTCCGGGTGGCTGGCCGGCGGCGCGGCGGTCACGCTCGCGGCAGCCGTGGTGGCCCTGGTCGTGTTCGTTCCCGGCATCGACCACGCGGGCTCCAGCAGCGCCTCGAGCTCGGTGGCTTCGAGTTCGGCGGCGTCGAGTGCGGTCGGGTCGGCGCCGTCGTCATCGAGCGCCGGACCGGCCCACGAGCTGTCGGCGCCGAGTCGTTCGGCGAGTGGCGCGGCGAGCGGCGGTGCCACGTCGGCGGCGTCATCCCAGGCTGCCGCTCCCACGGCCACCTCGCCTTCGGGGCAGACGCCGCAGCCGCAGTCAAACGGCCGCAAGACGATCCAGTCCGCTCAGCTGAACCTCTCCACCGCCCCGAGCCGGGTCGACGACGTCGCGCAGGAAGCCTTCAACGTCATCGGGCAGGAGAACGGGATCGTCAATCGCTCGTCCGTCACGCAGACCGGTAGCGCGGACGGCAACGCGTTCATGCAGCTGAGCGTGCCGAGCTCGGCGCTGGCACAGACGATGACCAAGCTCTCGCAGCTCACATACGCGAGAGTCGCGTCGCGCACGGACAACAGCCAGGACGTCAACAACCAGTACATCCAGGCAAAGCGCCGGCTCGCCGATGCCCAGGCGCTTCGCACGTCGCTGCTCAAGCAGCTCGCCAACGCCGTCACCACCGAGCAGGTCGACAGCCTCAAGGCCCAGATCCGCGACGCCGAGCGATCGATCTCATCTGACGAGTCATCGCTCGCGGCGCTGAACCATCGCATCGCCTACAGCAACATCTCGCTGACGATCTTCGCGGGTCCCCAGCCTCCGGTCACCCCCACCCATCACGGCAGCAGCGGCTTCACCCTCGGCAAGGCAACCCACGACGCCGGGCGCGTCCTGGTCGTGGTCGCGGGCGTGCTCTTGATCGGGCTCGCGGTGCTGCTCCCGGTCGCTGCGATCGCGGCGTTGGCTTGGTGGGTTGGCGGGATGGTCACCCATCGGCGGCGCGAGCGCGCCCTCGATCTTGCGTGATCTGGTATCCCTGGCCGCATGGCGGCTACCAGCGAAGACACAATCGCGCTGCTTCGCGCCGTCCCCGTGTTCTCCGAGCTGGGCGAGGACGAGCTTGCGCGTGTGGCGGAAGTCGCAGTTCCGCGCCAGTTCGTAGCGGGAGAGGTCGTCTTCCGCGAGGGCGACGAGAGCAGCACGTGTTACGTCGTGCGCAACGGCCGAGCTCGTGCCGTTCGCGAGCACCCCGACGGCCGCTCGATCACGCTGGCCAACTTCGGTCCAGGCGACATCTTCGGCGAGCTGGCGATGTTCGACGACGAGCGGCGCTCGGCGACGATTGAGACGCTCGAGGACACCGAGGCGATCGCGATCCTCGGCGGCGACATGCGCCGCCTGCTGAGCGAGCACGCGGAAATTGCGGTCAAGCTGCTGGCATCGCTTGGTCGACGATTGCGCGAGACCAACGAGCGCCTCGCGCGCCAGTCGTTCCAGACGGTTCAGAGCCGCGTCGCGTCGGTGCTGATGCAGCTCGTCGCCGGGGCGCAGTCGGAGGGCGCAGAGCAGGGCGACGTCCTGATCACGTCCACCCAGGCCAGCCTCGCTCAGCTGGCCGGCTCGTCGCGCGAGTCCGCGAGCCGTTTCCTCGCCGTGCTCGAGCGCGCCGGGATCATCACCCAGGGCCGCGGAAAGCTCGTCGTGCACGATCCCGGTGCATTGGAGCGCTACGTTTATTAGCCTGAGCGGGAGTGTCTGATCCCGAGTTTTCAGCAGGGGGCGTAGTCGTGCGAGGCGACGAGGTCGTCGTGATCGTGCCCGTCAAGCGCGGTTCCCACGGTCACCGCGTGCTGGGGCTTCCGAAGGGACACCCGGACGGCGACGAGACTCCCGAGCAGGCGGCAACCCGGGAGGTGGCCGAGGAGACGGGGGTCACGGCCGAGCTGATTGAGGCGCTGGGTGAGACCAGCTACACCTACGAGCGCAAGGGCCGCCGCGTGCCCAAAAGGGTCGCCTTCTTCCTGTTCGAGTACCGCTCCGGCGATCTCGCAGACCACGATCACGAGATCGAGGACGCGCGCTGGATGCCCCTGAAGGAGGCCGCACGGTCGCTCACATATCCGGGCGAGCGGGAGATGATCAATCGCGCGCTATCGCGATTGGCATCCGACCGGTAGGCTGGCGAGCCGTGCGTGTCCTGAACTTCTACTCCTCGGTGTTTGCAGACCAATTGCGGCGCGGTCGCAAGACCGCCACGATCCGCCTGGGCGACAAGTCCCACAAGTACCGCAAGAACGACTGCGTGCTCGTCACGATCGGCTATCAGCACTCACCGCGCGAGAAGATCTTCAACGCGGTGATCGACCAGGTCGAGGTCAAACGAGTCAAGGACCTCTCTCCCCGCGACATCGAGCACGACAATCCGGAGTTCCGGCGCGTCGACGAGATGGTCCACTTCCTCGAGCAGATCTACGGCCGCAAGGTCGAGATGGACGACACCGTCACCGTCGTCCGCTTCTCCCAGATCATCGAGAACCCGCCCGAGCTGCGCGACCGCATCCACGGGCTCGGCGGCGCGCAGAACTAACCGGCGGCCCGGCGGTCGCGGCGCCAGAACGTCGGGCGCCACCAGTAGAGCACGGTCGGGTCCTCCGGCCACGGCGCGTCTTGCTTGCCCTCGGGCTCGAAGCTGTCGCGCTCGAGGTCGATCGGGCGCCAGCCGGCTTCGAGCGGGTCGTCGTCGGTCGGCGGTCGCACGTGCACGTGGTGTGCTCGCTCGCTCGCGCCGAACTCGGCGTAGTTGCTCTGGGCCTCGACGAGCGCGACGTGGTTGGCGCCGCCGCCGGCGGTGGGCCAGCGGAGCATCACGATGTCGTCCTCCCAGAAGCAGATCTCGCAGATGTCATACGAGCCCGGCGGCTCGCGGAAGACCAGGTGCCCACAGCAGGGACAGGGGTAGTCGGCGGCCATCTCGGGGCAACGGTACCTGGGGTGAGCGACCGGAGGGCGATCCAGCCGGGAACAACGTCGCATGCGCGCCTCCGCCCGTCTCCGAGCTCCTTGGCACTCCACACACGAGAGTGCCAAATTTTCACTTGATCGAAGCCGTGCAGCGGCTATAGTCTGTGACCACTGGCACTCTCGGCCTGAGAGTGCCAAGCCCCTAACCAGGCAGATTCCCTTCCCAACCCGGAGGTTGAATAGATGAAGCTCAAGCCCCTAGGCGATCGTTTGATCGTGCGGGCGATCGAGGAGGAGGAGACCACTGCCAGTGGCATCGTCCTGCCCGATACAGCCAAGGAGAAGCCCCAGAAGGGCAAGGTGCTCGCGGTCGGCGACGGCAAGGTCAACGAGGACACGGGTAAGCGCACGCCGCTCGACGTTGTCGAAGGCGACGAGGTGCTCTACAGCAAGTACGGCGGCACCGAGATCAAGGTGGACGGCGAGGAGCTTCTTGTCCTCCGCGAGTCCGACGTGCTGGCAAAGGTCCAGTCCTAACCCCCTTCCAGGAGAACCAGGTATATGGCACATAAGGAACTGAAGTACGAGGCGGAGGCCCGCAAGGCGCTCGAGCTGGGCGTCGACGCGGTAGCCAACGCCGTCAAGGTCACACTTGGCCCCAAGGGCCGCTACGTGGTCCTCGACAAGAAGTTCGGCGCGCCCACGATCACCAATGACGGTGTGACGATCGCGCGTGAGATCGAGGTCGAGGACGTCTTCCAGAATCAAGGTGCTCAGCTCGTCCGCGAGGTCGCGACCGCGACCAACGACGTGGCGGGCGACGGTACGACGACGGCCACGGTCCTGGCCCAGTCGATCGTCCGCGAGGGCCTCAAGAACGTCGCCGCCGGCGCCAACCCGCTCGGACTGAAGCGCGGGATCGAGAAGGCAGTCGAGGACGTCGTCAAGAACATCGAGTCGCAGTCGACCGAGATCTCCGGCAAGGAGCAGATCGCCCGCGTGGCGACGATCTCCGCCGGTGACGAGGAGATCGGCGACGTGATCGCCGACGCGATCGACAAGGTCGGCAAGGACGGCGTGGTCAACGTCGAGGAGGGCCAGACGTTCGGCATGGACCTCGAGTTCACCGAGGGCATGCAGTTCGACAAGGGCTACATCTCGCCCTACATGGTCACCGACCAGGACCGCATGGAGGCGACGCTCGAGGACCCCTACATCCTCATCGCCAACCAGAAGATCGGCTCCGTCCGTGACCTGCTGCCCGTGCTCGAGCAGACGATCCAGTCGGGCAAGCCGCTGCTGATCATCTCCGAGGACGTCGAGGGCGAGTCGCTCGCGACGCTCGTGGTCAACAAGCTCCGCGGCACCTTCACCGGCGTCGCGGTCAAGGCTCCCGGCTTCGGCGACCGCCGCAAGCGCATGCTCGAGGACATCGCGGTCCTCACGGGCGGCGAGGTGATCACCGAGGAGATGGGCCTCAAGCTCGAGAACACCCAGCTTTCGCAGCTGGGCCGCGCTCGGCGCGTGGTCGTCGCCAAGGACACGACCACGATTGTCGACGGCAACGGCGACACCGACGCGATCAAGGGCCGCATCAACCAGATCAAGACCGAGATCGAGAACACCGACTCGGACTTCGACCGCGAGAAGCTCCAGGAGCGCCTGGCCAAGCTCTCCGGTGGTGTTGCGGTCGTCAAGGTCGGCGCTGCGACTGAGACCGAGATGAAGGAGAAGAAGCACCGCGTCGAGGACGCGCTGCAGGCCACCCGCGCTGCTCTCGAGGAGGGCATCGTGCCGGGCGGCGGTGTCGCACTCCTGGCTGCGCAGAAGGCGCTGAACCTCGACAAGTACGAGGATGCCGACGAGCAGACCGGTGCGAAGATCGTGCGTCGCGCGCTCGAGGAGCCGCTGCGTCAGATCGCCGACAACGCCGGGCTCGAGGGCTCGGTCGTCGTCAACGACGTCCGCAAGGCCAAGAAGGGCCAGGGCCTCAACGCGGCCACCGGCGAGATCGTCGATCTCGTCAGCGCGGGCATCATTGACCCCGCGATGGTCACCCGGTCGGCGCTGCAGAACGCCGCGTCGATCGCGAAGAACATCCTCACCACCGAGGCGATCGTCGCCGAGGTGCCCGAGAAGGATGGCGGTGGCGGTGGCGGCGGCGGCATGCCGGACATGTCGGGGATGATGTAAGCCGCGCTGAACGCGTAGCTAGCTGCACTTGTGAGGGCCCGGCGATATCGCCGGGCCCTTTCTTTTGGGCGCTGCAATGATGCATCGGTGCCCAGTGACGTTGCGGTCAGCGAGCGCCTCGCGGGCGCACCGATCTCGTGGGGCGCGTGCGAGGTGCCGGGCTGGGGCGTGATGCCCGATCCCGAGCGAGTCCTGTCCGAGATGGAATCGGTGGGGCTGCGCGGAACGGAGCTTGGACCGCCCGGGTTCTTCCCGACCGATCCCGGCGCGTTGCGCGAGACGTTGGGGCGCTACGGCTTGCAGCTGGTCGGGGCGTTCGTGCCGCTCGTGCTTCACCACCGTTCGCTCGGCGATGCCGCGCAGCTGGCCCGGGAGGCGAGCGCTCTACTGGCCGGGGCCGGCGCGCGCATGCTGGTGCTGTCGATCGTCGAGGACGAAGGCTGGACGCAGCCGACCGAGCTCGACGACGACGGCTGGCGCAATCTGGCCGCCAACGTCAACGAGATCCAGGCGATCGCCGCCGGCGACGGCCTGACGGTCGCGCTGCATCCCCACGTGGGCACGTTGGTCGAGACAGACGAGCAGGTGCGGCTCGCGCTCGAGCGCCTCGCTGTCGGGTGGTGCCTGGACACCGGCCACCTGCTGATCGGCGGGTTGGACCCGGTGGCGTTCGTCCGCGACCACGGCGACCGCCTCGTCCATGCGCACCTGAAGGATGTCGACGCGACAATCGCGGCGAGAGTGCGATCGGGCGAACTGTCGTTCCAGGCGGCGACAAAGCTGGGACTGTTTGTGCCGCTCGGACGCGGCGATGCCGGGGTCGCCGCCGCGATGGACGAGCTTGCTCGTCACGGATACGACGGCTGGCTCGTGCTCGAGCAGGACACGGCGATCAGCGAGGACGAGGCCGGCGTGGGACGCCAGCCGCTCGCCGACGTCAGGGAGAGCGTCGCGTTTCTGGACGGTCGCGGCTGACCGATGCCCTCGTCGGATCTCGAGCTGCTGACGGTCGGGCGCATCAGCATCGACCTGTACTGCGACCAGCTCGGTGCGGACTGGCACGCCGCGCGCACGTTCCAGAAGGCGGTTGGCGGCAGCCCCACGAACGTGGCGATCGCCGCGGCCCGCCTCGGGCGGCGCGCTGCCGTCGTCACGAAGGTCGGAGAGGATCCGCTCGGCGAGGTCGCGCTCGCGGAGCTGCGCGAGTTCGGCGTCGACCTGCGCTACGCCGCGATCGAGCCGGGAACGGTGACGCCGGTCGCGTTCGCGCTGTTGGATCCCCCGGAGGACCCGAAGCTCTGGTTTCGCCGCGATCCGCCCGTGCCCGACTTCCAGATCCGCGCCGACCACGTCGAGCCCGACACGATCCGGGCCGTCCCGCTGCTGTGGATCTCGGCCGGCGCGCTGTCACAGGAGCCGAGCCGCTCGACGGTCCAGGCGATGCTCGAGGCGCGGGGGCGCCGGGAGCACACGATCCTGGACCTCGACTACCGCCCGAGCTTCTGGGGGTCGCGCGATGAGGCCTCGGAACGGATCGGGGCGGCCGTCGCCCACGCCACCGTCGCCGTGGGCAACCGCGAGGAATGCGAGATCGCGGTCGGCTCCGGCGAACCGCGTGCGGCCGCCGCCAGGCTGCTCGAGCGCGGCGTGCAGCTGGCGATCGTCAAGCTGGGCGGCGACGGTGCGCTGCTGGCCACGGCCGGCGGGCAGCATCTGATCGCACCGCCGGCGATCGACGTGCTGTGCGGCCTCGGAGCGGGCGACGCGTTCGGAGGCGCGCTGTGTCACGGCCTGCTGTCAGGCTGGCCGTTTCAGCGCTCGGTCGCGTTCGCCGGCGCCGCCGGCGGGATCGTCGCCTCCCGGCTTCTGTGCTCGCAGGCGATGCCGTTCGAGCACGAGGTGCTCGAGCTGCTCGGCCAGGATCTGCAAAATGCAGGCGAGGTGCGTGTATGGAACGGCTGACCGTCGCACAGGCCCTCGTACGGTTCATGTCCGTGCAGCATGTGGAGCGCGACGGCGCGCGCTCGCGGTTCTTCGCGGGCTGCTTTGGAATCTTCGGACACGGGAACGTCGCCGGGATCGGCCAGGCGCTGCACCAGTACCGCAAGCTGCTCCCGTTCCATCCTGCGCGCAACGAGCAGGGGATGGTGCACATCGCCGCGGGCTACGCGCGCCAGCGCAACCGGCTCGGGACGTTCGCCTGCACCTCGTCGGTCGGTCCGGGCGCCACGAACATGGTCACCGGCGCGGCGCTGGCGACGATCAACCGGCTGCCCGTCCTGTTGTTGCCTGGCGACACGTTTGCCACGCGTACGCCGCACCCGGTGCTCCAGCAATTGGAGGTGGCACACGACGCGACGGTCTCGGTCAACGACTGCCTGCGCCCGGTGTCGCGCTTCTACGAGCGCGTCGAACGGCCAGAGCAGCTGATCGGTGCGGCGCTCGAGGCGATGCGGGTCCTGACCGACCCCGCCGAGACGGGCGCGGTCACGCTCGCGTTGCCCGAGGACGTCCAGACCGAGGCGTTCGAAGTCCCAGCCGAGTTCCTGGAGCAGCGCGTGTGGAAGATCTACCGCCAGCCGCCGCCGCTCGAGTCGATGGTGCGCGCGGAGGAGCTCATCAGATCGGCGAACCGCCCGTTGATCGTCGCGGGCGGGGGCGTGATCTACAGCGAGGCGACCGCTGCGCTGCGCGAGTTCGTCGACGCCACGGGGATTCCGGTGTGCGAGACCCAGGCAGGCCGTGGGGCGCTCGTGTCAGACCACCAGCTCAGCCTCGGTGCGGTCGGAGCCACGGGCTCCGCGGCGGCCAATCGCATCGCGCGCGAGGCGGATCTCGTGATCGGGATCGGGACTCGCTGGAGCGATTTCACGACCGCGTCCATGTCTGCCTTCCAGGATCCCGGGGTGCGGTTCGTGAACGTCAACGTCGCGAGCTTCGACGCCGCCAAGCAAGGTGCCTTGCCGCTCGTGGCCGACGCGCGCGCGACTCTCACCGCACTCGGCGAGCTGCTGCACGGCTGGCGCGTGGCGCCGGAATGGGAGATGCGCGCGACCGAGGAGGCCGAGTGGTGGACCGGCGAGGTCCGCCGGCTCGTGTCGCTGCCGCCGGAGCCCGGTTCGCCGCCCTCGCAGGCGTCGATCATCGGCGCGATCAACGACGCGGCCGGCGAGCGCGGGGTGGTGGTCTGCGCGGCCGGGTCGGCGCCCGGCGACCTGCACAAGCTCTGGCGCGCCAACGATCCCGACGGCAAGGGCTACCACGTCGAGTACGGCTACTCGTGCATGGGCTACGAGATCCCGGGCGGGATCGGCGTCAAGCTCGCGGCGCCCGACCGGCAGGTGTTCGTGCTGGTCGGTGACGGCTCATACCTGATGCTGCCCGGAGAGCTCGTCACGGCGGTGGCACAGCGGATCCCGATCGTGATCGTGCTCGTCGACAACCACGGCTACGCGTCGATCGGGGCGCTGTCGCGTTCGATCGGCTCGGACGAGTTCGGAACGCAGCTGCTCGACGCGAGCGGCAACAAGCTGGCGCTCGATCTCGCCGCCAACGCCGAGAGCCTCGGCGCCAGGGTGATCCGCGCGACGACGATCGACGACCTCCGCGCCGCGCTGAGCGGGGCCGGGGACCCCGACGGTCCGGTCGTGATCTACATCGAGGCCGACCGCCACGTCGCCGGGCTCGACTCCGAGAGCTGGTGGGACGTCCCGGTCGCGGAGGTCTCCGACGAGCCCGACGTGCGAGCAGCCCGCGAGACCTACGAACGGGCGCGGCGCTCGCAGCGAAGCTACCTGGCGACGACCGATGACTGAGCTGCTCGTGCACAGCGGCGCCGCGCGCCGGGACGGCACGATCCTCGAGGTAACGCCGAAGTCCGCGGGCTGGCGTTACGTCGGGTTCGAGGTGCTCGCGCTGAGAGGCGGCGCCGTCGCCCGCCGGGACACCGGCGACCGCGAGCTGTGCGCCGTCGTCATCTCGGGCACAGCGACGATCGGCTCCGAGCATGGCGAGTGGCGCGATCTCGGCGGTCGTCCCGATCCCTGGTCGGGGCTGCCCGATGCCGCATATCTTCCCGCCGCGACGAACGTGACGATCGAGGGAGACGGCGAAGTGGCGCTGTGCTGGGCTCCGGCGCCGGGCGGAGGTGCGACGCCGCGGCTGCTGCCCGGGGCCGAGATCGAAGCGGAGATCCGCGGGTACGGGGCGCTCGAGCGCACGGTCCGCCCGATCCTGATGGCCGACCAGGAGGCCGACTCGCTGCTGGTCTGCGAGGTGATCACGCCGGCCGGCCACTGGTCAAGCTATCCGCCGCACAAGCACGACCGCGACGATCCCCCGGCCGAGACCTTGCTCGAGGAGACCTACTATCACCGGATCTCGCCGGCGCGAGGGTTCGGCCTGCAGCGTGTCTACAGCGACGACAGCACGCTCGACGAGTCGCTGGCATTCGGCGATCGCGACTGCGTGCTGGTGCCGCGCGGCTACCACACGGTCTCGACCCCGCCCGGCTACGACCTGTATTACCTGAACGTGATGGCCGGCCCCACCCGCCTGTGGGCCGTCGCCAACGACCCCGACCACGAATGGACGCTTGATGGCAGTCACAGCAACCCGCACGCTTGACAACTACATCGCCGGCCAGTGGACGCCGGTGACCGACGCATCCGACGTGCTCGACGTCACCAACCCCGCCACCGGCGAGACGCTGGCGCGCGTGCCACTGTCGGGCTGGGCCGACCTTGACGCGGCGGTCACGGCCGCGCGCGCGGCGCTGCGTCCGTGGCGTGAAGTGTCGACGATCGCACGAGCTCGCAAGCTGTTCGAGCTGCGCGAGCGGCTCGTTGCACGCAGCGAGGACCTCGCTCGGTCGGTCACGACCGAGATGGGTAAGACGCTCGGCGACGCGCGCGCCGAGGTCGCGCGCATGATCGAGATGGTCGAGTGCGCGTGTGCGATCCCGACGACGATGCAGGGCCGCAACCTCGAGGACGTCTCGCGCAACATCGACGCCGAGACGATCCGCCAGCCCGTCGGGGTCTGCGCCGCGATCGTCCCGTTCAACTTCCCCGCGATGGTGCCGTTCTGGTTTCTGCCGTTCGCGATCGCCTGCGGCAACACGTTCGTGCTCAAGCCCTCCGAGCAGGTGCCGCTGACCCAGCAGATCGCGTTCGCCGAGCTGGACGCGCTCGATCTGCCGCCGGGCGTCGTGAACCTCGTCAACGGCGGACGCGAGGTGGTCGACGGGATCCTTGATCACCCTGGCATCGACGCGGTCTCGTTCGTCGGGTCCGCGCCGGTCGCCAAGCACGTCTACGAGCGCGCGGCCAAGGCGGGAAAGCGCGTGCAGGCGCTGGGCGGGGCCAAGAACCACATGGTCGTGATGCCCGACGCCGTGATCGACAAGACCGTCGAAGGGATCATCGGATCGGCGTTCGGGGCGGCGGGGCAGAGGTGCATGGCGGGCTCGGTTGTGGTGACGGTTGGCGACGCCCACGAGCAGCTGATCGGCCCGCTGACCGAGGCGACCCGCGAACTGCACGTCGGCGACGGCATGGAGGAGTCATCCGACGTCGGCCCGGTGATCTCGTGCGCTGCGCGCGACCGCATCCGCGACTGGATCTCGCGCGGCGAGGCCGACGGGGCGAAGGTGGTCGTCGACGGGCGGACGGCCGCCGCCGGGGCGGCCGAGGGCGCCTCGTTTGTGGGTCCGACGATTCTCGACGGCGTCACCGCCGACATGGACATCGCCAAGGAGGAGGTGTTCGGGCCGGTGCTGTCGGTGATCCACGCCGCCAGTCTCGACGAGGCGATCGAGATCGTGAACTCCAGCCGGTTTGGCAACGGGACCTCGATCTTCACCGAGTCGGGCGCCTCGGTCCGGCGCTACCGCCACGAGGTGGAGGCCGGGATGATCGGCGTCAACATCGGCGTCGCCGCGCCGGTTGCGTTCTTCCCGTTCTCGGGATGGAAGGACTCCTTCCTCGGCGACCTGCACGCCCATGGCGGCGACGCCGTGGACTTCTTCACGCGCAAGAAGACCGTGACCAGCCGCTGGTACTCAAGCGGCCAGGGCAGCGGTTCCTACTTCGTGGAGCGCTGACCGCCGGGGCCGAGCCGCTCAGTGCGGCGAGAAGATCCCGTTTGGGCGGTGCGGCGTCGAGACGAACAGCGCGTGCGGGCACCCCTGCACTGAGGCGGGCGTGCGGTACGGGGTCATCGCCCAGCCGTTGTGCAGCTGGGTGAACAGCACGATCGGGTACTTCTGGCGCAGCTCGTACTGTGGCCGGTGCCCGACCTTGCCGACGTTCAGGTGCGAGTACCAGGCGAGGATGCTGACGTACCCGACGGCCGTGACGGGATGGCCACAGGCGAGCAGGTGCTTGTAGCCGCCGTACGCGTTGACCGCCCCCGCGAGCAGGTTGATCTCCTTGGTCCGCGCGCGCTCGTGAACGAGGTCGCGGTGCTCCTCGCGCAGGCGGGCGATGGCGGGCGGGACCAGGGCCACGGCGAGGATCGCAACCAGCGCGATCCCGAGCGGGCGCGCCCAGCTCGGCCGATCGCGCTCGGCGAGCGCGAGGCCGTCCTTGAGCAGCCAACCGACGGCGACCGCGGCGATCACGACGGTCACTCCCTCGGCCTCGTACATGTACCGGGGGACCGCCGGCCAGCCGTGCAGCGCGAACGCGATCTCGACCGCGACCCACAGGATTACGGCGCCGCCAAGCGCCAGCACGACGCGGTCGCGCCGGAACCACGCCATCACGAATCCCAGCAGCGCGGCGAGCTGTAGCGGGAGGTAATGAAGCGTGGCGTAGCGGTTCGCGACACCCGTGAACTTGTTGCCCGTGACCTCCCGCGGCGACAGCAGCGCCAGCTGGGCGGAGACGAACGGGCGGTGGTTGGTGATCGTGGGGATCCCGAACCACATCGCCGGGATCAGCAGGAAACCCCCGTAGACCAACCAGCGGCTGGAGGGGTGCTTCCACCACAGCCACAGCCCGTAGAGACCGGTGAACGGCCACACCTCCGGGCGGCCCAGCGCGCGCGAGCACCAGCAGCACGAACGCGACCCGGAAGCGGCGCGACAGGTGAAAATCGATCGCCCCGAGGCACAGCGCCGTGATCACCGTGTCCGACTGGGCGCTGAACATCGAGTGCATGTACTGCCAGATCCCTAACAGCGCGACGCCGGCAAACAGCGCTGCGGCGATCGCCGGGAAGCGCTTCTGTGCCGTCGTCGGTTCCGGTCAGCCGGTATGCGATCCGGCCCGCGAAGATCGATCCGCCCAGCGAGATCGCGACAGCCGTCGTCATCCACAGCCACAGCGCGAAATGCCCGAACACCGAGTAGGGCACCGTGAACAGGTAGGGCAGCGGCTTCCACGACGGGGCGCCGCCCAGGTCGAGCGTGCCTGCGAGGGTCTCGCGTCCCCAGATCAGCCAGCCGTAGGGGTCGTAGCCGGGTCGCGTGCCGAGGGCACGCACAATCACCGCGGAGAGCACGAGCACTCCGAGTGCGACTAGCCACCACGTGTACCGGCGCAGGAACCCTCGCTCGTCGCCGGTTGAGGCGCTCCGAGTCTCGGCCGCCGGCGATGGCGCCTGGGGGATCTCAGACGTCGTCGTCGACATGGTCAGCCAGGCACCGTAGCAGCCGCTACAGCCGTTGGCGGCGCCGGGGCGAGCGTTGACAATCCGCTAACGGAACGGGATCAGGGCGATATCGCCGCTGCTGGTCTGGCCGCCGCCGGTGAGCGTGATGTGGACGCCCAGCTGGTGGCCGCCGGCGTGGGCGAGCATCGACTTGCCCGCGCCGGTGAGCTGGATGCTCACGAAGCCGAACTCGTGGGCGCCGATGAACTCGGTCCCGGTGTGTGCGATCGTGGTCCGCCCGACGGTGACCGTGGCCTGAACCTGGCACGACGTGTCCGTGAAGCAGGTGGCGGGGACGCCACCGAAGCCCGACCCGGACACAAACGCGGTCGTCCCGGCGATCATGAACGACTTGCCCTTGGTGACGTCCCGGTGCGGGCCAGAGCCGCTGCTCGAGAACGGAACCAGGGTCAGGGGGGCCGAGACGCTCGGGCCTCCTGCAGCCTGGACGGTTGCGGTGACGTTCAGCCGCCGCCCACGGGCGTGGGCGAGCGAGCGTTGCGCTGACGGCGACAGCCTGAAGTACACGTAGCCGCTCTGGCCGGCGCTGATGTTCTCCTTGCCGGTGCGCGCCAGCACGGTGCGACCGGAGCTCAGCGTGGTCACGAACTGGCACGCTGTCGGCGCGAAGCATCCGACCGGCAGGCCGCCGAGGCCACCGTTTGACGGAACGAACGCCGTGCGCGAGTAGATCACGGCATGCGACGGCATGTGGACGGTCCTGGTCATCGACAGCACCCGGCCGTGCGTGCCGAGCGCCTGGACCGCGAACCAGGAGTTGCCGTTGTGGGCCCAGAGCGCGGTCTCGAACCCGTGCGTGTTCGTGGTCACGATCGGCTTCATCGATTGTCCGGTGGGGCCGCCAAGCACGCGCCAGGCCGACACGTCGGTCGCTCCGTTCCAGCTCGCCCACAGGTTGACGGTGCCGTCTGTGCCGTTGGCGGCGGCGAGCGCCGGCGTCGTCGGCGGCTGCGCGTTCCACGGGAAGCGGTAGGCGCGGTAGCTCGAGGTTGGCGCCGTGAAGTGGGCGTCGAAGTTCGCGTTGCCGTGTGAGTCGAACTCGGTGAAGTAGGGCTGCTGGCCCCAGCCGACGAAGGTGTCGCCGTTGCCAAGGACCTGCTCGCCGCCCTCGAAGGCCGACGCGATCTGCGGCGGATGGAGATACTCCCGGACCAGCGACGCGGTCATGTGCGTGGTGTCGAGCCGGATCCGCACGCCGCGCGAGAACTGGTGGACCCGGGGCGGACCGCCGCCGTCGTCGAACATCGTGATCGTGCCGTCGGGCTGGATGATCGCGTCGTGCTGGAACGCCGTGGTCGTGCCGCGGCCCATCTTGAAGCTCGACTTCTTGCCGCCGAGCGTCCAGATGACCTGGCCCGTGAGGCGGTTGATCTTGTAGACCGCGGAGGTGTTGCGGGCCGAGACGATCAGGTTGCCGTCGCTGTCAAGCGACACCGAGTTGAGATGGAACGGATCGAGGATGTGGCCGGGGACGTTGGCGCCGAAGCTGGACGACGTCGACAGCGGGATGTGATCCAGCGCGTCCCAACTGAACATGACGAGCCCCGTCGCGATGTCGATCTCCTGGACCTGGGCGTCCATGACCTCCCGCGCATAGCCGGGCAGGTGGACCGGGGCAATCGCGATGATGTAGGCCTGCCCCTGGGGCGTGACCAGGAACTCGTGCAGGTCGGCGTCGAGCCCGTTGCCGGCATGGACGGTGGCGATCTCACGGTAGTTCTGGTCGAAGATCACGCCGACGCCGCGACCGCTGCCCGCGTTGGTGCTCCCCTGCCACCAGGTGAGCACCGGCTGACCGTGGAGGTTCTGGACTCGGAAGTCGGTGAACAGCGTGTTGCGGGTGATCGGAGTCGGCTGGAACCAGACCAGCTTTCCGGACGAGTCGAGGATCATCGGGCCGTTCTGGGTGGGGCCGAACTGGGGCGTCAGGAAGATGTCACCGTTGGACGCGGGCGCCGAGTTGCGGGTGACGGTGATCGACGCGGGCGTGAGGTCCGGACGCGAGCGGAAGTGCTGGAGGCCATTCGAGCCGGCCGAGACCCGCGGGACCCCCGCCGGCGGCAGCTGCGGCGCCGGGTTCTCGACCCCGAAGCTGAACTGACCGTTGTGCGCGTCGATCACGTTCAGCTGTGTGGTGACCGTGACCGTCTCGCCGGCGGTGAACGGCGTGCTCGGGATGAAGCTGCCGCCCTGGCCGTCCGAGTCCGGCAGCAGGATCCCGGCGTGCGCTCCCGAGCGCGATCCCACCACCTGGATGGGCCCCAGCGCCGACACCGGCGCGCCCCGGAACGTGATCTGGCTCTTGGGCACGTTGTAGCGGGTGCCGGGGCTCGGATACACGCTCACGGTGGCGGCAGCGACCGCCTGTGCGGACAGGGTCAGGCAGCCGGCCACGACGGCCAGCAGCGCGCCAATCCGCAGGACGGTATTTCGATTGGAAGAGCTCAGCACCGAAAGAACGTGTGTCGGAACACACGACGCCGCAAAGGGTTGCGCTGTTTACCGGACAACCCGGTCCGGCAAACCTCGAGCGTGGCAGGCTAGCGAGCCAGCCGGTCAGCGGTCGGCGGCGCCTCGGTGGGCAGCCCTGCCAGCTCCCGGTACAGATCGAGCGTGCTGCCGGCCACCTCGGCCCAGCCGAAGTTCAGGACGTGCTCGCGGGCCTCGGCGACGAGCTGCGCCCTGGCCTCGTCGTCGGTCAGCACCTGCTCGAGGATCTCCTGAAGCGCCGCCGAGTCGCGGGACGGAAACCGCAGGCCGACCGTGCCGTCGCCGGGCACTACCTCGCGCAGGCCGCCGGTGTCGGCGACGACGCACAGGCAGCCGGATGCCATCGCCTCCAGCGCCACCAGGCCGAACGGCTCGTAGATCGAGGGGACGATGCACATGTCGGCGATCCGGTAGAGCGAATGCAGCATGTCGTCCCCGATCCAGCCGACGAACGACCCGTGCTTGCTCAGTTTCAGTCGCCGCGCCTGGCGCTTGAGCTCGGCCTCCGCGGTACCGGTCCCGGCCACCACAAAACGCACGTTGCCCTGGTCGCGGATCACCGGGGCGAGCGCGTCGAGCGCGAGGTGGAAGCCCTTCTCGTACACGAGCCGGCCGACCAGCAGCACCAACAGCTCGTCGGGTTGTGCGTAGCGGGCCCTGAGCGCCTCGAGGTCGGGCTCCTCGAGCGGCTCGAGGTCGCGCGGGTCGATGCCGTTGGGGATCACCGTGATCCTCGAGGGCGGCACCAGGAACACCCTGGCGACATGGCTTCGCATGTACCGCGAGCAGGTGATGATCCGGTCCGCGCTGCGGACCATCGAGCGCTCGATCGCGTGGATGTAGGACTGCGGGTGGGTCTGCACCCAGCCCTGGTGGCGGCCCCACTCGGTCGCGTGCACCGTGGTCAGCCACGGACGGCCGATCTGCCGCGCGGCAAGCTCCGCCGTGCCGGCGACCAGCCAGTCGTGGGAGTGCACGAGCGCGAAATCGTGCTGCTCGCAGAGCTCGTCGGCGAGCTCGCTCATGTCGGCGTTCATCGCCTCCACCCAGCGCACGAACGCGCTCGGGTCCTTCGGGAACTCCGGCTCGCGGACGCGGTGCACGAAGACGCCGTGGCGCTCCTCCTCGAGCGGCAGCCTGCGTCCGCCGCGCGTGAGCACGTGGACCTCGGTGCCGCCGGCGACGAGGTGCTCGGCGAGCTTGCGGACATGCCTGGCGAGGCCGCCTTCGATGATCGGCGGGTATTCCCAGGAGATCAGCAGGACGCGCATACGGCGCCCGGGACCCTATCGGTCGCGGCCTGGCGGCCGCGTCAACTGGCCGGCGCCGCCGCGGTGCTCGCCACCGGCGCGAAGTTCGGCGACCGACGCTCCAGGAAGCTCTGGACGCCTTCGGCGAAGTCCGGCGCGGTGAACGACTCGAGCATCAGCCGGTTGGCGTCCGCCACCGTCTCCGGCAGCGTCCGGTCGTAGTCGGCGTAGACCTGGCGCTTCATCGCGGCCATGCTCGCCGGCGAGCACTCGCGGGCCAGCTCACGGGCGTACTCGAGCGCGTGCTCGACGACTCGGCCGTCGTCGAAGGCGCGGTTGACGAGCCCGAGCTCGGCCGCCTCGGCTCCGAGCACGATCCGGCCCGACAGCAGCAGGTCGAGCGCGCGGGCGGGGCCAACCAGCCGCGGCAGCATCCAGGAGATCCCGTGCTCGGCGACGAGGCCGCGGCGGGCGAACGACGTGGTGATCTTGGCGTCGGCGGCCGCAAACCGCAGGTCGCACATCACCGCCAGCACCAGCCCGATCCCGGCGCAGGGTCCGTTGATGGCGGCGATCACTGGCTTGGGGATCGAAAGCGCGAACGCGACCGGCCGGGTGTCCTGCCGGCCGTCGCCGTTGCCGGCTCCGGCGGCGGCTGAGCGGTCGACCTCGCCGCTCGAGATGCTTTGCAGGCCCTCCATGTCCGCACCGGCGCAGAACCCGCGGCCGGCTCCGGTCACGACGATCGCCCGGACGTCCTCGCGTGCGGCGCAATCCTCGAGCAGGTCGGAGTACAGCGTCTGCAGCTCGGGCGTCCATGCGTTGAGCCGATCGGGCCGGTTCAGCGTCAGCAGCGCGACGCCGTCCTCGATTTCCCGCAACACGACCTCGCTCATCGATCCTCCTCGGTTGAGACCAACACAAAACGGACGCCCGCGATCTCGACCGGGTCGGACCGGGGCTGCGCGGTGGCGATCACGATCTCGGTCAGGCCGCGATCGGAATCGCCGTGCTCGAAGCGTATGCCGGGCGGGTCGCCGATGACCTGTCGCCATCGCTGCGCGACGTCGTCGGGATCGGTGATCTTGACCGTCGCGCCTCGCACGCGGGCGGGCGCCGCACGCCGGTCCCAGCCGTCTCCTCCCCACGGCCATGCCGCCGGCGGCTTTGGCTGGCTGAGCGAGACGATCGCCGCGCGCATGTCGCGCGGGTGCAGATGGACCTCGGAGATGTCCTCGCGGTCGATCTCGAACACCTCGCGTACTTTCGCTTTGTCCGCGCGAGCGCGAGCCGCCGCGAGGTCGTCGACCTGGAACATCAGCATGTAGCCGCAGTCGCCGCCGCGGCGTTGCATCAGGCGGCCGGCGGCGGTGTCCGGGTTGACCGGGGAGACGACCTCGAGGAACGTGTCGCCGAGCGCGAACACGGCGTTTCTGAGCCCGAAGAAGCCGACGGCCGGGTCGTTGTAGGGCTCACCCAGGCCGAGCTCGTCCCGCAGGCGGTCTACGGTCGGCTCGAGCTCCTCTGCGGCGACCACGGCCTGGCGCAAGCGGGGAAGCTGGGACGCGACGGCGGGCACGTGCGGCGATCATGCCACCATTGGTCCGGTGAGCGACTCGCAAGGCTCGATCAAGCCCGTCGCATCGGCGCCCGACCCGATCGACCCGGGCGTGCGGATCGGGCACGCCCACCTGCGGACCGCCGACATCGACCGGATCCGCGCGTTCTACGTCGACGTGCTCGGGTTCGACGTGGTCAACGAGGCGCGCGACGTCCCGGGGTGGGGCACCACCGGCGACATCCTGTTCTTGTCGGCGGGCGGCTACCACCACCATCTGGGGTTCAACACGTGGAAGTCCAAGGGCGGCGGTCCCCAGCCCGACGGCGTGGCGGGGCTGCACCACATCGCGCTCGCATACCCGACGCGTCGCGGGCTCGCCGACGCCTACCGCCGGCTGAAGGCCGTCGACTGGCCGATCCGCCAGACCGCCGACCACGGGACGCACGAGGCGATCTACATCACCGATCCGGACGGCAACGACGTCGAGCTGATGTGGGACCGGCCGGCTGAGCAGTGGCCGCTGGATGGCGAGGGGCACCTCGTCGGGCAGTTCGGCGATGAGCTCGACCTCGACGAGCTGTTGCGCGAGCTGGACTAAAGGTCCTCGCCTCGCCTCGCCGCGCCCAGCGCGCCCCGCCCCGCTCGGCGAGGGAGAGCGAACCCGGCGGGAAGTTCGTTACATGCGCGGCGTTCGCCTCGCTGCGTTCGACCTTGTTCCCGCTGAGCGGGAGGTTTGTTACATGCGGCGCGGCGGGGGCCGCGCGTGCGACGTTGTTCCCGCCTGACCGACTCAGCGGCCGAGGCGCTCGAACACGGCGATGCCGTGCTCGCCGAGCACACCGGACGCCGGCTCGCGGCCGCTGAACGACCGCTCGTCGCCCCGCAACACATCACGCCACTGGCCTTCCGGCGCCGCGATGACGCCCTCGCCTGCGCCCTCGCGCACGCCAACCGCGACGAGCACCTCGCCGCCGCGCGTGAACGCGCAGACGCGCTCGCCGGCTTCGACCGGCTCGTAGGCACCGGTCGCGAACGGCTCCGGGCGCCGCGCCCGCAGCGTCAGCAGCCGCAGGATCAAGAACAGCTTGCGCGTCTCGGGCACCGGCCGGCCGCCGCCCATCAGCCGCGCGAGCATCGCCTCGCGCCAGCCCCAGTCCACCGGGCGGCGGTTGTCGGGATCGACGAGCGCGCTGAACGGCAGCTCGTCGCCCTGGTAAAGGTCGGGCACCCCGGGCGCGGTGAGCTTCAGGACCACCTGTCCGAGCACCGCGCGCTCGCCGGCGGCCGCCACCCGGCGCGCGAACGGCTCGAACTCGTCGAGAAAGCCCCGGTGCTCGTACAGAGCCGCGCAGAATCGCGCGACCGACTCCTCCCATTCCTGATTGGGCTCGATCCAGTTGGTATTGCGCTTGGCCTCGCGCAGCGCCTTCTCCATGTACTCCTGCACGCGCGCGAGCTCGATCGGCCAGGCGCCGACGAGCGTCTGGAACAGGAAGTAGCGCTCGACGTTGTCGGGGGCGCCACCCGTGCACAGCGAATCGGTGAGCTCCATCCATCTCAAAGCCGCCGCCTCCCACTCCGCCGGCATCGACGCAAGCACGGCGATCCGCGCGCGGACGTCGGCGGAGCGCTTGGCGTCGTGGGTCTGCGTGGTCAGGAGGTTCAGCGGGAAGCGGCGCGCTCGCTCCATGCATCCCGCGTGGAACTGCTCGACGCTGATCCCGAAGCGCCCCGGATCGCCGCCGACCTCGTTCAAGGCGATCAGCCGTCCGTAGCGGTAGAAGGCGGTGTCCTCGACGCCCTTGGCGGTCACCGCCGGCGTCGTCTGCTGGTAGCGGGTCACGAACCCCTCCGGGCCCTCGCGCTCGAGCAGCAGCATCTCAGCGAGTTCGGCGGGCATGTCGGCCAAATCAATCGCCGCCCGGTCCTCCTCCACGACGCGCCCGGTCGCCGGCTCGACGTACGTGCGGTACACGGGCAGCGACGCCACCGCCCGCGCCAACACGTCCAGGTCGACCCGCGAGCCACCCGGGCCGAGCTCGCGCCCCAGCCGCTCGAGCTCCGGACGCAGACTCCCGTGGATCTGCTCGAGCTTGGCCTCCAGCGCGACCTCGTCAAACGACCGCGAGTCGCCCGAGACACGCTCCCACAGCCCGGTCAACGCCGCCTCGCCGGCCGGATCGACGAACAACGCGCAGACGTCGTCGAGGAACTCGTAGCCGACGGTCCCGCTGACCGGCCACTCGCGCAGGTGCTCGTCGGACCCCAGGATCTTCTCCACCCACACGCGCTCGGCCCCGCGGTCACGCAGCCGCGTCAGGTACTCAGCCGGGTCGGCGAGCCCGTCGGGGTGATCGACGCGCAGCCCGTCCACCAGCCCGTCGCGCACCAGCGACAGCACCAGTTCGTGGGTCTGCTCAAAGACGGTCTGATCCTCCTGGCGGACGGCCGCGAGGTCGGTGATGTCGAAGAAGCGCCGCCACTTGCCCGTGGCCGGATCGATGTCGAAGAATCGCTCGCGCAGCGCCGGATCGGCCCAGAAGCGGTTGGCGTCGTCTGCCGCCATGTGATTGGGCACGACGTCGAGGATCAGCCCCAGGCCGGCCTCGTGTGCCGCGTCAGCGAGCCGTTCGAACTCCTCACGGCCACCCAGATCCGATGACAGCCGGCCTGGATCGATCACGTCGTACCCGTGCGTCGACCCCGGCCGCGCCTGCAGGGCCGGCGACAGGTAGAGGTGCGAGACGCCGAGGTCGCGCAGGTACGGAACCCGCGCCCGGGCCTGCGCGAACCCGAACTCCGGCGTCAGTTGAAGGCGATAGGTCGCCCGTAGCTCAGGTCGCGCCGGCATTGTCGACAGCCTGCCCGTCAGACCCGCTTGAGCACGAGGATCGACCGCGAGATGACCGTGACGTCCGTCTGGGCCTGGAAGCGCTGGCTACCGGGCTCCGCCTCGGGGTCGGCGGTCGACAGCTCGAGCGCCCAGTTCATCCCGAACCGGCGGCGTGGCAGCGTGAACGTGCAGTCCTCGCTGTGTGCGTTGAACAGCACCATGAACGAGTCGTCGACGACGTCCTCGCCGTAGGGCCCGGGCGTCCTGATCTCGCGGCCGTTGAGGAACATCCCCAGCACGTGCTCGTCGCTCTGCCAGTTGGCGCGTGTCATCTTGCGACCGTCGGTGCGAAACCACCAGACGTCGGCCAGTCCCGACCCTTTCACCTGGCGGCCGCGCAGGAACGTCTGGCGACGGAACACGGGGTGCTCGCGGCGCAGCCGGATCAGCCGCTGCGTGAACCGGCGCGCCGCATCGGCCTCGGGCGTCTGCTCCCACGAGAACCAGGAGATCTCGTTGTCCTGGCACCAGGCGTTGTTGTTGCCGTGCTGGGTTCGCCCGAACTCGTCGCCGCCCAGGAGCATCGGCGTTCCCTGGGACAGCATCAGCGTGGTCAGGAAGTTGCGCCGCTGGCGTGCGCGCAGCTCTTTGATCTCGGGATCGTCGGTGGGGCCCTCGACGCCGTGGTTCCACGAGCGGTTGTCGTCTGTGCCGTCGCGGTTGTCCTCGAGGTTTGCCTCGTTGTGCTTCTCGTTGTAGGAGACGAGATCTGAGAGCGTGAACCCGTCGTGGGCGGTGATGAAGTTGATCGAAGCGAACGGATCGCGGCCGTCGGCCTGGTACAGATCCGCCGAGCCCGCCAGGCGCTCGGCGAACTGTCCCGCGCTGGTCTGAGCGCGCCAGAAGTCCCGCACCGTGTCGCGGTAGATGCCGTTCCACTCCGACCACAGCACTGGGAAGTTGCCCACCTGATAACCGCCGGGGCCGACGTCCCACGGCTCCGCAATCAGCTTGACCTGCGACAGGACCGGGTCCTGGTGGATGACGTCGAAGAACGCCGACAGCCGGTCGACGTCGTAGAACTCGCGCGCGAGCGCCGAGGCCAGGTCGAAGCGGAAGCCGTCGACGTGGCACTCGATGACCCAGTAGCGCAGCGAGTCCATGATCAGCCGCAGCACGCTCGGGTGGACCGGGTTCAGCGAGTTGCCGGTGCCCGTGAAGTCCATGTAGTAGCGCGGGTCGTCGGGCATCAACCGGTAGTAGGAGCGGTTGTCGACGCCCTTGAACGACAGCATCGGACCGAGGTGATTGCCCTCGGCCGTGTGGTTGTAGACGACGTCGAGAATCACCTCGATGCCGGCGCGATGCAGCGCCTTGACCATCCCCTTGAACTCGCGCACCTGCTCGCCACGACGGCCGGTGGCCGCGTACTCGGAGTGCGGGGCCAGGTAGCCGATCGTGCTGTAGCCCCAGTAGTTCTTCAGCCCGCGCTCGTATAGGAACGACTCATCGGCGATGTGGTGGACGGGCAGCAGCTCGACCGCGGTGACGCCCAGCTCGCGCAAGTACGCGACCGCCGGATCGGATGCCAGCCCGGCGTAGGTGCCGCGCAGATCCTCGCGGACGTCGGGATGGTTCATCGTGAAACCCTTGACGTGGGTCTCGTAGATCAAGGTCTCGGAGAACGGGATCAGCGGCGGCCGGTCTCCCTCCCAGATGAACGCGTCGTCGATCACGATCGACTTGGGGATCGCCTCGCTGTCGTCCTCGTCGTGGCGCTCGAGGTCGGCATCCTCTGAGCCGTCGGCGAAGTACGGCAGCAGCCGCTCCGAGTCAGACCAGTCGACGACGCCCTCGATCGCCTTTGCGTAGGGGTCGATCAACAGCTTGGAGGCGTTGAAGCGATGGCCCTTGTGCGGCGAGTACGGCCCGTGCACCCGGTAGCCGTATCGCTGTCCGGGCGAGACGCCGGGGACATAGCAATGCCAGTTGAGCGCGGTGCGCCTGGTCATCTGGATGCGGTGCTCTTCGCCCTCCTCGTCGAACAGGCACAGATCGACGCTCTCGGCGTGCTCGGAGAAGATCGAGAAGTTGGTGCCGCCGCCGTCCCAGGTGGCACCCAGCGGGAACGGGCGACCAGGCCACACATCTCTCATCTGACCAGCGCTCCTGACAGCGGCGGCAGCTCCGCGAATCCGTGCAACGGCTGCGGTGGCTCGTGGGTGGACAGCTGCACCGACGTGCCCTCGCACGGAACGGAGCGGGGCTCATCGGCGAAGTTGCACAGGATCTCGAACGGGCCGCGCTGCATGCGCAGCCACCGCAGCTCCTCGTCGAACTCGATCGCGTCGGCGTCGCCCGGCGGCAGGCGCCGGCGCTCCACGATCAGCTGCGCGTACAGCTCGGCGAGTCGCGGATCGCGCTCGCGCGTCAGCTTGGAGCGCTCGAACGTGGCCGGGTCCTGGGGGTCGGGGATGTCCTCCTCGAACTCGGCGAACGCGGCGAACTCGCGGCGCCTGCCCTCGCGGGTCGCGTCGGCGATGCGTTTGTCGATGTGATCGGAGAAGAACTGAAACGGCGCCGGCTCGCCGTATTCCTCGCCCATGAACAGCATCGGCACGAACGGCGACAGCAGCGTGCAGAACGCGGCGAGCGGGCGCACGGGCGCCGGCAGTCGGTCGCCGAACGCGCGGTTGCCGACCTGGTCGTGGTTCTGCGAGAACACCACGAACCTCCGGGGCGGCACGTCGTCGGCGCGTGCGCCGAACCGCCGCCGCCGGAACTCGGAGTAGTTGCCGTCATGAATGTGAGGGCGGTGAAACGCCTTCGCAAGCTGCGAGATGCGCCCGAACTCCTCGTAGTAACCCACGCGGTCGCCGGTGAGCACGGTTCTCAGCGCGTGGTGAAAGTCGTCGGCCCAGGCGGCGTTGCATCCATAGCCGCCCAGCTCGGTCAGGCGCATCACGCGCGGGTCGTTGAGGCCGCTCTCGGCGATCACCCAGGCGTCGTCGCGAACCGCGTGCACGCGGCGCACGATCTCGGCGACGATGTGCTCGGCGCTCGAGTCGTACATCGAGTGGATCGCGTCCAGCCGCAAGCCGTCGATGTTGTAGTCGCGGATCCAGCTCTCGGCGCTCTGCAGCACCCACTCGCGGACCGGATCGCTGTCGGGCTCGTCGAAGTTGATCGCCTGTCCCCAGGGGGTCTCGTATTTGGTCGTGAAGTATGGGCCGAACCGGTCGAGCGCCTTTACTCCGGATGCGCCGACGTGGTTGTAGACGACGTCGAGGATCACCTCCAGCGCGTGCTCGTGCGCGGCGGCGACGAGCGTCGCGAGACCCGTCGGACCACCGTAGGCCGAGTGCGGTGCCGAGATGTACACGCCGTCGTAGCCCCAGCCGTGGTGTCCGGGAAACTCCCCGACCGGCATCAGCTCGATCGCGGTCACGCCGATCTCGGCGAGCTCGGCCAGGTGCGCCGCGGCGGCCTCGAACGTGCCCTCGGCCGTGAACGTCCCGACGTGCAGCTCATAGATCACGAGCTCGGCCGATCCGGGCGTGGCTGACCGCTCGGCGGGCGTGATGTCGAGCACGCTCGACGGGCCGCGCAGGCCCTTGGGCTGCCAGCGCGAGCAGGGATCCGGCAGCCGCCGCCCGTCGACGACGTACCAGTACTGGTCGCCGGGCTGGGCCTCGACCACGGTCTCGAAGACCCCGTATCCCGCGTCGTCGAGTGGGTGCTCGCGGCGGCCGACTCGCAGCGCGATCGACTCCGCCCGCGGAGCCCACACGCGGAACTCGGCGGTGCCGTCACCGAGCGGTCGCGCGCCAAGCGCACGCTGCCACGGAAAGCTTTGTTCGCTCACTCAGTGTCCGGAACGAGCCATACGCCAGCGAGCGGCGGCAGCGTGACCTCGGCCGACATCGGCTGGCCATGCCACGGGATCGGCACGCTCTCAACGCCGCCGAGGTTGCCGACGTCGGAGCCGCCGTAGAAGCTCGAGTCGGTGTTCATCGCCTCGCGCCAGCGGCCCGCCCGGGGGAGACCGAGGCGGTAGCCCGAGCGCGGCACCGGCGACAGGTTGGCGACGAACACGAGCACGCGCTCGAAATCCGCCGACGCGCGCGCGAACGCGATCACGTTGGCGTCGGAGTCGTTGGGCTCGATCCACCAGAACGCCGTGGAGTCCGAGTCGCGCTCCCACAAAGCCGGCTCCTCGCGGTACACGCGGTTCAGATCGCGGACCAACGACTGCATCCCGGCGTGCTCGGGGCGCTCGAGCAGGTGCCAGTCGAGCGAGCGCTCGTGGCTCCACTCCCGCTCCTGCGCGAACTCTGAGCCCATGAACAGCAGCTTCTTGCCCGGGTGCGCCCACATGTAGGAGTACAGCGCTCGCAGGTTGGCGAGCTTCTGCCAGCGGTCGCCGGCCATCTTGTCGTAGAGCGAGCCCTTGCCGTGCACGACCTCGTCGTGCGACAGCGGCAGGATGTAGTTCTCGCTGAACGCGTACAGGAGGCTGAAGGTCAGCTCGTGGTGGTGGTAGCGGCGGTAGATCGGGTCCTGCTTGAAGTACTCGAGCGTGTCGTGCATCCAGCCCATGTTCCATTTGAACCCGAACCCCAGCCCGCCGACGTACGTGGGCCGTGACACGCCCGGCCAAGCGGTCGATTCCTCGGCGGCGGAGACGACGCCCGGCTCGCGGCCGTAGATCACCTCGTTTAGCTCCTTGAGGAACGACACCGCCTCGAGGTCCTCGCGGCCGCCGAACTGATTGGGGACCCACTCGCCTTCGCGGCGCGAGTAGTCGAGGTACAGCATCGACGCGACGGCGTCGACCCGGATCCCGTCGACGTGGTACTCGCGCAGCCAGAACAGCGCGTTGGAGATCAGGAAGTTGCGGACCTCGTGGCGCCCGAAGTTGAACACCAGCGTGCCCCAGTCCGGATGGGCGCCGCGGCGCGGATCCGCGTGCTCGTACAGCGCGGTGCCGTCAAAGCGCGCGAGCGCGAACGCGTCGCGGGGGAAGTGCGCCGGCACCCAGTCGAGGATCACGCCGAGCCCGTTTGAGTGCAGGCGGTCGACGAACTGCCGGAAGTCGTCTGGCGAGCCGTAGCGCGGCGAAGGCGCGAAGTAGCCGGTCACCTGGTAGCCCCACGAGCCCGAGAACGGGTGGTGCATCACCGGCAGCAGCTCGACATGCGTGAAGCCCATGTCCTTGACGTACGCCGACAGCTCGTCGGCGAGCTCGAGGTAGGTCAGCGAGCGGTTGTCCTCGAGCGTGTTCAGCCGCCACGAGCCGACGTGCACCTCGTAGATCGACATCGCCTCCCCGAGCGGCTCGGCGACGCGGCGCTCGCGCAGCCACTCCTGGTCGGCGGGGCTCCATTCGTGGTGAGACTGCGTGACGACCGATGCCGTCTTCGGCGGGAGCTCGGCCTCCTGCGCGTACGGGTCGGCCTTCAGCGTCAGCTCGCCGTCGGCGGCGAGGATCTCGTACTTGTAGCGCGCGCCCGGCTCGACGCCGGGCAGAAACAGTTCCCAGATCCCGGTCGAGCCCAGCGAGCGCATCGCGTGCAGGCGCCCGTCCCAGGAGTTGAAGTCGCCGACGACGCTGACCGCACGAGCGGCCGGCGCCCACACCGCAAACGCGGTGCCCATCACGGGTGGGTGGGGTCCCATCTCGCGCACGTGCGCGCCGAGGCGGTCGTATATCTCCTCGTGGCGGCCCTCCGCGATCAGGTGCAGGTCGAGCTCGCCGAGCGTCGGCAAGAACGAGTACGGGTCGTCGATCGTGAACGTGCCGGACGGGCCGTAGTCGACCTCGAGGCGGTAGTGCAAGGGCAGCTCGGCGCCTTCGACGATGCCCTGGAAGACGCCGCCGGGGTGGATCGGCTCGAGCTCGACAGTGCTGCCGTCGTCAAGCGTTGCCGTGATCGCGGACGCCGAGGGACGCAGCGCGCGGATCGCGACGCCTCCGTTCTGCGGGTGGGCGCCGAGCACGGAGTGGGGGTTCCCATGCTCGCGGCGCACCAACGACTCGAGTTCCTGCTCGGCAACCGTCACGTCCGGCCTCCTCTGCTTCGGGGTCTGCGACGCCGTCGAGGGGCGTCCGCCCCGCCGGGGGCGGGTGGGCTTGGCTTCACTCATGCGGCCTCCAGCAGGCGGCTGATCCCGGCCACCGGGATTGAGATCCAGTCGGGCCGGTTGTCGAGCTCGTAGCGGAGCTCGTAGATCGCCTTCTCCAGCTCGTAGATCGAGAGCAGGTTGCTGATCGCGGCCTCACCTGACGGCAGCAACGTCGGGTCGACGTGCTCGATGTAGTTCTCGAGAAACGCCTCGCGCGCACGCGCCTCGAAGTCTTCCGGCGGGTCTTGGTCATTCAGCATTCCTGCCGCAGAACTGACATACGCAAACGAACGCAGCATCCCCGCCACGTCGCGCAGCGGCGAGCGCTTCTGCCGGCGCTCGGGAAGGGCCCTGGCGGGCTCGCCCTCGAAGTCGATGATCACCCAGCCGCGAGGCGTGTACAGGGTCTGGCCGAGGTGGTAGTCGCCGTGGGTCCGGATCACCCGGCCGGTGATCCCGATCTGGGCGCGAGCCGCCAGACGCTCGCGGACGTCCTGACCGCGTCCGGCGATCGGCGCCAGGCGCTCGTCGTCGGGCAGCCGCAGGAAGATCCGTTCGATGTCCTCGTCGACGGTCGCCGTCAGCAGGGACAGCGCCTCCTGGCTGGGTTCCTCCGGCGAGAACGCCGGGTCGCCCGCGTCCGAGGCGAGCACGTTGTGCAGCTCCGCCGTGACGCGTCCGAGGCTGCCGAGGCGTTCCAAGAACCCGTCGGGCTCGGAGCCGATCTCCTCCAGCGCCATCTCCCAGCCGCCGCGGGCGTCGGGGAAGAACGTCTGCGCGACGCCGAGCGTCGTCGACAGCGCCAGGCCCTCGTACTCGTACCAGCCGTGCAGCGGCGCGATGTTCGGGAACTCGTGCGCGGTCAGGAAGCGCAGCATCTCGAGCTCGGGGTTGACTCCCGGCTCGAGCTTGCGGAAGACCTTGATCACCATCTCCTCGTCGAACACCAGCGAGGAATTGGACTGCTCGACGCCGATCGGCCGGACATCGGCGTCGTCGGCCGAGACGCGCAGCAGGTCGGTCTTGTGGAAGCTGAAGCGGCCGTCGGCGGTCTCGGTCTCCTCACCGGAGTCCATCCGCCGCAGCAGCTCGCGTGCCTGATCGGGATCGCCCAGCGCGTCGTACACGGTCCACTCCTCGCCCCGCGCGATCGAGTCGGGGGCGTCGAGCTCGCTCAGCGGGCGCAGGCCGAGCGGCAGCTGGTAGAGCTCGTGCGTGCCGGTCGCAAACCGCGTCTGGACGAGTGCGAGCATCAACAACGGGTCGTCGCGCAGCGTCAGGCTCTCGACGATGTCCAGCGACGCCACGGCGCGCGATTTGGAGGCGTACCAGCGCTGATGCTGGACCCACTCGCGCAGGCTCTCGCCGCCAAGCCGCTGCCAGATCTCGGCAGCGGGAATCTGGACCGGATCAGTCATCCGCCTGCTCCTCCTCGTCGGCGACCAGCTCGAACCAGAAGAACTCCCGAGGACCGAGCGTCAGCAGGTATGGGAGATCGCCGATCTTGGGGAAATGCGACCGGCCGAACAGCTCCACAGGGTGGCGGCCCTTGTAAGCGCTGAGGTCCAGCTCGACCGCCTGGGCCGAGCGGGCGACGTTGTGCACGCACAGCATCAGATCATCCTCGAACTGCCGTAGATGGGCGAAGATGCGGGGGTTGGAGGGCTCGATCGGCTCGTAGGTGCCAAAGCCGAACACGGGGTGCTCCTTGCGCAGCGCGATGAAGCGGTGGATCCAGCGCAGCAGCGAGGTCGCCGTGCGCAGTTGCGCCTCGACGTTGACCGCCTGGAAGCCGTACACCGGATCCATCAACGGCGGCGCGTACAGCTGCGCGAAGTCCGCGCGCGAAAAGCCTCCGTTGCGATCGCCGGTCCATTGCATCGGGGTGCGTACCCCGTCGCGATCGCCCAGGAACACGTTGTCGCCCATCGCGACCTCGTCGCCGTAGTACAGAACCGGCGAGCCGGGCAGGGAGAACATGATCGCGTGCAGCAGCTCGATCTCGTCGCGGCCGTTGTCGAGCAGCGGCGCCAGGCGCCGGCGGATCCCGAGGTTCAGCTTCATCCGCGGGTCCTTGGCGTACTCGGCGTACATGTAGTCCCGTTCCTCGTCGGTGACCATCTCGAGCGTGAGCTCGTCGTGGTTGCGCAGGAACAGGCCCCACTGCGCCGTGTCCGGGATATGCGGCGTCTGGCGCAGGATCTCGTAGATCGGCGCGGCCTCCTCGCGGCGGATCGCCATGAACATCCGCGGCATCACCGGGAAGTGGAACGCCATGTGGCACTCGTCGCCGTCGCCGAAGTACTCGACGACGTCGGCGGGCCACTGGTTGGCCTCGGCGAGCAGCACGCGGTCGGGGTAGTTCTCGTCGATCTCCTTGCGGACGCGCTTGAGGTAGGCGTGCGTCTCGGGCAGGTTCTCGCAGTTGGTGCCCTCGCGCTCGAACAGATAGGGCACTGCGTCCAGGCGGAAGCCGTCCAGGCCCAGGTCGAGCCAGAACCGCAGAACCTCGATCATCGCCTCCCGGACGTCGGGGTTGGCGTAGTTGAGGTCGGGCTGGTGGGAGAAGAACCGGTGCCAGTAGTAGGCGCCGGCGACGGGGTCATAGGTCCAGTTCGACGACTCGGTATCGATGAAGATGATCCGGGCGTCCTGGTAGCGCTCGGGCGTGTCCGACCACACGTACCAGTTGCGCTTGGGGGAATTGGGGTCTGAGCGAGACTCCTGGAACCACGGGTGGTCCGCCGAGGTGTGGTTCATCACCAGGTCGGCGATCACGCGGATCCTCCGCGCGTGCGCCGCGTTGATCAGCTCCTCGACATCGGCGACGCTCCCGTAATCGGGATGCACGTTGCCGAAGTCGGAGATGTCGTAGCCGCCGTCGCGCAGCGGCGAGCGGTAGAACGGCAGGAGCCAGATGCAGTCGATCCCCAGCCACTGGAGGTAGTCGAGCTTCTCGGTCAGGCCTCGGAAGTCGCCCGAGCCGTCGCCGTTGGCGTCGAAGAAGCCGCGGATGTGGATCTCGTAGAACACCGCGCGCTTGAACCACAGCGGCTCGGCCTCGAACCACTGCCGGGTCTGCGCGTGTGCAGCGGCCTCACGTTCATCGGCGTGCCCGGCGGCGCGTGGGATCGGCCGCTCGGAGGCGAGCAGATGCGTGAGGGTTGGCGGTCCCACTGAGGACATCTAGATCTCCACTCGGATGATGTGCGCCTGGCGCAGCCAGGGCTCGAGGCGCACGAAGTTGTGACCTATCCGCCACTGGAAGCGGTCGCCGGTCAGCAGATCATGGGCGGTGAAGCTGGGGGGCAGTCCGAGATGGGCTGGCAAGATCGCAAGGCCCTCCTGAGCCTGGTGGGGATCGATGTTGACGATCGTGATGACGGTGTTGGAACCGGCCTGCTTGGCGTAGCCGATCAGCGCGTCGTTGGCGGTGTCGAGGAACGTGATGTTCGACAGTTCCTGCAGCGCGGGATTCTCGCGGCGGATCGTGTTGATCCGCTGGACCATGGGCAGCAGGGGCCCGTCGAGCGTACGACGCTTGCGCTCGTACTTCTCCGAGTGTAGGTACTCCTCCGAGCCCTCCCGGACGGCCACGTTCTCGAACTGCTCGTAGCCCGAGTAGATCCCGTAGCTCGGGCTCAGCGTCGCCGCGAGCACCAGTCGCGCCTCGAACGCGTGCGGCCCGCCGTGCTGGAGGTACTCGTGGAGGATGTCGGGAGTGTTGGCGAAGAAGTTGGGGCGGAAGTAGTCCTGCTCCCCGGAGTAGGCCAGCTCCGAGACGTACTCGGTCAGCTCCCAGCGGGCGTTCTTCCACGTGAAGTAGGTGTAGCCCTGGGAGAAGCCGACCTTCGCGAGATGGCGCTGGACAGCGCGCTTGGTGAACGCCTCGGCGAGGAACACCACGTCGCGGTCGCGGGCGTGGACGTTCTCGATCAGCCAGCCCCAGAACTCGAACGGCTTGGTGTGGGGGTTGTCGACCCGGAACACCTTGACCCCGCAGTCCACCCACTGAAGCACGATCTCGAGCAGCGCCTGCCACAGACCGCGCCAGTCGGAGGACTCCCAGTTGACGTTGTAGATGTCCTGGTAGCGCTTGGGCGGGTTCTCGGCGTACTTGAGCGTTCCGTCCGGACGGCGGTGAAACCACTCCGGATGCTCGTGCAGCCAGGGGTGGTCGGCCGAGCACTGCACGGCGAAGTCCAGCGCGATGTCCACGTCGTGCTCGGCGGCGGCCGCGGTCAGGCTGCGCAGGTCGTCGATCGTCCCGAGCTCCTCGTGGACGGCGTCGTGGCCGCCGGTGGCATCGCCGATCGCCCACGGCGATCCCGGATCTTCGGGCGCGGCGACGAGCGCGTTGTCGCGGCCCTTGCGGTTGGTCAGGCCGATCGGGTGGATCGGCGGCAGGTAAAGCACGTCGAAGCCCAGCTCCGCCAGGCGCGGGACCTGCTGCTCGACGCCCTTGAGGCCTCCCCACGAGCGCGGGAAGAGCTCGTACCAGGCGCTGAAGCGGGCGCGCTTGCGGTCGACCTCGATCGGCAGCGGCTCGGGCAGCGTCTGTCGTCCGTGCCGTTCGGCGCCGCGCTCGATCGCCGCCAGCAGCTCGGGTCCCAGCGCGACGTCGTGCTTGGCGTTCTCGGGCACGGTCTCGTCCTCCAGCGTCCGCTGGGCGTGCTCGATCAGGCCGCGGTCCTCGGTGGTCTTCGCGGTGCCGGCCGCGTTGCTCAGCAGCAGCGCGCCCTCGGACATCTCGCCGGCGAGGTCGTGCTGGCCCGCCGCGACCTTGCGCTCGAGCTCATCGCGCCAGGTCCCGAACACGTCGGTCCAGGCCTGGACCTCGTACTCCCAGGCGCCGAGCTTGTCGACCTCGAAGCTGCCCGCCCAGCGAACCCCGCCCAGGTGCGCGTCGATCCGGCGCATCTCGGATTCGCGCCACTCGGTCTCGCCAGGCCCGCGGTAGCGGATCACGCCGCGCAGGAGATCGTGTCCGTCGCGGAAGATGTCGGCCGAAACGGTGACGGTGTCGCCGACGCAGCGCTTGGCCGCATATCGCCCGTCGTCGACGGCGGGCTCGGGGTATTGGATGACGATGCGCGACGCCGGGATTTCGGGGGTCCGCGCTCCGGTGCTCTGCTTGACGTCAGTCGCGGTGGAGGCCATGGGGCCAAAGTATCCACCGACCCCTATCTGGTAAACCCGCGGAGCAGTTATCCGGACGGTCGGGTGGGGAGGATCTGGGAGAGTCTCCGGCCCGTGATCACCTCCCAGCCCTCCCAATCGCGATGAATCTCGAGCGTTCGAGCGGCGTCCTGCTGCATCTCACATCCCTGCCCGGAGGCCGTCTCGGCCGGGAGGCATACCGCTTCGTGGACTGGCTTGCCGCCGCCGGGCAGGCGTGGTGGCAGGTGCTGCCGCTGGTGCCGCCCGACCGCTACCACTCGCCGTACAAGTCGCGGTCGGCGTTTGCCGCGTGGCCGGGGTTCCTGGCCTCACCCAGGGCGCCGGTGTCCCGCTCGGAGATCGACGACTACCGCGAGCGCAACAGCTACTGGATCGAGGACTGGGCGCGGGCTGCGGGCGGCGGCGCGATCGCCGACCAGGTGCGCTTCGAACGCGAGTGGGGCGCGCTGCGGGCGTATGCGAGTGAACGCGGTGTGAAGCTGCTCGGCGACGTCGCGATCTACGTCGCGCCGGACAGCGTCGATCACCGCTCGCATCCCGAGCTGTTCCAGGACGGGGCGGTGGCGGGAGCGCCGCCCGACGCGTTCACCGACGACGGCCAGCTGTGGGGGAACCCGCTGTACGACTGGCCTGCGATGAGCCGCCGGGGATACCGCTGGTGGATCGAGCGCCTGCGACGGACCATGGATCTGTTCGACGTGGCGCGGATCGACCACTTCCGGGGGTTCGTCGCCTACTGGTCGGTGCCCGCCGACGCCCCAACTGCGAAATCCGGTCACTGGCAGCGCGGCCCGGGTCGGGCGGTGTTCGACGCCATGGAGCGCGCGCTGGGGCCGCTGCCCTTGGTCGCCGAGGATCTCGGCGTGATCACGCCCGGCGTCCGCCGCCTGCGCGAGCAGCTCGGGCTCCCGGGGATGGTGGTGCTGCAGTTCGGCTTCAACCCGCGCCAGCCCAAGGGCGCCAACCGGCCGTCCAACCACACCGAGGACCGGATCGTCTACACCGGCACCCATGACAACGACACCGCCCGGGGCTGGTACGAGTCGCTGCCGCGGCGGCCGCGCGAGCTGGTCGACGCCGAGTTCGCGGCGCGCGGGATCGTGGAGCGCGAGCCGTGGTGGGGGCTGATCCGCCTGGCCTACTCCTCGCCGGCGCGCGTCGCGATCGTCCAGGCGCAGGACGTGCTGGGGCTGGGGAGCGAGGCGCGGATGAACGACCCGGGGCGGCGGTCAGGGAACTGGCGCTGGCAGCTGGCTCCGCGGGCGCTGAAGCCTGCGCTGGCGCGGCGGCTGCGCGAGGCAGACCGAGGAGGCGGGTCGGCTCGTCTAACCGAGGCGACTAGCGCGGTTTGTGCGGCTATATGCCGTACAAAGCGCGTCGGTCATCCGCCCAGGCTGCGATATCGCGCCGCCTTCGCCCACTCCTTCGAGCGAGCGGTACGCGTACGTCGCGTCGCCCCGGAGCCGGTCTGACCAATCGATCTCGTAGTACACGAGCGACGACGGGCGCACCACCACCCGCATGCCGTCGCGCTCGAGCACATCCAGAGCCCGCTCGGCGATCGCGATCTGCCCGAGCGCCGTGGGGTGCACGCGATCGGCCATCACGTAATTCCGCGCTCTGAACCCCCGCAGGTCGACCACCAGCGCCCCGAGCCGGCCCGCGACCCGCTCCACGGCGCCGTTCAGCTCGTCCATCCGAGCGCCCACCCGCGGCACTCCCAGGTCGAGCGGCGCGGTCGCCGTCAGCACCCGATCGCATCGCTGGGACAAATAGCCGAGCGCGAGCTCGAAACGCTCCTCGAAACGACCGGCGTCCCAGTCCAGCGCTCGCACGTCGTTGACCCCGATGTACAGGCAGCCGACCTCGTACGCCGCGTCGCCGTAGGCGTTGCGCCGGTCGTAGGCGGGGATCTGCGCCGCGAGCACGTCGCCGACGTGCGCACCGTCGACGGCGTACGTCGTGAACGGCAATCCCAGTCCCCGCGCCACCCACAGCGCCCAGGACTGCAGCGCGACTCCCCACTGCAGCTCGCCGCCGCCGTTGGTGATCGAGTCGCCGAACGCGAGCACGCCGACATGACGGTGCGCATCTGGGGTTTGGGCAGCGCTCAAGCGCCGCGAGGTTACCCCCGACCCAGCCCCAGCCTGCATAATCCTCTGCCGTGCAAGACGGCAGGGCAACCATCAACGACGGCTCGAGCGACCTCGCCCGCGCGATCGGCGAGCTCGCCGACCGGCTGCCTGCGCCGCTGGCGCCGCTCGCGCGCCTGGCCTACAACTACCGCTGGTCGTGGCTGCCGGGTGCGCCCGAGCTGTTTGCGTCGATCGACCCCGAACGCTTCAAGCTTTGCCTCCAGAACCCGGTTCGCCTGCTCCAGGAGACCTCGATCGAGGCGCTGCGCCGCGCCGCGGCCGACTCAGCGCTCGTCGAGCGCGCGACCGTGCTCGAGGCGGCCGTCGACGCCGATCTGGAGCGCCCCGCCGACCCTGGGTTTGCGATCGACGGGCCGGTCGCGTTCCTGTGCGCCGAGTACGGCGTGCACTTGTCGCTGCCGGTGTACTCCGGCGGCCTCGGTGCGCTCGCCGGCGACCTGCTCAAGGAGGCGTCCGATCGCGGGCTGCCGATGGTCGCCGTCGGCCTGATGTACCGCAAGGGCTATTTCCGTCAGCGCATCGATGCAGGCGGTTGGCAGCACGAGTACTGGATCGACACCGATCCGCAGCGGCTGCCGGCGGCGCTGGTGACCGACGAGTCCGGCAAGCCTCTGACGGTCACGGTGCCGATCTACGACGCCAATGTCGTGGCGCAGATCTGGCGCGTCGACGTCGGTCGCGTGCCGCTGTTCCTGCTCGACACCGAGCGTCCGGAGAATGGGCCGCTCGAGCGCTGGATCACCACGCGCCTGTACGTCGCCGACGAGCGCACGCGGCTTTCGCAGTACATCCTGTTGGGCGTCGGCGGCGTCCGCGCTCTGCGCGCCCTGGGGTTCGAACCCGCCGTGGTCCACCTCAACGAAGGCCACGCGGCGCTGGCACCGCTCGAGCTCGCCGGCGAGGGGCTGCGCACGGGCGAGTCGCTCGAAGACGCGCTGCGGGCGGCCAAGTCGCGGACGGTGTTCACGACGCACACGCCGGTGCCGGCGGGCAACGACACGTATCCGGGCGACGAGGTGCAGCGCGCGATCGGCCGCCTCGCTGAGGAGCTGTCGACTCCCGTCTCGGACGTGATCGCGCTGGGCCGGACGAACCCCGAGGACTCAGACCAGCCGTTCGGCGTGACGCAGGCGGCACTGCGGCTCAGCCGCGCGGCCAACGCCGTCAGCCGCCGCCACGGCGAGGTCGCACGCGAGATGTGGCACGAGCTGTGGCCTGACCGGCCGGTTGACGAGGTGCCGATCGGCTACGTCACCAACGGCGCCCACTTCCCGACTTGGGTCGGCGCCCCGATGCGCGAGCTGCTGGACCGCCATCTGGGCCCGGACTGGCTTGACCGCGCAGCCGACCGCGACATGTGGTCGGGGGTCGATCAGATCTCAGACGCCGAGCTGTGGGAGGTGCGCGAGCACCAGCGCACCGAGCTCGTGTCGTTCATCCGCGAGCGCAGCACCGAGGACCGTCTGGCTCGCAGCGACTCGCTCGAGTACGTCGAGGCGGCCGCCAGGGCGTTCGATCCCGACGTGCTGACGATCGGCTTCGCGAGACGCGTGGCGACGTACAAGCGGCTCGGGCTGCTGATGCGCGATCCCGAGTGGACGATGTCGCTGCTGGGTGGCGATCGCCCGGTTCAGGTCGTGCTCGCCGGCAAGGCACATCCCCGCGACGACGAGGCCAAGCGCTCGGTGCAGGCGCTGTTCGGGCTCAAGCACGCCAGGATCATCGGCGAGCGCGTGGTGTTCCTCGACGACTACGACCTCGATGTCGGCGCCCGGCTCGTGCGCGGGTGCGACGTATGGCTGAACCTGCCGCGCCCGCCGCTCGAGGCGAGCGGCACGAGCGGTATGAAGGCTGCGATCAACGGCGCGCTTCAGGTCAGCGTGCTCGACGGCTGGTGGGCCGAGGCCTACGACGGCGACAACGGCTGGGCGCTGCCGGGCGACGTCGACCACGATCACGACGCTCAGGACACGCGCGACGCCGGCGCGCTTCACCGCGTGTTCGACGACGAGGTGCTGCCCGCGTTCTATGAGCGGGACGCCGGCGGAGTGCCGGTCGCCTGGCTGGCGCGAATGCGTGCGTCGCTGCGCACGCTCGGCCCGCGATTCTGCGCGACGCGGATGCTCGCGGAGTACGCTTCGGGGCGTTACCGAAGCGGCTCCTAAGAACGTCTCGGCGCACGCAGAAAAGGGAAGGATTCGGCTCGTCGGGGCGTCGTTAAGCTGAATGGATCGCCCACTCCTCTGAACAGATGTCCTCGAATGGCGAAAACAGCACCCTGAGCGCCCGCGAACTGGCCGACCTTTCGGCCCTCGCGGACGGCACGATCGACCCTGCGCGCCGCCCCGAGGTCGAGGCCCATATCGCGGCTTCCCCGGAGCTCAGCACGCTGTATGAGCGCGAGCGCCGGGTCGTCGAGATGCTTCATCACGCCGCTGTCACCGACCGCGCGCCGGCGGCCCTGCGGGCGCGCATCGAGGCCCAGCGACCGAAGCCCGCGGTGCGCGCACGACGCCGCGTCGGCTATGCGGGCGCGCTGGTCGGGGCGCTTGCCGCCGTTGCTCTGGCGCTCGCGCTGATCCTCCCCGGCGGCACCCCGGGTTCGCCGTCGGTGTCCGACGCCGCCGCGCTCGCGGTCAAGGGCGCGAACCAGCCGGCGCCCGTACCCGACCCGAACGAGCCGAGCGGCACGATCGGCGACGGTATCCAGGACGTCTACTTCCCCGACTGGAAGGGCCATTTCCACGCCGTAGCGGTCGGGCAGCGCACAGACGGACTCGGCGGTCGCCCGGCGACCACGGTCTACTACCGCTACAAGGGCAAGATGGTCGCCTACACGATCGTAGGTGTGCCGGCGCTCTCCCAGCCCAAGGCGAGCGTCACGCAAAAGAACGGCGTGGCGCTGCGGACGCTGAAGATCGACGGCAGGACCGTTGTCACCTGGCGGCGCGACGGCCACACATGCGTGATCTCGGGTCCGGGCCTGTCGGCGACCGACCTGCAGCGCCTGGCCGCCTGGTCCGAGCCGGCCGACCTGACGACCTGACGAGAGAGGGCGCTAGCCCGTGCGCGACTGCGTCTCAGACGACGAGTCTGCGTCTTCTGCCTGCAGCCGCCTGGCGACGCGCTGACGGGCTCGGTGCAGCCGGGTTGTGATCGTCGCCTCGCGCACGCGCAGCGCTCGCGCCGCCTCGCGGTACGAAAGACCGACGACGTCGATCGCCACGAGCGCGTCCCGGAAATCGTCGGGCAGCTCTGAGATCGCGTTGTAGAGCGCCTGGGATTCGATGCGCGACTCGGGCTGCGTCGCGGACCGGTCCTCGATCAGGTCGAGATCGTCGGGCAGCGGCTGGGTCTGCGGCCTGCGGCCCGCCGTACGCCGCTGGCTGAAGAACGTGTTGCGCAACACCCGCAGCAGGTAGCCGAGATCGTCCTCGGAGCGCAGCATGCGGGGCTTTCGCAGGATCCGGGCGAACGTCTCCTGGACGAGGTCCTCGGCTTCCTCGCGAGACCCGCACAGGCTCCACGCGGCTCGGTACAGCCGATCTATGTGGTCGCCCAGCGCCTCGGGGTCCAGCTGGCGTTCGATGTTCATGCGGCTAAGTGGTGCACTACCCGAGGATACGGTCAGTCTTGGCGCCCGGTTCTGCCTGCGCCAAGACTCGCTCAGCCGGTCAGGTCCGAAAGCGGTCGAGGCGGCGGTCCGACGTACTTCGCGGTCGGGCGGATCAGACGCGCCTCACGCTTCTGCTCGAGGATGTGTGCCGACCAGCCGGCCGTGCGAGCACAGGTGAACATTGGCGTGAACAGCTCCGGTGGAACCTCGGCGAAGTCGAGCACGACCGCCGACCAGAACTCCACGTTGGTAGCCAGCACGCGGTCGGGCTTGCGTGCCTCGAGCTCTGCGAGCGCGGCCTTCTCGAGCGCCTCGGCGACCTCGACGCGCGACGAACCCAGGTTGCGCGCGGTGCGGCGCAGCACTCTGGCGCGCGGATCCTCGGCGCGGTAGACGCGGTGACCGAAGCCCATCAGCCGCTGGCCCGAGTCCAGCAGCTCCTTGACGTAGCGCTCGGCGTCGCCGACCTGCTCGACGTCGTCGAGCATCTTCAGCACCCGCGAGGGGGCGCCGCCGTGCAGCGGCCCCGACAACGCGCCGACGCCCGCCGACAGCGCCGCCGCGACGTCCGCCCCGGTCGACGCCACGACGCGCACCGTGAACGTGGAGGCGTTCATCCCGTGCTCGGCGGCGGAGATCCAGTACGCGTCGATCGCCTCGACGTGCTTTGGATCCGCCTCGCCGCGCCAGCGGATCAGGAATCGCTCGGGAATCGACTTGGCCCTGTCGACCTCGCGCTGCGAGACCGGCGGCTTGCCGATCCCGCGGGCGGACTGCGCGACGAACGAAAGGGCCATCACCGATGCCCGCGCGAGGTTGTCGCGCGCCTCCTCGTCGGTGATGTCGATCAGCTGGCCGAACCCCCACTGGGGGGCCAGCATCGCGAGCGCCGCCTGTACGTCCACGCGCGGGTCGCCGGACCGGATGCTCAGCGGATGCGGCTCGGCCGGCGGCAGTCCCGGCCTCAGCTTTCCGTCGACGAGCAGCCCCCACACCTGCTCGAACGGAACGTTGCCGACGAGCTCCTCGATGTCGACGCCGCGATAGCGCAGCGCGCCACCCGCCCGATCAGGTTCAGCGATCTCGGTCGCGAACGCAACTACGCCTTCGAGGCCGGACTGAACTTCGCTGGTTGCTGTCATCGGGTGGTGCTCCTCCGCAGGTTGGGGGTCAAGAAGGCTAGCTGGGTACGCTTTCACGCCCGTGTCTGACCTAATGTTCATCCCGGCCACCGAGCTCGCGCGCCTGGTCCGTTCCGGCGAGCTGAGCGCCGCCGAGCTGGTGGGCGAGTCGCTGGCGCGGATCGCGGAGCTGGAGCCGAAGATCAATGCGTTCACGCATGTTGCGGCGGATTCGGCGATGGCGGTCGCTCAGCAGATCCAGCCGGGCGACCAGCGGCCGTTCGCGGGTGTGCCGATCGCGATCAAGGACAACCGCGCGGTCGCTGGGATGCCGCTGACGATGTGCAGCGACCTGTTCGGGGACCTGGTCGCTGACCACGATGCGTATCTGGTGAGACGGCTTCGCGACGCCGGGTTTGTGATCGTCGGCAAGACCGCGCTGCCCGAGATGGGGATCCTGCCCACGACCGAGTCGCGTCGGTTCGGTCCGACGCGCAACCCGTGGGATCTGGACCGCACGCCGGGAGGCTCGAGCGGCGGGGCGGCGGCCGCCGTGGCGGCCGGCATGGTCCCGATCGCCCACGGCAACGACGGCGGCGGGTCGATCCGCATCCCCGCCGCGTGCTGCGGCCTGGTCGGCCTCAAGCCCGCCCGCGGCCGCGTCTCGGTCGGCCCCGACGCCGGCGAGAGCTTCCTCGTGGGGGACGGCGTGCTGACGCGCACGGTCGTCGACACGGCAGCGGCGCTGGACGTCCTCGCCGGTCCCGAGCTCGGCGATTCGAGCTGGGCGCCACCCCCGGAGCGTGCGTACACCGAGAGTGCCGTCACCCCGCCCGGCCGGCTGAAGATCGGCCTGGCGTTCAACGCGCCGCTGGCGGGCGCCGAGCTCGACCCGGTGTGCGAGCAGGCCGCCCGCGACGCGGCGACGCAGCTCGAGTCGCTCGGCCACCAGGTGCAGGAGATCACGCCTCCCTGGAGCAGCCCCGAGCTGCTCCCCTACTTCAGCCGCCTGTTCGGGCCCGCGGTGTCGATGACCACCTGGATCGGAGGCCGCCTGGCCGGCCGCGACCCGACCGAGGAGGACGTCGAGCCGCTCACCTGGGAGATATGGGAGCGGGCGCGCGACCAGGACACGATCACCTACCTGATGGCGGAGAACAGGCTGCAGTCGGTGGGGCGCTCGCTGGTTCAGTTCCTGGCGCCGTTCGATGTCGTGATCACGCCCGCGCTGGCCCAGCGCCCGTTGCGGACCGGCGAGGTTCACGGTCGCGGGCCTGAGCCGTGGGACCACTTCCGGCGCTCGGGGTTGTTCACGCCTTACACGGCGATCTGCAACGTGATCGGCCTGCCGGCGATCTCGCTGCCGCTGTATCAGGGCGACGACGGGCTTCCCGCCGCGGTGCAGGTGATCGGTCGCCCCGCGGCCGAGGACGTGCTGCTGTCGCTCGCGGGCCAGCTCGAGGCAGCGCTACCGTGGGGCGCCCGCCGGCCGGACGCTATCGGCGTCTGAGGCGCTGGCGCCGGCTTCGCGGCGCAAGATCGCGGCCCCGGCCGAGGTCGCACCGATTGATACCAGCGCCGCGCAGAAGATCGCCGCGGCTTGCGCCTCGGTGATCGCGTGGGCCGGCAGCCCCAGAGCGATCACGGCCGCCGGCACGCCGACCTGAGCGGTCGCAAGGAGCCCCACGGCCCTGGGGGCCCGGATCACGACGCTGACGGTCAGGTGCAGGGCGATCGCAAGGCCGGCCAGCACGACGGCGAGGATCACCGCGCGGTGGCTATGCGTCAGGGCACGCAGATCAATTCGCGCGCCCAGCAGCACAAAGAAGAGGGGCACGAGGAACGCCTGACCCAGCCCCAGGACCTCCCGGGACAGCCGCTTCGGCCCACCGATCGCCGCGACGACCAGCCCCACGCCAAAACCTGCCACCAGCAGGCTGGCTCCCACCTTCAGCGCGACCCATGCCAGGGCCACCAACACGATCACCGCGATCCGCAGGTCGATCGCCCAGCCGCGCCGCTTGCCTTCCTTGCGCACGCTCTTGATCCAGGGCGTGCGGCCGAGGCGTTCGCCGACGACGAACACGAGCGCGACCAGCGCGGCGACGATCAGGGCGCCGAGGGCGGAGTGGGCCGCATGCGACGGTCTGATCGCCAGCGGGATCGCGAGCGTCGACACGACGTCGGCGATTGTGATCCAGGCCATCGCGGTGAGCACCGCTGGTCCGCTGAGGTGGGTCTCGTCGATCACCGGCAGCGCGATCGCCGCCGAGGACGATCCGATCACCACCGCATAGACAAGCGCGGGCCCGCCGCCGGCCAGGTGCGCTAGCAGGCCGCTTGCCAGCGCCAGCGGGACCCCGACCGCGGCCGCCGCCGCGCCCTTGCCGACCGCACCGCGGATCCGGTCATCGTGCAGCGGCACGTGCATACCAACGGTGAACATCAGCGTCAAAAAGCCGAGGTCGTAGAGCAGCGCGAACTCGCCATTGCCGGGGTTCACGATGCCCAGGGCTGTCTTTCCGAGGATCACCCCGGCCACCAGCTCGCCGACCACCGCGGGCAGCGCGCCGCGCGTCGCCAAGCGTCAGGGCCGGGCCGAGCAGCGCCGCCGCGAAGATCAGCGCGAGCAGCCCCAGGTCCTTCGTTGTGCTCACTCCAGTTACCCCGCTCCGAGGACCGCCCGCATCGGCTTCGGCGTCACGCCGAGCGCCTCGGCGTCCGCGGTGCCGCCGCTGGCGATCAACGGCACCTCGAGCAGCTCGGCCTCGTCCCAGGTCGCAAACGCGGCGGGGCCCGTGAGCAGCTCGACCAGCTTCAGCGACGGACGCACGACAGCCGTCGGGAGCCTGACGACCCGCCGCCGTCGGCGAAAGGAGTCAAGCGCGCACTGCACGATCTCCTCGTAAGTGAGCGTCTCGGGGCCGGCCAGCTCGTAGCGGCGGCCGACCGAGGCCGCGTCGTGGGCGCCGCCCGGCAGCGCCGCCATCACGCAGTCCGCGACGTCCTCGGCCCACATCGGTTCAAACCCCGCACGCCCAGATCCCGAGATCGGCATCACCGGCAGCAAAGACATCCGTTCGAGCAGGGTCATGAACGGATCGCTGGGCGAGTAGACCATCGATGGCGCGAACACCGTGTGTTCAAGGGCGGATTCCGCGACTGCCCGCTCGGCGAGCGCCTTGGCGCGCATCAGCCGGGCGCGGCTGCGGGTGCTCGCTCCCAGCGTCGAGAAGAACACGAAGCGCCGCGCGCCGGCGCGCTCGGCCGCCCGGACCAGGCGCCAGGTGGCGACGCCGTCGAGCTCCTCGATCGATCCATTCGGCTGGTCGCGAATCACCGACGCCAGGTGCACGACCGTGTCCACGCCGCGCAACGCGTGGCGAAACGACAGCGGATCTCCGAGGTCGCCGAGCGCGATCTGCACGCGCACCCGCTCGGCGCCGAGGCGCCGCGGGTCGCGAACCAGACAGCGGACGGTGACCCCGTCAGCGGTCAGCCGCCGCAACAAGGGGCGGCCGATCGTCCCCGTAGCACCGGTCAGCAGCAGCACCGGCGCAGCGTAGCGGGCGGGTCAGCTTAGAATTCCGCCTCCGCGGGCCAGTCGGCTTCCGCGACAGCCCGGGAATGCAGGGCTTCCATGATTAACCCGAACTGAGTTCAATGAGGTAACGTACACACATGGCCTACGTGATCGCTGAGCCGTGCATCGGCACCAAGGACAACTCCTGCGTCGAGGTGTGCCCCGTCGACTGCATCCACCCGACGCCCGACGAGCCCGACTATGACCAGGCAGAGCAGCTCTACATCGACCCGGAAGAGTGCATCGACTGCGACGCGTGCGTCGAGGCCTGCCCGGTGGACGCCTGCTTCGCCGAAGACCAGCTGCCCGACGAGTGGCAGCACTACGCCAAGCTGAACGCCGATTTCTACGTGACGCGCGGCCAGACGGCTTAGGCCATCGGCAGCGACATGCCGACCGGCTTCGGCGCCGCCGCCGGAGCGGGCGCCTGCATCACCGGCAGCTCCACGGGCGACAGCGCGATCAGTCCGCGCGCGCAGTGACGCAGCGCCTGAGCGGCGGGATCATCGGGGTCTGAGAGGACCACCGGGATGCCGGCGTCCGACTGCTCGCGCAGCGCCATCGTCAGCGGCACCTTGGCCAGCAGCGGCACGTCGAGCTCCTCGGCCAGCAGGTGGCCGCCGCCTTCGCCGAACAGCTGGTAGCGCTCGCCGGTGGGCGTCACGAAGCCGGACATGTTCTCGATCACGCCGGCGATCTCGAGCTTGAGCTTGGCCGCCATCTCGGCCGAGCGCCGCGCCACCTTCTGGGCGACCGCCTGCGGCGTGGTGACGATCAGGAACTTGGCCTGCGGCAGCAGCTGGGCGAGTGTCATCGACACGTCGCCGGTGCCGGGCGGCAGGTCGATCAGCAGGTAGTCGAGCTCGCCCCAGTCGACGTCCTCGAGGAACTGCTGGAGGGCCTTGTGGAGCATCGGGCCGCGCCACACGACGGCGGCGTCCTGCTCGATGAAGAAGCCGATCGACATCACGCTGATGCCGTCGTGGGCCGACAGCGGGATCAGCTTGCGGTCTGCGTTGACGCGCGGGCGCTCGGCTCCGAGGCCGAGCATCCGCGGCTGCGAGTAGCCCCACACGTCGGCGTCGAGAACGCCGACTTGCTTGCCATCAGCGGCTAGCGCGGCGGCCAGGTTGGCGGTCACGCTCGACTTGCCAACACCGCCCTTGCCCGAGCCGATACAGATCACGTTCTTGACCTGCGCGAGCGCCCCTTCGGGCAACGTGCCGCGGCCGAGCTTGCGGCCCAGAGCCGCCTTCTCGTTGTCGGACAGGACGTCGAAGCTCACGTTGACATGGCTGATGCCGTCGAGCTTGGCCACGGCCTCGGCGACGCCGGTCTGGAAGTGGCTGCGGATCGGGCATCCGGGCGTCGTCAGCGAGACCATCACGTCGATGACGCCGTTGTCGTGGACGTCGATCGATCTGACCATCTCGAGCTCGACGATGTCGCGGCGGAGCTCGGGATCGATCACGGAGCGGAGGGAGTCAAGAACTTGGTCTCTGGTGGGCATGAGATCCATTGTAGGAGACGGGTCTGGGCGGCCCGGGAGCCGAACCGGCCGTTTAAGGACCGACGGGGCGCCACTTCCGTGGCGCCCCGGCGGTTGAGGGAGGAGAGGGTGCTACGTCCGCCGGCGAGGATATGAGGCCGGCGAACCTGTCCCGCGATCGGCGCCTCTCCAGAACGCCGGGCGGGGGAAGTCTTGCCCCAGTGGCTAGCTGATCAGCCCCTGTGCATCCGAGACTAGCTTGTCGACGCGTGAGGTCACAACGCCGGACTGCTTCTCGAGGTCCTTGCGCACCGACTTGACCTGGCGCTCGAACTGGCGGCGGTTCTGCTTGACGGACCGCTCAACGGTGGTGCGGCGCTGGCGCAGCTGGCGCTCGAACTTGGCGCGGGTGCGGCGGACCTGGCGCTCGAAGCGGTTGCGCGCGGTCGCGCCACGGCGCTCGTAGCGCTTGATCTCGCGCTCCAGGCCGGCGCGGGTGCTGTACTTGCTGGTCAGACCCTTGACCGTCGTGACCAGGTTGTCGCGGGCCAGCAGGCTGGCGCCAACGGGCACGAGCACGGCGCGCTCGGCGATCTGCTGGGCCTGCTCGACGGGCGTCCGCGGCGTGGTCTGCGTGCTGGTGCTCGCAGAAGCAGTGCGGCGCGTCGTGCCGGCGGTTGACCGACCGGTGGTGCGCGCGGTCGACTTGCGGGTCGCGCCGGTGGTCGACTTGCGGGCGGTGCCGGCGGTCGACTTACGTGTGGTGGTTCGCTTGGCAGCGGGCTTAGCCGCTCCAGGGTTGCTAGTTGTAGCCATAGATTCGCTCGCTCCCTTGTTTCAGGATATTGGGGTGTCGGGGGCGTCCCTGCCTCGTCAGCATCGAACACATGTTTGTACCCCAGGCTAGCGACCGCGTTACATTCCCGTGAATCCCGTGAGAATTCCGCGGACGCGTTATGCCCATTCAGGCGGTGCCAGCATCGCCTATCAAGTCGTGGGCGACGGGCCCTTCGATCTTGTCGTGATCTCAGGTCCCGCTTCGCACCTGGAGCTGATGTGGGAGGAGCCGGGAACGGCCCACTGCTTCGAGCGCATGTCCTCGTACGCGAGGCTGATCATGTTCGATCGCCGTGGCACGGGGCTTTCGGACGCGGTCAGCTCCCCGCCCACGCTGGAGCAGCAGATGGACGACCTCGATGCCGTGCTGGATGCGGCGCAAAGCGAGCAGATCGCGCTGTTCGGCGCAAGCGACCTGGGCCTGTCGGCGCTCTACGCCGCGACATATCCAGACCGCGTGACGGCCCTGGTGCTGTCGGGCGTGGCGGCCGACGGCGGCAAGATGATCTCGCCGGACAACCGCAGCGTGTTCCTGGATGCGATCGAGAACAACTGGGGCGACGGGACGCTGATGGAGCTGTACGCGCCAAGTCAAGCCGGCAACCGCGTGTTCGCCGACTGGTGGGCGCGGATGCAGCGGTCGGCGGTGAGCCCGGGAATGGCGCGTCAGCTGATGGAGATGATCACGCAGACCGACCTGCGGGCGGTGCTGCCGACGATCCGGGCGCCGACGCTGGTGACCCACATGCAGGACGATCGCATCGTGCCGGTGGAGGAGGGCCGGGCCGTGGCCGCGCTGATCCCCGGCGCGCGGTTCATCGTCTATCCCGGCAAGGACGCTTACGCCTGGGCCCAGACGCCGGGGCTCGACGACATCGAGGAGTTCCTCACGGGCCGCCGCGCCTCCCGGCCGCCAGAGGCCGATCGGGTTCTGGCCACCGTTCTGTTCACCGACATCGTCGGCTCCACGGCGCGCGCGTCACAGCTCGGCGACGGTCCCTGGCGGGCCCTCCTGGACGAGCACAACCGCACCGTGCGCGCCGAGCTGGCGAGCTGGCGCGGGATCGAGATCAAAACGATCGGCGACGGCTTCCTGGCGACGTTCGACGGCCCTGCCCGGGCAGTCAACTGCGCCGCGGCGATCGTCGACTCGCTCGCCGACCTGAACCTGCCGATCCGCGCGGGTGTGCACACGGGCGAGTGCGAGCGGCTCGGCGACGACGTCGCGGGGATCGCCGTGCACATCGGGGCGCGCGTGATGGAGCGTGCGAGTCCGGGCGAGGTGCTCGCGTCGAGCACCGTCAAGGACCTCGTGTTCGGATCGGGGCTGCGGTTCTCGGATCGGGGCGTGCACTCTCTGCGCGGCGTGCCCGACGAGTGGCGGCTGTTCGCGCTGGAGCGCTGAATCCCGGGTCTAAGCGCTCTCGCGGTGCGCTGGCCCGACCTCGCGCGGCATCGCGCGCGCGACCCAGGCATCGGGGTCCTTCAGTTCCTGGGCTGTAGGGAGCGCCTCGGGGCTCGAGAACACGTGCCGCAGCGCCTCGGTGCCGCGAGCCCGCACGATCGCGTCGCAGAAGTACTTGCCCTGCTCGTACTGGCGCAGCTTGAGGTCGAGGCCGAGCAGCTTGGCCATCAGGCGCGACAGGCCCGACTGCGACCGCCGGCGGCGGTCCAGGGCGGCGCGCAGCTTGGGCAGTGACGGGATCAGGTCCGGGGCGACCGCGTCCATCACGTGCTCCGCGTGGCCCTCGATCACCGCCATCACGGACTGCACCCGGTCAAGCGTTTCGCGCTCGGGCTCGGTCGTCACGATCGAGATCAGGTCCCCACGCCGTAGCGCGCCGATGATCCGCTTGACCTCGTCGCCGCTCGGCAGCTTGAACTTGCGGTCTGACTGGGACTCGATCCGAAGCTCGGCGGTGTTCAGCAGCTCGCGCACGAGTCCGGCCACGTGGGACTGAAGCCACGGGACGCCCGCAAACTGGACCGCGTGGGTCACTTCGTGAAGCGTGACCCACGTCATGAACTCCTTCTCGTCGGCTGAGAACGCCTGCTGAGCCTGTCCGAGGTTGGGCAGCACGAACAGCAGCCGCGGCGGGCGATCCTCGTCCACCTCGTCGAGCAGCACCAGCTCGTACTGGCCGAGCACGCGCTGGGACAGGTAGCCGAGCACGACGCCCAACTCCGTGCTGACGACCAGCCCCATGCTGATCTGCGCCGCAGGCCGGAGCGGGCCCAGGTTCTTGCCGGCGCGCTCGAGCACGGGGTCAAGCAGCACCCGCATCGAGTTGATGTTGCTCGATATCCATTCCCGGCGGCTGATGCCCTCTGGCGGCGGCAGCGGCCGCACAGGCACGAGTCCCGTGTACGCCGTCACCCTGGCCTCGGATTCGGTCGCGAGCGCTTTGAGGTCGGCGCGCGGCATGTGCCCGTTCGACGATCCGCCCACGAACGTGGCGATTCGCTCGGCGATCACCCAGTCGATCATTGGGGGATCCTCGCGAGCTGCTCGATCGTCTCGGGCGACCGCGCCGCGACCACGGGCGAGCTCGGCTCGACGTCCAGTGGCGCGCCCAGTGGCTCCGAGCACCACGGGAAGCTGACGATTCCTCCGCCCTCGCGCACGATCAGCTGCCCGGCGGCGGCGTCGACGCCGCGTGACCGCCGCAGCGAGACGAGTCCGTCGAAGCGCGCGGCCGCGACCTGGCACAGCGACGCCGCCAGCGTGCCCAGCGCCCGCAGGCGGTAGGCGGAGTCCACGAGCCCGTCGATCGACGCCGCAACCCAGCGCGGGTCCGCCGACTCGATCCCGAGCACCTCGAGGCGCCCGTCGCGGCCGCGGCGCTCGGGAAGCGACGGGTCCAGCTTGGAGCCGTTGAGCCAGGCGCCCTCGCCGCGCTTGGCCCACCACTCCTCGCGCGGGCCGAAGTCGTACACGAACCCGAACACGACGTCGCCCATCGTGTTGCCCTCGGCGACGGCGATCGAGAGCGCGTAGTGGGAGATCCTGCGCTTGGCGTTGAGCGACCCGTCGATCGGGTCGATGATCACGAGCACGCCGCAGTCGCCGTAGTCGAGCTCACCGCGCTCCTCGGAGATCACGTGAAAGCCATAGCCCTGGTCACGGAGGCCGTCGAGCTCGTCGAGCACGACCGACTCGGCCGAGCGGTCGATCACCAAGGTGCGGTCCCCGCCGCTGCCGCGGCTGCCGGTCTCCTCGGCGCGTTCCTTGGTGGTCGGCGACCCTGCAAGGATCTCCGAAAGACCTACCACCGCCCGCCTGCAGACGCCCAGCCAATCTGCGTCGAGTGCCGAACGGGTGGAGGTCATCGCAGACCTATGCTTGCAGAGTGAGTGTGGAGCACGAACAGTTGACCGAAGCTGAAGGCCGGCTGTGGGCGTCTGGGCGCCCGGCGGACCGTGGGTTTGCGGTCGACGATCTCCTTCCCCGGCAACGCGACGCCGTCACCCACAGCGGGGGTCCGCTCGTCGTGCTCGGGGCGGCCGGAACGGGCAAGACGCGGGTGATCTCAGAGCGGTTCTCGTGGCTCGTGGCTCAGGGCTGTCGGCCCGAGCGGATCGCAGTGCTGGTCCCGTCGATGGCACGCGCCGATGCGCTCCGTAGCCGGCTGGAGGGGTCGCTGGACCGTGGCTACGAGGAGCTGTTCGTGGTGACGCCCACCCAGCTCGCGGCGGTGATCCTCGGCGGCACCGGCCCGGCGTCCGACACGGTCGAGGCGGCGCTTGCACCGGGTGACCGGCTCGCGATGCTGGTCGAGCGGATCGACGAGCTGTCACTGCAGCGCCACGACTTCGGCGGCAACGCCAACGCGCTGCTGGGCGGGTTCGTGCGCCGCATCGACCGCCTGAAGGCCGAGCTGATCGGACCCGACGACTATGCGCGCTGGGCCTCGTATCTGGAGGCGGGCGAAAGCGACCCGTCCGAGGCCGCGATCGCGCACGAGTTCGCGGCGGTCTATCGGACCCACGAGCGCATCCTCGCCGAGGCCGGGGCGCGCGACGACGGCGACCTCATTCGCGATGCCCTGCGGCGTGTGCGCGAGCAGCCAGGAGTTGCCAAGCGCTTCGAGCACGTGCTGATCGATGACGCGCAGGAGCTCGACCTGGGCCCGGCCAGCCTTGCCCTCGAGGTCGCCGGGACCGGGCTGACGGCGGCCGGCGACCCGGCGCACGCGCTGCGGCGCCTGCGCGGAGCCGGGGCGCAGCGGATGCGCAGCTTCGCCGCCAACGGAGCGCGGGAGATCACGCTCGAGCGCAGCGTCCGCTGCCCGGAGCCGATCCTGCGCGTGGCTCAATCGGTCGTTGACTTCGACGCCCAGCCCGCCGCCGGCGACGGGAAGGTGGTGTTCTGGCGCTGTGCCAACGACCGCGCGCAGGCGCAGTCGGTGGCGGCGGACATCGAGCGGCTGACCGCGCGCGAAGGCGTCGCACCCGGCCAGATCGTGGTGCTGGTTCCGGCCATCTCCAGGGAGGGCCAGGCGGTCGCGGTAGCGCTCGAGGAGCGAGCCGTGCCCCACCGTGTCGTCGGCGAGGCGGCGTTCTTCCAGCGTGCCGAGATCCGCGACGTGCTGGCGTGGCTGAGGCTGCTCGCCGACCCCTCAGACGCGGCCGCGGTGGTGCGCGCCCTGGCCAGACCGCCGATCGACCTGCGGTCGGTCGACATCGCCCGCTGCACGCAGATCGCCCGCCGGCGCAAGCTCGACATGGTCGCCGCGCTGGCCGCAGCGATCGAGTCGCCGCAGGTCCCGCCTGAGGCCCGTGAGCGGATCCGCTCGTTCTTGAAGCTCTACCGGGCCGGGACCGCGGCGATCGACACGACCCGCCCCGACCTGTACGTGCACCGCCTGATCGACCGCCTGGGGCTTCGCCGCCAGCAGCTGTTCGCGGCCCAGGCCGACGTCGTCGAGCGCCTGCGCGCATTGGCCCGCCTGGGAGAGCTCGCGGCGGCCTTCGTGCGCCGGTCGCCCCAGGCGACGCCGCGCGAGTTTGCGCGCTCGATCGCCGCCGTCGCGGACTTCGGGCTGCGCGAGCAGGAGGAGCCCGAGCCGTCGGGCGCGCGCGAGGTGCAGGTGGTGACGTTCGAGTCGGCCGGCGCGGTCGAGGCCGATCACGTGTACGTGCTCGGCCTGCACGCCGGGCTTGTGCCGCACGAGTCGCCGGCGGTGCCCGACGCGCTCCTGCAGGAGGAGCTGCCGCCCGACGACGAGGAGAACCGTCGCTTGGCCCAACGCCAGACGCTGTACGTCGCGATGACCCGCGCTCGCTCCCGGCTGGTGCTCGCGTATCCGCGCGAGAGCGATCGCGGAGCGCTGCTGCTGCCGTCCCCGCTGCTCGAGCGCGCGCTTGGCGTCGCCGCTGGAAAATGGGAAGACCAGGGTGAGGAGCTGTTCGGCCCGGCCGAGACGCTGCACTCCACGTACCGGCTCCTGCGCGATGAGCTGCTCGAGTCGACGCTGCGCGTGGGCGGCCGGCTGGGCGAGCTGCGCTTCGACACCGACCTCGACGTGTCGCATGCCGTCGTGCGCTACCTGGAGCTGCTCAAGCTCGCGGGACTGATTGCACGCCCAGAGGGTCAGAGCGTGGCCGAGGGCTTGCGCGACGTCAACGCGCGGATCCTCCAGGCGGTAACCGCCGAGCAGCGCGAGATCTTCAGCTCGTCGACGCTCGACGAGTACCTGCTGGATGCCGAGCGAGACGAGCGGCGCCGGGCGCACGCGCTCGCCGCCCGGGACGAGCCGTCGCTCGAGTCGTTCCTGCCCAAGCGCGGCGACGGCGTGATGCTGTCGGCGTCGGACATCGACACCTACCGGACCTGCCCACTCAAGTACAAGTTCGCACGGGTCTTCCGCATCCCGCAGGAGCCGACGATCCACCAGCGCTTCGGGATCCTCGTCCATCAGGTGCTCGAGCGCTTCCACGCGCTGGACGGGACCGACGGAACGCTGCCGGAGCTGTTGGGCCTGCTCGAGGTCGGCTGGCGGCGCGGCGGGTTCGGCGACTCCGAGGAGGAGCGCCAGCTTCGGGGCAAGGCGGCGTCGGCCCTGACTCGATACCACGCGCGTTTTCAGTCCCAGGAGTCAAAGCCGATGTGGTTCGAAAAGGCGTTCACGTTCAAGCTCGGGCCGCACGTGCTGCGCGGTCGCGTCGACCGCGTCGATCAGCTGCCGGGCGGCGAGTACGAGCTGATCGACTACAAGACGGGCCGGCCGAAGAGCGCCGCGCAGCTCGCCGATGACGTGCAGCTGTCGCTGTACGCGGTGGGTGCCCGGGAGGCCTGGAGCCTCGACGCCTCACAGCAGGCGTACTACTACGTGCTCGACGATCAGAAGGTGACCGTCGCGGCCGATGGCGAGGATCGCTCGGAGTGGATCCGCGAGGTCGCGACCGAGGTTGCGGAGGGGATCCTGTCGCAGGGGTTTGAGCCGACGCCGTCGATCGCCGCGTGCTCGATCTGCGACTACCGGCTGGTGTGTCCCGCGGCTGAGCGCTAGCCGCCCGGCTGCGTCTTAGACGCTCGGGTGCGGGGGCTCGTCGCCGCGCTGGCGCAGGAAGCGCTGCAGGTCGCGCGCGATGCTCTCGCCCGAGGGCAGCGGACCGCTGGGGTCGTCGGCATCGTCGCCCGCCGCCTGCTCCAGGCGCTCGACGAATGCCTGTACGTCGGGGTCGCTCTGCACAGCGAGGTTGACCTGGCGCTCGTAGTCGGCGGCGGCACTCTCGAGCTCTGACGCGTCGACGGCCACGCCGACGAGCCCCTCGAGCTTTCGCACCAGCGCCAGCGAGGCTTTCGGATTCGGCGAGGCGGCGATGTAGTGGGGGACCGCCGCCCACAAGCTCGCCGACGGCAGCCCGCCCTCCTGGCAGGCCGCGTGCAGGATCCCGACGATGCCGGTCGGCCCCTCGTAGGAGGACCGGCTCAGGCCCAGCCGCGCGACCAGCCCGAGGTCGGAGGCCAGCCCGGTGACCGACACGGGCCGCGTGTGCGGGACGTCGGCCAGCAGCGCGCCGAGCGTCACCACGAGCTGGGTGCTCAGCGCCTCGGCCAGCTCGACGATCACCTTGGTGAAGGTGCGCCATCGCAACGATGGCTCGTTGCCGACGAGCAGCACCAGATCACGTGGTGCCCGCGGCACCCGCGCCTCGTAGAGCTCGATCGCGGGCCACTCGATCTTTCGCGTGTCGCCGTCGACCAGCTTGATCCGGGGACGCGTGTCCTGGAAGTCGTAGAACTCTTCCGGGTCGATCGTCGCGAAGCGGCGTGCGCCGAGGGCGCTGCCCACGAACGTGATTGCGGTGGACGCCGCGTCGGCCGCGTCATTCCAGCCCTTGAACGCGCAGATCAGCGCAGGCGCCCTCAATCCATCGGGTCTGTATTCCCATTCAAGCGGCTGCATCCGGCTCACCGTACATGATGGCCGCATCGGTACCGGTGACTTGGCAATGGTTTCGATCAGCACGCTGCGCCCCGGAGACGAGGTGCGGGGAGTGTTCGCGTGCATCCGCAAAGATCGCCTGACGACGCGGACGGGCGCCCCGTACCTCGTGCTCGAGCTGCGCGACCGGACGGGCACGATCTCCGCGCGCGCGTTCCGCGACGCCGATGTGCTGGCCGGCCGGTTCGAGCGTGGGGACCTGGTGCGGGTTGGCGGGCGGGTAGAGCGGTTTCGCGACGAGCTCGTGGTCGAGGTGTCAGCGATCGCGCGGGTCGAGCCCGGCGAAGACGATGGCGACCCGGGCCGCTTCCTTCCCGCGGCCTACCGGGATCTCGACGAGCTCGACGGGTTCCTCGAGCACCTGGCTGGGGAGGTGCGCGATCAAGGCTTTGCCGCGCTCCTGGATGGGCTGCTGCGGGATGACGAGCTGCGTGCGGCGCTGCGCCTCGCGCCGTGTAGCCGCGCCGGGCACCACGCGTACCTGGGCGGGCTGCTCGAGCACACGGTTGCGGTGGCGACGCTCGCCTACGAGGTCTGCCAGCTGCACCCGCGGCTGAATGCTGACCTGCTGCTGACGGCGGCGATCACCCACGACCTTGGGCGCACGCGCGAGTTCACCTACGGCGCCGACTTCGGGCTGACCGACGAGGGGCGGATGCTCGGTCACCTGGTGATCGGCGAGCGGATGTTGTCGGAGCGGATGGGCGGGCTTGACGACGGCCGGCGACTTGCGTTGCTGCACTGCGTGCTCAGTCACCACGGTCCGACCGCAGCTCCCGGCGGGCGCTTCGCCAGTGCCGAGGCGCTGGCCCTGTACCGCTGCAACGCGCTCGATGCGTCGGTCAAGGGTGCGTTCGAGCAGGGGCTCTAGGCCGACCAAAACCCTGCGCGCGCAGGGCGGGCGCAGCTCGATTGTGGGTCGCTGCGCGCCGGATCCAGCAGACCGCGCGACCCGCGCCTGACGGATATTGCACCGGGCAGACCGAACGCTGAGCCGGATAACGGGCGACCATCGACCCGCCTCAGCCCCTTACGATCACGGGCGGCGCGGCACGGGCCTGGTGGCCCATCCAGTCTTCAAAACTGGCAGGGCCGGGCAGCCCCCGGCTTGGAAGGTTCGATTCCTTCGCCGCGTCGTCGCCGTAAATCGGACTCGCATCGATCAAAGCGGCACGCGGACGACCTCGGTCCGCCTCGGCCGCAAGCCGCTACTCGAGAACCAATTGCGTGCGCTGACGCATGTCGCCAGGTCCGGTCCGGCGCGCTCTCTACGGTGCCCGCTGTCATCGGGCGTCCCACTGGAACCAGCGGATGCCGATCCCGGCGAACACGACGATGTAGCCAAGGCACGCCAGCAGCGCCAGCGTGTCGCGGCTGTACCACGAGTGCAGGTTGAGCACGCCGGCGAACAGCGTCATCACCACTCCGACTGGCGTCCAGCGCGCTACCGAACTCCAAAAGGTGCCGAGCGCGCCGCTCTGGCCGAGAAGCCCGAGCAGGATCAGGACGGCGAAAAGCATCCGGGCGACGGCCTGGACGCTGTCGGCTGACCTCACCAGACCGACCAGCGCCTGGGCGATGCTGAGGAACACCGCACCTGCCAGGATCGAGACCAGCAGCACCAGCGCGTACTGTCCAGCGGAGGGCGAGATGTGATGGATCAGGCTGCCGACGATCACGACGGCGACCGCAATGATCAGGTTCGCGAGCGCTTGCATCGCCAGCCGACTGGTCATGATCGTCCAGGTCGGGGCCGGGGTGACGCGCAGTCGCTGGAAGACGCCCTTCTCGCGGTCTCGCGCGACCGTCAGCGCGTAGCCGATCAGCGACGTCGAGAGCAGCCCGTAGGCGATCGCCAACCCGATTACGAACTCCGCTCCGCCGAAGTTATTTGTCGCCTTGGTTCCGCTCGTGCTGATCAGAACGAAGACGGGCAGCACCAGGCTGATGATCAGCGCCCGGCGGTGGTTGAGAAACACGAGGAAGTCCGCGCGCAGCAGTGAGCTGAACACGAGGCGCAGTGGTGGTTCGGCTGCGGCCCTCGAGCTAGTCACGGATCTCGCTCCCGGTGAGTCCGATGAATACGTCCTCCAGCGTCACCTCGCCGTGCGCGACCTCGCGGACGCGGGGATCGTTCTTGTGCTTTTCGATCAGATCATGCGGCGTTTCGGTGGTCAGCAGTGCGCCGTTATCGATGATCGCGACCCGATCGCAGACCGCCTGGGCCTCCTCCATCGAGTGCGTCGTCAAAAGGATGCTTCCGCCCTCCTGGCGGATACGCTCGATTCGATTCCACAGCTGGCGGCGGGATTGCGGATCAAGGCCGGCGGTGGGCTCGTCGAGGAGCAGCAGTGCGGGGTCGTGGACGACCGCGATGTATAGAGAGAGGCGTTGTTGCTGTCCGCCCGAGAGCTGCTTGAACGGCTTGTGCGCCTCGCCCTCGAGCCCAATCAAGCGCAGGCCGTCGAGGATCTGATGACCGGAGAGCTGTACGCCGTAGAGCCCGGCGTACAGCCGCACGATCTCCCGGATCTTCAGCTCAGACTGAAAGCTGGTCGCCTGAAGCTGCACACCCATTCTGGCCCTGGCCTGGTTGGGATGGCGCCTGATGTCGATGCCGTCGAGCAGGATCGTTCCGGACTGCGGCTTGACCAGCCCTTCGATGGCGCTCAGCGTGCTCGTCTTACCTGCTCCGTTCGGTCCGAGCAGACCAAAGATCTCTCCTCGGCGGATCTCGAATCCGACCGCGTCTACTGCCGTCTTAGGGCCGTAAGCGACCGTCAGGTCGCGCACCTCGAGGATCCCGGCGACCTCAGGAACGGCGACGGCCGCGGCTCGGCCGTCTTCGGCGGGCACCGTCTCCGAGGCGCTGGGGACCGGCTCGGGCGCCAGCAGCAGCGATCCGTCCTCGTGCTCCTCGGCGACGACGTACGCACGTGCTTCCCCGCCTCTCAGCACCTGCACCTTCTCCGTCACACGTGCCCAGACTACCGCCTCTGCCAGCACGATCAACGTGCCGCAGTCAGCAGCCGAACGGTCGCCAACCGGTCCACGCACCTCGCTGTCGCGTTGGGCAAGAAGGGCATTAAGAGGCCCGATCACCTGCGAGAACTTCGCCTCTAGTCGGAGGCCTTCAAAACTGGCAGGGCGGGGGAGCTCCCGGCTTGGAAGGTTCGATTCTTTCGCCGCGTCGTCGCTGGAAACCGGCCCGATAGCCCCGGCGCTTACGCTCGCGCCAACTCCGGCGGCGCTGGAGACGGGCCGCCGCCGGCGCCCACGAAGTCGCGCGGCCGCACCAGCGCATACGCCGCGACGGCGCCTACGGCTGCCACAGCGACGGTCACCAGCGCGATTGTGTTGAAGCCGGTCACGAACGCGTGGTGCGCGGCGTTTGTCACCTTGTCTTGGGCGGCGGGCGGCACCGCCTGTAGGGCGCGGCCTGTCCCGCCCGACGCAACGGCCCGCGCGAGCTCGTGGACATGCGACGACGCGGGCGTGCCCGCGACCAGTGGTGTGAGCGTGGACTCGATCTTGGACTGGAAGATCGCGCCGAGGCCGGCGATTCCGGTTGCGAGCCCGAGTTGGCGCGCTGTATTGCTTGCGCCCGACGCCATGCCGCTCAGCTGTGGGGGGACTACGCCGACGGCGGTCGATGCCAGCGCGGGGGTGGCCAGCCCGATCCCGATGCCGGCCAGGATCTGGCCGGGCAGCAGCGCAGTCCACCCCGATGTGTCCGACAGGTTCCCCATCAGCAGCAGCCCGACGGTCACGAATGCGAGTCCCGTGCCGAGCAGGAGCCGCACTGGCACTCGCGCTGTTAGCCGGCCGCTGAGCGGCGATACGAACAGGATCGGCATCGTGACCGGCAGTGACCGCAGCCCCGCTTGAAACGGTGAGTAGCCCAGCACGTTCTGGAAGAAGAGTGTGATGTAGAGGAACATCGAAAAGATCGACGCTGACAGCGCGAAGCCGGCGATCATGACGCCCGTGAAGGCCGGCTTGCGGAACAGCGAGAGGTCGAGCAGCGGGTCGGCGGCGCGGCGCTCAACAACCACGAACAGCACGAGCAGCAGTGCGGAGGCCGCGAAACAGCTGATGATCAGGGCGCTTCCCCAGCCCTCGTCGTTGCCGCGGATCAGCGCGTAGACGAGCAGGAACAGCGCGGGGGAAAGCAGCGCGGCGCCGCGGAGGTCGACGCCGGAAGCGGCTGGGTCGCGCGACTCGCGCAACCGCAGCCGCGCGACCACGAGCGCGGCCAGCCCGATCGGCACGTTGACGAGGAAAATCCAGCGCCACGACAGCGCGTCCACGAGCGCGCCGCCCACGAGCGGCCCGGTCGACACCGCCAGCGCGGTGGTCGCGCCCCAGATGCCGAGCGCGGTCCCACGCTCGCGCCCCTGGAACTCCTGCGCGATCAGCGCCAGCGAGGTGCCGAACATCATCGCGCCGCCGATCCCCTGAACCGCGCGCGAGATGTGCAGAAAGAGCGGGTCGGGAGCCAGCCCGCAGGCCAGCGACGAGGCGGTGAAGATCGCCAGCCCGAGCATGAACACGAGTCTGCGACCGACCTTGTCGGCCAGCGACCCCGCCGCCAGCAGCACGCCCGCGAGGGTCAGCGCGTAGGCGTCGATCACCCATTGGAGGTCGGTGAAGTTGGCGCCGAGAGCACGCTCGATCGACGGCAGCGCGACGTTCACGATCGTCACGTCGAGCAACAGCATGTAGATCGCGATACAGCTCGCGAGCAGAGTCCACCACTTACGTTCCATGTGCGCCGGCTCCGGTTCGAGGTGTCGTGTACAAGACTGTGTGACGCGCGCCCTCGTCGCGCCCGTGCATGCCCTGGTCAGATGCCTGGTGCGGACTTGTGGGGTGACCGCTAGAAGCGATGTCGTGTGTGGCTGAAGCCACCCTTGGTGAAGGCAAGGACCTTTGCTGGGCGCACAGCGAACACGAGCGCTGTCCCGGCGTCGTGTCGAAAGCCATCCTGACTGACCTCGTATTGCCATCGGCCGTCCCACTTCTGCGCCCACGCCGCGGCGAGCCGCTCGAGTTGCCGCGTGTCGGTGACACGGGCCGCCTCGCCCTCGATGACCACGTCGAGACCGCTCTGCCATTCGTTGGCGCCAGTGGTCAGCGCGACGTGCTGGTTGCGAGCGAGGTTGCGCGCCTTTTGCTCGTCGGGGCCTGTGGAAAAGTGCAGCGCGCCGTCGAGCCAGACGGCTACGAGGGGCGTGACGTGCGGCCGCCCGTCTGTGCGGACGGTCGAGATCCAGAAGATCTCGGCCCGCTTGATCGCCTCAAGCGTGTCCTCCCAACTGGTGGGCTGTGCTTTTGGTCCACTGAACCGCGTGTCGAGCTCTGTGCGGGGTGTCGTCATCGCGTGCTTCTGTCCTCGGGGTTAGCGCGTGGTGGGTAGGCGGTGCTGGCGGCGGCGTTCGTCCTACGGCGCGTAGCGATGGTGCAGCGAAAGCGGGTTGCCGTCAGGGTCCAGGCAGATCGCCTGCCAGCAGACGCCGGAGTCAAACGTGTCGCTGACGAAACGCACACCCTTTGCCTCGAGTTGCTGGCGCGCGTCGGCTACGTCGTCGACCTGCAGAGCGATCGGCATCGCGTTGCTCGAGAAGGTGCCGCCGAAGTCTTCGGTGCGCATGATCGCCAGCGTGAGGTTGCCGGCCTGGTACTCGGCGCCGGGCCGGCTGCCGTAGCGCTTGACGAACGGCAGGCCGAGCGTGTCGCCGTAGAAGGTGGTCATCGCGTCGAAGTCCTGCGCCGGGATGCAGACGAAGTCCACACCGGTGATGAGGGGGGAAGGATCGGTCATGGTGGCCTAGACCTTCGCAGGCCCGCCGACTCATCGGTCCACGGCTAATCGAAGTCGGACGAGTCACGCCTTTGAACGGCCTGGCGCGCTGAACGCTCACTAGCAAAGACTTCAGCGAGGCTCGCCCTAAATGGCCACTCATTCCGGAGGTCGCCTAGATGGCAATGACCTTGCCGATGAGCAGACCGACCGCCATCGTGGCAGCGCCAAGCAGCAGATTGCGACGGATCAGCCTCAGCACTGGAAGCCCGGTCAGCCACGACGCGAACCAGCCTGTCAACGCCAGTGCTACGAGCACCGCCACGAAGGTGAGTGCGATGCGCTGACCTTCCGGCAGCCAATTGATCGCTGCCATCGGAATCGCGGCACCGACGGCGTAGAACAGACCGGCGGTCGCCGCTGCATAGACGCTCGTCTTCACGGAGCCAATCGAATTGAGGTGTAGTTCTACGTCGGCATGAGCGGCCACCGGGTCGCTCTCGGTGAGTTCCTGGGCGACCTGCCGCGCCAGACCGCCGCTGAGGCCCTTGGATTCGTAGATCTCAACGAGCTCCTCAAACTCGCCATCGGGATCTGCCTCGATGCTGGCTTGTTCTGCCTCGAGCAGGCTTCGGTTTCGCTCGTACTCGGTCCGCTCCTCGCTATAGCGGGCACCGGCGGCAGCAAGGCCCCCGGCTAGAACCACCGCCGCGCCGGCGAAGACCAGCGTTCGGGTCGGAGCGCCAGCGCTGGCAAACCCCTCCGCGATGCCGGCCGCCGACACGATCCCGTCGTTGACGTCCAGGATCGACTCGCGAGCGTGGTCTCGCCAACCCTCCAAATCCCTGCCCTCGATGACGCGCTCAACCCACGACACGCGACCATTCTCCCCCTCGAGCGGTCCGGATCCAGGCCCGGATCGGCGCGTCGCACGTTGCAACGTGAGCAGTGTTGTAGGTTTAGGCCGTGGCGAGCGCGGCACCTTCGGCCCAAGAGCGGCGGCCGAGTGCCGAGGGGCGGAAGGCCGCGGGTCGTGCTGCGAGGAAGCGAGCGAAGAGAAGCGACCTGGCTCGGTGGGAGCGGACGCGTGAGGCGGACCCGATATCGACGCTTTCCGCCCAGAACACGATTCGCCTGGACGACCTCGTAGCACTCCGCTACCGCCGGATGGCGGCGTCCGCGTGGGACTTCTATCGCGGATCTGCGGCCGTGATGGCGTTAGACCTCGCGTCCCGCCCCGACACGGGTCTGACTGTGCAGTTGTGTGGCGACGCTCACCTGCTCAACTTCGGGCTGTGGGCGACGCCAGAGCGACAATTGTCGTTCGATCTTCGTGACTTCGACGAGACGCTTCCGGGACCGTTCGAGTGGGACGTGTCCCGGCTCGTCGCCAGCATTATGGTCTTGGCTCGCGACAATGGGCTCAAGTCGGGTGTTGGTGAGCGGGCGGTGGGAGACTGTCTGCGGTCCTATCGCGAACGGATCGCGCATTACGCGGAGGCGAAGCAGCTCGACATCTGGTACGACCTGATCACTGCGGACCAGCTCGTCGCCTTATTTCAGCCCGCCGAGCGGGAGCAGGTTTGGTCGCACATCGAGAGGAAGGCTCGCCGGCGCACGAGCGCCGGCGCAGCGCGGAAACTGACCGAGAAGATCGGGGGGCGGCTCCGGATTACCGACGATCCACCGCGGCGGGTTCATCTGGAGGAACCCGAGCTCGTGCTCGAGGAGCAGGTCTTTGCGGCGTATCGAAACTCGCTGCCGGAGTACCGCCGTCATCTGCTTGATCGCTTCTCGTTCGTCGATGCCGTGCGCCAGGTGGTTGGCGTGGGGAGCGTTGGGATGCGGGTGTTCCTGGTGCTGCTCGAAGGAAGGGACGGCGCCGACCCGCTGTTTTTGCAGATAAAGCAGGCCGGACCGTCGGTGTATGAGGTTCATGCGGGTCAGAGCCACCACGCAAACCACGGCGAGCGGGTGGTGGTGGGCAAGCGCTTGATCCAGAGTGCGACCGATATTTTCGCGGGCTGGACCTCGGTCGGTGGCGACGACTTCTACGTCCGACAGTTCCGCGACATGAAGGTGATTCCCAGCGGGGAGCTGGTCGCCCCGCGCCTCGCCGAGTTCGCGACCGCGTGTGGCAAGGTCCTGGCCCGCGCCCACGCCCGCACCGGCGACGCCATCGCGATCGCTGCCTACATCGGCAAGGGACGGCGATTTGACGAGGCGCTCGGAGAGTTTGCCGTCAGCTACGCAGACCAAACGGCCCGTGATCACAAGCAGCTGTGCGACGCAATCGCCAAGGGAGCGATTGCGAGCACGAAACGGTAGCGACCGGGCCACCGGCTCACGGAGCGCGATGTCTGAGACGCCCGCGAGGGCTGCGAGTTGACGACGAGGACGGTCGACCGCGAGCGGGTCGTGCGGACGCTGACGTTCTGGCTGCGTCCGGCGTTCGTGCTGCGCGTCCTGAACCGTTTTCAGGTCATCGCGGGGTTCGACCGGGCGATGGCGTTGGCCTCAAGCACACTCACTGCTCTGATCCCGCTGGCGATCCTGGCGGGCGCGGTGCTGCCGCATGTCCAGGCCGAGAGCTCGGCGCAATGGTTGATCGATCGCTACGCCTTGACCGGTGGCGGAGCCGAGGCGGTTAGGGACGCGCTCGCGCCGTCGACCGCGACGAACACCGACGTCGGTGTGATCGGCGCGTTGCTGTTGGTGATCGCCGTGCTCAGCTTCGCCCGGGGCATGCAGCGGCTGTTCGAGCGGACGTGGGACCTGCGGCCGTTGAGCGTCCGCAACACGTTCAACGACCTGCTGTGGATCGCTGGGCTGATCGGCTATCTGGTGATCAGCGGCGTGGCCCACCGCGAAATCGGCCAAAGTCGCGTGCAGGTCGGCGCGAACCTGCTGCTCGCCCCCCTGACCGCGATCTTCCTCGCCTGGAGCGGCCGTGTGCTGAGCGCGAAGCGGATCGCGGTAAGGAGTCTCGCCCCGTTTGCGATCGTCGCGAGCTTGGCGCTGGCCGTCTACTTCGCTGGGGCGGCGGTGTACGTGCCGCACCTGTTCAGCTCCTACGCGAGTCGCTATGGGGCGATCGGGGCGGTGTTCGCGATGATCTCGGCGCTGTTCGGCTTCATGGTTGCTCTCGTCGCCTCGGCGGCGCTCGGACGGGAGGTGTTCGACGAGCTCAACCGGATTCGCGCCGGCGAGCGACCGCCCGACGACGAGGTCAGGCGTGAGTGGGACACCTTCATCGTCGAGGCGCGCGCGCGCTGGCAGACGCTGCGCGATCAGATCGATCGGATCCGCAAAAAGCACTCGCGTCCTTCTTCCGGCGGAGACAATCAGTGAACCAACGTGTCACGAAGACGGTCAGGCGAAGCCGCGGGCGCGGCCGTGGTGCTCGCCGCTCAGCCGAGTCCCGAGATACCTCTGGCGATCAACGCGATCCCGATTAGACCGACGATCGCTCCAACGCCCGCGAGCTTGTTGGTCTGCATCCAGCGCGAGAAGCGGCTGACCGTGGCCGCGGTGCCGTCGGGGTCGATCGTGTAGCCCGCGATCGGTACCTCGATCAGGGTGAATTTGATCAGCGCGAAGACGACCACCACGCCAGCCGCGGTGACCCAGCCGTAGCCGCCTCTGGCGAGGCGCCCAAGCGCGACGAGATCGAAAGGGCCGGGGATGGCCAGCAGCGCGCCGACCAGGCAGGCGACCACGACCGAGCCTTCGCTCAGCGCCCGCTCCGCTCGGGCACGCGTCTTCGCGGCGGTCGCCGAGCCCGGTCGCGGGCGCCGCTCTGGTCCACGGGTCGCCGGCCGGTCCCGACCGAAAAGCTTTCGTCCATGGCGAGTGCCCATCAGGATCGCGACCAACACCGCGATGGCGCCGACCGAGAGATAGGCTGCCGGACCCAGCCGATGAGAACTTGTGCCGGCGACGCTCCCGCGGGAATGGAAGACCGCGAATATCAAGACACTGCTGCCGACGCTCACGAGCAAACTGGCGAGATAGCACGCCCATAGCAGTGGCTGCGGATTCGGGCGCGTCAGGATGATCACGACCACCGCAAGCAATTGCGGATACACGGCCGCGGCTAGCGCAAGCAAAATGATCGAGCCCACATTGCCGCCCCTCAGGCGGGCCTAGCGTTCGGGAGTCGTTTGCGTAACGGTAAACCCAACAGAGAACGCATCCTCGCCCGAGTCTGCTGGCCCCGGGGACCGAGGAGATCCAGCCGCGCATAGCCCCGCAGACGCGCGATCGGAGCGAACAGTGCGTACCCGACCCGCTGAATGAGCCAACGGGGGGCGGACGAGTCGAATCTCGTCGGCGAACGGATGCATTTCAAGGTGCGAAGAGATGATCTTCAGCCGACAAAGGTGTGCAATTGGTGGACGACTCTCACAAACCCGGCTCAAATGGTCCGGCCTTTGCGCATTCTGGGGTATGACTCGGCTACCTTGGGCTGCGTGACCGCGCGGGAAGGTCAGCGCCGTTGCAACCACGCCCCTGATGTGACTGCGTCGAGCGGAGCAACCCCAACCGGTCTGGCCCATACATGCGCTATCTGAAGACGAGTGAAGCGGCGACGCTGCTTAACGTCACCGCGAACACGCTGCGCGCGTGGGAGTCGAGGTTCGATTTTCCGACACCACAGCGATCCCCGGGTAACCACCGCAGTTACCTGCATTGCGAAGTGGCGGCTCTGCGACAGGCGTTGTACGACGGTCTCTCGATCTCGTCGGCAGTTGTTCGCGCGCGCGACGCGCTCGCCGCGGATGGCACATCTCTGATCACCGCGCTGGAGGAATACGATCGCGAGCGGGCGGATGCGGCGATCGAGGCGGCCCTGGGGTTCCGCTCGGTTGAGCAATCTGTCGAGGAGGTGCTGCTGCCCGCGCTCGAGCAGATCGGCCGCGAGCAGACGGTCGATTCGGCGGCGTGGGCGTTCGCTGCGCATTGGGGAGGCGACTGGCTTCGCCGCGCAACGCGGCTGGCGCCGCCCGGCTTGCGCCGGCTGTCGATCCTCCTGGGCGACGCCTCGCGAGACGAGCTCGACCCCGACGCGCTTTACATACGCGCGCTGGAGCTCTTCTGTCTGCGGGCCGGGATCGAGGTGATGAGCCTGTCGGTGCGCGGTGTCGCCGGCATCGGTGACGTAATCACGGTGCACCGTCCCGATCTCGTCGTGCTGGCCGGGGGGTATATGGCCGACGAAACGGTCGCCAGCTGGACGCACTCAGTCCGACGCGAAGTAGGTCCGATGCCGATCGCGCTCTATCGCCGCGGGGACCACTTCGCGCGGATGCCCACCAGAGGCACCAACGTGTTGCCCTCGCGCGCGAGTGACGCGCAGCGGCGCCTTGTCGCACTTCTCGAGCCAGTGCAGAGGGCAGCAGCACTCGCAGGTCACGGCCGAACCGGGTCCAACGCCTGGCGCAGAGACGGACGCGAGATCGGCTGAACCGCCGTAGGGTGTGCTCCTTCTGGCGAAGGGCCTACTCGCCCCAGAGATCGGCCGGAACCCGCTCAATGAACAAATGGATGTCCGGGTTCGCCGGCGGCCTGAAGCCGTGCCGGGCATACAGGTCGTGCGCATCGGCGGTCGCAAGTGCCCAGCGGCGGAGTCCCTGGAGCTCAGGATGGCCGACCACGCAGGAGACGAGGAACTTGCCGAGCCCGCGACCGCGGTGGGCTGCCTCGACGTACACGTCGCCGAGGTAGGCGTAGGTCGCGCGATCGGTCACCACTCGCGCAAAACCGACCTGCTGACCGGAGGGTGCGTACAGCCCAAACGGCAGCGAGTTGGCGATCGAGCGCTGAACCACGTCACGCGGGATGCCTGTCGACCAGTAGGCCGTCGAGAGGAAACGATAGATGCGATCGACGTCAAGACGAGCCGGATCCGTGGACACCACATACCCGGCCGGCGCAGCCCATTCGCGGGGACCCTGCATCCCCGGATTCTTCCAGAGGCGGGTTGGGTGCCAACAGCGCATCCAGACCCGCGGCGTCTAAGCGCGGAAGCAGCTCTGGTTCTGCTTTGCGCTACGCGGGTGCTGGAACGGCGCCGATCTGAACCAGCAGTCCGAGCGTGCCGGCTCGGGAGAAGCGCTCGATTACCCGGGACGCCCGTTCAGTTGGACAGCGGTCGCGCGGGCGCTTGTGCGACCGCGCGCGACCGCTGCCGGTACTACGGGAGGCGCTCCGCGCCGCGCTTCTGGACCGTGATGACGCCTGAGCTTTCCGGTGCGAGGCTGCCCGGGGCGTAGTCGTAGACCACGTGGGTCTGGAAATTCATCACGAACACGTCGACGAGCGCGTCGTTCTGGGTCGGATCGATCCAGGTCACGTAGAGCTGGTGGTGGCCAATCGGGATCGCGACGTAGTCCTCGGGCGGGAACGTCGTCCCGACGAACGGCCCCTTGATCGGGACGCCCTGCACGGTCGAGGCCGTGTAGGTCTGGCGGAACGTGTTCCCGGTGTTACGACCGAGGGTGTACTTGGCATCGATCACGTAGCCGTCGAGGCTGAACCGCGTGACGCTCGGCCCATGCTTGTTGCCGTGATGGCCGTTGGCGTGGTGATGAGGCTTTTGGCCGTGATGCGCTCCCGCGTCGGCGGTCGCGGCTGTCACCGCAACGTACGCGCCAATCGATGCGCCTGCCAGGAGCACCGCGGATGCCAACCGTAGTCGCTTGGCTGTATGCATTCATCCCTCTCCTCGGTGGACGACGAACCGGCCGATCGTACGTCTTGCGGAGAGGCGATCGCCGGCGACGCGGGCATTCCGGCGTGGAGGATCAAAGAATTGGGCTCCCGCGTACTCACGGCCCGCCGCTCTCGATTAGCGTGTCCTTCGAAGGCGAGGCTATTTGTGCTGACCTATGCGTTTGCCCGGCTCGTAGGGCGCGTCGCGGCGGTGATCGCGACGTTGTCCATGGCGGGCTGCGCCGCGTCGGCGGGAAGCTCGTCGCAGTCGCCGGCACCGGCCCGTAGTACATGGCCTTCGGGGATGGAAGCGTCGTCGACGTAACCAACGACGGCGGCAAGCACTGGTGGCGAGCCGGCCTGGGTGATGAGGTGCCGGCCGTGATTGCTTCCGGTGGCGAGCTGATTGCGTTCGCACAGGAGTCGGAGCCGGCCGCGGGCGCGTCCCTGCATGCCGTGGTCTGGGCGTACCGCTCGACCGATGGCGGACGGGTATGGCACGCGACCAGCGCATTAGCGCCGCCGTAGTCACGCGCGTGCCGTGTGCCGCGGTTGATCGACGACAATCTGAGCAAGCTGACAGGAGAGTGCGTGATGCCCTACGCCGTGGATTTCAACGATGTCTCGACAGCCGGTCTGGAGTCCTCGCCGGTCGCGCCCGCGCTCGCTGGCCTGCGGGCGCATGAGGCCCGCTACTTCAAGAACAAGTACGACCACGTCTTCACGGTCGAGCCGGCGAGCGACGCGAAGACGACCATCGATTGGGTGCACCGGATCCTCAAGGACGAACGCGACATCGTCATCTCCTCTCGCCCGCTCGAGGCCACGGCCTTCCAGGTCGAGAACATCCGAATGGCCTACGTCTTCTACGAGAGCGGTCTGTCGATCAACGTCATGTACACCATCGACGGCGCCAAGAAGCGGGCGGTCGGGTTCAAGCTCTCCGAAGGGATGGAAGTCCCCGCTGAGCTCGCGCCGCGGTTCAAGTTCGCGAGGCAGAAGTCAAAGCTGGCCGGAACCATTCGCGGTTCCTACTTCACCTTCCAAAACGATTACTGACCGCGGACCAGCGCCACGAAGGTGCATCGAGGATCGCAAGATTGTCAGGGTCAGGTTCGAAGCTGTGTATCTGAGCCTCGGGCCACTTCGGGTGGAAGGGCATATTGCTGGTCGACGAAGATCTCACGCGGATGTCCCGATCACGCGTCCCGCACCTGACTGTGATCGAGCGACGAGTGTCACCGAGGAGCCATCTACGGGCTGTACGGGAGCCCTCCACAACGCCCGGCGCAGGAGCGCCCCGGGAGCGATCCATCCTACGCATCGCATTGGCGCGTCCGAACCCGACGAGTCAGTCGCGGACGGGTCGGTAGACGTGCAGCGCTGCGCCGGTCGCGTAGGTCTGCGCGTCAACGAGCTCAAGCCGCAGCGGCGCAGTGAGATCCTTGAACAGCGGAAGTCCTTCCCCGAGTGCGATCGGCTCCAGGATGAGCCGGTACTCATCGACCAATCCGAGCCTGCTCAGCGACTGGGCAAACGTCGCGCCGCCCCAAGCGAGCAGGTCCTTCCGTGACTCGCGCTTGAGCGCCGCGATCTCGTCGGCCAGCGCGCCGCGCGCGATCCGCGAGTCTGGCCAATCCGCACGCTCGAGCGTGCGAGAGAACACGACCTTGGGGATCTCGTTCATCGGCGCGGCGTAGGGATCATCTGAGGTCGGCCAGAACCCGGCCATCTCCTCGTAGGTGTTGCGCCCCATGAGGTGCAGGCCGATGTCCTGCATCCAGCCGAGCTTGCGCTCCTTCAGCGAGGGATCGTCAGGCGGGAGCCCCCAGCCACCGGCCCGGAGCCGCGCGGGCCGGGCAACCAGCCCATCGAGTGATACTCCCATTGACAACACCAGCTTGCTCATGGCACCTCCGCTCCCCTGTTGGTTGACGAGTGTCGGTCGTAATGACGAGTCGCGGACTTCGAACTCATCGGTCGGAGCCCGCCGTGCTGCGGCGTCCAGCGCTCGCATGAGATCCTCGGAATGTGATGAGTTCGCCGCTGGGACGTAGGTGGGGTGGTGTGAACCTCAGAGTTAGTGCACTTGCTGCTGGGTGTGCTCGTCGCGGGATGCGGCGGATCGACAGCTTTGTCGACCTCGGTCGCGCCCGCTCGGCATGCCGCCGTGGCGGCAAGTTGCGTGGGGCTCTCGCCGGCCCAAGAGCTCGCGATGGCACGCCTCGTGTTCTTGGGCCGGATGCTCCCCGGAGCGTCCACGGAGATCGGCGGCCGGCAGGTGCTCGGGTCTCCAGCAACGGTGCGGGTGCTGCGCTACCTGAAGGGAAGCGGTCCGAGGAGGGTGAAAGTGACGACCGCGGCGACGATCACCAACAGGGGCGTCACGGTCGCCGAAGACGGAATCGAACCGCAGGTCGGAGAGATCTGGAAGATCTACGCAGGCTCGCGCCGCCAGCCGATCGACACCTCGATCTGCGGCGGGAGCAGGAGGGTCAACTCGGCCATTGAGGTGGCACTCGACCTCTGGAACGGGTTCCCGGTGCAGGCCACACCCAGACCGGTCGTCCCGCTCGGGGAGGGGGTGGTCCTCGATCCACGAACCGGCTTTCCCGATGACTCGACGAAGATTGCGTTCGGGGAAGGCCGCTTCGCGCTCGGAACGGCACTACCCAAGGGCCCGGGCACGGTCGGGCGCCTCTCGGCAGCCGGCGCCTACGACCTGCTGCGCTCCACGGGACGACCAAGTGGCATAAAGGTGGCGCCATTGATGGTCCGCGCGGTGCGTCTCGGTACGGCGACGTTCGTCACCGATCGGGGTCGGCGGCGCCTGCCGGCGTGGCAGTTCTGGTTCAAGCGGGTCGCGATGCCGGCGTCGGTGCTGGCGCTCGCGCCGCCCGACCTGTTCACCCCTCCGGGACTGCAAGAGCTCGGTCCGCCCGGAACCGGGAACTCGATCGAAGACTCCGCCAGGGTCGACGCCTCGGGAAAGGTGATCACGATCTCATTCATCGGTGCCCACGCCGGCAGCCGCCCATGCGACGCGAGCTATTCCGCGCGCGCCGTCGCGGGCCGCCGCGCCGTGGCGTTCACCATCCGGACGATCCCGGCGCCGGCCCCGCCCAACACGATCTGCGCCGCCGTCGGCTACACCAGGACGGCGGTCCTTCACCTCGATAAGCCGCTCGGCGCACGCGTGCTCATCTCGGGCACGGACGGTGGCGCGATCCGTGTCACTTAGGCCGACCGACGAGGTATCTCGCTATTTGCGGGGTGGTTGATTCGGAGGCTCTTGTCTGCCGAATCGCCAGGCCTTAAGTTGCAAGTGGGCGCGAGCCGCTGACGAAGCAAAGCGCAGACGTCAGGAGCTCAAAGTCTGCCGCGCAGCTTGTCCTCTCTGAGTGACTAAACCTATGCGCGCTCCAGTGTCACGCTCGCGCCCGCTTTCCTCTCCATCAGACACTTCCCGCGGAGTAAGCGGCACTGCGGCCTGGAAGGTTTGACTCCTCCGCCGCGTCGTTAGGGCCGCGTGGCCCGCCGGCGAGGATCCCTCAGGGCGTACCCACGATCAACGCCGATATCCGCCGACCTCTGACCCCATGGGTAATCAGATACGCCAGTCCCATTCGTGCGATCTCGCTGCCGTCAGCCCGCAGCCACACAAAGTGAGCCCGGTGCAGCGCCGTGCTCGCGTTCAGCATCGTGGTCTCGGAGTCGAGCGTCTCGGTGCGGTCATAGCCGGCAGCCCGCAGTCGTTCGATCTGCTGTCCCACAGCGCCGACGACTTCGTCGTCGCCGGTGAGCGTGACGGCGGTCGCGTCGGTCGTCAGCAGGAGCGGCACTCCGAAGAACTCCAACAGCTGCCGTGTGTCGTCGGAGTCGCCGCGACAGCACGCGGCGTAGGCGCGCAGATAGGTCTCGAACCATGCGCGCACCTCGTCGACACCATGCGATCCCTCCGCCACCGCGCAAGCCTATCCGCGGCATCGCGGTTCAGGTACGGTCGCCCGTAGATGCCCGACCGGGTGACCCACCGCCGCCGCGAACCGGGCCGTCGCCAGGCGGACTCCTCGCCGGGGCGTCGCAGCTCCAATCCGGTCCTCGCGCTGCAGCGCTCGATCGGTAATCGCGCCGTCGGTCAGGTGCTCGCCCGCGACCCGGTCCGCACCGGAACGGTCCAGATCGCGGGTGTCGGCCAGATCAAGGTCAAGGGAGGCAACCTTGAAGAGTGGGCCGGGACGGCGACGCTGGACACTGTCGAGGTCACGTCAAAGAAGGGCAAGCATTCAGCCAAGCTTCAGAAGCTGGCGAACTCGGGCACAAGGACGGACGTGAAGGTGACGATCGCAGCGTCAAACCAGGCCGGCGAGCAACTCAGCGTCGGAGGCGGGATTCTGCTGGAGGTCAGCGCGGCCCATATCAAGGACTACGCCGTCGAGGACGGCCTCGAGACGTGGCGAGTGGCCGACTTCGAGCGCGTCCACCGCACGAAGATCACCCACAAGATCTCGTGACGTGAGGATCGGCCTCTAGCCGTTTCCGGGGTGCACGCTCTGGCCGAAGGCGCCAGCGGGCGCGACGACGCCGGTGCCGCAAAACACCCGAAGCGTATGAGTGCCCTGCTTACCGCTCGCGGCGGCGCTGCCGGCGACGACGATCTTCTTCTCGCGAGGGATTCCGCTGGCTCTGACGTGCTTGAGGAAGGCTCGCGCGTCCCGGAGAGCCGTGGCACGCGCAGCGGGGTGCACCGAGGCCGCGGAGTAGTAACCGAGGTGCGCCGCGCGGTCGGTTGAGAGCACCAGAACCTGGCGGCGCGGGATGCTCGCCGGGTCGAACGTGATCGTTCGCACCGCTCCCGCCGGCTTGCCCTGGCAAGGATGCTGCCCTTTCGCGAACCTCGCCGCCTCCCATGCAGTCACGATCTTCGCCCTGACACCAATCGCAGCGAGCTTCTGGTTGGCGCCGGCGACGCCGGAGAGCTTGCTCAGCTTGACGGTGACCGTGCCGTCGTGGTTCCGGTTGACCGCGAACGCGGGCGGGCTGGTGGTCGCGCTCAAGAGCAGCGCAAGGATCGTGCCCGCGGCCACGGCGGCCACGGTCCCCGCCGCCAACAGGCGCGGTCGCGTCCTTCGCCCACGCAGGCGCGTCCGGCGCCGCGTCGGGCCACCGTCGTGGCCCGACGCCAACAGCCGGCGCAAAGCTGCCTCGGTGTCGGCCTCCGTCGGCAGCGACCCCGCAGTCACGGGGTCTGCGGACCGCAGCCGGTCGTCGAGGGCGGCATCGGTGATCTGGTCAGTCATGAGCGGCCTCCTCTACTCGTAGCCGGGGGCTTGGGGCCGGCCGTGCCGGCTCCGAGCGTTCCTCGAGCAGCGCTCGCAGGCGCTGCCGAGCCCGATGCAGGCGAACGCGGAATGCGCCCGCCGAGTCACCCAGAACAAGCGCCGCCTCATGCGGCTGCAACCCGTCCCAGGCGATCAGCGCAAGCGCTTCGCGGTCCTTGGGCGCAAGCCTCGACAGCGCCGTCTCCAGGCGGCTGTCGATCGCCGACTCGACGCAATCGCCGGCCGGGGGCTCGGCCCGCCCAACGGCGGCGTGCCCGAGCCGAAGCGTCAAGGCCCGGCGCCGTCCCGCCCCGCGCCGCTGTGTGGCGAGCACGTTTCGGGCCACCGCCAACAGCCACGGGAGCTCCTCGTCGGGAACGCAGTCCAGCCGCCGCCAGGCCACCAGGAACGTCTCGCCGACGATGTCATCGACGGCTTCCTGCGGCGCTCTGCGCCGCACATAACCGACTACGGCGACGTGATGGTCGCGAAACAGCCCCTCGAAACGGGCCCTAGCGGCGTTCGAGCTGACCGCTGCGTTGCGCTTTGTCATCAGCCACTCATTGCCGGCACACCCCGGAGCGTTACAGCGAGTCGCGGGCCTCAGGATCGTGACCGAGAGCGCTTTCCGGTGACGCGAGCTTTGTGACGGGCGCGATCGTGCCGGTCGACGGGAGCCGCAGTCCAACCCCACGTCCCGCACCCGTCACCACGTACGTCGGCCCCATCGGCGACACCATACGCGCCGCCTGTCAGGCGCAGCTTTAGGCTGCCGTGGCAGGCGTCGGCTTGCGCGCGCGGATGATCGCCGCCGACGCGTGCTCATGTACACGGTGCGTGGGCTGCACATCGATCTGCTCGAACCCAGACGCCTCGAGCTCTCGCCGGAACTCGGCCTCAGTGAGGGCGCCGGCAATGCACCCGGTCCACGCGGCCATGTCGGCTTTGGTGGCGTCGTCCATTTCTGGATCGGCGAGCACGTCGGAGACGGCGAAGCGGCCGCCCGGCCGCAGCACTCGTGCCGCCTCACGCAGCACCTGCGATTTGTCGCCCGACAGGTTGATCACGCAGTTGGAGATCACGACGTCGACGCTCGCGTCGTCGAGCGGCATCTCCTCGAGATACCCCTTGACGAACTCGACGTTGTCCACTCCGGCCTCTGCGGCGTTGGCACGCGCGAGCTCGAGCATCTCGTCGGTCATGTCGAGCCCGATCGCTCGCCCTCGCGGCGCCACCCGGCGCGCCGAGATCAGCACGTCGGCGCCGGCGCCCGAGCCCAGGTCCAGCACCGTCTCTCCATCACGGAGCTCGGCCACGGCCGTGGGCACGCCGCAGCCCAAGGACGCCGAGACTGCTGCCTGCGGCACCTGCTGTCGGCTGTCCTCGTCGTACAGGCCCTTGCCCCAGATATCGGTCGGGCCCGAGCCGCACCCGCTAGAGCCGCAGCACCCGTCCCCACCCGCCGCGGCGTCCCTCGCAAGCTTGGCGTAGCGGTCTCGGACGGTCTCGCGAATGTCTCTCAGCTCAGCCATTGGGAAAGCTCCTCCAGGGCGTCGGGAATCACGTAGTAGTAGGCCCAGAGCCCGTTGCGCTCAGAACCAACGATTCCAGCTTGGCGCAGGACCTTGAGGTGGTGGGAAACGGTCGGCTGGGAGAGATCGAACAGCGGCACGAGCTCGCACACGCACACCTTCCCGGCGTGCTTGCGCAGCACGTCGACCAGCGCGAGGCGCACGGGATCGCCCAATGCCTTGGCGACCTCGGCCATCCGCGTCGCCTGCTCGCGCTCTACGTCCGGATACACCACCGGCTCGCAGCAGCGCTCTCCGGCGGGCCGCTTGACCTTCGGGGTCAACTCCAGATCGACAGCCATCTATATACAAATATCGATTGAAGTGATGATTGTCAATGGATACGATCCGAGCAGATGGCACACGTCCTGTTCGTTTGCCTGCACAACGCCGGCCGATCTCAGATGAGCCAGGCGTTGTTCGAGCGAGCGGCGGGCGAGGAGCACACCGCCGCGTCGGCGGGGACCACACCTGCCGACCGGGTCCATCCCGAGGTGGTCGAGGTCATGCGCGAGCTCGGCATCGATCTCTCCGAACGCCGCCCCCAGCTGCTGACACGCGAGCTCGCGGCGGACGCTGACATCGTGGTCACGATGGGGTGCGGTGACGAATGTCCCTACATCCCCGGCAAGCGCTACATCGATTGGGACCTGCCCGACCCCAAGGGCCGGCCGACCAACGAGGTTCGCGCCATCCGCGACGACATCGCTCGCCGCGTCGGCGAGCTGATCGGCGAGCTGCGTCAGCCGCCGAGCGCGTAGCCGTCGATGTCGTGGTCGAGCGTTCCCTGTGAGTCGTATTGCCCGGTGTGCACGAACACGACCTTGCCCGCCCGGTTGATGAAGATCGTGGTCGGCAGTCCCTGGACGAACGCCAGCGGTCGTAGGCTCGAGGTCGTCGTCTCGTAGCTCGGGTAGTGCACGGGATGCTGCGCCAGGAAGCCGCGGCCGTCGGTGGCCGAGTCGTCGTTGTTGGCACCGAGGAACGCCACGCGGTTTCCGTAGCGCGCCGAAGCGGAGGCAAACAGCCCGAACTCAGCGCGGCATGGCCCGCACCACGATGCCCAGGCGTTGATCACGATCGGGTACCCCCGCAGCGCACGGACTCGTGCCTGCAAATCCGGCTCACTACCCACCACCTGGTTGGCCTGCTTCTGCAGCGCCGCAAGCGCCGGGGGCGACTGCGCGAGATTGGTCTGAGCGCCTGCGGATCGGGTCTTGGGCGTACGCGCGAGCGCGGCCCGCACGTACGAGATCAGTGTCTTGGTGCTCGGCCAGCCTGCGGTGGAGACCTCCCTGTAGTAGAGGATCTGGCCCGTGCGCGAGGTGACCACGAACCACGGCACCCCGAGCACCTGATAGCCGTCGGCGAGCCTGCCGGTGCGATCGATCGCCGTTGGATACGACAACGGCTGCGGCAGGCGTTTCAAGAAGTCGGTGAGGGTTTGCGAGGAGGGCTCGACGCTCCCCTCATCCACGGCCGTCAGCGGCGGTAACCCGAGGCGACGTGCCGCCGCCGCGTAGCCGTTCAGCGCACTGAGCTGGCCGCCGAGGGCGCTCGTCCCCTGGTCCCAGGTCGCGAAGAACAGGTACAGGTGCGCCGACTTGCCAGGCCCGAGCTGCACGGTTCCGCCACCGGCGCGGGGGAGCGTCGCGGCTTGCGCCGGCGTGATCCCCGGAACGCGGGAGTACGACAAGTCAGACCGGACCGCCGGATGACCCGGGAGCAGCTTCGACGCCTCGCCGGCGAGCAGCTGTCCGAGCTGGCCGATCGAGGAGTAGGACATCTGCGTGATGTAGACCTTCGCCTTGCGTCCCTGGGGATCGATTACGAACAGCGCCGGGGTGTGCGTGATCTCTCCTGCCTCGACGGCCGCCTCGATCGCGTACTGCTTCCAGACGCGCTTTAGCTGGGGCAGGGAGCCCGTCAGGAAATGCCAGTCGTGGAGCATCCCGTGCAGCTCGGAGTAGGACCACACGTTCTCCAGCGAGATGGCGTGGGGATTGGCGTCGACTCCGAGCAGCTGCACCTGGGAGCCGGCCTTGCCCAGCATCGCCTTGGCCTGGAGCATCGCGCTGGTGGTCAGGGGGCAGACGGTGGTGCACTCCGAGTCGTTGAACGCGAGGATCACGACCTTGCCGCGGAACGAGTGCAGCGACACCGGCTTACCGAACTGATCTGACAGCGTGAAATCCGGCGCCGCGCCCGACAGCGGCGTCCCCGGATCCAACGTCGGGTTGAATGCGAGCGACGCGCGTTGCGTCGTACCTCGGTGCCCCACCGCGGCGATCGCCACGACCGTGCCGGTCAGCGCCAGCGCAACGAGCGCGGCGCTCGGCGCAAGCCAGCGTCGTCTCACCGGTAGCGCAAGCCGGCGCGGCTGACGCTCGGAAGACCGGCTGCCCTGGGCGGCACGCCGGCGCAGCGCCCAACGGATAACGAACGCGCCGGCGGCGAGCGCGGCGAGGATCACGGCGATCGTCCCAACCACGCTGTCGACCGACCGCCCGGGTGGAGTCGACGCACTCCCGCTGCTGCTCGGCGCCGGACCCGACTGCGACGAGGTGGTCGCCGGCGCGAGCTTGACGCCATCCGCGGCCGCGAGCTTGCGTACTCCCGCCGCGGCCGCGGACGCCAAGCCGTCCGCGCCGTTTTCGATCCGGATGCCCGCCAGCGTCTGGTACGCCTGCCCGCTCGAGTGCCCCGGCCAGTTGAACCCGAGCCCGTTCGGCATCACCACAAGCAACCGCTGCCGGTATCCCTGCGCCAGCTCGAGGCCGAGGAAACGCGCGTACGCTTGGGGCTTGCGCCACAAGGCGGTGACCGCACCCAGATCGGCCGGGCTGCCGATGATCGCGACCCTGATCGGGAACTTCGAACGGTCCGCCGCTTTCAGCAGATCGCCCAACTGAGCCTGTTGAGGGATCGACAGGCCGGCCGTCGAGCCGACAAACAAGTCCTGGTAGACGAGGACGTCGCTGCCCGGGTCGCCGTCGGCCTGCGCGAGCGGAGCCACCACAGCGCCGATGAGCAGCACGCTCAGGAAGGCCGCGATCGCCGACCTCATCCGCATGGTCACGGGGTCGAGGCTACTTCATCGTCTTTTTCCATTGTGCCCAACCGGTCGTCGATCGAGCCCGTTAATAAGGCGGTGGTAACGTCGCCCGAGCGGTGGCAGGCTCGACCAAGACACTTGCTGATCAGATCCGGGAAATCGACAAGCTTGTGTCCGATGGGATGGACAAGCTTGTGCAGGCCAAGATCGGTCTTCGCTCGCTCGAAGAACGCCTGAAGGCGCAACCGGACCAGCCGCACCCACCCGCCGACGATCGATAGCTGTTCAGATCCGGAGCTCGATCGGTCGCGAGGGGGCTCGCAGGCGTTAACAGCGTGTGAGCACGCGCGGGCGCGGGTGTAACGGTCTGGCGCGCAGGTGTTGTCTTAGGTGTGATCACAAGACTTACCCGCCTCGTTCGCAGGCGGACGTACGGCCGCATGTGGCCGATCGTTCAGACGGCGGTGGCTGCGGTCGCCGCCTGGTACCTCGCAGTGCTGCTCGGCGTCGAGCACCGTCCGGCATTCGCGTCGATCGCCGCCGTGATCTCGCTCGGCGCCGCGTTCGGCGAGCGCCGGCAGCGCGCCGTGCAGCTGATTGCCGGCGTCGTGCTGGGCATCCTGATGGCGGACTTGATCCTGCGTGTGATCGGCGGTGGCCCGCCTCAGATCGGCTTGCTCGTCGTGCTTGCGATGGCCGCCGCGGTGATCGTCGGAGGCGGCGAGACGCTCGTCGGCGAGGCGGCCGTGTCGGCGATCCTCGTCGCGACGGTGTCCTCGACGCCGCTCGTACGGCTCGAGGACGTGCTGATCGGGGGCGGCGTTGCGCTGGCCGTGCACACGTTCGTGTTCCCACCCAATCCCGTCACCGGTGTCGTGCGCGCCACGTCGGCGGTGTTCGGGGAGCTTGGGATTGTGCTGCGCGATGCGGCCGCGGCGTTGAGCGTGGGCGACGTGCGGCACGGGGAGTCGGCGGCAGCGGCGGCCGAGAACGTCGAGGTCGCCATCGGCGAGCTCAAGCAAGCGGTGCTCGTCGGCAGCGACACCGCACGCTGGGCGCCGCTCCGGCGTCCGACGCGAGCCGAGCTCGACCGCTACGCCCGGATCGTGAGCCATGCCGAGCAGGCGGCGCGCGGAGCGCGTGTGCTCGCGCGCAACGTTCAGATCTACGCGCGCGGGGGGCGCCCAGCCCAGCTCGAGCTGGGAGACGCCGTCCGCGAGCTTGGCCAGGCGGCTTGGGAGCTGCCCGCCCAGTTCGACCAGCCGTGGCGCGGCGGCGACGTGCTGAGAATGGCGCTACAGGCCGCCGGCCGCGCCACCGCCGTCGCCGAACGGCATCCCGATCTTGCGCTCAACGAGATCGCCGGCCAGGTCCGCTCGATCGCGATCGACATCGTCCGAGCGTCCGAGGCAGTCGAGACCACGCGCAGCCCGCTGTTCGAGGCTCCCACCGAGGAGCTGCTCGCGGCGCTGCCGTTCCCGGAGCCAGCTCCGTCCTGATCGCGAAGGCTGGAGCGTCAGAACCCAGCCGGTGGCCCGTAGTGCGCGGTGACCCGACGCACGCGGTGATCCGGATCGAGCTCCATCACCTCTATCGCCTCGCGGCCTTCCACGGAGTGGTAGTGCAGTGCGACCGAGCCGATACCGGAAAAGGCGCCGATCGGCTCGAAGTGCAGCTCTGGAAAGGTCTGCAGCGCTCGCCCGAAGTACTCGCGTAGAGCCGGGAGGCCGCGAATGACGCCGCCCGGGGCGCCGGCTCGGGCTGCGAACGGGGACACCGACACGACGTCCTCTCGGTAGTGCGAAACGATCCGATCGAGGTCCCGAGCATTCCAGGCACGGATCCAATCGCTCGCAAAAGCATCCGTGATGAGTTCACCGAAGGGTGATATCTGGTCAATTGGCTTCATGTGTGCAATCGTTCCGTCTAGTGGACTGCGTGTCGATAGCCAATTGCGGAGAAGTGGACTGAGATGGCCGGTCCTTCGGAGGGATTGGTGGCAGGACTCGGCGAGTGGCGTCGATCCGGGCGAGGTCCTCTGTTCGAGCGGCTGGCCGATGCCCTCGTCCAAGCGACCAACCGGGCGGCGCTGCCCGCCGGCGAGCTGCCGGCGGAGCGCGCGCTCGCCGCCGAGCTCGGAGTGAGCCGCACGACCGTCGTGGCCGCCTACCGCGTTCTGCGCGAGCGCGGCCTTGCGGTGACGCGCCACGGCAGTGGCACCGTGATTCGCAACGCAGTGCCCGCCGCCGCGGGTGCCTCATCGCCGGCGCTCGCCGGCCTGCTCGCCCGAACCGACACGGATGCACCGCTGATCGATCTGTCGGTCGGCGCACCCGAGCTCGACGACGTGGTGGAGGGCGTCACGGTCTCCGGCACAGCGCTGGCACGCCACGCGCGCGGGCACGGGTACGTCCCCGCGGGCTGGGGCGAGCTGCGAGCGATGGTCGCGGAGATCCTCTCGGCGCGTGTTGCGCCGACGTCACCCGAGGAGGTGCTGATCACAAACGGCGCGCAGGAAGCGATCAGCCTCGCGGTCACGATGGCGGCGGCCGACGGCAGACGGATCGCCGTCGAGTCGCCCGGCTACCCCGGCGCGCTCGATGCGATCGCCCGCGCGGGCGGGCAGGCCATCGGCGTTGAGCGCGATGGCGTGGGCCTCCGCGTCGACAGGCTCAAGCATGCGCTTGCGCGCCAGCACATCCACGCCGTCTACGTCGCTCCCTCCTGCAACAACCCCACGGGCGGCCGAACGGCCGCACACCGCCGGGAGCGCCTCGCCGCGCTCGCATCCGAACACGAGCTGACCGTCGTCGAGGACACCGTGCTCGACGAGCTGCGTTTCGACGGTGAGCCGGGGACCCCGTTGTGGGCCCACGTGCCGGAACGGGTGCTGGCGGCGGGGTCGTTGAGCAAGGTCGCCTGGGGTGGGCTGCGCGTGGGCTGGCTGCGGGCGCCGCGCCCGGTGATCCTGCGACTCGCGCGGGTGAAGGGAGCGCTGAATCTCGGCGTCGGCGCCATGGACCAACTCGCGGCATGCCAGATCCTGCAGGGCTATGACGAGCTCTGCCGACGCCGCCGCGCCCAGGCCGCCGAGCACATGGACACGCTCCATCGCGCCCTGAGACGCGAGCTCCCGGAATGGGAGGCACAGCCGGCCGAGGGAGGTTGGTCACTATGGATGGCAACGCCGACCGGTAGCGGCGCCGCGTTCGCGCAGGCAGCGCTGCGCCGCGGGGTCGCGATCGTGCCCGGCGGCGCGAGCAGCCCCGACGGGGCCTTCCCCGAGTACGTGCGCATCTGCTACGGGCCGCCACCGCCGGTGCTCGAGGAGGCCGCCCGCAGGCTCGCAGCCGCGTGGGCTGACCTGGTCTCCAGCGCCATGCCCGTCGGCACGGCCGCCGCAGGCTGACGGTCGGCGCTACACGTGCTGGCCGGCCGCCTGTCGGCGAGCGATCAGCTTGCCGACCTCCCACAGCGCGAGCAGTAGCACCGCCGACGCCAGCGCGAGCCCGAACTGGCCGGCTCTGAGCGGCACGGTGTCGAGCAGCCGGTTGAACAGGTCCATCTGGGTGACCATCACCGCGAGCGCGATCTCGCCGATCGCGATCCAGTTCATCTGGGCGTTGTCGAACGTCGCGCTCTCGAGCACCGAGCGCGACACCCCTCGGCTCTCGTAGGCAGCGACGACGAGCATCAGCGCGAACGCCGTCAGCCCGATCGACGAGCCGATGGCGACGCTGTGGTAGTGCTGCTTGCCGAAGTAGATGAGGAGGTCCAGGCAGATCGCCATGTACAGACCGACGAGACCGGCGGTCAGCTTCACAGCGGTGGTCATGATCGACTGGTCGCTGGGCCTCGGGCGCAGGCGCATCAGCCCCGGGGTGGCCTGGTCGAGGCCGAGTGCGACGCCGAACGGCGCGCTGATGAAGAAGTGGATCCAGAGCACCTGCGGAGGCGTGAACGGTTGCCCGGCGGCGATGTTCAGCAGAGTCGCGCCCAGGAACGTGAGGACGAACGCGACGAGCGAGATCAGCACGAAGCGGACGTACTTGGTGAGGTTGTCGTACAGCTTGCGGCCCTGCTCGACCGCGTAGACGATCGTCGCGAAGTCGTCGTCGGTGAGGATCATCCGCCCGGCGTTCTTGGCGACCTCGGTGCCGCTGCCCATCGCGATCCCGATGTGCGCGGCCTTGATCGACGGCGCGTCGTTGACCCCGTCGCCGGTCATCGCGACGACGTGGCCCTTTTGCTTGAGCGTGTCGACGAGCAGCACCTTGTGCTCGGGGGCGACGCGGCCGACGACGCCGATCTCGTCGATTCGCTCGAGCCGCTCCGCTTCGCTTAGGGCGGCGAACTCGGCGCCGAGGATTGACTCACCCTCGATGTTCAGCTGCTTGGCGATCGCGGCGCCGGTGACGACGTCGTCGCCGGTGACCATCCGCACGCGGATGTGCGCCTTCTGCGCGTCGTGGACCGCCTGCTTGGAGGCCTCGCGGGGCGGATCGACCATCCCGACGAGGCTCGTCATCTCCAGCCCTTCTACGTAGGCCAAGAGGTCGCCCTTGGGGTCGAAGGAATCCCCGCTGATGTCGCGGTACGCCGCAGCCATCACGCGCAATCCGCCCTCGCCCATCCTGCGGATGTCTGCCTCCGCACGCGATCGCAGGTCCTCGTCCCACGCAACGCTCTGCCCGCCCGAGAGGGCGGTCGCTGCATGGCTCATGACGGCGGGCGCCGCGCCCTTCACGTAACAGCGGACACCGTCGTCCGACAGTCGCGTGAACGTCGCCATGAGCTTGTACGTCGGATCGAACGGGAGCGTCGCAAGCCGCGGATGGCGGTCGCGGGTGGCCTCGATGTCGAGGCCCGCCTTGTACGCGAGCACGAGCAGTGCCCCCTCCGTCGGGTCGCCGACGACCTTGCCGTCGACGAGCTTTGCGTCGTTGGCGATGACGTATGGGAGGATCGCGTCCTCGATCGTGTCGCCCGACCCGGCGGCGCGCTGCACCTTTCCCTCGAGCTCATAGCCGGAACCGGAGATCGTGTAGCGGTCGGTCGGATCGATCACCTCCACGGCGGTCATCTGGTTCATCGTCAACGTGCCGGTCTTGTCGGAGTTGATCGCCGAGGTCGAGCCGAGCGTCTCGACCGACGCGAGGTCCTTGAGCACCGCGCCGCGCCGGGCGAGCTCGGCAGCGCCGAGCGACATGACCACCTGGAGCACGGTGGGCATCGCTTCCGGGATCGCGGCGATCGCCAGGGCCACCGCGCTCGTGAAGATCACCGTCGACGACTGGTCGCGCTGGGCCCCGAGCACGAACATCACGACCATCGTGATGCCGGCCGCCGCGACGATCCACAGAGTCAGCGTGTTCAGCTGCTTGGTCAGCGGCGTCTGCTCGCGGGTCGTGGTCGCGAGCATCCCGGCGATCCGACCAACCTGTGTTTCGCTGCCGGTTGCGGTCACGACGATCACACCGCTGCCGTGCGTGACGGGCGTGTGCATGAACGCCATGTCGGTCTGGTCGGCGGGTGCGAGATCGGTGCCGGACGGAGTCTCGGTCCCCTTCGATACCGGCACGCTCTCTCCGGTCAGCGCGGACTCGTCGATCTGAAGCGCGCTGGCCTCGATCAGCCGGCCGTCGGCGGGCACCTCGTCTCCGGCGGCGAGCAGGACGATGTCGCCGACCACGACCTCCTCGGCCGGAATGTTCGCCTCAGAGCCGTCGCGGCGAACTCGCGCCGACGCCTTCACCATCGCCTGCAGCGCGTTCATCGCGCTCTCGGCCTTGCCCTCCTGCCGCAGGCCCACCACCGCGTTGATCACGGTGATCAGGAGCAGCAGGACACCGGTGCTCCACTCCTTGATCGCCAGCGACACGATCGCCGCGCCGACCAGGATGACCTGCATATAGCTCTGGTACTGGCCGATGAACCGCTTCCAGCCGGGCACCGACTGCTCCACCGGGAGGGCGTTGGGGCCGTTGCGCTCGAGCAGGTCGGCCGCCTGCGCTGTGGACAGGCCCATGCCCGGATCGACGCCGAGCCTCGTCGTCACCTCCTCCGGTGTCGCGCTATACCAGCCGTCTTTCGCCGTCTGATGCTGAGCTGTCGTGGCGGTCTCGGCGGCCACGCTCACCGCTCAGCAAAGGGATCAGGCGCGGCACCCTTGGGCGCCTGTGCCTCGAGCTCCTGTTTGACCCCCTGCAACGCCTCCCGCTGCTCCTGGCTCACCCGCGGGAAGCGCGGATCGATCTCCATCAGCGCCTGCACGAGCACGGCCCCGGCGCCGATCCGTGCAAACCATTTGCGATCCGCCGGGATCACGTGCCACGGTGCCCATTCGGTGCTGGTGTGCGTCAGCATCTCCGAGAAGGCCGTCTGGTAAGCGTCCCAATGCCCGCGTTCTCTGACGTCGGCTGCCGAGAACTTCCAGTTGTGGTCAGGCAGGTCGATCCGCCGCAGGAACCGCGTGCGCTGCTCCTCCTTTGACAGGTTCAAGAACAGCTTGACGACGCGGATTCCGTTCTCGGTGAGGTAGCGCTCCCAGTCGTTGATCTCCCGGTAGCGCCGTTTCCAGAGGTCGCGCTTGGGTGATCTCGGCAGCTTCTGGCGAGCGAGGACCTCGGGATGCACCCGCACGACGAGGACCTCTTCGTAGTGCGAGCGGTTGAAGATCCCGATCTCCCCACGCGCGGGCAGCCGCCGCCCGTACCGCCACAGGAAGTCGTGGTCGAGCTCCTCGGACGACGGGACCTTGAAGCTGTGCACCGCCACTCCCTGCGGGTTGACGCCGCTCATGACGTGGCGGATGGTCCCGTCCTTGCCCGCCGCGTCGAGCGCCTGCAGCACCACCAGCACGCCCCATGCGTCCTGCGCGGCCAGGCGCTCCTGATACTCGGACAGCAGCGTCACGCCCTCTTCCAGCAGCGCGACCCCGTCTTTCTTCTTCTTGATGCCCGCCTTGAAGCCCGGGTCGAAGTCCTTGGAGAGCTTGACTTTCGACCCGGGCTCGACGCGGAACGGAGCGATGAACTCCTCGAGCCGCTTTCGACGCGTGCGTGTCAGAGGGGGCACTGGCGTCAGGCGAGTGTTGTGGGTTGACTGTGTCCTTCTACGCGGTCGCTTGCTCCGGCGGCTGCAGAGCGTCCTGCAGCTTCTTGGTGTCCTCGTCGGACAGCGAGGTCTTGATCACGGTGCCGCCGTACTGCGACAGCGCGGCGACTGCCTTGTCGGGTGTCGCCTGCTCGATGATCATGAACAGCGCCGAGGTGCCCGGCTGCAGCTGGTCGCGCACCTGCTCCTGGAAGGCCTTGTCGATCCCCTTCTCGCCGAAGTGCCCGAACAGCGCTCCCATGCCGGCCCCCAGCGCGAGGCCGAAGAACGGGATGAAGAACAGGAGGCCGAACAAGAAGCCCCAGAAGCCGCCCCACCAGGCGCCGCCCCCGGCGGAAGCGCCGCCGTGACTGGTGTGGACGTGGTACTTGCCGTCCAGATCGCGATTGATCGACGCGACCTGATCGGCCTGGATGATCAGCTCGGACTCGAGCTGGGCTCACGGTGTCCCGCGCCCGCTCGGCTGTCGCCTCGTCCCCATAGCCAATCGCAACAAGCGTTGCCATATACAAGCCTCCTTGGTTTATGACTCGGCAGCCCGAACGGCATGGGCCACGGGCCGGCGCGGACTCCGCGCACCGGCAGGCTACTGCGAAGCGCTGGACCCGGTCATCACCCCAATCGGATGAGCGCCGTCATCCGCAACGGATGATGGCGCCGCCGCGACCATCGGATAGACCGTCGCGACCAGCAATGGCGACCGATGATGAGAGTGACCAGAGTCCCGTCGGTCTGATGCCGGCGCTGCGGTGGCTGCCCCGCTACAAGCGTCGGTGGCTGCGCGGCGATCTGACCGCGGGTGTCGCCGTCACGGCGCTGGTCGTCCCGAAGAACCTCGGATACGCGGGCATCGCCGGGGTCCCGCTTCAGAACGGCCTGTACGCCGCGGCGGCCGGCGCGCTCATCTACGCGCTCTTCTGCACGTCGAGGCAGATCTCCACTGGCCCGTCCTCGTCGCTTGCGGCGGTCGCGGGTGGGGCTGTGCTCGCCACCGGGCTCGACAAGGAGCCCGCGGCGCAACTGGTCGCGGCAATCACGCTTGCGAGCGGGCTGCTGTTCCTGGCGCTGGCTGTGTTCCGGATGGGGTGGATCGCGCGGTTTCTGTCAAAGGCGGTGGTGACTGGATTTCTCGCGGGAGCCGCTGTCGACGTGGTCATCGGCGAACTGCCCAAGCTGACAGGCACGTCCGCTGAGGGCGACAACGCCTGGCGTGAGCTCGGAACGTGGATCTCGTCGCTTGGCGACGTGCACTGGGCGACGGTGCTCGTCGCCGCGGCCTCTCTGGGCGTGATCCTCGGGCTGCGGTTCCTGGCGCCGGCGGTTCCCGGCGCGCTCGTGCTGGTCGTCGCCGGACTGATTGCCTCGGCGCTGTTCGACCTGGGCGCCCACGGGGTCGCGCTCGTCGGCCACGTGCCGCGCGGGCTGCCGGCCCCGAAGCTTCCAGACCTCACGCTGGTGAAGGACCACTACGCGACGATCGTGACCGCGGCCGTGGCATTGCTGCTGATCGGCTTCTCGCAGACGGCGGGTGACGCCAGATCGTTCGCAACTCGCCACCGGTACCGCATCGACGTCAACCAGGAGTCGGTGGCCCAGGGCATGGCGAATGTCGGAGCGGGGGTGTTTCAGGGCATGCCCGTGTCCACGAGCCTGTCGGCAAGCTCGCTCAACGAGTCCGCCGGCGCCAACACCCCGGTCGCGTCCCTGACGACAGGCGCGCTGGTACTCGCAACCCTGATCGCGCTTGCACCCGTGTTCTCCCACCTGCCCAAGGCAGTGCTCGGTGCCGTGATCATCGACGCGGTCGTGTTCGGGATGATCGACCTCGGCGAGCTGCGCCGCCTCTACCGCGTCACCCGGTTTGACTTCTGGGTCGCGGTCGCGGCGATCGTGGGGGTGTTGTCCGCGGGCGTCCTGGCCGGCGTCGTGATCGGGGTTGCGCTCTCGCTCTTGTGGCTGATCTACGTGGCGACGACGCCGCCGATGCCACTGCTCGGGCGTGAGGCCGGAACCCAGGTCTTTCGTGATCTCGTGGAGAATCCCGACGACGAGACGTTCCCGGGGGTGCCGGTGGTGCGGCTCGACGGCGGCCTGTTCTTCGCGACGGCGGAGGCGCTGGAAGAACGGATCCGCGGGTTCACCGAGTCCACCCGCCCACCACACGCGATCGTCCTCGACCTCGAGGGAGTCGACTTCATCGACTCCCAGGGCGCGTCGAAGCTCAAGGATCTCCATGACCTCACCCGCTCCGACGGCGTCACGCTGCGGCTCGCTCGCGTCAAGCCCAACGTGCTGAAGGTGATGCGCGCCGACGGGCTCGTCGATCTGATCGGCGCGGACAACATTCACGGCAACGTCGACCGGGCGATCGCGGCGCAATTGAGCTCGGAGCGAGGCACTGCGGAAAGGTTCGGGCACCCCGCCGCGTCGTAGTCGACAACAGAGCAATTTTTGACCGATGACATCTGAGCGCTGGCGCGGTCTCATAAACCGAACGACGCGATGACCGACAAGGCCGCAGGAGAACGAGCAATGGGCACCATCCACGAGACACCGATACGAGAACTGGATCACCGGCACGAGGACGGGATCGACGTGACGCTGCTGTGGAACAGCAAGACCAACAGCGTGTTCCTCCGAGTCGTCGACGAGCGCCTCGGCGAGACGATCGAGTTCGGGGTCGTCGCCGGAGACGCGCTTTACGCATTCCAGCATCCGTACGCGTACGCCAGCCTCGACCGCAACGACAGCGCCATCGCGGCGTGAGTGGGCGCCCGAGCGCGGATGAGCGCGGCCGGCCGGTCGTAGCCGGTCAGGCGTAGTACTTCTGAAGCCCGTCGAGCTGGCCGCCGTGGATCGGCTCCTTGGCGACCGCGGCGAAGTACGCCGCGTCGGGGACCAGCGAGTCGATCGGGGGAATCTCGGCATCGGCGATCTGGGCGAGCAGGTCCTCGTTGCCGGCCTCCTCGGGGTCGTCCCACGGCTTGTCGGGACGCAGCGTCACCCGCGGAGCTTCGGTCTGGTCGCGCTCGAGCGCCATGTTTCGCGCGGCATGGGGACTGTTGCGCGCGGCCTCGAGCGCGTCGAGCACCTGCTGCCAGTGCATGTCGGCGTCGGGGATGCGATCGTCGATCAGAGTGATCGTGCGCGCGATGTTGGGCGCCACCTGGATCGGCTCGGGGTTGACCGCATTGGCCGCCTTCATCAGGGCATCGGTTCCGTACATCGGATAGCCGTTGATCGCCACCAGCTCGATGTCGGACTCGGTGGCGTGGATGAGGGTGGTGTACGGATCCTTGCCGCCGTCGGGCAGCACCAGGAAGTCGCCGCGCAGGCCGGTCCTCAGGCGGCCGAGCTGCTGGTCCCACCCGAGCGCGTCGGCGGGGTTGCACGTCGCCATCGCGCAGATCGCCTGCGGTGGAAACTGCTTGGTCAGCTTGCTCGAGTGGATATGCAGGTCGGCGACCTTGAGCTCACCGAGCAGGCTCTTGGAGCCTGACGGCGACCAGTCGGCGCCGAGGCAGATGCGCATCCCGTTGCTCTGCGCGGTCGCGACGTCGGTGGTCTTGCCGTACAGCCACAGGTTGCTGAACGGCGACCACACCAGCGAGCCGGGCTTGGCGGAGGTGGTCCACTGCTGAAACTGCGTGGCGCCCAGGGCGGTCGAGTGGATCCCGATCCACTTGTGCTGCAGCAGCCCATGACCCTGAATGCCCGCGTAATCCGTCGTCAGCAGCTTCGGATCGGTGCCCTCGCATAGGTGGTAGAGGAACGCGTTGCCCTTGGCGAGGTCCTTCTCCGCGGAGCTGAACTGGTCGGCCTCGGTGAACGCCCGCACCGACTGGTTGACCGTCTTCTTGCCGGTCTGGAACGTCTCGAACTCGACGTTGCGGACCATGAAGCCCTCGAACGGGTGGCTCAGCTTCGCCGAGCCCTGGATCGCGGTCACTCCGCCGATCACGGCCTTCGTCTCGACGAACTTGAGCACGGCCTTGGCGTCGGCGTGGCATAGGGCATTGGCGGGCAGGCTGATGTCCGGCTTGTAGTTGGGGTCCCGCGGCCACTGGTCGCGGTTGATCCACGGCGTGTCGCGGTCGGGCGGCACCCACAGCGACAGGCAGTTGTAGGCCATGTGGTTGTGCAGGTCGATCAGCCCCGGGAACACGAGCCCGCCGGTGTCCACCTCGGCCGCCTTGTCGAATCCGGCGGGCGGGGCGGAGGCGCGCGGGGCAACGCCCTGGATCACGCCGTTGACGTCGATGTACAGAGCCCCGTCTTCGATCACCGTGCCGTTGTCGAACGTGACCAGATGCCCCCGGACGACAAGCGGCTCGGGCAGCAGCGGAGCTGCCGGGTGCGCCATGCGCCGATCCTAAGACGGCCGTTCGCGGGAAAGCAACTCATGCCGCGATTCGCCCCCGCAAATGCTCATCGACCTTCGACAAAGCATCCAAGAGTGCTCGGCTCTACCCGTCACGGCCTCCTAAACTCGTTCTGGATGCCTGGTCGACTTGTTACCTGGACCGTTGGTCGTGCCGCACGCGGGGTGCCCGGGCTCCGGCGACTCCCCGTGCTGAAAGTGCTGGCGGCCGCCGAGATCGCGATGCTGGCGCGAGATCACGTGCTTCTGCTCGACGGCGGCGAGCGCCGGCGGCTGTTCGAGCTGGTCCGCATCGGCCGCGGCCGGCGACGCAATCTCTCAGAGCCCGAGCGCGACGAGCTCACCGAGCTGGTGGCGAAGATGGAGCCGCGACTGCTGGCGGGCCATGCCGTCGACAAGCTGTCGCCCGTGCCGATCCCGCGGCGCCTGGTCTACGGACCGCGCCGATCCCGGTGAGCACCTGATCGATGACCGGCGCCGGCTCGATCGCTGATGCGGAGCAGCCGTTCGTCGATGCCGTAAGGGCGGCCGCGAAGGCGGCCATCACCGAGGTAGAAGGCGACGCGGGTGTGATCGACGCGTTCCAGCTCGGATGGCTGATGGGCGACATCATCAACTCCCGCAGCGGGCCGCCGTTCCCGGTCGATGTGGAGATGCCCGAGAGCGCCGGCTTCAAGTACCAGGCGCGTCGGCTGACGACGCTCGTCGGCAGCCTCAAGCTCGATCGCATCGATCCCGGCATCGTCGTCGCGCAGCTCGCCGAGGGCACCGAGGCCAAGGACGTCGCGCTCAAGTGGCGGCTCGATCTCGCCGCTGCGCTGCGCGGCGCGGACAGTCGCTATGCGAAGGCGTACGGGCTCGGTGAACAGCTCAACCGGTTGCGAAACGAGACGTACACGACGGCGCTGTTCACGCAGCCGTGGGTCGCGGCGATGCTGGTCGCGCTCGACGGTCTGAGCACGGCGCTGCCGCCCCACGCGGCGCGCTCGGTCGCGAACTCGATCCGCAGATGGGAGACGCTCGAGACCGCGCCGCCCAATCCCGAGACCCTCCTCCCGGCTCAGTGCGACCTGTGGCGCACGCTGCTGGCGGGGGAGAAGAAGGGCACCGAGATGCTCGAGCCCCAGAACTACCTGGATGCCGCCGAGCGCCTCGGTCAGAAGCTTCGCGGGATGGGTGTCACCGTGCTCAAGCGGTTCCCGATCCTCGTCGGGCTGATCGTCTTCCTATTCGTCGGCGGCATCGTGCTGCTGATCGTCGGATCGAGCGCCGGCACGACCGCCGTCGCCGGGATCTCCGCGGTGCTCGCGGCGTTCGGCCTGACCTGGAAGGGAGTGGGCGGCGCGCTCGGCAAGCTGGCCGGCAAGGTCGAGGCTCCGCTGTGGGGCGGCGAGCTCGACGGCGCGATCACCGATGCGATCACGCTCGCGCACAGCGGCGCGGGCAGCAGTCCGGCGGCGCCGCCTCCGGGGACACGGGATTACGCCGGTCGCGCGACCCGGGCGCTCCACGCCGCCGGGAAGCGTGCGGGCTAGGGCCTGCGGCGAGCGACTGCTGCTCGGTGACGACCCGCGAGGTGACAACGGACCTGGAGATGCTCGACCGGCTCGCGGAGCCGGCGGGCAAGGATGTGATCGACATCGGCTGCGGCGGCGGCGCCCTCGTGCGCGAGCTGACCGCGCGCGGTGCACGCGTGGTCGGCGTGGAGATCTCCGAGGGCCAGTTGGCGGCCGCGCTTGCCCAGGACGACGGGCGCGGCGCGCGCTATCTGGTCGGCGCGGCGCAGCAACTGCCGCTCGATGACTCGAGCGCTGACGTCGCGATCTTCATGCGCACGCTTCACCACGTGCCCCCGGCCGATTTGGCTGACGCATTGCTTGAGGCGCGGCGCGTGGTCAGGGCCGACGGGTTGGTGTACGTGGCCGAGCCGCTGGCGGAGGGCGACTTCTACGAGCTCGTGAGCCTGGTCGAGGACGAGCTCGAGGTGCGGCGCGCGGCGCAGCGTGCGCTGGAGCAGGCATCGGCCGCTCGGCTCGAGCGGGCGGCCACGGTCGACTACGACGTGCGCGTGTGCATCCGCGATCTGGCGATGCTGCGGCAGCGCTTCGTCAGCGTCGACCCGGAGCGGGCCGCGGCGTTCGACGCGCGCGAGGCCGAGCTTGCGAACGCTTTTGCGCGCCTCGGCGTGCCCGGCAGGCGTCCGGGCGAGCGCTGCTTTATCCAGCCGATGCGCGCCGACGTGCTGCGTCAAGCGCGTGGATGAGAGCATGTGCGCGTGAGCGAGGGTGTTGCGGTTGTCACCGGCGCCGGGTCCGGGATCGGCCGGGCGGTCACGGTGGGGCTGTTGGGCGCGGGATATCGCGTGGCGCTCGCCGGGCGTCGTGAGCAGGCGCTGCGCGAGACGCTGGCCGCCGCCCCCGGAGCTTCGAATCGCGCGCTCGTCGTCCCGACCGACGTCACCGACGCCGAGACCGTGCACGCGCTGTTCGAGCGTGTCGTCGGCGAGTGGGGCCGCGTCGACCTGCTGTTCAACAACGCCGGCGTGTTCGGAGCGCCGGCGGCGTTCGAAGACGTGGAGCTCGAGCAGTGGCGGACGTCTGTCGACACGAACCTCACGGGCAGCTTTCTGTGCGCCCAGGAGGCATTCCGGGCGATGAAGTCCCAGCGCCCACAGGGCGGCCGGATCATCAACAACGGCTCGATCTCGGCCCACGTGCCGCGCCCGCACGCGGTCGGCTACACCGCCACCAAGCACGCGATCACCGGTCTGACGAAGACGATCTCGCTCGAGGGGCGCGCCTACGGGATCGCCTGCGGGCAGGTCGACATCGGCAATGCCGTGACCGACCTGAGCGCCGGGATCGGCCGCGGCGCGCTGCAGCCCGACGGCTCGGTCCGCGTCGAGCCGATGATGGACGTGCGGCACGCCGCCGATGCCGTCGTCTACATGGCCGGGCTGCCGCTGGACGCCAACGTCCAGTTCCTCACAGTGATGGCGACCAACATGCCCTACGTCGGGCGCGGTTAGGTTTGCGCCGTGGCGTACGACGAGGACCTCGCCAACCGGATCCGCGAGCTGCTGGCGGACGAGCAGGGCGTGGTCGAGCAGAAGATGTTCGGCGGCCTGGCGTTCCTGGTCGGCGGCAACATGTCGGTGAGCGCGAGCGGGCAGGGAGGCCTGCTGCTGCGGTGCGACCCCGAGCAGACAGATGCATTGGTGGAAAAGCCCCACGCCGCCCGTTTCGAGATGCGGGGACGTGCGATGGACGGGTGGCTGCGGATCGACGCCGAAGGGGTCCGGACCAAGCGCGAGCTCAAGCGATGGGTCGACGTCGGCGTGAAATACGCCCGGTCGCTGCCGCCTAAGTGACGCGTCGACGCGGGCCGCTCAGCCCGCGAACAACCCGACCACGGTGGCGCCGACGATCGACGCGCCCCGCGGGTCCCCGATGACCCCGGGCTCCATCCGGTTCATCACGTACGCGACGGTGAGCCGGGCGTCGAGGTCGTTGACGACGAGCGAGCCTCCGTATCCGCCCCACGCGCACGTCCGCGGTCCCATCGGCATCGTCTCGCTGCTCAGGCCGAAGCCGAGGCCGAAGCGCAGCGGCACCCCGAGCACCAGATCGGGGCCGTTGGACTGCTCGCGGAACAGTGCCTCGACACTCGCCTCGGAAAGCAGGCGCTTCCCCCGAGCCTCGCCGCCGCAGGCGACGACCGACTGCACGGTGGCCACGGAGCGGGCGTTGCCCTGGCCGTTGGCGGCGGGGATCTCGGCGCGCCGCCACCACTCCTGCGCCGTCACGTCGCCCGTGATCGGCGGGTTTGAGAGCGTCTTCAGGCCGAGCTTTGGCACTCCCAGCTCGCCGAGATCGGCCGGTGGCGGGGAGATCAACGGCACCACGCGGCCGTCGGCGTCGGAGTCGGCGGGGAGCCCGATGTGGAAGTCCGCTCCGAGCGGCTCGGCGACCGTCTGCCGGAAGAACGTCCCGGGGGAGAGGCCGGTGATGCGGCGGATCACCTCGCCGACGAGGTAGCCCTGCGTGACCGCGTGATAGCCCGACTGCGTCCCCGGCTCCCACCACGGCGCCTGCGCCGCCAGCAGCGACGTGCACCGCTCCCAGTCGCCGAGCTCCTGCAGCTCGAGCGGCTGCTCCCAGCCGCTCAGTCCGGATGTGTGCCCGAGCAGGTGGCGGACCAGCACGTCGTCCTTGCCGGCCTGCGAGAACTCGGGCCAGTAGCGCGCGACCGGGGCGTCGAAGTCGAGCTCGCCGCGATCAGCCAGGATCAGCGCGCACAGCGCCACCATCGTCTTGGTGGTCGAGAACACGTTGACCACCGTGTCCTGATGCCAGGGCGTCGTCTTCGCGGAATCGGCGTAGCCGCCCCAGATGTCGACGACGAGCTGGCCGTTGAGCGCGACCGCGACCGAGGCGCCCACATCGAGGCCCTGGTCGAGGTTCTGCGACAGCGCCTGCGCCACGCCCTCGAAGCGATCTTCGAATGTGCCCTCGATCTCGGCCATGGGCGCACACCCTATCCGGGTGCCGCGGCGAGCGCCGGAAGCGCTCGGCGTGCCGGCGGGCGCATGATCCAGCTGCGCAGCTGCTCGTAGACCGCCGGGTGGTTCAGGAGGTCGAAATGCGTCAGACCTGACAGCTCGCAGCCGTTGTCGACCTCGAACGGGATCCGCCGCCCCTTGCCCGTGCCCCGCCCGGACGCGCTCGGGATCCTGACCAGCAGATCGCCGATGAGCGTGCCGACGGGACCCTCGTTGAGCGACGCGGCGATGAAGTAGTAGTTGGCGTCGGGCAGGAACGGGACCTCCTGGCAGCGGTCGCGCAGGTACTCGTCGGGGTCGCAGTCACACCAGTCCTCCTCGAGGCAGGACCCGAAGCGCAGGTCCTTGATGCCGACGCTGCGCGCGTTCAGGAACTTGCCCAGGGCGCGCGTCTCGGGGAGCCTGACGAACGCCCAGCTGAGCGCGTTGGCGCCGCGCTCGAGGTCGGCCCCCAGATGCGGCGTGCCCAGGCAGAAGACGTGGCGGACCGCGTCGGTCCAGCGACGGCGGTCGAGCTCGGCGTAGTGACACGCGCCCCTCGCCACGAGGCCGCCCATCGAGTGGCCGACGAGCACCAGTTCCTCGACGCCACACGGCCATGCCGTCACCAGGTCGTCGAGCATCTCTGCCAGCCGCCGGCCGTTCTGGGAGATCCGCAGGCCGGTGTTGTAGCGGACGTGCACGGGCGTGAAGCTGAGCTCGTCCTGCAGACGCTCGCCGTAGGTGCGCCTGCGCGCGCGGTCGCCGCGCAGCGGAAAGTGCCGCCACGACTCGTCGGTCTCGCACAGCCCGTGGATGAACACGGCGATCCGCGAGGTGGCGTCGGGGAAGCCGGCTGCGAGGCCTTCGGTCGTCAGCGCCACGGAGCTGCCGGCGCGGCGGATCTCCATGCCGAGCGCGAGCCGGTTGCCTCGCTCCTCGATGTGGTTTCCGTATAGGCCGTGAATCGCGCCGAGCGCGAGCGAGCCGGCGGGCGTGGCGGCGAGCGCGGGTCCCTCGTCGTGGGTGCGCTTGGCCAGCACGGCGGCGCTTCCGCGTGCCGCTGCGCGAAGGCCGCTGCGCACGCCGGTGTAGACCGCTCGCGAGACGCCGTCGTGGATCACCCGTGCGGGGGCCGCCGACGGGCCCAGGATCTCGAACGGGCGGCTGGCGATCCCCTCGTGCATCTCCTTGATCAGACCGCCCCCGGCGGCAAGCGCCTCTCCCGCAAGCTCGCCGATCGCCTCGATGTCTGTTGCGCGCAAGGGACCTCCCACCGTTGTCGACGTGCCACGATACATACCGGCATCGTGTCCGATGCAACAGATTCTACGATTTGTTGCATCAGTTGACCAGCGAACGGAGCACGATGAAGCCCGGTCCGGACGATGCGCTGAGCCTTGCGCGCGAGCAGTTCCTGCTTCCCGAGCGCGTCGACATGAGCACGCTCGCCGACGAGCTCGGCGTCAACCGGGTGACCCTGTATCGGTGGTTCGGCTCCCGTGACCGGCTGCTGGTGGAGGTCGTCTGGTCGCTCGCCGATGGCATGCTGTCCGAGGCGGATCGCTCGACGCGGGGCCGCGGCAGCGACCGGATCGTTCGCGTGGTCGGCAAGTTCCTCGATGCCGTGATCGGCAATCCCGGCTGGCGCCGCTGGCTCGAGGAGGAGGGCGAGCACGCGATGCGCCTGCTGACGCGCCGCGAGACCGACTTCCAGCCGCGGCTGATCGCGGCGATCGAGGAGCTGCTGCGCGCCGAAGCCGCGACCGGCGCGCTCGACGTACCGGTCGACCTGCACGAGCTCGCGTATGTAATCGTGCGGCTGATCGAGTCCTACACGTATCTCGACCTGATCACCGGCGAGCGCGCGGACGCGCGGCGCGCCGAGCCGATCCTGCGGATGCTGCTGCGATGAGGCGGGCCTTTGCGTGGGCGGGGGCGGCCGTGCTCGCGGCGCTCGTGTTGGCCGGTGTCGCGGGGGTCGCCGGGGTCGCCACAGCCGCCGCCCGGACGGTCGTGATCGGTCACTCGGTCAGGGGCCGCGCGATCACCGCGATCGTCCGCGGTCCCGATGACGCCAAGCGCAAGATCCTCGTGGTCGGCTGCATCCACGGCAACGAGTGCGCCGGCCTGCGGATCACCTCCGCGCTGGCCAGGTCAAAGCCGACCAAGGGCGTGCAGCTGTGGATCGTGCCGGAGATGAACCCGGACGGGACCGCCGCCGACACCAGGCAGAACGCTCACGGCGTCGACCTGAACCGCAACTTCCCGTATCAGTGGCAGAAGGTCACCGACCCGGTGTACTACTCGGGCCCGCGGCCGCTGTCCGAGCCCGAGACGCGGGCGGCGGTGAAGCTGATCCGGCAGATCAAGCCCGCCGTGACGATCTGGTACCACCAGCACGAGGACCTCGTCGACATGGCCGGCGGCGACCGGGGCGTCGCGCGCCGCTACGCGCATTTGGCGCACCTCCGGGCGACGTGCCTGCCGTTCCTCCCGGGAACCGCGCCGGGCTGGTCCAACCACGAGTTCCCGGGCACCACGTCGTTCGTGGTGGAGCTGCCGGCGGGGCCGGTCGGTTCGGCCGCGCTCGCTGCGCATCTGCGAGCGGTCCGGGCGATGGAGCTCGGGGAGCGCGCGGGCTCGCGGACGAGCTGCGCGGGGTAAGGCCCCGCCGCCGACAACGGCCCACTCGAAAGGTTCGCGAGGCGGTTTGGGACGTTCGCCGCGCTGAGCGCTGTCAACGTCCCGCGGCGGGTCCGGCGCGCGTCGAGTGGGACGTTAGCCGTGGGGCAACGTCCCACTCGAGGGTCGAGCTCGCTCGCGATGGGACGTTCGCTCCCTCCCACGGAGCGAACGTCCCGCGCAGCTCCAGCCCGGCGTCGAGCGGGACGTTTGCACCAGCTCGCCCGGGGCGTCAGAAAGAAAAGGCTTGACATGTGACCAAATGGTCACCTATACTGCCGGCCATGGATGAAGTGTTCAGAGCCCTCGCCGACCCGACGCGCCGGAGCCTGCTCGATGAGCTGTTCAAGGAGGACGGTCAGACGCTGAGCGCGCTCGAGGCGCGCCTGCCGATGACGCGCTTCGGCGTGATGAAGCACCTCAAGGTGCTCGAGGAGGCGGGGCTCGTCGTCGCGCGGCGCCGGGGCCGCGAGAAGTTGCACTACCTAAACCCTGTCCCGATCAGGCTCGTCCACGACCGCTGGGTGAGCAAGTACGCCGAGCCGTGGGCCTCGGGCCTGAGCGAGCTCAAGCACGACCTGGAGGAAAAGACGATGGAAAAGGTATTCGAGATCTACATCAAGACGACCCCGGAGCTGCTGTGGGAGGCGATCACGGCACCGGAGATGCGCGCCAAGTACTCGTTCGGCATCGGCGTCAATTCCGAGTGGACGAACGGCTCGAGCTACGAAGGCGTCACACCGGCCTCGCCGACTCCGATCGTGGCCGGCGAGAACCTCGAGGTCGACCCGCCGCGGCGCCTGGTGCAGAGCTTCAACGCGCTCTGGAGCGACGACGTGAAGCGGGAGGCAACCTCGCGCGTGACCTGGGAGATCGAGCAGGTGCAGGACTCCTGCCGCCTGACCGTGATCCACGATCAGCTCCGCGACGGCGCGCACGGCGAGATCTACGGCGGCTGGCCCCAGATCCTGTCGGGCCTCAAGACGCTGCTGGAAACCGGCGAGACCCTCACGACTCCCGGCTCGCTGATGTACACGCAGGCGCCGCTGACTGCTGCTCCCTGACCCGCACTGACAGCGATGACGTCGAGCGGTGCGCCCCAAGCACCGCTCGACGTCTGCGGGCTACCTGCTCAGTCCTGGGGCTGAGGGACGATCCGGATGTAGGGCTTGGGCTCCTCCCACTCTCCGAAGATCTCCTTGGCCTGGTCGTTGGTGACCGAGCCCGAGATGATCACCTTGTCGCCCTGCTTCCACTGCGCGGGCGTCGCCACCTTGTGCTTGGCCGTCAGCTGCAGCGAGTCGATCACGCGCAGCACCTCGTCGAAGTTGCGCCCCGTGGTCATCGGGTACGCGAGAACGAGCTTGACCTTCTTGTCCGGTCCGATCACGAACACGTTGCGGACCGTCTGGTTGTCGGCCGGCGTGCGCGCGAGCGGGTCGCCGCTCGTCTCGGCGGGCAGCATGTCGTAGAGCTTGGAGACCTCGAAGTTCGAGTCGGCGATGATCGGATAGTTGGGCGCGGTGCCCTGCGTCTCTTCGATGTCCTTGGCCCACTCGACGTGACGGCCGGTCGGATCGACCGACAGGCCGATGATCTTGACGCCGCGGCGGTCGAACTCGGGCTTGATGCTCGCCATGTAGCCGAGCTCGGTCGTGCACACCGGCGTGAAGTCCTTGGGGTGTGAGAACAGGACCGCCCAAGAGTCGCCGATCCAGTCGTGGAAATTGATCTTGCCCTCGGTGGTCTCGGCCTCGAAGTCCGGGGCCGTGTCCCCAATTCGAATACTCATGACTTCTGACCTCCTTTTGGGGGATTTAGCAAACATGATCTAAGCACGCGAGCGCTTGCGGCTCCGGGAAATCTCGCCGAGAGCGAGCGGCGGCGGGATCGGACCCCGGTCGCAACGCCCCCAGACGGCGCCGAGAACCGCCGGCCTCAACCGCACAAGAAATTCCCGATTAACCCCTTGCAAAAGGGTCACTGGTGAAGTACCCTGAGCGACGCAGCGACAGATAGGACCATTCCGATGCTCATGACCTCCACGAACACGACACCCAAGATCGATGCGGCCACTGCCGCAACGATCAACGCGTGCGAGCACGGCTTTGGTCGCGGGTCGTTGCTCGGAAGCGTTACAGCCCTCGTCGCGAGGTACGCCCAATAGACCGTAGTTTGGGCACATATGCCAAGCCGCGAGGGCGACCCAGACGGGTCGCCCTTTTTTGTTGTCTGACCGCGATCGACGCGAACAACTGAAGATGTCGCTCTGACGCAGCTCCTGGAGTGCACCTGTCGACGGTGATGCTGGCCGCACCCTGTTCACACATGGGTGACACAGTGACACACCGTTAACCAGTCACACCGAAGCGGGCATCGCGAGGGAGCGACCATCCACCTCGGGGCAGCGCCTGGCGCGCCCGAGGGGGCATGCAGAGCAGCACCCGCGCAGACGAGCGCGCGTACGCCCCTGTCTCAGTGGCGCGTGCCCGCGTGCGCGCACACCACCAACCACAACCCAGCAGGAGGAACAGCAAATGGCAGCCAACCCGGCGGTGTCGACCGGGCAGCTGGAGCCGGCCTATAGGCGAGGCCTCCGGCTGCGGTCATGGCCGCAGGTAAAGCGCCGGCAGCGCCCCCTCAGGGGAGGCGAGGTCGAGCTGCTCGAACAGCTCGGCGAAGTACCGCGCCGCCCCAGCGAACTCGGCTTGCCCGTGGATCGCACCTTGGCGCGTTGGCGCTGGATGTAATCGAGATGCCGTATGAGCACGGCAATTCCGGTCAGACCGGAGGGCCCTCCCACGTAGATCGAACGCGATCGGGCGGGCCCTCCGGGACGGCCTACGCGAGAAGCCTGACGATCGCGAAGATCCCCACCACCACGATCACCGCGCGCAGCGCATCCTCCGGCAGCCGCTTGCCGTAGCGGGCGCCGAGGAAGCCTCCGATCACGGACCCGACCGCGATCAGCAGCGCCGCACCCCAGGCGACGTGCGCGGCGATCACGAACACGATGCCGGCGACGAGGTTGACCAGGCCGGCAAGCACCACCTTCAGAGCGTTGATCCGCTGGAGATCGTCGTTGAGCGACAGCGCGAGGATCGAGAGCAGCATGATCCCCTGGGCCGCTCCGAAGTAGCCGCCGTAGATGCCCGCGACGAACACGCCGGCCGTCGCCGCCGGGCCGGCCAGCTCGCGCTTGTGCACGCCGCGCGCGGCGAGCGCCGCCGACAGCCGCGGCTGCAGGACGATCAGCACGAGCGCGATCGCGATGAACGCCGGGACGATCGCCTTGAAGGCCGAAGCGGGCAGGACCAACAGCAGGATCGCGCCGGCGATCCCGCCGCTGACCGACGCCGCCGACAGCCTCAGCAGCCGCGCGCGCTGCCCCCGAAGCTCCTCTCGATAGCCGAACGCGCCCGCCGCCGAGCCCGGCACCAGCCCGACCGTGTTCGAGACGTTGGCGACGACCGGCGAGTAGCCGAACTGCAGCAGCACCGGGAACGTGACCAGCGTCCCGCTGCCGACGACCGTGTTGATCGTCCCAGCGACGATCCCCGCTGCGAAGATGACCAGTGCGTGAAGCGGGGTCAGGGGATGAATCAAACCAAACCGGCCGGGCGGGCGGCCCGTCCTGGCCGGTTACAGTCACGTTCTCTCGGAACGTCCCCCATCAACCACGGAGGCTGCGGTGAAGCTCAGCGCGCGCAACAAGCTCGACGGCACGGTCACGTCGATAACCAAAGGGGAGGCGATCGCCAACGTCGCGATCGACGTTGGCGGTCAGCGCCTCGTCGCCTCGATCACCGTCGAGGCTGTGGATGAGCTAGGACTCGCGGAAGGGACCGCGGTTACGGCCGTCGTCAAGGCCTCGGATGTGATTCTCGCTACGGGCGACTGAGATCGGTCCCGTAGCCCGGGGCGGCGTTGCCGGACGGCTCGGGCTGGGGTTCGGAGTGCCGGCAACGGGACTTGGACCGCTCGGGCCCGGTGCCGCGGGGCCAGTCGACGGCGCAGCCGGCGGGCTCATCGGGGCAGCCACCGGCTGGGCCTTGGCCGCGGCGCTTACGGGAGCCGCGATCGGCTGCCTGCGGGCTGATCCGGATGCCGCACGCTTGTCGTCCTCGGACGGGAAGCGCTCGGTGGCTTCCTCGGCCAGCGAGAACAGAGTCGTCGCCACGCTGCGCACGTCCTCGATCAGCCGCGACCGCTCACGCCAAACGGCGTCGGTCTCGGTGTCGAGCTCGCGCAGCTTGGACTTGGCCTCTTCCTTCATCGAGATCGCGTTCGCGGCCGCGTCGGAGAGGCACTTCTCCGCTTCCTCGCGCGCCTTGCGCGTGGTCTCGGCCGCCTGCTGATGGGCGGTCTGCAGGATCGCTGCCGCCTGCTCGCCGATCCGCTTGATCTCGGTTGACACCGCGTCGTCCGAGGACCGGTTTGCCCGGAGCTCGTCGATCTCCTGCTCGAGCTCGTTCAGGTAGGCGTCGACGGCGTCGCGGTCATAGCCGCTGCGCACGACCGGGAACGGAGAGGCGTCGTCCTCCCAGTGCGCGTCGACGTCGTCGGTGACTGCATAGTGGGCCTCGGTTGCCACGTCCCAGGGCCCGCTCGGCGCCTTGCCCTGGTCGGGCGTGGGCGTGAACGTACGGGCGATGCGGTCGCCGAGGTCGGCGAGCCGCGAGCTGGGTGGTTTGCGCTGCTTGGGCCTGTCGACGGTGGCGCCGGGCCGGTTGAGCTCGCTCATGGAAATTCCTCCGCGCGTGTTGGACACACGGGGCTGTTCGGCAGCGCCACCACGATCCCTGTCGGACCGCCCACCCGTGCCAGGGATCATGCAAGACCGCCCGGCCCGCGGGCAGCGAGCGACCGGCTAACCGAGCACGGCCAGACCGCCCTGCCCGACCTCCATGTCCTGGGTGTAGTGACCGCCGCTGACCCCGATCGCGCCGACGATGACGTCGTCGATCTTGATCGGGAAGCCTCCTCCGAAGATCACCAGGCGATCGATGCCGCCGACCGCGCCGGCCGCGAGCGGGGGGTCGTCCTTGATGAAGTCGTGCCAGGTGTCGGTGCCCATCCCGAACCCGACTGCCGTGAACGCCTTGTCCTGAGCGATCTGCACGCTCAGCAGCGCGGCGCCGTCCATCCGGCTGAACGCCTTCAGCACGCCCGACTCGTCGCACACGGCGATCACCATCGGGACGCCGATCTCGGCCGCCTTGCGCTCGGCCGCGTCGATTATCCGGTGCGCGAGCTCCGTGCTCACGCTCGTCTTCTGGATGACGTCGCTCATCTCGACAGCTCCTCGCTACGGGGTTGTGGGGTCAGTCGCGAACCGCTCCTCGAGCTCGCGGATCTCCGGCAGGCCGATGAAGTCCAGGAAGTCGTTGAACGGAAGCATCTCGCCGAGCAGTTCGATCGGCGTGCCGTCGGCCTTGATCTGGGCGAGGGCCGCGCGAATCGCCGCCGTCGCCGTCAACAGCGTGCTGATCGGAAAGATCACGATGCTGAACCCCAGCCGGCGCAGCTGCTCGTGATTGACCGGCGGTGTCTTGCCGCCCTCCGCATAGTTGAACAGCAGCGGCACGTTCTCGAAGCTTGCAGCGATCGTCTCGATCTCCTGCAGCGATTGCGGCGCCTCGATGAACAGGACGTCGGCTCCGGCCTCGCGGTAGGAGCGGGCACGCTCGATCGCAGCGTCCAGCCCCTCCGGAGCGCGGGCGTCGGTGCGGGCGATGATCAAGAAGCCGGGCGAGCGCCGCGCCGCGACCGCGGCCTCCACCTTGGCGACCATCTCGTCGGCCCCGATCAGCTGCTTGCCCTCCATGTGCCCGCACTTCTTCGGCATCACCTGGTCCTCGATGTGCACCGCGGCGACCCCTGCGGCTTCGTACTCCTGCACGGTGCGAATCACATTGATCGGGTTGCCGTAGCCGGTGTCGGCGTCTGCGATCACCGGAATCTCGACCGCCTGCGCGAGCCGGCGGGCGTTGTCCGCCATCTCGGTGAGCGTCAGCAGGCCGACGTCGGGCCGGCCGAGCCGCGCGGCCGCCGTGCCGAACCCCGTCATGTAAGCGGCGTCGAATCCGGCCTCCTCGACCAGCCTCGCGCCGAGCGCGTCATAACAGCCGGGAGCGAGGACCATCTCGCCATTCGCGAGCAGGTCCGGCAGTGTGGGTCGACCCGCCGCCGGGCCAAGCAACCGAGCCATGGTCCTATTGTGCCCGCGCGAACACCGTCAGGGAGCGCCACGGCAGCGCAACCAGCGTCGCGGCGCAAAGGGCCGCCGTGAGCGTCATCGGAAGACCGTCGCCTGCCGCCTTGGCGATCGCTCCACCACCGACGCCGCCGACGATCTGTCCGGCTGCCCAGGCCAGGTTCATCAGGCCCGCGGCGAGTCCCTGATCGAGGCCGAACGTGTCGGCGGCGTCCGACAGCAGGGCCATCGCCGGAGCCCAGAACGCCCCGAGCGACGAGGCGATCGCGATCACGACCACCCCCATCCCGACAACGCCGCTGGGCAGCGTGAAGCACAGCAGCACGGCAGTCGTGCCGACGAGCCCGAACCGCAGCGGCAACAGGCGGCCTCGGCGGTCCGACAGGCTGCCGACGGCCGGACTGATCACGGCTTCGAGCCCAGCCGCGAGGAGGTAGACGCCTCCGATCGCCGCTGCGGTCGCGCCGAAGTCGTGAAGCCGTAACGGCCCGAGCACGTTCAGGCAGCCGGAGGCGACCGAGGGCACTGCCACGAGCCACATGCCCACGATCACGCCGCGGTTGCGGACCGCGCCGCGGAGGTGACCGAGCCCCTGTTGGGTCGTCGACTCCGGTGACGGCTGCCGAGCAGCCTCGAAGATCAGCCCCAGCGTGAGCACGACGACCGTGCTGAACGCCGCTCCTCGGCCGATCGCGGCAGCCAGGGTCCCGATCACCGGCCCGAACAGGGCCCCGACGATCGCGGCCCCGAGCGCACCGCCGATCAGCGCTCCGCGACGGCTCACGGGCGCCTCGGCGACGATCCAGGCAAGCCCGCCGGCCCAGGAGCAGGCGCCGCCGAGCCCTTCGGCGAAGCGCGCGACGTCGAGCAGCGCGGCGTTGTTCAGAAAGCCGAACGCCAGCGTCGAGACCGCAAGCAGCGCGAGCCCGAGGAACACGGTCTTCTTCGGGCCGACCCGCGCGCTGAGCATGCCGCCCGGAAGCGCGCCGATCAGGGTTCCGGCCGCGTAGCTCGCCGTCAGCGCGCCGGCCGACAGCTTGGACAGGTGGAGCTCCTTTGCCAGCCCGGGCAGCAGCGGCGCGATCGCCGCGTAGAACATCGTGTCGACGAACACCACGGCGCCCACCACGAGCACCAGGCGGCGCTCGACGCGATTCGCCGTCGTCGTCACCTCAGGGACGCGCGCCCAGCCAGTCGGTCGTGCGCTCCCACAGCTCGGCGGCGAGCTGTGGCGTGGCGGCCGGGCCCGGCTCCTTACGTTGCGCGTCCTCGTAGTAGCCGCCGCTCTGGAGCGCGACGTCAGGCGAGGTTGCGCAGTACAGCGAAGTCCGCGAGCCGTCTTCGGTGGAGCGCATCCGCAGCTTCATCAGCGGCCGGATCGGCCACGGCACCGAACGCCAGATATCCGACGCGATCACGCCGGGATGCAGCGAGTAGGTGGTGACGCCGTTGCCGTCCATGCGCCGGGCGAGCTCCTGGGCGTGCAGGACGTTGGCGAGCTTGGAGACCGAGTACTCGTGAAAGCCCGTCCGGGTCTTGGTCGGCTCGCGAACGGCCTCGAAGTCGATCCCGTCGACTCGGTAGTGGGCCTCGCTTGCGACGTTGACGACCCGCGCCGGAGCGCTCTCCTTCAGGCGGTCTAGAAGCAGGCTGGTGAACAGGTAGGGGCCGACGTAGTTGGTCCCGAACGCCAGCTCGAAGCCGCTGTCGGTGGTTCCGCGCCGGCCAGCCATTCCGGCGTTGTTGATCAGCACGTGCAGTGGCTCACCCCGCTGCAGAAACGTCTCCGCACACACTCGAACCGAGTCCAGGTTGCCGAGGTCGAGCGCCAGGAACTCGAGCCGGTCGTTGCCCGTCTGGGATGCGATCTCGCTCATCACCGGCCGCGTCTTGGCTTCGGAGCGGCCCGCGACGAACAGGCGCGCGCCGCGAGCGGCAAGCGACTGCGCGGTGGCACGGCCGATCCCGGTGTTGGCCCCGGTGATCAGGAACGTCTTGGAATCGAGGTCGCCCACGGCTCGGAGCATACGTCGCGGCGATCGGGGGAAGAGGGAAAGCGTGCCGATCGCAGGAAATCCACAACCAACGCCGTCGCCGCCGACGACACCGACCCCGCCCGGCCCGTTGCCGCCCGATCCGCAGCCACCGACGCCCACGCCCGGGCCGTCGCCGCTGCCGCCGGATCCCAACCCGCCGTCGATCTGATCGGGGCCGGCCGCAAGCCGGCTTGCAAGCCGTCCGTCAGCTGACAACCGGTTGCAGGAATCAGGAGGTCGAGTCGATAGACGGGTAATGCAATACCTCTCCGCGCGCCTCGGCGCCCGCTCACTCGTCGCCGCGGCCGCAATTGCCTGCTGCGCTCTTGCACCGGGGCGTGCTCTCGCCTCGGTCACGCTCTCCAACTGGGACTCCGCCCAGCAGCGCCAGGTCGTCAAGGCCGGCCTGATGTCGAACCTTGGCCGCTCGTTTCAGGGAGGCAGCGCGCTGAGCGCCGCCCAGGCAAACGCGGCGATGTCGGCCCTCAGCCTTCGCCTCGCCCGCCAGACCGGACAGTCGCAGGCGCGCGCCGCCGCCGCGACGCGCAGCCCGGTGTCGGTGGTGACCTTCGACAAGATGCTCGTGCAGCAGCTTGGCCTCAGCGACGTTGCCTCGCACGTGCAGGCCACGGCCTCCGGCGCCGGGCTTGCGCCCCCGTCTTACTTCGGCACCGAGGTCGTCGCCCGGTTCCTCGGCCTGCGCTACAACCACCCAGCCGGGACCGACCAGCTCGAGCTGTTCCCAAGCGACGGGATCACGCGTGCCGAGGCCGCTTGGTCGCTGGCGCAGATCGCCGCATTCGGCAGCTGGAACGTCTCCTACGCGCGCGACTCGCTGATGGGCTTCGAACTTCCGGCGATGACCTCCGGCCAGCGCCAGGCGCTGACGATCGCGGTCTCGCGGATCGGCTATCCGTACGTGTGGGGCGGCACCACCGACGACACATCCGACGGGCTCGCCCACGGTGGCTTTGACTGCTCGGGCTTCGTGTGGCGCGTGTTCAAGGTCTCGGGCCTGCCCTGGGGCCGCGCGATCCGTGGACGGACTGCCGCCCAACAGGCCGGCGAGATTCCGCGCAGCCAGCGTCTGCACGCCAACCAGCTTCGCCCCGGCGACCTGCTGTTCTTCGGAAGCGCGAAGTTCAACAGCACCGCGACCGAGGCCAACGTCATCCACGAGGGCATCTACCTCGGCGACAACTGGGTGATCCACTCCTCAGACCAGGGCGTGTACGTCCTGCCGCTGCAGGGCAGCTGGCTCGGCGATCAGTTCGCCTGGGGCCGGCGCGTGATCAGCTAGCGAAGGCTGCGGTCAGGGCACGAGCACGGCGCGGCCGAGGATCTCCCCGGCGCGCAGGCTGTCGAGTACGTCGTTGACGGCGTCGAGCGGGTGCTTCTGGACCCGCAACGTCAGCCGCCCGGCCGCGTGCAGCTGGATCAGCTCGTAAAGGTCGGTCCAGCTGCCCACCAGGTTGGCGATGACGGCGTGCTCCTGGCCGACGAGCGCGTTTGAGGGGGCCGAGACGGTGCCGCCGTATCCGACGACCGAATAGGTCCCGTTGCGGGCGAGCATCGCCAGCGAGTCGCGGTGGGTCTCATCGGTGCCGACGAAGTCGATCACGAGGTCCGCTCCGTGACCATCTGTCAGGTCACGCACGCCGTCGACTGACCCGGAACCTCCCTCGACGGTCGCGTCGGCGCCGAGCTCGCGGGCCAACGACAGGCGCTCGGGCTGCGTGTCGATCGCCAGCACCTTGGCCGAGCCGAGCTCGCGCGCGAGCTGGACGGCGATGTGCCCGACGCCGCCGATGCCCATGATCACCGTGGTCGACCCGGGCGGCATCAGCTGCGCGACCTTGGCGACAGCGTGGTAGGCGGTCAGCCCGGCATCGGCGTGCGGCGCCACGTCGTCCGGTGCCAGTCCGTCCGGAAGCTTGATCACCGAGCGCTCGCGCACGAGCACGTACTCCGCGAAGCCACCATCGAGCGACAGCCCCGTGAACTCGTGGTGCGCGCAGTGCATGTCGTTGCCTCGCCGGCACTGCACGCACAGGCCACAGCTGAACGGTGGATACAGGATCACCGGATCGCCGGGCGCAACGGTGGTCACGAGGTCGCCGACCTGCTCCACCCAGCCCGCGTTCTCATGTCCGAGCACGAGCGGGAGCGACACGCCGGCCGGCTCCATCAGGCCCTCGATCGCATGCACGTCGGTGGCACAGACGCCGGCGCCGCCGATCCTGACCAGCACCTCATCGGGCCGGCGAATTTCGGGAGTCGGATGGTCGACAAGCTCCAGCGGCCGGTGGTACGCGCGCATCAGGGCAGCTCTCATGGGCGCGATCATCTCAGGTCGGCGCGGGCGACGATTTCGCCGGGTCGGTCGCTCTAGTAAGTTGGCCGTTGGATCATGTGTGGGGTCATGGTCATCAAACCTGTGTGCTGCCTCCGGTGAGCTTCACCAGCACGCCGACGACGTCTGACGCGCAGGCGATCCGGCTCGAGGGCCTGGTCAAGTCGTGGAAAGGTCCGTCGGGTCCCGTCCGCGCCGTGCGCGGGATCGACGTGACGATCTCGCGCGGCGAGACGGTTGCGCTGCTCGGCCCCAACGGCGCCGGCAAGTCGACCACGATCGACATGATCCTGGGGCTGGCCCGTCCCGACGCCGGTCACGTATCGGTGTTCGGCCGTGCGCCGTCGGATGCGGTCAAGGCGGGGCTGGTCGGCGGGATGCTCCAAACCGGCGCGCTGATCCGCGGGCTGTTGGTCCATGAGCTCGTGGCGATGGTGGCGTCGCTGTACCCGGACCCGCTGGACATCGGCGAGGTGCTCGAGCTCGCCGGGCTCACGGACGCCGCGCAGCAGCGGACCGAGAAGCTCTCGGGCGGTCAGACGCAGCGCGCCCGGTTCGCGGTCGCCGTGGTCAGCAATCCAGAGCTGCTGATCCTCGACGAGCCGACGGTCGCGATGGACGTCGAAGGCCGCCGCGCGTTCTGGGTCGCGATGCGCGGATTCGCGGCGCGGGGGAAGACCGTGATGTTCGCCACCCACTATCTCGAGGAGGCCGACGCCAACGCCGACCGCGCGGTGTTGCTCGCGCACGGCCGGATCGTCGCCGACGGCCCAACCACCGAGATCAAGGGCCGCGTCGGCACGCGCACGATCCGCGCGACGCTTCCCGACGTCGCGAGCGACGAGCTGGCCGCGATCGCCGGCGTGAACTCCGCCGAGCGCCACGGCGACGCGGTGAGCCTGGTGTGCTCGGACTCAGACAAGGCGATCCGCGAGCTGCTCGAGCGGTATCCGGCCGCCCGCGACATCGAGATCACCGGCGCCGGGCTGGAGGACGCGTTCGTGCGCCTCACCGGCGACGCTGACGACGACGAGCTCCCGGCGACGGGCACGGAAGTGCAGAGCGCGCGATGAGCTCGGCCACGTACACGCGCTACGAGCTGCTGCGCACGGTCCGCGAGCGCCGCCTGATGTTCTTCGGGTTCGGGTTCCCGTTGGTCCTCTACTTCATCATCGCGGTCCCCAACCGGCACATGCAGGACTTCGCCGGCAGCGGCGTCACCGCGCCGCTGTACTACATGGTCTCGCTCGCGTCGTTCGGGACGATGATGTCGATGGTGTCGCTGGGCGGCCGCATCGCCGGCGAGCGCGAGGCGGGTTGGACTCGCCAGCTTCGGATCACGCCGCTGTCGCCGCGTTCGTACCTTCGCGCGAAGGTGATGACCGGCTACACGATGGCGGCGCTCAGCCTGGGCCTGCTGTACATAGCGGGCGCCGCGCTCGGCGTGAGCCTCTCGGCCGGCGAATGGGTCCGTACGACCCTGCTGATCGCGGTGGCGCTGCTGCCGTTCGCGGCGCTCGGCATCGGTCTCGGTCACCTGCTGACGGTCGACTCGGTTGGCCCGGCGATCGGCGGGACCGTGTCGCTGCTCGCACTCGTCAGCGGCACGTGGTTTCCGATCACGAGCGGCTTCTTGCACGATCTCGGACAGTTTCTGCCGTCCTACTGGCTGGTCCAGGCGGGCCGTGTCTCGATCGACGGGCAGCCATGGGGAGCGATGGGTTGGGCCGTCGTGCTGGGATGGACCGTCGTGCTCGTGGCATTCGCGGGCTGGGCGTACATGCGCGATACCGGCCGCGTCTGACACTCTCCAGGGGTGGCCTACTCAGCCGACGAGGCGCGCGCCCAGCTGCTGGACGATCTTGCGGTGGCGATCGACCAGCTTGCGTTCGCGCTGGCGGGCGTGGGCGCTGCGTACGACGAGCTCGACGAGCGCGCCGCCGACGTGCTCGAGGATGAGATCTTCAAGCCACTCCAGTCCGCGTACGGACGCGCCAAGCGCACGCATTCGGAGTTCGCCAGGCGCTACCAGTTGCCGGAGCGCGGCTTCGAGGACCGTTCCCCGGGCACCCGCACCGGCGACCCTCGCGTCTATCTGGACCGCGCCATCGAGGCCATGGAGCAGGCCGACCACGCGATCGCGGAGCTTCAGGACTCGATGATGCCCGTCGAGGTGGGGGATACGGAGCTGCGAGCGGGGCTGTCGGAGACCCGCTCGCTGATTGCCGAGCTGCCGGCTCGCGGCCGCCGGCTGGTCCGCGCGCGCGGCCGGTAGAGCCTGCCCCGCCCCGGGTAGGCCGACCGCATGCATCCTGATTCCGCAGCGACCACAGGCAGCGTGATGGAGGTCCCACAGCCGACCGAGCCGGCGACACCGGTCGTTCCCGACTCGCCGGTGACCCCGATCGACCCCGATCCCGGCACCCCAGCCGACCCCGAGCGGCCGGCGACGGTTCCCGGTCCCGACGAGCCCGCCATCCCGGTGGTGCCAGAGCCCGGGCCCGCCGACCCGACCCCCGATCCCGAGCCGCAGCCCGGCGAGAGCTAACCAGCCGTCGCGGCGATCACCGCCGCGACGCGGTCGGGGTGCTGCTGAGGCAGCAGGTGCGCGGCGCGCTCGACCACCACGAGCTCGGCATCGCGGATCTGGGTGGCGAGCCGCCGCGCGGCGGATAGCGGAACCACCCGATCCTCGCTGCCGGCCACGATCGTCGTCGGGGCGCTGATCTCGCCCAATCGCGCTTCCAGCGCGGGCAGCCCGGACACCAGCGCTTGCTGGTCTGAGGCGAATGCGCGCCAGGTGGCGGGCGCCAGCAGCGACCGCCCGACGCCCCGCAGGTAACGCTCGTCGAGCCACATGCGGGATGCCACGCGCGTTCGAACCGGCGCCGCGGCGAGCAGCAGTCCGGCCGTGACCAGCGCCCCGGCGCCTGCCACGTACCCGAGCACCGGTTGCGCCAGCAGCAGATCCAGCCGGTAAAGGGAGTCGGTGTTCGCCGACGGGGAGACGAGCACGAGCGCCGCGACCCGCTCGGGATGCAGGAGCGCCAGCAGGACCGCCACGGCCGCGCCGAGGCTGTGGCCGACGATCGTCGCCCGCTCGATCCCGGCGCTGTCAAGTGCTTCGCGCGCGGCGATCGCGTTACCGGTCAGGTCGGTGGGGCGGCTCGATCCGTCCCAACCCGGCCGGTCGATGGCGATCGTCGTGGTCCCGCTCAGCAGAGATTGAACGGGCGCCCACTCCCGCGCGCCGCCCGGTTGCCCGTGCAGCAGCAGAACTGGCGAAGACGCCAAATTCTCAGGCTGCTCCGGGCGGGCCGTCCCCGCCGGACCCGCCTACAGCCTGCCCGTCGCGCCCGACGTATCCGTCCTTGCCGCCGGCCACAACCAGGATCGCGTCGGTGTCGCCGACGTTGCGCACGCTGCGGTGCGTGCTGGGGTCCACCCGTACGACGCCGCCTGGTCCGAGCCGGTGCTTCGAGTCGTCGCCGAACCGGAATTCGACCTCTCCCTGGTGGACGAAGTAGGTCTCCTCCTGCCGCTCGTGGTAATGCGTCCCGCCCTCGTACCCGGCCGGCAGCACGAGCGCGTTCATCCCGAATGCGGTAACGCCCACCTCTTGGCGGATCTTGCGAAAGCCGTAGCCCTCGCCCATCGCATCAAGGCTCGAGACCGCGTAGCCGTCGCCCTGCTTGGACTCACTCATGCCCGCCATACTAGTGACGTGTCGTCCGCGTCCCTGCCCGATGCAGTTGCCCCGCTGAAGGAGGATCCACAACACGGCGCAGTGCTGCTCGACATCGACGGCACGCTCGCCCCGATCGTCGAGCACGCCTCCGACGCCCACGTTCCGGAGAGCACGCGGCAGCTGCTGATCGAGGTGGCCCGCCGCTACCACGTCGTCGCCTGCGTCAGCGGGCGGCGCGCTTCGGAAGCCCGGGCGATGGTGTCGATCGGAACGATCTCGTACCTGGGCTCACACGGGACCGAGCTGCTGCGGGCCGGGTGGACGGAGTCGGTGCTCGATCCGGGCATCGAGGATTGGGTCCGGCGGATCCACGAGTTCGGCCGCGAGGCGGACACATCGGACCTGCGCCGCCGGCGAGTCCGGCTCGAGGACAAGGGCGCGATCGTCGCGTTTCACTGGCGAGGAGCGCCGGACGAGGACGCGGCCCGGGCGGCGATCGACGCGCTCGCCGCCAAGGCGGAGGCGGCCGGCCTGCGCACGCACTGGGGACGCAAGGTGCTCGAGATCCGGCCTCCGGTGCGGATGGACAAGGGGGCCGGAATCATCTCCTTCCTGGAGGGCGCCGACGTTGACGTGGTCATGTACGTCGGCGACGACACCACGGACATTGACGCCTTCCGCGCGCTGGCCCAGCTCAAGCAGGAGGGTCAGGTGTCGCACGCCATCCGCGTGGGGGTCAAGTCCGAAGACGGGCCCACGCAGATCACCGAGCAGGCCGACGTGGTCGTCGACGGCACCGAGGGAGTGCAGCAGCTTCTCGCGCTGCTCGTCTCCGACTGACGGTGCGGTTCACTGACTTCCTGCGGATGACGGTCTTGCTGAGCGCGGGAGCTGCAACCGCGCTGGCTGCGGTCACACTCGCCGGCGCCGCCACACATGGCGACTCGCTGATCGTCCCGGTCGTCGCGGGGTGGTGGGTGGTGGCAGGGATCATCGGGATCTGGCTCGGCCGCCGCGCCGAGACGACGTCGCCGATCGCGTCGCTGCTGGCGAGTGCACGCATGCAGACGACGCTGCCGGAGGTCAATCCCGGCCGGACGCTGATCAACCGGCTGTGGCCCCTGCTGTTCTCCACGATCGGCGCCGGTGCGCTGTCATTCGTTTGGCCGCAGGTGCCGGCGGTCGCGGCGGGCTTCGCGGTGATCTGGGCGCTTGCGTGGAGGCGCCAGTCCTCGGCGGTGACCGCGATCGAGGAGCGCGACGGCGTCCGTTTCTACGTCGAGCGGACCTCGCCGCTTCAACCGATCAGGTTGGTGCGCACACCCGGTTTCAAGTCAAACCTGTTCGAGCTCAACGGCGCCCAGGGCCGCCGGCGACGCGCTCGCCCCCGGGCCTGACGTATCGGCATGCCACGGACCGACGTCCTCGTCGTCTCGGTCGGCAGCACGACCGGTTGGGGCCTCGCCGCCAACGAGCTCGTGGGGTCGCTGTCGCGAGCCGGCGCCGAGGTGGCGATCGTCGACACGGGCAAGCTCCGGCGCGTGCGCACATTCGCGCTGACGGACTTCGTCGAGGCGCGCGCCGCGCGCCAGGCGTGCATCGACGGGATCGCCCGGTACGACCCTGCGGCGATCATCTACTGCTCGATGACCGCCGCGCTGCTGTGGCCCAGACCGGGCGCAGTGTGGCTCGACTCGATCGCCGCGGAGAACCGGCCCGGGCGCCATGGCGTCTGGCAGCGCATCGTCGAGCGCCGGCGGCTACGCGAGACGCCGATGGTGCTCGCGATGAGCAACCGCGCGCTCGCGCCGCTGGATGCATCGGCCGTGCCCGATCACGTCGCGTTGGTGCCCGTCCCCGTCGAGCGCTCCGGGCCTCCCGCCCCGACCCGCAACGTTGACGTGGTGGCTTACGCCGGCAACCCGGAGAAGAAGCGCGTGGACTACGTGCTCGACGCATGGTCGCGGGCGCGGCGCGGCGACGAGACGCTGGTCGTCGCCGGCACCGACCGGCTCGCTCCGGCGGATGGCGTGAAGGTCGCGGGACGGATGACACCCGCGGACTACCGGTCGCTGCTGCGGCGGGCGCGGGTGTTCGTCGCGGCACCGCGACGCGAGGACTACGGGATCGCTCCGCTCGAGGCGCTGGCCGACGGGTGCATGCTCGTGACCACGCCGGCTCCGGGGCCGTATCCGGCGCTCGACATCGCCAGGCAGCTCGATCGCCGGCTGGTGGGCGAGGATCTCGTGCCGGCGCTGCGCTCGGCACTCGACGACCCGGCGCCGATGTACGCGGAGCGCGCTGCCGAGTTGGTCGCGCCTTTCTCCCGCCAGGCCGTCGATCAAACCGTGGCGCAGGAGGTACTGCCCAGATTGCTGACAACATTGAGGTCCCGGTGACGTTCGCCTTCATCCCCAGCCCTTCGCAGAGCGGCTTCCACCTCGGGCCGCTTGACGTCCACGTCTACGGGCTCATGTACGTACTGGCCGTGCTCGCTGCGGTGCTGATCACGCGCCGGCGCTGGCGGGCGGCCGGCGAGGATCCGGAGCTCGTCTACGAGGTCGCGATGTGGGGGTTCCCGGCGGGTCTGATCGGCGGCCGGATCTACTTCCTGATCACGACTCCCAGTCAGATCCCCGACCACTGGTGGGGGCCGTTTGCGATCTGGAAGGGCGGACTGGGGATCTGGGGCGGGATCGCCGCGGGGGTCGCGGCCGGGCTGACCGTGCTCTACCGCCGGCTCGACCCCTACGACGTCCGGCGCTTCATGGATGCCGCCGCCCCGTCGCTGCTGGTCGCGCAGTCGTTCGGCAGGATCGGCAACTACTTCAACCAGGAGCTGTTCGGCGGGCCGACCACGCTTCCCTGGGGGCTGAAGATCGACGCCGCACACCGACCCCCCGGATACACGCAGTACGCGACGTTCCATCCCACCTTCCTCTACGAGATCGTCTGGAACCTGTCGCTGGCCGCGTTCCTGGTGTGGCTCGGGCACCACCGCCGGATCCGCCCGCCGGGCCTGTTCGCCCTGTACGTGGCCGGCTACTCGGGCTTTCGGATCTTCGAGGAGACGCTACGCGTCGACTACTCCAACCACATCTTCGGGCTGCGGCTGAACTTCTTCGTCGCGCTCGTGCTCTGCATCATCGGACTGCTGTGGTTCGTTGCGATCCAGCGCGAATGGTCGGCGCCCTCGTGGTTCCCGCGGTTTCATCCGCGCCGGCGAGCCGCTCCTCCCAGCCCGAAGCCGCCGCCGCCGCGAGGCTCTCAGAAGAAGCCAGGAGCCAGGTCTTCAACGCGCGTAGGTTCCAACAAGCGTTCCGCTGGCAAGGCCCGTCCCCGATAGCCCGGCGCGGCGCATCATCGCGGGGAGCGGTTGCGCGGCCGCAGCGCGGCGACCTCGGCCCAGGAGCCGGTGTTGGCGACGTCGCCGGCGGTCAGCCACGCGCGCCGGGCCGTCGCGACCCCGTACCGGGCGACTTGGAAGCCGCCCACCCGATGCGCGTCGCAGTTGATCAGGATCGGCACGCCCGCGGCGGCTGCCGCCCGCGCGTTGACCTCGTTGAGGTCGCGGCGATCGGGGCTTGCGTTGATCTCGAGCATCGTGCCGGTCCTGACGGCGGCCTCGATGACCTGATCGGCGTGCAGCGCATAGGGCTCGCGGCGTTCGATCTTGCGCCCGGTGAGGTGGCCGATCGCGTCGACCAGCGGGTTCTCCATGGCGCTGATGATCCGTTGCGTCATCGAATCGGCGTCGATCCGAAACGAGGAGTGGACGCTCGCGACCACCCAGTCGAGCTCGCCGAGGATCTCGTCGTCGTAGTCGAGCGAGCCGTCGGGGAGGATGTTGACCTCCGAGCCCGCGAGCAGCTCGATCCCGTCCACCGAGGTGGAGCGGATCTGCGCGATGTGGGCACGCAACCGCTCGGGTGAGAGGTCGTCGCCGAACCCGAAGCTCGCCGAGTGGTCGGTGATCGCGAGGTACTGATAGCCGGCGTCACGAGCCGCCGCTGCCATCTCCTCGATCGAGGCCGTGCCGTCGGAAGCCGTCGTGTGGCAGTGCAGGTCCCCGCGCAGGTCGCCGAGCTCGATCAGGTCCGGCAGCGTTCCGTTCGCCGCCGCCTCGAGCTCGCCACGGTTCTCGCGCAGCTCGGGCTCGATGTACTGCAGTCCGAGCAGCCCGTAGACCTCGGCCTCGGTCGCGCAACGGTGCGTCTCGCCGGTGCTGTCGTCGAGCACGCCGTACTCGGAGACGTGCAGTCCCTTGCGCACGGCGGCGTCGCGCAGCGCCATGTTGTGCTGCTTGGACCCAGTGAAGTGCTGGAGCAGGTTGCCGAACTGATCGGGCGACACGATCCTGAGGTCGACCTGGATCCCGGTGTGCGTCCGCACGCGGACGCCTGCCTCGCCGGGCGTGCCGGCTTGCTCGACGAGCTCGAGCTCGGTGGCCGCCTGCGCCAGCGCCAGCGCGTCGTGCGCGGTCGCGATCACGTCGAGGTCCTTGACGCTGTCGGTCATCCGCCGCGCCGACCCGGCCAGCTGCACCTGCTCGGATGCCGGGTGCTCGCGCAGCGCGGCAACGAGCGGATCGGCGATCGCCAGCGCGCGGTCGAGCACGAACCTGGTCTGCCGCTCGCCGGCGCCGGCCGCCTCGAGCGCAGCGAGGATCGACGTCTCGGCCTTGGGCCCGAATCCCTTGAGCGCGCGAATGCGCTGCTCCTGGGCCGCCGTGCGCAGCGACTCCAGCGAATCGATCCCGAGCTCCTCGAACAGGCGCCGGGCGCGCTTGGGGCCGAGGCCGGGCAGGCGCGTCATCTCGATCAGCCCGGGCGGGAACTTCGCGCGCAGCTTGACCAGCGCGGGGATCTCGCCCGTCTCGGCGAGCGACATGACCTTCTCCTGGATGATCGCCCCGATCCCGGCGAGCTCGGTCGCGCGGCCCTCGCGGGCGAGCGCGGTGATCGAGACCGGCGCGTCGCGCACGGCCTTGGCCGCGTTGCGGTACGCGACGATGCGATGGATCACCGCCCCGTCGAGCTCGTACAGGTCGCCGAGCTCGTCGAGCGCCGCGGCGATCTCGCTGTTCGTGGGATCGGACGAGGGGGCGGCGGGCGGCAGTATCTCTGCGGAATCAGTCATCGCGGTGGATGCGTCTTCGCATTCAGACTAGTCTGCACACTCCCGCCACCGCGCTATACTTTCTGAAGTAAAGGTCACGCACACCCTCTCAAGGAGCCCAAATGGCTGGCAACGTCGCCGAAGTCACCGACAACAACTTCCAGGCCGAGGTCATCGAGTCCGATGTACCCGTTCTGGTCGACTTCTGGGCGCCGTGGTGTGGCCCGTGCCGGATGGTGGCTCCCGTGGTTGAGGAGATCGCCGAGGAGCGCGCCGACCAGCTGAAGGTCGTCAAGCTCAACATCGACGAGAACCAGCAGACGGCGATCAACTTCAACGTGATGTCGATCCCGACGCTGATCCTGTTCCGCAACGGACAGCCCGCCAAGACCGTCATCGGGGCTTACCCCAAGCGCAAGCTCGAGGCCGAGCTCGAGCCGGCTCTCGCGTAGACGCCGCACCGCTGGGGCGTCGCGGCCTCAGACCAGCGCGACCGCGACCTTCAGCTCACGGCCGTCGATTCGCACCGGGTCGACGGCCCCGTCGAGCGCCTCGTAACTGACCCTGACCGCGAGCGTCTCCTGCGCGATGTAGGGCTCGCGTTCGCGCGCCGCGTCGACCAGATCCGCGTCGCCGCCGAGCGTCAGCGCGATCCGATCGGTGATCTCGAGTCCCGCGTCGCGACGCGCCGCCTGGACAGCGTGGACGACCTCGCGCGCCCATCCCTCGCGTCGCAGGTCGTCATCGATCTCGAGCTCGAGCGCGACGGCGTGTGAGCCCTCGCGCTCGACCTGGTAGCCCTCCAGCGGCTGCATCGCGACCAGCAGATCCTCGGCCGACAGCTCGTAATCCTGGCCGCCGATCGTGATCGCCACGAGCTCGCCGTCGCGCAGCCGCGCGGCGGCACGGGCCGCGTCGAGCCCGGCGACGGCTGCTGCCACCAGCGGCATCTGCTTCCCGAACCTCGGTCCGAGTGTGCGGTAGTTGGGCTTGACCTCGACCCGGCCGAGCTCGTCGACCTCTGACACGAACCGCAGCTCGCGGACGTTGAGCTCGTCGCGGATCACCTCCGCCATGCGCTCGATCGCGTCGCGTTGCGAAACCGGTGGCCACGACGACCGCCTCGTGCAGCGGCTGGCGGACCTTGAGCTTGGCCTGGCCGCGTGCCGCAAGCCCGAGCCTGACCGTCTCGCGGGCGACGTCCATGACTCGCTCGAGCTCGTGATCGCGCTCGCCGGCGACCGGGAAATCACACAGATGAATGCTCGGCTCCGAGCCGTCGAGGTTGTCGTAGATCTCGTCGGCGACGAACGGGCAGAACGGCGCGAGCAGCTTGGCGACAGTCAGCAGGCACTCGCGCAGCGTGGCGAACGCGGCGGGATCGCCGTCCCAGAAGCGGCGGCGCGAACGGCGCACGTACCAATTGGAGAGCTCGTCGACGAACGTCGCGATGGCGCGGCCGGCCACGGTCGCGTCGAAGTCGTCCATGCGCTCGCGGACGATCTCGACGGTCGCACTGCACCGCGACAGCGCCCAGCGGTCGAGCTCGACCAGCTCGACCTCGTCAAGCGCGACGGGCGCCAGCTGGTTGGCGTTCGCGTACAGCACGTAGAACCCGTACGTGTTCCACAGCTGCAGCAGGAACTGCCTCAGCGCCTCGCCGATCGTCTCCAGCGAGAACCGGTAGCCGTCCCACGGCTGCTTTGACGTGAACAGGTACCAGCGCAGCGCGTCGGCGCCGAACCGGTCGATGACGTCCCACGGCGCCACCGTGTTGCCCAGCGACTTGGACATCTTGCGGCCGTCCTCGTCGAGGATCAGCCCGAGGCAGACAACGTTGCGGTACGGCGAGCGGTCAAACAGCAGCGTTGAGACGGCGATCAGGGAGTAGAACCAGCCGCGTGTCTGGTCAAGCGCCTCGCACACGAAGTCCGCCGGAAACCGCTCCTCGAAGTGCTGGGTGCCGGCATGCGGCGCGTGGTACTGGGCAAACGGCATCGAGCCCGAGTCAAACCAGACGTCGATCACCTCTTCGACGCGGGTCATCGTCTCGCCGCACTCAGGACACGGGAACGTGACCTCGTCGACGAACGGACGATGGGGGTCGGTGAGCTCGACGCCCGACAGGTCACGCAGCTCCGAATACGAGCCGATCACCTTTACGTGCTCGTCGCCGCAGCGCCACACAGGCAGCGGCGTCCCCCAGTAGCGCTCGCGCGACAGCGCCCAGTCGACGTTGCCCTCGAGCCAGTTTCCGAAGCGGCCGTGCTTGACGTGGTCGGGGTACCAGTTGACGGTCTCGTTGGCCGCGAGCAGGCGGTCCTTGATCTGGCTCGTTCCGATGTACCAGGACGGCTTGGCGTAATAGATCAGCGGCGTGTGGCAGCGCCAGCAGTGCGGATAGGAGTGCTCGAACTCCTCGGCGCGCAGCAGCTTGCCGCGCGCACGGAGATCCTCGATCAGGTCGGGATCGGCTTCCTTGACGTAGCGGCCGGCATACGGCCCGATGCGCTCGTCGTAGGTTCCGTCGGGCCGCACGGGATTGATCACGTTCAGGCCGTACTGCTCGCCGAGACGGAAGTCCTCCTCGCCGAACGCGATCGCGGTGTGCACCAGACCCGTGCCGTCGTTGGCCGTGACGAAGTCGCCGAGCAGCACGGTGTGCCCGCGCTCGCCGTACGCGCTGCCCGGGATGAACGGGAATGGGGGGTCGTAGGCGACACCCTCGAGCTCTGCGCCTGGGAACTGGTCGAGGACCTTCGCGCCCTCGCCGAGCACGCGCTCGACCAACGCCAATGCGACGATCTCGACGGGGCCGCCGTCGACCTGCGCGCGGACATACGTCAGCTCGGGGTCGACCGCTACCGCCGCGTTGGACACGAGCGTCCACGGCGTGGTCGTCCAGATCAGCAGCTCGTCGCCGGCCTGCACGGCGCCGTGGGACTCGGTCACCGGGAAGCGGACGTAGACCGACGGGTCGATCACGTCCCGGTAGACGTCTGGCTGGCCGAGCTCGTGGCTGGACAGCGCCGTCCCGCAGCGGGGGCAGTACGGCACGACCTTGAGCTTCTCGTACAGCAGCCCGCGCTCGTGGATCTGCTGCAGCGCCCACCACACCGACTCGACGTAGTCGGGGTCGAGCGTGCGGTAGGCGTCGTCGAGGTCGATCCAGAAGCCGATCCGCTCGGTCAGCCGGTTCCAGTCCTCCACGTGGCTGAGGACCATCTCGCGGCAGCGTGCGTTGAACTTGGCGATGCCGAAGCGCTCGATGTCCTCCTTGGAGGTCGAGCCGATCTCGGCCTCAACCGCCAGCTCGACGGGCAGGCCGTGACAGTCCCAGCCTCCCTTGCGCTCGACGTAGTGGCCGCACATCGTCCGGTAGCGGGGGAAGATGTCCTTGAACACGCGCGACAGCACGTGATGGGCGCCCGGTGGCCCGTTGGCGGTCGGCGGCCCTTCGTAGAAACCCCACGGAGGGGCATCGGCGCGCCGGCGCAGCGACTCGGCGAACACGTCGCGCTCACGCCAGCGTGCGAGCACTCGCTCCTCGAGCTCGGGAAACGACGCGCGCGGGTCGACCGGACGGTGCGGCGGCTCGGGGCGCGGCTGCGCACTGACGTTGGAATCAGCCATCGGCGCCGATTGTAGGTGCCGATTCTCGCCGCCCGTTTGCCGCGCGCGGGGGTCTGTCGGTCAGCGCCCGGCTTGTGCCGCGGCTGCCACGCGCTCGCGCGGGAGGCTCGCTCTCGGGATGCTCGCCCTGGGACCGCCGGTCCGCGGCACCCCGGCCGCGGTCTTCACGCGACCGCGCGTCGCCGGCATCCTGCCCCACGCGCGCGCGTCGAGGTGCGCGACGATCGCGTCACGCGCCTTGAGCGGGCGGTCTCCGAGCCGGGAGACGGTGCTCGCGCCCGAGTCCGGGACGGCGCCGCGGAAGTCGAACACGGCGACGTCGTCGATCGCACCCCGGACCGCGTAGACGAGCCGGCCGATCGCGTCCAGTGAGGCCCGCCGGCCGGTCAACACCACGGCCCGCGGCTCGAGCACGCGCAGCGCGCGCGTCAGCCGGCTCGTGTCGATCGCCGGGCTCAGCGCGAGCGTGCGCATGCCGGCGCGCCTGAGCAGCAGCTCCAGCGCCTGGGCGTGCAGCGCGTCGATGTCGAACGTCATCGAGCCGTCGAACACGAGTATTCCCTCGGGACGCGTGGCCGGTGGCGCCAGGCGCTTGACCGCGGACAGCCATCCGGTCGCGTGTCGCCATGCGAACTCGTACTCGGCGGTCGCGCCCTTGGGGTCGTCATGCGTTGCGATCGCGTCGAGCATGACGTCCTCGATCGTCCGCTCGATCGAGCGCAGGGTCAGGCTCTCCTCGAGCATGCGGTTGGCCTTGTCCTCGTCAAAGGACGCGTACGCGGTCGCCAGGCGCGCGGGGGACGACGGTCCCTCGCCCCGCTCGCGGGCTAGTGCCACCGCGGAGGAGACGTTGTGGGTCTCGGCCAGCGTCATGCGCAGCGCCTCGATCTCGGCGAGCGCGTAGTGACGGTGACCGCCAGGCGAACGCACCGGGCGGGGGAAGCCATAGCGGCGCTCCCAGGTGCGAAGGGTCGAAGTGCTGATGCCGAGCATCTCGGCCGCAGCATTAGTACGGATTCCACTCATCTGGTGAGTTATCAACCGGTTTGGCCGCCAATGCAACCGTCGCAACGCGACGTGCACTTTGGGCGATTTGATGCATGTGCAGGGATTACAGCGGCCAGCGACGCTTCATGCGCCGCTTCAGGGCGAGCTACTCGAACACGAGCAGGGCTGCGCGCGGGGGACCGCAGCCGGCGACGCGGGCGTTCAGGCGAACGCCGAACGTGTTGGCCGGCCGGACGACTGTCTGGGTGACCCCGCCGTCGCCCCGTGCCGCCCAGATGACCGCCGCCGCAAGACTGGCTCCACCGTTGTCCTCGGCATCGGCCGCCACCAGCAGGTTTCCGATCGGCACGTTGACGGCCTCGATCTCAGGTGTGGCGAGCAGCCGCTCGGCCGCGGCGGACAGCGCGCATACCGACAGCGTGTGATCGAGCACGAGGAACGGGTCGCCGGGCTTGGGCGCGACGTTCTCGGCGCACTGGAGCAGCAGGCCCAGTCCGCACTCGGCGCACACCCGCGTGGGGCTGATGGCCTCGCCGGGCCGCGGTCTGGTGCCGCAATGGCTGCAGAACCGGACCTCGGGCACCCCCGGGGCAAGTGGCTGTACCAGGGCGAGTGCTGGACGCCCCTTGGATCTGGTTGAACTCATCGAAGTCCCTTTCGACGTGTTTGAGTCGTTACGCCGTACGCGTCCGTGCGTCCGGGGTTATCCCGCGCGTGTGGCGAGGCGCAGAGGTCCGGTGGGCGGCCTCTTCCTGCTCGCTCTCGATCAACTCGAGCAGGCGCTTTTGCGCGTCCGAGGCGCCTGCGGGCAAGACGTTTGTGGCGGTCGTGCGGACGCGGGCCCGCTGCGGGCCGCGTCGGTACAACGCCACGGGCGTGGGCCCGACCGAGAGTCTGATCGCGTATGCCCAGCGCGCGACCGTGTCGTCGTCGAGATGGCCGCCGGCCACAACGACGAGGTTCGGGCGATGCACCGCAACAGCGTCGCCGATGCCGGCGACGCCGCGGGCCGAGAGGCTCAGCAGGTCTAGGCCTGCGCGGACACAGAGAAGCTCAAACGCACGCAGGTATGGCGCGTCTGGATCGAGCTCGTCGCGCGTCGCGTCGCCGACGACGATCGAGACCGACCGCACCGGCGGCGGCGCGAGCCGTTTGGCCCGACGCAGCCAGTCAGAGCCCCATTGCGCCGCGAACGCCCAGGCTGCCGATTCGGTCCCGTAGCGCCGGGAGATCTCGTCTAGCGTCGGCAGCAGGACCTCCTCGACCGAGCGGTCGACCGAGCGCAGCGCCAGCGCCGCCTCGATCGCGCCGTCGGCGCGCTCACGCTCGTAGGAGACCAGCGCGCCGAGCAGCGAGTTGGTGTCTGCGACGAGTCCCTCACGCGCGCGTGAGATCGCCGAGGAGATCGACAGCCCCTCCTGGAGTGCGTCCCGAAGGGCCGCAACTTCGCCGTGCGTGAACAGCCGGTGCTTGCCTGGCGAGCGCTGTGGCTTGGGGAAGCCAAAGCGTCGCTCCCAGGCGCGCAACGTGTTCGGGCTGACGTTCAGTAACGCCGCCGCCTCACTGGTCTTGAGATAGCGCATGCGCAGGATAAGACGTCTAGACGGTGCTATTTCGGACCATCCGTTGCGGTCCCCGATCGGTCGTGCATAGAATTGCACAGGTTTAACGACACAAACCACCTCATTATTTGTGCAAAGCGGAGCGCCGGAAACGTAGCCCCGCGTTTCTCGGCCAACCGCCTCGCCTTCGTCGTCCCCCAGCGTGGGTAGGAGAGTCCATGAACTTCCGCATCGGCTGATCCCTGCCTGAGCGTTGCGGTAGGCACCGGTTACGCGCTACCGTGAGCGCATGGTCGGCCAGAGCCGACTGCGATTTGACGGCCGGTCGCGCGTCAGCGTCGCCTCGTTCTTCGTCGTCGCGGTAACGCTTGCTGTCGTGATAACGACAGCGATTGCTGCGCCTGAAGATCACACAAGCGCTCTCACAATCATCCTTGGAATAGCCGCGGTTGTGGCAGGAGTAATGGTCGCCGGTGCCCGCGATGGGCTTTCGGTTTCTGCCGCGTTCATCGTTAACGTGCTCGCGGCCGCGTTCCTTGGCGCGCGGACGGCCATGGCAACGGCGATTGTCTCGGAGCTGACGGCAGCGATTCGGCTTCAGACACGACCGCGTGCCGTGATCCTGACCAATCTGCCCGCCGCGGTTGTCCCTGCCGCCGCGGCCGCCATCGTCATCGATGCGATCGCCGGCGAGCCGTCGGAGACGTTCCGGTTCTATTTCGCGGTCGCGGTCGCGGCGATGGCCGCGATCACACTCAGCTTCGCGATCTTCACGATCACCCGGCGGGCGTTGTTCGCGGGATTGGACCAGTTCGGGATCGGGGAGTTCGCGAGCACCTTCCGAGCATCGGCCTCAACGTCCTGCTCGTCGTGGCCGGCGCCGCCATCACGGTGAGGCTCGGCAACGCCGGGATCGCGTTCGCCCTGTCGGCTGTGTTCACGTTCTCGTACATGGCGCACCTGCTCCAGCGAGCCCGCCTCGCTCCGAGCAGTACGTATCGCTGTCCTGGGGAGTGCTCGCCGGGCTGATGCGATCGCTGGACATCCGCGACGAGCGCGCGGCACGACACGCCGCGGCGGTCGCCCGCTTCTCGAGGGACATGGCTAAGAAGGTCGGGATGTCCGAGCAGGAACAGGAGCTTGCCCACACCGCCGGACTGCTTCACGACATCGGCCATTTCGCGCTCTCCGATCGTGTGGCCGAGCGCGGCCGCACGCTGACCGAAGCCGACTGGGATCGCAATCCAGCGCGTCCCCGAGCTTCGGGGCGGACATGCTCAAGCACGTCGGGCTGTATGGGCCTGTGTCGGAGATCATCCTCGCCCACCACGAGCGGGTGGACGGGCGAGGCTACCCAAAGGGTCTTACGGAAGAGCAAATTCCGGAAATAGCGAAGATCATCGCTGTCGCCGAGGTGTACGACACGCTGACGGCGAGCGACACGTATCGAACGCGGATGAGCTCGTTCGAGGCGATGCACGAGCTGCGCCGCGTTGCCGGCACCCAGCTGGACGCCGGCTACGTCGAGGTGCTCGCAAGCCTTTTATCTGGGGAGGGCGTGGAGTATCGCCACGCTGACGCTGCCGACTTCGACGTCAGAGCTCAACATGGAGCGGCGCGTGCGAGAAGCCGGGACGGGTTAGCGCCCGCGCGCAACCGGGCTCAGCTCCAGCTGACGCTGGAGCCGGCCTGGCCGCGTTGCGGTCGCAGTGTCTAGCTGACGAGGCGTTCGCGGCGAGGGGCTGCTGGGTCCCCACCGCGCTGCAGCGTCACGAGAAACTGCTCGATTTGGTCTGCGCTGAACCGCCGCTGACCACCGGGGGTCCTGTACGACTCCAGGTAGCCCATGTCCGACCAACGACGAATCGTTCCTAGAGAAACGCCGAGGGCCTGGGCTGCCTGCGAGGTCGATAGACCGAGGGGACTTTTGCTGCGTGGCTCCATGACCGCAAATTTCACCCGTTTTGGGAAGTTTCACCACGGTCGTGCAGCATTTGCACAACCTCGCACCGCAAAGGCAATTGCCGAGCCGCGCGGTGCGACCATGTGGTGTGCGAATTGCACGACCTATGCGGCTTAGGCTCTACCACCATCACGACGGCGCCCGGGTCGCCTACCGGGAGACCGGCGCCGGGCCGGCGCTGGCGCTGCTGCACTCGCTGGGAATGTCGCACCGGGAGTGGGAGCCGGTCGTCGCACCTCTGGCCGAGCGGTTTCGCGTGCTGCTGCCGGATCTGCCCTTGCACGGCGACTCCGAGGATCGCCCGCGCCACCCGTACACGGCCGACTGGCTGGCGGAGGTGATGGCCGGCTTCTGCCGCGAGGCGGCCGGGCCCCGGCCGCTGCTCGCCGGACACGACATCGGAGCCGAGCTCGCGCTGCGCGCCGTCACGACCGGCCGCCTGACGCCGTCGCGTCTGGTGCTGATGCCCAACCGCCTTCACCGCCGCGAGGAGCAGGGGGGAAAGCGCGCGCTGTGGCGCGGGGCCTGCCGCGCGGCCGCGCTGCCCGGGCTTGACCGCATGCTCGCCCACGGGGCGAAGCTGGTCTTCCGCCCGTCGATGGGCGAGCGCCTGTCGGCACAGCGAAACCCCGCCGCCCGCGACCTGGTCCGCCACGCTTTCGCCGACGTCGGCGGCAACGGCAACCGCGCGCGGGCGTGGGCGAAGTTCGCGCGGCGGTGGCCGCAAGAACCGCAGCGCTATCTGCTCGACGCGTACTCGCGGATCGAGAGCCCGGTGCTGCTGCTGTGGGCAGACGAGGACCTCGCCCATCCGATCGAGGGCGCCCAGGAGGCGCTCGACCTTCTGCCCGACGCACAGCTGCGCACGCTGCAGCGGACGGGATTCCTGATCGCCTACGACGATCCGGTGGGCGTCGCGCGCGAGCTGATCGCGTTCTGCGGTTAGCGCGGGACGGCTCTCTGAGGGGGTGGGGCGGTCGAGCCGCCCTCTTGCAGATCCGGCTCGATCACGAACCGGCGCCGCTGAGGCCGCCGCGGCCCGATCGCCTCGACCACCATGTCGACGGCCTTCTCGACGAGCCACTCTGAGCGCCAGTCGAACGTCGTCAGCCGCGGCGCCAGCACCGCCGACATCGGGTGGTTGTCGTAGCCGACGACCGACAGATCGCCCGGGATCGTGAGGCCGAGGTCCCGGGCGGCGGCATAGATCCCGTACGCGATTGAGTCCGAGAAGCAGAAAGCCGCGGTCGGGATCGTGTCCCTGCTGAGCATCTCCCGCGCGGCGGCGGTCGCCTGCCCGAGGTCGTACGGCGCCGTCAGGACGAGCACGTCGAGGCCGAGGCGCTCAGCCTCGTCGCCGACGAACACCTCGGCGGGCCGGTCGGTGGTCGGCGAGCCGGGGCGTCGGAGGACCGCGATCCGGCGGTGGCCCAGCCCGTGCAGGTGCTCCAGCGCGCGCGCGACGCCCGTGCGGTTGTCGAACAGCACCTCGCCGACGACCGATGCACCGGCCAGCGCGTCGCCGATCGAGACCACGGGCAGCGCCTTTGCGATCTCGGTCCAGAACTCGTCGGACGGGTTGACGGGCGAGACGATCAAGCCGTCGACCTGCTGATCGCGAAGCTGCGTCGCGAGGATCCGCTGGCGATCCGGATCGCCGCCGGCATCGACGATCAGCGCGAAGTGGTCGCGGGCCAACAGCACGCGCCCGGCCTCAGCGGCGAATCGCTGCTGCCACAGGTCCTCGAGCGAGGGACCGACGATCCCCACCATCCCGGTGCGGCCGCTGGCCAGCGCGCGGGCGATCGGATTGGCCTCGTACCCCAGGTCCTCAGCGACCTTGCGCACGCGCTCCTGTGTCTCCTCGGAGACATTGATCCCTCGCAGCGCATAGGAGACGGCGGCCTGCGAGACCCCGGCTGCATCGGCGACCTCGCGAATGGTGACGCGCTTAGCGCCCGGGCTCACGGGCCCAAGCGTAGACGGATCATCAGCTCGACGAGCAACCTCTTGACAACGCCGCCTTGAACCGTTTCACTGAAACGGTTCAATGAACCGGTTCAACGAGCTGACGCTGCTCGATGTGGGGACCGGCGGCGACCGGCGCAGCATGCTGTCGGTCGGGGATCCACTCGGCCAGCGCGTCAGCAGCCTCAACCTCGATGTTCACCAGCACCTGTGGCCCGAGCGCCTGCTCGAAGCCCTGCGCGCCCGCGCCAAGCCACCGATGCTGCGCGGGTGGACCCTGGAGCTGGCGGGCGAGGCGCCATATGAGGTCGATCCTCGCGATCACGACCCGGATGCCCGCCGAACCCGGGCCCGGCAAGAACACCTCGACCTCGCGCTGATCGCGCCTTCGAGCCCGCTCGGCATCGAGCTGCTGCCCCCACGGGATTCGCGCGAGCTGCTCGACGCCTACCACGACGGCGCGCTCGAGCTGCCGGCCCCGTTCGGGGCATGGGCCGGAGCGTGTCTGACCGAGCTCGACCCCGGCGGCCTGCGCCACGAGCTCGACCGCGGCTTCGTGGGGCTCACGCTGCCGGCGAACGCGCTGTGCACCGAGCACGGCTACGTCCGTCTGGCGCCGCTGCTCGAGGCGCTCGAGGACGCCGGCCGCCCGCTGTTCATCCACCCCGGGCCGGCGACCGCTCCGCGCGCCGCACCGAACTGGTGGCCGACGATCGTCTCCTACGTGGAGCAGATGTACGAGGCGTGGTACGCGTTCCGTGCGTTCGGGCGGCCGCGGCACCCGACGCTGCGCGTGTGCTTCGCGATGCTGGCGGGACTGGCGCCGTTGCACGGCGAGCGGCTGCTGGCGCGCGCCGGGATCCGTACCGTCGTCGACGGGAACGCGTTTCTCGAGGTCTCTTCATATGGGACGCGCGCAATCGACGCGACCGTCCGCGTGCTCGGCATCGACGTGCTCGTGGGCGGCTCTGACCAGCCGTATGCCTCACCGGCCTTCTCTGACCTCGGGGCCGCCGCCGTGGCGGCGATCCGGGGCGCCAATCCACTCCGTCTCCTGGATGCCTGAGTCCAAATGATCTCGCCCGCCTGCACGCGTCTCGCGGCACCGGGTCGCCACCCGCCGAAGGGGGCCCGTGGCGCTGCCACTGTGCCCCCTTCGCCGTGCGTCGCCCGGCACTCGCGAGCCACGCACATTCGGACGAGTCCATTTGCACCCAGCCATCCCGATTTCAAAGGAGGTGCTTGATGTCCTGGATGCCGATTCCGGCCCGCAACCTCGACGAGCCCGAGCTCGAGGCGCTCGTCAACGAGCTCGCCCTCCAACCCGAGCGATGGCAGGAGCTCGTCTCGTTCTCCGATCAGGAGCGCCATTTCGTGTCGCTGTATCGCGACGACCATGTCGACGTGTGGCTGCTGTGCTGGACGCCCCGCAACGACACCGGCTGGCACGACCACGACATCTCGGCGGGCGCCGTGCGCGTGGTCGACGGCGCGCTGATGGAGTCCAGTCCCCGGATCGGCGGCGAGGCCGTGTCCCGCTCGGTGCCCGCCGGAGATTCGTTCTCGTTCGGTCCCGACCACATCCATCGCCTCGCCGGCCACGGCGAGCGGTCGGTGTCGATCCATGCCTACTCGCCGCCCCTGTGGCGGCTGGGCGCGTACGCGATCGACAGCGACGGGGTGATGCGGCGGATGTCGATCAGCTACGCCGACGAGCTGCGTCCGCTGGAGGATCCGGTGGCGGCGTGAGCCTGGAGACGATCAGGTCGAACACGCGGTCGGCCTGCTCGTGCAGCTCCTCGAGCGACAACAGCTGCACCGGGTGCGGGATGAACACCATCCGGTAGTCGGGCATCCCGAGCACCCGGGCCTGCTCGAGTGCCTCGTCGATGAACGGCTCCGTCGCCACCGCCGCGGTGGGGATCCCCAAGCGCTCGAGGCGCACCATGTCGTGCACACTGCACGACGTGCAGGAGCCTCAATCGGCGAGGCCCTCGACGGCGAGGTCGCCCCGATCGGCGATGCGGCGGATGATCTCCGGGGCGGCGGGCTTGGAGAAGATCTCCTTGGTCAGGCGGAAGGTCTGGGCTCCTTGCGCACGGAGCCGAGCCTCGATCCGGTCGAGGAACTCGTCGCCGCGGCGCTTGCTGATGTCGAGCAGCGCGACGCTCGCTTCGCGCAGAGGCTTGCGACGCGGTGCCAGGGGCTCGATCGCGCGCCGGCGCTCGTCGAACGGACTCACGTAATCCATGGGACCTCCTTAGAGACGATCTCGGTTTGCATCCCCAGGCACGGGCCGAACACTGCCGAATAGCGTCCGGCCTCGCCACCTGCCACGACCACGAGTATGTCCTCGACGCTGCACCACTTGGAGATCGGGCGGTCGTCGGGGGCGGCGTGCACGAGCGGCGTGGTCTCGCCCCAGCGCAGCTCGCCGGCAGGACGGTGCGCCGCCTCGAACATCTCCTCGCGCAGTCGCTGCTTGCTCCATCCGGCTTCGCCGAACAGCTGTGCGTGCTCGGGGCAGATCACGAACAGCGACGCCCCACCCAGCGGCCACCAGTTCGGACTCCACGTCGCGGCCGCTGCCGCCGCGAGCACCCGGGCGAGCTCCTCGGGCGTTGCGCTGCGGTGATCGGAGATCGACAGCGGCGCGTCGCAGCCCACCACCGTCACGACCGATGTGCCGGACTCGAAGCCGAGCTGGACCGACAGCGGCTCCCACGGGCTGACCTCCTCGTTCTCGGCCATGCAGAAGCCGATCTTGCCCGCATGGCCGAGCGTCGCGCGGTCGAGCTTGCCGGGGAAGCCGCCGCCGGTGAGGCTGATCAGCAGCCGCAGCGCGCGTCCGATCGTCAGGTTTGCGCGCCGTCCGGGACCGAGCGCTCCGATCGAGCTGTTGAGGCCGAGCGAGTGTCGCGCCGGGCCGTTGAGGATCACCAGCTGTCCCGCCGGCTGCGTGGTGACGGCCTGGCCGTTGAGATTGAAGGCCGGCTCGAGCGCCGCCTGCACGGCCGCGACGACGACCGGGAAGTACTCGGGCCGGCAGCCGGCGAGCACCGCACACGACGCGACCCGCTCGAGCGTCGCCTCGCCCATCGCCGGAGGCACCTCTCCCAGTGAGAGCAAGGGATCGCGGCCGCCCAGCATCGCGTCGACGCGGTCGCGGGTCGGCGGGATCACCGGCAGCCCGTCGCTCCAGCCGCGCTCGAACATGTCCTCGAGCTCGTCGTGCGGCCCGGCGGCGTTGAGCGCCGCCAGCGTCTCAGCGTCATACGTGCTCTTCGCCGCGCACCCCGGCTTGCGCACGGGATGCTCGCCGGTCACCCGCACAGCCGGCGCTCCCACCAGAGCCGATGCCTGCCCCAGCAGGTCATCGAGCCCTTCGCGGTCCCAGCCGACGACACGCCCCAACAGACTGCCCTCTGGATCGAACAGCAACGTGGTCGGGACGCTCTGCAGCTGCAACGAGCGCGACAGCTCATACGGCTCCGGCTCGCTGAGCACCGTGCCGCGAAAGCCCGCTCCCCGCGCCGAGCGCGCCGCCACCTCGAGCGGGTCTTCGAAGATCGCGGTGACCGAGATTCCCGCGGCGGTCAGGTCGCCGGCCGGCGCCGCCAGCCGCCGCAGCGTCATCGCGCACGTCGGGCACTCCTCGGTGACGAACAGGACGACGGCCACACCGCCCGCGAGCACCTCGCCGAGGCGCACCGGGGATCCGTCGACCGACGGGAGCTCGAGCCGAGGGAGGGTGGCAGCGGTCACCACACCATTGTCGCCGTTAGCGTTTTTCTTACACCAATCCGACGGCTCTCTCACGCTGCGGACCGACGATCGGCCTCGTCCAATTCCCGACGCGAAGGAGAGCTATGGGAAACCTCAGAAGCAAGCTCGTCACCGGCGCGGCCGTTGGCGCGGCGGCGGTCGGCGGCGCAGCGATCGCAAACGCCGCGACCTCATCGACCGGCTCGTCGTCGACTACGACCACGCCGGCGCCGGCGCAGACCAGCCCGCGGCCCAACATGCCCCCTCATGGCAGTGCTTCGCATGAGGGCGCCGAGAAGGCAGTCACGGGTGCTGCAGCGGCGAAAGCGCAAGCAGCCGCCGTCAAGGCCGCCGGCGGCGGAAAGGCGGGTGCGGTGACGACCGACTTCACCGGCCACGGCTACGAGGTGACCGTCACCAAGTCCGACGGCAGCACCACCGAGATCCACCTCGACAGCTCGTTCAACGCGGTGCAGGGCGGCCACGGTGGCGGCAACTGTCCGGGCGGACGAATGGGGCCGCCTGGCGGATCGAGCAGCGGATCTAGCAGCGGATCTGGCAGCGGATCGAGCGGCACCGCCGACTCGAGCGGCTCAGGTTCAGAGACCTAAACCGCAGCCGGGCCGGGGGTGGATGAGGCATTCCGCCCCCGGTCCCCGGCGACGATCCGCCCTCCCTGGACCACGAGCCAGACCCGCGCGCGGTCGTTGAGCACGCGGATGTCGGCGAGCGGGTCGCCGTCGACGACGAGCAGGTCCGCGACGGCCCCGGTCGTCACGGTGCCGAGATCGTCGCGACCGAGGGCGGTGGCCGAGCCGCGAGTCGCGGCGACGATCCCCTCGATCGGCGTCAGCCCTCCCTCGACCATCCGCACCAACTCGATCGCGTTGTCTCCGGGCGGGCCGCTGTCGTGGCCCATGGCGAGCGTGACGCCCGCGTCGCGCGCCTCCACGAGCGTGCTGTAAGCCTCGTCCTTCTGGCGCTTGGCCTGCTCCACGAGCTCCGGCGCAAAGTCGCCCGTGAACCGGTCGGCGAGGTCGTGGAACGTCGACAGCGTCGGGACCAGCACGATCCCGCGCTCCGCCATCGCCTCCAGCAGCGCCGGCTCGCGATGCAGCGACAGGCCGTGCTCGACTGTGTCCACGCCCTCCTCGACGGCCATGCGCGTTCCCGCAAGCCCCTCCGCGTGCGCCGCGACCCGGACACCGAGGCGGTGTGCCTCGTCGATGATCGCGCGGCACTCGGCGGCGGTCATCTGCGCGGGCTCGGGATCCTCGGCGACCACCGAGCGTGCGCCGGTGGCCATCAGCTTGATGAAGTCGGCGCCGCGGCGCAGCTGCTCGCGCACCGCCCTGCGCATGTCGTCGGGGCCGTCGGCCTCCCGGTACATCGTCTTGAAGATCGCCCCACCGGGTGCCGTCGCCGAGATGATCCGCCCGCAGCACAGGATCCGCGGGCCCTCGACGATGCCCAGCCGCACCGCCTCACGCAGCGCGATCCCCTCGTCGTCGTAGCTGCCGACGTCGCGCACCGTGGTCACGCCCGCGTCGAGCATCGCGCGCGCGGCCTTGGCGAGGATGAAATACCCGAGCGCGCGCGGACGCGGGAGCTCGCCGTGCAACGGCGGAGGCGGGCCAAAGCCGGGACTGCGCAGCGTGTCGCTCGAGACGTGCGCGTGGGCGTCGATCAGGCCCGGCAGCAGCGTGCGGCCGCCGAGGTCGATCGCGCCCGGCGGCGGCGTGCCGTCCGCCCTGCCCACTTCGCTGATGCGCTCCGCCTCGATCCTCACGATCGCGTGCTCGAGCGGACCGGCGCCGGTGCCGTCGATCAGGCGGCCGTTCCAGAGGATGGTCACGCGAGCGCCCCTACCGGTTCGGCGGCAAGCAACCCCGCAGAGCGCGGCGCCTCGGGCACCAGCGCGCCCGAGGCGATCAGCGATCGGACCCGCTCGACGTCGTCGGCGAGGGATCGGTCCTCGGTGATCTCGGGCACGACCTCGGCCACCACTCCAAGCGCGTCCTGAAGCGGCGCGGGCAGCTCGCGCCCGGACAGATCGTGCGCCTGGCGCAGCGCCACCAGCTCGTAGGCAAGGCCCAGCTCCAGATCGCCGAGGATCTGCTCGAGCCGGCGCGCGACCAGGATCGTGTGCGCCTGGAAGTCCTCCTGACCGGTGGAGGCATCGACGGCGCGGATCGAAGCCGGCGATGCGAGCGTCGCCGCCTCGGCGGCGAGCCCGATCACCTGCTTGTGCAGGATCACCAGCCCGGAGTGCCGGCCCGGCTCGCGTGCGAGCTGCTCGGGCAGGCCGGAGAACCGCGAGTCGAGCAGGCGGTGCAGTCGCTTCTCTGCGAGGTTGAGGACGTGGACGAGCGCGATCGCCAGCGCCTCGAGCGCCAGCGTGATCGCGTGCGCGTGGAAGCCGCCGGTGGAGTAGAGGCCCTCGGGCTCGCCGGCGGCCGCGTGCATGTACAGGGGGCTGTCGGTGACCGCACGGAGCTCGCGACGCAGCTGGGCGTACAGCTGCTCGAGCACGTCGAACGCGGCCCCGTGCACCTGGGGGATCACCCGGAGCGAGACCGGCGCCTGCAGGGCCGGCTCCCAGCGACCGCCGCCGTCGAGCAACTCGCCCATGCGACGGTGAACTCGCAGCTGCCCGGGGTCGCCCTTCAGCTCGCCGACGCGCATCGAATACGGACGGGCCGACGCGTCGATCACCGCCACGGCCAGCGTTCCGGCCAGAGTGGCGTGCTCGAGCAGCGCGTCCGAACGCAGCGCCAGCGGAACCCCCAGCGCGGGAGCAAGCGGCGCGCCGTTGATCAACGCGATCCCCTCCTTGGAGCCCAGCTCGTACGGAGCGACGTCGCGCGCGGCGAGCGCATCCGCGGCTGCGACGACGTGCCCGTCGAGCAGCACGGCTCCCGCTCCGGTGAACGTCTCGAACAGGTGAGCGAGCGGGACCGTCTCGCCCGCGGCGCCGCTGACGGCGGCGGGAACGACCGGCAGCCAGCCGTCGTTGAGGCGGTCGGCGATGAACCGGCACAGGCCGGCGCTCACCCCGGCGCGCCCGCTCAGAAAGCCTGCCAGCCGGAGCAGCATCGTCCCGCGGACGACCGGGGCAGACAGCGGCGGCCCGATCCCGGCGGCCCGGCCGAGCAGGATCGAGCGCTGAAACGCGGCCTGGTCCTCGGTCTCGACGGCGTGACTGATCAGGTAACCCAGGCCGGTGTTGATGCCGTAGGCGGCTCCGCCGCCTTCAAGGTGCGCGAGCATCGCGCCGCGTTCGGCGTCCACCGCCGCGAGCAGCTCAACCCCGACGTCGACCGGCTCGTGCTCGAACGCGATCCGGCGGTAGTCCTCCAGGTCGAGCTGTCCGTGTCTGTCGAGGATCACCACCGTGGCCATTGTGACGCCAAGCGGACATTGCAGCCGGCGCGACCCTGTCGTCGATTGGCGCCCCGACCGCGACCTAAACAGAACGTAAACTTGACACTTCCTGCACGGTGTGAAAGGTTCGGTTGGTCCGTCCGTGCAACGCCGTTCCACTGGCGGATCAGCGCAGAGATGGCGACTGCCCTCGATCAGCCCACCGGTGGGACCGCCCGGCGCTCGGCCGGAATCTCGGCGGTGCTCGACGTGCTCGATGCGCTCGACCGCCACGGTCCCGTGACGCTCGCACAGCTGTCGCGCGAGACCGGCGTCGCGAAGAGCACCCTGCACCGCGTCTGCTCGACGATGGGCGAGCGCGGCTGGATCGCCCGCGACTCGAACAGCGGCAACATCGAGCTCGGACCGCGAGTGGCCTGGCTCGCCCGCGCCAACCCCGCCTCGGCGCTGACCGCCGGTTTCTACGAGGTCGCGCGCGGGATCGTCGAGCGACACAACGAGACCACATGCCTAACGGTCCTCGACGGCTGCGAGAGTGTGTTCGTCGCCAAGCAGGAGACCACCCATCCGGTGCGGCTCGTCACGGCCGTGGGCAGCAGACTGCCGGCGTTCGCGTCGGCCTCGGGGCGCGCGATGCTCGCCGACCTGCCCGAGCACGAGGTCGCGGCCATGTTCAAGGGCTCGGAGCTCGTGACCCCCACCGGCAGGCGCTTGCAGGGACTCGAGGAGTTGCTGTTCGATCCTGCGCGCGACGCGCGGCCGGGGCTACGCGGAGAACGTCGACGAGACCGCGCTCGGACTGCACTGCCTCGCCGTCCCGGTAGGGCCGCCCGGACGCGTCGCGGGCGCGATCACGCTGTGTGTCCCGAGCGGGCGGATGGACGCCGCGCGCAAGCGCAAGATGCTTCCGGACCTGATGGCGGCGGCGCGGACCCTCGCGGGACCGTGGGCTTCGCGCACCGCAAACGACGAAATCCTAGTTTCTCGATTGAATAACCTAAGTTTGTCCCCGGACACGACCGTTGCCGCCGCGACCGCGGACGGACGACACGGTCCCGATCACGAAAGAGAGGGTGCGCAATGAGGGGTGGCAACGACGAGCTGGATCGTCTGCGCAGCGAGCGCACGGAGCTGGAGAACCATTACATCGACGAGCTCGTCGCGGGCCACATGGACCGGCGGGACTTCCTGCGCCGGGGCAGCATGATCGGCATGTCGGTGCCGCTGCTCGGCGCGATCCTCGCCGCGTGCGGCGGCTCGTCGTCGTCGTCATCGACGGCGTCGGGCTCGGGCGCCACGCCGTCGTCGGGCAAGAAGGGCGGCACGCTGCGGGTCGCGGGCGTCACGCCGACAGCCGCGATCAACCCGCTGACGATCTCCGACGCAGGTGGTCTGCTGATGCTCAACCAGACCGGCGAGTTCCTGATCTTCGACTCAAACCTGAAGCTCGCGCTGCAGCCGATGCTCGCGCTGAGCTGGAAGCCCAACGCCGACGGCAGCGTGTGGACGTTCAAGCTGCGCCCAGACGTGACGTTCCACAACGGCAAGCAGATGACCGCCGACGACGTCGTCTACACGTTCAAGCAGCTGTCTGACCCGAAGGTCGCGTCGAACGCGCTGTCGACGTTCACCGGCGTGTTGACGCCGGCGGGCGTCAAGAAGGTCGACGCCACGACGCGTCGAGTTCCATCTCGAGTCGCCCAACGGGAACTTCCCCTACCTGGTCTCGTCCGACAACTACAACGCGATCATCGTTCCCGACCGGAACGGACTTCGGCAAGTGGCAGAAGACGTTCGTCGGAACCGGCGCGTTCAAGCTGGGCAGCTACACACAGAACTCGGGCGCCTCGTTCGTGCCCAACCCCAACTACTGGGGGACCAAGGCGCTGCTGTCCGGAACCCAGTTCAAGTTCTACGACGCCCAGCAGCCGATGATCCTGGCGCTGCAGGGCGGCGACGTCGACGTGATCGCGCAGTTCGTCGCCGGCGGGTGCGACCCAGCTGCTGAACAGCTCCACGTACAAGATCATCACGCTCAAGTCCGCCAACCACCGCGAGCTGTCGATGCGAAACGACCAGGCGCCGTTCAACGACGCGAAGGTCCGCCAGGCCGTCGCGTACTCGCTGGACCGGACCGGGATGGTGGCGGCGCTGCTCAGCGGCAAGGGCAGCGTCGCCAACGACTATCCGTTCGGACCGCGGTTCCCCTCGACGGACACCACGGTTCCGCAGCGCTCGCAGAACATCAATATGGCCAAGCAGCTGCTGCAGCAGGCCGGGCATTCGAGCATCAACGCGACGCTGTTCACCGAGCAGTACCAGGAGATCCCGCAGCTCGCGCAGGCGATCCAGCAGAACGCCAAGCAGGCGGGGATCAACATCAACCTGAAGGTCGAGACCCAGACGAACTACTACGGCAAGGCGACGTTCGGCAACTCCGACTGGCTCGACGGGCAGATGAGCCTCGTCGACTACGGCGACCGCGGCGTGCCGAACGTGTACCTGGTCGTCGCCGCTGACCTCCAAGGGCACGTGGAATGCGGCGCACTTCAAGAACTCGCAGTACGACTCCCTGGTCAAGCAGTACGTGGCCGCGCTCGACCTGCAGACCCAGAAGACGATCGCCGGCAAGATCCAGCGGCTGTTGCTTGACGAGACGCCGATCGTGATCCCGTACTGGATCGACGGGCTTACCGCATCGACCCCGAGCGTCAGCGGGCTGAACCCGACGTCGATCGCGCAGCTGTATCTCAACACCGCGTCCATGGGCTGAGGTCGCCGGGCGTGATCGCGTTCATCCTCAAGCGGCTCGGCCTGGCGCTGATAACGCTGTGGATCCTGAGCCTGATCGTGTTCTTCGTCGGCCAGATTCTCCCCGGCGATCCGGCGCGCTCGATCCTCGGGCCGCTTGCCGCGCCGAGCGCGGTCAAGGCGCTCGACCACCAGCTCGGCGTCGACAAGCCGGTGATTCAGCAGTACTGGGACTGGATCACGAACTTTCCCGGGACCTCCCATCAGTATCAGGCACCGATCGGCCCGATCCTGACGAGCGCGCTGGGGCGGTCGTTGAAGCTCGCGGTGTTCGCGTTCATCATCGTCGTGCCGCTCGGCATCCTCGGCGGCGTGTTCGCCGCGCTCAAGCACGGGAAGTGGCAGGACCGGACGATCACGGTCGTCGGTCAGTCGGCCTTGACGGTGCCCGAGTTCGTGTCGGGGATCGTCCTGATCCTGATCTTCGCGGTCTGGCTCAAGTGGCTGCCAGTGTCGGCCACCGCGCCGCCGGGCTCGGGGTTCTTCACGTCGTTGAAGTACCTGATCCTGCCGGTGATCCCGCTGGTGCTGATCCTGTTCGGCTACATCGCGCGGATGGCCCGCGTCGGGACGATCGAGGCGCTGGGGTCGGACTACGCGCGGACGGCGACGCTCAAGGGCCTTCCGCGCGGCGTGATGATCCGCCGTCACGTGCTGCGCAACTCGCTGCTGCCGACGATCACGGTGGTCGCCACGCAGACCGGCTACCTGATCGGAGGTCTCGTCGTCGTCGAGTTCCTGTTCCGCTATCAGGGAATCGGTCTGCTGACGTACAACGCCGCCAACCAGAAGGACTTCCCGATGCTCGAAGCGTGCGTGCTGACGATCGGGGTGATCTACATGCTGGTGACGCTGATCGCCGACATCTCGTTCTCGCTGCTGAACCCGCGCATCCGCCTGAAGGCCGCCGAATGAGCGCGATCGCCGACGTCGAAATCGAAGCGGCCGGAGCCCTCCACGCCGACCGGCAGGTAGCGCGCCGCGAGATCTGATCGCGAGCTGCTGCACTCGCCGGCGTTCCTGATCGGCGCGTTCGTGCTGCTCTTGTGGATCGTGTGCGCGATCTTCGGCTCGCTGATCGCGCCGCACAGATCCATACGCCCAGAACCTCCTCGGTATCAACAAGTCGCCTTCCAGCGCGCACTGGTTCGGCACCGACCAGCTCGGGCGCGACATGTTCTCGCGCGTCATCGTCGGTTCGCGCGACATCCTGGTGATCGCCCCGTTGGCGACGCTGCTCGGGACGGTGCTGGGAGACGGCGCTCGGGTTGGTGATGGGCTACTTCCGCGGCATCGTCGACGACGTGCTCGGTCGCGTCGTCGAGGCGTTCCTGGCGCTGCCGCTGATCGTCACCGGCGTGCTCGCGCTCGCGGCGCTCGGCCGGTCCAACGCGGGGCTGATCATCGTCATCGGGATCGTGTTCACGCCGCTGATCGCGCGCACGGTGCGCGCAGCGGTGCTGCAGGAGCGCGATCTCGACTACGTGGCGGCCGCGCGCCTGCGCGGCGAGGGCTCGCTGTACATCATGTTCGTCGAGATCCTTCCGAACGTGTTCTCGCCGATCGTCGTCGAGTTCACGGTGCGCCTCGCCTACGCGATCTTCACGGTGCTGACGCTCACGTTCCTGGGGTTCGGAGTGCAGCCGCCGTCGCCCGACTGGGGGTTGGACATCGCGACAAACTACGGTGTGGTGACGGCGGGCTACTGGTGGGAGGTGCTGTTCGACGCACTTGCGATCGCGTCGCTGGTGGTCGCCGTCACGCTGGTGTCGGAGTCGATCGAGGGAGTGCTGGAGCGATGAGCACGGCGACCGAAGCGATGGGCAGCCCTGGAGCAGCTCCGGCGCAGGCGGACGCGCTCGCCGTCGAGCGACCTCGACATCACCTATCGCGTGCGCGGACGCCAACTCGCCGTCGTGCGCGACGTCTCGTTCAGGATCGCCCGTGGTGAGTCCTACGGGCTGGTCGGCGAGTCCGGCTGCGGCAAGTCGACGATCGCGCTCGTCCGTCGTCCGATACCTGGCGCGCAACGGCTCGGTCAGCGGCGGCTCGATCTCGATCGACGGCCGCGACGTGCTGACGATGCGCGGAGGCGAGCTGCGCAAGCTGCGCAGCGAACACGGTCTCGATGGTCTACCAGGAGCCCGGCAAGGCGCTGAACCCGACGATCCGGGTCGGACGCCAGGTCGCCGAGGTGTTCGAGATCGCCGGGGTCGGGAAGGCGCAGGCGCGCGATCGCGCCCGCGAGATGCTCGAGAAGGTCCGCATCTCAGACCCGGCCCTGGTCATGAACCGCTTCCCGCACCAGCTCTCCGGCGGGATGCTCCAGCGCGTCGTGATCGCGATGGCGCTCGCCGCCGAGCCGTCGCTGCTGATCCTCGACGAGCCGACGACGGCGTTGGACGCAACGGTCGAGGCCGAGGTGCTCGACCTGATCTCGGCGCTGCGCACCGAGTTCCAGACGTCGCTGCTGTTCATCAGCCACAACCTCGGCGTGATCGCGAAGATGTGCGATCGCGTCGGCGTCCTGTACGCCGGCGAGCTGATCGAGGAGGGCCCGGCGCGTGAGGTGTTCGACAACCCACGCCACCCGTACACGGTCGGGCTCCTGCGGTGCATCCCCCGCCGCGACACGCTCAAGACGCACGCGAAGCTCGACACGATCCCGGGCTTTCTGCCGGCGCCCGGGCAGGCTCGAGAAGGGCTGCATCTTCGCCGACCGCTGCGGACTGGCAGAGGATCGTTGCCGCGAGGAGTCGCCGCCGCCGTACGACGCCGGCCCGGGACGGCGCTCGCGCTGTCACTTCCACGAACGGGCGCAGACGCTGCCGCGGGTGGAGCAGGGCGAGCGCGAGCCGCTCCCCGAGGGCCACAGGACCGGCGCGCCACTGATCAAGGCGTCCGACGTGTCGAAGACGTTCTACCTGGAAGGCCAGACGATCTACGGGCTCGTCGACGTCGACGTCGAAGTGCGAGCCGGCGAGACGCTCGGACTCGTGGGTGAGTCGGGCAGCGGCAAGACCACGCTCGCGCGGGTGCTGATGGGGCTGACCGCCCCCGACAAGGGATCGACGGTCACGCTCGAGGGCGAGGAGCTGGCGGGTACTCGCCCCGAAACGGTCTCGCGAGCAGAAGAAAGCGCTGCAGATCGTCTTCCAGAATCCCGACTCGGCGCTGAATCGCAGGCACTCGATCAGACGGCTGCTGTCGCGAGCGCTGTCGAAGCTGGGCGGATACAAGGGCGACGACCTGCAGCAGCGGCTGAAGAAGCTGATCTCCGACGTACGGCTGTCGGAGCGCCACCTGGCGATGAAGCCGGTGCAGCTGTCCGGTGGGCTCAAGCAGCGGGTCGCGATCGCGCGAGCGTTTGCGGGCGACCCGCAGATCGTCGTGTGCGACGAGCCCACCTCCGCACTCGATGTCTCCGTCCAGGCGGCGATCCTCAACCTGTTGACCGATCTGCAGCGCTCCGAAGACGTCGCCTACCTGTTCATCAGCCACGACCTCGGCGTGGTGCGCTACCTGTCCGATCGCATCGCCGTCCTGTACCTCGGGCGCGTGATGGAGCTGGGGCCGGCCGAGCGGGTGTTCAGCGGACCGCACCACCCGTACACGGAGGCGCTGCTGTCCGCCGTGCCCACGCTCGAGGACACCGGACGCGATCGGATCCGCCTCGAAGGCGAGATCCCCAGCGCGGCCGATCCGCCCAGCGGCTGCGTGTTCCACACGCGCTGCCCGCGAAAGATCGGCGACGATCTGCGAGACCACCGAGCCGCCACTGGCCGAGGCCGAGGCGGGTCACGCGATCCGCTGTCACATCCCGATCGACGAGCTGCGCCGCCTGCAGAAGCCAGAGGTCACGGTTGCAGGGACAAGCGACTGAGTTCGCCCCGGGGGCGGAGCTGACAGACGCGGGGGCCGGTCAGCGCACGCTGGAGATGCGCGCCGCCGTCCTGCGCGAGCCGGGCAAGCCGCCGGCGATCGAGACCGTGCGGCTGGACCCGCCCAAGCGCGGCGAGGTACTCGTGCGAGTGGCCGCGGCCGGGGTCTGTCACTCCGACGTGCACCTCGCTGACGGGTTGCTGGGACCCGGACGGTGGCCGATGGTGCTCGGACACGAAGGCGCCGGCGTGGTCACGAGCGTAGGCGAGGGCGTCACCACGGTCGCGCCCGGCGACCACGTCGCGTTCTGCTTCGTACCGTCCTGTGGGGCGTGTCAGGCGTGCCGGGCCGGCAACGCCACGCTGTGCGAAACGGCTGGGCGCAACGGAGTGGCGGGAATGTTGATGGACGGCACGTCGCGCCTGCACGCGCTTGACGGAAGCGTGCTTCAGCACGGCCTGATGGTGGCCTGCTTTGCCGAGTACGCGGTGGTGCCCGCTGCCGGCGCCGTGCCGCTGCCGCCCTCGATCCCGCTGTGGCAGGCGGCGCTGCTTGGGTGCGGCGTCGTCACGGGGATCGGCGCCGTCAACCGCGCGCGCCTTCGCGTCGGCGACAGCGTGTGCGTGATCGGCTGCGGCGGCGTGGGCCTGCAGGTGATCGCCGGGGCGCGGCTGGCCGGGGCGGGAGCGATCATCGCCGTCGATCGCGACGAGGCAAAGCTCGAGCTGGCGCTTGCGCGCGGCGCGACCCATGCCGTCGCCGCGACCGGCACCGACGTCGTCGCGGAGGTCCGGACGCTCACCGGAGGCGGGGTCGAGCGCGCCTTCGAGGTCGTGGGCAACCCCGTGACGATCCGTCAGGCGTGGGACGTGCTGCGGCCGGGCGGCACCGCGATCGTGGTCGGGCTGGCCCCGGCGGGCATCGAGGTGTCGCTGCCGGCGATCGAGTTCCTCTCAGAGAAGACGATCACCGGCAGCTACTACGGCTCGACCAACGTCCACGCCGCGCTCGGCCGGCTCGTGCAGCTGGTCGTCGACGGGCGCCTCGATCTGGGGGACGTGGTCCAGTACCTGATCTCGCTCGACGATCTCGACGCCGCGCTCGATCGCCTCCGTCGTGGCCACGGTGCGCGGTCTGTAATCGTCATGGACGAGCAGCTCGCCGGGGTGGGGGCGTGACGCACGACGACCTCGACGGCCGCGTCGCGGAGGGATGGGGCGGGGCGCCGGGCGCAAACGGCAGCCACGTCAACGTCGTCCTCGCCCGGCGCGGGACGCCGACGGCGGCGGCGATCCTCGGGACGCTGACGACCCCGACGCCGGGGCACACTCCGATCGTCGTGGTGGTCGGCGAGGATCAGCCGAGCTACGAGCCCGTGTGGCCGCCGACGATCATGATCAACAAGGCCACCGCGACGGAGGACCTGCACGTGTCGCTGACGTGGGGCGCGGCGCAGCTGGGGATCGCGCAGGGCGTGCTCGACGCGGTCGCCGACGGCCTGCTCGAGCCGACCGACGACGTGCTCGTGTTCGTGTGCGTGTGGGTCGATCCGACCGCGACCGACGCGACGGCGATCCGCAAGGCCAACCGCGAGGCTGTGCGCAAAGCGATACACGTGTGCGTCGAGGGCCGCGATCCCGAAGCCGCCCGCGCGCTGGTCGCGCGGCGCGACGAGGTGACGAGCCCCTTCTACACGGGCGAATGAAGATCACCGCGATCGAGACGCAGCGTCTGCGGCTGCCGCTCGATCCGCCGTTCTACGCCGCCTGGGATCCCGTGCCGCGCCGGTCGTTTGAGGCGACGATCGTGCGCGTGCACACCGATGCCGGCCTGGTCGGCGTCGGCAGCGGCGACACGATGGTGGGGTTCGAGGAGTTCCAGCACCTGTTCATCGGGGCCGACGCGCTCGCGATCGCGCGCCACGTGCGGACGCTCGAGACGATCTCGTTCCACGCCGGCCGCTACTGGCCGCTGGAGGCGGCTCTTTGGGACCTGGCCGGGCAGGCCGCGGGCCAGCCGGTCGCGGTGCTGCTCGGCGGCGCCTGCGAGGGGGTCCCCGCCTACGCGTCGTGGGGGGAGCTGCGGCCGCCCGAGCAACGCGCGGAGGACGCGCTGGCGCTCGTGGAGCGCGGCATTCACGCGGTCAAGATCAGGATCGCGCGCGACCGGCTCGACGAGGGGGTCGCGGTCGTGGCCGCGGTGCGCGCCGCCGTCGGTGACGGGCTCGACGTGATCGTCGACCTCAACCAGTGGTGGCGGATGGCCGGCGACATCGAGCGCGGCCTCGGCCCGGCGGACGCGCGGCGCGTGGTGGAGCGCCTGCGCGAGCACGGCGTGCTGTGGGTCGAGGAGCCGCTGGACGGCGACGATCGCGATGGCATGCGTTCGCTGCGCTCCGCCACCGGCGTGCGAATCGGCGGCGGTGAGATGGCGCGCACGTTCGAGGACCTGCGGCTCGCGCTCGAGGCCGATGCGCTCGACGTCTACCAGCCCGACGTCGTGCTGGCGCTCGGAATCTCGACCGCGCGCACGTTCGCTGAGCTGGCGCTGCGGCGCAACCGCTGGTTCACCCCGCACACGTGGACGAACGGCATCGGTCTGCTCGCCAACCTGCACGTGTGCGCCGGCGTGGGCGGCGGACCGTATCTCGAATATCCATACGACCCGCCGGGATGGACGCCCGAGCGGCGCGACTTCATGCTCGCCGAGCCCGTCGCGATCGACGCCGACGGCATGGTCCGCGTGCCCGACGCGCCCGGCCTCGGGATCGTGCTCGACGAGGAGGCGGTGTCGTTTTACGCCGGGGCGGTCGCGACGTGAGGACCGAGGCGTTCATCGACGGCGGGTTCGTGCCGGCGGCCGAGGGAGCGACGTTCGACGACGTCTCGCCGCGCGACGGGACCGTGATCGCGTCCGTCGCCGCGGGCGCCGCAGAGGACGTCGACCGTGCCGTGCGCGCCGCGCGTCGGGCGTTCGAGGCCGGCGAGTGGGCGCTGGCGGATCCGGCGCAGCGAAAGCGCGTGCTGCTGCGCCTGGCGGAGCTGATCGACGAGCACGCCGAGGAGCTCGCGCAGCTCGAGTCAGCCGACGTCGGGCACCCGATCTCCGACGCGCGCAACGTCGACGTCGTCAACGCGCGCAACTGCTTTGCCTGGTACGCCGAGGCGATCGACAAGGTCTACGGCGAGATTGCGCCGACCGGCGCGGACGCGCTCGCGCTGATCGGGCGCGAGCCGCTCGGTGTCGTCGGCGCGGTGGTGCCGTGGAACTATCCGTTGATCATCACGGCGTGGAAGCTCGCGCCGGCGCTGGCGACCGGCAACTCGGTCGTGCTCAAGCCCGCCGAGCAGTCGCCGTTGACGGCGCTCGCATTGGCTGAGCTGGCGGCCGAGGCGGGCGTGCCCGACGGCGTGCTCAACGTGGTGCCGGGGTACGGCCCCGATGCCGGCGAGCCGCTCGGGCGCCACCCCGACGTCGACAAGATCGCGTTCACCGGCTCGGTCGAGATCGGCCGGCGGTTTCTCGTGTACGCCGGCGAATCCAACGGCAAGGCCGTGTCGCTCGAGCTCGGCGGCAAGAGCCCGCAGGTCGTGCTGGCCGACGCCGCCGATCTCGACGCCGCCGCCGACGCGATCGGCTGGGGGATCTTCTACAACGCCGGTCAGACCTGTCACGCCGGCTCGCGCGTGGTCGTTGCGCGCGAAGTGGCCGATCCGCTCGCCGAAAAGCTCATCGAGTTCGCGCGCGAGTTCGCGCCCGCCGACCCGGCGTCGCCGGACACCAGGCTCGGCGCGATGATCAGCGAGGAGCACTTGGACGGCGTGTTGGCACGGGTGGCGCGCGCAGCGTCCGACGGCGCAGAGGTGCTCGTGGGCGGCGAACGGGCGGCCCCGGTGCCCGGCGGGGCTTACATGCTGCCGACCGTGATCGAGGCGCCCGACCCGGCCGACGCGATCGTCCAGGAGGAGGTGTTCGGCCCGGTGCTCGCGATCCAGCGCGCCGACGACGTCGAGCACGCGATCGCGCTTGCGAACGGCACCGGCTACGGGCTTGCGGCCGCGGTCTGGAGCTCGAACGTGTCGACCGCCCACCGGGTCGCGCGGCGCCTGCGCGCCGGCACGGTGTGGGTCAACACGTTCGACATCTCGTCGCTGACGACGCCGTTCGGCGGCGTCAGGGACTCCGGCCACGGGCGCGACCGCTCGCTGCACGCGCTCGACGCCTACACGCACCTGAAGACCACCTGGGTGGCCCTGTGACCGAGATCAAGCGGGTCGGGTTCATCGGGCTCGGAAACATGGGCGGCCCGATGTGCGGGCATCTGGCCCGCGCCGGTTTCGAGGTGACCGCCTACGACCTGAACGGCGACGCGCTCGCGCGGGCGGTCGAGGCCGGGGCTCGCGCGGGGTCCTCGTCGGTTGACTGCGCAGCCGGGGCCGACGCGGTGATCACGATGCTGAGCGCGCCCCCGGATGTCGAGCAGGTGCTGCTGCGCGACGGCGTGATCGCGGCGATGGAGCCCGGCTCGGTGTCGATCGACATGAGCACCAGCTCAACCGCCGTCGGCGCCCGCGTCGCCGATGCCGCGCGCGAGCGCGGCGTGAACGTGCTCGACGCCCCGGTCGCCGGCCAGAACATCGGCGCGCAGGCGGGGACGCTCGCGATCTACGTGGGCGGCGAGGAGGCGCTGTTCGAGCGCGCGCGGCCGCTGTTCGAGGTGATGGGCAACCCCGATCGGATCTTTCACATGGGCCCGCACGGCGCGGGCTACACGATCAAGCTGCTGCTCAACCTGAAGTGGTTCATCGAGTCGGTCGCGACCGGCGAGATCCTCACTGTCGGCGTCCGGGCCGGCGTGCCGCTCGATCGGCTGTACCGCGCGCTGGTCGGCTCACCGGCGAACTCGAACTTCCTCGAACGCGACGTGCGTCCCGTGCTCGAGTCCGGCGACTACGACGAGGCGTTCCCGATGCGGCTGGTCACCAAGGACCTGGGGCTCGCCGTCGACCTCGCTCGCGACGTCGGCGTGCCGGTCGAGCTCACCGGGCTCGTCGAGCAGATCCACCGGCGCGCCCGCGTCGCATACGGCGACGATGCCGGCGAGATCAGCGCCATCCGGCTTTATGAGGATCTTGCGGGCCTCGAGCTGCGTTTGCCCGCGGAGGATTTAGACTAGGACAAACTCGTACAAAGTGGGGTGTTAGTTGACGCAGCGTCTGGCAGAGGGAGCGTGACCGCCACCGGCTCGCTGACCGTTCTCGACGGCGCCACCCTCAGTCCTGCTGCGGTGGCGGCGGTCGCGCGCGGGGGCGAGCAGGTCGAGCTGTCGGCCGACGGCAGGGCGCGCAACCTGGCGGCGCGCGAGACGATCGCACAACGACTTCGCGTCGGCCGGGCGCTGTATGGCGCGACGACCGGCGTCGGCGCGCTGCGCGACCGCGTGATCACCGAGGCCGAGCGCGAGGGCTACCAGTGGAATCTGCTGCGCAGCCACGCCGTCAGTGCCGGGCGCCCGCTCTCCCCGGAGGTGGTGCGCGCCGGGATGGTGGTACGCGCCAACCAGCTTGGCGCCGGCGGCGCCGGGGTGGCGCCGCCGCTGCTCGAAGGGCTGATCGCCGCGCTGAACGCCGGCATCACGCCGTTCACGCGCGAGCTCGGCTCGCTCGGCACCGGCGACCTTCCCGCTCTCGCCGAGACCGCGCTGGCGCTGCTGGGCGAGGGCACGGTGTGGCGCGAGGGCGAGCTGGTCGAGGCGTTCCCGATCGTCGGCGAGGTGGAGCTGGGCCTGCGCGACGCGCTCGGGTTCATGAGCTCCAACGCCTTCACGGCCGGTCACGCCGCGCTGGTCGTCGTCGACGCCCGTGCGCTGCACGACGCCAGGCTCGCGGTGGCGGCGCTCTCGTTCGAGGCGCTCGAGGCCGACCCGATCGTGCTCGACCCGCGTGTTCAGGCGGCGCTCGGCGCGCCCGGGCAGGCAGCGGTCGCCGCGCGCATGCGGGAGCTGCTCGCGGGCGCGGAGCTGGTGCCGGACGCGCCCGACAGGCTCGTCCAGGATCCGTATCCGTTCCGGGTGCTGCCGCAGGTCGACGGCGTCACGCAGGGGGCCTTGTGGACGCTCGATGAGGTCGTCAGGCGCGAGCTCAACGCCAGGCCCGAGAACGCGTTGGTCGAGGGGGGCAGGACGCTGCCCACCGGCAACTTCCACAACGCCGAGCTCGCGGCCGCGCTCGATTCGATGCGCAACGCCCTGGCCCAGTCGGCGTCACTGATCGCTGCGCGCGTAAGCGCCCTGCTCGATCCCCGGATGACCGGTCTGCCGCCGTTCCTCGCGGACTCCCCCGGAAAGGACTCGGGGATGATGCTGCTCGAGTACACGGCCCATTCGGCCGCGGCAGAGATCCGTTCGCTGGCGATGCCGAGCGGCACACAGACCACGTGGGCATCGCTCGGGGTCGAGTCCCACGCGAGCCTGTCATCGATCGCGGTGCGGCGCACGGCCGAGGCGCTCGAGGCGCTTCGCGTGCTCGTCGCGACGGAGCTGGTCGTGGCGTTTCGCGCGATCCGGCACGCCGGGCGAACGCCGGCCGGCGCGGGCACGCAGCGCATGTTCGAGCTCGCCGACGAAGTGCTTCCCAGTGGACTGGAAGACCGCGCCTTCGGGCGCGACGTCGAGCTGGCCTACGCCGCCCTGGAGCGCTGGGCAAGCGGGTCAGGCGTCGACCGGCGCCTCGCCGATACGCCGTGACGCCCCGGCCGACGCGGCCACGACGAGCGCGATCCCGATCACCTCTCTGGCGCTGAGCGACTGGCCCAGGAGGATCAGGCCCGCGAGCGCGGCCACCGCGGGCTCGAGGCTCATCAGCACCCCGAACACCGAGGCGGCGATCCGGCGCAGGGCCTCCTGCTCAAACGAATACGGGATCGCCGACGAGAGCACGCCCACGGCCGCGCCGATGGCGAGCGACTTGGGCTCGAGCAGGTGCGAGCCGCCGGAGGCGATCCCCACCGGCAGCAGCGCCACCGACGCGATGCACATCGACAGCGCGACCCCGGTTCCGCGCTCGTAGGCGCGGCCGACGCGGCCGTTGAGGATGATGTAAGCGCCCCACAGGCAACCGGCGATCAGCGCCAGCGCGACGCCGAGGCTGTCGAGGCTGTGCGTCCCGCCCTGCGTCAGCGCCAGGATCCCGGTCAGCGCCAGCCCCACCCACAACAGGTCCATCGGCCGCCTCGAGCCGATCACGGCGACGGCCAGAGGGCCCACGAACTCGATCGTCACCGCCGTGCCGAGCGGGATCCGGTCGATCGACTCGTAGAACGCGAGGTTCATCCCCGCGAGCACGAGGCCGAACACGGCCGCCAGCACGAGCTCGCCGCGCGGACGGCCGCGGACGCGCGGCGTCCAGATCGCGACGAGCACGATCGACGCCGTCGCCACGCGCAGCAGCACCGTCCCTGCAGGCCCCAGCTGATTGAACAGGTGCGTGGCGAGCGCCGCCCCGAACTGCACCGAGGCGATCGCTCCCAGCACCAGTCCGCCCGAGGGTGCCCGGCTGAGGAGGCCGGCGCTGCGAGGCTGTGTTTCGACGTAAGCCACGAGCGCTGATCGTAAACTGGTCTGAAAACAGCGAAAGGACAGGCATGGGCGTGCAGGAGCAGGAGCACCTCTGGGGCGGGGAGACAACGAAGGCCGTGGACAACTTCCCGGTCTCGGGCGAGACCGTCCCGGTTCCCGTCGTGCACTGGCTCGCCCGCATCAAGGGCGCGTCTGCGCGCGTCAACGCCGAGCTCGGCCTGCTCGATGGCGACCGCGCCAAGAAGATCGCCGACGCGGCCGACCAGGTCGCGAGTGGCGCTTACGACGACCAGTTCCCGATCGACGTGTTCCAGACCGGGTCGGGGACCTCCACGAACATGAACGCCAACGAGGTGATCGCGAACCTCGCCGGGACCGGCGTGCACCCCAACGACGACGTCAACATGGGACAGTCGTCAAACGACGTGTTCCCCTCGGCGGTTCACCTGGCGGCGCTCGACACGGCCACCAACGACCTGCTGCCGGCGCTGACGCAGCTGGAGGCTTCGCTTCAGGCCAAGGCCGACGAGTTCCACGACATCGTCAAGTCCGGGCGCACCCACCTGATGGACGCCGTGCCCGTGACGCTCGGCCAGGAGTTCTCGGGCTATGCCGCCCAGGTGCGCCTCGGTGCCCGCCGCGTCGCAAACGCGCTGCCGCAGGTCGCCCAGATCCCGCTCGGCGGAACGGCCACCGGCACCGGCCTGAACACGCACAAGGAGTTCGCCGGCCGCGTGCGCGGTCATCTGGTCGAGGCCAGCGGGCTCGAGATCCGCCCCCCCGAGGACCCGTTCGAGGCCCAGGGCAACCGTGACGCGCTCGTCGAGCTGTCGGGCGCGCTGAAGGTGGTTGCGGTGTCGCTGACGAAGATCGCCAACGACCTCGCGTGGATGGGGTCCGGACCGCGCGCCGGCATCGGCGAGCTGTTCCTGCCCGAGCTGCAGAAGGGCTCGTCGATCATGCCCGGCAAGGTCAACCCGGTGATTCCCGAGGTGGTGCTTCAGGTCGGCGCGCAGGTGATCGGCAACGACACAGCGATCACGGTCGCCGGCATGCAGGGCAACTTCGAGCTCAACGTCCGCGTCCCGCTGATCGCGCGCAATCTGCTCGAATCGATTCGCCTGCTGAGCACGACGTCGCGGATCTTCGCCGAGAAGTGCATCGACGGGATCAAGGCCAACGAGGAGGGCTGCCGCAACTCGGCCGAGTCGACGCTGGCCGCCGCGACGGCGCTGAACCCCTACATCGGCTACGACAAGGGCGCCGAGATCGTCAAGGAGGCGGCCAGCTCGGGACGGATGCTGCGCGAGGTCGCGGCGGAGATGGGCGTCGACGACGACACCTACAACGAGGCGATGGACCTGCGCAAGATGGCGCAGGGCAACCTCTAGCCGCCGCTCGAGATCCGCGCGTGGCCGCTCAGCGTGGAGCGGCCCACTTCGGCGCGGGGACGCCCATCACACGGTTCAGGCACCAGCCGGCGATCGTCAGCAGCAGCACGCCGATGATCACGTCGGCCAGCTGCTTTGGGGTGTGCAGCAGCCCGGAGGCCACAATGATCGTCGTCGCGCCCGCGGGCGGGTGCGCGGACCGCAACACGCGCAGGACCCCTCCGGTCAGCGCGACCGACAATGCGACGGCGCCGATGCGCGACACCGAGACTCCGGTGACATACACGCTGGGGGAGTGGAGCAAACCGAAGATCGCCAGCGAGAACACCGCGGCGGCGACGCCAACGCTGTGGCCGATGATCGTGTTACGGGGGCTGCCGACTTCGGCCATCGGCGTCTCGAAGATCAAGAACGCCGTCGCGCCGAGGCTGGGAAACAGCAGCGGCTGCTTTACGAGGTAGGCCCACGTCCCGCTGAGGCCGATCGCCAGCAGCGAGCCGATGAACGTGTAGGCGGCGTTGCCGTTGTTGCGCCAGTGCGAGTAGAGGCAGCGCTTGAGGCCGTAGGAGCCGGGCACGCCGACCAGCGACCCCTGGCGCTGGAAGATCCGGACGCCGGAGTCTGCGAACTCGGCGATGTGATCGAGCTCATCGCTCGGGTCCAGCATGTTCATGTGACCTCAGTTCCCTCCGTAGGCCGGATCGCGTTTTTCGACGAACGCCGCCACTCCCTCCATGAAGTCGTTCGTGCGCCCTAATGCGTGCTGGAGCTCGGCCTCAAGCTCCAGCTGTCCGTCGAGGTCTCTGTAAATGAAGTTGTTCAGCGCCTGCTTGGAGCTCGCATAGGAGCGTGTGGGTCCGGCGGCGAGGCGGCGCGCCAGCGCCCAGGCCTCGTCCATCAGGCGCTCGTCGGGATGGACCCAGTTGACGAGTCCCCACTCGAGCGCCTGCGGCGCCGGGATCCGTTCGCCGAGCAGCGCCATCTGAAAGGCGCGGGCGCGGCCGACCGCGGGAGGGACGAAGGCGGTCGAGCCGCCGTCGGGCATCAGCCCGATGTTGACGAAGGCGAGCCCGAAGTAGGCCGACTCAGCGGCCATGATCAGGTCGCAGGCGAGCGCGAGCGAGCAACCGATCCCGACCGCGGGGCCGTTGACGGCCGCGACCACGGGCTTGGGCAGCCTGCGCACTCCCGCGATCACCGGGTGGTAGATCTCGTGCAGCTCCTTGTAGATGTCGGGCTTGCCGTCATCGGCGGGGTCGAAGCCCGCGCGCAGGTCGGCGCCCGAGGAGAAGCCGCGGCCGGAGCCGGTGATCAGCACGGCGCGAATCGAATCCTCCGCGGCCTCGTGTTGGACCACGCTCAGCAGCTCCTCGCCGAACTGGCGCGTCCATGCGTTCAGCGTCTCAGGCCGGTTGAGCGTCAACCGCCCAACCGCCCCCGACTGCTCCCAGATAACCGTCTCGTAGGTCAATTTTCAGGTCGCTACTGTCTCCGCCCCGAACTGCTCCGACATCGCGACGTCGATCGAATAGTCGATCGGTACCACGATCAGGGACGGCAGGTCAAGGGCGAGAGCCTCTGAAAGTCTGCGCGCGAACTCTCCAGCGTCGGCGCATCTCCACGCCGGCATCCCGAACGCCTCGGCCAGCCGGACGAAGTCGGGGTTGCCGAACCCGACGTCGAAGTGGCGCCCGAACTTCTTGTCCTGCTTCCAGGCGATCGAGCCGAACTCGTGGTTCTCCCAGACGACGTTGACGATCGGCGTGCGCAGCCGGACCGCCGTCTCGAGCTCCTGGCAGTTCATCAAAAAGCCTCCGTCGCCCGAGACGGTGACGACCTTGCGCTCCGGGTACACGAGCTTGGCGGCGATCGCCGTGGGCAACGCGAAGCCCATCCCCGCCAGTCCGTTGGCGATCAGCACCGTGCCGGGCTCGTGAGCGGGGAACATCCGGCCGATCCAGAGCTTGTGCAGGCCCACGTCGGACACGAGCATGTCCTCGGGACCGAGCGCGTGGCGGATGTCCCACAGCACTCGAGGCGGCCGCAACGGGAAGTGGTCGTCGTCGCGCGCATCGTTCAGGGCGCGCATGACCACGTCGTGCAGGCGGCTCGAGCCCGACTGCGCGCCGACCGCGGGCGCGTCCGGGCAGCAGTCGGACAGTTTGGTCAGCACGTGGGCGATGTCGCCGATCAGCTCGACCTCGGGCAGGTAGAACTCGTCGATCTCGGCCGCGACGCTGTCGATCACGATGATCTTCTTGTCGCGGCGCGGGTTCCAGTGCTCGGGGGCGTGCTCGACGAGGTCGTAGCCGATCGTGATCACCACATCGGCGTCGTCGAAGCCCGCCACCGAGTAGTCGCGCGACTGCAGGCCCACGGTCCCCAGCGCCCTGGGGTCTTCGTAGTCGAGCAGGCCCTTGGCCATGAACGTCTCGGCGACCGGGATCCCGGTCGCGTGGACGAACTGCCGCAGCGCCCGGGCGGCGTGTGCTCGGATCGCGCCGCTACCGGCCAGCGCGATCGGGCGCTCGGCATTGGCGATGAGCTCCGCGGCGGCCTCGAGCTCGGTGGCTCCGGGTTCGGGCTGCACCGGGTCGCGTCTCGGGAGCGGCGAGGCGTCGAGCGGCTGCGCCATCACGTCCTCAGGAAGCTCGAGATGGGTGCCGCCCGGCTTCTCTGACTCGGCGACCTTGAACGCCTTGCGTACGACCTCGGGAACGATCTCTGGGCTAGAGACTCTTGCGTTCCATTTAACGATCGGCCTCATGATGCCGATTAGATCAAGATACTGGTGTGATTCCTTGTGCATGCGCTCCAGGTCCGACTGACCCGTCAGGGCGACCAGTGGGGCGCGATCCAGGAATGCGTCTGCTACGGCTGTGACGAGGTTTGTCGCTCCCGGGCCAAGGGTCCCCAGGCAAACACCGGCCCGGCCCGTAAGGCGGCCATAGGCGTCAGCCATATAGGCCCCGCCTTGTTCGTGTCGGACCGGAACGAACTCAATCGAAGAATCGGCGATCGACTCGCTCAGATCGAGCGTCTCCTCGCCAGGAATACCGAAGACGTACCGAACACCCTCCGCCTCCAGGCACTCCACGAAAACTTCTGAAGCCTTCCGCTCTGCCATGTCAGCCCCGTATCTAACCGCAACCCGACGCCCCCAACCGTGTTTAGGGGTGCTCATGCGCGTGGTGATGGGGCTAGTGGCGATTGTGACGATGACGCTCGCCTTCGCCGGCTCGGCGATGGCCGACGGCAGCTTCTACATCCGCGGCGGCGGATTCGGGCACGGGATCGGCATGAGCCAGTACGGCTCCTACGGATATGCCCTGCACGGCAAGGACTACCGCTGGATCCTCGGCCACTACTACCAGCACACGACGCTGGGCAAGACCGACCCCAACAAGACCGTGCGGGTCCTCGTCGGCACCAGCTCGGCCGCATTCTCGGGCGCAAACCACGTCGGCAACAAGAAGATCGATCCCGGCGCCACCTACTGGATCCGGCCGCAAGCCGACGGCTCGCTCGTCGTCGTCAATCAGAAGGGCAAGAAGGTCGGCCGCTTCCAGGCGCCGCTGAGCGCCACCGGCCCCGGCCCGCTGAGCCTTGCGGGTGTCGGGACCTACCGCGGATCGCTGGTCTTCAGCCCCAACGGCAGCGGCGGCGTCCAGACCGTCGACTACGTCGGCCTCGACGACTACGTCCGCGGCGTGATCTCCTGGGAGATGCCCTCCAGCTGGGCGCCCGAGGCGCTGAAGGTCCAGGCCGTCGCCGCCCGCACCTACGCGATCACGACCAGCGTCGGTGGCGGTACGTTCGACCTCTACTCGGACACGCGCTCGCAGATGTACGGCGGCGTGGCGGCCGAGACGCCCTCGACCGACACGGCCGTCGCCGCGACCCGCGGCCAGGTGGTCACCTACCACGGCACCCCGGTCGTCACCTACTTCTCCTCGAGCTCGGGCGGCTACACCGAGAGCATCCAGAACGTCTGGCCCGGGTCCCAGCCCGAGCCCTGGCTCGTCGGCGTCACCGACCCCTACGACGGCGCGGCCGGCAACCCCAACGAGCACTGGGGCTACAACCTCAGCCTCGGCGCCGCGGCAGCGAAGCTCGGGCATTACGTCAAGGGCCAGCTGCTCGGCATCCAGGTGACCAAGCACGGCGCCTCGCCGCGGGTGCTGCTGGCGGATGTTGTGGGGACGAAGGGCCGCACGCAGATCACCGGGCAGCAGTTGCAGTCGCTGTTCGGGCTGCAGACCACGCTTGCAAGCTTCACCACGATCTCCACCACGCCGGGCGCGCCCCCGCAGAGCAAGGGCCGCCGCCGCGGCGGAGCCTCGCACCGCGCTCAGCAGGCCGAGGCACAGGCCGTGCTCGCGCTGCCGGCGCTGGTCCGCGACATCGTCTCGGGCGCCGTACCCGGCCTGCACGGGACGATCATGCCGGCGCACTCCGGCGACGAGTTGACCATCCAGCAGCAGGGGTCGCACGGCTTCAAGACCGTCGCTCACACGACGGTCGGAGCCGGCGGTTCCTATGGGCTTCAGCTGCCCGGCCCCGGTACCTACCGGGTCGTGTACGGCAGCTACTACGGCCCCGGCGTCGCGGTCTCCTAGCCGGGCTCTCGGACCTGCGTGCGTCCGGGGGGCTACCCTCCGGCGGCATGCCCGGTCCGCTGCTGGTCGTCGACGGCCCGTTTGTGTTGTACCGCTCGTTCTTCGCGCTGCCCGATTCGATCAAGGGCGCGGAGGACCGGCCTGTCAACGCGCTGCTCGGTGCGGCCAACGTGCTGCTGCGGGTCGCCGCCGACCGCGATCCACGCGCGATCGCGGTGTGCTTCGGAGCCGAAGCCGCGGCGTACCGGGTCGAGGCGTTCCCCGCCTACCACGCCGACCGTCCGCCGGTCCCAGACGCGCTCGCGTGGCAGTTCCAGCAGGCGCCGGAGTTCTTCGAGGCGCTCGGCTGGTACGCGGTGGGGTCTGACGACGTCGAGGCCGACGACCTGCTGGGCTCGTTTGCGGCCGTCGAGACGCGGGCCGGCGGCGAGACCCTGATCCTGACCGGCGACCGCGACATGTACCAGTGCGTAGGCGACGGCGTGAGCGTGCTGTATCTCAAGTCCGGGTTGAGCGGGTTCGAGGAGGTAGACCCAGCCGAGGTGGAGCGGCGCTACGGGATCGGGCCATCGCTCGTACCGGACTTCATCGCGCTGCGGGGAGATCCGTCCGACGGGCTCCCGGGCGCCTCCGGGATCGGCCCGAAGACCGCGGCGGAGCTGCTGCGCAAGCACGGCTCGCTCGAGGGAGCGATCGCCGCGGCCGACGGCGAGCGCCCGCGCGTGGCGGCGGCTTTGACCGATGACGCCGACTCGCTTCGGAGCTTCAAGGAGATCGCGACGCTGCAGCACGTCGAGCTCGAGCGGCCGGATGATCGCGCGACCGACCTCACCGGTGGTGCGGCCGCGGCGCGCGGGTTCGGCCTCAACCGCCTGGCCGAGCGCCTCGAGGGCGCCGAGTCGCTCAGCGACCTGTAGCGGCGTGGTTTCTAAAAGCGTCTGGGCTGTTCTGGCTGCGATCGCGGCGGCTTTGACCGTTGCCGGCTGCGGCGGCGCGGGGTCGAGCACCGTGCGCGTGAGCGATGCGGCTCCGTCGAGCCTGCGGCCGCCGGCGGCGATCGCCTTGGACGGGGCGGGCTGGCGATCGGTGCCCGACCCCGGCAACGTCGGCCTGCCGGACGGGTGGTCGCGGGGGCTTCCAGGTGATGGCGGGACGGCCGCGATTCCCAACGACTTCAACCCGAACGTCTCGGCGGCGGGCGACCGCGGGACCGTCGTCTGGTACGCGCTTCGGTTCAACGGCCCTCCGGCTGTGGCGGGCCGTTCCTGGAACGTGCGCTTCGATGGGGTGCGGCGGACTGCCGAGGTGTGGCTGAACGGCCGCCGGATCGGGGCTAGCGGCGAGCCGTACGCACCGTTCAGCGTCCCCGCGGCGTCGCTGCGGTACGGCGCCGCGAACCTGTTGGTCGTGCGGGTCTCCAATGTGGCACGGCCGGGCACGTTTCCCCAGGACTGGTGGAACTGGGGCGGGATCGTTCGGGGCGTGTCGCTCCAGCCGGTTGGGAGGCTGGTGCTGGACGGCCTTGGCGTGATGCCGCAGTTGGGTTGCGGCTACCGGTGCGGCTCGCTACTGGTCCAGGGTTCGCTGCGCAACGTTTCGGGTGAGCGGCTGCCGGCGGGGGTGGTCGTGCGGGTCCGCTCGCCCGGTGGAGTCGAGGTGGCGGCGGGTGTCTCGCGGCGCTCGGTGGCCGCAGGCGCTGTGGTCCCGATCAGCTTCCGCGTGCGGCTGCAAGGTTCGCCCGGAGCTGTGGTCGCCTTCTGACCCGGCGCTGTACGGGGTGGACGTCCAGACGGTCTCAGGGGATCGCGTCGAGCAAGTGAACTCGCTGCACGTCGGCATGCGCAGCATCAAGGTGCGCCATGGGGTCCTGTATCTGAACGGGCAGCGCCTGTGGCTGCACGGCGCGGCGATCCACGAGGACGTGGACGGCCGCGGCGCCGCGCTGAGCGAAGGCGACATCGACACGATCGTCTCGCAGTTGCGATCGGTCGGCGCGAACATCACGCGCGCGCACTATCTGCTGAGCGACCAGCTGCTCGACGCACTCGACGCCGCGGGGATCATGGTGTGGTCGCAGCCACCCGTTGACCACGCTGACTCCGAGTTGGCCACGGGGCGTGGTCGGCGGCGCGCTTTGGGCATGCTGACGGCCACGATCCTCGGCGAGCGCAGCCATCCCTCGGTCGTCGTCGACTCCGTCGCCAACGAGTTGACGCCGACCCCGAACACGACGCCGGGAACCGAGAAGTACCTGAGCCAGGCGATCGACGTGGCGCGCCGGCTCGACCCCGCGGCGGTGGTGGGACTCGACACCTACTGCTACCCGGGCTTCGCGCGCCAGCGGATCTACGCCCGGCTCGACGTGCTCGGCATCGACGACTACTTCGGCTGGTACACGGGCCGGCCCGGGCATTCGGTCGCTGACTTCGACGAGCTCGCGCCGTTCCTGCGCCAGTCCCACGCGCGCTATCCGCACCAGGCGCTCGTCGTCTCCGAGTTCGGCGCCGAGGCCTTGTACGACGGGCCCGCGTCGGTCAAGGGCAGCTTCGACTTCCAGAGCGACTACCTGCGGCGCACGTACGCCGTGCTGGCGGGACTGCCGTTCATGAACGGCTCGATCTACTGGGCGCTGCGCGACTTCGCCGTCAACCCGGGGTGGACCGGCGGTGCGGCTCTGCCCCGCGAGTATCCGACCGACGGACTGAACCACAAGGGCCTGATCGGCTACGACGGAACCGAGAAGCCGGCGTTCGCGGTCGCCTCGTCGCTGTTCGAGCAGATCCCCGCGTTCGCGCGATAAGCGGCGCCCGAAGGCGCTAGGCGTGTGTGCAAATGTCCCAGCCGATCTCGTACGCCCGCAGCGTGGGACGTTAGCTCCGTCCCAGGGAGCGAAGATCCCGGGCGGCATCTGAGCGGCGTCGGCTCGGACGTTTGCACAACCCCTGCCTGGTCGTGATGGGTCTCCGCGCTCGAACGTAGTCTTGGCACATGGGGAGCGTGCGGGTTCTTGGCGCCGCCGCTGCGGCGTTCACGATCGCCGGGTGCGGCACGGCTGCGCGGAGGGTGGTCCGCGATGCTCCAGTGACCGGCCATCAGATCTCGTGCAGCTTCGCCGTCGACTACAAGAGCCTCGCCCAGCTGCGTCGCGACGCCGCCTCGGTCGCGGTCGTCTCGCCCATGGGTGCGGTCAGGACGCGCGTCGTGTCCGGGCTCCCGATGAAGGACGCGACGGTCCGCGTGGTCGAGCTCGTCGCCGGGAGGCGGCTGCCCTCGAGCTTCACGCTGTTTGACGTCGCCGACTCCCGTATCGAGGGATCGGAGAACTGCTCGCCGACGATCTCGAAGGGCAATGCCTACCTGGTTTACCTGACGCCGTTTCGCCTGCACCGCAAGGGGCCGCCCGGCGCCGGGCGCTTCTCGGTCGTCGGCGGGCCTCAGGGCAACTACATCCACACCGGCACGGCGCCGCCGAGCAATCCCAACGAGCGGTCGTTCATCCATCAGATGAGCGATGTCGGGACGTCGCTGCCGCAGCGAATCTCGGTCGCCGACGCCCGCAATAGCTGAGCCGCGCTGAGGCCGATGAATATTCCGATGGTGTGCCGTCTAAGTGGGTAAAGCGAGCCACCCGAGGAGGGCACAATGCAACCGCCGTTCCAGCAGTCAGCCGCATCCGCCCACGTCGACGACATGATGCGCGCCGCGCAGTCCTATCGGCTCGCCGGCGTCGACCGGCCGCGCCGCCGGCGCCGCCTCGTCAGCTTCGGAGCCGTCCGCTCAGCGCTGATCCCGAGCGTGCACAAGCCCCGGCACGCCTAGTGCGGTTCGGCCGACGCAGTTAGTACCGCATTTATCGGCATTAAGTGCGTCAGTGCGTCTGCCCTAGCACCGTGAGCAGCAGCCGCGACGGTCGGGCGGCATCGTGGTAGAGGCGATTGTGCGCGATGACGACGTCCGTCGCCTCGCTCTCGTCGCCGCCGGTTCCCGAGTTCGTCGCGAACTTGGGGTGTGCGGACGAGGCGACCTCCAGACGGATGCAGTGGCCGGGCAGGAACCGCTGCGCCGTGTCCCACATCGCGACCTCGACCTCGTACACGGTGTCCGGCTGCACGGGCTGCGCACGCTCGTGCCCGTCCCGGTAGCGCAGCCGCACCAGGCCGTCGCAGAGCCGCTGGGCGAATCCGTTCGGGTGCAGATCGATGAGCTTTGCGGTCACGTCGGTGTCGGCCGCTGAGGTGGATACGAACGCCACCAGGCGAACCGCACCGACGACGTCCAGCGGCTCGGTGAGCGGCTCGGTGGTGTACACGAGCACGTCGCCACGGGTCTCAACGCCGGCGTAGTCGTCGGGGCCGCCGATCTGGGCCGATGAGGCGTCGGTGATGAACGGGACCGGGCGGTCGGGATCGTGGATCCAGGCGTCGGCGGGTGACTCCGCGTCCACGGCATCGTTGCGAAGCCGGCCGTCGCCGTAGCGGGAGTTCGCACGTCCGTCGCTGTCGAGATGCAGCGCCAGCTCGCTGCTCCCCGGTGGCGGCCATCCGTCGAGATCCATCCACTCGTTGGCGGCCATCAGGAAGATGCGCGCGGGCGGCGGCGGGTCGGCCGGGCGCTGTGCGCGAACCATTTCGTCGAGGAACGACGTCATCGCCGCGTCCATGTCGATCACCGCGTCGTGGCCGAACTCGAGCTCGCCGAGCCTGGTGCTGCTGTTGACCTGGTGGCCCCAGGGACCCATGAGCAGCCGCTGTCCGGCCCGCCCGGCGCCGTGCACCCGGGCGAAGTTCGCCGGCGTCCCGATCTCCTCGTCGTCGTACCACCCGGAGATGTGCAGCACCGGAACGTCGACCTCTTCGATGCGGTGCTGGTAGCGCACCGGCTCCCACCACTCGTCGAGGGTCTGATGCCGGCATTCCTCGCGCCACAGCTCCGAACTGAAGCCTGCTGCCTCGGCGAGGTCCGTGTGCGGCCGATGGCCGTAGACCGCCATCCAGTCAACGGCCCCGGTGTACTGCATGGCGTGGCCGTCGGTCATGCGAAACCAGTGGACGTGCATCGGCCCGGGCAAGCCGGTTGGGTCCTCCACGAACGGATCCGATGGGGTCACCAACACGATCATTGCCTTCAAGGCCGGCGGCTGATGCAACGCCGTAAGCCATTGGATGTGGCCCGGATAGCTCCCTCCATGGGTCGCCACGGAGCCGTCGCACCAGTCTTGAGCGGCGGCCCAGGCGATCACGTCGACACCGTCGAGGCCATCGTTTCGATAGGGCTCGAACACACCTTCGGAATCTCCTCGTCCCCGCACATCGACCCAGCAGGCGCAATACCCGGCCTTGACGAACGCGTCGCTGCGCTCGGTCTGACGATCGCCGGAACGTCCGTACGGCGTGCGTGACACCACCACCGGCGCCGGCAACTCGTCCGGCAGCACCAGGTCAGCCGCCAGCGTGACGCCGTCGCGCATCGGGATGCGAACGTTGAACCGCCTGGTGAAGCTGCCGTGCAGCACGGCGGCCGAGCTTACCCGCAGCAGGGCGATGAGTATTCGGACGTTCTGCCGTCTGAGTGGGTGTAAGCGCGAGTGACTGCCGTCGACGGTCTGCGCCACAGCAACGCGGTCGCGCGGAGCTTCGCGGCCGTCCGGTCCGCGTTGGACCCGCGCCCGCGGGCTCACAAGCCGCAGCACGCGTGACCAACTTCGACTTCCCGATCCAGTACCGGATATAGCGGCACCCGATCGGCAGGTCGATCTTGTGCCGCCGGGCTACGGCGTGAACTTGACCGTGATCACGTCGCCGTCGGCGACCACGTAGTCGCGGCCCTCGAGGCGCAGCGTCCCGCGATCGCGGGCCCCCGCGTAGCCACCGGCGTCGACCAGCTCCTGCCAGCCCACAACCTCGGCGCGGACGAAGCCGCGCTGGATGTCTGAGTGGATCAGGCCGGCGGCGTGCCACACCGACAGCCCCCGGCGCAGGTGCCAGGACTGCGCGGGCTTGTCCTCGCCGGCGGTGAAGAACGCAATCAGCTGCAGCAGCGAGAACGCGCCGCGCACAACCGCCTCGAGCCCGGACTCCTCAAGGCCGAGGTCCACGCGCATCGCCGCCGCGTCGTCGGGCTCCAGCGATTCGAGCTCGGACTCCAGTCGCGCCGAGACCGCCACGACCGCCGCGCCCTGCGCCTCGGCGTGGTCCAGCAGCGCCTGAGGAATCTCAACCGAACCCTCCTCGACGTTTGCGACGAACAGCACCGGCTTGGCGGTCAGCGGCTGCAGCATCTGCATCGCGTCGGGCGCGTCTGCGGGCGGCGGCACGGTCCGAGCCGGCCGTCCGGATTGCAGCGCCTCGATCAGGTCGCGCAGCCACGCCGCCTCGGCGATGCTGCGCCGGTCGCCGCTCTTGGCGGCCTTTGCGACCCGGTCCAGGCGGCGCTCGGCCTGCTCGAGGTCGGCGTAGATCAGCTCGGTCTCGATCGTCTCGACATCGGCCATGGGATCGACGCGTCCTTCGGGGTGAACCACGTTGGGGTCGTCGTGGACGCGCACGACGTGGACGATCGCGTCCGTCTCGCGGATGTTGGCCAGGAACTGGTTGCCCAGCCCCTCGCCGCGGTGCGCACCGGCGACGAGGCCCGCGATGTCGTGGAACGAGATCGTGTCGGGCACGATCTTGGAGGCTCGGATCGTCGCGGCCACGGCGTCGAGGCGCTCATCGGCGACGGGTACGACCGCGACGTTGGGCTCGATCGTCGTGAACGGGTAGTTCGCGGCCTCGGCGGCGACGCCCGTCAGCGCGCTGAACAGCGACGACTTGCCCGCGTTGGGCATCCCGACGATCCCGACCTTCACGCTGGCCACCCCTCGGCGATGGCCGTACCCAGCACGGCACCGGCGACGACGTCGCTCGGGTAGTGCACCCCGAGATACGGCCGGCTCAGCGCAAACGCCACCGCGGCCCCGTACAGCAGGGCCGCCGGCGCGACGTCGCTGAACGCGCGCGCCGCGGCGAACGACGTCGTCGCGTGGGCGCTCGGGAACGACAGCCGGGAGACGACCGGCGTCAGCGGCTCGAGCCCCGGCAGCTGCGGCCGGCCGCGCCGCACCACGAGCTTGACCCCGTAGTTGGCCGCGTACGAGCTCGCCACGACGAGCGCGCCGCGCAGCCACGCGCGTCGCCTGGCCGCGTCCGGTGTGGTGACCGCACCGACCGCGCCGAGCACCAGCCAGCACGCCGCGTGCTCGCCGGTTCGCGAGAACAGCGAGATCGCGCGTTCGGCGACCGGTGCGTGCCATCGTGTGCGCGCGAGCAGCAGCGCGCTTCGATCGAGCTCCCCTGGGGACACGCGCAGAGACTGTACGGATCAGACCGCCGGCCCGGCGTGCAGCTCAGACCGCGAGGCGCGACACCGCGCCGGACCGGATCAGGTCGACGGTCGCGGCGATGTCGTCATCCATGTAGCGGTCGCCGTCGAGGAACGCGACGTGCTCCCGCACCAGGCGCAGAGGCTCGAATGTCCGCGGGCTGCACTGCTCCGCTCCCCGCAGCTCGAGCGCCTGGCAGCACGCGATCAGGTGGATCGCCCCGATGTTCTGGGCGATCTCGACGATCGTGCGCGCGTCGCGGGCGGCGATCGTTCCCATCGAGACCTTGTCCTGGTTGTGGCACTCGGTCGACCGCGAGTGGATCGTGGCGGGGTTGCAGAGCTTCATGGCCTCGGCGGTCATCGCCGAGCAGCAGAGCTGCATGCCCTTGAAGCCGTGGTGCAGTCCCTCCTCCGGGTGGCCGGCGTCGAACCGCGGGATCAGATTGGCCGTCAGCCCGGCGTTGAACTTCTCGTCGACGAGCAGCTCGAGCTGCCGGTCCAAGAGATCACAGAGGTTGGCGAGCGCCACCTTGAGGGAGTCCATCGCCTGCCCGATGTGACCGCCGTAGAAGTTGCCACCGCTCTCGACCCGCTGCCCCCCCACGTTGAACAGCGGGTTGTCGTCGGAGGAGTTGATCTCCGTTGAAACCCACTGCTCCACCCAGTCGAGCACGTCACGCAGCACGCCCGTCACGTGGGGAGCGCAGCGGACCGAGTAGCGGTCTTGCACCTGGCGCTCGAGCTCCAGGAAGTCCGCGCCCTGCATGCCGCCTGAGAACAGCTCCTCACTGTCGAGCGCGAGCTGTGACTCCTCGAGCAGGCGGCGGATGTTGCGGGCGCTGGTGACCATCCCGCGGTGCGGCTTGGCGTCATCGAACAGGAAAGCGTTGAAGTGACCGCGGTTTCCGAGCAGCGCCTCGGAGGTCATCGCGGTCAGCAGATCGGCCAGGTCGGCCAGCTCCCGCGCCGCTCCCACGGCAAGGCAAGCGAACGCGCTCATGAACGACGTGCCGTTGGTGAGCGCAAGCCCCTCCTTGGCCTCCAGCTCAAAAGGTTCCAGACCGAGCTCGGCAAGCGCGTCCGCGGCGCTGCACCTGTCGCCGTTGAACGTGACCGTCGTCTCGCCGACGAGCGTCCGGCCCACGTACGAGAGCGGGATCAGGTCGCCGCTGGCGCCACAGGAGCCGCGCTCGGGAATCAGCGGAAGGACGTCGTTGTTGAGCAGGTCGAGCAGGCGCTCAACGAGCTCGACCCGGACGCCCGAGTTGCCCTTCGACAGGCAGTTTGCGCGCAGCAGGATCGCGACCCGCGTCACCTCGGGCGGTGCGATCGGCCCGGTGCCACAGCCGAGGAACCGCAACAGGTTGCGTTGCAGCTCGGCGGTCTTGCCCGAGGAGATCTGCCGGTGGGCGCTGTCGCCCAGACCGGTCGTCACCCCGTAGATCGGGATCTCCTGCGAGATCAGGCTCCGCTTGAGCTCGCGGCTTGCGCGAATGGCGTCGGCGGCGGTGTGCGACAGCATCACCGACCGGTTGCGCCGCGACACTTCGAGTGCGTCTTCGATCGTCAGCGATGCGCCGTCGAGCTCGAGCGACGTGCTCTGCCTGCGCTCCTGTGACACCGCGGTGACGCCCACGCGGCAAATGTTGCAAGTGGTACAGTCGGACGCAATCCGGACGCAGTGAATTGGCCATCTCGTGCAACTCAGTCGCCCTCTAGACGGAGTCGATCGCAAGATCGTTGCGTTGCTGCAGGAGAACGCAAAGCTCACGTTCGCCGAGATCGGCTCCGATGTGGGCCTGTCGTCGTCGGCGATCAAGCGGCGGGTCGATCGCCTCGAGCAGGACGGAGTGATCGTCGGATACGGCGCCCGCGTCGACCCGAGCGCGCTGGGCGGCGCCATCGAGGCCCTGATCGAGGTCTACTGCGCCGATCGGATCGCGCCCGCGGACGTGGGCCGCTCGCTCGCTGACCTCGAGCAAGTCGTGTCCGCCTTCACGGTCTCCGGCGAGCCGGATGCGGTGATCCGCGCCCGGGTGGCGAGCATCGCTGATCTGGAGAAGTTCGTCGAGACGCTGCGGCGCGACCGCAACGTTCTGCGCACGAGGACGCTGATCGTCCTGTCGACGCTGATCGATCGCCCGTGACGACGTTCGCGCGGCCCGACATTGCGATCGAGCGCCGCTCGGATGGGACCGTGATCCTGTCCTCGCGTCACCCCGTCGGCGCCTACGAGGAGTCCGTGCCCGCGGTCCTGCGCGCCCGGGCGGCGGAGCACCCCGACCGGCCGCTGGCGGCCCAACGGGACCGGGACGATCGCTGGGTGGAGCTCAGCTACGGCGAGGCGCGGAGCAAGGCCGACGCGCTCGCCCAGGCGTTCGTCGACCTCGGGCTCGGGCCCGACCGTCCGGTGATGATCCTGTCGGGCAACTCGGTCGAGCATCTGCTGGTCACGCTGGCGGGGTACACCGCGGGTGTGCCGGTGGCGCCGATCAGCGTCGCCTACTCGCTGATGAGCGCCGACCACGCTCGCATCAGGTCGATCGCGGAGCTGGTCGAGCCGGGGCTCGTGTTCGCCGACGACGCGGGGGCGTTCGGTGCGGCGCTCGACGCCGTGGCGCCGCGCGGCGCCGAGACGCTGATCGCCCGCGGGGACCGGCCCGGCGCCCTGCGTCTGGACGACCTGCTCGCGACCGCGCCCGGCGCGACGCTCGACGATGCGTTTGCTGCGGTCGACGCGGACACGACCGCCAAGCTGCTGTTCACGTCCGGGTCGACCGCCGTGCCCAAGGGCGTCATCAACACGCACCGGATGCTGTGCTCCAACCAGGCGATGCTCCGACAGATCTGGCCGTTTCTCGAAGACGAGCCGCCGATCCTCGTCGACTGGCTGCCGTGGAGCCACACGTTCGGCGCAAATCACAACCTCAACCTCGTGCTGTTCAACGGCGGCACGATGTACATCGACGACGGCAAGCCCGCGCCGCCGCTGTTTCCGCGCACGCTCGCGGCGCTGCGCGAGATCGCGCCGACGCGTGTACTTCAACGTCCCCGGCCGGGTTTGCGCTGCTCGCGCCCGCGCTCGAGCGCGACGAGGAGCTTGCTCGGCACTTCTTCAGCCGGCTTCGCTTCATGTTCTACGCCGGCGCGGCGCTCCCCGAGGCGCTCGCGATCCGGCTTCGCGAGCTCGCGGCTCGGGTGGCCGACCACGACGTGCCGCTGACGTCGAGCTGGGGGACGACGGAGACGGCGCCGGGCGCGACCAGCGCCCACTTCACCGGAGCCGCGATCGGATGCATCGGCGTCCCGATCCCCGGCGTGTCGATCAAGCTCGCGCCGGAGGGGGAGAAGCTCGAGATCCGCGTCGCCGGGCCGAACGTGACTCCCGGCTACTACCGGGCGCCCGAGCTGACCGCCGCCGCGTTCGACGAGGAGGGCTTCTACCGCTCGGGCGACGCGGGCCGGCTCGTCGACGAGGACGACCCGAACCAGGGGGTGCTGTTCGACGGGCGCGTCGCGGAGAACTTCAAGCTGATGACGGGCACGTGGGTGACGGCGGGGACGTTGCGGCTGGCGCTGCTCAGCGCCGCCCGGGTGCTCAGCGACGCGGTGATCTGCGGCCACGACCGCGAGTACGTCGCCGCGCTGGCGTGGGTCAACCAGGCCGAGGCGCGCAAGCTGCTGACAGCCGACGACGACGTCGCGCTCGACGATCCACGGCTGCGCGTGCACCTTGAGCGACGCGCTGCCGGCCTCGAACCATGGAGCGGGCTCAGCGGCGCGGGTCGAGCGTCTGCTGCTGCTGTCGCAGCCGCCGAGCCTCGACGCCGGCGAGATCACCGACAAGGGCTACCTCAACCAGCGGGCTTGTCTGCGGCATCGCGCCGATGCGGTGGAGCTGCTGTTCGCGGCGAGCCGGCCGAGGGGGTCATCGCGCCGTCCTCGGTGTAGGCGGAACGGCAACGGCCCATTGAGTAGGGTCGGATCGCGTCGGGAGACGTCAGCAACGCGCATGCACAAGTCGGCATCTACGGCGTAGGGCTCCCGGCAGGTCTGCACCTGTCGGCAGCCAGTCGCCGTCCGCCGCTTGACGTTCGATCAGATGTGGCTCGTCGTGCCCGCTGCGCTCAGGTCGCCGTTGGACCCGACGGGATCCGACGCCCACGACAGCGCGTAGGCGCCGTCGTCGAGCTGCCGGCAGAGGCTCGGTCAGCCGTCAGCGGCCGGAAGGTGTCGCACATCACGGCGAGCTCGTTGGTGTGGCGCGTGCCGATCGACTTCTCCGCGAGCCCCGGCTGGGGGCCGTGCGGCAGCCCTGAGGGATGCAGCGTGATCGACCCCACATCGATCCCGCGGCGTGAGCCGAATTCCCCGGAGACGTAATAGATCATCTCCTCGGACTGCAGGTTTGAGTGGTTGTAGGGGATCGGGACCGCGTCCTCCTGCCAGTCGAGCATCCGCGGGCAGAACGAGCAGATCACGAAGTTGGGCCCCTGGAACGTCTGGTGCACCGGCGGCGGCATGTGGATGCGGCCGGTGATCGGCTCGAAGTCGTCGATGTTGAACGTGTACGGGTACACGTAGCCGTCCCACCCGACCACGTCGAGCGGGTGGTAGTCGAGCGCGTAGTGCTGGTAGCCGTCGCGCACCCGGACGACGAGCTCGTAGTCGCCGCGGTCGCCGTGGGTGACGAGCTCCGTCGGTGCGTGGAAGTCGCGGTGCGAATACGGCGCGTGCTCGAGCAGCTGGCCGTAGCGGTTGCGGTAGCGGTTGGGCGTCTCGATCTCGCCCGGCGTGTGGAACGTGAGCCACAGCTGATCGCCGTCGGGGAGGAAGCGGTATGTCGTGCCGCGCGGGATCACGATGTAGTCGTGGGCGCGGTAGGGGAGCGTCCCGAACGTCGTCTCGAGCTCGCCCGATCCCTCGTGGACGAACACCACCTCGTCGCCCTCACCATTGCGATAGAAGTAGTCCTGAGGGTCGCGCGGGCGGCAGATCGCGATCTCCACGTCGGTGTTGAACATCAACAGACGCCGTCCGCGCACCGGGTCACCATGCGTCTCGAGCCCGCGCGTGTCGAACAGGTGGTGTGAGTGTGCTTCCGGCACCCACTCCTCGCGCTTGATCGGCTCGAAAGGCCCCAGTCCGGTCACGCGGCACGGCGTCTGCAGGTGGTAGAGGATCGACTCGTTTCCCGAGAAGCCCTCGAACCCCATCACCTCCTCCGTAAGCAAAGTCCCGTTCTCCCGGAACGCGACATGGCGCTTGGCGGGCACCCGCCCGCGGGCCTCGTAGCGCATCAGGCCTCCGCGACCGCCACTACAAGTTCCCTCTGCGGTCCTGCTCGCGCTCGATCGCCTCGAACAGCGCCTTGAAGTTGCCCTCTCCGAACCCCCGGGCGCCATGGCGCTGGATCACCTCGAAGAACACGGTGGGACGGTCGCCCACCGGCTTGGAGAAGATCTGCAGCAGGTACCCCTCGTCGTCACGGTCGACGAGGATCCCCAGCCGGCGCAGGTCGGCGATGTCCTCGTCGATCTCGCCGATCCGCTCGGGGACCTCGGCGTAGTAGGACTCGGGGATCGGCAGGAAGCCGACGCCGCGCCGGGTCAGCTCCTCGACGGTGCCGACGATGTCGGTCGTCGAGACCGCGATGTGCTGGGCGCCGGCGCCCCGGTAGAAGTCGATGTACTCCTCGATCTGCGACTTGCGCTTGCCCTGCGCGGGTTCGTTGATCGGGAACTTGATCCGCCCGCTGCCGTCGGTGACGACCTTGGACATCAGCGCCGAGTACTCGGTCGAGATCGCCTCGTCGGAGAAGTGGATCATCTCCGTCATCCCGAAGACGCGCTCGTAGTAGCGCACCCACTCCTCCATGTGCCCGAGCTCGACGTTGCCGACGACGTGGTCGATTCCGATCAGCAGGCCCGACGCCGGGTCGGGCCTCGGGTCGCGCCGCTCATAGCCCGGGAGGAACGCGCCGGCGTAGCCGTTGCGCTGCACGAACACGTGGTGCGTGTCGCCGTAGGTGGCGATCGACGACAGCCGCACCGCGCCGTGCTCGTCGGACGCCTCGTACGGGGTGCGCAGCCCTCGCGCTCCGTTGGCGACCGCGTGCTCGTAGGCAGCCGTCGCGTCCGGAACGCTCAGGGCGATCACCCGGACGCCGTCGCCGTGGCGCTTGTGGTGCTCGCCGATCTCGTCGTCGCCGCTGAGCGAGCCGGTCAGCACCAGGCGGATGCGCCCCTGCTCGACGACGTGCGAAACGCGATCGCGGCTGCCGGTCTCGAGGCCCCGGTACGCGGTCTCGGTGAACCCGAACGCGTGGGTGTAGTAGTAGGCGGCCTGGGCGGCATTGCCGACGTACAGCTCGAGGTGATCGATGCCGTGGATCGGCATCACGTCGTTGGCGGGCGCGGGCGGGCGCGTGACCTCTTGAGTGGCCATATCGGTGTGCAATGATCCGCTGGTCTAGCCGCCGACTCAACCCCTATTCGTTGCGTTTACGCGCCTGACCACCCAGCTGTGGACGACACCGATAGACAAATCGTTGCGCTGCTGCGCGAGGACGCGCGCCGCTCGTACCTCGACGTCGGGCGGCACGTGCACCTGTCCGCGCCCGCCGTCAAGCGACGCGTCGACAGGCTCGAGCGCGACGGCGTGATCCTCGGCTACACGACGATCGTCGACCCGCAGGCGTTCGGCTGGAACGCCGAGGCGTTCGTCGACCTCTACTGCGAGGGCGACATCACCGGCGAGGCGATCAAGCGCGCCGTGCAGCGCGAACCCGGCGTCGTCTCGGCGCACACGGTCGCGGGCGAGGCCAGCGCGCTGCTGCACGTCCAGGCGGAGGACACCAAGCGGCTGGAGCAGGTGCTCGAGCGCATCCGGGCGGCGCGCGGCGTCACGCGCACCGTGACCGAGGTAGTCCTGTCGACGCTGTTTACGCGCTAGCGCTAGGACCCGAAGCCGACGCGGTGCTCTTCGTGGTCGACGAGCACGTAAACGATGCTGCCCAGCGAGAGCGCGACCGTCCCGTCTTCAGCGGTCAGCTCGTGCCAGCCGTCGCCTCCAAGGGCGCTCCGGAGCTTGGACAGATCGTCGGGGGCAACGCGGGCGCTGAGCACCTGGCCGCCGTTGAACCCGATGTTGACCTTCTGTGGCTTGTCGTTGTTGGGCATGCTCTTCGTCAGTGATCGCCGGCGGGCTGCACGATCTCGGTGAGCACTCCGCCGGTGGAGGATGGGTGGACAAATGCTACCCGGGAGTTGCGGATTCCGGTTCGTGGCTGCTCGTCGATCAGCCGCATCCCGGCCTTCGAGAGCGCGGCCAGGGCGTCGTCGACCGAGTCCACGCGGTACGCCACGTGGTGCAGCCCCGGGCCCTTACGCGCCAGGAACTTGCCGACGGCCGTGTCGGGGCCGAGCGGCGACAGCAGCTCGATGTGGGATTCGCCGACGTCCAGCAGCGCCGCCTCGACGCCCTGCTCGGCGACCGTCTCGCGATGCACGAGCGGCATTCCGAGCGTGTCGCGGTAGAGCGCGAGCGCTGCTTCGAGATCGTCGACGGCGACGCCGACGTGATCGACTGCGGTGAACATCGAGCCCGCAGGCTAAACGACTAGTGCTGGCCGGGGCGTCCCGCGGGCTTGACCGCGGTGGCTGCCGCGACCGACAGCTGGCCGATCCGCGGCGGAGCGGCGCGGGGGACCTCGGACATGATGCGGTCGATGTCGCGGCGCTCGAGGATCTCGTTCGTGAGCAGCAGCGATGCGAGCTCGTCGAGCTTGTCGCGGTGTCCGTCGAGGATCTTGGTGGCGGCTCGGAACGCCTCGTCGGCGAGGTCCTTGACCTCCTGGTCCCGGAGCCGGCGGGTCGACTCCGACGCGCCCTCGTCGATCGCGCGCAGCGAGGTCACCTCGGTGCCCATCGCGTACTGGTGGATCATGTCGTGCGCGATCTCGGCGACCCGCTTGAGGTCGTCCGAGGCGCCCGTGGTGATCGAGTCGAACACGAGCTGCTCGGCAGCGCGGCCGCCGAGGAGCATCGTCATGAAGTCGATCAGCTCCTCGCGGGTCTTCAGGTAGCGATCCTCCTCGGGGAGGTTCAGCGTGTAGCCCAGCGCGCGGCCGTGGGGGACGATCGAGATCCGGTGCACGCGATCGACGGACGGCAGCAGCTCGCCGCACAGCGCGTGGCCCGCCTCGTGGTAGGCGACGACCCGCTTCTCGTGATCGGTCAGCGTGCGTCGGGACTGCATGCCGGCGACGACGCGCTCGAGCGCGCGATCGAAGTCCTTCATCGAGACCGCATTGGAGTCGCGGCGGGCGGCGAAGATCGCGGCCTCATTGCAGAGGTTGGCCAGGTCGGCTCCGGTCAGCCCCGCGGTCTGGCGAGCGAGTAGCGGCAGGTCGACGGTCACATCGAGCGGTTTGTTGCGGGAGTGGACCTGGAGGATCCGCTCGCGGCCGACAACATCGGGCGGCGAGACGAAGATCTGGCGGTCAAAGCGGCCGGGGCGCAGCAGCGCCGGGTCGAGCTTGTCGAGCAGGTTGGAGGCCGCGATCACGACGACTTCCTTGTGGGTCGTGAAGCCGTCCATCTCGACGAGCAGCTGGTTGAGCGTCTGGTCACGCTCGCCGGAGATGTCAAACCCGCGATGACCGCCCACGGCGTCGAGCTCGTCGATGAACACGATCGCCGGCGACTTCTTGCGCGCGGCCTTGAACAGGCGGCGGATCCGGGCGGCCCCCAGGCCGGCGAACATCTCGACGAACGAGGCGGCGGATTGGGAGAAGAACGTGGCGCCGGACTCGTGGGCGACGGCTTTGGCAAGCAGCGTCTTGCCGGTGCCCGGCGGGCCGTGGAGAAGGATGCCCTTGGGGACCTTGGCCCCGATGTGGCGAAAGCGCTTGGGGTCTCGGAGATATTCGACGACCTCTCGCAGCTCATCCTTGGCCTCATCGGCGCCGGCGATCTCAGCCCACCCGATCTGCGGGGCGGAGTCCGGCTTGATCTGCTTGGGGCCGGTGCGCGGCATCAGCCGCATCAGCGAGAACACGGCGACCACCAGCAGCCCCATGAAGATGATGGGGAGCCAGTCGTGAAGCCAGGAGTAGGCGTCGTCGTACCCGAGGAAAGTGGCGAGGATCATGCCGCTTCCCTCTCATCGGCAGCGAGGGGCCGCTACTCAACCTTCTCTAGACGAGGATTCGGCATGTACCGCCGTCCGGCCTTCGCGCGCGGCTTTCCGTTGACCCGCACGATGTCCGCCGTGAAGTCGTTGTCGCCTCTGATCAGCGATGAGCCGACGCCGTAGGCATCAACCGGGATACCGGCGCCCTCGAACTCGCGGATCCGGTCGACGGTGAACCCCCCGCTGGCGACGATCCGGACGCTCTGAAAGCCGGCCTCGTCGAGCGCGGAGCGGACGTTCTCCACCAGCCGTGGATTGACGCCGGTCGGCTTGAAGCCCCCCATCTCCTCCAGCAGCGAGCGGTCGACCAGGTCCTCGGAGGTGTCCAGGCGCACGCCCCACAGCTTCGGGCCCAGCGCCGAGGCCACCTCGAGCGCCGTGCGCACCGAGTCGTTCTCGAAATCGACCAGCACCGTGATGTTCATCTCGGAGTGGAAGCGCTCGGCGAACACGGTCGCCGCCTTGACGGTGTCGCCGTCGTAGGCGGCGATCAGGCCGTGCGGCACGGTGCCGATGCCACGGCCGCCCCACCACGACGCCTGCGCGTCGGTGGACACTCCGATCGCTCCCGCGACGTGCGCGCTCCAGCCGTCGCCGGTCTGCACCAGCCAGTGATCGTGGCGGGCCGGGAAATAGAAGATCTGCTTGCCGTTGGCGGCGGCGACGACCTCGGACACGTTGCGCATCACAAGTGAGCGCCGCGCCAGGCAGCCCAGGTACACGGTCTCCAGGTGAGCGAACAGGCTGTAGTCGCCCTCGATCGTCATCACCGACTCGCGCGGGCTGATGCGATCGCCCTCTCGCAGCGCCCAGACCTCGAGCTCGTCCCAGCCGAGCACCCAGTTGCCGTCCTGCTCGTGTCCCGCGCACGTCTTCAGAATCGCGATCGCCTCGTCGATCCCGCCGAGCACCGAATCGTTCTTCTGGAAGACCTGCATCGTCACCCGCGGGTGGTGGTTCTCGGCCTCCAACAGTGACTTCGTGTGCACGAAGTACGCATCCGAGTAGTAGCCGTCCCGGATCCGCTGCACGGGCAGGCGAAAGATCTCCGGGTCCAGGCGGGCGGAAACCTGGGTCGCCATGCGCGGGAGTGTATTGGGCCTCTGGTACCCTGGTTTCTCCGTGCTCGTGCGCATCCGACACTGACTTCGCGTCGCAAAACCGCCGCTGCCCGCTGAGGGCGCCCAAGGCGGTCATGCCCTGCCGCTTCGTCCTGTCGAGAGTGCCTGATGAGTACGTACCTGCGCGTTCTGCGCCACCGAGATTTCAGATTTTTCTTCCTTGGCCAGTCGGCCAGCATGGTCGGCGACCGCGTCGTGGTCGTCGCGATCGCGCTGTTCGTCACGCAGACGACAGGCTCGCCGACCGACCTGAGCCTGGTGCTCGCGGCACAGACGCTGCCGCTCGTCCTGCTGCTGCTGATCGGCGGTGTGTGGGCGGACCGTCTGCCGCGCAACCGGATCATGATCGCCACCGACCTGGTGCGCGCCGGCCTGCATGCGTTGCTCGCGGCGCTGATCTTCGCCGGCGCCGTGCAGATCTGGCAGCTGGTGGTCATCGAGGCGGCGTTCGGCGCCGCTCAGGCGTTCTTTCAGCCGGCCTACACCGGACTGATCCCGCAGACCGTTCCAGAGGAGCTGATCCAGGACGCGCGCGCGCTGACCGAGTCGGTCGAGAACCTGGCGTTCCTGCTGGGGCCCGCGATCGCGACCGGCCTGGTGCTCGGCATCGGCGCCTGGGAGGCGTTTGCGTTCGACGCGTGCACGTTCGTGGTGAGCGCCGTGCTGCTCGCGCGCGTCCGGCCGCGGCCGCGTGGCGAGGCCTCGGAGTCAGGACGCGTGCTCACGCAGCTTCGCAAGGGCTTTCGCGAGGTGCGCTCGCGGACGTGGGTGTGGGTGACGATCGCCGGCTTCTCGGGCGCGGTGCTGTTCGTGTACGCGCCCTGGTACGCGCTCGCGCCGTCGATCGCCCGTGACACCTACGGGGGCACGGGGGTGTTCGGCCTGCTCGAGAGCCTTGCCGGCCTGGGTGCCGTGGTCGGCGCGGTCCTCGGCCTGCGCTGGCGCCCCACCAGGCCGCTGCGCGCCGGGCTGCTGCTGGTCCTGGCGTGGCCGGTGCTGGACGCCGCGTTTGCACTCCATGCCCCAGTCGAGTTCGTGTCCGTGTGCGCGTTTGCGACCGGCTTCGGCTTCGCGCTGATGATCATCTGGTGGGAGACGGCGCTCGCGCAGCACATCCCCGCCGGCCTTCTGTCGCGCGTATCGAGCTATGACTGGATGGGGTCGCTGGCCCTGCTGCCGCTCGGCTACGCGCTGGCGGGTCCGCTGGCCGAAGCGCTCGGGGCACAACATGTGCTGCTGGTCGGCAGCATCATCGGCCTGGGGATGCTCTGCCTCACGCTGCTCCCGCGCGAGACTCGCGAGCTCGGGCAGGGCGGGCTCGAGGACCCAGACGACAACGACCGGATCGAGGCGACCGGCGAGACCCTCGTTGACGTAACGTAGTCGGCGAGGGCATCGCACTTGATCGACTTCACGATCCAGACCCACATCGCCAAGCCGCCAGGCGACGTGTTTGCGTACGTCGCCGATCCGAGCAAGCTGCACACGTGGCAGACCAACACCGTGTCGACGATGATCGTCGGCGGCGGCCCCGCCGGCTTGGGGTCACGGATCGTCGAGGTGCACCGCGCACCCGGCGGAAAGGAGCTCTCCCAGGTCGTCGAGTTCTGGGAGTTCGACCCCGGCCGCAGGTTGTCGATTCGCGTGGTAGACGGCCCGATGCCGATCGATTGCAGGTTCGTATTCGAGCAGCGCGACGGCGGCACGCGGGTCAGCTTCAACGTCTACGGCGCCCCCGGCGGGCCGTTGCGGTTCGCCAAGCCGCTGATGGTGTGGGCGCTCAAGCGCCAGTTCGCCGGGTACTGCCGCAACCTCAAGCGCGTGCTGGAAGCCGACGGCTAACCCAGGATCTCACGCGCGATGTCGGCGTAGAAGCCGGCGGCGAACCCGAGGTCCCGGACGTCGATCCGCTCGTCGGCGTTGTGCACGAGCGGGCCGGTCTCGAGCAGGCTCATGTGGCTCTGGGGGAAGAACCCATACGCCAGACAGTCCGGAAACGCCTCGCGGAACCAGCGCGAGTCCGAGAAGCCGGGCAGGATCACCGGCACGGTCTCGGCGCCGGGATCGTTGGCGCGCACCCACCGGTCGATCGCCTCGCTCAGCTCGCTGGACACCGGCGACTGGTTGCCGGCGACCTGCTCTGTGAACTCGATCTCGAAGTTGCCGAGCTCGTCTCCGAGCACCTCGGCGATCCGCCTGCGCGCGGCGTCCTCGCCGAGCCCGGGCGGCACGCGGCAGTCGACCTTGAGGTACGCGCGCGACGGGATCACGTTGATCTTGTCCGACGCGTGGGCCATCGTCGGCGCCAGCGTGACGCCGAACATCGGCTCCACCAGGGTCAGCAGCGCGGGCTCGCCCGCGCCGATCTTTGACAGCGCGGCGCCCGGATCGCCGGGGTCCTCTCCCAGCCCTTCGAGGAACGCGATCGGCACCTCGGTCATCTCATAGGAGGACTGTTGGGAGGCGAGCTTGGTCAGCGCCGGCGCGAGCTTCAGCAATGCGTTGTCGCCGGTTCGCGGAAGCGAGGCGTGGCCCGCGGCACCATGCGCGGTGATCTTGAAGCGGAAGATCCCCTTCTCGGCGCAGCAGATGCCGTACCGGCGGCGGCCGGCGATCTCGAACACCTCGCCGCCGCCCTCGTTGAGGAGCATGTCGCAGCGGACCTTGTCCGGGTGGTTCTCCGTCAGCCAGCGCGCGCCGACGTCCCCGCCGGTCTCCTCGTCGGCGACGAACACGAGCTTCAAGCCGCCCCTACGCGGTCGCCAGCCCTCGCGCGCGAGTGCCGCTCCGGCAACGGCCTCGGCCGCCACCTGCGACTTCATGTCGATCGCGCCGCGGCCCCACAGAAAACCGTCGGCGAGGTCCCCCGACCACGGATCGTGGCTCCACTCCGAAGGGTCGGCGAGCACGGTGTCGACGTGACCGAGGAAGCACAGCGTCGGGCCGTCCTCGTCGCCGTCGAGGTCGGCGATCAGATTCGGCCGCTCCTCGACCGTCGCCAGCACCTCGGTTCGAAAGCCGGCCCGCTGGAGGTACTGCTCGAGATACTCGATCGCGGGTCGCTCGTTGCCGGGGGGGTTGACGGTGTTGAAGCGGACTAGTTGCTGGAGGACGTCGGTCGTCTGGAGCTGAAGGTCATCGTTGGTCATGAGGGCGGGAGCCTAACGCGCGACGTACGATGGGCCCGTGCCCGGTGTCGCCGAAGACCTGAACGTCGCGCTCGAGCTTGCGGACGTCGCCGACCGGATCACGATGGCGCGATTCCGGGCCGATGACCTGGTCGTCGAGACCAAGCCCGATCTGACGCCGGTCAGCGAGGCGGACACCGCCGTCGAGCGTGCGATCCGCGAGATGCTCGCCGAGGTGCGCCCAGAGGACTCGGTGCTGGGGGAGGAGTACGGCGCCCCGGCCGACGGCGGCTCGCGTCGCTGGATCGTCGACCCGATCGACGGGACCAAGGGCTACGTGCGGGGGATTCCGGTGTGGGCGACGCTGCTGGCGCTGCACGAGGACGGCGAGCCGAGCGTGGCCGTCGTCTCCGCCCCGGCGATGCGGTGCCGGTGGTGGGCGGCGCGCGGCGTGGGGGCGTTCACCGACGACGGCCTGTCGGACGGCAACAGGCCGCTGCGCGTCTCGGCGATCGGCCGGCTCGACGACGCCCAGGTCTCGTACGGCGGGCTCGAGGACTGGCAGGGGCTCGGCCGTGCCGATGCGACGCTAGAGCTGGTCCAGTCCTGCTGGCGCTCGCGCAACTTCGGCGACTTCTGGGCATACATGCTCGTCGCCGAGGGGGCGGTCGAGGTTGCCCTCGATCCGATCGTGTCGCTGTGGGACCTCGCCGCGCCGCAGCTGATCGTCGAGGAGGCGGGCGGGCGCTTCACCGACCTGGGCGGCGCGCGGACCGCCGACGGCGGCGACGCGATCGCCACCAACGGCCTCGTCCACGACGCCGCACTCGCGATCATCGGCCGGTGAGCGAGCCACCGCGCAACTGGCGGGCTCAGACGATCGCGGTGGCGGCCGGCCGAGAGCAGTCGCCCGGCGCGCCGCTGAACGTCCCGCCGACGTTCGCGGCCACCTACCGCGACGGCGGTGAGATCGGCTACGGCCGGTTCGACAACCCCACGTGGTCGGCGTTCGAGCGCACGATCGGAGCGCTCGAGGGCGGTCATGCCGTGTCGTTCTCGTCGGGGCAGGCCGCCAGCACGGCGCTGCTGACGCCGCTGGCCCCGGGCGCAACCGTGGTGTTGCCGCAGGATGCCTACACCGGAACCCGGGCATTGATGAGCGAGCTCGAGCAGCGCGGCGGACTGTCGCTGCGTCCGGTCGACGTGACCGACACCGAGGCGGTGCTGGCCGCGCTGGACGGCGCCCGCGTGCTGTGGCTCGAGTCGCCCACCAACCCGATGCTGGGGATCGCCGAGCTTCCACGGCTGCTCGAGGCGGCCAAGGCGGCGCGCGTGTTCTCGGTCGTCGACAACACGTTCGCGACGCCGGTGCTGCAGCAGCCGCTGGCGCTGGGGGCCGACGCCGTCCTGCATTCGGCGACGAAGTACCTCGGCGGCCACTCCGATCTCGTGATGGGCGTGGTGGTGACCGCCAACCCGCAGCGCCGCGAGGTGCTCGTCGAGCACCGGACGATGCGCGGCTCCGTTCCCGGCGTGATGGAGGCCTACCTGGCGCTGCGCGGGCTGCGCACCCTGACCGTGCGCGTGCGCGAGCAGTCCGCCGCCGCGCTCGAGCTGGCAACCCGGCTCAGCAGCGACCCGCGGGTTGGCGCCGTGCACTACCCCGGACTGCCCTCGGACCCCGGCCACGAACGCGCGCAGCGCCCAGATGAGCGCGTTCGGCGGCATGGTGTCGTTCGAGCTGCCCGACGGCGACGCCGCGGACCGGCTCGTCGCCGCGCTGCGCCTGGTCGTCGGTGGGACCAGCCTCGGAGGCGTCGAGTCGACGATCGACCGGCGCCGTCGCTGGCCCGGCGAGGAACGGGTCCCGGCGGGACTGTTGCGGCTGAGCGTCGGGCTCGAGCACGTCGAAGACCTCTGGGAGGACCTCGACCAGGCGCTCACAGGATCAGCTTGCGCTCCATGAAGCGGATCGCGAGCCGCCACGAGATCAGCGCGAAGCCGACGAGGAACCCCAGGTGCCACAGGTCCACGAGGCCCCAGGTGCCGAAGACGGCGGATCGCACGAGCTCCACGCAGTGGTACAGCGGGTTGATGTTGCCGAGCACCTGCGCCCACTCCGGGAGCTTGGTGAGCGGGAAGAACGTGCCCGCGACGAGGAACATCGGCGTCAGCAGCCCGCTCTGCCAGTAGGAGAAGCTCTCGATCTTGTTCGACTTGGCCGCGATGAAGATCCCGAAGCACGCCCAGCCGTACCCGGCCAGCGCGGCGATCGGCGGGACGAGCAACATGCCCCAGCTCGGGTCCAGCCCGAACACGATGCCGACGAGCATCGGCACGCATCCGTAGACACCGGTCCGCGCGGCGATCCACAGCGCCTCGCCGGTCACGAGCTCCTCGGTGTCGACCGGGGCGGCGAGGATCGCGTCGTAGGTGTGCTGGAACGTGTACTTGACGAAGGTCCCGTACATCGCCGGAAACGCGCCCGAGAACAGGACGGTGGTGGCGACGATCCCGGTGGCGACGAAGTCGATGTAGCTGTAGCCGGCCACGGTTGAGACCAGCGACCCGAAGCCGAAGCCGAACGCGAGCAGGTAGATCGTCGGGTCGACGGTCGAGGAGAACGTCGAGGAGCGCCAGAACGACGAGAAGTTGACGAGCTCGCGGACGATCACTCCGCGCAGGGCGGCGCCCTCCAGCCGTCCGAGGCGACGGCGGCTCATCGTGGCAGCGGCGGTTGTCATTCGATCTCCTCTCCGGTCAGCAGCACGAACACGTCCTCCAGGTTGGTCACGCGCCGGTCGCCGTCGAGGCCGCCGTCGCCGTTGGAGCGAAGGACGGCGACGGAGGTGCCCGTTCGCCGCGTGCGCCATCCGCGCTCGCGAGCCTCGAGCTCGACCTCCGACAGCCGTGCCGGCGAGCCGTAGACCTCGACTGCCTCTGAGCCGGCGTGCTCGCGGATCAGTGCCTGCGGCGCTCCCACGGCAACGGCCTTGCCGTGGGACATGATCGTGACGGTGTCGCAGAGGCGCTCGGCTTCCTCGATGTAGTGGGTGCTCATCAGGATCGACACGCCCTGCGAGCGCAGTTTGTCGATCAGCGCCCACAGCTCCTGGCGCACCTGGGGATCGAGCCCGACGGTCGGCTCGTCGAGCAGCAGCAGGCGCGGCTCGTGCAGTAGTGCGCGCGCAATCAGAAGCGGCGGCGCATCCCGCCGCTGAGCTCTTCGACCTTCGACCAGCGACGGTCGAGCAGGTTGGCGATGCCGAGCGTGCGCTCGATCGCCTCCTGGCGCCTGGCCGCCGGGACCCGGTAGAGGTGGGTGAACACCTGCAGGTTCTGCTCGACCGTGAGTGCCGTGTCGAGGTTGTCGAGCTGGGGCACCACGCCCATCTCCGCGCGGGCCTGCTTGGAATCGTCGGGAAGGCGGTAGCCGAGCACTTCGAGCTCACCCTCGTCGGCGATCACCTGCGCGGTGAGCGCCTTCATCGTGGTCGATTTGCCGGCGCCGTTAGGGCCGAGCAGCCCCACGCAGGTCCCATACGGGACCTCGAGGTCCAGGCCGTCGACGGCCGCGATCGAGCCAAAGCGCTTGACCACGCCGCGCAGATGAATCGCGGATGGCATCTGCATCAGAGACTGCCATGTGACGCGAGACTCATCGCCGGGCCTGGGCTTGCCCGCTACCGGTGCGGCGTAGGATGCTGGGCATCGATGGGATCGGGGCGCAATCTCGTCGGCTCTGCCGACGCTGAGACCACTGGCATGCCGTGGGTGCGGATTGGCGCTGCGGCTTTCGCGTCCGGGGCTCTGATTGCGGTGGTCGCGATTCCCGGGATCCGGGCTACCACCACGGCATCTGCGGCCACCGCGGTCGACGAAGGCGTAGCGCGCGGCATCATGGCCGCGATCCCGGTCGCGGTGGGGCTGTACGCGAGCCACCGTCGGGCACATGCCCGCTTCGGCAGGCTCCTGCTCGGCTTCAGCGTGGTCTGGTTGCTGGCGCTCCTGTCGTCGTCCTCCTCATCGCTGGTCTACAGCGTCGGGCGCCTGTCGGGCTGGATAGCGGTCCTGCTGCTGGCGTGCGTGATCCTCGCCTACCCGAGCGGGCGGCTCGTCACGAGGGCGGATCGAGCGGTTGCGCTCGCCGTCGTGGCGATCATCGTCGTCCTATACGTGCCGACGGCGCTGCTCGTCGAGCGCTACCCGGTGCCGTCACCGTTCGCCAGCTGCACGTCCGGGTGTCCGGTCAACGCGTTCATGCTGGTCGGACACGAGCCGTCCTGGGTCGGCAGCTTTCTGTCTCCGTTTCGAGATCTGGTTGGCGTGGGCGTGCTGATCGTGGTGGCCATACGCCTGGCGCAGAGGATCCGGGGAGCAAACACGCTGGTCAGGCACACGCTCGTGCCGCTGTTCTTGACGTCGATTGGATGGCTCACAGCGCTCGCGATTTGCAATCGTGCTGCGCCGCGCTGCGCCGCACTCCCCGGCGACGATCACCGCCGCGTGGCTGACGGGGGCCGCGATGCCCGCGGTCACGATCGCGTTCCTGGTCGGGATCGCGCGCTGGCACCTGTTCGTGAGCGCCGCGGTCCGAAAGGCCAACTCCAATCTGCAGAGGCTGCCGACCCCCACGGAGGTGCGCGACGTCCTGGCCGAGGCGTTCGAAGACCCGGCGATCGAGATCGGGCGCTGGGCTCGAACGCAACGGCAGTGGGTGGCGTCTGACGGCCGGACCCTCGTTGCGCCCGCAGCGAGCTCCGGACGCTGGCTGACGGAGATCCTCGACGGCGACCACCATCTGGCGGCGATCGAGCACGACGTGATCCTGCGAGACGAGCCGGCGTTCACCGACGTGGCGGGGTCGATGGCCGCGATCGCGTTCGAGCGCGAGCGACTCGCCACCCGAACCGAGCAGATGCTGCTCGAGGTCAGGGCGTCTCGAACGCGCCTGCTGGCGGCGGCCGACACCGAACGGCGGCGGATCGCCCGGGATCTGCACGACGGCGCACAGCAGCGGCTCGTCGCGTTGCGCATCGAACTCGAGCTCGCCGCCGAGGAAGCCGAGCACGACAACCCCCACGAAGCATCGACGCTGCGCGGGTTCAGCACGGAGATCGAGCAGGCGCTCGAGGAGTTCCGTTCGATGACGTGGGACATCTACCCCGCGATCCTCAGCGACCGCGGGATCGCGGACGCCCTGCGCGCCGTGGCGCTGCGGTCGCCGGTACCGACACGGGTGGAAGTGGGGACGCTTGCCGAGTATCCGCCGGAGATCGCGACGGCCGTGTACTTCTGCTGCGTCGAGGCGCTTCAGAACGTGTCCAAGCACGCCCCCGACGCCGACGGCGCGCAGATCGTGATCGGCGAGCGAGACGCGATGCTGCGCTTTTCGGTGACAGACGACGGCCCGGGCTTTCGCAAGGACGAGACTCGACTGGGGGCGGGCATGATCAACATGCGCGACCGCATGGCGGCGGTCGGCGGCGAGCTGAAGATCCGCTCGGCTCCGGGGGAAGGCACGAGCATCTTCGGGCAGATCCCGCTGACGCCGCGTACGGCCGAGCGAGCGCCCGCACACGAAGGACCGGCACGGCGGCCCTCGCGCTCGCTTCGGCGGCGAGACCGGGCCTGACGGTTTGCTAGGACCGGCTGCCGAGCTGGTCTTCGGCGAGGAACATGAGCGTCGCCTTGACCCGCTTGCTGACGTCGTTGGCGTCGCCGAGCCCGATCTTCATGAAGATCGAGTTGATGTGCTTCTCAACGGCGCGCTTGGTCAGGAACAGCGTCTCGGAGATCGCGGTGTTGCTCTTGCCCTGCGCAATCTCGCTGAGCACGTCGCGCTCGCGCGGCGTCAGCCCGGCGAGCGGGGATCTGTGGTCACGCGCCGACGCGGACACCAGCACGTCGACGACCTTGGGGTCGACCGTGGATCCTCCGGCGGCCACAGTGCGGACCGCCGACACGAGCACCAGCCTGTCGCTGACGCGTTCCTTGAGGAGGTAGCCACGACGGTCGGAGCCAGCCTCGAGCAGCGCCAGGACATAGCCGGGCTCGGAGAACTGGCTGAGCACGACGACCCCCGTGCTCGGGTGCGTCTCCCGCAGCCGGATGGCCAACCGGATCCCCTCGTCGCTCGACGTCGGGGGCATCTTGATGTCGGTCAGGACGACGTCGGGATCGAGCCTGTCGACAGCCTCGAGCGCCGAGTCATAGTCCGGGCACGACGCGACAACGTCGATGTCGGACGCGTTGCCCAGCAGCCGCAGCACGCCCTCCCTCACAAGCAGGTTGTCGTCGGCCACCACGATCCGCAACCCCATGGCCGCAGAACATACCCTGAGCTCGCGCTCAATCAGGTGGCGGCGAGCCGTCCGTCGGGGTCGCCGCCCATCCGGCCGGTGTCTCTCGCGCCAGCAGGTCGAAGTACAGCAGCGCCGTCGTCAGCGCCGCGAACGAGCGGATCAGCGTCCCGACCGCGATCCCGACGATCACGTCGGTCGCCGTCGTCTTGCTACCACGCGAGATCGCGCCCGCGGCTTCGCTGAGGCCCAGGTTGACCGCGGTGGTGACGACCACGAGGCCGAACACGTGCAGGTAGTTGCCGCGCACGAGCTCGCCGCTCCGTCGCAGCGCGCCCATCCAGTCGGTGTGCTCGAGCGCCGCCGCCTGGGCGACGACCGCCCAGCGGATCCATAGGTAGACGCCGGGGACGACAAACGCCAGCAGACCGACGCCGATCCCGATCCCGGCCACGATCTGCGCCGCGACCACGACCGCCAGCACGCTCCACACGCGGGAAACGACCGTGGTCAGTCTCGGCCGCTCGTTACGGGCGATCAGGACGACCGCGTGTGCGTACAGCGCCGAGATCAACGGGCCGACGAGCGCCACGTCGACCAGCACGAGGACGAGCGCCGTGGATGCATCGTTGCTCTTCCCTCCGATCGGAGCGGTGCCGAGCGTGGCGAACACGATCAGCTCGTAGGGAGCGGTGACCACGAGCGCGAGGACGATGAACAGCACCGGGTAACGGCGATACAGCGACAGCGCCGCGCCGAGGATCTGCGCCACCGACCGCGGGCGCAGGACGTCGATCGGCGGCGCGTTATCCAACATCCAGCACGCGCGCGGACGGGATCGCGTCGATCAGCGCGGCGGTGGAGACCTCGAACACCGCGTGGGGAGTTCCGGCCGCGCACCACACCGTCTCAAAGCGCCGCAGCGAGTCGTCGATCAGGGTGTCCAGCTCGCGGTCGTGACCGAGCGGCGGGATGCCTCCGATCGAGAACCCGGTGGCGGCTCTCGCCTGGTCGGCGTTCGCGGGCGACAGCCCGAGACGCTTGTTCGCGACGCGGCGATCCCCGGCGCACAGGACCATCACCGGCTCGCCGTCGCGCAGGAACACGAGCGACTTGACGATCTGAGCCGGCTCGCAACCGACCGCGGCGGCCGCCTCGGGCACCGTTCGCGCCGAGTCGTCGAGCGCAATCACCGAGATGGTCAGGCCACGCTCGCGGAGGCGCTCCTGCAGTCTCGCAGCCGTGGGATGCATAGGTGCGTGAACGGTATCCAGCCGGTCGGAGACATACTGGAGTGATGGAGCGCCTGTTCGACACCGAGGAGCCGCGCGCCGGCGCCCGGCAGCCGTCGCCCGACGCGCCGCTGGCGACGCGGCTTCGCCCCCACACCGTCGAGGAGTTCGTCGGTCAGCAGCGCCTGCTGGCGCCCGGCTCGACCCTGCGCCGCGCGATCGAGGACGGCCATCCCCACTCGATGATCCTGCACGGGCCGCCGGGGAGCGGCAAGACCACGCTGGCGCGGCTGGTGGCCGCCGCATCGGACTCGGCGTTCGAAGAGGAGAGCGCGGTGGAGGCCGGCCGCGCCGAGGTGCGCGCGGTGATCGAACGGGCGCGCCAGCGCCAGGCGGGCACCGGCACCCGGACGATCCTGTTCCTCGACGAGATCCACCGCTTCAACAAGGCCCAGCAGGACGCGCTGCTGCCCGCCGTCGAGGAGGGGCTCGTGACGCTGATCGGCGCCACCACCGAGAACCCGTACTTCGAGGTCAACTCCGCGCTGCTTTCGCGCACGCGCGTGTATGAGCTGGACGCGCTCAGCGAGGCGGACGTGCGGGTGCTGCTCGACCGCGCGGTCGCGCACGGCGAATGCGGCCCGGCTGCGTCGATCGAGGACGCGGCCCTGGAGTTCCTCGCCCAGCGGTCCGGCGGGGACGCGCGGACCGCCTTGAATGCCCTCGAGCTCGCGTGCGACACCGCCGGTCCCGGCGCAACCGTGACGCTCGCGCAGGCAGAGGACGCGCTCCAGCGGCGGGCGCTGCTCTACGACCGCAAGGCCGACCGCCACTACGACACGATCTCGGCGTGGATCAAGGCGACGCGTGGCTCTGACCCCGATGCGTCGCTGTACTACCTGGCGGTGATGCTCGAGGGCGGCGAGGATCCCCGGTTCATCGTCCGGCGGATGGTGATCCTCGCCTCCGAGGACATCGGCAACGCCGATCCGCAGGCGCTGACGGTGGCGACCGCCGCGGCTGCGGCGGTCGAGCACGTCGGCATGCCCGAGTGTCAGTTCGCGCTCGCGCAGGCGGCCATCTACCTGTCGCTGGCCCCCAAGTCAGACGCCGCCAAGCGCGCGGTGTTCGCCGCGCGCGAGTACATCCGCGACCGGGGCGCGGCGCCGCCGCCCGCGCACCTGCGCTCGTCCACCCGCGGCGACGGCGGCTACGACAACCCGCACCGGCGGCCCGGGCACTTCTCGCCGCAGGAGCTGATGCCCGACGCGGCGATCGACGAGAAGTTCTACGACCCCGACGACGCCGAGGCGAAGCTGCGCGAGCGCCTGGAGGAGATCCGGCGGGGGCGGGGTCGCTCGTAGCGCGCCTCGGTCAAGGGGCGATTCGCGCACCAGCCGGGACTGGATCGACCTCCCGATCGAGTACCGCTTATACCGGTACTGGATCGACCTCCCGATCGAGTACCGGCTTCCATGGCGACTATCAGCGTCGCATTCAGCCCCCGATCGGGGCGCGCGGGTTCGCGCCCCAGAACAACTGCGTGCCGAGCATGCCGATGATGTGCACGGACACGAGGTTGACGACCATCGACTTGGCGGTCGCAACGCCGACGCCGACCGGGCCGCCGCTCGCCGTGAACCCGTAGTAGCAGCCGACGAGCACGATCACCGTCGCCATCGACATCGCCTTGAGGATGCTGAATAAGAGGTCCGGCGGGTTCTGGAACTCCCAGAAGATCAGCGAGTAGCCGCCGGCGGAGACGCCGCCGACCTGGTGCACGACCGCCAGGTAGCTGGCGAAGAACCCCCAGCCGATCCCACCCAGGTACACGAACGGCAGCACGATCCAGGAGGCGAGCAGCCGGGTGGCGCACAGGAACGTGATCCCGCTGATCCCCATCACCTCGAGTGCGTCGATCTCCTCGGAGATCCGCATCGAGCCCAGCTCGGCGACGATCCCGGTACCGACCTTCGCGGCCATCATGTAACCGAACACGAGCGGCACCAGCTCACGCAGGTCACACCAGGCCGAGAACACGCCCGAGTACTGCGGCGCGCCCTGGGCCCGCAGCAGATACGCGCCCTCGATCCCGCACTGCAGGCCGATGATGAACACCAGCCCCCAGATCACGAGCGTCGAGGACACCATCAGGATCCCGGCCTGACGCAGCGCCTCGCCGGCGAAGCGGAACACGCGCAGGCTGAACACGTCGCGGACGACGCCCGCCGCGAACTTCACGATCAGCCCCGAGCTGACCAGCCACCCCCGTGGGGTCTCGATCAGGTCGCCGATCACAGATCGTGGTTGGGCGCTCATGTCATCACTTGGCGATCGTGGTGATTGCCGGATGGGTTGCCAGCAGGACCTGCGTGAACGCGTAGTTGAAGGCGAAGATGCCCAGGAACGCGATCACGACCGCCTGGTTTACGGCGCGGCCGACCCCGGCGGCGCCGCCTGAGGCATTCATCCCCTTGTAACAGCAGACGATCGCGATGATCGCGCCGAACAGGGTCGTCTTCAGGATCGAAGCCCACAGGTCGGTGGGCTCGGCGTTGTTGGCGAGCGTCGCGAAGAACGGGCCGAGCGGCGCGTGGTTGACCAGCGTCGCGAGCACCCCTCCGAAGATCCCGAACAGCAGCGCGTAGATGTCGAACAGGCCCGTCACGAGCATCAGCGCCAAAAAGCGCGGGACCACGAGATTCTTGATCGGATCGACGCCCATCACGACCAGGGCGTCGAGCTCGTCGCGGATCTTGCGGGCGCCGAGATCGGCCGTGATCGCGGTGCCGGCCACGCCCGCGACCACGATCGCGTCGACGAACGGAGCGAACTCCCTGATCGAGGCGAGCACGAAGAAGCCGCCGAGGCGGTCAAGCGCTCCGAACAGCACGAGGAAGTTGGCGGCCTGCAGCCCCGGCGCCTCGTAGCCGAACGCGACCGTCGACAGCAGCATCGGAAACCAGCACAGCCGCATCGCGAACAGGAACTGGAGTACGAACTCGTTGCCGTAGGGATACGGCGGGCGCACGGCCGAGGCGATCGTGCGGCCGGTGAGGATCACCATCCGGCCGGTCTCGTCGACCGTGATGCGGGTGATCAGGAAGATTCGATCGACGATCCCGGTCATCTGCGCAGAGCCCCCGGACCGGTCATCTCACGAATGGCAGCCGACGGCGCCGTCGGTGACCAGCGTATCCCCACTGCTGAAGTGGGTGACCGCGTGGTATGCCCACTTGTGGTTGGGCGGGCAGTAGGTCGTCGCCAGCCAGTCTCCCCGGCCGGCGAACAGGTGCAGCGAGTGCAGCACGATCGGGACGCCGGCGACGACCTGGAGCACCTTCGGGATCACTACGTGCAGCTTGTAGGACCAGCGCCCCGACAGCTTGGTGATCTTCCCGACCACCGGCGTCTGCACGCGGGCGGGATTGTTGAGGATGGTGTAGGCGAAGACCACGTGCTGGCCTCCGTTGACGATCGTGATCTTCGGATAGGTGAAGTTCGTGTCTGCCGTCGCCACGCCGGTCCCGTGGCCCATGATCGAGTCCTTCGGGCAGCCGGCGGGCCCGAGTGCGTTGAGCCGGTTGTACGAGCAGGTGGGGAACTTATCGCCGTTGTACAGGCCGCCCTTGGGGAACCACACGTCGACGGTCTGCACGAGCGCGAGCTGATAGTCGGGCGGATAGTGGATCTGCAGACGCAGGTCGAGCTTGACGCCCTGGGGATGTGCGGGCGTCCCAGCCTTGCTCGGCGTCACCTTGGGGGTGACGGTGACCGTGATCGGCGACGGCTGGGCGAGTGCCGCCGCGGCCGTCCCCGCCAGCAAAACGGCTGCGAGGGCGACCGGGCGTCGCATTGCCTGCAAGTGCTCCTGCGTCTGGGCCGGCGCTACTTGTGGCAGGCGATCGAAGCCGTGAACTTCGACGAGCCGCCGGTGTTGTACCCCGTGGAGACGCTGAACGGCCAGTGGCCGCCGGGGCCGCAGCTTGTCGTCTCCAGCCACGTGCCCTTGCCGGCCGTCACGTTCAGGAGCGTGAGCTCGATCGGCACCCCGGCGACGACCTGGAGCACCTGCGGCACGGTCACGTGCAGGGAGTAGGCGTACTTGCCGCTCGTCTTCGTGATCTTGCCGATCACCGGTGACTGGACGCGCGCGGGGTTGTTGAGGACCGTAAAGAAGTAGACCCGGCTGGCGCCGCCGTTGACCACGGTGATCTTCGGATGGGTGATCGTCGTGTCGGCATACGCGTTACCGCTCCCCGACCCGACGATCGACCCCTTCGGGCAGCCGGCCGGTCCGACGGCGTTGAGCTTGGAGTACGAGCACGACGGCAGGTGGGCGCCGTTGTACAGGGAGCCCTTGGGGAACAGGATGTCGAACGTCTGGACGATCGGCTGGCTGGCGCTACCAAGCGTCTCCCACGCGATCTTCGTCTTCAGCGTGACGCCCTGCGGATGGCTCTTGGTGCCCGCGCGGTTGGGCGAGACCGAAGCCTTGACCGTGACCTTCGGCGCCACCGGCGCGTCGGCGACCGCGGCAGCGAAGCCCGAGGCGGCGAGAGTGGCGAGGAATGCGACGACTCCGAGCTTGCGCATGGTCTGGACCTTCCTGTGGGATTGGCGCCGTGCTGCGACGGGGCATACGCTAGCGGAGTCCGCTCAAACATGCACAGCAATGTTCCTAAGCCCGCCGCACCCCTCCGTGGGGCTCCTCGGGAAGGCCTTTGCGAATCGGGAACGCCCGCGTCTATACTGCCCGCGCGGCGGGCGGGACGGGCCCGCCATCCCGCCGAACGGAGTTAGGCCCGGGCCGCCTCAGCCGATGCAGGAACGCCTTTGTCCTCGCTGACCCGCGATGCACCCGGTCCCGTTGCGCCGCCGCCCGGACGCGACGCGCCGGGGTCGGGACGACGGGCTTCGCGACCGCCGCGTCGCCGCTCGCCGTGGCGCCTGCCGGCACTCGCAGCCGTGCTGCTCGTCGCCGGGATCGTCGTCTACCTGGTCACGCGTTCGGACGACTACCACTACCGGTTCGACTTCATCGACGCCGGCCAGCTCGTCAACGGCGACCTCGTGCGGATCGGGGGCACCACCGCCGGCAAGGTCGAGGCGATCCGGCTGACGCACAACGGCCAGGCCGAGATCGAGGTCTCGATCGACTCGAGCTTCGGCCCACTGCGGCAGGGGACCACAGCGGCCATCCGCCAGCAGAGCCTGGTCGGAGTCGCGAGCAGGTACATCTCGGTCAGCCCGGCGCCGACGTTCCACCCGGCGATGGCCGACGACGGGGTCGTGCCGGCCTCGCACACGAGCGGGATCGTCGACGTCGACGAGCTGTTCAACGCACTGGACGCCAACACCCTGCAGGGGCTGCGTCGCGTGATCCGCGGCTTTGCCGTCTGGTACGCCGGGAAGTCGTCGCAGGCCAACGAGTCGGCGCGGTACTTCCCACCCGCGCTGCAGGCCTACTCCCGGCTGTTTGACCAGCTCGATGCGAGCTCGCCCGAGCTGACCCAGCTGCTGCAGCAGACGAGCGCTGCGCTGGGGGCGATCAACCAGCGCTCCTCACAGCTCACGGACGTGATCACGCAGGCGCGGATCACGTCTCAGGCGCTGGGCTCCGACAACCAGGCGCTGTCGCAGGCGTTGGAGAACCTCCCGAGCGCGTTGAACAAGGGGACGGCCACGTTCGCCCGGCTTCGGCAGTCGACGCTGCCGGCGCTCTCGCACCTGTTCTCGGTCACGCGCCCCGTGATCGCGCCACTGGGCCCGTTCCTAAAGCGCCTGCAGCCCGTGCTCGATGAAGCGACGCCGACGTTCGGCCGCCTCAGCCAGGTGTTCAACCAGGCCGGGCCCAACAACGATCTGTACGACGCGCTGATTGACCTGCCGCCGCTGGCCAAGCAGGTCAACGGCGACTTTCCCCGGGCCATCAAGGCCCTGAATCAGTCGACGCCGATCTTCGAATTCGCGCGGCCGTACATCCCCGATCTGGTCGGCTGGGTGACCAACTGGGACGGGCTGTTCGCCCCGTATGACGCCAACGGCCACTACGCCCGCACGGTGCCGGTGTTCGACGCGTTCAGCTTCAGCGACGACGCGCAGGGCGGGACGCTGATCCCGAAGCCGACCAACCTGCGCGGCTCAGGCGGAGACCTGCAAACGGGCTTCTTGCAGCGGTGCCCGGGTGGAGCGATCGCGCCCCCGCTCGATGCCTCGGCTCCGTTTGTCGACTCCGGACCGCTGTCCAACGCACACTGCCGCCCGTCCGAGACGATCGGCGGAACGCCATGAGAGTGATCCGCGGCGTGATCGTCGTGCTCGCGTTCGCGCTGATCGGCGCGGTCCTGGCGGCGGTGATCACATCGCGCGCCGACAGCGGCGACGGCTCCTACCTGGTGCGCGCCGTGTTCGACAACTCCTCGTTCGTGATCCCCGGCGAGGACGTGAAGGTGGCCGGCGTCAAGGTCGGGACGATCCAGGCGGTCGGGCTGACCAGCAACAACAAGGCCGCGATCACGCTCGAGATCGACGACCCCCGATTCGAGCCGTTTCGTGCCGACGCGCACTGCGAGATCGGGCTCGAGTCCCTGCTCGGCGAGCAGTTCGTCCAGTGCACGCCGAGCCAGCCCGTTGCGGCGGGCGCCCAGCGCGCGCCGGTGCTGCCGTCGATCGCCTCCGGCCCCGACAAGGGCCAGCACGTGCTCGGAGTCCAGAACACGACCACACCGGTCGGCCTCGATCAGTTCGCCGACATCACGCGCCTACCGCAGCAGCAGCGCCTGCAGATCATCATCTCCGGGCTCGGCGCGGGCCTTGCCGGCAACGGACAGGAGCTCAACGCGGCGCTGCTGCGCGCCGATCCGGCGCTGCAGCAGACCGACCAGGCGATCGCCGTGCTGTCGAGCCAGAACCGGGTGCTGGCCCGACTCACCAGCGAATCCGACCGGATCCTCAAGCCGCTCGCGGCACAGCGCGCGCACGTCGGTGGATTCATCAAGCACGTGGCCACGGTCGCGGGAGCGGCAGCCGCGCAGGGCGCCGCGATTGAGGACAACCTGCGGGCGTTCCCGCCGTTCTTGCGCCAGCTCAAGCCCGCGGCGGTACGCCTGACAAGGCTGTCGCGCCAGATCGACTCGGCGCTACAGCCGCTTGGCGCCGAGGCTCCGTCGATCAACGCTTCGCTGCAAGGCCTCGGCCCGCTTGCGACGAGCGGGATCCCCGCCGTGAAAACGCTGGGCAACGTCGCGCAGCGAGGGGAGTCCACGTTCCCGCGCATCAACGGAGTCGTCCGGCAGCTGCTCAGCCTCGCCAAGCCGCTGCAGCCGCTGGCCTCGAATCTCGCGGCGTTGTCGAGCAGCTTCGACAACGCCGGCGGCATCGAGGACGTGATGCGGTTCATCTACTACTACACCGGCGCGGTCAACGGAGAGGACGCGCTCGGCCACTACGTGCGCTCGAGCTTCGAGGTCGGCAGCTGCTCGGCGCGCTCGAGCTCTCAGGTGGGAGGCTGCGGCTCGACGTTCGCCACGACGACCGTCGCCAAGGCCGCCGCCAAACAATCCGCGCCCGCCGCCAGGCAATCCCCCCCGCCGCCAAGCGTCGTATCCCCGACGCGACCAAGGCGCTTCTCGACTACCTGCTGAGCCCGTGAAGACGCGCCGCTCCGACTCCCCGTTCCGCAACCCGATCGTGATCGGCGCGATCACGCTGCTGATCACGGTGATCGCGGTCGCGCTCGCGTACAACGCCAACACGGGCCTGCCGTTCGTCCCGACCTACAACCTCAACGTCGAGCTTCCCGACGCGGCCGGGCTGAACGCTTCTGACTCGGTGCTGGTCGGCGGCACGCGCGTCGGCTACATCGGCGGCATCAGCCCCACGACGCTGCCCGGTGGCAGCGTCGGCGCGGTCGTGCACCTGAAGCTCGACAAGTCGATCGAGCCGCTGCCGGCGGACTCGACCGACCTGGTGCGTCCGGTGTCGCCGCTCGGGCTGAAGTACCTGGAAATCGAGCGCGGCCATTCAAGCCAGATGCTCGCTCCGGGCGCGACGATCCCGGTCTCCCACACGCACCTGCCGGTCGAGATCGACGACGTATTGAAGATGTTCAACCCTCCGACCCGCGCCGCATCGACCGCCAACCTCGACGCGTTCGGAGACGCGTTCGCGGGACGCGGGAGCGATCTAAACCAGGCCTTGAGCGGGTTGCATCCGCTGGTCGACGACCTGCTGGCGGTGACCAAGAACATCAACGACCCCCGCACCGGCTGGTCGACGCTGTTCCCGAGCCTCGAGCGCACGGCACGCGAGGACGCGACGGTCGCGACGCAGCAGGCGGGGCTGTTCGCGGGCCTGGATGTGACGTTCACGCCGCTGTCGCAGGCGACCTCCGCGCTGCAGGCCGCGATCGCGGACGGTCCGCCGGCGCTGCGTACCGCGACTCGCGAGCTGCCCGCCCAGGCGCAGTTCATCGATGACTCGACCGAGCTGTTTCGCCGCTTGGAGCCCGCGTTCGCCAACCTCGCGAGCGCCTCGCAGCAGCTAGCCCCGGCGATCAAGGCCGGGATCCCCGCGTTGCGCGCGGCGCCCTCGCTGAACGGACGGCTCGTCGACACGCTCTCAGACCTCGAGAGCTTCGCCGAGGATCCGCGCACGCTGCCCGGGCTCGTGCTGCTGACCGAGACCACGCAGCTGCTCAAGCCCACGATCGCGTTCGCGACGCCGGCGCAGACGACCTGCAACTACCTGGCGCTGACGTTCCGCAACCTCGAGAGCACGCTGTCGGAGTCAGACGTCGTCGGCAGCTTCCTGCGCGTCGGGATCCTCGCGTTGCCGCAGCTGCCAAACAGCGAGGCGGGGCCATCGTCGGCGCCCGCCGACGGGCCGCCCGCGCCGGCCGGCGCGCCGCTGACGATCAAGACGCTCGAGGACGACAGCTTCCTGCATTCGAACCCGTACCCGAACACCGACGCCCCCGGCCAGACGCCCGAGTGCGAGGGCGGCAACGAGAGCTACATCAGGGGCCGCCAGGTGATCGGCAGCGACCCCGGCAACCAGGGCCTTCGCACCGAGAAGACCAAGCGGGTGCTGCCGTGAGGTGGGCCGAGCGCGGCATCGGACCGGTCAAGGTCAGCCTGCTGGCGATCCTGGTGCTGGCGATCGCCACGTACTTCATCTTCGCCAAGCAGCTGCCGTTCACCAACCACTACACCGTCAAGGCGGTAATGCACAACTCGAACCTGCTGGTCCCGGGCTCGCCCGTCCGGATCGGCGGCGTGGACGTCGGCAAGGTCACGGCCGTCGGCCGGTACCGCAACACCGAGCTCGCGCAGGTCACCATGCAGATCGACTCGGGCCCCAAGCCGCACGCCGACGCGACCCTGCGGGTCAGGCCGCGGCTGTTTTTGGAGGGCAACTTCTACGTCGACCTGACGACGGGTACGCCGAACGCTCCACAGCTTTCCGACGGCGGCACGATTCCCCTCGGCCACACGTTCGATCCGGTGCAGATCGACCAGCTGTTCGACGCCTTCCCGCAGGACAACCGCCGCCGCCTGCAGCAGGCGCTGAGCGGGTTCGGCGAGGCCCTGGACGCAAAGCCGAGCGCCGCGGACGACGCGCGCCAGGATCCCGCGGTGCGCGGACTCACGGGCGCACAGGCGATCAACGAGACGCTCGACACGAGCGCCGCATCGCTGCGCGACTCGGCGATCGTCTCGGGTGCGCTGACCGGCCCGACCGGGCATGAGCTGGCGCGGACGGTCTCGGGGCTCGCGCGCGCGACAGCCGGACTGGCCCGCGCCGGAACCCAGCTGACCGCGTTTGTGTCGGAGTTCGACCAGACGCTGCGAGCGACCGCCGCGCAACAGCAATCGCTGCGAGAGACGATCGCGCTGCTCGGCCCGACCGCACAGAACGCCAACTCCGCGTTCGGGGCGCTCGACCGCGCATTGCCCGCGACCGAGCGGTTCGCGCGCGACATCTCCAAGGGCATTCCGCAGCTCCCGGCGACGATCGTCGCCGCCGATCCGTGGCTGGCGCAGGCAAAGCCGCTGCTGTCCGGGGCCGAGCTCGGCGGCCTGCTGAACGAGCTCGCGCCGGCCTCCGCTGAGCTGGCCCAGCTGACGCACGCCGAGCTGCAGTTCCTGCCGCAGATCGACGCGTTTGACCGCTGCATCACCGACGTGTTCCTGCCCACCGGCAACATCGTCGTCAAGGACGGGTCGCTGTCCAGCGGCGTCCCGAACTACCAGGAGTTCTGGTACGCGATGGCCGGTCAGGCGGCGGAGGGGCAGGGCGCCGACGCCAACGGCAACTTCCTGCGGATCGGCGCCGCGGGCGGTCCGTACACGATCGAGACAGGCCAGACGAACTTCTACGGAGCGCTGGGAACCAAGTTCGCGCAGGCCGACCTGCCGCCCCTGCGCACGCGGCCGGCGTATCCCAACAGCGTCCCGCCGCTGCAGCGCACCGCGCCGTGCTACACGCAGCCCGTCCCCGACGTCAACGGATCGGGGTCGGTCGGTCCGGCCGACGGCTCCCGGCCCGACGCGCCCGCCCCGCCGCTGCCCAACGACCCGACCGGGAAGATCTCGTGAAGCGCACGCTCAGAGAGCTCCGTGGCCAGGTGCGCACGATCATCCTGTTGCTTGCGCTCGCGGCGAGCGGCCTGGTGGTCGGCGCATACCTGGTGGCGCACCAGCGGATCGTCTGGCCGAGCTGGCTGCCGTTTGTCGGCAAGCACGAGTTCGTGCTCAACGCGCGCGTCTCGAGCGTCGCCGGAGTGCTCCCCGGCCAGGGGCAGGCGGTGACGATCTCCGGGGTCTCCGTCGGCCAGATCTCGGGAGTGTCGGTGGAGCACGGGGCGCCGCTTCTGCGCATGGAGATCGACCCGCAATACGCGAGCCGCATCCACCCCGATGCGACGGTCCTGTTGCGACCGAAGACGGGGCTCAACGACATGGTCGCCGAGCTCGACCCGGGAACGACCAAGGGCGGTCCGTCGCTGCACGCCGGCGCGACGCTCAGCTCGGCGCAGACGCTTCCGGCGGTCAGCCTCGACGAGGTGCTCGCGCAGCTCGACAGCGACACCCGCGACGAGCTCCAGCTGCTGATCTCGGGCGCCGGCCAGGCGCTCGGCAACGGCGGCGGCGAGCATCTGGCCGACGTCTTCCGCCGCCTGGACCCGCTGTCGCGAGACGTCGAGAAGGCCAGCCATCTGGTCGCGCTGCGCAGCGTCGCGCTGCGGCGGCTGATGGGCAACCTCTCGCAGCTCGCCACCGAGCTGGGCAGCAACGAGTCGGAGCTGACCGCGTTCGTGAAGGGCAACGAGGGCGTCTTCCGGGCGCTGGCGCACCAGGATCAGGACCTGCAGCGGACGATCGCGCTGCTGCCGCCCGCGCTGACCGCGACCAACACCGCGCTCACCGCGGCGGGGACGCTGGGGCAGACGCTGCAGTCGACGCTGGGGCGCCTGGAGCCGAGCGCCCGGGCGCTGGGTCCGACGCTGTCGGATCTGCGGCCGTTCTTTACGCAGACCACGCCGGTGCTCCGCGACCAACTCCGGCCATTCTCGGTCAAGGCTCAGCCGACGGCCAAGCTGCTGGTGCCGGCCACGCACGATCTGGCCAAGGCGACGCCCGGTCTGCAGACGCTGGCCAGCGAGCTCAACAACATCGTCAACGAGCTCGCCTACAAGCCGCCGCACGGCCAGAGCTACCTGTTCTACGTGCCCTGGGCCAGCCACGACACCAACTCGGTGCTCGCCAGCCAGGACTCGATCGGCCCGGTACGCCGCAGCCTGATCCTGTTCTCGTGCGGATCGCTGCAGCTGCTGCAGGACCTCGCAAAGCCCACGCACAATCCCACGCTGGCGACGCTGATCCAGCTGCTGACGACGCCGGACCTCAACGCGCACTGCACGTCGCGGGGGACGCCCAAGTGATCAAGACGCCCCCCAGCGCACCCCGGATCGCCGCGCTCGTGCTGTTCGTCCTGTCCTGCGTGCTGGTGCTCGCCTACCTGTGGATCGGGTTCGGCGGCTCGGTCCCGTTCGCTCCCAAGGGCTACCGCGTGCAGATCGCGTTCCCGCAGGCCAACGAGCTGGCGACGGGAGCAGACGTGCGGATCGCGGGAGTCGACGTCGGCAAGGTGGTCGACCTGACCGTCGACCGGACCGACAACCGCACGCTGGCGACGCTCGAGCTCCAGCGCCAGTACGCGCCGATCCCGAGCGATACGCGCGCGACGCTCCGGATCAAGACGCTGCTCGGGGAGACCTACGTCGAGCTCAGCACGGGCAATCGCACGGGCGGGGCGCTGGCCGATGGGGGACGCCTGCCCGACGCGCAGGTCGCCAAGACCGTCGACCTCGATCAGATCCTGGCGACGTTCGATCCCACCACGCGTGCCGCGTTCCAGACCTGGATGCAGTCCCAAGCGCTGGCCGTGGCCGGGGTCGGCCAGGACATCAACGAGGCGTTCGGATCGCTGCCGCAGTTCGTGGACTCCGGGCAGCGCCTGCTGGGAACGCTGCGTTCCCAGTCGACTGCGCTGCGCGGCGCCGTCTCAAATACTGGGGAGTTCTTTGACGCGATCAGCCGTCGTCAAGGCGAGCTGTCGGGCCTGATCACGGCCGCCGACAATCTCTTCCAGACCACCGCCCAGCGCAACCAGGACCTCGCCGACGTATTCAAGGCACTGCCCGGGTTCGAGCGCGAGAGCCAGCTGACGCTGCCGGCGCTGACGCGCTTCGCCAAGCAAGCGGATCCGGTCGTGCGCGACCTGGAGCCGATCGCCTCGCAGCTGAGCCAGACGTTCGCCACGACCCGCCGGCTGGCGCCGCAGTTCCGCGCGCTGTTCGAGCGTCTCGGTCCCACCGTGACGGCCTCGCGGCGCGGCCTGCCCGCGCTCGACCAGGTGCTCGGGCAGATCCCGCCGGTGCTCGGCGCGCTTGGGCCGTTCTTGCGAAACGCGGACCCGATGGTGCGCTACATCGGCCAGTACCGCCGGGAGATCACAGGCTTCTTCGCCAACGTCACGGCCGCTTCCCAGTCGCACGACGTGCAGCTTCCAAGGACGCCGAACGAGGTGCACTACCTGCGCACGTCGCAGACGCTGACGCCGGAGGCGCTGGCGTTCTACAGCCGCGCCCTGGGGATCAATCGCGACGACGCCTACAGGGCACCCGGCTCGTTCTCCGACCTCGCGACCGGGCTGCCGGTGCTCAACACAGCCGAATGCAGCAACGGCAACCCGGCGCCGCCGACATCGGCGATCCCGTCGACGCTCGCGCCGCTCGTGACGCAGTACGCATTCCGCACGACGGGGCGCGACGTGGCCGCTCCGCGGTGCGTTGCGCAGGGTCCGATTCCAGGGTTTTCCACGGACTTCCCGCAGCTCCGAGCGGACCCTCCGCCGAGCGTCAGCGCCACCCGCTGAGAACTACTTGACATTTGAGAACACTTGCGTGTATGTTCGCTCACGCCCGCAGCTGAGCGCATGTCGATTGCGGCGTGCGCCCTGAGAAACACGAATGTGTTTCGCGGCGGGTTTGCCAGAGGGCTAAGGAGAGAGCGGAGATTCCATGAGTGCCGAGCGACCGGTCGTTCAGTCCTGCCTTGTCCAGCTACGACGACTGACCCCGGAGCTCGGGCGAGCCTCGTTGCGTCGCGCCCGCGGGCGCTTCGCGCTGCTCACGCTTGCCGCGGTGTGCGCCGCGTTCGTGGGCGTCGCTTCGCCTGCGGCCGCGCTTGCCCTGCCTGACGGTCGCGGATACGAGCAGGTCACCCCGGTCGACAAGAACGGGATCGACACCGGCGCCGGCATCCCCTCGACCAACGGCGACGCCGCTAACTGGGAGGCGATCGGCGGGTGCTGCGGGGCGACCTCGTCGGCCGTGACCCTGTACCAGTCGAGGCGCACCGCCACCGGATGGACGACCAACGCGCTGACGCCCAAGCCGCCGAACGGCGGTCTCGTGGGACTGTTCGCCGAGCAGGCGCCGCTGTGGTGGACAGGCGACCTCACCAAGACGATCTACACCACGCCCCGTCGTATGACGCCGGCAACGCAGCGGCCCGCCGGCCCGGGCGCCACCAACTTCCTCGACCTTTACCTGCAGGACGCGTCGGGTGTGCTGAGCTGGCTGACGGGACCGTTCCCGACGGCGCTGGACACCAGTCAGAACAACGCGACGTGGGCCGCCACCACGCCGGACGGGAACAGCACGCTCTTCAACAGCAAGGAGTCGTTGACCGCCGACGCGACCCCGCTGTCGCCTGCCAACCCCGACGCTGAGTACCTGTACGACCGCAACAACTCGACTGGCACCACCACGTTGATCAACGTCGACAACTCGGGCGCCCTGATCAGCCCCTTCGGTGCGATCGCCGGGAACGGGAACTTCTTGAACGAGCCGTCGCTCCCCGCCAACGACTTGGGGACCACCACCAACTCGATCTCGAGCGACGGAACGAAGGTCTTCTTCGAAAGTCCCCCGACGTGCGTCGGCGGCAGCTGTGCCTACGTGGGCGCCACTTCCACCCATCTGTACATGCGTGACCTGAGCACCAGCACGACGACCCCGATCGACGACCCCAGCTCGAGCGGCCAGGCCGTCTACGAGGGTGCGTCGCAGGATGGCTCGCGCGTCTTCTTCACGAGCGACCGAGGGCCTCGGCGGCGACGCCAACACGAACAACGAGCTGTACGAGTTCAACACCAACACGGGGACGACCACCCCGCTTTCCAACGACGACGCCAACACCGACCCCAACTTCGTCGGCATCAGCGCGATCTCGAACGATGGGCACTTCGTCTGGTTCGTCGACAAGGACGCCCTCCCGGTGCCTGGCGGGACTCCCAACCAGGGAGACATGAACTTCTACGTGTACGACACGACGGCGAACACGACTACCTTCATCGCGGCCCTCGGCAGCGGGGTGACCGGCGACAATCGGGACAAGCAGGTCCTGACCGCCGAGCCCGACACCGCCCGCGCAGCCATCCCGACACCAACCGGCAACGTTCTGGTGTTCGAGTCGACGGGCAACCTCACCAACCAGAACCCCTCGGGACCGACCACCACGCTGTCCGCTGATGTGAACCCACCGGGCGACGGCAAGCCGATTTCGATCCCGGTCGCCAGCAGTGCGGGCTTCTTCGTGGGGCGCAGCGTCGAGATCGTGGATTCCTTCTTCTCGGAGTCGGCGACGATCATGGCGATCCCGGACTCCACCCATCTGCTCGTGACCGATGGATTCGGCCTGATCTTCGGCCACTCCTCGGGCGCCGGGGTCGAGCAAAGGCCCCCGTTCGAGATCTATCGCTACGTCACCGCGAGCAACTCGCTGACATGCATCTCGTGTGGCTCGACCAGTAGTGGGCTCAGCGGCAGCGCCGGCCTTGGCGCCAGCGGCGGCGGCTCGTACGGCCCGCAGGGCACAGGGGTTCCGATGAGCTCCGACGGCTCGCGCATCTTCTTCAACAGCCCCGACCCGCTTGCGCCGGGAGTGATCAGCGTGCCGCCGATCCCGATCGGCCTGTTCGGTGGTCTGACGTTCGCGCAGAACGTCTACGAGTGGGAGAACGGGACCGTGTCCGCCATCTCCGACGGCCACTCGACGACAGGGTCCTCGCTGGGCAGCACGACGCCCTCCGGCAACGATGTGTTCTTCACCACCGAGGACCAGCTCGTGCGGCAAGACACCGACGGCTACGACGACATTTACGACGCCCGCGTCGGTGGCGGCTTCCCGGCGCCACCCACGCCCGCTCCGGCCTGCGGCGCGGCGGACACGTGCCGGTCGTCGGTCGCCCCAACGGTGTTCTTCAGCACGCCGGCCAGCAACACTCTCGTTCAGTCCAATCCGAGCCCACCGACGTTCAGGGTCAACTCGATCTCGGCGAGCCAGCGCAAGCGCTTCGCCAAGACGGGCAAGCTGAAGATCACGGTGCACGCGAGCCAGCCCGGCAAGATCAGCGCCGTCGCATCGGCCAGGATCAAGGGCGCGACGGAGATCCTGTCCTCCGCCAGCCACTCGTTCCGCGGCGAGCATGGTGGGACCGCCACCCTGACGCTGCACCTTGGCAAGCACGCGCGCAAGGCGCTTGCCAGCAAGCACAAGCTGGTCGTCCGGATCTCTGTGAGCTACTCGCAGAGCGGGCAGGTCGCCATCGCCTCGGTGACCCTGACTAAGCAGAAGGGCAAGAGGGCAACCACGCGCCGGAAGGCCACAACTCAATGGAAGGCCATCACACGACGAGCCACCATCCGACGCGGAGCACGGGAACGGTGATGACGATGAGGTTCAACGAACTCATGACAAGGATGCATTCGCTCACCGCAAAGACCAAGCTGGTCGGCCTCGCGTCGCTGGTCGCGGGCGTGCTGTCGGCCGGGTTGCTGGCGGCGCCGTCGGCTGGCGCCGCCCTGCTCGAGTGTCCCACGGCGTCGAGCACCTTCGGCATCTGCCCGAACTCGTTCACCAGCTCGAGGGCAAACAACCAGGCCGGCGCTCACTCTGACTTCACAACGGCCTTCCAGCTGAACACCGACGCCCTCGGGAACACCGCCGGCCAGCTGAAGAACGTCACCATCAGTCTGCCGCCGGGAGAGGTCGGCAACCCGCAGGCCATCCCACACTGCACCGACAACGAGTTTCAGGACTTCAACTGCCCCTCCGACGCGCAGGTAGGCATCCTCAACGCGAACCTGACGGTCACGCCGGGAAGCCATACGACGCTGACGGCACCAACCTTCGGCCCGACGAGTCTTACGAGCGACATCGCCACATGTCCAGGGTTTTCAGGGTGTAGCACGGTGACCTTCACCGTCGCCGATGCGAGTCATATCAACGTCGGCGACTTCATGACCATTTGTGGCGTGACTTCGGCCCCGTGCGACATTACGGTTGGCGGCCAGGCCGAGCACGCGACGGTGCGTAGCATCGACACCAGCACTAACACGATTGTCGCGGATACCGGGGGACCGGTGGCGGGCACCTGTGGGCCCGATACATCGCTGCCCACAAACGTCACCTTCTGCCCGACAACGTTTGGGATGTTCTACCCGCATGCCACCGGTGACCTCGTCTACGACGAGACCATCAACGTGGCGAGCACGGCCGGATTCACCGGGCTTGACTTCGTCAAGGTTGGGTCGCAGGCGGCGGGCGATCTCGAAACCAATCAGACCCACTTCTTCCCGAGCAATGGCAAGCTCGATCTCGAGACCCCGCTGCAGTCCACCCACACGGCGGGCGAGGACGTCAATGCCCAGGCAGACACGGAGCCGGCGCCGGTGCCGCTCTTCAACATGACGCCGGACCCGGGGCACGTGGCGACGCTTTCGGGGACGTTCCTGTTCGTGACGATCACGGTCGAGGTCGACGTGCGCTCCCCCGGCTCGACCCACTGCGACTCGTCGAGCTGCCAGCTCGTGGGGACGCTCAGCTCCGCATCGACGCTGTTGACGCTCGAAGGGAGCTCGTTGACCCTGTGGGGCGTGCCGGGTGATCCAAGCCACGACGCTCAACGGTGTGGCGAGAACTTGGCAAGTCCCAACTGCCAGGCGTCGTCGGTGTCCAAGGCTCCCTTCCTGACCAACCCTACGAACTGCTCGGCCGCAGGGAGCGCGAGTGTCACGGCCACTCCCTATCAAGGCCAGCCCGACACGGTCACGATTCCGGTGAGCCCCCCGACCGGATGCGACCAGCTGTCGATGTCGCCGAGGCTGTCCGCTGCACCTGACACCTCGCAGGCAGACACCCCGGCCGGATACGAGATCGACCTGAGCGTGCCCCAGAACCAACAGCCATACAGCCTGGCGACACCTACGGTGCAGAACGTTTCTGTGACGTTGCCGGCCGGCACCGCGTTGTCGCCGGCCGTGGCCAACGGGCTAGCGGGCTGCACGGACGCCCAGTTCGCGGCCGATAGCTGTCCGGATGCGTCCAAAGTCGGCACGGTCGCGATCACGACGCCGGTGCTGCCGGACCAGCTCACGGGGTCGGTATACATCGGAGCCCCCATTCCGGGCCAGATGTACAGGCTGTTCCTCGCCGCCGCGGGGGACAACGTCAACGTCCACCTGTCCGGCCAGGTCACACCGAACCCGACGACGGGGCAGTTGACCACCGTGTTCAGCCAGAACCCGCAGCTGCCGTTCAGCGACCTGGACCTGAAGTTGTTCGGCGGGCCACTGGCCGCGCTGGCCAACCCCGAGACATGCGGGACGTTCACCACGACTTCTGACATCTTGTCGTGGAGCGGCGCCGATGCGACGCCGTCGTCGTCCTTCAACATCGCCGGCTGCACCGGCGCGTTCGCCCCGACGTTCGCCGCCGGGACCACGAACCCGTCGGCCGGCGCGTTCTCGCCATTCACGTTGACGTTCTCGCGGTCAGACACCGACCGTGAGTTGTCGAGCATCACGGCGACGCTGCCTCCGGGCCTGTTCGCGAAGATCGCCGGCGTGCCGCTGTGCTCCAACGCAGCCGCCAACGCCGGGACCTGTGGCGCCGCGTCGCGCGTCGGCACGGCCACTGTCGGCTCGGGCGCCGGATCGCACCCGCTGTTCCTGTCGGGCCCCGTGTACCTGACCGGGCCGTACAACGGCGGCGCCTACGGGCTCGCCACCGTGATCCCGGCGATCGCCGGGCCGTACAACCTGGGCACGGTGGTGGTGCGCCAGTCGCTGCGCATCGACCCGAACGACGCGCACGTGACGGCGGTCTCTGATCCGTTCCCGACGATCCTCGATGGCGTGCCGCTGCGGATCAAGACGGTCAACCTGACGCTGGACCGCCGGAACTTCATCGTCAACCCGACGTCGTGCGCGGCGTCGACCATCCGCTCGACGATCACGTCGGTGGGTGGAGCGGTTGCTCCGGTGTCGTCGCGGTTCCAGGTCGGCGGCTGCCTCGGACTGCCGTTCGCTCCGTCGCTCGGGATCAGCCTTACGGGCAAGGGCCAGACGACCAGCGGTAAGCATCCGACGCTGACTGCGACGTTGAAGGCCCCGTCGTCCGGACAGGCCAACATCCAGTCGGCCAAGGTCACGCTGCCGCTGAGCCTCGCGCTCGACCCGAAGAACTCGCAGGTCGTGTGCTCGGTCGCGGCCGCCGCGGCGCTCAGCTGCCCGGCCAAGACGATCGTCGGCAAGGTCACCGCGGTGTCGCCGCTGCTGCCGCATTCGCTCAGCGGCAAGGTCTTCCTGGTCCAGGGCATTCGAACCAACGCCCAGGGCCAGCAGATCAAGACGCTGCCGTCGCTGCTGATCCCGCTCAAGGGCGACGTCCAGCTGATCCTCCACGCCAAGACCTCGGTCGACGGCGCGGGTCGTCTGATCTCGACGTTCTCCGGGATCCCGGACGCGGCGGTGTCGAACTTCAAGCTGACGATCAACGGCGGCGGCAAGGGCATCCTCGTCGTCACCGGCAGGGGCGAGAGCATCTGCAAGTCGGCCCAGAACGGCACCGGGCAGCTGACCGCTCATTCCCGGGCGGTCGAGAACCTCGACATCCACTTCGGGACGCCCGCTTGTGGGTCACAGAAGACCAAGAAGACACACGGACACAAGCAGGCTAAGACGAAGCACGCCAAGCAGCAAGGCGGTGCGCAGGTAGACATGCGCCGGTTGGCGCCGGCGGCGGCCGCGATCCTCTGCGCGGCCGCCGTCGGCAGCCTTCCCGCCGGCAAGCGCTGTCGCCGCGTCCCCGCTCGGGCTGGTCGACTCCGGTCCTGGTCGACAACCAGGGGCCGTTCGCATCCACTACCGAGGTTCGGGGCATGTCTTGCCCGAACACCTCGCTGTGCGTCGGCGTCGGTCCCGACGGAAAGATCGTGACAACGCTCGACGCGGCGGACGGGGGGTGGTGGCGGACCGACAGGCGGCGGGGGCGGCGGGGGCGGCTCCGTGACGACGCCGGTGATCGTGCCCAAGGCCAAGCCGTCGTGCACGCTCAAGCCCGACAGCCCGCGCGTCTCGGCGCGGGAGCGGACGCACAGGACGCGCAACGGCAAGCTCAAGTCAGTGGCGCCGAAGCGGACACTCAGCCTGACCGCACGCTGTGACCAGGCCGCTCGGTTGACGCTCGCGATCACGGTCACCTCGGTCCACGGTCCCGCGCACGGCGCCAAGCATCACGTGAGCACGTACCACTTGAGCGCACGGTCCGTTCAGGCACGTGCGGGCGCGCCGATGCGAATCACCGTCAAGCTTCCGCGCGCGGCGCTGGCGTCCGGTGCTCGGGACGCCGTCGCCGCTGTCCTCACTGCGGTCAACGCCAACGGCTCGAGCAAGACCACGGCCAAGATCGCCCACCTGATCCTGGTGTAGCTGCTGGCAGAGGTGCTCGCGCCCGCGGCGGTGGCTCGGGGTGACCGATGGGTCTGATACACCAATGTCCGGTTGCCCGCCAGTCGCGACACTGGAGACCCGATGACCCTTGCCGACGAGGCGCGGACCCTCCGCGAGCGCGTCGCGGCACGCCTCGCCGAGCTGGAGCCGTTGGTGCGCGAGTACCAGGAGCTGCAGCGGGTCGCGGACGAGATCGGGCTGACCGCGCCCGAACCGGCGAGCGCGACCGCTGAGGAGCCGGCGGCGCCGGCCGCCGCGGCCCCGCAGCCCGCAGCTGCCGATCAGCAGTCGCGCCGGGCCTCGGCTCGCCGCCGGCAGGCACGTCGTGGGCAGAGCCGGGTGGCGGCGGCCGCCGAGCGTGACGCGCGCCTGCTCGAAGCCGTGTCGTCGAACCCGGGGGCGACGGTGGCGGAGATCGCCACGGCCCTGGGCGTCGATGCGGTCTCGCTTTACCGCCCGGTGCGCGATCTGGCGAGCACGGGGCAGGTCGTCAAGCGCGGGCGCGGGCTGTTCCCGGCGTCCGACTGAGCCGTCCGCCCGGGGGACGACCTCACCGAACGGCCGTGATCAGGCGGCGCGGCGCCGCTCCGCCTCGCTGACCGCGAGCGCGCGCGGATGCCCGAGGTAGGGAACGAGCATGCAGTACACGAGGTCGGGCAGCAGCTCCGGTAGCCGCTCGGTCTGCCCGTCGAGGATCTGCGCATAAAGGGCCTCGTACAGACCGCCGATCACGCCCTGCGCCAGCAGATGCTGAGATGCCATGTCCTCGGGGAGGCCCGCACGGGCCGGCTCGAAGAACACCGCGAAGCGCTGCAGTGCGGCATCACGAGTGGCGAGCGCATGTGGGCCGGCCGACAGGACCTCGACCATCGTCAGCCGCGCGAGGTTCGGATCGGCGGCGCACAGCTCGACGAGCGCGCGCAGAGCCGCTCCGATCCGCTCGGGCCACGGCCGGTCGCTGGCGTAGTACGCGGCACTGACCCTGTCGAGCAGCCGGTGGACCACGACGTCGTACATCGCCAGGAAACACTGCTCCTTGTCGCTGAAGAGGTCGTAGAACGTGTGTCGCGAGACGCCGGCGGAGTCGGTTATGTCGCGCACGGTCACCTCGGCGTATCCCTTCGCCGCGCACACCGCCGCCAGCGCGTCGAAGATCCGCGTGCGCTGGTTCTCGACCACGACTGCTCGCGGCAGTCCGTGACGTCCGCGCGGCAGCCGCTTGCCGCGCCCCGGTGGCTGGTCTGGCTGGATCGACATCGTCGCGTCGGTCCCCGCGCGGCCCGCTAACTGGGGCCCGCGCGGTCGGGCATCAGGCCAGCCCTCACGGCGGCCCCAGCAGGGCCGTGGGGCGCGCACAGAACCATGTACATGATCGTCGGGAGCAATCGCTCGAGCTCGGCGCTGCGTCCGGCGAGCACCCAGGCGTAGATCAGCTGCAGGCCCCCGCCCGCGACGGTGCGCAGCAACAGGCGCGGCGCCGGTTGTGGGGCCAGGGCGAGCGCCTCCTCGCCGATCAGCGAGGCGATCGCGCTGAGTGCCTGGTCGCGTTCGGCGACCGCCGCAGGCCCGGCCGCCATCACCTCGATCACTCCCATGTGTGCATAGTCGGGACGCTGCGCGAAGAACCGGAGCAGCGCCGCGATCGCGAACCGCGCGCGTTCCTCCCAATCCTCAGCGGCCGATGCCGCTCCCGCGACCACCGCCAGCAGCTCTTGGGCGTGATGACGGTAGGAGGTCATGAAGCAGTCCTCCTTGTCGCGGAAGTTCTCGTAGAACGTGCGACGCGACACGCCCGCCCGCGCCGAGATGTCCTCGACGGTCATCGCGTGGAAGCCTTTTGCGCGCACGACCGGTGGCACGGCACGGATCAACCGTTGCCGCTGGTTTTCGACGACGGCTCCGCGGGTCAGACGATGTCGACCGCGGGGAAGCTGGCCGCCGCCCGCGTCTAGCGCCCCAGTGGACATTGCGGTTCAAACCCTACCGATCGGCTAATACACACGCCAGTGTTTTTCTGTCAGAAACCCCCGTTCGGGGGTGGGCGCAAAGTCTAAGAACTTTCAGAAAAAGCGATGTTTCTTCACATTCGCGCTTACCGAGGGCACGGTCCGGGCGGGGCGCCCAGACACAGACCTGTTCCCAGCGAGGCGCTCAGGCGTCCTCGGGCTCGGGCATCGTGACGTTGGGAGCCTTCGCTGCCTCGCGCCTGGCGGCGGCGTGTCCGATGTACGGAAGCATCATCGAATAGGCGAGATCGTGCTGGAGCTCCTGGGGAAGGTCCTCGGTCTTGCCCTGCAGCACTCTCGAGTAGACGACCTCGTAGATCCCGCCGACGATCGTCTCCGCCGTCAGGGGCGGCGGCTTCTGGCCTTCCTTGAGCTCGGCGGCGGCGGCTCGAATCAGGCCGGCCATGGCTCTCATCACGCCGTTGCGGCGCTCCACGGCCTCCGGACCGGCCGCCAGCACCTCCACGATGCACATGTCGGCGAAGCGGGGCTCAATGGCCAGAAACGTCAGGAATGCCGCGAGACAGTCGCGCACGCGGCCCGCAAACGTCGTGTTGGAGAGGAACGCGTTCTGCACCCGCTCCACGAGCAGGGCCACGATCGCGTCGTACGCCGCGAGGAACGCCTCCTGCTTGTCGGCGAAGTGGTCGTAGAACGTGCGCCGCGACACCCCAGCGGTCGCGATGATGCCCTCGACGCTCATCGAGGCGTAGCCGGCGAGGCTCGCCACGTCGGCGACCGCGTCGAGAATCCGCTCGCGCTGGTTGGACGCGACGAAGGCGCGCGGGAGGCCATGACGGCCCGGCGGTAACTGGTGTGGCTGGCGGGCGCGCCGCCTTGCGGCAGGGGTCATGCGGCGGAACATACATACCTCTGGATGGCGATCCCACCAGTGGTTACGCGGCCACGCGCCTAGAACATTCGTCCAGGATAGGAAAACCCTCTTGTTCCTCAAACATGACCATGGTTAAGATCGTGCGGTTGCGGGACGCGCCCACCTACCGGGGAGAGGCGAGAATGTCCTGTGAGAAGGCATGTGGCACGTGCGCGTCGATTCGATCGGCGACGCTTCAGTTGGTCGGAGACCGCGGATTGTCCGGCGTGTCCCTCGATGCGTTGGTGGACCGCACAAAATTGACGCCGGCGCAGGTGCGCAGCCACTACCCGACGGTGCAGGCGTGCGTGAGCGACACCTACGAACAGGTGTCGATGGACCTCCTGGGCATGATGGCGGACTCGTTCGCCCGCAGCAGGAGCTGGTCGGATGCGCTCACCAGCGGGGTGGGCAGTGTGCTCAAGCGGATGGCGCGGCGCCCCGCCGAGGCGCGGCTGGTGTTCGTCGAGGTGTTGCGCGGAGATCGGGAGCTGCTGTGGCGGCGGGAGAACATGCGCCGTCTGACGGTCGAGCTGCTGACCGCCGAGCACAACAGCCGCAGCGACACCGAGCAGCTCTCGACGACGCAGCACGAGCTGCTCGTCGGGGCCAGCTTCCATCTGATTGCCTCGCGCGTGCAAGACGGCCAGATCGACGGGCTGCTCGAGCTCGGCCCGGAGCTCGCAGAGCTCGCGGGGATGTTCGAGCCAATCGCGGCATAGCCCACGGGGCCCGGCTAGCACTAGTCTCCGGGCGATGAGCGCAACCACAGCCACAACCGAACTCGAGTCCTTCAATCCGGCCACCGGCGAGCGGCTCGGCGCCGTCGAGATCACCGCGCCCGAGGACGTTCAGGGGGTGGTGGACGCCGTCGCCAAGGTGCAGCCGTTCTGGGCCCAGCTGAGCCTGGAGGACCGCGGCCGCTACCTCGAGCGCGCCGCTCAGGTGCTGATCGACGAGGGCGATGAGATCCGCGACCTGCTCGCACGCGAGCAGGGCAAGCCGCGCAACGAGGCGTTCTCGATGGAGATCCTGCCGACGATCGACGCGCTGCACTGGATCGCGAACGCGGGCGCGGAGATCCTCGCCGACGAGAAGATCTCGATGCCGCAGCTGTTCCTGAAGACCAAGCGCTCGTCCTACGTGTACGAGCCGCTGGGCGTGATCGGGATCATCTCGCCTTGGAACTACCCGTGGAGCATCCCGTTCGGCGAGGTCGCACTCGCGTTGATGGCGGGCAACGGCGTGGTCCTCAAGCCGGCCTCGCTCACCCCGCTGATCGGCCAGCGCATCCAGCAGCTGTTCGAGCGCGCGGGCGTGCCCGAGGGGTTGGTGCGAGTCGTGCACGGCCCGGGTACGGGATCGGCGCTGGTGCAGTCGAGCGTCGGCAAGGTGTTCTTCACCGGCTCGGTCGAGACCGGGAGGACGGTTGCCGAGGGCTGCGCGAGTCGCCTCAAGGGATCCGTGCTCGAACTGGGCGGCAAGGACCCGATGATCGTGCTGGCCGACGCGAACCTCGAGCACGCGATCTCGGGCGCGGCCTGGGGCGGTTTTGCGAACGCCGGCCAGACGTGCTCGGGGATCGAGCGCGTGTACGTGATGCGCGAGGTGGCCGACCGCTTCATCGAGGGTGTCGTCGCGGCAGCCCAGCGGCTGCGCGTCGGCGATCCGCTGAGCTGGGACACCGAGATCGGGCCGATGGTCTCGCGCGACCAGTTCGAGATCGTGCGCGAGCTCGTCGACGACGCCGTCGCGTCGGGTGCGACGCTGCGCTGCGGCGGTGCCGTCGATGCGCCCGCGGGCCTCGACGGAGCGTTCTACGCCCCGACCGTGCTGACCGGCGTGACCCACGACATGCGGATCATGCGCGAGGAGATCTTCGGGCCGGTGCTGCCGATCATCGTCGTCGACTCCGAGCAGGAGGCGCTGACGCTGGCCAACGACTCGGTGTTCGGGCTGGGCGCGTCGGTCTGGACCACCGACCGCGACAAGGGCGAGCGGATCGCGGGCGAGCTCGAGTCCGGGATGGTCTGGATCAACGACCACATGTTCAGCCACGGCGCCTGCCAGTGCGCGTGGGGCGGCGTCAAGGAGTCCGGCCTCGGGCGCACCCACTCGAAGTTCGGGCTGTATGAGTGCGTCAACGTGAAGCTCCGCGTGTGGGAGCCCGGCACCGTCCGCAACGCCTGGTGGCACCCCTACGACGAGACCCTCGGCAGCGCGCTGCGCAGCACCGCGACGATCCTCTACGGGCGGCCGTCGATCCGCGCGCAAGCGCTCCGCGAGGGCGCGGCGCCGCTGCTGAAGCTCGGCGGGCGGCTCGCCCGCGGCGCCGTCAAGCGCTAACGGTCCCACTAACGTATAGGGCGATGCCCGCCCAGGCCTACACCGGCAAGGAGTGCGTCTGCCAGTTCCGCAAGGGCACGTGCGACCAGTCGTGCGTGCGCGGGATGCTCGAGACGCCGTTCTACATCGCCTGCCTGCGGCTGACCGGTCGCCGGTGCGTGGTGATCGGCGGCGGCGACGTCGGGCTCGAGAAGGTCGAGGGGCTGCTGGCCTGCGACGCCGATGTGACTTTGGTCGCGCCCGCGGCGCACCCGTCGCTGGTCGAGCTGGCCGGCGAGGGATCGATCCGCTGGGAGCAGCGCGAGTACGAGTCGGGCGACCTCGAGGGCGCGCTGATCGCGATCGCCGCGACGAGCGACACCGACGTCAACATCCGCGTGTTCGACGACGCCGAGCGTCGCGCGATGCTCGTCAACGTCGTCGACGTGCCGCCGCTGTGCAACTTCATCCTGCCGGCGATCGTCCGCACCGGCCCGCTGGCGGTCGCGATCTCGACGGCCGGCGCCTCGCCCGCGCTCGCCAAGCGCATGAAGCGCGAGATCGGGGAGCTGTTCGGCGAGCCCTACGCCACGCTGGCGATTCTGCTCAACGACGCTCGCGGCTGGGCCAAGGCGACGCTGCCGACCTACCAGGACCGCAAGGAGTTCTTCGAGTCGATCGTCAACGGCGATCCGGATCCGGTCGGGCTGCTGCGCGACGGCAACGTGCAGGGCGTGCGCGACCTGATCGAGGCGGCGCAGCGCTCGTTCGCTCCGGTGTGAGCGGGCGGCGGCCGTGAGCAGCGAGCCGGAGCGGTTGACGCACCTCGACGAGGCGGGTCGCGCCCGGATGGTCGACGTCGGCGCCAAGGCCGCGACCGAGCGCCGGGCGGTGGCCCAAGCGGTCGTCAGGGTGTCCGCCGAGACGGCGCGCGCGGTGGCCGCCGGCGACGCCCCCAAGGGCGACGTGCTCGGGGTCGCGCGGATCGCCGGGATCCAGGCCGCCAAGCGAACGTCGGAGCTGATTCCGCTGTGTCATCCGCTGGCCCTGTCGTTCGTGGGGGTTGAGGGGGTGGTCGATGCCGAGGCGGGCGAGATCACGCTTGTCGCCGAGGCGCGCACGACCGGTCCCACGGGGGTCGAGATGGAAGCGCTGACGGCCGCCTCGGTCGCCGCGTTGACCGTCTACGACATGGTCAAGGGGATCCAGCGCGGCGCCGAGATCGGCTCGGTGGTGCTGCTGGAGAAGTCCGGCGGGCGGTCGGGCACGTGGCGGCGGGATCCCTCGCCGGCTGATCCCGCGTAGGGATACGGATCGCCCGCGGGGGGATCGTCCGCGGGAACCGTCCCTGACCCGACGCGGCCCGACCCGCATTTCCCCCAAAAGCGGCGGTCACACCAATCACCTTTGGGCAAAACCCTCGTCCCACGGGGTTTTTGCCCAAAAGCTTCGGGCTGAGCCATCGAGTTGGGGGAAATGCTGGCCGAGATCGGCGGGCGCCGCTGGAAGGAGTGGGCGACTGCGAGCGTCAACGTGTTCGGCGCGAACCCGCGCCAAGCGCATGAGGGGCTCGATCCGAATTTCCGCCATTGACTTACGGCAGTGCGCCCGAGAGGATCCCGCGCTGTGAACGGATCGGCTTTGGCTCGGTTCGGGATCGGGGTATTAGTCGCTTGCTGTGCGGTACCAGCCGCCGCGTTGGCGGACACGCCGACTCTGAATCCGTCGGGGACACTGACGTTCTCGTGGCGGGGTGATCCCGCGCGGGGCTGCCAGGCCGCGGGGGTCTGCGACGTGTCGGGGTCGCTCGAGGTGATCCCGCAAGATCAGTCCGGAGCTTCCGAGAGCCCGCCTTCGAAGAACGTCCAGATCGAAGACGACAACTCCGTCGTCCGGGTCACAGACCCCGGCTCGACTCCGAGTCAGCCACACGTGTGCACGCAGCCGGTGCCGGTCAGCATGATCCTGATCATCACACGGCCGCGCCACTCGCGAGGACTGGAGGCGTTCGCCATCCCCTTCTCACCGCCCTCGAGCGGGGACTGCGCCGGGCCGTCGGTGCTGTCGCTCAGCGACCTGACGCTTCCGGCGCGGCGCCTGCCAGGACCGAGAGAGGCCTACGACCTGTCGGGCACGCAGACGATCGGCGCGGGTCCCTACGACGTGACCGTCAAATCGACGATCCGGGCACGGCGGCCCGCCGGGACCGGAATCGGGAGCCTGGGCAGTTCGGGGAGCGGCAGCGGGTTCCCGTTCCCGAAGCCGTTCAAGGGCCTGATCGAGCGCGTGTCGTTTCAGTACCAGATAACGAGTACCAGCGGCACGCTCACGACAGCGTTCGCGGGCCGGTCCGATCCGTTCTGCCTGCCACTCGACGCGTGCGGCGCGAGCGGGATGGTCACCGACTCGATCTCCGGCATCTCGGGCAAGCTGGAGTTCGACGCTCAGCGGGTCGTCTCCCGCCGGGCGTCGCGCCGGGCGGCGCTCGCCGACTTCCGCTCCGGCCGACTGCCGCTGCAGGGGACAGAGGTCCTCCTGAAAGACATCGTCTCTGCAAACGTCGGCTGGGCCGCCGGGTCGGCGTGCACGGATCGGCTCAGCCAGCACAACGCCATGGTTCTCGATCTGAACGGCACCAGAGGCGGGCGGCAGGTGCGGATCAAGCTGAGCGCCGATCAGCTCGAGGATCCATTCCGCAGCGCGTGCCCGGGGCCTGGCGCAGCGGACGTGCTCGGGTCCTCGGACGCGCTGGCGCGCGGGTCGCTGGCGGCGACAGAGCTGGGCAAGCGTCACCTGCAGATCGTCGTCTCCGGACGCAGCCGCTTCGTCGCCGGCAGCTACGTCGGGTCTCGCAGCGACGGCGTCACAGTGGCGCTGCGACTGTTGCGGGTCCGTGCCGGGACCGTGGCCACGAAGGTGTTCCCGGGCGAACCGTGAAGCGGCTTCTGACAATCGCAGCAGTCGCTGCCGCGGGGTTCGCCGTGACAGGTGGCGCTGCGGCATCGGCCGGCGACACGACCTTTGTCCGCCCGAGCGCTACACCGTCGCCCTTCCTGCTCGGCGGCAGCGGCTCGGGCACGGATGTCTCGATTACGGAGATCCCCGTCCGTCTCCGCGGCGCGCTGACCGTCCAGTTTCACGGCGATCAGGCAACGGGCTGCGCGGCCCGTGGGCTCTGCGGTTTCTCCGGGACCGTCATCTGGCAGCCGCCGCCGACCGCAACGCTGCAGGCCACCACCATCCGCGATCACGGGCAGACCGAATACGACGTCTCGCTGCAGCTCCTCGGCAACTTTGACGCTGCCGGGCCGGCGAGCGAGGGAGGCGTCACGACCGCCGACGTCCGCTTTGCGCCCAATGGGTCGGCCGGCTCGGCGTCGACCTGCAACGATGCCGCGTTCACCGGCGCCGACATCGACATGCCGGTGCATCTACGGGCCGCCTCATTGACGCTGGCGGCGGCCGTGCCGTCGCTGCTCGGCACGCGGTGCGCGGGGCCGTTGCAGAGCGACATCGCGAGCCAGCTGGCGAGGCGCGTCGTCGACGTCGCGTCGTTGTCGCACGGCCGGACGGGGGTCTCGCTCGCCTCATCATCGGACTTCGCCGTGCATGGTCTGGCCGGGACCGTGACGTCGACCGTGCAGCTCCGCCTCGGCCGCCCGGACACGCACCGAGAGGGCACCGGCGGCTCTTCGTCAAAGCAGCCGAAAACCCGCGTGGTCGAGATCGATTACCCCGCCCGCTTGAACGGGAGCGCGCTCATCCACACACACGGCGATCCGTCGTCATGCGCTGCGCTGGGCGCGTGCGGCGCGAACGGCACATTTGCCCTGCAAGTGCACGGCACGCCGGGGACGCTTCGGATTTTTGCCTTCCCGACGTCGCGGCAGCCGCTTCGCGACCAGCTTGCCGCATTGGGACTGCGTAAGCGCGGAAATCCGCGTGGGATCCTGATCATCGGCGCGTTGCTGGTCCGCGGCCCGGCCACCTACGACGTCGACGTCACGCAGGGGGCGAACACGTGCAGGGACAGCGCGCCCCCCGGACCCGGCGTGCTCTTCGTATCGGGGATAGGGGGAGCTGTGAAGGCCGGCTTCAGCCAGGGACCGCCCCAACTGCACCTTCGCTGTCCGGGCCCGATGCTCTCCCTGGACAACGGACTCGTCTCCACTGGGCTGCGTCTCGCCCGCCTCCGGCGTGGCGGCACGATCCATCTGAAGACCGTTCACGAGCTCCGCGACGATGGGTACACGGCACGTACGGAGGCAAACGTGACCGTGACGCTGTCCCGGCCAAAGGTGAAGATCACCACCGACGCTCTGCGCGCTCCAAACCCGGGATAGAGTGCCTTCGATCCGGGACGCACCCCCGGAAACCGACCAAAGGAGAAAGCGCTATGGAGGAGATCGGAATCCTCGCCCTGCTCGAAGCCAAGCCGGGGAAGGGCGCCGACCTGCACGCGCTGCTGAAGTCGGCGCGCGAGGCGGCCATCGCCGAGCAGGGCACGGTCAACTGGTTTGCCTTCCAGATCAGCGACACCACCTACGGGATCTTCGACACGTTCGTCGACGAGGACTCCCGGATCGCGCACATCAACGGCGAGATCCCCAAGGCCCTGGCTGCCCACGGCGACGAGATCCTGGCCAAGGACCCCGACATCAACACCGTCGACATCGTCGCGGCGAAGTAGTGCGTCGGCGGGCGCCGGGTCGACTGCCCCGGTCGCCCGCCGGTCGCGTAACCTCGCCCGCGATGTCCCCGGCGAGGCGCAGATGAAGACAGCGATCATCACGATCTCGACCTCGGTCGCCGCGGGGCGGTCCGAGGACCGCTCCGGCGAGGCGCTGGCGGAGCTGGCGAGCGCCGCCGGTGCCGACGTGGTCGCTCGCGAGCTTGTGTCCGACGACCTGGACGCGATCGAGCGGGCGCTGCGGGCCCAGGTGGACGCGGGCGTCTCGCTGATCTTCACCACCGGCGGCACGGGGCTGACGCGGGACGACGTGACGCCCGAGGCCACCAAGGCCGTGATCGAGCGTGACGCGCCGGGGTTTTCGGAGGCAATGCGAGCGGCCTCGCTCAAGCACACTCCGATGGGCATCCTCACCCGGGGCGTGTCCGGGATCGCGGACCGGACGCTGATCGTCAACTTCCCCGGCAATCCGAAGGCCATCGGGGAGCTGTTCCCCGTTATCGCTCCGACGCTCGAGCACGTCGTCGCGACGCTCCAGCACGAGGGTGGACCAACCCCCGGCCATTGAGCTTCGCGGCCTCGCTCGCCAATTCGGCGAGCGGACCGCGTTGCGAAACGTGTCGGTACGCGTCCCGGCCGGCGCGACGCTCGCCGTGCTGGGCCAGAACGGCGCCGGCAAGTCGACGCTGCTGCGCATCCTCGCCACCCTGCTTCGTCCGCACGAGGGCGAAGTCGTGGTGCTGGGAGAGCCGCTGCCGCGCCGCGCGTTCGCGGTGCGCGGGCAGCTCGGGCTGCTGGCTCACGAGCCGCTGCTGTACCGCGATCTGAGCGGGCGCGAGAACCTCCAGTACCACGCCCGCCTGCACGGGGCGACGCCCGAGCGGGTCGAGGAGGTGCTGGCGGCAGTGGGCATGGAGCGCCGCGCCGAGGAGCCCGTTCGCCAGCTGTCGCGCGGGATGGTGCAGCGGCTGGCGGTCTGCCGCGCGGTGTTGCACGCGCCCAAGCTGCTGCTGCTCGACGAGCCCCGGGCCAACCTCGACCCGGCGGCAAGCGAGCTGGTCGAGCCGCTGATCGGTCGCGCCGCCGGCGTCACCCGTGTGCTCACGAGCCACGATCCGCAAGCCGCCCTGGCGGAAGCCGACATCGTGCTCGGGCTGCGCAACGGGCGCCCGGCATACGTCGGCGAGCCCGGACAACTCGATGCCGGCAAGCTCGCGGAGCTCTACGGGTGAGGACGGCCCTGATCGTCCTGCGCAAGGACCTGCTGCTCGAGCTGCGGGGGTTCGAGACGCTGCCCGCGATGGTGCTGTTCTCGATCGTCACGTTCGTGATCTTCCACTTCGGCTTGAACCGCCCCACGATCGACGGACAGCTTGCGGCAGCGGTGCTCACGGTCACGCTGCTGTTCGCCGCGATGCTCGGGATCAACCGCCTGTTCGTGGCCGAACGCGAGCAGGGCGGCTTCGACGGGTTCCTGCTTGCGCCGGTCGACCGCACCGCGTTGCTCGTGGCCAAGGCGACGGCGATGTTCATCTTCCTGGTGGTGCTGGAGGTGATTGCGGTGCCGGCGTTCGCGCTGCTGCTGCTGGGGCCGCCGATCGGCCGGGTGCTCCCGGGGCTCGCGCTCGTATTGGTGCTCGGCAACGTCGGCCTCGCGGTGATTGGGACGCTGGTCTCGGCGATCGCCGTCCACACGCGCGCTCGGGACCTGATCGGCCCGGTCATCGGGCTGCCGCTGCTGATCCCGGCGCTGATCGGGACCGCCCGGGGAGTCGGTCCGCTGCTTGCTCCCCACGCGTCGGGATCCCCGCCGGCGAAGTGGCTGGCGATCCTGGCTCTTTATGATCTGGTGTTCGCACTGCTCTCCTACGCGGTGTTCGACTTCCTCCTGGAGGATCAGTAGTGCCACCCAGTACTTACGGGCGCGGCCTCAGGGGCCTCTCGCTCGCCACAATCGCCACGATCAGCCTCGCGCTGGTGCTGGTCTTCTTCTACGCGCCGCTCGACGCCGACCAGGGCTTCATCCAGAAGATCTTCTACATCCACGTGCCGCTGGCGATCGTGTCGCTGTGCGGGTTCATCTTCGGCGGCCTGCTCGCGATCGGCCACCTGCGCACCGGCGACCGCCGCTGGGACATGCGCTCGTACGTGGCGATCCACATGGCGCTGATCTTCGGGGTTGGAGCGCTGATCACGGGATCGATCTGGGCCAAGGCCTCCTGGGGCCACTGGTGGGTGTGGAACGAGCCGACGCTCGTCTCGTTCCTGATCGTCGTGCTCCTGTTCGCGACCTATCAGCCGCTGCGATTCGCGATCGAGGATCCGATGCTGCAGGCCCGGTATGCGAGCGTCTTCGCAGTCGTCGCAGGCGCGTTCGTGCCGCTCAACTTCATCGCCGTGCGCCTCGCCCAGCAATACGTCCACCCGCGGGTCCTGACGCTGGCCGGCGGCAACCTCCCAGGCTCGATGCGCCTCACTTTCCTGATCTCGCTGGTGGGGATCACGTTGCTGTACGTGACACTCTGGAAGTACGAGATGGCGGCCAAGAACGCACGCATGCAGGTCCGCCGGCTGCGCCGCACGTTGCTGGGCGACGATGCGGTGCCCGGGTACGGAAGGAGCGCGGCCCCCTCATGAGCGCACTGCTGACCCTCGCAGAGGCTCCGGCGCTGCCGCTGCACTCGGCGGGCAAGTACGTCGCCGGCGCCTACATCGTGTTCGTCGCGCTGATCCTGATCTACGTCGCGATCATGGCGCGGCGGCTGACCCGAACTCAGCGGGATCTGGCCGAGCTGCAGCGCGAGGTCGAGGCCACCCAGGCGCACGAGGATCCCGACCGCGATCTCACCGGGGCAGCGAGATGAGCGAGCTGCTTGCGATCGGCGTCTCCCACAAGACCGCGCCGGTCGAGGTCCGCGAGCGCCTGGCGCTGCCCGAGGCGCGCGCCGCTGACTTCCTGCGCGATCTGCGCGGTTCGGGCGAGGTCCACGAGGCGGTGGCGATCTCGACGTGCAACCGCACCGAGCTCTACCTGGTCGTCGGCGATCCCGTGGAGGCCGAGGGCACGGTCCTGTCGATGCTCGCAACCCAGGCCGGAATCCGGCCCACCAGCCTCGCATCGGCGATCTACGGCCACCGCAACTGCGATGCCGCCCGGCATCTGTACCGCGTCACCGCGGGGCTGGAGTCGATGGTCGTCGGCGAGGCCGAGATCCAGGGCCAGGTCAAGCGCGCGTACGAGGCCGCGCTCGCCAAGGACACCGTCGGACCGCTGACCAACCGCCTGTTCAAGGCGGCGCTCGCGACCGGCAAGCGGGTGCGCACCGAGACCGCGATCGGCGAGCGCCAGCTCAGCCTGCCGGGCGTCGCGGTCGCGCTGGCCAAAGAGCAGCTCGGAACGCTCACCGGTCGCGAGGTCGTGATCGTGGGAACGGGGGAGACGAGCGAGCTGGCCGCGCGGGCGCTGGCCGACAGCGGTGGCAACACGGTGTTCGTCGCCAGCCGCAGGCGCGACCGGGCGCTGTCGCTCGCCAGGCGCTACCACGGGCGCAGCGTCAGCTTCGACGAGCTGCCTCAGGCGCTGATCAGCACCGACATCGTCGTCGCCGCGACCGCGTCCCCGCACGCGCTGCTCGAGGCCCGCGAGCTGTCTGAGGTGATGGCAGGCCGCGGCGGCAGGCCGCTGCTGCTGATCGACCTGGCGGTTCCGCGCGACATCGACTCTTCGTGTGCGGAGATCCCCGGCGTCTCGCTGTACGACATCGACGACCTGCAGGCCGTGATCGCCCGCAACCGGAAGGTTCGCCAGGCGGAGGCGCGCAAGGCCGAGGGCATCATCGAGGAGGAGATCCAGCACTTCGCGACCTGGCTCGGGTCGCTCGAGGTGCTGCCCACGATCGCCGCGCTGCGCACACGGGCGACCGAGATCGCCGACCAGGTGCTGCGCGAGAACGACGGCAAGTGGGAGGCGGCCTCACCGCGTGACCTCGAGCGGATCGACGCGCTGGCGCGGGCGATCGTCAACCGCGTGCTGCACGACCCGACGGCGCGGCTGAAGGAGCTTCGCGACGACAGGGTGCATGCGCGTGCGGCGATGGTCCGCGACCTGTTCGGCCTCGAGGGCGACGAGGAAGGTCTCGAGCTGCCGGAGATCGAGGAGCAGCTGGCGCCGGTGAGGTCGATCTCTGAGCGCCGCCGCGGCTGATGCGGATCGGAACGCGCGGGAGCGCGTTGGCGCTCGCGCAGGCGCGGTGGGTGGCCGAGCGGCTCGGCGCCGACGCCGAGATCGTCACGATCACCACCCTGGGTGACCGCGGAGCGGAGATCGGGGACAAGTCGCGGTGGGTGTCCGAGCTGGAGGCCGCACTGTTGGACGGACGCATCGACATCGCCGCGCACTCGGCCAAGGACGTTCCGACTCAGCTTCCCGAAGGCCTCGAGCTCGTCGCGATTCCCGAGCGGGCCGATCCGCGTGATGCGATCTGCGGCGCGAGCTCGCTGGCCGAGCTCCCCGCCGGCGCTACGGTCGGCACCAGCAGCCTGCGGCGCACGGCACAGATCCGCGCCGTCCGCGACGACCTCGAGGTGATCAGCGTGCGCGGCAACGTCGACACGCGGCTGCGCAAGCTCACCGAGGGCCAGTTCGACGCGATCGTGCTCGCGCTCGCGGGGCTCGAGCGGCTCGGCCGCGCCGACGAGGCCGGTGGCGTGCTCGCCGAGCTCGTGCCCGCGGCCGGTCAGGGAGCGCTCGCGATCGAGGCCCGCGCCGGAGCGATCCCGGCCGAGCTGCTGGCGGCGGTGGCGGATCCGGAGGCGACCGCGTGCGTGACGGCCGAGCGTGAGCTCGTCGGTGCGCTCGATGCCTCCTGCAACACGCCGGTCGGCGCTCACGCCCGCCGTCTGAGCAGCGGCGAGCTCGAGCTGGTCGCTTGGGTGGGACTGCCGGACGGCTCGGCATGGATTCGCGATCGCCAGACCGGCGACGCCGCCGGCCTCGGGAGCGCGCTTGCGCAGCGGCTGCTGAGCGCCGGGGCGGGCGAGCTGCTGCGGCGGGCCGAGCGAGAGGCGAGCGTCGTATGACTGTGTATCTGGTGGGCGCGGGCCCGGGCGATCCGGGGCTGCTGACCTTCCGGGCGCTCGAGCTGATCGCCGGCGCCGACGTGATCGTCTACGACCGGTTGATCCCCGCCGCGGCGCTGGAGGGCGCTCGTGCCGACGCCCGGCTGCTGTACGCGGGCAAGGAGGGCGGCGGTCCGTCGGTCTCCCAGGATGAGATCGATGCGCTGCTCGTGGAGCACGGGCGCGCCGGCAAGTCGGTGGTCCGCCTCAAGGGCGGGGATCCGTTCGTATTCGGCCGCGGCGGCGAGGAGGCCGAGGCCCTGCGTGCCGCGGGCATCCCGTTCGAGGTGGTCCCCGGCGTGACCGCGGGCGTCGCCGCGCCGGCCTATGCCGGCATCCCCGTGACCCATCGCGACGCGGCCAGCGCGGTCGCGTTCGTGACCGGGCACGAGGATCCCGCCAAACCCGAGTCGGCGCTGGACTGGCGCGCGCTGGCGGCCTTCCCGGGGACGCTCGTGGTCTACATGGGCGTCCGCCGGCTGGCCGCGATCGCCGAGCAGCTGATCGCCGGTGGACGCGAAGCCGAGCAGCCGGCGGCGGTCATCGAGCGCGGCACGTTCCCCGGCCAGCGGGTGGTGACCGCGACGCTGGGGAGCATTGCGTCGAGCGCCGAGGAGCAGCGCATCCGCGCGCCCGCGATTGCGGTGTTCGGCGAGGTGGCGGCGCTGCGCGAGCGCCTGCGCTGGTTCGAGGATCGGCCACTGTCGGGCGTCAGCGTCGCGGTCACCCGCGCGCGTGCCCAAGCGAGCGGGCTCGCCTCGCGGCTGCGCGCGCTCGGCGCCGAGGTCGTCGAGGCGCCGGCGATCAGGATCTCGCCGCTGGAGGGGTCGCTGCCGGACCTGCGCGGCTATGACCTGGTATGCCTGACCAGCCCCAACGGCGTGCGGTTGCTGCTGGAGCGCATGGCCTCGGCGGGCATGGATGCACGCGCACTGTCGGGCGCCCGGATCGCGGCGATCGGCCCCGGCACCGCCGCGGCGTTGCGCGAGCACGGCCTGATCGCGGATGTCGTCCCGGAGCGGTTCGTCGCCGAGGGCCTGGTCGAGGCGCTGGCCGACGTGCCGGTCTCCCGAGCGCTCGTGGCACGCGCCGCCGAGGCTCGCGACGTGCTTCCGGACGCACTGCGCGAGCGCGGTGCAGAGGTCGACGTCGTGGCCCTGTATGAGACCGTCGCCGAGCCGCTGTCGGACGGTCACAGCTTCGAGGCGGTCGCCGACGCGGACTACGTCACGTTCACCTCGTCCTCGACGGTGCGCTTCCTGTTGCAGGCGATCGCCGGCCGGGTGGCGCTCCGCGCCCGGCTCGTGAGCATCGGCCCAGTGACCAGCGAGACGCTGCGCGCACAGGGGCACGAGCCCGACGTGGAGGCGGTCCGGCACGACATCGACGGCGTCGTCGATGCGCTGGTCGCCGACGTGGGGGCTGTCGCGCTGGGTTGAGCAGTAGGATCGCGCCGAACAGCACTGCGCTGCGCGAACCTCGATCGCGACCAGGATGGCGTGCACGGCCGGCACTCCATCGATGGGCTCGTCAGGCGGGTGCTAGGCCAAATCTGAAGGAGGAAGGAATGCTCGCAGTGATCGAGAGCGGCGCCGGAGTGCGCCGTGCTCGCGTCGTGCTCGCCGCGGTGACGGCTGCCGTGGCGGTCGGTGCGTTCGCGCTGGTTGGCGCCGCGCCGGCCGGGGCCAAGACCGTGTGGCTGTGCTTCCCGGGTCACAAACCTGACCCCTGCACGCCCGGGCTGTCGACGACGAACTACTCGCCGAAGCTGAAGCAGCTCGGCGTCACGCATCCCAAGCAGGTCAAGAATCCGAAGTTCGATTGCTTCTACGTCTATCCGACGGTGTCAGACCAGAACACCGCCGTCGCCAACCTGCACATCGACCCGGTCGAGCGCTCGATCGCCCTCTACCAGACAGCGCGCTACTCGCAGTACTGCCGGGTGTTCGCGCCGATGTACCGGCAGGTGACGCTGGCGGGCATCGGAACAGTGGGCAAGACACCGGCCCAGCCAACAGCCGCTCAGTCCGCGGAGGGGCCGGCCGACGTGACGGCAGCGTTCGAGACCTACCTGAAGAAGTACAACCACGGCCGCGGCTTCGTCCTGATCGGCCACTCCCAGGGGTCGTTCGTGCTGCGTCAGGTGATCGCCAAGCAGGTCGACGCAAAGCCGGCCGTGCGCAAGCTGCTGATCTCGGCGATCCTGCTCGGCGGCAACGTGCTGGTCAAGAACGGCTCGGATGTCGGAGGCGACTTCAAGCACGTCCCGGCGTGTCACTCCGACACGCAGACCGGGTGCGTGATCGCGTTCTCGACGTTCGATCAGACGCCGCCGGCCGACAGCCTGTTCGGTCGCGTCAACGGATCGCTCGGCACCAGCGGCAAGAACGTGCACGTGCTGTGCACCAACCCGGCCGCGCTCGGCGGCGGCTCGGGCAAGCTCGACCCGATCTTCCCGAGCGCGCCGTTTGCTCCCGGGACGATCGCCACGGGCAACAGCCTGCTGATGATCACGCAGCCGATGCCCAAGACGACGTGGGCGAGCATCCCGAACTCCTACAGCGCTCACTGCACCTCGGGCTCGGCCAACGTGCTCGAGATCTCGGCGCTCGACGGGGCCCAGGTTCCGCACCCCGCGCCGACGCCGGAGTGGGGGCTGCACCTGCTCGACGGGAACATCGCCACCGGCAACCTGCTCGCCGACATCAAGTCGCAAGCAGCCGCGTTTGACAAGTAGGAGGAGGTAGTCGCGGTCCCCGTGCGTGCGGGCGCGCGGGGACCGTTGCGCTGCCTGTGAGAACATCGTCGGCGCGGCGATGACAGGTCCGCTGATCACGTTCCTCTCGGACTACGGCCTCGAAGACGAATTCGCCGGGGTCTGCCACGGCGTGATCGCGGGCATCTGTCCCGACGCGCGGGTCATCGACCTGACCCACGGGATCCCGCGCCACGACGTCAGGGCGGGAGCGCTGGTGCTGCGCAGCGCGCTGCCGTATCTGCCGCGGGGGATCCACCTCGCGGTCGTCGATCCCGACGTCGGCGCCGAACGGCGCGCGGTCGCGATCCGCAGCGCCGACGACCGGATGCTCGTCGGGCCCGACAACGGGCTGCTGTCGCTGGCGGCGCAGGCGGCCGGCGGCGTCGTCGAGGCGGTCGACATCGCGCGCTCGCCGTTCAGGCTGGAGCCGGTGTCGGCCACCTTCCACGGGCGTGACATCTTCGCGCCGGTCGCCGCGCGGCTGGCCGCGGGCGCCGGGCTCGCCGAGGCCGGCGAACCGCTCGATCCGGGTGAGCTGGTGTCACTGGAGCTGCCGCGGCCACGCTTCGAGGATGGAACCGTGATCGCGCGGGCGGTCTACATCGACCGGTTCGGAAACGTCCAGCTCGGCGTCGAGCACGAGCAGCTGGCCGACACCGGGCTGAAGCTCGGCCGCGCGGTCCAGCTCGAGCTCGGCACGCAGACCAAGCACGAGGCGCACTTCGCGCTGACGTTCGCCGACGTCGCGCCCAACGAACTGCTCGTCTACGAGGACGCCCAACGCCGGCTGGCGGTGGCAGTCAGCCACGGCAGCGCGGCGACGCGCCTGGGCATCTCTGTTGACGACGAGCTCCGGATCACGCCGAAGTGACCGGTCCGATCGGCAGCCCGCGGGTCCACTACAGCGAAACCGACTCCACCAACGAGCGTGCTCGCGAGCTCGCGGCCGCGGGGACGCCGGACGGCACGCTCGTGACCGCTTCCGAGCAGTCCGCCGGCCGGGGGCGTCAGGGGCGCCGATGGACCGCTCCGCGGGGCCGGGCGCTGCTGTGCTCGCTGGTGATCCGGGATCCTCCCCGGCTGCTGCCGCTAGCCGCGGGCGTGGCCGTGGCGGAGGTGGCGGGACCGCAGGCGCTCGTCAAGTGGCCCAACGACGTCCTGGTGGATGGCTTGAAGGTCGCCGGGATCCTGGTCGAGGGGCGGCCGCAGGAGGGGTGGGCGGTGCTGGGCATCGGCGTCAACGTGGCGTTGCGCGACGAGGACTTCCCCCCCGAGCTCGCCGGCCGCGCGGGCACGCTCGGTCTCGAGCCCGACGCGGTGGAGCCTACGCTCGAGCTATTGCTGAACAGCCTGGAGCGCTGGCTGCCGGCCACGCCGGACGAGGTGCTCGAAGCCGTGCGCGGCCGCGATGCGCTGCTGGACCGGCCCGTGCGCTGGTCAGGCGGCGAGGGCCGGGGTGCCGGGATCGACTCAGAGGGTCGGCTGCTCGTCGCGACCGACGACGGCCAGGTCGCCCTCGACGCGGGCGAAGTTCACCTGGGCGCGTGACGCCCGGCTACGCGGCTTCTTCGGTGACGCCGTCGCCCTGATCGGCGTCGTTCTTCGACGACCGCTTGGACCTGGAGGTGCGACGCTTCGGGGGCTTGTCGGGCTCTGGGTCGGGCGGCCCGTCGTCGCCGGCCTGCGGCTCGCCCTTGGTCGCCGGCGAGTCACCGTTGGTGGCCTGGGGCTCCTTGGGGGCCGCCTCCGTGTCGGCGCCCTCTGTGTCCTCGGTCGTCGTCTTGACGGCGGTCTGCTCCTTGACCTGGCCGCCATCGTCGCCCGACGCGGCGCTCTTGCGGCGCCGGCGGCCCTTGCCCCGGCGGCCCTTGGGGAAGTTGCGAAGCAGTTCGCGCGCGAGCGCGGCCGGCTTGCGAGCCATCCTGGTGCGGGCGCCGCGCAGCGCCTCCTCGGCCTCTGGCGTGTGTGCGAGCGCGGCTGCGAGCAGGGCGGCCGACAGACGCCTGTCCTCCTTGCGGGCGGCGTGCACGAGCCGACGGGCGTTGCGGGCATGGGCGGCGCCGCTCGAGTTCACGAGCAGCCCCAGCAGGCGCTTGGTCTCGGGCCAGCGCTGCACGGCGTACTCCTCGTGCACCTCGCGGGTGTACTCGGCCATCCGCCAGATCCAGGCGTTGGCCTGGTCGCGGCGCCCGATGCGGCGCTCGGCGAGCGCCTGAAGCATGATCTTGACTCCCTCGCGGCGCTCGTCGCGCGGCCAGCCGGCCATGATGTCGATCGCGGTGTCGAACGCCTCGGCGTCGCGGCTTGCGGCGATCTCTCCAAGCGCGCGCAGGCGCAGCTGCGAGGTGCGGTTGCGCTGGACGGCGGTCAGCAGGAAGCGGCGCTTGAGCTCGCCGCCACGGTCGAAGTGCAGCATCGCCTTGGCCCGCCGCCAGCCGTTAGGGGCGACGCGCGCACCGGCCAGCGCGGCCCACACGTGCTGCTCGCCGTAGTCCAGATGCTCGACCGCGATCCGCCACAGCTCGCGCTCGAACACCTCGGCGCGCCGGTCGGGATCGGGCGTCACCGGCAGTACGCGGCGCTCCACCCGGACCCGGCGGCCGCGGCCGCGGCGAACCGGGCCGACGACGATCGCGCCGCCGCGGTAGACGTCGCGGTCCAGCAGCGAGTGCAGCGTGACCACCGGATCGTCGTGCTTGGTCGCGGGGTGGACGAAGTCCACGACGATCCCCGCCTCCTTGCCCGGATGACGGCGCGTGACGCGGCCGACGCGCTGCTGGTAGATGCGCTTGGAGGCGGTCGGCGCCAGGTGCATGCAGATCGTCGCCCTCGGGCTGTTCCACCCCTCGGCGAGCAGCTGCGCGTTGACGAGCACGTCGATCTTGCCCGACTCGTAGTCGGCGAGGATCCGGGCGAGCTGGCGCTTGGGCGTCTCGCCTGAGACGCCCTGGGCCTTGATGCCGATGTCCTGGAAGGCCTTGGCGACGTTGTAGGCGTGGCGGACGCCGGCGGCGTAGACGACCCCGGGGACGCCGTTGAAGCGGGTCTTGTAGAGATCGGCGATCGCCACGTTGAAGGGGGTCTGGTCCAGCAGCTCGGCCAGCATCTCCTGGTCGAACTCGGTGTCCACCTCGCCGCGACGCAGCGGCACCTTCGCGATCGTGCGGACGCCCGGCCCGGGCGGGATCCGGATGCAGCGAAGCGGCGCGATCACGCCGCGTCGCGCCGCCTGCGCAAGGTCGAAGCGCGAGGTCTGCGTCGGGAACAGGTCGGTCACGTGGCGCGCGATCAGCGCGCCGGTCGCGGTCATCCCGATGAAGATCGGACCAGACCACGCGCGGATCGACGCCGAGGTCTTCTCGCCCAGCGCGGTGTGCGCCTCGTCGCAGATCACGATCGTGTACGCGTCGGAGATCCGGCCGGCGTTGCGCACGAACCACTGGTAGGTCTCGACGGTGACCGGGCCGTTGGCGGCGTCGTGGCCTTTGAGCAGCGGCGGGTGGATCCGGTCGCGGTATCCGCGGTCACGCAACTCGCCGTTGAACTGGTCGACGAGGTTGCGGCGGTGGGTGAGGATCAGGACGCCGCCGGTGCGCGACGCCTCGACGAAGCCCAGCGCGGCGACGGTCTTGCCCGCTCCGGTGGCGTGCTCGAACCAGAACCGGCGATCGGCGTTGGGATCCTCAGGCTGCTCCCCGATCTGGACGTCCTCGTCGAGCTCTGACTCGGCCTGCCAGTCGACCGGCTCCTCATCGTCGGCTGCGCGGTCGTCGAGCTCGGGCTCGTCGTCGTCGTCCTCCTCGTCCTCATCCTCCCCGACGTCTTCGAGCTCGTCGTCGTCGTCGTCCTCGTCGTCGTCGTCGTCGTCATCGTCGTCGTCGTCGAGGAGGTCTTCCTCGTCGTCGTCGTCCGTGAGGGTCGCGCTCGGCACGTCGTCGTCCTCGGGATCCTGGGCGCCGGCGATCGGCGGCAGGTCCCGAGGCTGGACCGAGGCGGTGCCGTTCCCGTTGCCGTTGCGCTGAACCTCGGCCAGCAGCGCGGTCAGCGTCCCGGAGAGCGCGTCGACCTGGTGGGCCGACAGGACCGTGCCGTCCGCGAGGTGCGGCTCATCCTCGGACAGCAGGCGCTCGAGCCCGAGCAGTAGCGAGAACTGGCGACGCCAATCGATCGACGGCGTAACGGCACCTTTTTCAATCTCCAAAACGGCAGCGTCGAGCGCCCGGCGTCTCGGGGACCCCGGGGCCAGCGCCTCTTCGAGGGACTCGCCCTCGTACACGAAGCGCTCACGCGTGAAGAGCTCGGCACGCGCGATCGCGGCAGGAGTAGGAAAAGGGGTGGAAACACCCATGGAGATTGAAAAGTGTGCGTCTGGATGTGCGAGCCGCGGGCGCTACGTCGTAGCGGCTCACCCGGCCTCGGTCAGAAGCCGTACACGGCGAGGAAATACCCTCAGAAGCGGAGACCCCCTCACCGCCACTGGCTCGGAGGCTTCCTTTATTAAAGCAGGTCTCATCTGGTCGCGCCGGGGGGTCCGGACGGCCAGTGTGTGGCTCGCTTTGCAGCAGTGTTGGGGCGCCGGAGCCGCGCTGAGCGGGCATTTCGTCGAAAGCGCCGCGGCCGGGTGCTCGCGTGCGACGTTAATCCCGGTGAGCGGGAACAAGGTCGAACGCGGCGCGGTGAACGCCGCGCATGCGACGTTGTTCCCGCCCACCTCGAGCTCGTTCCCGCCCGCCTCGACCTCGTTCCCGCCCACCTCGACCGTTTTCCCGCCCGCCTCGACCTCGTTCCCGCGCACCCGGACCCGGGAACAACGTTCCCCGGGCCGCTCGTTCGTTCCGGGCGCGGGACTGAGATTGGCGCGGGGAACGAAGTTCCCGCCCGCGTCCGGGGCCGTATGGCAATCTGTTCGTCGGTGAAGTACTGGATCGCAGCGTTGCTCACGGCCGTGGTACTCGCAGGCTGCGGCGCGACGCAGCCGAAGAGCTCGGCACCATCGCGCACGGTCGTCTCGGCGGCGTTCAAGGGGGCACCGGCGCCGCTGGCGTCGCTGCACAGCCAGGCCAACAAGCTGCTGGCCGGAGGGACCGCCGCGTACGACGCACGGATCGCCGCCCTGAAGGGCTACCCGATCGTCGTGAACAAGTGGGCGTCGTGGTGTCAGCCGTGCCAGACCGAGTTCCCCGTCTTCCAGCGCGCGTCGGTGGCGTTCGGCAAGAGTGTCGGCTTCATGGGCATCGACGGCAAGGACCAGAACCCGGCGGCCGCTGCGTTCCTGCGCAAGTTCCCCGTGACCTATCCGAGCTACGTCGACCCGCACGAGGAGATCGCGCGTTCGATCCACGCCGAGACGTACTTCCCCCAGACGATCTACTACGACCGCAACGGCAAGATCGTGTTCGACCACGCGGGACCGTACGAGAGCGCCGCCGCGTTGGCGAAGGACATCCGGAGGTACGCGCTCAAATGACCGGGACGGTGCTCTACGAGGTCAGGCGGGCGCGTGACCAGCACGAGCTCACCGCGGCCCTGGAGCTGCGCCACGCGGTGTTCTGCGTCGAGCAGGGCGTGCCCGAGCACGACGAGCTCGACGGCCGCGACCACGAGGGCATCCACCTGGTCGCCGTCGAGAACGGCGAGCTGCTCGGCACCTGCCGGATCGTGATGGTCGGCAGCACCGCCCAGCTCAGCCGGCTGGCCGTCCGCGAGGACGCGCGGCGGCGCGGGATCGCCACGGCGTTGCTCGACCTCGCCGACGCCGAGACGCGCTTTGCGCATGGCCGCCGGGTCGTGCTGCACGCCCAGATCTACGCCCGCGACCTGTACGAGCAGGCCGGCTACCGCGCCCGGGGGCGCATATTCCGCGAGGCCGGGATCGAGCACATCGCGATGGAGAAGGTCCTCTGACCCGCCGCCCGACCGCGCGGCACGCACCCCCCGGGACGCAGCTGAGTGCCGGAAATCCGAATCGATCCGCTGACAGGGCAGCGGGCGATAGTCGCCGGGGCACGCGCCGTCCGTCCCGGCGGCGAGCTCAGCGCCACGCCCCCGGCGCCGCTCGACCCCGAGACCGACCCGTTCGCCGAGGGGCACGAGGACCGCACGCCGCCCGAGGTGTACGCGGTACGGCCTGGCGGCGGCGAGCCCAACGGGCCCGGCTGGACCGTGCGGGTCGTGCCGAACCTGTACCCGGCGCTCAGCCCGGACTCCGAGCCGCCTCCGCGCTACGCCAACCCCGACCTGTTCTGGTCGGGCCCGGCGACCGGCGCGCACGAGGTGATCATCAACACGCCCAAGCCCGTCATCTCGCTGTGTGAGCTCGAGGTCGACGAGGTCGTGGCCGCGGTCGACGTCTGGCGCGAGCGGATGCGCGCCCACCGGGACGCCGCCTGCGTGCATCTGATCGTCAACGAGCGGCGCGAGGCGGGGGCCTCGCTGCCCCACAGTCATGCGCAGCTGTACGCGCTGGACTTCGTCCCGGCGGCGATCGCGCGCGAGCGCGAGCGCTTCGGCTCCTACGCGACGCAGACGATGGGCGGCAACCTGCTCGGCGACCTCGTCCAGGAGGAGGTGCGCCAGCGCGAGCGGATCGTGGCGATCGACGACGAAGCCGTGCTGATGGCTCCGTTCGGGGCCCGCGTCCCGTTCCAGCTGCTGATCGCGCCGCGTACGCCGCGGATGCGCTTCGAGGACGACGGGCCCACCGGCGCGGCGATGCTGCACGAGGCGCTGTCGCGGCTGGCCCGGCGCCTGGGAGCCAGCCCGCCGTTGAACCTCTGGGTCCGGACCGCGCCTCGGGGAGCCGAGCACTTCTCCTGGCGGATCGACATCCTTCCGCGGCTGACGCACCTGGCGGGCCTCGAGCTCGGCGCCGGCGTGAACCTGAACATCGTCGCCCCCGAGCGCGCCGCCGCGGAGCTTCGCGACATATAGATGCGGGCCCTGGTCCAGCGCGTGTCGGGCGCCTCGGTGTCGGTCGACGGAGAACTGGTCTCAGAGATCGGCCCGGGGCTGCTGGTGCTGCTCGGCGTCACCCACGACGACACCGAGCAACAGGCCGACTGGCTCGCCGACAAGGTCAGGGCGCTTCGCATCTTCGCCGACGCGCATGGCCGCATGAACGAGCCGCTCGGCGACCGCGAGGTCCTGTGCGTCAGCCAGTTCACGCTGTATGGCGACGCCCGCAAGGGCAACCGGCCGAGCTACGTGGCGGCGGCGCCGCCCGAGCAGGCCGAGCCGCTGTACGAGCGCTTCTGCGAGCGCCTGGATGCGCGACGCGGCGTATTCGGCGCGCTGATGGCGGTGCAGCTGACCAACGATGGGCCGGTCACACTGCTGGTCGAGAGCCGCTGAGCACGGCCGTCCGGCGGCGCGGGCTGCGCCAGCCGTCGGGCTCGCGTGCGGCTTGCTCGTAGACCTCCCACGTGACCTGCGCGGCGTCGTCCCACGTCCAGGCCAGCGGCGCGGGCGCGGGGCGCCGGGAGGACTCGGCCGCGGCGATCAGCCCATCCACGTCGTCGACCGAGCGCAGCATCGCGTGGCCGTGCAGCACCTCGCGCAGCGCCGGCACGTCACTGGCGGCAACCGGCGTCCCGCAGGCGAGCGCCTCCACCGGGGGCAGCCCGAAGCCCTCGTCGTCGGACGGGAACACGAGCGCGTGGGCGCCGCTGTAGATCGCGGCGAGCTCGTCGTCGGTGACGCGTCCGGTCAGATGCACGTCGGGCAGCTCATGTGCCCACGGGCCGGTCGAGCCGACGAGCACGAGCGGCATCGTCCGCGCCGCGCGCGTCAGCGCCGTCACCCGCTTGCGCGGGTCGGGCGCGCTCAGAGCGCCGACCCAGAGCAGGTAGCGATCGGGCAGGTCGAAGCGCTCGCGCACGGCACAGACCTCGGCGTGGGGCCGTGTGTGCAGAGCGGGCGCGGCGGCCTCGGGGATCGCGACGACCCGGTTGCGGGGGATCCCGAGGACGTTGATCACGTCGTCGGCGACGGCGTGGGTTGGCACGATCACGCGGGTGGCCCGATGGACCGCGAGGTAGCGCAGCTTCAGGCGAAGGCCGGCTCGGAGATACGCGCCGCGGCGCTTGAGCTCGACGACGTCGTGGACCGTGACCACCATCGGCACGGGGCACCGGAGCATCGCGCCGTCGATCCAGGGCGAGTGGTACACGTCGCAGCGCCGTGGGTCGTGCGTCTCGACGAGCTCGATCGGCTCCGTACGCTCACGCAGCGCGTCGAGCAGGCAACGGGCGTAACGGCCCACTCCACGGTGGTCCTTCGTCGGGCGACTGTCGAATGCGACTTTCACGGCGATCGGGGCGTTTCGCCGGGGCCTCCCAACCCGAGGTGTCGGCACTCTAACGGAAACTTAACGTTGATGTGGTCGAGCATCGCACAAAACGCCGCCATGCGTACGCACCTAACGTGGTGGTGCTGACATGCGCGACTTTTACGAGGACCTCTGGGAGCGCCTACCCGAGCAGCTCGTCCCGCCCGATCTCGAGCTGCGGCTCGCCCACCTTCGGGCCGGCGTGCGCGCCGGAGACCGCGTCCTCGATCTCGGGTGCGGCGACGGCCGGTTCACGGCCGAGCTCGCGCGGGTGGGAGCCGCGCCGACAGGGGTCGACATCGCTGAGGCCGCGCTCAACCGGGCCCGCGCCGCCCACCCCGACCTCGACTTCAGGCTCGCGCCGATCGACGGGCCGCTCCCGTTCGACGACGGCTCGTTCGACGTGGTGTGGACCAGCGAGGTGATCGAGCACGTCGCCGACACGGCGCGCTGGCTGTCGGAGGTCAGACGCGTGCTCGTGCCGCGCGGACGGCTGCTGCTCACGACGCCGTCGCACGGCAGGCTCCGTGTCGCCCTCAGCGGTGTCGAAGCGTTCTCCGATCCGCTGGGCGACCACCTGCACCTCTACACGAAAGGCTCGCTCGAAAACCTGCTCGCCGAGTTCGGCTTTGACGAGATCAGTGTCCGGACCGCCGGCGGGCCGCCGCTTTTGCGGCGGCTGCTGCTCGCGCGTGCTGTGCGTTGAGCGCGGCCTGGGCCTTGGCGATCAGGGCGTTGGTCTGGGGCGCGGGGGCGCCGAGAGCCACAGCGGTACTGAAGCTCCGCGAGCGCGGCCTGGGGCGCGTGGACGCTGAGGTCGAACTCGGCCGAGCTGGAGGAACGGCCTGAGGGCTACGGGGCTGGCGGACGGTCGCCTCGACCAGAGCGGCGCGTGCCGCCGGCAAGTTGTGCAGTGCGACGTATGCGTCAGACAGGTCCCAAAGCGGCTGCACGGCGGTCAGGTCCAGCGCCACCGCCTTGTCGAGCTCTGCCACCGCGAGCCGTGGCGGTGGTAGCGCAGGTCGAACTCGCCCAGGCGCTGCCACGTCTCGGAGTTGGACGGCTGGCGATCGGTGGCACGCACCAGATCCGCTCGCGCGGCGGTCCGGTCGCCGGTTGCGACGTGGATCTCAGACAGCTCCCACAGCGCGGCTGCCGAAACCGGGTCGGCCGAGACGGCCGTCTGGGCATCGGCGAGCGCCGCATCGGTCCGGCCGGCGAGCAGTTCGCTGACCGCCGATGCGTCGGCATTCGACGAGCGCAGCGGCTGCCACACGACCCAGGCCGCGGCGATCGCGATGGCGACGATCGCGGCGACAATGCCCGCGGAGGCAGGCGCCCTCGTCAGCCGCTTGGGCGCACCGCGCCCGACCGGCTCGCCCAGCGGGCCACGCCCGGCCAGCCAGCCGGCGCACGCAAGCGCGGGAATGGTGACTCCAGGAAAGAACCACGTCCAGTCGATTGCCGAGTGGACGCCAAATGCGATCACGATCGCGAGCATCGTGAGCAGGCCGGCCCGCTCGGCCAGGTGGCCGGCATCCGGTGGGTCCCGCGGGTGCCGCAATCCGAGCGTGCGACCCGTGGCGATGATCCATGCGACGAACAGCGCGAGGCTGAGCAACACGCCGATCAACCCGAAGTCCGCGAACGTCTCGATCACGTAGCTGTGCGCATGGCCAGCCACGAGCGTGTCGTTGGTGTAGCGAGTTCTGGCGGTTAGAAAGCCGCCCGCGCCGGTTCCCGCAAGCAGCGCATGCTCGCCGACTTTGAGCCCCTCGCGCCAATAGCGCGGGCGACTGTTGGAGAGCTGTGCCAGGCGGCCGGGACTCTGGGTCACGACGGTGTTGGCGCTCGTAAGCGAATGCCACAGATGCGAGACCTCGCCGGTCAGCCCACGCGACGACGCCGCGATTCCCAGAACGCCGACGACTGGGACGAGCGCCACGACCACCACCATGGCCGTCCCGATGCGCCGGCGAGTCGCGACCGGCAGCACGACGCGGTCCAGCGCAACCGTGGCCGCGTAGCCGACCACGGTCATGATCAGCAATCCGGCGAGCAGAACGATCCCGTACACGTGGCCGGCGTGCGTGCGAGCGGCCAGACGCGACGTTGTCGTGGGTGAGCGGATGATGGGCGAGCGCCCACAGGGCCAGAACCGCCGCCCCGACGCGCTCCGAGACCGAGCACGAGGGCGCGCGCGCAGGCGCATCGGCGTCAACACGAACCACGCCGCACAGGCGACGATCGCCGCGATCAGCGCTCCGCGCGAGTACGAGAGCACGAGCACCGCTAGCAGGATCGAGAGCGCCGGGACGCTCAGCGTCCTGAGGATCCGCCCGCGGGCGCGGGCGCGCGCCGGCCCAGATGCACGCCGGCACACCGAGAGCGGCCGCCAGGCCGGTGGCGTTCCAATAACCGAACGGCGCCTTCAGCCGGCCCACCAGGTCATTCGGCATCAAGCGTCGCCGGAAACACCTTGACCAGCAGCGCATAGCCGCAGATCACCGTCGCCGCCGTCGCGACCGCGCCCAGCAGCGCCGGCCAGCGCTCGGGGACGATCCGGGCCATCGCGAGCGCCGCTCCGAACGCTGCCAGGTAACTGAGCGTCCGGTTGGCCTCGGTCCACGAATTGTCGGGCTGCACCGACCAGGCGATCGATACGTACGTCAGCGCCGCCAGCGCCGCGAACAGCAGCAGGGTTACCCCGCCCCACGCGCGGCCCGGGGCACCGAACACCGTGACCGCGACGGCGAGTGCAGCGACGACCAGCGCGAGCGCGATCTCGACCCAGGTATTGGGACCCAGATCGGTGCCTCCGGCCGTCAGGAAGGCGACCAGCACGAAGCCGGCGGCGAGGACGGATCCGAGCACCGCGTTGCTGGTTATTCCCGGCAGGCGCAAGCGTCCGGAGCCTTTCGCATCGCCGGGGTGAGACGCAGCGTCCCTCGGACGCCGGGGCCATTGACGACACGGCGGCGAGCGTATCAGCGCCCTTCAGCGGCTTGGTCGAGGCGAAATCGCCTCGTCATGCGGGCCGGCGCGCGATCAGCATCAGCGTATGCCCGAACACCGCCGCACGCCGCCTCGAGCCGAGCGCATCGAGCGGCTGCAGCGACCGCTGGAGCCCCGCAGGCATCCGCCTCCACGTGTAGGTGACCGCGTGGATCTCGGGCACAAGGCCGGCCGCCCGAGCCTCCGCGATCAGACGCCGCGGAGACAACGGGATGTCGTCCGGCGTGCCATGCACCGCGCGCGCCAACCCGGTCTCGTTGGCAAGCGTCAGGCCCAGCCCGACCGGGTGCCACAGGCCGGGCTCGATCGCGACCAGCGCGCCGCCGGGCGCAAGCAGCCGCGCGGCCTCCGAGAAGATCGGGGCCAGCGGACCCTGGAACACCAGATGGTGCAGCACCAGCCGATACAGGACGACGTCGAACGAGCCATCGGCTAGGTCGTCGAGCTTTCCGGCGTAGCCGACATGCCCCTCATCGGCGCGGCCGGTCGCCATCACCCCGGCGACCTTCTCGGGGTCCGCGTCGACCGCGAGCAGGCGGAACTGGGGCGACTGGAACAGGTGACGCCCCGGATGCCAGCCGCAACCAATCGAGGCCACGTCGCCGCCCCGCAGCGGCAGCCTGCGGGCAAGCAGTTGCTGCTCGCGGCGCATCATCTGGCGGTAGTGGACCTCGAGCGTCGTGCGGCGGCTGAGGCGGTCGAGCAGGTTGTGCTCGGTGTAGGCCTCGCTGGAGGGCACTTTCAGGACCCGCCCCCGAGCACGTGCTCGTACGCCGCCACGGTCTGCGCCCCGCAACGGTCCCAGGTGAACTCGCGCTCAACCGTGTCTCGTGCGACACCGCCGAGCGCCACGAGCGCGGGCCGGTCCGAGAGCAGCGTGTCGATGCGGTCGGCCAGCGCTCGCACGTCGCGAGCGGGCACCAGCTCGATGCCGCCGCCCGCGGCTGCGATCTCCTCCGGACCGTCCTCGCCGCGACACCCGATCGCCGGAACCCAGCCCGCCATCGCCTCGATGTAAGCGACGCCGAATGCCTCGTCGACGCTCGGCATCACGAACAGCGCGGCGCTGCGCGCGACGGCGGTCGCCTCGGCGTTGGGCAGCTGGCCGCGGAACTCAACCCGCTCGGCGACACCCAGCGATGCCGCGTGCTCGGCGAGGCGCTCGCGCTCCGGTCCGTCGCCGACGATCACGTAACCGAGCCGGGGATGGCGGTCGCGCAGGAGCGCCAGCGCCGAGATCACGTCGGCGTGGCGCTTGCGCGCGGCCAGATGACCTACGGTCACGAGTGTCGGGCGATCCCATGGCGCTGCGCGCGTCGGCGGGACGTCGGCGCCGAGGTGCACGACGCGACTGTCGCGTGCGCCAAGCGCGGCACATCGCCTCTCGGTGCCCGCGCTGTTGGCGAGCACGAGCCGAGCGTGCTGCAGCGTCGTCGCGACCGCCGAGCCACCGGCACCCTTGCCCTGCACGTCGTGCCCGTGGACTGACACGACCAGCGGCGCGGAACCCGCCGCGCGCCGGACCGCGTCGCCGGCGGGCACCGCGTAGTGGGCGTGGATTACGTCGAAGGGAAACACCTGACGCACGCGGCGTATCGCGCGGCCCAATAGCGGCGCAGCCCATGCTCCCCAGCTCGAGTAGCTCCGCGGCCTTGGTGGCGACAGATAACGCACGTATTCGACGCTCAGACCATCGAGCTGCGACGCTCGCGACTGTCCGACCACGGCCATCGCACGGCCGACGTCAGCGCTGCGAACCGCCGACAACGGCGGCACCGGACGATGCAGGACGAGCACCCTGACGTCGGCGCCCGCGTCACGTGTCGCGACGGTCTGGCGGTGGGTCCAGATCCCACCGACCGGGTCGCCGGCGCGCGGATAGTACTCGGCGACGATCAGCGCCTTCACGTTATCGTGGGATCCATGCGGGGCTCGCGAACGCTCGCGATTCAGGTCGTCAACTACCGGACGCGGTCATACCTAGAGCGTTGCCTGGCAACGGTTGTTGCGGACGTCGAGCGTAGCGGTCTGGACTACGAGCTGAATCTGCTCGACAACGACTCCGGCGAGGACCTCGGCGACTTCGAACAGCGCTATGGGCGCTGCCGGACGTTCACCTCGACCTCGAATCTGGGGTTCGGGGGCGGGCACAACCTGCTGGCCGCCAAGACCGACGCTCAGCACCTGCTGATTCTGAACCCGGACATCGAGTTCCTGGCGCCCGACACCGCCAACCGGCTGCTGCTGGCGGTGACGGGCAGCGACCGAGGTCAAGGCGGCCGGCCCGAAGCTGGTCACTGAGACGGGCGCGCCACAGCCATATGACCATGGGCGTCTGCATGGGCCGCGGGCGCAGATCGCATTGCGCGGGGGCCACAGCTACTGGAAGGCGACCGACGACCGCCAGCCCGTTGCCTGGGTGTCAGGTGCCGTGATGCTGATCGAGCGCGACGCGTTCGCGGCCGTCGACGGGTTTGACGAGCAGCTGTTCCTGTACAAGGAGGACGAGGATCTCTGCCTACGGGTACGTGAGGCCGGCGGTCAGGTGCTGTATGAGCCCGGCGTCGTCGTCCACCATCACGGCTCGGTCGTGGCGGACCGACAGGACGCGCTCGGCAAGGCGTCGAGCTACTACTTCGCCAAGCACTTCGCCAACCGGCCCTCGCAGAAGGCGTTCGCCGCCGCCCACCAGTGGCTGGCCTACATTCGCCTCTAGACGGCGCGCCCAGGCGCTCCGCCGCAGGCGGCGAAGCCGGAAAGCCGTGCGGTAGCCGAACTTGAGCGCGCCGAACAGCGGTGCGGCGAGGCGAGGATGCGTGCTCAGCGCCAACAGCGGGCGCTCGACGTCGGGCGGCAGCACGCCGCCGGGGCCGATCAGCCTGGCGGCATCCTCGGTCACTGCTCCGTTGATCAGGCCCCCGCTTCGGAATAGCACACCAGCGGCGGCCGCCGGCGCATCGCACGTCTGCTCGTAAACCTCGAGCAGCCGCGCGGCGCTCGCGTCCCAAGTGAGGGTCTCGGCGGCGCGGCGGATCAGGCCGACGTTGAGTTCGCGCTCGCGTTCGTCGCGCATCAGCTCCAGCGCGCGGTCGGCGCTGGCCGCCGGGTCCCATGCCACCAGCGGCGCCGCGTCATCGTCGAGCAGCTCGCTGAGCGATGTGCCGGCCGCCCACATGCACGGGACGGAGTGCGCGGCGGCCTCGAACGGAACCAGGCCGAAGCCCTCGTACACCGTTGGATAGAGCACCAAGCTGGCGCGGCCCAGCAGCCACGCCTTTTCCGCCTCGCTCACCGCCCCGAGCTCGACCACGGCCGCGGCCAGCTCCGGGCGCGTGCTCAGCATCCGCCGCTCCTCCGGCGCCGACGAGCCGTGCGGTACGTGGGGGCCGGCCAGCACCAGCCGGCCCTCCCAGCCGATGCCGGGTGATCAGCTCGTCGAGCATCCGCAGCGCGAACAGCCGGTTCTTGTGACGGTAGTCGTTGCCCAGGCACAGCATCACTTCGGTGTCGGCTGCGAGCCCCGACATGCGCCTCGGGTGCGACGGGCGGAGACGCGATCCGGTGGTCGACGCCGAGCGTGACCACGCTGGCACGTTCGGTCTCGACGAGTTCCTCGTCGAGCGCTTCGCGTCGCGCGTGCTGCGAGAAGAACAACACGCGATCGGCGACTGCGAGCCCCGTGCGCGTGAGCTCGCGGTATCCCTCCCAGGCGTCGCGCGAGGCGAAGTACGAAGGGTTCTGGTAGCCGATCAGGTCCTGTTGGGTGATCACGACCCGATCGGCGAGCGACGTCAGGAAGCTGAGGTCACCGGGGTTGTCGAGCTGGAACGGTCTGTGGACGACGTCGGCTCTCGCCATCCGGGGCGCGTCGGCGTAGCGCACGAGCTCGAGCTGCGGCACCGACTCGAGGCTCCGAGCCGCCGCCTCGTCGATGCGGTCGGTCACGATCGCCGACAACCTGACGTTCCCGGTGCGCGCAAGTGCCGCGATGACCTCGATCACGTGCAGCTGTGTGCCCGTCATCGGCTGCGACAGGATCCGCGCGTCGACGATCACCGACAGGCCCGCGAGCGCGCGGCGGGCGCGGCGCAGCGACCGCGCCGGACCCGCGGCATCGCCGGCGGTCGGGCGACGCGACGGGTGCGCCGACGAGCACGTCGTCGGCGAGCACGTGGCACAGGCCGGCCTCCAGGCATCGCTGGGCAAACGCAGCTTCCAGCGGATCTCCGGCGAGCTCGACGGCGGCGCGACGAACATACGTGCACGGACCGTGCTGGCGAGCGAGTCGCGGGCGCAGCCGCAGGGAACGCGAACGCACCCGAGCCGCCGCGTCGCTCACGCTCATTCCCTCGGGAAGCTCGCCCGACGCAATCGCCGACGCCGTGGCCACGCGGCTGTCGCAGTACGCCGCGTCTCGCAGCCCTTCGAGCCAGCCGTCGGCCACCACGGCGTCCGCGCTCAGCAGCACGACGTCGGCCGGCGCGGTGAGCTCAAAGATCTGGTCGTGCGTCAGCGACGATCACCGCGACGTCGCCGGGGGTGTGCGCTTCGACGCTCGCCAGACAGGCGTCCAGCCGGTCCTCGGACGCGCCGTCGCTGCGGACGCACACGACTACGTCGCCCCGTCGCGCTTCGATCCTCGCGTTGTCGTCGAGACGCGTGACGGGCACGCGGCCGATTATCGCTCGGTCCGCCGCAGCCTCTCGGTCAGCTGAAGCGCGAACGCGCCGACGAAGCGCGGGTTGTAACGCAGGTAGCGCCGCCACAGACGCCGTGGCTCGCGCGTCAGGCGATAGGCCCACTCGAGCCCGGCCTGCTGCATCCACGGGCGGAGCCTGCGGCACCAGGCCGGCATGGAAGTCGAACGCCGCGCCGACCCCGACCAGCACCGGCGTCTCGAGCAGCGGCCGCATCTGCGCCATCCACTTCTCCTGCTTGGGCACGCCGATCCCGACCCACACGACGTCCGGTCGCGCGTGGTTGATCTCGGCGGCCACGGCCGCGCGCTCCTCGGCCGTCAGCGGGCGGTGGGGAGGGGAGTAGCCGCCGACGATCTTGACGCCGGGGTAGCGCTGGCGGAGGTTGAGCGCCAACTGCACCAGCGCTCCCTGATTGCGGCCGCCGTACAGGTAGAACCGCTGCCCGGATTGCGCGGCGAGCGCACACGCCCGCGACATCAGCTCGGGCCCGTAGACCCGGTCGCGCAGCTGATGTCCGAGGGCGTTGATCGCCCATACCAGCGGCTGGCCGTCGGGGACGTTGAGCGAGGAGGAGTCCAGTGCCGCGCGTAGCGCGGGGTCCTCGCCGGATGCCATGACCGTGTGGACGTTGCAGACGCAGACGTAGCCGCGTTCGCCCCCGGCCACCATCGCGTCAATCCAGTCGAGCGTCTGCGTCGTAGTCGGTCAGCGAAAGCGGCACGCCGACGACGTCCACCGTGGACGGCGTGACGATCGGGACGGGGCGGGGTTGGACGGAACCCTCGGAGCGCATATCAGTTGGTCTGGATTCCACGGGGTCGGGAAACCGAAACAAACCTTAGTGTCAAAACTCGCAAGAGCCCTTGCACCGCGGCGTCAGCGGCGCTCGGTAGCTCGACGAGGGGACACCAACGAGCACCAACGTCGGCGAACGACAAAGGTTGCGCTGTTGGTCGCCGAGCCAGGCAAATTGCTTGCTTCTCCCTGCGAATTCTTCCCTTTCCGGAGGCCGACAGCGATATGCTGTGGGTCTCGATAAGGAAGTCGAGCGGGCCCGCGAGCATCGCCCCCTTTCTCGCGGGTCTCGGACGGCCCCCAGCCCTACCAGGGTCGTCCTTTGAGTCGGGCCCGTGTCGCGCATGCGCGGCACGGGCCCGGCTTGTTTCTGGCAAGCTGACGGGTGCTTTGGACTGTCTCGTCACAGGCGGCGCCGGGTTCATCGGCTCCAATCTCGTCGACGCATTGATCGCCCGCGGCGATCGCGTCGCGGTGATCGACAACCTCTCGACGGGCAAGCGCGAGAACCTCGAGAAGGCGCTCGCCGGCGGCGCGATCCTGCACGAGGCAGACATCCGCGACGCGGCCGAGGTGGCCCGGATCTTCACCGAGGCGCGACCCGAGGTCGTGTTCCATCTCGCCGCCCAGATCGACGTCCGCTACTCGGTCGCCAACCCGGCCGGCGACGCCGAGTCCAACGTCATCGGGACGATCGCGGTGCTCGAGGCGGCGCGCGAGGTGCAGAGCAGGCGGGTCGTGTTCAGCTCGACCGGTGGCGGCTTGTACGGCGACGCCGACGTGTTCCCGACCCCGGAGGACTCGCCGATCCGGCCGATGGCGCCGTACGGGCAGAGCAAGCTCTCCGCCGAGGGCTACTGCGGCCTGTACACCCGCCTGCACGGGCTCTCGACGGTGGCGCTTCGCTACGGCAACGTCTACGGGCCCCGCCAGGACGTTCACGGCGAGGCCGGCGTGGTCGCGATCTTCTGCGGCAGGCTGGCCGAGGGCAAGCCGCCCATCGTGTTCGGCGACGGCACCCAGACGCGCGACTGGGTCGAGGTCTCCGACGTGGTGCGCGCCAACCTCCTGGCCGCTGAGTCCGACGTGACCGGCCCGATCAACATCGGCAACGGTCGAGAGACGTCGGTGCTCGACCTACTCGATGCGCTGCGCGAGGCCAGCCGCGACCGAGCGCTGCCCGACGCCGAGTTCGCCCCCGCGCGGCTCGGCGAGGTGCAGCGCAGCTGCCTGGACGTGACCCGCGCGCGCGACGAGCTCGGATGGCACGCCGAGGTCGGCCTGCTCGACGGGCTCCAGCGGGTTCTGAAGACTCTCTGACCGGCTAAAGGTTCTCGGCGACGAGTGGCGCCTCGTGTGTGAACACTCGCCAGCCCAGCGCGAACGTCGCCGGAATGATGGCGATCGCCAGCAGGACGGGCACGACTCCGCCGATCGCCACGGCCGTCTTGAACGACGCCGGGTCGATGAACGCGTGCCCCATCTGCGTAAGCATCGTGGCGAACGGGTTGATCATTGCCAGCTTCTGAAAGTTGTCGCCGAAGTTGCTGTATGCGGTCGCGACGTACATCACCGGAGAGCAGTAGAACCAAGCCTGGACGACAACCTCCCAGATCGGCTGCACGTCGCGATAGCGGACGTACAGCGCCGAGAGGAGCATCCCGATCCCGGTCGCGAACACGACGAACCCCGCGACGATCGGGATCATCTCCAGCCAGCCGAGGGTCGGCGTGATGCCGCTGGCAAGCGCGAACACGATCACGGTGATGAAGTTCATCGCGAGGTTGAACGTCGCTGTCAGCGATACCGACAGCGGGATCACCATCCGTGGGAACCGAATCTTGCGAAGCAGCGCCTCACGCTGGAGCAGACAGGTGACGGCGTTCCCGGTCGCCTCGGAGAAATAGTTCCAGAGCACGATCCCGGTCAGCAGGTACACGCCGTAGTGCGGAACGCCCTTGCCGACCTTGACGATCTGCGTGAAGAACAGATACAGCACCCCGAAGAACAGCAGCGGCCGCATCAGCGACCACACGTAGCCGAGCAGCGAGTCGAAGTAGCGCAGCTTGAACTCGGTCCGCGCGAGCGTGAGCGTCAGCTCGGCAAAGCGGCGGAAGCTTCCGCCGGTCGCGGATGGGCCGTAAGCCCTGACGGCGTGCGCAGTCATGGGCTACCCGCGTTCGATCTCGAACGAGCTGGGCAGGTCGGCGGTGCCGCCGCCCGACCGCTCGGCGAGCACGATGATCGAGCTCGTCAGGTGGGTATCGAGAGCGTCGGCGCCGAATCCGGCGCGGGCGACCGTGGCCACGAGCCGGTAGCGGCCGGGGGCCAGCCAGTTCTCGAACCTGATCCGGACATTCGCCACCGACCCAGCCGCAAAGCGGCCCGTCGCGACCTGCTTGGCGTCGGTGTTGGTGGCGAACACGAACTGTCCGTTGTCCGCCTGAAGCCTGACGACGAACTTCGGATCCACAACCTCGCTCAAGAACCGCACCTGCATCCGTATGTCACATGGCTCGCCCTGGTCGGTGGTGACGATCACCTCACCGTCCGGCGCGGCAAACCACGCGTTCTCGACCTGCGCAACCTGCGCGTCGCGGGCGGGCAATGGCGCGGCTTGGGAGAGGCGGGTCTGGTCGCGGTCGTAGTGGAAGTTGAGGTGGTTGTACTGCCGGGCGATCGACGCCGGATCGCCGATGTCGACAACCTCGCCGCGCTCGAGCAACATCGCACGATCACAGAAGCGCTCCACCGCCCCCATGTCGTGGGTGACGAACAGGATCGTGCGGCCCGCGTCGTGGAGACGGACGAACTCGTCAAAGCACTTCTGCTGGAACGCCGCGTCGCCGACGGCCAGGACCTCGTCGATCAGCAAGATGTCCGCGTCGACCTGAACCGCGGTCGCAAACGCGAGACGGATGTACATCCCCGAGGAGTAGTTCTTCAGCTTGAGGTCGACGAACTCCTCGAGCTCGGCGAACGCGATGATGTCGTCGAAGCGGTCGCGAGCCTGCTTGCGCGACAGGCCCAGCATGATCGCGTTGATGATCACGTTGTCGCGCGCCGGCAGGTCGGGATTGAAGCCGACTCCCAGCTCGATGAACGGTGACAGGCGGCCGTTGACCTCGAGCCTGCCCTCGATCGATCTCGTAGATCCCGGCGAGGCACTTGAGCAGCGTGCTCTTGCCGCTGCCGTTGCGCCCGACGATCCCGAAGAACTCCCCTGGGGCGACGTCGAGCGACACGTCGCGAACGGCCTCGCAGGACGTCGAACGTCCGCGACCGGAACGGGTGCAGGGCACGCTCCTTGAGCGTGTGGTACTGCTCATGTGGCAGCCGGAAGCTCTTGGTGACGTGCTCGACGGAGACCGCCGGCTGCGCGCGCTCGAGAGCCGTGCGTGCGGTCGCCGGAACGCTCCTCGTTCAAGGTCGCGCTCACGGCGGAGACGGTAGCAACGAACCCCGGTGCGAATCGTTGCTACCTTGCCGGGCCGTGGCCGTGATTCCCACCCCGGAGGCGGCCCGCGCCTTCCTCGATCGCTCTGAATTCGTCTGGCATCAGCGGTTTGAGCTCGCTCCCGGGGTCTGGACCCCCGGCGTCAGCCCGGTCCCGTGGCTGTGCAACGCCGCTGGCCTGCCGGCCGACCTCTCGGGGGTCACGCGTTCTCGACGTCGGCACGACCAACGCCGGCACGGCGTTCGAGCTCGAGCGGCGCGGTGCAGCCCGCGTCGTGGCGGTCGACATCTTCGATCCCGACTGGTTCGGGGTGCAGGCGCTGACGGAGTTCCTGGAGTCCAACGTCGAGTACGTGCGGGCCTCCGTCTACGAGCTGGCGGACCGATTTGCAGAGCCATTCGACCTCGTGATCTTCTGGGGCGTCCTGTACCACCTGCGTCACCCGTTGCTGGCGCTCGACAACCTTCGCAAGGTGACCCGCGGCGAAGCGTCGCTCGAAACCGCGGTCTGTGACGCCGAGCTTCCTCGTCGCCAACGGGCTGCGCTCGCTCGTCGCGCTTCTATCGTCGCGACGAGCTCGCGCAGGACCCGTCCAACTGGTTCGCCCCGACCGTCAAGGCGCTGGAGGATTGGTGCGTCTCCGCGGGCTTCGAGATCGAGCGAATGGGCGCGTGGCCCGAGCGGCGGCCCTGCGCGCGCGATGCTGCGAGCGCGGCCGACGCTCGGACCAGCGGAGTACGAGCAGCTGTCCTACGAGCGACCGCTGCGCTGCGAAGTGCCCTGATCGTCGTCGGACGACGGCCGATCAGCGACGCGTTCGCGGGCATCATCGGCGGCGGCTGCCTGCCACGCTCGGCCAGATCCTCCGGCCACTCGCTCTCTTTGATGCCGGGTCCCGGCTGCGTCATTCGCAGCTGCCACTGGTGGCCACGGATCGGGGGGGCGATCACGTCACGGAGCACAAGCCCGACGTCGGCGGCCGCCTGGCGAATCCATGCGCGGTCGTAGATCACCGCGTTACGAACGTCGTACTCGTTGATGAACAGCGTGTTCTGGTCCTCCTGCATCATCGGGAAGTCGCGCTTGTCGAACACGAACCAGGTGCTCAGCAGGATTCCGCCCGGTGCCAACACCCGCGACAGCTCCGCCAGATACGCCTCGGCTCTGCACCTGGGTCAGGTGGGTGAACACCGACAACGCAAGTACGAGCGTGAACTCGTCGTCGGCCACGGGCAGCGGCGCGTGCAGCGGCTTGGCGTCGCCCGGGTTGAACGCGTCATAGAACACGTCGTGGTGGTGGAACTCAAAGCCCGGCGCGTGCGGCGCGAGATTCGTGTTGCACCAGTTGACCATGCCCGAGTGCAGGTCAAGTCCGACGTAGCGCCCTGGGCGAGGGCGCTGCTGAATCAGTTGGCGCGCTACCCGCCCGCAGCCACAGCCGAAATCGAGGACGCTGCGGTACTGCTTCGGATCGAGGCCCTCGAACACGAGCTTGCCGTCCGGGTTGTCGAACAGGCCGGGGTCGGTCGGGCCGACCAGCACCCGCATCTCGAGCGGCGGCACAGGAAGCGCTCGCTCTGGGGCGCCCTCGCGACGACGTCTAAGAGCAAATCGCAAAGCCGCGCTAGGGTAGCGCGCCGCCTGCGAGCAACACGGTGTTCGTTGCGAGATGCCAACGCTAGGGCGGCGGGCGCCCGATGCTAGCTTGCGCGCCGTGGACGTCTGCACGATCATCGCCAAGAACTACCTCGCCCACGCCCGCGTGCTGGCGCGCTCGTTTGCCCGTCACCATCCCGACGGCCGCTTCTGGACGCTGATCATCGACGACTTCGACGGCTACGTCGACCCGGCGAACGAGCCCTTCGAGGTGCTCACTCCGGCTGAGATCGGGTGTGAGCCATTCATCCACATGGCGATGCGCTACTCCGTGCTCGAGCTTTCGACGGCGGTCAAGCCCTGGCTGCTGCGACATCTGATGGGCGAGACCGGCGCGGCCGGTCACCTATCTCGACCCCGACATCAAGATCTACGGGTCGCTGCAGCCGCTCGATGACCTGGCTGCCGCGCACGGCGTCGTGTTGATCCCCCACAACAGCGAGCCGATTCCACACGACGACCGGATGCCGAGTCAGGTCGACATCATGATCGCCGGCATCTACAACCTCGGGTACGTGTCCCTGGCGCCCGGCCGCGAAGTCGAGGACCTGCTCGACTGGTGGGCCGATCGGCTCGAGCGCGACTGCCGCGTCGACCCGAAGTGGGGGTATTTCGTCGACCAGCGATGGTTCGATCTGACGCCGGGGTTCCTGTCCGACCTGGCGATCGTGCGCGACCCGGAGTTCAACCTCGCCTACTGGAACCTTCACAGCCGGCGGCTCGGATGGGCGGACGGCCGATACACGGTCAATGACCGCCCGCTGCGCGTTCTTTCACTTCAGCGGCTTTGACCCGCGGCACCCACTCGTGCTCAGCCGGCACCAGGACCGAGTCGACGTGACCAGCGATCCGGTGCTCGAGCGGCTGCTGGGCGAATACGCCGGCGACGTGATCGGCGAGGGCCACGCGGTCAGCCGCGGCTGGCCTTACAGCTACGGTTCGCTGGGCGACGGCACGCAGATCGACGACACGCTCCGCGGTCTGTACGACGACTTCTCGCCGATGAGCACGACGGACACGTCGCGTCCCCGTTCACGGTCGAGGGAGCGACCGGCGTTCGAGCGATGGCTGAGCCAGGCGGCGCCGGGCCGGCCCGGCGGCATCAGCTCGGGCGCTGGCCCACGTCTACGCGGACCGCGCCGACCTCCGAGGGGCGTATCCCGATCCGGACGGAGCCGACCGCGAGGGACTGCTGCGCTGGGCTCGAGAGCTACGGTCAGCGAGAGGTGCCGTTGCTCGCGCGGCTGACGTCAGACGGCACGGATGGCTGTCGAGCCCGCCGATCACGCGCCGCTCAACCAGACACACATGTCGCGCAAGTCGGTCGCGCCGCTGCGAGACGGCCCGTGGGGAGTCAACCTGGTCGGCTACTCGCGATCGGAGCCCGGGCTCGGGGACGACGGCCCACCGGCTCATCGAGTGCGCTCGACGCCGATCGGGACCGACGTGCTGCCGATCGAAGCCCTGCGGGCACAGGCGGCCGGACAGGCCGCGTTCCCGCTCAACCTGTTCTGCATGGACGCCGACCTCGTGCCCGAGTTCGTCCGCGAGGTCGGCCAGGAGTTCGTCGCGGGCCGCTATTCGATCGGATTGTGGCTGTGGGACGCGGGTCCGCCGCCCGAGGCATGGCGGCTGTCGTCTGCGCTGCTCGACGAGCTGTGGGCGCCGAGCGCGTACGTCGCAGCGTTGCTCGAACCGGTCGCGACCGTTCCGGTCCAGACGATTCGCATGCCAGCGCGGCCGCCACGTGTGGTGTCGCGCTCGCGCGCGGATCTCGGGCTGCCCGACGATCGATTCGTGTTCGTCGCGAGCCTCGACGCTTCCGATGCCATCGATCGCGCCAACCCGCTGGCGACGATCGCAGCGTTCCGGCAGGCGTTCGCGCCGGGTGACGGTCCACGGCTGTTGCTGCGCTGCGGGGCCGACCCGCACGAATCCAGCGTTCGGGAGCAGCTCGAGCAGGCCGTCGCCGGCACACCCCGACATTGACCTGCTCGCCGGTGGCGTCGAGGTAGCCGCGCTCACCGCGCTCGGCGACGCGTACGTCTCGCTGCACCGCGCGGAAGCGTTCGGGCCGCGTATGGCCGAGGCGATGTGGCTCGGCAAGCCGGTGATCGCCACCGGCCTACTCCGGCAACCTCGACTTCATGACCGATGACAACAGCTACCTCGTGCGCCATCGCCACGTCCAGATCGGGCCGGGTCACGAGCCTTACGCGGCGGACGGGGAGTGGGCCGAGCCCGACATCGAGCACGCGGCATCGCTGATGCGCAAGCTGGTCGACGACCCCGACGCGGGCCAACGCCTCGGGAGGGCTGGGGCGCAGCAGATCCGGCGCACGCATTCGCCGGCTGCCGCAGGCGAGATGATTCATCGCCGGCTCGAGGTGATCCGCGCGACCGGTCGAGCACGGATCCCCGCCGACGCCGCGCGAGAGCGTCCGGCGGCGCTCGCGGCGCTGCCGCTGAAGATCCGCCAAGGACCGGCACCGATGGTGGCGGGTAGTCGCGGACGGTCGATGCGTGCGCTGGCGCGTCGGCTGGTCCTGCGCGGGATCCGCCCATACACCGTGCACCAGGATCGGGTCAACGGGCAGCTGCTCGCCGCGCTCGAGGAGCTGAACGCGAGCATTGCCGAGCTCCGGCAGGAGGCGATTCGCGAGCGGGCCCGGCTCGCCGGCGAGCTGCGCCGCCGGTGGCGGCGAGCCGATCCGGACTGACTCAGTCCTGGCGCTCTCGCAATATCTGCAGCTGCGCTTCGAGCTCGCTCGATCCGGCGCGAGCTGTCGGCCTGGGAGCGCGCGACCGACTGGACCGTTTCATCCACGCGCTCGATCGCACTCAGCATGTCCTCGTTGACCTGACGCTGATAGACGGTCACGGGCCGCAGCGCCCGTAGCAGCGCCCTACGCAGAGCTTGGCGCGCCGCGCCGCCGCGCCGCTTCGCGTCGTCTGGCCCGGATCGGATCCGCTCAGCCGCTCGGTCCGTGTAGACGGAGGCGGACCGTCCAACTCCTCGACGCTGGCGGCGCCACGGCGGTGAGGCCATCAACACCTCCAGCCGGCTGGCCATCGCGCGCCCCGCGGCTTGCGGCCCGTGACTCGCGCGAATGTCGCCCGCGGCCCGCGTCGCACGTCGCGACGCCTCGTCGGGGTGCTCGAACACGTCGCGCATCAGGCGAGCCGCATGATCGACGTCCGGCTGTGCCCACACGCCGTCCGGCGGATACGGCTCGTGACCCGGCCCGATTGAAACCAGCCGATAGTCCACGAGGTAGCTGTTGGCGGGGTTCATGTAGTCGAGGTTGCCCGAGTACCCGGTTGCGATCACCGGCTTGCCGAGCCACATCGCCTCCGCCAGCGTGTAGCCGAAGCCCTCGGCGCGGTGCAGCGAGACGTAGCAGTCCGCGGCGTTCATGAGGCCGTCGCGGTCTGGCGGGCGAGAGGCGCTGCTCGATGCAGATGAACGTCCGGATGAGCCGCGACCGCGGCACGCAGACGCCGGTGCGACTCCGGGTCGTGATCGCCGTTGAGGCTCTTGACGATCAGCGACGCGCCGGATCCGGGCGGGAACGCCCGCGCGAACGCCTCGATCGTCGCGAGCGGGTTCTTGCGCTCGAACACGCTGAGGTAGTCGAACGCGAACAGGAACCGAAAGCCGTCCGGCAACCCGGCCGGCGCAGGCGCGTCGGCGGACGCCTCGGGCAGCGACACGGGCTGCGGGATTGCCAGCACCGGAACGGTCGCCTTTGCGGCGACCGCGTCGCGGACGTGGCGACTGCCCACCCACACCTCGTCCAGATAGCCGAATGCCTCGAGGAAGCGATCGGGGAAGGCGCTCACCTCCCAGGCCCAGAAGCCGACCGTGTAGCGGTCAGCGAAGAACTCGGGACCGAGCAGCGCTGCGACGCCGGGAACCGAATCGGCGTTCGCGCACACCAGGTTGAAATTCGCAGACCCCCGCTCGCTCGATGCCGTCGTCGGCGATCGGTCGCGAGTCCGTCATCCTCGGGCGCCGCCTCCGGATGGAGCGTGAACGTCGCCACTGGAATCCCCTGCGTGCGCAGCGCGCCGGCCAGTTGGCGGGCGTGCTCACCGACGCCCATCACGCCCTTGAAGTAGCCCGCGACGTTCACGCGAGGCCGGCCGTAGCCCTCGGCGCCGTCTGACTTCGTCGGGCTGGATCTGCATCGCGGTGGAGGGTATCGACCGCGTCTCGATCACGCAGCCGTCGCTACGGTTCACCGCTGTGATCGGCACGTATGCATCGGCGATCCTGATCTGCGCGGCCTCGATCGTCATCGGCCGCGCGATCTGCGTGCTGTCCGGAAACGACGGCTCGACCTGGCTTGGCCCGGCGGTCGGGCTTCGCCGCGCTGATGATCATCTGCGAGGTCGCGATCACGCTGCCGGGTCACGGTTGGACCGCCGTGGCGGCGCTCGTGATCGCGTCGCGCCGCCTCGGTGTGGATCGGCGTCCGTCGGCAGCGCCGACTTGGCCGGCGCTGACCGACACGCTGCCGGTTGCGTTCGGGGTGCTGCTGTTCGTCTCGGTCCCTTTTGTCGCCAACGCCCGGGTCGGCGTCCTCGGCATCTCGTTCCTCAACGACACGCACTGGCATCTGATCCTCGCCGAGGGTCTTCGGCGCCCATCGATCAAGCCGCTTGACGGCTACGGACCCGGATATCCAGTCGGTCCGCACGCGGTCGCAGCGACGTTCGCCCAGCTGCTCGGAAGCGACGTCGACAAGACGCTGACCGGCGTGCTGATGGCGGTGCCGATCCTGACCGGCGCTGGCGGCGCTCGGGATGCTGGCCGACGTGTCGACGACTCGGCGGTGGGTCGTGGCGGTGCTGGCCGGGATTCCGTATCTGGCGGCAGCGTCGTACGCCGAGAGCGCGTTCAAGGAGCCGATCCTGTCGCTGCTGCTGGTCGGGCTGGTGCTCGCGTTGCAGGCGGGCACGACGGCAACGCTTCGCCCACCCGCGCGGCGGTGCTCGTGCCGGCAGGTGTGCTCGTGGCGGCGGTGATCTACGACTACTCGTATCCAGGCCTGCGTCTGGCCGGCCGCAGTCATCGCGTGCTGGCTCGCTGTTCGAGTTGGTGCTCGGGGGCGCGTGGAGCCGGCTGCGCGCGATCGCCGGCCGGGCCGAGCGCTGCGCTCCCGGCGCTGATCGCCGGAGCGTGTGCGTTCGTGATCCCTGTGCTGCCAGACATCGGACGCATCCACACGTTCTGGGTCAGCAATCAGGGGACCGCCGTCGGGACCGTCGGCGGCGTCACCACGAGCGCGCTGGCGAACCTCGCCGGGCCGCTGCACGCGCTCGAGGGTCTCAACGTCTGGTTGACCGGAGACTTCCGGTTCGTGCCGGCAAACGCACTACGTGCGGGGGTCCTCGCGCGGCATGGCGCTGATCGTGCTCGCCTTCGCGCTGGTGTCGGCGCTGCGCCGCCGCGACTTGGTCTGGCCCGCTGCGATGCTGGCATTGGCTCTGATCTACTTCTACACGCTGCACCGGCAGTCGCCGTACGTGGCCGCCAAAGGCGCTCGCGATCCCAGCGCCGCTGCTGGTGCTCGGCTCCGGCGCCGCGCTGATGCGGTGGCTCGAAGACGCGAGCTGGCGATCTCTCGCGACCGTCGCTGGTCGCGGTCGGGTCGATCCTCTACCTGTTCGTCGCGTTTGAATCCAGCTACATGGTGCTGCGCGACGCGCAGGTCGGACCCGACGATCACACCAACGAGTTGCGCTCACTCCGGCCGCTGCTTCACAACCGGCCGACGCTGGTTCTGTTCTACGACGACTACACACAGTGGGAGCTGCTCGGCGTTCCCGTCTCCTCGACCGCGGCTGGGTTCCCCGATTCCGGCGCCCGTCCAGGCCGCCGAAGCCGTGGACATACGGGCAACCGATCGACTTCGACTCGGTCGACGCTGCCACGCTCAACCGCTTCGACTACGTGATCACGACCCGGACGACCGATCAGAGCGAGCCGCCGTCCGAACTTCCACCTCGTCGGCAGCTCGCGCTCGTATGAGGTGTGGCAACGGGTCGGCCCGACCGCGACCGCGGAGCGTGCTGCCCGAATCAGGCCAGCCAGGGGCGATCCTCGATTGCACGACAGCGCTGCCGGCCGGCGACTCTCGCGCGAGCAGGGCGTGGCGCGCGTTCGCCCGCAACCGCGTCCGTCAACGTCGCGCCGCTGGCACCCGGGCGGCGTCCGAGCAGCTCACACTGAGGCTTCCGCCGGGCACCTGGGACCTGTCGCTGCCGTTCGTCAGCCCTCAAGCGGTGACGGTCCGCGGCGGCGGCCTCGACGTTCGCCTGCCTCCGAATCTCGATCGCCCGGGAGAGCATCTGGCCGGTCGGGCACGGTCCAAAGCACGGGAGCTCCGATCACGCTGACGATCGACGATGGCCGATCCATCGCCGATCTCGTCGGGCAGCGACTCAGTTCTTCGCGCCGCAGGCGATGGTCGCGGTCCCACGCGATCGCCGGCCGACGACGGTTCCGCTGCGGCGAGGCGTGCGGACGATACGTCGACTGGTACCAGCTGTCGTAGCGGCGCCGGCTGAGCTGTCACCGGTCGCGGCGGCGCAGTCCGAGGATCGAGAGCAGGAACGACGAGAAGAAGATCTGGATGCCGACGATGATCAGCGTGGCGGCGAGCACGGCGAGGCGCTCCTCGGCGAGCGCTCCGAAGCCGCGGTTGATCCAGTCGATCACGATGACGGTCCCGATCACGAACCCGGTCAAGCGCGATGCCGCCGCCGAGCAGGAGCCCGTGCTCGAGCTTGAAGCGGGCGCGCATCCGGTCAAACCAGCGGTCCTGCTCGCCCATGAAGTAGGTGGCGTAGGCGTGCGCGCAGATCCCGAGCGCGACGACCTGCGTGCCGACGATCGCCAGCAGCGAGCCCGCGATCAGCGCGTGGATGTCCCAGTTGCGGCCGAACACGCCGAGGCGCGCGATCACGATCAGCTCGACGAGCGCGCCGACCACGGCCATCAGCGCGCCGGGCAGGATGAACAGGTAGTTGGGCGAGTGGACCAGCAGGAAGCGCAGGTGGCGCCAGCCGTCGCGGAAGCTCGAGAGCTTCGACTCGCCGCCGCGCGGGTGGTACTCGATCGGGAACTGGCGGACGTCGAGCTTCTCCTTGGCCGCGCGGATCACCATCTCGGACGCGAACTCCATCCCGGTCGTCCGCAGGTCCAGCCGCGGCAGCACCTCGCGGCGCACCGCGCGCATCCCGCAGTGCGCGTCGTCGACGCCCGGTGCGGAACAGGAGGTTCAGGAAGCCCGACAGCAGCGGGTTGCCGATGTAGCGGTGATGCCACGGCATCGCGCCGGGGTGGATGTTGCTTCATCCGGTTGCCGATCACCACGTCGGCGCCCTGCTTCGAGCGTCGCCGACGAACCGCGGGATCTCGTCGAAGTCGTAGGTCAGGTCGGCGTCGGCCATCACGATGTAGCGGCCGCGGGCGGCGGCGAAGCCGGCCAGGTAGGCGCTGCCGTAGCCGCGCTCGGGCTCGTGGACCACGAGCGCGCCGGCCGCGGCGGCGAGCGGCCCGCTGCCGTCGTCGGAGCCGTTGTCGACGACGATGATCTCGCCGTCGAGTCCCGTTGCCGTCGAGCACCACCGGGCGCGGCTGCACGCACTCCTCGATCGTGTCGGCCTCGTTCAGGCAGGGGATCACGACCGAGACGACGAGGCGACGGCGTCCTGACCGGGAGGCCGAGCCCCGGTGGGGGTCTGTTGCTCGATCGTGCTCATGCGGCGCCGTCAGGCGGTGCTGGGCTGATGCATGTGGTAACGCGTGCGCGGCACGAAGGTCGCGCTTTCTCGCGCCTCCGGGAGCGCGATCCTAGCGCAGAATGTGGGAACCTCGTGACAGCCGATGCGCATCTGTCTCGTCTACGACTGCCTGTTCCCGCACACCGTCGGCGGCGCCGAGCGCTGGTACCGGAGCCTCGCCGAGCGCCTGGCCGCGGACGGGCACGAGGTCACCTATCTGACCCTGCGCCAGTGGGATCGGGGCGTCGATCCCGGCGTCGCCGGGGTCGATGTGCGCGTGGTCGGGCCCGCGCATGCGCGCTCTACAGCGGACCGGGGGCGCCGGCGTATCTGCCGCCGCTCGTGTTCGGCGCCGGCGTCCTGTGGCACCTGCTTCGCCACGGCCGCCGCTACGACGTCGTCCACACGTGCTCGTTTCCGTACTTCTCGCTGCTGGCGGCGGCGGTCGCACGCATGCGCTGGCGCTACCGGCTGGTCGTCGACTGGTTCGAGGTCTGGAGCCGCGGGCTACTGGCGCGAGTACCTCGGCCGGGTCGGCGGCGACATCGGCTGGCTCGTCCAGCGGCTGTGCGCGCGGGTGCCGCCAGCGCGCGTTCTGCTTCTCGCGGCTGCTACGCCGCGCGGCTGCGCGACGAGGGCCTGGCGGGCGAGGTCACGATGCTCGCCGGCGCGTACGACGGGCCGCTCGAGGTCGCGTCGCGGCGTACGACGCCGAGCCGCTGGTCGTGTTCGCCGGACGCCACATCCCCGAGAAGCGCGTGCCGGCGATCCTGCCGGCGATGCTCTGGCGCGCGAGCAGCGACTGCCGGATCTGCGCGCCGCGATCCTCGGCGACGGCCCGGAGCGGTCCGAGGTGCTGCGGCTCGTCGGCGAGCTCGGCCTCGAGGCGGTCGTCGAGGTGCCGGGCTTCGTCGCGACCGAGACCGTCGAGGAGCTCGATGGCCGCGCGCGCTGTGCATGCTGCTGCCCTCGCGGCGCGAGGGCTACGGGCTGGTCGTGATCGAGGCCGCCTCGCGCGGGACGCCGAGCGTCGTCGTCGCCGGCCCGGACAACGCGGCGGTCGAGCTGGTCGACGACGGCGTCAACGGGTTCGTCGCTGCGTCGGCCTCGCCGGAGGACCTGGCGGCGGCGATCGTGCGGGTCAGCGACGGCGGCGCGCGCGCTGCGGCGCTCGACGGCTGACTGGTTCGCCGCCAATGCCCGCCGTCTCTCGCTGCAGAGCTCGCTCGAGGCGGTGGCGAAGAGCTACCGGGGCTGATCGCGGGCGACGAGCTCGACGTTGGTCGCGAGCAGGTTGACAGCCCGGGATCGCGCTGAGCGCGCGGTTGACCGCCCAGAGCGACTCGGCGCAGCGCGCGCGGCGACGCGGCCCGTCAGCGTCAGCGGCAGCATGTTCATCCGCCGGACCTCTGACGAACCTCGAAGCCGTGGCGGGTCAGCAGCGGCATCGCGCTCAGCGGCGGTGTAGACGCGGTCGTGCTCGTACGCGCCGTGGTAGTACAGTCCCGTCCGCCGGGCGATCGCCTCCAGGTACGAGGTCCGATTGGGGAGCTTGTAGACGTAGAACGTCCCGCCGGGCGCCAGCACCCGCCGGATCTCCTCGAGGCTCGCGTCGGGGTCCTCGACGTGCTCGAGCACGCCGCAGCTCAGGACCGCGTCGAACGTCTCGTCGTCGAACGGCAGCCGGCGCGGATCGGGCTCACGTGAGACCGAGAGGTGCGGGTAGCGCTCGAGCGGCAACGACGCCCTGCGTCGAGTCCGGGCGGTAGTCGAATGCGGTGACGTTCAGCCCGGCGCGCCACAGCAGGTCGGTGATCTGACCGTAGCCACAGCCCCAGTCGAGGATCCGGCGCGGAGCGTCCGCTCGGATCCGCTCGCACGATCGCGCGGTACTCGCGCATCTGGGCACCGGATCGCAGATTGACGTCGAGGTCGCGGGGGTTCCCAACCCCCGTCTGCTGCGCGGCATGCACGGCCGAGAGGGTAGTGAAGAGATCAGTACGCTCGCCCCGTGGCTCGCGGTGCAACCTCCCTCCTTCGGCACTTCTTCGACCTCAACGTGAGAGCGTCAGCTGCGCTGGAACGACGGCTTGGGGTCGAGAACGAGATTGCGCTTTGGCATCGGTTTCACGAGCTCGTCGGCGATTCGCTCCGGGAGCTGCCGGCCGGGGCCAGCTTCGTCGACCTGGGTGGGGGACGCCGGTGCGAGTACGCCGAGTCAGTCCCTCGCGAGCGCGCGGTGAGGCTCATTGCGGTTGACGCCTCAGCCGAGGAACTGGCGTACAACACCGATGCCGACGAGAAGATCGTGGCCGATGTCGCCAAGGGGCTCCCGTTCGCCGACGGGCAGATCGACTTGCTGGTCTCACGCGTGGTGTTCGAGCACATCGACGGCGTTCCCGAGGCGATCGAGCAGATCGCGCGAGTGATGAAGCCCGGCGGTCGGACGATCCACCTGATGCCCGGTCGCAACGCGCTGTTCGCGCTCGCGGCACGGTTGCTTCCGTTTGAGCGGCTGCTGCGCGCGCTCCACTTCGTGCTTCCGACCACAGCCGGACACGTCGAGTTCGACGTGCACTACGACCACACCGAGCCGGTAGCGATGAAGCGACTGTTCAACGAAGCCGGCTTTCACAACGTAACCGTCGAGTGGACGGCGGCTCAGGCCGATTACTTCAGGCCGGTGGTGCCCCTGTATCTACTCGTGGCGCTCTACGGGTGGTTCGTTCGGGCACTGGGGATCAAACGGCTCGCCGCCTACCTGATCGTCGCCGCCGAGCGCTAATCAATCATCTGAGGTCAGGACGCGTCGGTACGCGGCCATCGTTCCCGCCGCGGTCGCCGACCAGCTGAACCGCGCCGCGCGTGCACGGCCGGCGGTTCGCAAGCGAGCCGCCTCGTCGCGATCGGTCACCAGGCGCTCGATCGCCGCAGCGATCTCGGACTCCGACTCAGGGTCGAACCTGAGCGCCGCGTCGCCCGCCACCTCCGCCAACGACCCGCGGCCCGAACACGCGACCGGCACGCCGCGGGACATCGCCTCGAGCACTGGCAGCCCGAATCCCTCGATCAGTGACGGAAACACGAAGCAGGCAGCGGCGGCGTAGAGCCCCTCCAGCTCGGCGGGCTCGATCCAGCCCAGCAAGCGAACGTCATCGACGATCCCGAGCTCGGACGCGCGCGCTCGCAATTCGTTCTCGTGGGCGGTGTGGTAGCCCGGGATCACCAGTACCGGCCGACGGTCGGCGGGGATCGCCGCGAGCGCGCCGATCAACCGTAGAAGGTTCTTGTGCGGCCGCTTGGCCGCGACGCACAGGACGATCGGCCGATCGCCGGCGCCCAGCCACGCCCGCACCTCCGCCTCCGGAAGCGGCGCCGCGCGCGCGCCTGCGCCGATGCCGAGCGGAACCACGTCGACGCGGTCGGCCGCGATTCCGAGCACCCGATCAAGGTCGTCGCGCGTGCTTGCGGCATCGACGATGATCCGGTCTGAACGCCGCGCGCCCAGCGGCACCAGTACCCGCATTCCCAGGCCGAGCAGGCCGAGGTGCGCCTCGGGTGACATGCGGTACGCGAGGTCATGGATGGTCACGACCCGTCGAAACGGACCCCACGCCGGTGCGGTATTCGCGAGGCTGTGCAGGACGTCGACCCCGGCTCTCTTGGCGAGGCGCGGCAACAGCTGCTGCTCACCCCGCACCCATTGGATGCGGTTGCTGGCGCGCACCGGCACCGTGATCGTCGGGATCAGATCGCCCCATGGCCTGCCGGTCTGCGCGCTGGCCTCGCGGTTGATGAACGCCGTAAAGCGTGTATCCGGGGCGGCCGCGACGAGCTCGGGGATCAGCTCCTGCGCGTATGTCTCCGTGCCGCCGGTGTTGTCCGGGACGAGGTATACGAGGTTCAGGCCGACGTGCATGGCGCCTAGGAGCGTGGCAAATCGTGGCTACGATGCGCCGCCATGTGTCCGTCCATCGACGTCGTCATTCCGGCGTGCAATCGATTCGATCTGACCGATCGGTGCTTGGCGCACCTCCAGGCCCAGACGGCCGCGCACCGTGTGATCGTCGTCGATGACGGCTCGACCGACGGCACCGCGGCGCAGCTACGTGAGCAGTGGCCGGAGGTCCACGTGGAGCGCTTCGACTCAAGCCGTGGCTTTGCCCACGCGTGCAACCGGGGGGTGGTCGCGGGCTCGGGTGAGATCGTCGTGCTGCTCAACAACGACGTCGAGTGCCGCCCCGACTTCCTCGAGCGACTGGTCGCGCCGCTTACCGGCGATCCGGGTGTGGGCGCGGTCGCAGCCCTGATGCTCCGGCCCGGGGAGCATGCGATCGACAGCATCGGCCTATGCGCCGACGTGACTCTGAGCGCGTTTCCGCGGCTGCAGGGACTGGCCGCTGAGCGCGCCTGGGAACCGGCTCCCATGCTCGCCTGCCCGGCGGGAGCAGCCGCCGCCTACCGGCGCAGCGCGTGGTCGGCGGTCGGCGGCCTGGACAAGGCGATGTTCGCCTACATGGAGGACTTCGAGCTGGGGCTGCGCCTGCGCGCGGCCGGCTGGCGCGTGGCGGGCGTCCCCGACGCGATCGGCGTGCACCTGGGCTCGGCGACGTATGGGCACCGCTCCGCATTCCAGCGCCGCCAGGGCGGGTTCGGACGCGGTTATCTGCTGCGCCGCTACGGGGTGCTCCGCGGGCGACACGCGCTTCGCGCGCTGCTCACCGAGGTGGTCGTGATCGCCGGCGACCTGGTGATCTCGCGCGACGTCATGGCGCTGCGCGGCCGGCTGGCGGGATGGCGTGCCGCGCGGGGGATGCCGCGGCTCGAGGTGCCAGCGTCCGGAACCATCGACCCGAACATCGGGCTGCGCGATTCGCTTCGGCGACGGCTTGGCGTCTACGGACGGCGTCTGGCGTGACAACCGGAGCTGCTGATCCCGCGCGGGGCGATCCCGGGCAGACGGCGCCGCACTGTCCGATCTGCTCGGCCGTGCTTCCCGAGCCGGCGATCCGGGCGCCCGACCGTCTGCAGGGAACGCCGGGCGAGCACCGGGTAGCTCGGTGTCGCAACTGCGGCGCGGGCGTCACGCTCCCGGTCGTCGGCGACGAGCAACTCGCCGCGTTCTACCCCGACCGCTACGGACCGTACGACGAGCGGATGAGCGCGGTGCAGCGAGTTGTGTCGCGCGCAATCCGCGGGTTCCAGGGGTGGACCGCGTTGCACACGGCGCCGCTGTCGGCGCTGCACGCGCGGCCTCCCGGCCGCGGCCTCGACGTCGGCTGCGGCCGCGGAGATCTGCGGCCGCGCTCGCGAGCCGCGGCTGGGAGATGTCCGGCATCGAGCCGTCGTCGTCGGCCTGCGCCGCGGCGGCGCGACGCGGCCTCGACGCGCGCTGCGGCACCCTGAACACCGTCGCGCTCGAGCCCGGGTCCTACGACGCGATCGTCTTCCGGCATTCGCTCGAGCACATCAACGATCCGGTCGCGGCGCTCCGACTGGTGCGTGAGGCGCTCGCGCCCGGCGGTCTCGTGCTGATCACCGTTCCCAACTTCGGCAGCTGGCAGGCGCGCCGGTTCGCAGGGCACTGGTTTCACCTCGACGTACCGCGTCACCGAGTCCACTTCACGCCGTCGGCGCTCGAGCGCGCGCTGGCTGCCGGGTGGTCTGGAGCCTGTCTCGGTTGCGACGTCGTCGAGTACGGTGGGCCTTCCGGGTTCGATCCAGTACCGGGTGTTCGGACGCTGCCTGTTTCCCGGCGGGCTCGGGCTGCGCGTGGCATCGGGGCTGGCGGCGCTGACGCTGCCGCGTCTCGCTGGCGCTCGATCGCGCGACCGGCGGCGGCGACCTGCTTCACGCCGTCGCCGCGGCGCCCGGTCGATAGCCGGCGTCAGCGCAGTTTCGCCCGGCGCAGCGCGATCGCCCGCTCGATCTCGTCCTCCAGCACATCCACCGGCGCGGGATAGATGTAGGGCTCGAGCCGGGCCTCGTCGTAGTTGAGCGTCGCTTCGCCGGCCAGCAGTGACTCCAGCTTGGCGACGATCGCCTCGACGTCGTCGGGCGCGACCGTCCAGCCGGTCCCGGTCTCCTCGACGAGACGCGCGGCCTCGTTGTCCTTGGCGAGCGCCAGGATCGGCCGGCGCGCCCCGAAGTACTCGAAGACCTTGCCCGGGAGCTCCCACACCAGCGTCGGCGACGTCAGCAGCACGAGCACGTCGGCGCTGCGTTGCAGCGCGATCGCCTCGCCGCGCGACAGCACTCCGACGTGGCGAACGATCCGCTCCAGGCCGGCCTCCTCGATCAGGCGCTGCTCGTCGTGGTTGAGCCGTCCCGCGAGCACGAGCGACAGCCGGTCGCCGACGCGGGTTCCTCCTCCTGCAGCCGGCGCAGGGCCTCGAACAGGTTGCCCGGGTGACGGCCCCAGCCGCCCGACAGCTTGCCCGTGTGCACGAGCGTCAGCGCCCGCGGCTCGAGCGCCGTCGTCGGGTGCCGTCGCCTCTCGCCGAGATCGGGATCCCAGCCGTTGGGCACGTATCCGGCGTCGACCCCGAGCCGCGCGGCGAAGGTCCTCGCCGACCGGGCGCTCGACGACGATCGTGCGCTCGGCCGCGCGCACGACCGGCGCTCGAGCCAGCGTCGAGTCGCCGCTGCGCCGCGGTCGGAAACGGCGGTCGCCAGGGTGGAAGGTCCAGCCGTCGCGAAAGTCGGCGATCCACGCCGGGCGGCGGCGCGCCCAGCCCAGCCCGATCAGCGTGCGTGGACTCGTAGGCGGACGTGGTGACCACGCAGTCGTAGCCGCTGTCGGCGATCAGACGCCGGGCCGCCCGGGGTCGCGTAGGGCACCCACGTAGCGATGTAGATGTCGGGCACCAGGACGCGGGTGACGAACGCCTGCGGCGGCTTGTCGTCGGCCGCGGTGCTGCCGGGCTCGGGCAGCGGTGGACGGCGCAGCGAGCGTCCGCAGCCAGTGCGCGGCGATCAGGTCCGCGACCGGTGCACGCCGGAGTCGGCGTCGTCGGGCAGCGCCCCGAACGCCGACGTGGTCAGGATGTCGACGTGGTGGCCACGGCGGCGCAGGTACTTCGTCATCGCCAGCCAGCGGTTGCCGCCGACCGACGGCATCGGCGGGTACGGGTAGGTGACGACGAGGATCCGTCGGGTCGACATCGCTCGGGAGGCGCGCCCGCTAGCCGCGCTTGACGCCGCGGATCACCATGAAGAAGCCGAGCCGTGGGCCGGTGAGACGCGCCAGCCCGCCGGCGTACTCGACGTCGTAGGGGGTGGCCACCTTGTCGATCTGCAGCGGATCGACCCCGGCGAACATGCGCCGCGCCTCGCGCTTGGTGTAGCCCTTGGTGCCGAGGCTCTCCATGTGGTGGTAGAGGACGTCGCGCGATCGAGCGCAACGGGCGCCGGCTCAGCGGTCCGTGGCGCACCCACAGGCCGTAGGACACCCACGCGTGGCGGGCGTAGACCATCACGCAGATGCGGCCGCCGGGGCGCAGCACCCGCATCGCTTCGGCGACCGCCCGCGGCGTGTTCGGGGTGTGGTGCAGGACGCCCCACGAGTAGACGTAGTCAAAGCTCGCGTCGGCAAACGGCAGCTGCTCGGCGTCGGCGACCTGCAGATCTGAGACGTCAGGCCCTCGAGCGCCAGCCGGCGCCGGACGAGCTCGACCCCGCGCTCGGTCAGGTCGACGCCGTGCAGCTCGGCGCCGGCGCGCGCGAACTGCACGTGATCGGTGCCGAGGCCGACGCCGATCTCCAGCACGGCCTGCCCACGGGTGGAGCCGAAAGTCGGCGAACCGGTGGATGAATGGCTCGAGCTCGTACCGGCGGGCCTCGATCTGGTCGTAGTACTCGCGCGTGCCCTCCGGGGCGGTTGCGTCCCACGAGCCGCACGGCGTCCGGCTCCAGAAGCTGCGGACCTGCTCCTTGGGTCTCGGTCGCGCTCATCGGCCCGCCGACCGACTGCCGAGCACGTACCACCCGCCGACTCCGCCCAGCCAGTCGAGCACGCGCGGGTCGTCGAGCAGCGCGTCCGGCGGGCGAGCACGTGCGTGAGCGGCGTGTCGATCGGTGTTGAACACGCCGACCTCGGTGCGGACGTCGGCGAACCCGGCCTCGCGCCATCAGCGCCGCGAGCTCGCCGGGCTGTACACCCGCACGAGCGGCCGCGCGCCGATCGACGAGCGCTCGACTCCGCGCGACAGCACACCCTCCATCGAACGCTCCTGCAGCAGCTGGCGCTGGCGGATGCCCTTGCCAGAGGACCTGACAACAGCCAGTAGTGAAAGCGAGCGGCGGTTGTAGACGAGGATCCGCGCCTCGCCGCCCGGTCGCAGCACGCGCCTGATCTCGCGCAGCGCGGCTCGGCATATCCGGCGTGTGGTGCAGCACGCCGTTGCTGGACACGCGGTCGAAGCTGGCGTCGGCGAACGGGAGGTGCTCGGCATCGCCTGCGACGATCGTCGCCGTCAGCCCCAGCGCGTCGAGGTGCGACCGGGCGAGCTCGACGTGACGCGGCGTCAGGTCGATGCCGGTGGCGCGGGCGCCGGCACGCGCGTACTGCGCGAGCGTCGATGCCCTGACCGCAACCGACGTCGAGCACGTCGAGCCCGCGGGCCGAGTCGTAGTCGAGCGCGCTGTGCAACCACGGCGCGTAGGCGTGACGTCCGGCGATCAGCTGCTCGGATGTACGCCGCGCGTGCCCGGCTCCGCGACCACCTGCGGGCCCGCACGGGTCGGCCGTCCACTGGCGGATCGCGGCCTGCTTGGCGGACGAGACCTTGCCGAGCGCGCTCACGGGATCAAGCTATCAACTGGATCGAGCGCTGTCGGCCGTCTACCGCGACCGGCCGTTCGAGTTCTGGCTGGAGGGGCACGTCACGGCGACTGTCGACTACGAGCCGGCGGAGTCGACCACTCCCCTGTTCGGTGGCAACTCCAACTGGCGTGGTCCGATCTGGTTCCCCGTCGACTACCTCGTGCTCGGGGCGCTGCGCCCGCTTTGCCCGCCGCTGGAAACATAGCCAATCACATTCCACTGGATCCAACAGCATTGACATGACGTAGCAGTCAACAACATTCACTCGGCTCACCGTGTTCTGCGCTTCGGCAGGCAGGCACATGTGCACCCAGGCACACAACACAATGCACCTGGGCAGACACATATCTCCCAGCAACCTGCAGTAAATAACACAAACCCACTAACCCTCATGGCACAAACCAAATACACAACCCACTGGTCACACGGCTCGTCATTCCACTGCACAGCCACAAACAGAAACCACTGGGAATAGTGATGACACCTCAAAAATCCTACAACCAAGACAGATACAGTGCTCTGAGCATACTGGTTCAGAGGGCATCGGCTATATGTCTATGTCTAGACAAGTCTACAAAACAATTCACAGGCCGCCCCTTGAAGCCGACACACCCGATCTATGTCGTCGCCGGTCCTGAGACAGTGGCACCCGTGCTCACCATTACAAACTCACATAGCAGCCACATGGATCCAGCACACACAGCACTCACAATACCAACAAGCTCTTGCTCAATCCCTGCCACCAATTACCAACCACATCCAATGGCCACCAGCTGTCTGGGTGAGGAGGCTCTCAACCAACTGAGCACCATGCATGTGCACAATGGTGGTGCACAGACAGTCAGCTAGCAGTAACACTCCCAGCCTACCATTCAACTCCAGACATCTACAAGCTCCACCTCAGAGGACTCACCAAAGCATCAGAACATACCAAGTACCGGGACATACACGGGCTGACATCCCCAACATGGCTCCGGCCAAGCTGCTGCTCGATCCCTACGCCCGCGCGATTGCCGGCACCGTCCAATGGCACCCGGCCGTGTTCGGTGAGGACTCCGACGACTCGTCGCCGTACGTGCCGCGATCGGTGGTGTGCACGGACGAGTTCGACTGGCGCGGTGACACTCCCCCGGGCACGCCGCTCGAGGACTCGATCATCTACGAGCTCCACGTCAAGGGGTTCACGAAGCTGCATCCAGACGTGCCCGAGGAGCTGCGGGGGACGTATCGCGGGCTGGCTGATCCCGCGGTCATCGATCACTTGACCAAGCTCGGGGTCACGGCGGTCGAGCTGCTGCCCGTCCACCAGTTCGTCCACGACGCCGCCCTGATCTCGCGCGGGCTGCGCAACTACTGGGGTTACCAGTCGATCGGATATTTCGCCCCGCACAACGAGTACGCGTCGGGTGACGGCGGGCAGCAGGTGGGCGAGTTCAAGCAGATGGTGCGCGCGCTGCACACGGCCGGGCTCGAGGTGATCCTCGACGTCGTGTTCAACCACACCGCCGAGGGCAACGAGGACGGCCCGACCCTTTGCTTCCGAGGCCTCGACAACGCCGCGTATTACCGCCTGCAGGACGATCCGAGCCACTACGTCGACGACACCGGCTGCGGCAACACGTTCGACGTGCACCGCCCACAGGGACTTCGGCTGATCATGGATTCGCTGCGCTACTGGGTGCAGGAGATGCACGTCGACGGGTTTCGCTTCGACCTCGCGGCGAGCCTGGGCCGCGGCGCGAGCGACTTCGATCCGTTCAGCGCGTTCCTTGAGGCCGTCGGCCAGGACCCCGTCCTCGCGCCGGTGAAGCTGATCGCGGAACCCTGGGATATCGGGTACGGCGGCTACGAGCTCGGCGACTTCCCGCCCGGCTGGAGTGAGTGGAACGGCCGCTACCGCGACACCGTGCGTGACTTCTGGCGCGGGACCGAGGGGACGCTCGGCGACTTCGCAACGCGTGTCACCGGCTCGGCGGACCTCTACGGGCACGGACGCCGACCGAGCGCCTCGATCAACCTGATCACCGTACACGACGGGTTCACGCTCGCCGACCTGACGTCGTACGACGGCAAGCACAACGAGGCCAACGGCGAGGACAACCACGACGGCACCGACGACAACCGCAGCTGGAACTGCGGAACCGAGGGTCCGACCGATGACCCGGAGATCCTCGACCTGCGGATGCGCCAGCGCCGCAACATGCTCGCGACGCTGCTGTTGTCCGAGGGAGTGCCGCTGCTGCTCGGCGGCGACGAGCTCGCTCGCACGCAGGGCGGCAACAACAACGCCTACTGCCAGGACAACGCCGTCAGCTGGGTCGACTGGTCGACCGACACCGACCGGCAGAGACTGCTCGAGTTCGTCGCCTCGCTATGCCGCCTGCGACGCGCCACCCCCGGCCTGCGCCGGCGGCGCTTCCTGCGCCCGGATGAGCTCACTTGGTACCGGCCCGACGGCGCCGCGATGGCCGGTGCCGATTGGAGCGAGCCGTTCGCGCGCGCGGTCGCCGCGGCGCCCCCCACCAATGCGTTCGTGCTGCTGATCAACGCCTGGTGGGAGCCGTTGACGTTCACCCTCCCAGAGCAGCTTCGCGGCATATCGTGGTCGGCTGTCGTCGACACGGCCGACGGCAGCGGGACTCCGGCGGTTGTACCGACCGACGAGGTGGTCATCGGCGGCCGGTCGCTGCTGATGCTCGAGAACCAGGCCGGCGGAGCGCCCTAAACGGCTCCGCTGCCGGCCAGGCCGAGGAGCAGCTGCTGCGACGTGGCTGTGAACCTCCCCAGGTCCCCGTACGGGCGCGCCACCAGCATCGCGCCCTCGAGCGTGACCAGGATCGTCTGCGCCACGTCCTCCTTTGACCCGGAGAACTCGAGCGTTCGGTCCTGCAGCCCTTCATCGAGCACGTGCACGAGCCAGGTCTGGTTGTCATCGAAGAAGCGGATGACCGCGGCGCGCATCGGATCCGGCAGCGTCTCGTATTCGCCGGCGAGGACCCCGCACATGCACATCCGGTTGCCCCGGAGCACATCGGCGTACAGGCCGGCGTATGCCTCGAGCTTGGCGTGGGCATCCGGAACGGTGCGGTCGATCTCGCTGAGCGCCTCGGCGAACCGCTCACCGTAACGCGCGATCACCGCCTGGCCGAGCTCGGCCTTGCCGGGAAAGTGGTAATGCAGGCTCGCCTTCGTGATCCCCAGCTCGGCGGCGATGTCGGCGTAGCTGAAGTTGGTGAAGCCGCGCGTCTGCACCAGCCGCTCGGCGATGTCGAGGATCCGCTCGGCGGTCGGCTTTTCGTTCGTATCGGCGGCGACGGTCACACAGGCTCAAATCTTTAGGCAATCCTGTTGACAGCTTACCTACTGGAAGGTAGGGTCGTCCGAAAGAGCTTACCTACTAGCAGGTAAGTGAGCCTAGCCGGGGGCGGCGTCAGGCGGCTCCCGCATTCGAACTGGAGGGACCTGATGGGCGCCACCACCACCGCGACGTTCGACCTCGATCGCTTCGCGCGAGCCGCCGAGGAGCGCGACGCCGCGACACAGCTGTCGATGTACGGGCCGGACGCAACCGTCACGATCGCCAACAAGATCTCCCAACCGAGCTCGCCCCGCGTGCTGCGCGGCCGTGACGAGATCAAGGCGTGGCTCGAGGACACCTACGCGCGCGACATGACCCACAAGGTGCAACATCGCGTCAAGGACGACACGGGTGTGGCGTACACGCAGGCGTGCCGTTACGCCGACGGGACCAACGTGCTGTGTGCGACCGTGATCGCGCTGGACGGCGGTGTCATCTCAAGCCAGACCGTGCTCGAGACCTGGGACGAGGCATAGCCGGCGTCACGCCGAGTCAGTACTCGTCCGGCCGCCGGATCCAGAGCGGCTGGGAGGGGTCCTCCGCGCGTCCGTTGGCCGTGCGGTCGAGCACGCCGTAGTACGCCATGGCGAACTCGAGCCCGCGTGCCGTCGACACGTACGTCCGGTAGACGGTCCCGTCTGACAGCGTGTAGGCGCTCATGCCCGGGCCCTCGGTGACATAGCCGACGACGTCGGTCCCGCACATTTCGGCGTTCTGCTCGACGGTAGCCGGGATCGCGCCGCTCTCGAGCCACGGCTTGAGCTCCTCCTCGGTGTTCAGGAAGCCGATGTCGCGGTTGAAGTCGCTGCCCTGCATTGAGACCCAGTCGATCCCCCACCCCATCCGCTCCCGGTACGGGAGCAGCTTGTCGAGCGGCGCGCGCGAAGCGAGCAGCAAGGTCGTGTCCCTCGCCTGAAGGTGAGGCACCTGGGCAGCAAGCGTGCCCCCGATCGAGGTGCAGACCGGGCAGCCCGCCTTGTAGGGCGGACCGAACATGAAGTGGTAGACGACCAGCTGAGACCGGCCGTCGAACAGTTCGGCAAGCGTCTTGGTGCCGCCCTCGGTGTCGAAGCGGTAGTCCTTCTCAACCCGCACCCAGGGCAGCTCGCGCCGCTTGCTCGCAAGCTCGTCGCCGCGGCGGGTGAGCTCCTTCTCGGCCTTGAGCAGCTCGTCGCGCTCGGCCTGCCATTCCTCCTGGGTGCCGATCCTGTGCTCGGTCATCGATGCGCCACCTCCTGTCGGGCCCGCGGGGACGACCGAATAGTCTCACCCTTGGATCGACTATCGGTTGACGATAGATCGGCTGCCGATATATAGTTGGACCATGGAGCCCGCGACCCTGATCCTGTCGAGCCTCGCCGACGGACCAAAGCACGGGTATGCGCTGACAAAGGACATCGAGGGCTTCGCCGACGTTCGCATCGCTCCCGGCACGATGTACGAGGCGCTCGCGCGACTCGAACGCCAGGGCCTGATCGAGCCGCTGGAGAGCACCGATCGCCGGCGCCCGTATCGCTTGACCGCGGAGGGCGCACTCGCGCTACGCGCGCAGCTGGATTCCCAGCGCCGCGTCGCGGACGTGGGCCTGCGCCGGCTTGCGTCGAGGACCGGGAACGCATGAAGGCCCAGACCGCCGAGCGACGGGCGCGACTGCTCGTCCGCTGCTACCCACCGGCGTGGCGTGCGCGCTACGGCGACGAGTTCGTACAGCTTCTGGTCGACGAGATCTCAGAGCGGCCGCGATCGCTGTCGCGGACGGCGGATGTCGTGCGGAGCGGCGTGATTGCACGCCCAGCGGTGTGGACCACCTACGCGCAGGCGCGCAGCGCCAACGCCGGAGCATTCGCATCCGCCGCGGACTTCGCCAGCGATGACGTGATCACGCACGCGTCAGCATTGACCGGCATGCCCGTGCGGATCGCGTCCGGCACGGATGATCCGTTTCACCCCGGCGTCGTCGCGCTCGCCGACGCGCTGCCGAAATCCGCGGTCGTCGAGATCACGGCCGGCTGCCACGACGACTCGTTCTTCTCAAGCCAACAACATCAGTCGCTCGCGTTCCTCGGTCGCCATCTCACGCGCGCGTGACGATCAGCTCGAAGCCCAGAGCGCGATCCGATCCCACAGCTGCGCTCTGGTGGACGCGAAGTTGTGGCAGTGGGCCGAGTCGCGCAGGACGTAGAGGGTCACGTCGTTGCTTGCCGGGTAAAACGCGACGTCGTCGTGCGGCGCCGACGGGATGTCGTGATCTCCGAATCCGAGGAACGCCCTGCACTCGAGCTTGGCGGCAAACGTGGCGCTGTAACCGGCGAGTAGCCCCTCAACGTATGACTGGCGTGGCCAGCGGACGGCCTGCTCATCGTCGGCCGCGATCACCTCGGCGGGCACATCCGGCTGATGCAACCACGCATGGTTAGGCTCACGAGGCGCAAATCCGTAAACGTCGTCCCAAGTGTCTCCGAAGAACCCCCGCGCCTGATCGATCGCGGTTTCCCGCAGCGCGGCATCATCGACGGAGCCGTCGGCCGAGGCGCCCACCGCCACGTCCTTGCGCCCGTGCGTGAAGCCGAGCAGCACGACCGCGTCGTAGCAGCGGTGCTCGGCCTGGGCGACGACCGCAAGGCATGCGCCAAGCGAATGGCCGACGCCGATGATCGGAACCGATGGCAGCGGCCGGCCGCCCAATTCGGGTGACCCAGCGCGTAGCCGCGCTCTCACCTGGTCGACGAACGCTGCGGCGGCGGCGCTCATCGTCACGAAGTTGACGCGATCACCGTCAGCGGGCTTGCTGCTCGCGCCGACGCCCAGGTGGTCAGCGGCGATCACCACAAATCCCAGGGCGGTCATATGCGCGGCAAAGCTGTAGCCCTGATACCCGGGAACCTCCATCTCCCAATACGCGCGCGCGTAGGAGCCTCCGGGCCAGCAGATCAGGACCGCGTGCGGGCCCTCGTCTTCGGGATCCGGAAGGTGGACCGACGCGACGATCGACGTCGGCTCATCGAACGGCAGCGCCGCGGAGACATCGACCACCAGCTCCGCCGGACCCGCCATCTGTGTTGCCACGACCCACCTCCAGACTAAACCAAACTCAGTTCAGTCTGGAGGATACAGATCTGCGAACCCAGCCCGGTCAGGCAGCAGCCTTGGCCCGCTCGAAGACGTCGACGAGCTCCTTCATGTCGCCCGGCTTGCCCTCGAGCTTGAACGAGCTCCCGCCGGCGCTGATCTCCATCACGCCGGTCAGGCCAAAGCGCTTGACCTCGAGCGAATCCACGTCGACGAGCGGGACGACGCTGAGGACGTCGGTGACTTCCTTGATCGCGCCCATCGCGCTCACCTTGACCTTCATCGTGACGAGGCTCGTCGGTGTGATGGCCACTGCTCCCGGGTTGCCCACGGAGATGTTCGCCGCCTCCGCTCCCTTGCGCTGCTTGCCCGCCCACCGGGCGCCGATCTCGCCGGCGATCCCGCCGCCCGCGGTGGCCGTTGTCGAACCGCGCGGCTTGGCCCATGCCGCGCCGAGGATCTCCTCGTCCAGCTTGCCCTTCGCGGCGGCGATGATCTGCTCCTGATGCTTTGACACTGCGCCCCTCTCTTCGTGCCTACCGTGCGCGGGGATTATCCCGGACGTCGAACCGCGCGCAACGGCAAGCGTTTGCGGCTTTTCGAGATCGTAAGATCACCCCGTTCGGGTGGTGCCCGAGTCGGTCGTACGACGTTCGGGCACCGCAACAGCGGCTTGAGCTTCTCGGTCGCAAAGACGCACTGAGCCTCGTCCCCCCTCCTCGCCCATGAGCGCGCCAGCTCAGCACGGATGCCGGCTGGCGCCTCAGCTTTTTGTGCGCCGTCCCGATCGTCGCGTCGGCAACTGACCGCCCACGTCGACCAGCGCGGTGCGCAGCGCCGCCGGGTCGTAGTCGGGCTCGAGCAGCTCGGCCACCTCGAACGCCGTCCGGGCCAGGTGGCTTGCCAGCAGCCCGGCGCTGCGATCGCGGTCACCCGCCTCACAGGCATCGAGGATCTCGCGGTGCCCGGCCGTGGCCCAGGATGTGGGGCCGTGGCCGATGTGCAGCCGCCGGTAGCGCTCCGCGTGGTCGAACAGCTGCCCGAGCAGGTCGTTGATCCGCTCACCGGCGGGTGCCGTGAGCGCCCGGTGGAAGTTCTGGTGCGGGACGGTCCAGCGGCGGTAGTCCTTGGCCGCGGCGTAGTGGGCCATCTCGGCCATGTAACCCTCGAGCCGCGCGAGGTTCTCGGGCGTCAGGCGCGGCACCGACAGGCGCATCGCCTCGGCCTCGAGCGAGATCCGCGCGATGCACAGCTCCTCCAGATCGGCCGCGGACATCGGCGCCACGCGGACCCTTCGGTTCGGCTCGGCCTCGACCAGCCGTTCGCTCTGCAACATGCGCAGCGCCTCGCGCAGCGGCGTCCGGCTGATCCCGAGCTCCTCGGCAAGCGCGACCTGCGACATCACAGCGCCCGGCGCCAGCTCACCGTCGAGGATCGCCGCGCGGACGCGCGCGTATACGTCGTCTGTGTTCTGGCCGTTGTCGCCGAGACTCATACCGCTCACGCGCCTAGCATGCTGTAGCCGCCGTCGGCGATCATGTAAGAGCCGGTGATGTGATGAGCATCCTCGCTGGCCAGGAAGAGCGCAGCGCCCGTCATGTCTTCGGGCTTGGGGATTTTGCCAGCTGGTGTCCCGGAAAGCACAACTTCGCGGCGCCCCGCCTTCCACTCCGGTCGCGCGAGCAGCGCTTCGGTCTCCATGAACCCGGGTGCGAACGTGTTCACGCGAACCGACGGCGCGAGCGCCTTGGCGTATGACTTGGTGATTCCGAGCAGTCCGTACTTGCCGGCCGCGTACTGGGGCGCGCGCGGGCTGCCGCGCACGATCACGGTGGAGCCGACGTTGACGATCGAGCCGCCGCCGCGCTCCACCATTCGCTGTCCGAACTCGTGCACCATCAACATCGTGCCCTTGATGTCAACCGCGAGTACGTGATCGATCGCCTCTTCGGTTACCTCGGTCCACGACGCCTGACCGGAGGCCATCTCACCGACGTTGTTGAGCAGCACGTCGATCCCACCCTGCTCGTCGAACGCCCACGCCGCCATGCGCTGGATGTCGGCCCATGAGGTGATGTCACCCTGCACGACTTCCGCGTCGGCGCCGCTCGCTCGGATCTGCTCGGCGGTCCGCTCGGCTCCGCCGCCGGAGCTGCGGTAGTGGACGATCACCTTTCCGGCGCCCTCCTGCGCAGCGCGATTTGCCAGCGCCGCACCGAAGCCGGTGCCGGCGCCGGTGACCATGAACGTCTTGCCCTCGAATCTGCGCTGCATGTGTCTCCTAGATGATCGTTCGGCCGCCGTCGATGTACATGACCTGCCCGGTGATGAAGCTCGCGCGCGGCGAGCACAGGAACAGCACCGGATTCACGACTTCCTCGAGTGAGCCGAACCGCCCGGCCGGGATCAGGTCGATCAGGGCCTGGCGCTTGTCGGGATGGTCAGACAGGTACTGACGCGTCAGCTCCGTGTCCATGTAACCCGGCGCAACCGCGTTGGCGGTCACGCCGTCGGCCGCGTACTCGTGCGCGATCACTCGCATCAGCTGATTGATCGCCCCCTTGGTGGCGGCGTACGGCCCGTGCAGCTTATGGCCGCTGCGGCCTGCCACCGAGGAGAAGAAGACGATGCGCCCGTGTCGCTGCGCTCGCATGCCCACCGCGGCCTCTGCTGCGAGGTGAAACGCGCTGGTCAGGTTCACGCTCACGATCCGGTCCCACTCATCGGCGGAGTAACTCTCGATCGGCTTGCGATCGTTGATGCCGACGCAATGCACGAACACGTCGAGCCCGGTGAGCTGATCGCGCGCCTCTGCCAGTGACCGGCGTGCAGCGTCGGGCTCGGTCAGGTCCGCCTGCACGACCGCGCCGACGCGCGCGTCGACACCCTCGGTGTGCAGGTCGATCACACCCACGCTTGCACCGGCGTCCAGGAACCCGGACACGAGTGCGCGCCCGATTGTTCCGGCCCCTCCCGCAACCACGACCCGCTGTCCCGCGAGCCCGAGCCACTCAGGCATCCGGCGGCGCTTCGCGATGGGTGAAGACGTTCAGGGTCACGGCGCCCCCCTCGGGCACCGTGGCCGAATGAGGCGTACCACCCGGCAGGGCGGCGAGCTGGCCCGCCTCGAGCCGGACCGGCTGCCCGTCGACGACGAAGTCGACGGCGCCGTCGAGCACCGTCGTGATCTGGTCCTGCGGATGTTGGTGCTCCTCCCAGCTCGACCCGCCGCCGTAGCGATACAGCGTCGCGGTCAGCTGCGGGGTGTGGACGGTGGCTCCGAAGATGTTGGGGCGCACCTCCGTGAACTCCTGCTCGGCCCAGTCGATTTTCTGCGCGGTGTCCACCGAGGAGGAATTATTGCATACAGTTTCGTAAGCCGTAGACAGTTTATGGCTCAATGTTCTGGCGGGTCCAGCTGTCCTCGAGGCCGCGGATCAGCGCAGCCACGGCGCGGTTGACCGGCGCCGGGATTCCGCAGGCGTCGGCTTGCGCGACGAGCCCCTCGTTGAGCGTCCCGATCTCGGTCGGGCGGTGGGCCAGCACGTCCTGGAGCATGCTCGGCTTGTGGAAGTAGTTCGCCCGGCCGAGCGTGTCGACGAGCTCCTCTGGGTCGTCCTCGAGCGTTATTCCGCAGGCGTCGGCAACCGCTAGTCCCTCTTTCAACACCTCCCCGACCACGCCCCGCGTCGCCGGCGATTCGCAGAGCTGGCCGTGGGTCAGGCCGGTCAGGGCACAAAGCGGGTTCGTCGCGCAGTTGAACAGCAGCTTGGTCCACTGCGCGCCGCGCGCATCGGCTAGCGCGCACGTCTCCAGCCCGCTGCGGTTCAGCAGCAGGCCGAGCTGCTGCACCTCATCGAGCGTGGCCGGCGTCGGTTCGAACGGTCCCACCCAGGTTGTGCCGGAGCCGTCCAGCTCGACCACGCCCGGGCCTGCCACGCGCGCCGCCGGCAGCGTCACGCCGCGCATCACACGCGGCACGTGCTCGGCGATCAGCTCCTCGTTGCCGATCCCGTTCTGCACGCTGCACACCGCGGCGTCCTGGAAGGCATGCGCGGTGGCCGTGATCGCCGCCTCGGTGAACGTTCCCTTCACGGCGACGATGCCGAGCTCGGATGTCGGGATGCGCGCGGGATCGGTGGTGGCGCTGATGCGGCCGACCAGATCCGTGCGGCCGACGATGCGCAGACCGTCGCGGTTGATCGCGTCGACGTGAGCGGCCGAGGTGTCGTAGGCCCAGATCTCGAGCTCGGGGAGCTGGGCGAGGTGAGCCGCAAACACGCTTCCGATCGCCCCGCAGCCGACGACGCAGATCCTCACGTGGCCACGATCTCGGCGATCTGCTGGCAGACGCCGGCGTCGGCCCCGGCGATCCCGAGGCCGCCCACGACGCGCTCGCCGTCGCGGACCGGCACGCCGCCGGGCACGGTCAGCGCGCGATATGGCAAGACGGAGATCAGGGCCGGGTCGACCTCGGCACTCGGCAGCTGGAAGGTGGCGGCGCCGGCGGCCACGGCCTCGGCCACGAACGGCGCCGCGGTCGGCCCTCCGTCCATGGTGTCCTGCTGGATCGGGTCGCCGCGGACGTCGACCACGGCGACGGCGATGCGCACCCCACGCTCGCGTGCCTGCGCGATCGCCCGATCGGCGAGCTCGAGTGCCCATTCGTGTTCGGGCTGGATTGCCGGCGGCGGGTCGCTGTAACCAAGGCCCGGCTCGGCGGGCAGCTCACCGAACGCGTCGAGCCAGCGTTTATCGTCGTCTCCGTGCTGGCCCTCGTACGGCAAGCCGAGCGTCCACAGCACGATCAGATCCTCGGAGTTGGCCGGCTTGCCGTCGGCGATCAGCATGCGCCGGTCGATCCCCGGGATCTCGACGAACGGGCCGATGGTCGCGCCCGAAGCGCTGAAGCCGCCGACGATGACGCCTTCGTCGTCGTAGATCGGCATGCCTCCGGCACCGGGGAACCGCGCCTCGGGCGAACACGCCACGAACCCGGCCGCGATCGGCGGCGGGAGCGTCGCCATCCGTTTGTGGTGCTCGGTGCTCGGGATCTGCTGGGTGGCGGAGATCCACGCCTTCGACTGCGCACGCGCCATCCCCCCGGCGCCGCCGCGGTCCATGCGCGATGCCGACATGAGCACGCCGCTGCCGCCCACCACTGCGAACGCGCCGCGCACGCCCATCTGCGCGGCCTTGTCGATGGCACGGGCGATCAGCGCCCGGGCCTGCTCGAGTGGGATGTCAGTGGTCCGGGACACTTGCGCGCGCATGTAAGTATACAGAACGCCAAACTGTATACTTCACGTCGTGAGCTCAGAGCACTGGGGGCGACGTCCGCGCGACTGGGCGGAGCTGGCCGAGCCGTCGAACGAGCCGCTGTTCGCCGAAGTGCTGCGCCGGCTCGGCGTGGGCACGGGCACGCGACTGCTCGACGTCGGCTGCGGCTCGGGCTACGCCGCCGACATGGCCGCCGGCCTCGGCGCGTTGCGTGACGGGGATCGACATCACCCCGGAGCTGATCGCGATCGCGCGTGAGCACGTCCCGGACGGGGACTTCCGCGTCGGCGGGATGGACGACCTGCCGTTCGATGACGCGTGCTTCGACGCGGTGGTCGGCTTCAACGCGTTCCAGTTCGCCGACGATCCCGCCCGGGCGGTGGGCGAAGCTGCTCGGGTGGTCAGGCGCGGCGGGTTGGTGGCGGCGACCACGTTCGCCGAGCCCGAGCGCAACGAGTCGACCGCGCTGCACCTCGCGCTCGAACCGCTGCGCTCGGCGGGTCCGGCCGCGGGTCAGCATCTCCCCTATGGCCTGTCGGCGGCCGGCGGGCTCGAGCGGCTGCTGGCCGACGCCGGCCTCGAACCGACCGAGAGCGGCGAGGTGCCGCTGGCGTGGGCGCACCCCACCGTCGACGACGCGGTCCGCGCAGTGCTCGCGTCGGGCGGCGGCGCGATGGCGATCGAGGCGGCGGGCGAGGCGGCCGCACGCGCGGCGCTCGAGCAGGCGGTGACCCCGTTCACTCGAGCGGACGGCAGCGTCTCGATGCGAAACGTGTTCCGCTTCGCGATCGCCCGCCGAATCTAAGGAGCGACCGCGGTAACGCCGCCGTCGATCGCGACGTCGGCGCCGTTGATGTAGGCAGCAGCGTCGGACGCGAGAAACGCGGCCAGCCGCGCCACCTCGTCAGCCTCGCCGAAGCGACCGCTGGGGATCTGCGCGATCAGCGTCTCCCCCGGGCCGCTCGGGTCGCTGACCACCGGGCGGGTCGCTGGCGTGAGGATCATCCCGGGGCTGATCGACACGGCGCGGATCCGGTGGGGAGCTCCGGACACCACGAGGTGCTTGGTGAACGCGAGCACCCCGCCCTTGGCCGCCCCGTGCGCATGCTGGTGAACGAAGCTCGCGCCGAGCTTCGCGGCAACGGACGCGACGTTGATCACCACTCCCCCACCGCGATCGATCAATGCCGGCCACGCCGCCTTGGTCGAGATGAACACGAGATCGAGCTCATAGGTCATCGCGAACCGCCAGCCCTCGAGGGTGAGCTCGTCGAACGGCCCGACGCGCGCGATCGAGGCGTTGTTGTAGAGCACGTCGACGCCACCGTAGGTGGCAACGCCGTGCGCGACCCAGGCGGCCGCGTCCTTCTCACTCGTCAGGTCGATCGGCGCGAGCGAGGTCATCGTGCCTCCCGCCGAGGTCACGAGTTCAACGGTCTGCTCCGCGCCCTCCTCGTCGATGTCGCAGCCGACGACCGCGGCGCCCTGGGCGGCGAACTCGACGGCCGCGGCGCGCCCCATGCCGCCGGCGGTGCCGCTGATCAGCGCGACCTTGCCGTCGAGCGGTGTCACGCCTGCACGGTGCGCGGCGTTATCCGGCGATCGAACGCGGCGTACACGGACGCGCGCTGCTCGATCTCGTCCCGGCAGCCGGCCTGCTGCGCTGCCGTCGCCTGGACCTCGGCGAAGTGCGCCCGCTTCTCGGCCAGCGTCACGACCGACCGCTGGAGCGCGTCTGGGTCGTCGAAGCGCACGATCGCGGCACCGCCCTCGACGACGAGCCGGCCGCCGGCGCCGCAGGTCGCGCACTCGACCTCCTGGCCGTTGACTGTCACCACCGACAGATGGCAGAGCGGGCAGATCCCCGGCTCGCCGCGATACTCGACCTGCTCGAACGGCCGGCCGAGCTGGCTGCCGACGCTGCGCCCGACCCGTCGCGCGCCGTCGATCGCATGGTCGTCGAGGACGACCGAGCGCGGCATGCCGGCGCCGCCCACGAGCAGCTGGTCGGCGATCGCGATCTGCGCCGAGAACGTCAGCTGGTGCAAGAGCGGCAACGCCAGCGACCGCCATCCGTCCGTGAGCGCTCCGCCGACAGCGAGCAGGCCGGCCACCCGCGGCCGGAACACGCGCTCGTCGTAGGGGAAGCTCACGGGAGGAGTCTCGCCCGCCTCCAGCATCTGCCGGAAGCGCTCGGCGAACACGACGTCTGCGGCCGGGCCCGACAGACGATCGATCACGAGCTTGAGCTTGCCGCTGATCGTCCGTCCGTAGATCGGCGAGGAGACGATCAGGCCGTCGCTTTCCATCAGCTGATCCCAGATCCACGGGCCGTCGTCGGCGCTCGCCTGCTGACCCGGAGCGACCGGGCCCAGGGGCAGCTCCAGGTCGTCGAGGCGGACGAGCGCAACCTGCGCGCCCTCGGCCTCGGCAGCCGCGAGCGCGACCCCGAGCAGGATCTCGGCGCTGCCGCCCGCGTTTCCTGCGCTGAGCCCGAGGACCCTCACGCAGGCACCTCCTCCTCGCGGCCTGAGGGGCCGCGCAGGCCACCGCCCCCGAAGCGGCTGTGGTCGGCGGCAAGCTCCATGATCGGGTACGTCGCCGCGCGCATGTCCTCCTCGTAGGCGGCGATCGCGTCGACGAGCGGCAGCTCGCCACGGTGTGCGGCCACCAGCTGATCGCGCAGCACGGCCGCGTTGCGCATCGCCATGTTCGCGCCCTTACCGAGCGTCGGCAGCATCGCGTGGATCGAATCGCCGACCAGCGTCACACGCGAGCTCGGCCACGCCGGCGTTGGTTCAAGGCGCCTGAACGGGTGCAGGAACAGCGTCTCGAGCTCGATCCGATCGACAAGCCCGCGCAGCGCCGGATGCCAGGACGCAACGCCGGCCTTCATCGCCTCGTGCAGCCGGCGCGGGGTCTCCGCGGTCCAATCCGACGGCGCCGGGAGCGGCGTCCCCGGCGCCACTGCGCCGCTGAGCTGCATGTACGGAGCAGTCGCGTCGAGGTGGGCATAGGCCGCGACCTCGGCGGCGGCGCGGTCGGCGGGCTCCCGGGGAACGTACAGACCGAGCGTCAGCATCACCCCGTGCTCGTCGCGGGCGATCACGAACCCGTCGAACAGCACCTCGGGCAGCGACGCCAGCGTCTCGTCGTTCACCGGCGATCGCGCGAACAGACCGAGCGCTCCCACCGGCGCGGGCACGATCTGAGCGTCGGGCAGCAGCTGGCGGCGAACCGCCGAGCCGACGCCGTCGGCGCCCACCAGCACGTCGCCGTCGACGGTCGAGCCGTCGGACAGCTTCGCCTGCACACCGTCATCGCCGGCGTCGAAATCCACAACGGCACGGTCGTGATGCAGCACGTCGTCGAGCCCCGCCATCAAGAGCTGGCTAAACGTGCGGCGATCGACCGCCGTGTGTGGCCGCTCACCCTCGTTGGGCGGGCCGATGTGCGGAGCGGTGGTCAGCTCGTTGCACTGGCTGTCGATCACGACCGCGACGACCCGGCGGGGTGTCCGGTTCGAGGCACGCAGGTAGAGCTCGTAGAGGTCCGGCGGCAGGCAGGCCTCGAGCGCATTGCCACCGTCGGCGTCGAGTGTGAGGCGATACCCGGAGCGCCGGCGATCGCGCGGCTCGCGCTCGAACACCTCGCAGTCGACTCCCGACCGCCTGAGCCCCTGCGCGAGAACCAGGCCGGCGATCCCACCGCCTGCGATCAGGACTTTCATCGACTCACCCCACGAACGCGATGTCGAGCTCGCCGGCCGCAGTTGCGAGGCGCTCTCGATCGACGGGCTCGGCCTGCTCGGGGAAGATTCGCTGCTCGGCCACCTCGCCCCCCACCTCGTGCAGGCGTTCGAGGCCGGCCGGGCCGTACATGCTCACGAAGCGCGTGAAGTTCGCCTCCATCGCGTAGCTGTGCTCGGCGCCCACCGGAATGCTCGCGAAGTCGCCGCGGGTGAGAAGGTGCTCGTCACCCTCGATGCTGAGCCGCAGCCGTCCCTCGAGGCAGTAGATCGCCTCGTAGGTGCGCGCGTGTGCGTGCGCGGGGATGGCAGGGCCGGCGGGACCCTCGGTGACCGTCATCCCGAGCTCGCCGCCGGACTCGGCGCCGGTCATGACCTGGAAGGCGACCTGCCCGAACAGCACGTGCCGGGGGCCCTCGCCGGCGCGCAGGAAGTACGGCTTGGCAGCGTTCGGCAGCGCGTCGTCGGGACCGGTGCTCGCCTCGGTGTAGGGCTCCTCGGGGAAGTACTTCATCGCGAACTTCGCCTCGGCGGCGCCGAACTTCTCAAACGGCGGCGGGCTCGGGTCGACCTGCGGGTAGGCCGGGCCCGGGTACGGAGACCCGGTGAAGTCAAAGAAGCGGTCCCAGCCGGCCGGTGCGATCGGACCCATGAACTGGCTGTAGTGCCCGTGGAACTGGTAGGCGTGGAGCACTCCCGCCGGGACGCTCGCGACGTCCCCGGGGTACAGGATCCGGCTCTCGCCGTCCGCCCAGACCTGGATCGCGCCGCGCACACAGAAGAAGTAGTCGTGCTCGCGCACGTGGCGGTGCATCGGGATCGGCCTGCCGGCCGGGCCTAGCGCGGTCATCACCGACATCGCCCCGCCGGTCTCCTCGGTCCCGGCGAGCGCCCGGCCAACCTGTCCGAGCAGCAGGTGCGCGCGGCCGTCGCCGTCAGCGAGGTAATACGGAACCGCCTCGCCCGGGAGCTCGCGGACAGGGGCCTGTGGTTGCACTCGGGATGACATGTCCTCTCCTTCCAGGGTGGGCGGCCATTGTATACAGATTTGCTTTCTGCGTGCAATGCACTATGTTTGCCGCGTGGACCGCTGATGCCCGAGGACGTGTCCGGCGTGGTCGCCTTCCTCGCCACGGACGCGGCTGCCGCGATCACGGGCCAGACGCTGTGCGCTGACGGCGGTCTGGTTCTGCGTTGAGCTCGGCGCCGTCGGCGATCAGGTAGGAGCAGAACAGCCCGTCCGGATCGCGGCGCGCCCGGATCTCCTGCAGTCGCCGGAAGTTCTCGTCGGTCAGGAAGCGATCAGCCCGTCGGGTGAAGTCCGTGTCGCCGAGATACACCCCCTTGCCGACCGCGGCCAGGCGGTCGGTGTGCTGCACGACCCAGTCGCGGTGGCGATCGTCGTCGGCCGGGTCAGGCCAGATCGCATAGGTCGCGATGTACGCGCGCCCCTCGACCGAGAACGCCATGTCCGGCAGCGCGCGATCCGGCGCCCAGCCGTACCAGATCGAGAACGAGTGCTCCGTCGGCAGCTCCGACCACAGGTCGCGTAGGAGCGGGGCAAGCTCCGGCGCACGAGCGTCGGTCCACGTGCAATCGACCGCGTAGCGATGGTCCTCGGGGTTCTGGCCGGCCTGCATCTCGTTCTCCTGCTCGACCGTGGTCGGCCCCCACTCGTGGGCGAGCGCGCAGTCGGCGATCGGGCACGCGGCCAGCGGCGCGAGGGCCCGCTCGGCCTCCTCGGGCGTGTCGCACATCGCCGTCGTGTGCAGCAGCAGCACCGGCGGCCCTTCGGGTCGAGGCAAGCGCGTCGCGGCGATCACGGGTTCGACGACGCGCTCGAGTGTCGGCAGGAGCTCGTCGATCCAACCGCAACAGTGGTTCGAGGTCGTCGAGCTCGAACGTCCACGTGTCCTGGGTCATGGCCAGCGCAAGCGGCTGCGTGCGCAGGTGAAAGCGCGTGACGACGCCGAAGAAGCCCGGCCCGGCGCCGCGCGCGGCCCAAAGCAGATCGGAGTTGCGGTCCTCGTCTGCTCGGATCAGCTCTCCGTCGGCGGTGACCACGTCGATCGCGGCGATGTGCTCACACGCCCACCCGACGTTGCGGCTGTTCCAGCCCTGGCCGCCCTGCAGCAGGAAGCCACCGATTCCGACGCTGGGGCAATGACCGCCGGGAAATGCGCGGCCTTGAGCGGTGAGGAACGGCGTCAGCTCGGCGCCGCCCTTGATCGCCGGACTGGCGGTGGCGATCCCGGTGGCGGGGTCGTAGCCGAGCTCCTGCATCAGCCCGAGGTCGATCAGCAGAGCGTCGTCGCGCACGCTCCACACCGCCCAGCTGTGCCCGCCGGCACGGACCGACACCTTGAGCCCGCGTTCGCGCGCGAGCCTGACTCCGGCGACGACGTCCTGCTCGTTGCGTGCGCACAGCACCGCGGCTGGGAACCGATCCGGGCGCCGCGCGTTGAACACCCGCCCCACGCGGGCCTCCTCGTAGCCGGGTTCTCCGCGCCAGAAGAGCTCTCCGGCGAACGTCATCTGACCCGCTCGACGAGCTCGACCAGGTTGCCCTCGGGGTCGGCCAGGAACGCGAATCGCACCCCGCGCTCGGGCGACGCCCTGGGTTCGATCACCGGCCGTGCGCCCGCGTCGAGCGCCGCGGCGAACAGCGCGTCGATCTCGGGCGCCACCAGCGCGAAGTGGTTGTAGCCGCGTGTCGCGTGGGCCTCGACCGGGCTCGCAGTCGGTGGCCCGGGTACCGACGACGCGTGCTCGAACAGCTCCAGGCGCGACCCCGACGGGTGCGTCAGCATCAGCCCGCGAATCGGATGCGGGCTCAGCTCGAACGCAATCTGGCGGGTGAACCCGAACGCCGTCGAATAGAACCGCTCGGCGGCGTCGAGATCGGCGACGGACAGGCCGACGTGGTCAAGGTCGATTCGCATCGCCTCCATCTCGGGCGGGGAGTATTGCATACAGATTTCGGAATCGTCTACAGTTCCGCAACGGCAATGCTTGCGCCACTGCACCACCTGGGCTACGTCGTCGAGGACCTCCACCGGGACGTCCCCCGCTTCGCGGCAGCGACCGGCGCGGGACCGTTCTACGCCATGGAGCACATCCATTTCGACGAGGTCACGTACGGCGGCGAGCCGGCCGTCTACGACCACTCCTCGGCGTTCGGCCAGTGGGGCCCGATGATCGTCGAGCTGACGCAGGTACACGAGGCCCAGCCGCCCGGATTCCGCGACGCGCTCGTGGCGCCCGGCGCCGGCGTCGGCCACGTGGCATGGCTGGCGGACTCGCTCGAGGAGGAGACAGCCCGGCTGCAGCAGCGCGGCTTCAGGGCGTTTCACACCGGTCGCACGGGACCGGCATCGGCCGTGTGGTTTGACGGCGGCCCGCTGCTGGGCCACCCGATCGAGGTGCTTCAGCGCCGCGACGAGCTGCTGCGCTTCTACGCGATGGTGCGCGACGCGTCGGCAGGTTGGGATGGCTCGGATCCGTTACGGATCATGAGCGGCGCGCCGGCATGAGCGTGCCCGACGAAGTCGACGTCCTCGTCGCCGGGTTCGGCGCCGCCGGCGCCAGCGCCGCGATTGCCGCCCACGACGAGGGCGCGTCGGTCGCGGTCGTCGAAAAGACGTCGTCTGCCGGCGGCAACTGCTTACACTCGGGCGGCTTCCTGTTCGAGGTCGACGGGCCTGCTGCCGTCGAGCACCTCGACGCGCTCTGCTTCGGAAAGACCGACCGCGCCGTGCTCGACGTATTCGCGCGCGGCCTGCCCGGCGTGGCGCAGTTCGTGGACGAGCTCGGCGGGACCACCGCTCCGGTCGACCTCGCGGCGTTCGGGGGAATGCTCCCGTCCTGGCCGCACTTCCCGGGCGACACCCGCTACCGCCAGTTCGTCCCGCAGCCCGGCGAGCGTCCCGGCCGCGGCCTGTGGCGCGTGCTCGAGGCCGCCGTCGCCGAGCGCGAGATCCCGGTGGCGCTCGACACGCCGGTGGTCGAGCTCGTCACCGACGGCGACCGGGTGATCGGCGCGATCGTCGAGCGCGGCGGACAGCGCCGGCGGATCACGGCCCGCGGCGGCGTGATTCTGGCCAGCGGCGGCTTCGAAGCAGACCCCGAGCTTCGCGACACGTACCTGCCGCTGCCGCTGGTCTCGGTCGGACACCAGGGCAACACCGGCGACACGATCCGGCTGGCGCAGGCGGCGGGTGCCTCGCTGTGGCACATGAGCGCGTTCTTCGGCTGGCTCTCGTTCGTGCATCGCGACTATCCGGCGGCGTTCACCCTGGACGTACACGCCCCGAGCTTCATCTACGTGGACGGCGACGGCCGCCGGTTCGCCGACGAGACCGGCTGGGAGGTCCACGATCGCCTCCGCGCGCTGACCGCGTATCTGCCCCGCCGCCCGAACCGCCCGCGGATGCCCGGCTGGATCGTGTTCGACGAGGCCGCCCGCCGCGCCGGCCCGCTGCACGGCATCGTCGGCAGCCCGAACGGTTACGACTGGAGCCCCGACAACTCGGCCGAATTGGCGGCCGGCTGGATCAAGCCCGGCGACGACTCCGCGGAACTGGCCGCCGCGACCGGGCTGGATCCGACGATGCTGCAGCGGACCCTGAGCGACTACGCCGCCGCCGTGAGCGAGCGACGCGACGACGAGTTCGGCCGCGCGCCCGCGACGCTCGTCCCGCTGCTGCCGCCGCTGTACGCAATCCAGATGACGCCGGGCGTCGCCACCGCGTCGGGCGGCCCGAGACGCGACGCCCAAGGTCGGGTCGTCCGTCCCGGAGGCGCGGCAATCGACGGCCTGTTCGCCGCCGGCGCGGCCGGCTCGATCTGGGGACATCTGACCGAGCACGGCGGCGGCCTCACCGACGCGATCGTGTTCGGGCGGGTTGCCGGCGCGACCGCCGCCCGCGCAGCCAGGAGGACGGGTGCCCTCACAGAGGCTTGATATCGAGACGGCGCGTGGCGTCATGCCGGTCCACGTAACGCGCCCGGACGGCGGCGGCCCGGCCCCGCTCGTGGTCATGTACATGGACTCGCTCGGGATCCGCGACGTGCTCCACGACCACGCCCGCCGCCTGACCGATGCCGGCTATGCCACGGCGCTGCCGGATCTGTTCTTCGACGTCCCGCTCGACAGGCCTCGATCGAGCGGCTCAAGCCGGCGACCAGGATGAGTTCGGCGCATGGGCGAGCTCGTCGCGAGCCGCGACGACCAGGCGATCCTCGAGGACACCTCGCTGATCATCGCGGCGGTCGACGCGGACGGGCCGTGGGGTTGCGTGGGTTCTGCATGGGCGCACGGTTCGGCCTGCTCGCCGCTGAGACCTTCGGCGACGACGTGGCTGCCGCGTCGCTGCTACACCCCTCGCGGCTCGTCACCGACGAACCCGACTCGCCACACCTCGCGGTCGACCGCATCGTCGGAGCGCTCTACCTCGGGCTCGGCGAGAACGACCACGTGACCCCACCCGACACGCTTGCGCCACTGCGCGAACGGCTCGAGAGCAACCACGTCGCACACCGGATCGATGTGCTCGCCGACGCCGACCACGGCTTCACGATGCCCGGCATGCCTTCGTACGACGAGGCCGCCGCGGAGCAGGCCTGGAGCGCGACGCTCACCTTGTTGGGCGAGCGGCTCCGCTGAGCGCTGCGCGTCGCTCCAGGCCAGAAGTCATGGCCACCCGGCTCCGGGGATCTCGACCTCGACGATGTCGATCCGCCCGGTCGTGTCGCCCTTCGCGAGCCGCGGCAGGTCGGTGTCCGCCGAGCACATGAACAACGTCCGGCGCTGTGGCCCCCCGAGCGCGCAGGCCACGGCGAAGGGGAACCGTGACGGGATGCGGTCGACGATCCGGCCCTGCGCCGATATGCGCACAAACTCGCTCGCGTGTGGAAGCCCGGCCCACACGGCTCCCTCGGCATCGAGGCAAAGCCCGTCCGGAGGCGTATCGAGCTCCGCGAACACGGCGCGCTCGCCCAGCGAGCCGTCGGCGTCGATCGCGAACCGGCTGATGCGCTGCGCGATCGTCTCGCAGATGATCAGCTCCGAGCCGTCGGGGGTGATCACGCAGCCGTTGGGGAACACGACGTCCTCTGCCACCACGCGGGCCGGCTGCCCGTGTCGCCACAGGATGATCCGGCCGGGTCCGGGCGGATCGCCGGCGGCCATGTTGAAGCCGGTGTCGCCGGCGTACGCGCGGCCGCGGCCGTCGACGACCATGTCGTTGAGCAACCCGGTCGCCAGGTTCCCCAGGTCGCTCACCTCCTCGACTGAGCCGTCTGCGTCGACGGCGAGCAGCCGGCGGTCGAGCGCGGTCGCCATCAGCACCCGGCCGTCGGGCAGCGCGCCCAGGCCCGAGGGGCGGCCGGGAGCGTCCGCCACGACGTCGACGGTCCCGTCGAGGCGCACCGTCTTCAGCTGGTAGGCGTGCACGTCGGAGAACCACAGCCGGTCGCCCAGCCAGCGCGGCGCCTCGGCGAAGCGCAGCCCGTCGGCCAACAGCGTTGGGTCAGGCAACGAGTACCTCCTTGAGCCTGTTGGCCAGGGAATCGATCAGGTCCGACACGTCGGCCAGCCGCTCGGCCGCGCCAAACACCGCGAAGTCCGGACGGGTCAGCACCGCCTGGACGCCGTGTTCGCCCAGCCAGGCCGCGTAGCGCCCGTCGACGTCGACGATCGCGCCGTCTCGGGGCGGGCTCCCCGCTGGCAGCACTTCGACGGCGATCGCCTCGAGGTCGGACAGCAATCGCAGGTGCGATTCTTCGAGCTGAGCCTCCGGCGCGCCGCCACGAGTCAAGAGCACCCAGCGACGGGGCCCGAGCACGTCGTCGAACCGGCCCACGCCGCCCGGCACCACCGCCCGCGCCTGCAATCCGAGGCTGCCGATGAACCCGTCCGGATCGCGCTGGAACGCGCCCCGACCCAGCCTCGGCAACGCCGACGGAACCGGATGCTCGCCTGCCAGCATGCGCCGGTCGCGCTCGGCGGCGCGCACGGGATCGAGCTCGCACGACACCCGCCCCTCGGCCAGCGAGATCTCGGTCCACGCGCGCACGTGCGGGCGGCGCTCGGACTCATAGGTGTCCAGCAGCGCCGCAGTAGCCCGACCGCTGAGCACGAGGTCGAGCTTCCAGGCCAGGTTGCTCGAGTCGCGCAGCGAAGAGAGCAGGCCCTGCCCCGCGAACGGCGGCATCGTGTGCGCCGCGTCGCCGGTCAGCAACACGTTGCCGTCGCGCCAGCGCTCGGCGATCCGCGCCTGGAACGTGTAGACGATCTGCCGTGCGATCTGGTGCGTGTCAGGGGTGACGCCAAACTCTTCGAGCAGGGCCCACGCCGCCTCGGGTCGTTCCATCTCCTCGATCGATTCGTGCGGACGCAGCATCCACTCAAAGCGCCGGTGCGAGGCGCCGAGCGGCATCAGCATCCGAGGACGCGCCGGGTCGCAGATCTGGCCGATGTTGGGGTGCATGTCGACTCGGCCGCAGCGTGCGCATGTCGACGTCGAGCCAGCGCTGGTCGGCGCCGAGGTCCTCCCGCGCGATCCCCAGCGCCTCCCGCACGAAGCTGCCGGCGCCGTCGGCGCCGACCAGATAGCGCGCCTGCACCACGCGCCGCTCGCCGGTTGGCCGCGGCCGCCCGCCGGAGGCAAGCGCTGTTCGCTCGATGTTCAGGGTCACGCCGCCGGCCCGCTGCTCAAGACCCACCGCCTGCCAGCCGAGCAACACGTTCGCACCCGACGCCCGCGCGGCCGCATCGAACACGGCCTCGAGGTTCGGCTGCCATTGCGTGTAGTCAGACCACCAGCCGGAGACGGCATCGCCGGTGTCGTGAGCGGGCTGCAACATCAGCCGCTCGCCGGCTGCGTTGAGCCACACGTAGTCGCCGCGCACCTCCCACAACGTGCGCGCGAACGACTCGGCATCGCCCAGGCCCTGGACGAGCCGCAGCGTCTCGTGGTCGATATGCCCTGCGCGCGGCAGGTTGTGCAGGTGCGGATAGCGCTCGCAGGCGAAAACGCGACGGCCCGCGCGGGCGAGCAGCGCGGCAAGGCATTGGGCGCCGGGGCCGTAGCCGACGATCGCGACGTCGTAGAGCTCGGCGCTCACGCGGTGCTCCGGCCGCCGGAGAGGTCGAACACGGCACCGGTCGAGAACGAGCATTCGTCGCTGACCAGCCAGGCGATCATCGCCGCCGCCTCGGCCGGGTCACCGAGGCGTCCGAGCGGCGAGGCGGCCGTCATCCGCTGCACGAGCTCGGGCGGCTGTTCGAGCGCCATCGGCGTGGCGAACGCTCCGGGCGCCAGCGCGTTGATGAGCACGCCGCTGCCTGCGAGCTCGCGCGCGAGCGACTTGACCAGCGCGATCACGCCCGCCTTCGCCGAGGCGTACGCGGCAAGCAGCGGATGCCCCTCCTTGCCGGCGATCGAGGAGACGAGCACCGCGCGTCCGTAGCCGCGCTCCCTCATGCCCGGAAGCACGCGCCGGCAGACGAGATAGCTGCCGGTGAGGTTGACGTCCACGAGGCGCCGCCACTCGCCAGGTTCCAGCGCGAACGCCGATCCCCATGGTCCTCCTACGCCGGCGCAGTGCACCAGCAGATCGATTGGGCCGAGCCGCTGCTCGACCTCGCCGACAGCTCTGTCGATCGCCGCGACATCGGTGACGTCGGCGGTCACGTGGAGGTGGGCGTCGTCGGTCTGGTCGCGGTCGAGCGTCGCGACTCGCGCCCCGGAGGCCGCGAGCCGATCCGCGGCGGCGTGTCCGAGACCGCTGGCGCCCCCGGTCACGAGCGCGACGCGACCGCCGAGGTCGCACGAGTTCATGCGCGCCCCCCTGTCGTCAGCTCCACGGTCGCGCGGATGCCCGCTTCGAGCGGCGTGATCGTCATCGCGACCGGAGTTCCGGGCGTCTGGCCCGGGAACGGCAGCTGCTCGTCGCCGACGTCGATCAGATCGGCCGCTCCCGGCACGACCCGCTCGACAACGCCGACCAGTTCAGCCATCGTCGTCGGCCCCTCGCTTGGCACCGTGCGGACGAGCGCGCCGTCCGGCCGGCCCGCCGTGGCGTCGATGAACGCGCGCGCCACATCGGCCGCGTAGTGAAGCTCGACTGCGCTCGCAAACGGGATCCGGTAGCGCTCGCCGCGTCCGGCGGCCACGATCGCCTCGGTGACGGCCGCCGTCGTGCCGCGGTCGCGGCCGGGTCCGTACACGCACGCCGGGCGCAGGCCCACGCTCGGCACGCCGAAGTCGGCCGCGTAGCGCTCGGCGACGCCCTCGGTGGCCAGCTTGTACACCCCGTACAAGGTCGACGGCGCTTCCCCGGGCGCCGACGCCGCGGCCGCTGAGCTCGCATAGCTGATCGTCGTCGTCAAGCCCGCTCGCCGCACGGCCTCGAACACGGCGACCGTCCCGACCACGTTGACCCGAGCGCCGAGCACCGGGTCAGCCGCGCAATACGGCGCCTGCAGCGCCGCGAGGTGGATCACCGACGTGACGTCGTGCTCGTCGATCACCCGCTCCAGGCCGGCGAGATCGGCGACGTCGCCCTGCGCGAAGGTCACGCGCTCGAGTGCCTCCGCGTCGGCGACGAGCTTCAGCCGCGGCGGTCGGTGCCCAGATCGTGGGCGACCACGCGCTCGCCGTCGTGTGCCAGCAGAGCCGTGACCCAGGCTCCCAGACATCCGAACGCGCCGGTGACGAGCGTGGCGGACATTGCGGTATTATGCATTATCCACGATTTCTCTGCCGCTGGATCTCGACAACCTCGGCCGACGCGAAAAGGAACGCCATGAAGCTCGCCACGCTCCGCCGCCCAGACGGCTCTCTCACCACCGCGGTCGTCGTGGGCGACGAGATCGTCGACCTCTCGGTCGCGGCGCCCGACGCCCCGGGCGAGATGTCGGCGCTCCTGGCGGCGGGTCCCGCGGCACTGGCGCGGGTGCGGGATGCGGCCGCCGGCTCCGCCGGCCGCGAGCCGCTCGACCGGGCCGCGCTTGCCGCGCCCGTGCAGCGCCCTGGAAAGTTCCTTGCCGTCGGGCTCAACTACGCCGACCACATCGCCGAGTCCGGCGCCCCCACTCCGGAATACCCGACCGTGTTCGCGAAGACCTCGAGCTGCGTCAACGGCCCGTACGACGACGTGCTCCGGCCGGCGATCTCCGACGAGCTCGACTACGAGGGTGAGCTCGGTTTCGTGATCGGCACCCGTTGCCGTCACGTCCCGCGCGACCTCGCCCACGAGGTGATCGCCGGGTACGTGATCGTCGACGACTTCACGGTCCGCGACATCCAGCACCGCAGCGGGCAATGGACGCTCGGCAAGTCGTTCGACACACACGGTGTGATCGGTCCGTGGATCGTGACCGGTGACGAACTCGGCGATCCGCACTCGCTGCCGATTCGCACGCTCGTCAACGGCGAGCTGCGCCAATCGTCGGACACCAGCAACCTGATCTTCGACTGCTTCGCGCAGATCGAGATAATTTCGGGCATCTGCACGCTCGAACCAGGCGACGTCGTTGCCACCGGCACTCCCGGTGGCGTCGGCAAGGCCCTCGGCAAGCTGCTCGTCCCGGGCGACGTGGTCCGGGTCGAGATCGACGGCATCGGGGCGATCGAGAACCGGGTCGTGCAGGAGCAGCTGCCCGCGGACGCCGGCGTTGCATCTGTCTCAGTCGGCGCCTGAGCGCCCACAACCGACCGTCGCGCCCGCTCGGCGCCCGTGGTCGATCCGGCTCGTGGTCGTGCTCGCGGGCCTGTCCGCGTTCGCGCCGGTGACGACCGACCTGTACCTGCCGGCGTTGCCGCGCCTCGGGCGCGATCTCGGAGTGACGGCGGCGAGCGTCGAGGTGACGCTGACCATGTGCGTAGTCGGGATCGCCGTCGGCCAGCTGCTCGTCGGGCCGCTTAGCGACACGCTCGGCCGCCGCCGGCCGCTGCTCGCCGGACTGGCTCTGTTCATCGCCTCGTCGCTCGGGTGTGCGGCAGCGCCGTCGATCGCGGTGCTCGACGTCCTGCGGCTGCTCCAGGGCATCTCGGGAGCGACCGGGATCGTGATCGCGCGCGCGATGGTGCGCGACATGTACTCGGGCGTCGAGGCCGCGCGGATGTACGCGACGCTCGGCGCGATCATCCCCTTGGCGCCGATCCTCGCACCGACCGTCGGCGGCGCGATCCTGCTGGTCACGTCGTGGCGCGGCATCTTCGCCGTTCAGGCGGGCGTCGGCGCCGTCCTGCTCGCCGCGGCCGCCCTGGTCACGCACGAGACGCTCGCTCCCGACGCCCGCCATTCGGGGTCGGTGCGCGGGGCGCTCGCTACGTATCGCGACCTCCTCCACAGCCCGCGCTACAGCCGCGTCGTCGCGGCCGGCTCGCTCGGGTTCGCAGGTTTCTTCGCCTACATCTCGGCGTCGTCGTTCGTCTACCAGGACGTCCTCGGCTTCAGCGCCCAGGCGTTCGGCCTGCTGTTCGCCGTCAACGGGATCGGCCTGCTCGCCACCAACGTCGTGAACGCCAGGCTCGTGCGCTCGGTTGCGCCCGAGCGCCTGCTGCGCGCCGGCCTGGGAACGATCGCCGGGGCCGGCGTGCTGACGGCCGCGGCGGCGATCGCCGGACTGGGCGCGTGGGCGCTGCTGCCGCTGATGTTCGCGATCGTGTGCAGCATGGGACTGATCATGTCCAACTCGATCGCCGTCTCGATGGCGCTCGAGAGTCACCGCGCGGGCAGCGCCGCGGCTCTCTTCGGCGCCTCGCAGTTTTTCGTCGGCGCCGCCGTAGCCCCGATCGTCGGCGCGGCCGGAGCGTCGGCGGTACCGATGGGAATCGTGATGGCGACCTCCGGCGTCGCCGCGATGGCGGTCGGCCGCGGGATTACGGGCGCGCGTGGCTAGACGGCGGCGCGGTGGCGCAGCCGACCCGGTCGGGCCGGTGGAAGCGGCACGGGCTCGACCCCCGCGACGACCTGATTGGTCAGCGTGCCGATGCCCTCCACCGCCAGCGTCACGACGTCGCCGGGCGCGAGCGGCGCCCACTCCCGCCCGCGACCCCATAACTCAAACAGGCATCCGTTTCCGCAGGTGCCGGAACCGAGCACGTCCCCCGGCCTGATCCACGCCCCTCGGCTCGCGTAGGCGACGAGCTCCTCGAAGCTCCAAGCCATGTTGGCGAGCGTGTCGTCGCCGAGCTCGCGGCCGTTGATGCTCGCGCGCAGGTCGAGGTCGAGCCGGTCCCCGGTCCGGAAGCGTTCGAGCTCGTCGGCGGTGACGATCCACGGGCCGAGCGTGTTGGCGAAGTCCTTGGCCTTGCAAAAGCCGAGGCCGAGCCTCATCTCGTCGATCGCGTGGTCACGCGCCGACCAGTCGTTGAAGATCGTGTAGCCCGCGATGTGGGCACCCGCGTCCTCGACGGTGAGGTTGCGGCCCGCGCGTCCGATGATCGCCGCCACCTCGAGCTCGAGGTCGAGGCGTTCCGACCCCGGCGGGATCTCGATCTCGTCGCCCGGGCCGGTGATCGCGTGTGGATTGGAGAAGTAGCAGAACGGCCCCTCATACCAGCGCTCCGGCACCTTCCGCCCCTCCCCCATCACGATGCCTTCGATGTGGGCCTCGAACACGCTGAAGTCGCGGATGCTCGGGGGCTCGATCGGCGCCAGCAGCCGGATCTCGCTCAGCGGCAGCTCCGCCTCGGCCCCGGCCGCGATCTCGTCGCGCTGCGCCGGCGGCGCGCCGAGTAGGTCGAGCACTCCGACCTCGGCCGGCAGAAGCTGGACCCGGTCATCTCGCGTGATCACCGCGGTCCGGGGAACGCCGTTGTGATCGAGCCTGGCGATGCGCATTTACATCCTCTCGTTCGGGCAGGGGTGGGCGGGGTCGTCGATGGGGAAAACGACCCACTCGAGCAGCGCGCCGCGGCGCTTGGGTCTTAACCCCCGCTGAGCGACGAATAGGACCCGCGCGGCGATACGGCTGCGTCGGTTGGGTCCTTTTCTGCGGTCGGACGAGGCGGCCGCATCTATAAGCCTCCGAGCATCTCGCCGAGCGGCGCATCCAGCTAGCGAGCTCACGTCGCGCCGCGCATCCCTGCCGGGACAGCGCCGACCGGCACCACCGATCCCGACTCGACCCCATCGTCGACCACGAGCCGCCAGATCTCGGCCGCCGTCCCGTCGGCGCTGGCCAGCTCGCCGCGCTCGGCGGCCGCTCGCAGGATTGCCGCGATCGGCGGTGCGCCCTCGGTCTTCCCGATCACCTCCCGGACCATCGGGGTGTCCACGGCAAACGGCACGACGGCCAGCGCCCGGACCGCGTCATGCTCGGCGGCGACCGCGCGAGTCCAGTACTCCATGGCGAGCTTGCCGGCGCCGTAGTGCGACATCCCGGGCATCGGCGTGGCCGCGCCAGGCGACGAGCACAGAACGACGGTCGCGGGTACCTCGGCGGCGCTGCACTCCGAGATGAACGCCTTGGCGAGCACGGGGCCGGCCGCTGAGTTGAGCAGGACGGCGCTGGTGTACTCGTCGAGGTCGGCTTGCGCGGTGGTTGCGTGCGGCGCGCCGATGCCGGCGAAATGCAGTAGTACCGCCCGGTCGTGCCGGCTCGCCACCAGCGCCTGCGCGATGCGCCCGCTTACGACGGGCCAGGCGGCCGGGTCACCCAGATCGGCTTCGATCCACTCCCCCCGAGGCCCCGGTCGGCGGTTCACGGTGACGAGCGTGCACCGGTCGAAGGGAACCGACAGCGCCAGGGCCCGGCCGATGCCCGACGAGGCGCCCGTTATGCACACGAACGCCGACATATGGTGCATTGTACACGATGTCCAATCAGATATAATTCTTACGCAAGCAGCCGTCGACACCAGCCGGCGTTCTAACGGAGGAGCTCGAGGACACGTGGCCATATCCCTGCGCACGACCATCACCGACGCCCTCGTCGAGGCGCTGCGCGACGAGATCCGTACCGGCGAGATCGAGCCGGGCAGCCGGCTGCGGCAGGCCGACGTCGCTCAGCGCTTCCAGGTGAGCACGACGCCGGTGCGCGAAGCGTTCGCAGCGCTCGAGCGCGAGGGGCTGCTCGTCAGCTCGCCCCACCGTGGTGTGGTCGTGTTCAAGCCGACCGTCGAGGACCTCAAGGAGACGTACGAGATCCGGATCCCGCTCGAGGCCCTCGCGACCGAGAAGGCCGCCGAGAACATGACCGACGACGACCTGGCCGCGATCAGGCGGCTGCTCGACCGAATGGCCGACGCCGCCGATGACCGCAAGCGCTACTCGAAGCTCAACCTCGAATTCCACAGCGCCATCTATCGGGTCGCCAGACGCCCGAAGCTCGAGAAGCTGATCATGGAACTGCGCGAGTCGTCCGCCGCGTACCTGCGGCTGTACGCCGCCAAGTCTCCGAACGGGCGCGAAACCCAGCAGGAGCACAAGGCGATCTATGAGGCGCTGAAGGCTCGCGCTCCCAAGCGCGCGGCGCAGGCCATGATCAAGCACCTGCAGCACACCGTCGACTTCGTCTCCCGCTCGCTCGAGCAGGGGTCGGGCGCGGTCTAGACCCACCGCCCTACCACTTGACGGGCAGGGGCGGATCGCCGGGCTGCGGCGCGGGCCCGCCCATGTCCGGAAACTCGTTCGGGCGGAAATCATCCGTCTCCCAGACGCGCCGGCGGATCTCCGAAAACGGCGTCCCGCCGGCAACAGCCCGCGCCACCTTCTCCGGATCGACAAACGCGCCGATCGGGTTCTTGGCGAAGTCGGGCGACTCGTGCATCCACTTCGACGACGTCTGCCAGTCGCCGAAGTTGTCGGACTGCAGCTCGACGTAGTTGAAGTCGGGGTCCGCGTAGTAGTAGGAAAACGTCATCCCGTGGTCGAGGCAGGCACGCGGAATGATGCCCTCGTCGCGCAGGCGGACGTAAGTCGCGTTCAGGTCGTCAAACGAGGCGAACTCGAACGCCTGGTGGTGCAGCCGCGCATGGTTGCGCTTGTCTGGGTCATCGCTGAGATGCGGGATCGCCGTCAGTGCGATCCGATGGTTGGCGCGGTCGTTGGTGAGCCACGCGCCCATCGGGAACTCGAACGTCGGCGTCATGCCCAGCACGGTCGCGTACCACGCCTTCATCTCGTCCAGCCGCGTGGTGAAGAAGTTGTTGTGGTGAAACTGGGCATACCTGATCTCGTTGGACGGGTCCGCGGGCTCCGCGAGCGTCTCATCAATGGTGGACATGGTTCTCCTCGGTGTTTCGAATTGGGTGCTGCTCGGTCGCGCCAGTGGCGTGCACCTGTCCGAGCAGATCGTCGACGAGCGCCGCCACGTCAGCGACGCGCGCGACGGCCCCGAACACGTAGAAATCCGGCCGCACGAGCACCGCGGCGGCGCCGTGGGCCTGTAGCCAGGCGGTGAGGGCGCCGTCGGCATCTGAGACGTTCGCCCCGAGCGCCGCGATCCGCCCTCCGATCGCCTCGAACGCGGCGCGCGTACCGGGCGCAAGACCCTCACCGGACCCATCGTCGATGATCAGCGAGAACCCCCGCCCGACGACGTCGTCAAAGCGCCCCGAGCGTCCGAAGCGCTCGACCATCCCCTGGACCGACAGCTGCCCCACGAGCGACGGCGAGATGCCCTCGTCGACGTGTCCAAGCCCCGGCCCGAGCGCCGGAAACGGCCACGGCTCCACGCCTCCGGCGGCGCGCAGCGCGCGGTCACGTTGCGCCGCGGCCACCGGGTCGCGCTCGCACGACACCTTGCCCATCGCGAGCGATTGGTCGACGAGCGCCTGGGCGTGTGGCAGCCGCTCGGACGTGTAGGAGTCCAGCAGCGATACACCGGCACTGCCTCGCAGCACGAGCTCCAGTCGCCAGGCGAGTGCCTTGGCGTCGCGAAGTCCCGAGCACATCCCCTCGCCCAAGTGCGGCGGCATCCGGTGCGCCGCGTCGCCGATCAGAAAGCAACGCCGGCCGGACTGGAAAGACTCGGCGACGGCGGCGCGAAACTCGTACACCGCTCCGCGGACGATCGTCGCTTCATCCGGAGCCAGCCACGGGTCCAGCAGCGCCCAGATGTGATCGGGGCGTTCGTAGTCGGCGGCATCCTCGTTCTCGATCAGCATGAACTCCCAGCGCCGGTGGCGCCGGCCGTTGGGGCCCATCATGTGCGGCCGCGCCGGCTCGCAGAACTGCATCGGAAAGTCGGGCAACCGCGCGGCGACGCCCGCGTCGCGTGGCAGCAGATCGATGACGAACCAGCGCTCGCCGAAGCCGGCATCGTTCAACGGGATCCCGAGCAGGCCGCGGACGGTCGACCGGGCGCCGTCGGCGCCGATCAGGTACCGAGCGCGCAGCGGCTCCGGGGCAGCCGCAACGTCGGGCGCATTAGCGGCCACGTCGAACGGCCGCAGCTCAATGGCGACGTGGTCGTCGTGCTCGACGAGACCGGTGCACGCGACGCCACGGCGCGTCTGGACCGTCGGCAGTCGCGCGACGAGCCGTTCGAGCGCGGCCTCGAGCTCGGGCTGAAAGAACGTGTAGGAGAACACCCACCCCGACGGCGCCGGCGGCATGTCGAACGCGACGATCGGCTCCCCGTCAGCGCCGAACCACTCATAGCGCTCGACCGGCAGCGCGTCGACGAGCAGCTCCTCGGCGATTCCGAGCTCCTGCCAGATGCGCATCGCCTCGTGATCCATGCGGATCGCCCGCGGCAGCCCGAACGGATCGGGATAGCGCTCGACCACAACCACATCCACGCCCGCCTGCCCGAGCAGGGCCGCAGCGACGAGGCCCACCGGGCCGGCACCGATGATCGCGACGTCGTGCTGCTCGTCGCGTGCCATTCAAGCGGTCGTCTTCGGGCGCGTCGGCGGGGTCACGGGCACGTCGGCGCTCGGCCCACTCCGGTCCGCATCGACCGCGGTCCCGCTGCGGCCGCGCCACCAGCTTTCGGCGCGGCGGGCCGCCCACGCCAGCGGCGGGGGCGGCGTCGCGGCGATCCCATCCGGCTGCTTGATCGCGGTCAGCGTCAGCAGGATGCCCGCGACCACCGGCTGGTACTTGCCGATGTTCAGGTGGATGTTCAGGAACGTGACGAGCAATCCGTTGGCCGACAGCATGATCCCGGCGACGACGGCGCCCGAGATCCGGCCGACGCTCGCGACGTAGACGATCGCCAGCAGCGTCACCGAGTTGAACGCGCTGAACGATGCCGGCGATACGTTCTGCGCCGAGTAGGCGTACAGGCAGCCCGCCAGTCCCGCGATGAATGCCGACAGCCCGAACGCCAGCAGCTTCGTGCGCGCGACGTCGATGCCCGCGGCGGCCGCGGCGCGCTCGTTGGAGCGGACCGCGATCATCATCCGCCCCGCCGGCGACCGCCGCAGCCGGGCGACGAGCAAACCCACCAGGCAGATGATCAGCAGGACCAGTGCGCCGAAGATGACCCGCGGGTACGAGTGGCCGTTGGCGATGCCGAGGTTGAGGCCGAACAGCGTCGGCGAGTCGACATTGCGCCCTCCGAGTCCGCCGGTGAAGCCCGTCCAGTTGAACACCAGCGCGTCGATCGTGAATGCGAACGCGAGCGTCACCACGGCGAGGTTCACGCCGCGGATCCGGAGCGCGGGCAGCCCGATCAACAACCCCAGCGGCACCGCCGCAAGGCTGGCCAGGATGATCGAGAACGGGAAGCCGATGCCGAGATTCGAGCTCAGGTGGGTGAGGATGAACGCGCTCACCCCGGCGAACGACATCTGCGCCAGGGACACCTGGCCGACGTAACCAGTGAGGACGACGACAGACAGGGCCAGGCCGATCGTCGCGTAGGAAGAGATAAGCGCCGCCCTGAGCGCCCCGTTGAAGATGAACAGGGCGATCAGCCCCGCCACGAAGCAGGCAACCGTGGTCACGTAGGGGTTGCGCGGTCGGCCCAGGGATGGGTTGTGAGCGTCGGCGGATTCGCCGCGCGCCCCGACGCCGCGCGAGATGAAGAACATCGCGACGACGATCAGGATGAACGGCAGTGCCTCCGGGAGCCCCTGCTGGGGAAGCCAGCTCGCGACGCCGAGCAGCTTGATGATCTCGGACTGGAGCATCCCGATCCCGAGGCCGACGGCGGCCGCGATCGCGAACGACTGGAAGCGCGCCACGAGCACCGCGGCCAGCGCGGGAACGATGTACAGCGTGTACGCCGTCGGGTCGACGGTCGAGATCGGCGCGATCAGGATGCCTGCCGCGCCCGCGAGGATGGTGGCGAGGATCCAGTTGCCCCCCGACGTGCGGTCTGCCGACAGGCCGATCACCGACGCCCCGGTCTCGTTCTCGGCGACCGCGCGCGTCGCCAGGCCAAAGCGCGTGAAGCGGTAGATCGCCCACAGCGCCGCGGCAAGCGCGACCGTGATCGCGGCGAGCCACAAGCGGTCCGCGGGGACGTTGATTCCGGCGATCTTGACCGGCGAGTCCGGGAGGATCGGCGACGTCGACGCCTCGGTGGTGCCGAAGTTCAGCACCGCCACGGCCTGCAGGTAGAGCATGGTCCCGACCGAGGCGGCGACCCGCACCAGCGGCGCCGCGTGGCGCAGCGGACGGTAGACCAGCACGTACATCACCAGCCCGAGGATCGCGGCGTACACCAACGAGATCAGAATCGCCGGCGGTCCCGCGATCGTGCCCCCCGTCAGGGTGATGTGGTGAGGCAGCACCGGCCACGGCAGCGCGAGCGATCCGGACGCCCGGAGGTTGATGTACACGTAGGCGATGAACATCGCCACGGCCCCGTGGCCGAAGTCCACGACGCCGGCGCTCCGGTACTTGAGCACGAGGCCGAGCGCCAGCAGCGCATAGACCGAGCCGGCACCGAGGCCGAGGAGCAGAAACAGAATCCAGGAAGACAACATGTGAGCTCTAAGGGACCGGCGGGGCCGCGTGCTCGCGCACGCGGCCCGCACCGTCAGTTACTACGTGCCAGGGGTGAACAGGTGCGCTGCATCGATCCAGTCGCTGATCGTCTTGATCTTGCCGTTGTCGACTTGCTTGACGAGCATCCAGCCATTGCATGACGCGGCCTGAGCCGGCACCTGCGTGCGGTTGCAGGTGTAGGCGTGGGCCAGGAAGTTCGGGTGGTTGGCACCCGAGGTGAATGCGGACAGAACCGACTTGCTGCTCAGGTTGCCCTTCACCGCGCTCAGCGTCTTCTGGATGTTGATCACCGAGCCCAGCCCCGCCAGCGCGGGGCTGTCCAGCGCGATGTTCTTCGGCGCGTACTTGGTCATGATCGCGAGCGCCAGGTTGGCGTCCGGCTGGCCGGAGTCGAGCGAGTAGAACGGCTGGGCGAAGATCAACCCGTTCGCTGCGGAGCCGGCCGACGCCAGCGCCGGTGGCGAGGTGCAGGGGTCGATGCCGCCGATGTGACCGGTGTAACCGACCGACTTGAGCGCCTTCAGCACCGCCGGGCACTGGCTGGGCGTTTCGGCATAGACGAGATCGGGGCTGCTCGAGATCGCCGAGGCGGCCGCCGACGACATGTCGGCCTGGGTCGGGGACACGGGCACCGTCTTGACCGAGAACCCGGCGTTCTTCATCTCGTTCTCGATGATCTTGCCGGTGTACGTGCCCTGTGTGTCGTCGACGTAGATCAGCGACGCCTTCTTGACGTGATACGTGTTCTTCGCGTACTGAATCGCCGCCGCGTTGTCGGCGACCGTCAGCGAGATGAAGATCGCCGCGTTCTTGGCGTTGCTCTCGACCGGCGTGAACGGCGCGCCGCCGATGTAGGCGAGGCCGTTGCGGCCGTATACGGTGAACGATCCGGCTGACCCCGTGTCAGCGGCGCCGAGGATCAGCAGCGGGTGCTTGGCCACGATCTGATTGGCGCAGTTCGTGGAGGTCGCGGGCTGCCCGTCGCCGACGCACGTCGCGAGCTTGATCGGGTGGCCGTTGATGCCGTTCAGGTAGTTGTTGACGTAGTCGACGCCCGCCTGCTCAGCTTCCCGCACTTCGGGGAAGGTCACCGGCCCTGACTCGAGGTTGATGACGCCGAACACGTACGGGCTGCCCGTTGCCTTGTGCAGGGTCCCCAACGAGGCCGGGGCCGGAGCGCCGCCACCCGACGCTGCCGTCGACGTGGTGGTCGAGCCGCCCGAGCTGCCGGTCGAAGTCGAACTGCTGGAGCTGCTGGAGCTGCTGCCGCATCCCGCTGCCACAGCCGCGATGAGAATTGCGACTGCCGCCAGGGCAATCAGCCGTATCCGGTGCTTCATTCCGACACCTTTCTGTGTTTTGCGCCCAGACCTCATGGCTGGACTTTCTCCTCCAACGGAGCAACCGCGGTTTCGCCGAGATAGCTCGACTTGAGCAGCTCGGGTTTGTCGCGGAGCTCTGCTGCCGATCCCTCGAGGACGAGGTGCCCGTGGTTGAGGACGTAGGCCCGATCGGCCACTTCGAGGGCCAGCGCGACGTGCTGCTCTACGAACAGGACCGCTGTGCCGAGATCTTCGGCGACGCGGCGCAGCACGGGCATCATGCGCTCGACGATCACCGGTGCGAGCCCGAGCGACATCTCGTCGACGAGCAGCAGCCGCGGGCGCGTCACCAGCGCCCGGCCGACGGCGAGCATCTGCTGCTCGCCGCCTGACAGCACGCCGGCCTTGCGACCAAGGCACTTCTGCAGCTCGGGCAGCAGCTCCAGAAGCTCTGCCTGCGGCAGGCTGTCGCCGGAGCGTCCGGCCAGCTTTAGGTGCTCGCGGACCGTGAGCCCGAAGAACAGCGCGCGCCCCTCGGGCACGAGCGATACGCCCGCTCGCGCGAGCCGGTGCGCGGGCCGGCCGGTGGTGTCCTCGTCGCCGAAGCGGATGCTCCCGTCGAGCGGCTCGATCAGACCGGCGATCGCCGAGAGCGTCGTCGTCTTGCCGGCGCCGTTGGGCCCGAACAGCGCCACGACCTCGCCCGCATCCACGCGAAGCGACAGATCGCGCACGACCGGCGTGCCGAGGTACCCCGCCGACAGCGACTGCACGTCCAGCATCGACGTCGCCTCAGCCGTCGCCATGACCCGCCCCTTTCTGGGTTCCCAGGTAGGCCGTGATCACCTGTTCGTTCTCGCGAATCTCGGCCGGCGTTCCTTCGGCGATCATGCGACCGAAGTCGAGGACGTAGACGTAGTCGCAGACGCTGAGCACGAGGCCCATGTCGTGATCGATCAGCAGGACCGTCACGCCCTCGCCGGGGAGCGAGCGCAGATGCGTGCCGAGCTCGGCCGTCTCGCTGGTGTCCAGCCCGGCCGCCGGCTCGTCCATCAGGACCAGGCGCGGCCGCCGCGCCAGCGCGCGAGCGACGCCCACGAGCTTGCGCCGCCCGTGCGAAAGATCCTTGGGCGAGCGTCCGGCGACGTCGTCCAGCCCGCACACTGACAGCGCCCAGTCGGTCGCTCCGCGCGTCTGCCGGCGCGCGAGCAGCAGCTCCACCAGCGCCTGCACCGTGGTCACATCGTCCGATGCGACCAGAAGGTTCTCCTCGACGGTGAGGTCGTCGAACAGCTCAATCGATTGGAACGTCCGCGCGAGGCCGCGCCTGGCGCGGCGGTGGGGACGTACTGAAGTGATGTCCTCTCCCGCGAACCTGACGCGCCCCGAGGCCGGGCGGTAGTAGCCGGTGAGTGCGTCGATCATCGAGGTCTTGCCGGCGCCGTTGGGGCCGATCAGGCCTACCACCGAGCCCTCATCGACCCGCATCCGGACGTCGCTCACGGCATGGACGCCGCCGTAGCGGACGTTCAGATCATCGACCTCGAGCAGCGCGCTCATGACGTGCCGCTCGGAGTTCCGAAGCTACTCATCTCTCTCCTCGACGTCCGATCAGACATTGTGCATCATACACGAAATTGGGTGCACAAAAGCTGTTGTCATCTCGTTAGGGCCGTGTCGCCGGACTCGATCGCAAACGGCGTGGCACCGCCGAACACCCCGACGGTGCGGCCGGGCTCGTCGGGCCGTTCCGGCGCCCAGCCCGGCGAGCCATCGCGCACGAACGCAGACCACGCCGTGACCAGCGCGCCCGAGACTTCGAGCGCTCCGGACGCCTGCCCGGCGAGACGCTCGCCCGGTCCGCCGTCGTCCCAGGTGCCGAAGATCAGCGGCACCTCGACGGTGTGCGTGGCGCCGAGCTTGGCTCCGGCCCCGGGATGGTCCACGCGGTAGCGGTAGACCGCTCCCCGGGGTCCGGCCGCGGCGGCTCTGGCCGATGCCCACGCCGCGAGCGGCTCGGCCACCATCGCCCGGGTGGCGATGTCGACCAGCAGCGAAAGCGGATCCTGGGGCGTCCCGGCTGCGATCGCGTGCTCTCGGTGAGCTGTCGATCACCGCGTCGGGATCGTCGGTCTCGCACAGGTGGGCGACGATCCCGGGGATGCGATCCGCCGGCGGCGACGGCCGCCACGGCGAGCGGAAGAAGAACGTCCCCTCCTGGGCTGTGTGCCCGACCAGCACATCGACTTCGGGACTGGCCCACGGAAGGTCGATCGGCGACACGGGGAGGCTGCCCGGCTCCACGGTCGGCAGCGCACCGCCCCGCGTTCCCCTGAAGGCGGGCTGCTCGAGAAGCTCCTCGTGCAGCGCCACGATCCGCTCGGCGTCCAGGTCCCGCAGCCGCTGCGTGTCGAACGCCCCGGCGCCGCCGGCGGCGGCGCTCAACGCCTCGGCCCACCGCACGCCGGCCGAGGCCGGCTGCGCGAGGTCGGCGAGCGGCGCCGACTGGATGATCGCGCGGCGGAACAGCCCGCTCGCCTGCGGCGCGACGAGAAGGTCCATCGCACACAGCGCTCCGGCGGACTGCCCGGCGAGCGTGACCCGGTCGGGATCGCCACCAAAGGCGGCGATGTTGTCGCGGACCCAGCGCAGAGCTTCGATCTGGTCGAGCAGGCCCCAGTTCCCCGCAGGCGCGTCAGGCGCTGACGCCAACTCCGGATGCGCGAGCCAGCCGAGGCTGCCCAGCCGGTAGTTCACGGTCACCACAACGCAGTCGGCGGCGCGGGCCAGCTTCTCGCCTCTGTACAGGCTCGCGCCGGCGTGACCCACCGCGAAGCCACCGCCGTGCAGCCACACGAACACCGGCCGCTGACCCTCGAGGTCAGGCGTGCACACATTGAGGTTCAGGCACTGCTCATCGCTGCCAGGAAGCTCGCCATGCGTGAACAGCGCCGCCGCTCGCCGCGGCTGGGGCGCGGCCGGCCCGGGAGCCGTCGCGTCCCGCACTCCGGACCACGCGGCCGGGGAGCCCGGCGCGGCGAACCGCGGCGCGATCGCGTACGGAACACCCTCGAAGACGACGGCGTCGTCGCGCCGGTGTCCGCGGAGTCGCCCGAGCGCAGTGTCGACGACGGGCATCCGGTTACCGGGCTTGCGCGACTCCGTCGGTGGCCAGCTCGGGATGGCCCTCGGCCCAGGAGATGATCGGATTGCGGAGCACCCCGACGCGCTCAATGTCCGCCTCGACGACGTCGCCGGGCTTGAGATAGAGCGACGCCGCGTCCTCGCTGAAGCCGGCGACGCCAGCGACGGTTCCGGTGGAGACGATGTCGCCCGGGCTGTAGCCCATCGCCGAGTAGTGGCTGATGATCTCGGGGACGCTGACCGACATCCGGCTCATGTGCGAGCGCTGGCGCGACTCGCCGTTCACGCGCAGCTCCATCGACAGCTCGGTCGGATCGCCGACCTCGTCAGGTGTCACGATCCACGGTCCGATCGGGACGAACGTGTCGATGCTCTTGGAGAGGCAGAACACCCCGGACTTCATCTCCTCGCGCTGGATGTCGCGCGCGGTGATGTCGTTGAACACGAGGTAGCCGGCGATGTAGTCCTCGGCCTCCTCGGGTGAGAAGAACTTGCCCGCCTTGCCGATCACGACGGCAAGCTCGAGCTCGTAGTCGAGCTCGTTGGTCATCGCCTCCGGGTAGATGATCGGCTCGTCGGGGCCGATGATCGCGTCGACGTTCTGAAAGAACACGATCCACGGCAGCACCGGGTGTGACCAGTTGACGCGCGTGGACTCCTCGTGGTGCTCGCGAAAGTTGCCGGCCGTGTGGAAGAACTTCTTCGGCACGATCGGCGCCCGCAGCGTCACCCCGTCGAGATCGTCGGATCGCCCTGTGCGCTCCACGTTCCCTGCAAGTTCGAAGTAGCGGCGCATGTCGGGGACGTCCAACTCCCACACCTTGCCGTCGACCACCTCACCAACGCGACCGTCGTCGTAGGTCACCAGTTTCATGTCAGCTCCTCCTGGCGGTTCGGGGACGGCCTGCACGCCGCTGCGGCCAGGAGTATAGACAGAATCCTAAAGTGTATGCAAGTTGAGTTCTTGCCTACTGGGTGGCCGGCCCAGTGATTCTTCACTGGCTCTCACACGATTCTGGTTGGTTTCTCACCGTTCTCTGACACTTGCCGAGGATGCTATGGCCGTGAATGCACCAGCCGAACGGGAGGGAGCGCGCGTGCTCGTGGTCGACGACGAACCGAGCATCGTCGACGCGATCTCGATGACGTTGCGGCACCAGGGCTATTCAGTCGAGGCGGCGGAGACCGGCAAGGACGCGCTGGCGATGGTGACCAAGTGGCGACCGGACGTGATCGTCCTGGACGTGATGCTCCCCGACGTCGACGGGTTCGAAGTCGCCAGGCGGCTGTCAGCCGACAACGAGCCGGTTCCGATCTTGTTCCTCAGTGCCCTCGACAACACCGAGGACAAGGTGCGCGGGCTCACGATCGGCGGCTATGACTACGTGACCAAGCCGTTCAGTCTCGAGGAGCTGATCGCGCGGTTGCGAAACATCCTCCGGCGCGTGGGCGCGCTGCGAGACGAGCCGCGCCGGTTGAGATTCGCGGACCTGGAGCTCGATGAGGACACGCTGGAGATCTCGCGCGCGGGAGAGACGATCGAGCTCACGGGCACCGAGCTGCGCCTGCTGCGCTATCTGATGCTCAATCCTCGCCGTGTGCTGACTCGAGAGCAGCTGCTCGACCACGTCTGGGGCTATGACTTCGACGGCTATCCGCGGGTGCTCGAGACCTACATCAGCTATCTGCGCAAGAAGATCGACGCGCAAGGGACGCCGCTGTTGCACACGGTTCGCGGCGTCGGCTATTCGTTGCGCCTGCCAAAGGAGTAGTCCTCCTGTCGCTCCGAGCACGTCTGCTGATCGGCCTGACCGCGCTCGCCACGCTGGGCCTCGGCGCGATGGCAGTCGTCACGTATGAGGAGCAGCGATCGTTCTTGCTCCAGCGAGTGGACGGACAGGTCGGGGCCTCGGCCGGGCCGGTCGCAGGACAGCTCGGCGTGCGATCGGGAGTCCCGTTGCCGCTGCCGCTGCGCCGGATCAACCCGGTTCCCAGGCGCCGATCGAACACGTTCCAGGCATCGGGAACATATGGAGAGCTGATCGATGCCGACGGCAAGCTGCTCAAGCGCGATGCCTTCGCTTACGGCGGGAGAGCCGGCTCGCCGCCCGCGCTCCCGCACAACCCGCAGCTGTCCAAGCTCGGCACCGGGCCGCTGCACATCTTCACGGTCAACTCGCTGGCCGGCTCGGGACTGCGCTATCGCGCCGCAGCGTTTGCGGTTGGCGATGGCCGGACCCTTGTGGTCGCCGTTCCGTTGCGTGAGGTCGATCAGACTCTGGACCGGCTGCTCGAAGTCGAGGGGCTGGTCGGTGGCGGAGTGATTCTCGCGCTGCTGGTGCTGGGATGGGTCGTGGTCGCACTCGGGCTCCGGCCGCTGGAGCGGATCGGCCGGGTCGCGAGGGAGATTGCCCACGGTGACCTCACGCGCAGAGTCAAACCGGCGACCACGCGTACGGAGGTCGGTCGCCTCGGACTGTCGCTGAACGACATGCTGATGCAGATCGAGCAGGCGTTTGCGGATCGCAAACAGAGCGAGGATCGGCTGCGGCAGTTCGTCGCGGACGCCTCGCACGAGCTGCGCACCCCACTTGCGTCGATCCGCGCGTACACGGAGGCGTTCCGGCTCGGCGCCGCAACCGACCCGCAAGCGCTCGAGCGCGCGATGGCCAGAACCGAAGCCGAGGTCACGCGGATGGGCGTGCTGGTCGAGGACCTTCTGCTGCTCGCCCGCCTCAACCAGTTGCCCGAGGAGCGTCGCCAACGGGTCGACCTGAGCGAGCTCGCAGAGCACGCCGCAGACGATGCTCGTGCGATCGCGCCTGAACGCAGTGTCGCCCTGAGGAGAAACGGGCCGCTGCCGGTGCTCGCCGACCGAGACCAGCTGCGCCAGGTGCTGGCCAACCTCACCCGCAACGCGCTGATCCACACGCCGGCAACCTCCCCGATCGAAGTGGCCGTCTGGCGCGAGCGCGATCACGCCATCCTGGAAGTCCGCGACCACGGACCAGGGCTTCCCGAGGACATCGGCGACAAGGTGTTCGAGCGATTCTGGCGTGCCGACCAGGGACGCCGGCGCGGCCCGGGCGGGGCCGGGCTCGGCCTCGCGATCGTCCACGCGATCGTTCAAGCCCACCACGGCGAGGTCCATGCGCGCAATGCGCCGGACGGAGGCGCGGTCTTCCGCGTCGAACTGCCGGCCGTTGATGCGCCTCAGCCAACCACGACCTACATCGCCCCGCTCCAGATCCCGCCGAAAGCACCGGTCGCCGGATGACCCAGGACGGCGCTCACCAAACTCTCAGGTTCCGCGCACGTCGTGCTCACATGTGGATTGCACAATCGCCGCATGCTCGACGAACCCACTGCTTGCTTGCGGCCAACCGCCGAGGCGCTTCGGATCCTGTTGATACACGGGAGCGCCGAGCCGCAGCTGACGCGTGAGCTGGCGCGGGGCGGGCACGACGTGCTCGCGGTCGCCGCGCAGGAGCAGGCGATGCGGCTGCTCAGCGTGTTCAACCCTCACGTGATCGTCGTCGCGACTCCAGACGTCGCGCGAACCTGCCGCCAGCTTCGCGGTCAGGGAGCCAGCGCGCCGATCGTCGCGATCGCCGCCAACCGAGATCTCGATGTGCGCATCGCCGCGCTCGAGGCCGGTGCCGACGACTGTGTGAGCAGCCCCTTTCACCCCGCCGAGCTCACCGCCCGCATGCGCGCCGCGCTCCGCCGGGGTGCTCCATCGCCGAGGCGCTCGCGAATCGCAGACGCCCCGGTGCGGGATGGTGCCGCGTGACCAACGTCAAGCGGAGCATGTGGCCTCTGTTCGTGCTGGGAGCCGTCGCGATCGTCGTGATCGTGCTCGCGATCGAGGAGATCGGTCCGCCGAGCAGCTCTGCGAGAACGTCGACCCAGATCGTGACTGCGCAGAAAGGCGTCGTGCAGTCGACGGTCTCCGGCACCGGCAACGTGGAGGCGGGCGCCGACCTCGATGTCAACTTCCAGGCAAGCGGCACCCTCTCGAAGGTCTACGTCAAAGTCGGCCAGCACGTCAGCAAGGGCCAGCTGCTGGCGACGCTCGACCAGACATCGGCGCTGCTGACCCTCGACCAGGCCGAGAACAACCTGACCGCGGCCCAGGATCAGCTGGCGGCCGCCGAGGATGCCTCGTCCACGAGCTCGACCGCGACCAGCACCAGCCTCACGGGCAGTTCGCCGGCCGCCGAGTTCGTCACGTACCAGACGAAGCGCAAGACGACGACGCCGACGAGCACCACGCCGACGCGGACGACCCCCGCGACCACCACGCCGCAGACGACCACGACTACGCCGCAGACCACCGCGCCGACCAGCAGTAGCCGGTCGGGCGGCAGCGGATCCAGCGGGAGCCGATCGAGCGGCAGCTCATCGAGCGGGAGCGGATCAGGCTCAAGCGGGTCGACGGGCACGACATCTTCGGCAGGGAGCATCCCCTCCGCCCAGGCCTCCGTCGACAGTGCGCAGGCAAGCGTGCACAGCGCCGAGGAAGGGCTCGCCAACACGAAGCTGTACGCACCGATCGCGGGCACGATCGTGTCCCTGGCCAGCCTTCAGCCCGGCGATTCGGTCACCGGAGGATCGACGTCGTCGAGCAGCGCGAGCAGCAGTTCGTCGTCGAGCTCCTCGGCGAGCGGCGCCACCGGGACAACGGCCGGCAGCCTCGGTGGCTCGGGCTCCACCGGCTCGACGGGCTCGTCATCCTCCTCGGGCGGATCGAGCTCGTTTGCGGAGATCGTCAACACGAGCAAGATGACGATGACCGTTGCGTTCAGCGAGTCCGACGTCAGCAACCTCAAGGTCGGTCAGTCGGCGACAGTGACGCTCGACGCGCTCACCGGGGTGGAGCTCGGCGCGCACGTGACCTCGATCTCGACGGTCGGGACGACGAGCAGCAGCGTCGTCTCCTACGACGCGACGCTGACGCTCGACCAACGGGACTCCCGCGTCAAGCCCGGGATGAGTGCGTCGGCCTCGGTGATCGTCAAGCAGGCCCAGGGCGTCACCGTGCCGAACGCCGCGATTACGGGCACTGGATCGCTCGCGACGCTGAACGTCGTCAAAGACGGCAAGAAGGTCTCCCAGCAGGTCGTGGTCGGCCTCAAGGGAGACAGCCGAACCGTGATCATCAGCGGCCTTCAGGCAGGTGACCAGGTGGCGCTGACCACGACGCTGCCGTCACTCGGTTCCTCGTCGGGCTCCTCCGGGAGCAGCGGGTCAACCGGGACGCTCGGTGGTGGCACCACCAGGCGGTTCGGCGGCGCGGGCGGATTCGCGGGTGGCGGCGGATTCGCGGGTGGCGCCGGCTTCCCGGCCGGCGGCGGCTTCGCGGGAGGCGGGTAGCGATGCCTCGCGACGGCAGGCGGCCACGCGAGGCCGCCGTCGTGCGCGCGCAGCGAGCACTGCGAGGCAAGCACAAGCCCGAGCCCACCCCGCCACCCGTGACCCGGGCACCACGCCGGGGCTCGCATCGTCCCCGAGCCGTGATCGACGTGCGCGACGTGCACAAGACCTACCAGATGGGAAGCGTCTCCGTGCCCGCGCTGCGCGGCGTCAGCCTCCAGGTGGAGCGAGGCGAGTACGTCGCGATCATGGGGGCATCGGGGAGTGGCAAGACGACCCTGATGAACATCCTCGGCTGCCTCGACACGCCGACCAGCGGCGTCTATCGGCTCAATGGGCTCGACGTCCGCGGCATCGACGAAGACACGCTGTCCGATCTGCGCAACCGGTTCATCGGGTTCGTCTTTCAGAGCTTCAACCTGATTCCGCGCACGCGTGCGATCGCGAACGTCGAGCTGCCTCTGTCGTACGGCGGCGTCCCCCGCAAGCTCCGCCGCGACCGAGCGCTCGAGGCGATGCACGCCGTCGGCCTCGGAGACCGTCTCAACCATGCTCCGGCGGAGCTGTCGGGCGGCCAGCAGCAGCGCGTGGCGGTTGCGCGGGCGCTGGTCACCAACCCGGCGATGATCCTCGCCGACGAGCCGACCGGAAACCTCGACACACACTCCGGAGCCGAAGTGCTCGGGCTCTTTGAACGGCTCAGCGCGGCTGGGCGAACGATCATCCTGATCACCCACGAGGAGGAGGTCGCCGCCCACGCCCGGCGCGTGATCCGCGTCAGGGACGGGCAGATCGTCGACGACAGCCGCAACCCCGTGGTGACTCCGTGAGCGAGACCGTGCATGTCGCGTTTGGCGGCCTGCTTGCGAACAAGCTGCGCTCCGGCCTGACGATCCTCGGACTGATGATCGGCGTCGGGTCGGTGATCGTGCTGATCTCGGTCGGCACCGGCTCCTCGCACGCGGTGGAGAAGCAGATCGACGCGCTCGGATCGAATGTGCTGCTGGTGAGCTCGGCCCCGACGCTCGGCGGTCCGTTCGCGCGGCGCTCGAGCAGCAACTCGCAGCTCACGCTCGCCGACGTCGGCGCGCTGCAGAGCCGGTTCGATGCTCCCGACGTCAAGAGCGTGTCGCCGGTCGTCAACGCCAACAGCGTCACGCTCACCTACAACGGCACCACGTACGAACCGTCCTCGTTCGTCGGCACCACACCCGCCTATCAGGACGCGCGCAATTACACGATGGCGCAAGGCTCCTGGTTCACCAGCGCTCAGAACACCAGCCACAGCCGCGTGGCGGTGATCGGCCCCACGGTGGTCAGCGAGCTGTTCGCCGGACAGGACCCTGTCGGCCAGACGATCCAGGTCAACGGGACGAACTTCGAGGTCATCGGCGTGACCGCATCGAAAGGGTCGAACGGCACCTCGAACCAGGACGACGTCGTCATCGCCCCGCTGACCGCCGTCCAGGACACGCTGGCCGGGTATGGAGGCCTCAGCCAGATCATCGTCCAGGCGAACTCACGCCAGGTGCTGAACGCGGCGCAGACCGAGGTCACCGACATCCTCGATCAGCGCCACCCGACGACCGGGTCCTCGACGTCGAGCAGCTTCCAGGTGATCAATCAGGGGTCGATCCTGCAGACCTCTGCGGCCAGCAGCAAGGTGTTCACCACGCTGCTCGGAGAAGTGGCGGCCATCTCCCTGCTCGTCGGCGGGATCGGCGTGATGAACATCATGCTCGTGTCGGTCACCGAGCGGACTCGCGAGATCGGGATCCGCAAGGCGGTCGGCGCGAGGCGCTCGGACATCCTCAAGCAGTTCCTCGTAGAGGCGGTCCTGCTGTCGCTGCTCGGCGGGACCGCCGGGGTGATCGCCGGGATCGTCGGCAGCAATTTCAAGATCGCGGGCGTGCAGCCCGTGATCGCTCCTTACTCGATCGCGTTGGCATTCGGGGCGGCAGTTCTGACTGGCCTGTTCTTCGGCACCTATCCCGCCAGTCGCGCGGCCGCGATGCGGCCGATAGACGCGCTGCGCTTCGAGTGAGACCCCGCAAGTCCGACTAGTCAAAGGATCCAGATGAGTAGTGCAATCCAGTACGAAGACGACCGCGAGGAGCAGTGGGATGACACTGACGACGAGACGCCGGCGCTGCCGGGTCGTCCTCGCCGGCAGCTCTTCAACCGCTATACCGCTGCGCTGCTCGCCGTGATCACCTGCGCGATCGGGTTCTACGTGGGGATCCGGGTCGAGAAAAGTCAGGTCTCGAGCTCCAGCGGCACTGCCCGTGGATTCACGCTGCCTGCCGCCCTCGCGGGCGCGTCCACCCGAGGGACGTCCAGCGCAGCCGGCGGAGCGCGCTCATCCGGATCGCGCGCGGGATTCGCAGGCGGCGGCGCCGGCTTCCCCGGCGGCGCGTTTGGCGGCGCGAACGCTTCGATCGGAACGATTTCGAGCGTCAACGGCAACACGATCTACATCACCGATACGTCGGGGAACACGGTCAAAGTGACGCTCTCGTCCGCGACCAAGATCACCAAGAGCCTGGGCGTCTCAAAGCACTCGCTGCGCCCCGGTGACTCCGTCGTGATCCGTGGGCTCAAGAACAGCAGCGGCAAGGTTTCGGCCACCTCGATCAGCGACTCCGGGGCAAGCAACGCCGGCTCCGGCGCGACCGGGGGCAGCGGCTCCAGCGGCTCGAGCGGCTCCCGCGGCTCGAGCGGGAATGCGGCCGTGAACCAGTTGTTCGGAAGCGGTCAGTGACCGACCCATCAGAGAGGACCATGACAATGAAGAAGCTCACCCCCCGGGCGTCGCAGACGGCCGTCGTACTGGTCGCGCTCGCCACGCTCGTGGCTGGGTGCGGCAGCAGTTCCAGCACCAGCAGCTCTACGTCCACTTCTGCCAGCGCCGCTACGAGCACCGGCCGAGCAAAGCTCGCCGCGTGTCTGAAGCAGCACGGCATAACCCTCCCGGCCGGGCGGCGATTTGGCGCGGGCGGGCCACCCGGTGCGCCCGGCGCCGGGTCCGGTAACCCTCCGGCCGGTGCGCCGGGCAGCGGCACGGGTACGACTCCGACCGGACGTCCGCCCGGAGGGGGATTCTTCGGCCGCGCCGGGGGCAACTCCTCAAAGTTCCGCGCGGCGTTCAAGGCCTGCGGAGCGGACTTCCGAGGCGGCGGTCGCCGCGGGGGATTCAACCGTCAGAACGTCCAGAAGTACGTGACGTGCGTGAGACAGCACGGCTACAACCTCCCGAGCCCCAACTTCTCCGGTAACGGACCCGTGTTCCCGGCGAACATCCGGACGAACAAGAAGTTCCAGTCCGCGAGCAAGGCGTGTCAGAGCCTGCTCGCGCCGCCACAAGGCGCTGGAGGCGCGGAGGCTCTGGAGGCGGGAGCAGTACATAGGCCCGTCTACCAGGGGTCCGGCGAGTCGGTGGTCGAGGCAAGGTACGCCTCGACCACCCGCAGGATGTGATGGCGGGCTCGAATAGATCCAGAGCGAGCGGTCGCAGCAAACGGGGCGAAGTGCACACAACGCGCTGCTGGCGAAAAGTCTGTGCGCTTTCCACTGGTATGCGGGGCAAATCCCACACACCTCGAGCCTCACCGCACCGCGTGTGCGTTTTCCCTCGCTTCCGGCCCAGGCCACCGTGGACGTCAAGCGCCCTGGCCACGCGCGACACTCTTGCCATGCGACCCAATCCAATCCACGCAAGCGACGATCCCGAGGTCGTTCGGCAATTGATCCGCGAGAACCCCTGGTGCACGCTCGTGAGCAACAATGCCGGCCGGCTCGTAGCGTCCCACTATCCAGTGCTCCTGGACGAGGACTCGGCCGAGTTGGCGGTGCTGACGCATGTCGGGCGTCCGGACGAACGAATCCACGGCTTCGGCGAGCAGGAGATCATGCTGATCGTCCAGGGCCGGCACGGTTACATCAGCCCAAGCTGGTACGAGGCCGGGACCACCCCGGCGCCGACCTGGAACTTCAGCGTTGCTCACTGTTACGGAGTGCCCGAGATTCTCGAGGCGGACGAGAACCTGCGAGTGCTGACGCGGCTTGTCGAGCATTTCGAGCGCCGCGTCGATCGGCCACAGTTCTTGGACGCCGAGTGGGGCGCCCAGTTGGCCAAGGGCACGGTCGGCCTTCGCATACCGATCGCGCATTTTGTCTGCAAGATCAAGCTGAGCCACGACAAGAGCCGCGCAAACCAGCTGCGTGTCATCGCTGCCTTACGGGCGCCGGGCCCCTATCACCATCCAGCTCTGGCCGACGACATGGAGCGCTCGCATCCAAGCGCCCAGTGCAATCCGCCGATAGGATCCGCGGCGGGGCTGCAGGATGACGGACTACTCCGGGGACCACATAGCCGACGTTTCGAATCTGGACGGCGTAGCCGCGCCTCCCGTTCACGCCGACGTGATCGTGCTCGGCGCCGGGTTCGGGGGCCTCGAGCTGACCACCCGGCTGTCGGAGGAGTTCGGAGACGAGATCGAGCTCGTTCTGATCGATCAAAGTGACGCGTTCGTGTTCGGGTTCTCGAAGCTCGACGTGATGTTCGGGCGAGCGACTCCCGACGCCGTCCGGCTTCCGTATGCGGACATCGTCAAGCCAGGCGTGAAGTTCGTCCAGAGCGCGATTCGCAAAATCGATCCGCAGACGAGACGCGTCCAGACCGACGCGGGCGAGTTCGAAGCCGACGTCCTGGTCGTGGCATTGGGCGCAGACCTCGACCCCGACGCGACGCCCGGTTTGAGAGAGGGCGGCCACGAGTTCTATACGGTCCCCGGCGGATTCGCAGCGCGCGAGGTGCTCGACCGGTTCGAGGGCGGTCGCGTGATCATCGGCGTGCTGTCGACGCCGTTCAAATGCCCGCCGGCGCCGAGCGAGACAGCGCTGCTGCTGCACGAGCACCTGGTCGCGCGAGGCCTTCGCGACAGCTCGACGATCTCACTCGTGATGGACTTCGGGCGCCCGATCCCGCCGTCGCCCGCAGCGTCCGCGGCGCTACTCGAGGCGTTCGCCGACCGCGGCATCGAGTGGCACCCAAGCCGCGAGGTGTACGAACTCGATCCCGCTCGCAGCGTCGCGCTCCTACGCGACGGCGGCGAGATGCCCTACGACCTCTTCCTCGCCGTCCCGGTCCACCGCGCTCCGCGAGTGGTTCTCGAGTCTGGGCTGGCGAAGGACGGCTGGATCCCAGTCGACTCGCTGACGTTCGAGACTCCGCACCCGGGGGTCTACGCCATCGGCGACGTGGCCGCGGTCGGAACGCCGCGGGCCGGCGTGTTCGCCGAGGGGCACGCGGTGGTGGCCGCGCAGCACATCGCCGCGCGGATTCGCGGAACCAGCAGCTCCGCCCAATACGGCGGCCACGGCATCTGCTACCTGGAATTCGGAGACGACGAGGTCGGCATGGTCGACGTCACGTTCTTCGGAGATCAACGGAGCGGTGAGCTCATCGGCCCCTCCACGGAGCTGGCGGCCGAAAAGGCCCAGTTCGGGTCCAGCCGAGCGATGCGCTGGTTCGGACGCGAATGGAGCGCGGTCCCGGCTTGACCGTCCCGGTGATCCGCGCGTCTAGGTGCCGATAACCCATCGCGTCTGCACCAAGATAGGTGGCCGGCGCCGCCAATATCGGTGTTGCTCCCGATGCGTGCGCGCGACCATCTCCTTACGTTGGACCCTCGACCGGTACTCCCAATCCGAAGCGAGGGACAACATGTTCAGGCACATTCGAATCAGGCGTTCGTTTCTGGCCGCAGCGGCCATGACCGCGGCCGCGCTCCCGGCAGGTGCGCAGGCTCGGCCGTTCTTCGATCCGTCACCCGTGCATACAAGCCCGCCCGCACGGGTGGCGACCGTCGTGCAGGCGCCCGAAGCGACCGGTTCCGCAGGTTTTCAGTGGGACGACGCAGGCATTGGCGCGGCCGGGGCGATCGTGCTCCTCGGCGCGGGCGCCGGGGCGGCAACGACGATCCGTCGCCGGCGCACACGCCGTGTTGCCACAGCCTGACTCCAGCGCCGGGCCGGGGGGACGTCTCCCGGCCCGGGCGGCCAGATCCGTGGGTGGGAGACTGTCCGCGGTCATGGTCAACGGGGGTCCGGCTCGGCTCGGCAACGCGCTGCTGGAGCGCGAGCCGCAGCTTGCCGCGTTCGCAGAGCTGCTGAGCGAGGTCCGGGCCGGCTCGGCCGGCCGATTGGTGCTCGTTGGCGGCGAGGCCGGGGCCGGGAAGACGGCGATGCTCGAGCGCTTCTGCCACGACGTCGGCGGCTCGAGCCGCGTGATGTGGGGCGCGTGTGCGCCGCTGCAAACGCCGCGTCCGCTCGGACCGTTGCTCGACGTCGCCGAGACGATCGGAGGTCAGTTCGAGCGCGCCGTCGCGGCTGCGGAACGTCCGTACGAGGTCGCGACGGCCCTCCTTCGCGAGCTTCGCCGCAGGGCGCCGACGGTGCTGGTGCTGGAGGATCTGCACTGGGCCGACGAGGCCACGATCGACGTCCTGGCGCTGGTCGGCGCCCGGATCGCGACGGCTCCCGCGTTGGTGCTCGCCAGCTATCGCGACGATGAACTCGACCGAACGCACCGGCTGCGCGTGGTGCTGGGCGAGGTCGTCCGCACCCCCGGACGGATCACCGTCGACCCACTCTCCAAGGCAGCCGTGGCCGAGTTGGCGGCGCCGCACCACGTCGATGCCGAGGAGCTTTACGCGCGTACGGGCGGGAACCCGTTCTTCGTCACCGAGGTGCTGGCAACCGATGGTCAGACGGTCCCCGCGACGGTCCGGGATGCGGTGCTCGCACGGGCCGCACGGCTCACGGACGCGGCGCGGGCCCTGCTCGATGCGATCTCGGTGATCCCGGGCGGATGTGAGCTCTGGCTTCTCGATGAGCTTGCGAGCGAGCAGGTCGAGCATCTCGCCGAGTGCGTGGCGTCGGGGATCGTCGCCGCCGTGGACGCAGGCGTCGCGTTTCGACATGAGCTGGCCCGGCTGGCGATCGAGGAATCGGTTCCGGCGGACCGAAAGCGGGCGCTTCACCGTCGCGCCTTGTCCGTCCTGGGCGCAGGGCCCGTCGGCGAGGCAGACGCCGCGGTGCTCGCTCATCATGCAGAGCTCGCGGGTGACGCCGAGGGCGTGCTCCAGTGGGCGACGCTCGCTGCACAGCGGGCGGCAGCGTCCGGGGCACATCGTGAGGCCGCCGCACAGTATGCGCGAGCGCTGCGTCACACGAGCTCAATGCCGACCGGTGAGCGCGCCACGCTGCTCGAACGCCGCGCCGACGAGTGTTACCTGACTGCAGAGCTCGAAGAGGCGATCGATGCCCAGCAGGAGGCGGTCGACATTCGCCGTGGACTCAGGGACCGGATCGCGGAGGGAAATGCGTTGCGCGCACTGTCGCGACTGCTGTTCTTCGCCGGACGCACTGACGAGGGCGAGCCGATCGCCCTCGAGGCGGTGGATCTGCTGCAACGCGGACCGCCGGGCCATGACCTGGCGATGGCGTACGGCAACATCTCGCAGCGGCGGATGGTCGTCGACGAACGGGACGCCGCGATCGAGTGGGGCACGCGCGCGCTGCAACTTGCGCAGCGGCTGGGAGACACCGAGGCTCAGGTGTACGCGCTCACGAACATGGGCATGGCCCAGGCCGACGCGGGGATCGATGGCGGCAAGGACATGTTGATGCGAGCGCTCACGCTCGCGCGGTCGAGCGGACTCGACGAGCACGCCGGGCGTGCTTTCAACGGGCTCGTCATGTGGCCGATCCGCATGCGGCAGTTCAACGAGATCGGCAGCTATCTCGAGGACGGCCTCGAGTTCTGCGAGCAACGTGGCCTCGACACGTGGCGGTTGTATCTGCTCGCCTGCCGCGCCAGCGTCGAGCTCGCGCGTGGCGAGTGGGACGCGGCGGCCGATTCGGCAGAGCTCGTGCTGCGCAATCCGCGGAGCGCACGCGTGGCTCGGGTGTGGGCGCTCACCACGCGGGGTCTGATCAGGGCGCGGCGGGGCGACCCGGACGCATCGGAGTCGCTGGCAGAGGCGCACGAACACGCCGGGCCGGCGGGCGAGCTCATGCAGATCTCGCCGGAGACCGCCGCGCGCGCAGAGCTGGCATGGCTCGCGGGCGCCAATGCCACGGTCAAACGCATAACCGACCCTGCGCTCGCGCTCGGGATCGAGCGCGGGATCGCGTGGGTCGTTGGCGAGCTCGCATACTGGCGCTGGCAGGCGGGCGTTGACGAGCAACTGCCCACCGCGCTGCTCGCAGAGCCCTACCGGCTGTCGATCACCGGGGACTGGGCCGCAGCGGCGCAGCTTTGGAGAGAGATCGGCTGCCCGTATGAGGCCGCGCTGGCACTGGGCGGCGCCGACGAGGAGCCTGCGCTTCGGCAGGCGCTCGACGAGTTGCGAGACCTGGGAGCTCGCCCGGCTACGGCGATCGTCGCGCGGCGGCTGCGCGCCCTCGGAGTGCGTGGCGTTCCGCGCGGGCCGCGGCCGAGCACACAAGAGAATCCCGCCGGTCTCACAACCCGCGAGCTCGAGGTGCTCGCGCTCGTGGCCGAGGGACTGCGCAACGCGGAGATCGCCGAGCGGCTGATCGTCACCCGCAAGACCGTCGACCACCACGTCTCCGCGATCCTGCGCAAGCTCGACGCGCCCACCCGGGGCCAGGCCGCCGCGGCGGCGCTCCGGCTGGGCCTGCTCCCACGGGCCGAGAATTAGGGTCCGCAACTCAGGTTCGCAGACGTGACTCTGACCACCGTTGTGTTCTCGGTTTGGGGAGTGTTCTGGATCTGCTGGCTGCTCGCTGCCGCAGGTGCCAAGCAGAGCGTTCGCACCTCACGATTCCGCCGGCCTGGCCTGGTGGTCCTCGTCGCGGTGGTGCTGGTACGCCTGTTCAAGCCAGGCACCCTGGCGGTGAGCAGTCCGGTCCTGCATGTCGTCGGGTTGATCCTGTTCGCGCTCGGTCTCGCTCTGGCGGTATGGGCGCGGATCTACCTGGGGCGCAATTGGGGAATGCCGATGACCGAGAGGGCCGAGCCTGAGCTCGTCACGTCGGGGCCCTACCGTTTCGTTCGCCACCCGATCTATTCAGGGATCCTGCTGGCCCTGCTCGGAACGGCCCTCGCCACCAACCTCTACTGGTTGATCGTGCTCGCGTTCCTCGGTGCTTACTTCACCTACAGCGCCACCGTTGAGGAGCGACTGATGACGACCTCGTTCCCAGGCGAGTACGCGAGCTACAAGGCGCACACGAAGATGCTGATTCCGTTCGTGCTCTGACCGTCAGCTGCGCGCGAGCAGATGCTCGCCTACGTTCGGGATCACCTGATCGCCGAACGCCGCCATCGTCGCGTCCTGAGCGTCGTGCTGCAGGTACAGGGCGAAGTGGCCGACGCCGAGGCCCGCGAGCTCCGTCAGCCGCGCGACCTGGGTCTCCGGCGGACCGATGATGCAGAAGCGTTCGACGATCTCGTCGGGCACGAATTCGGTGTCGGGGTTGCCCGCCCGTCCGTGCTCGTTGTAGTCGTATCCCTGGCGCCCCGCGATGTAGTCGGTCAGGCTCCTCGGCACCGCGCGACCGTCGCTGCCGTACCGCGCCACCAGGTCCGCGACGTGGTTGCCGACCATCCCACCGAACCAGCGGCACTGGTCGAGGGCGTGTGCGCGTGACGCGTCGCTGCCGTCGGTCACGTAGGCGGGCGCCGCGACGCACATCGTCAACGCGTCCGGGTCCCGGCCGGCCGCGGCCGCGGCATCGCGCACGGCCTGAATGCTCCACGCCGCGATGTCCGGATCGGCGAGCTGGAGGATGTAACCGTCCCCCACCTCACCGGCGACCTTCAGCGCCTTGGGCCCGTAGGCCGCGACCCAGATCTGCAGCCTGCTGTCCGGGTTCCACGGAAACCGCAGGGTGCTGCCCTTGTACTCGACGGTGCCGCCGTTGGCGAGGCCGCGGACGACCTCAACGCAGCCGCGCAGGTCAGCGAGGCTCACCGGCTTGCCGTTGATCGTCCGGACCGCCGAGTCGCCGCGGCCGATGCCACACACGGTGCGGTTGCCGTACATCTCGTTCAGCGTCGCGAACAGCGAGGCCGTGACGGTCCAGTCACGGGTTGCCGGATTGGTCACCATCGGGCCGACGGTCAACTTGTGGGTGGCGTCGAGGATCCGGCTGAAGATCACGAACGGCTCTTCCCACAGCAGGTGGGAGTCGAACGTCCACACGTTCGTGAAGCCGTACGTCTCGGCTCTGCGAGCGAGCTCGATCACGCGCGCCGCCGGCGGGTTGGTTTGGAGAACGACTCCGAAGTTCATGACCTAAACGGCTCCCTTTGACGTCATTTCGCCCGCTCTTGCCAGCACCGAGCCCACCGTCCTCCCGTACGCACCGATCGCGACCTCGAGCGCCTGCTGCGGCGAATCCTCGATCGCGGCGTGCGAGATCGGCGGGTCCGACTGCGCGAAGATCATCGCCGTCGGAACGACGCGTCCGATCTCGGTCGCGTCGTGCAGCGGCCCGCTCGGGATCGGCTCGCCTGCGTCGCCGCCTGCCTCCTGCACGCTCGTCCGGGCGAGCTCGACCAAGGTCGCGTCGAACGGCGTCGGAGTCGCGCGGAAGACATCGCGCTGCTGCACGGTGCAGTTGAACTCCTCTGCCGCGGCGCGGCACGCGTCACGCGCCTCGGCGAACATCGCGGCGAGCTCGTCGGGGTCGAGGTGGCGCTGGTCCAGCTGCATCTCGGTGCTGCCCGCAACCGCCGTGATCACACCGGGAACCGACTGCATCCGCCCCACCGTGCCGACGCCGCCGTGGTTGATGGCGCTCTGCCGTATCTCGAGCGCCGAGCGCGCTGCGGCGGCGAGTGAGTCCTGACGCAGCCGCATCGGCGTCGATCCGGCGTGCGCCGCCTGACCCGTGAACGTCATCAGGTGCCGCTCGACGCCAACTGTTCCGCTGACCGCGCAGGCGAGGCGACCGCCGTCGAGCAGTACGGGCCCCTGTTCGATGTGGAGCTCCAGATAGGCGACGGCACCGGTTAGGCGTGTCGCCGCGGCGGGCGCCCGGTCGAGGTCGACTTCGCACGCCGCGAGCGCGTCGGCCAGCGTGACGCCCTCCGCATCGCGCAGGTCGCGGACCTCGTCAGGGTCAAGCGTGCCGGCGCACGCCGACGAGCCGAGCAGACTGCGACCGAACCGCGCGCCCTCCTCGTCGGCCCAATCGACGAATCGCACGCCGATCGGCGGCTTGGAGCCGGCTCGGGCAAGCTGCCGGACGGTCTCGAGCGCGGTCATCAGCCCAAGCGCACCGTCGAGCCAGCCGCCGTTGGGTACGGCGTCGATATGCGAGCCGACGATCATGAAGCGCTCGTCGTCGGCGCCGTCGACGCTCGCCCACAGGTTGCCGGCCTCGTCGCGCTCGGGCTCCAGGCCGATGTCGGCGAGCTTGGAGCGCAGCCACGACCGTGCCTGCACCCACTGCGGTGTCCACGCAAGCCGTTTCGCCCCGGCGAACCGCCCACCACTGTTGCCGGCAAGCTCGTCGAGGTCAGCGATGACGGCCTGCGGGTCGAGCCGGACGTCGGTCACGCGGCGACCTGCACCGAGGCCCCGAGCGTCCGCGGTACGAAGCGACCGTGACCCGGCTCGGTCTTGATCTCACCCCGGTCGTACACGAGCGTCCCGCGCGAGAACGTGTGCCGCACGCTCGCGCTCGCAGTCTCTCCCTCGTAGAGGTCGTAGTTGACGTTCATGAACGAGGTTGCCTTGCCGTAGGGACGAGGTGCCGCCGGGTCGAGCACAACGACGTCCGCGTCCTTCCCCGGCGCGAGGGCACCCTTTTCCTGCAGGCCGAACCGCCGGGCGATCGTCGTGCTGGTCAGGTCGACCAGCTGCGAGCGGGTGATCCGGCCCGAGACGACGCCCTCGTCCCACAGCTTCGCGAGGCGGTGCTGGATCAGCGCCAGGCCGTTTGGCACAAGGCTGAAGTCGTCGAGGCCGCGCGACTTCTGCTCGTCGTTGAACGGGCAATGGTCGGTCGAGACGCTCTCGAGGACGCCGCGCCGCAGGTAGCCCCACAACGGCTCGTGATTTGACACATCGCGCAGCGGCGGCGAGCAGATGTAGCGGCAGCCCTCGACTCCCGGGCGGCGAAGATCGTCGATGCCGTTGGTCAGGTACTGGAAGCACGTCTCGCCGGTGACGGCCGCGCCCCGCTGCTGCGCTGCCTCGATCTCGGCGGCCGCGGCGGCACAGGTGACATGGACGACGAACAGCGGAGCGCCGACGTGCTCGGCGATCGTGGCAGCGCGTCCGGTCGCCTCCGCCTCGACGTACTCGGGCCGGGTCAGCGCGTGGTTGATCGCGGAGGTGTCGCCACGCGCGAGCGCGCGCTTGACCAGCATGTCGACGATGTCGCCGTTCTCGGCGTGCACCATCGTCAGCGCGTTGAGGTCTCGCGCGCGTTCCATGCAGGCGGCGAGCTCGTCGTCGCGAACCATCAGCGCGCCCTTGTAGGCCATGAACAGCTTGAACGAGCAGACGCCGGCTTCCGACATCGCGGCCATGTCGTCGAGGACGGAGTCGCTGGCGTTGGTGATCGCCATGTGGAAGCCGTAGTCCACGTGCGCGGCTCCGTCGGCGCGGCCGCGCCACTCGTCGAGCGTGGACTGGAGATCGTCGGGGTGTGCCTGGATCGCGAAATCGACGAGGCACGTCACACCGCCGGCAGCAGCCGCCTGCGTGCCGGTGTTGTAGTCGTCAGACGACATCGTTCCCATGAACGGCATCGACAGGTGCGTGTGGTTGTCGATCAGGCCCGGCAGCACGAAGCACCCCGTCGCATCGACGACGTCGGCTCCCTCGGGAGTGGCGACACGACCGACCGCGGTGATCTTCTCCCCTTCGATCAGCACGTCGCCGTCGAACTCGCCATCGGCGGCGACGACCGTCCCGTTGGCGATCAGAGTGGTCTGGGTCACGGCTCGCTCCCTGTTGTCATGCGGTTGGGATCCCCATGTGCTCCGAGAGCGTGACCAGCACGTCGCCCAGGCGCCCGACGAGATCGTCCAGGAGCGGACGATCGCAGATCAGCGGAGGCGCGATCTGAATCACGGTGTCGCCGCGATCATCGCCTCGGGCGATCAGCTGCGCTCGGATCAGCGCCCCCGGCAGGCACTTGCGCAGCAGCTCTTCTCGCTGCGCGGCATCGAACCGGCTCGCGGGACCGTCGGGGACGAGCTCGACCGCCCAGAAGTAGCCGCTCCCGCGGATGTCGCCGACGATCGGCAGCCGCCGGAGCGACTCGAGCAGGCCGGCCAGATAGGCCTCGTGCTCCCGGACGTTGTCGAGCACCTGCTCGCGCTCGAACAGCTCGAGGTTCTTCAGCGCGATCGCGGCCGACAGCGGATGCCCGCCGAACGTGATCCCATGCAGGAGCGTCCGGCCGGAGTCGTAGAGCGGAGTGACGATTCGGTCCGACGCCAGCACGGCCCCCATCGGGGCGTATGCCGACGTCAGGCCCTTGGCGGTCGTGATCAGATCGGGCACGGCGCCGAAGCGGCTGACGCCGAACCACTCGCCCAGCCGGCCGAAGCCCGTGATCACCTCGTCGGCGACGAGCAGGATGCCGTCGCGATCGCAGATCTCGCGCAGGCCGGCCCAGTAGCCCTCCGGCGGCTGCAGGCAGCCACCGGCGTTCTGCACCGGCTCGGCGATGATCATCGCGATCGTCTCCGCGCCTTCGCGTTCGATCACCGCCTCGACCTCGTCCAGCAGCAGGGACGTGAGCTCGCGCCCGGACTCCGGCCGTCGGAAGTCGTTGGTGTTGGAGACATGGAAGGTCTCGATCGCCGGCGGGCCGAACGGCTCCTTGAAGCCGGGCACGCCGGTCAGGGCGAGCGCGCCAAGCGTCACGCCGTGGTAGGCGCGATCGCGCGCGATCGCCTTGGTCCGCTGCGGCTCATTCCTCGCGAGGTGGTACTGGCGGACGAGCTTCCAGGCGGCCTCCACGGACTCCGATCCGCCGCTCGTAAAGAACACGTGGTCGAGCGAGCCGGGAGCGATCTCCGCCAGCCTGGTCGCCAGCTCGACCGCCGCGGGATGGGCCACGCCCCAGTTGGTCGCGAACGGGAGCTCGATCAGCTGCCGACTGGCGACCTCGGCCATCTCGGAGCCGAACGAGTAGCCGAGCTGGGCGCAGAACAGGTTCGACAGGCCGTCGAGGTGGCGCCGGCCGAGGCTGTCGACGACGAACACGCCATCGCCTCGTTCGAGCACGAGCAGCTCGGTGGCTCCGTCGCGGGCCCCGCCGTTGCGCGCGAAGTGCAGAAGCAGGTGGTCGGTGGCCGTAACCGTCGCGCCCATGTCAGGCGACGATAAGTCACCCACCACGCTCAAGACTAGGGCTAGATTTCCTTTAGCAGTTATAGGTCAGAGCTATGGATGAAACGAGGACGACTTGACGCTTCAGCAACTCGCCTGCTTCTGCACCACCGCGCACGAGGGTTCGTTCAGCGCCGCCGCCCGCCGCCTGCGGCTGTCGCAGCCCTCGGTCTCCGACCACGTGCGGCGGCTCGAGGCCGAGCTCGGCGCGACGCTTGTCTCCAGCACCGGCCGCGGCGTCAAGCTGACCGCCGAAGGACAGACGTTCCTGGTCCACGCCGAGCGGGTTCTCGCGGACGCCGATGAAGCGTCGAACTGTGTCGGCCACCGTACCGACAGGGGCTCGCGAGTCGTCGGGCTCGGGCTCACGCGCAACGCGCCCTACTACCCGATCGACGAGTTCGTCGCGCGCGCGCTCGCGGCGATCCCCGACCTGCAGCTTCGGCTCCCCGGACAGAACTCGGCGCTCGTCGCGGCGGCGGTGCGCGACGGTGACCTCGACGCCGCACTCGTGATCTTGCCGGTCGACCCCGAGGGGCTCGAGGTCCGTCCCCTGTTCAGCGACGAGGTGCTGCTCGTCAGCGCGGATCCCAACCGCACCCGGCGCCGAGCTCGGATCGAGAACCTCGCCACCGCGCCCGTGATCCTCTACGACGCCACCGTCGGCTTCGCCGATCCGACGCGCCGCCAGCTCGCCGCGCGCGCCCAGGCCGCCGGCGTGTCACTGATTGCGAGGTTTGAGGTCGAGCATCCCGAGACCGCCTTCCAGCTCGCGGCGAAGGGGCTCGGGGACACGATCGCGGCCCGAGCCGTGACTCGGAGCCCCGCCTTCCCGGCCAATCTGTCGACGGTCGGGTTCGCCGAGCCGCTGTTCGACAGCTTCGCCCTGATCACGCGCCGCGGCGCGGTCCCGCCGGTCGTGCATGCGCTCACCGACGTCCTCGAGGAGTGGGCCGCAGACCTCGCAGATCGTCTCAACCCATAGGGCGAAGCCTTCTCGAGCCCACCTATCGGCCTGGCCGATAGCTGAAGCGCGGAACTCCTGTTGGTCGCGGGCCCCGCGCTCGCTAGCTTGACCAACGACCTTGACGAGCAACGGCGACACACGAGTTTGGCTGGTTACGGGCGCCTCGAGCGGCTTCGGTCGGGCGATCGTCGAGGCTGCCCTCGCCCGCGGTGACTCGGTCATCGCCGGCACGCGCAGCGCCGAGGCGTTCGGCGATCTGCCAAACGGCGCCCACCCGCTGGCGCTCGACGTCACCGCCTCGGAACAGCGTGAGACCGCCGTGGCCGCCACCATCGAGCGATTCGGCCGGGTTGACGTGCTCGTCAACAACGCCGGCCGCACTCAGGTCGGCGCCGTGGAGGAGACCACCGACGAGGAGCTGCGGTCGCTGTTCGAGCTGCACTTCTTCGCACCCGCGGCGCTGACGCGCCTGGTCCTGCCACACATGCGCAGACAGGGCGGCGGCGCGATCGTGCAGATGTCGAGCGTCGGAGGCCAGACGACCGCTCCTGGCTTCGGTGCCTACTGCGCGACCAAATTCGCGCTCGAGGGACTTACCGAGACCCTGCGCGACGAGGTCGCCGGGTTCGGGATCCGGACACTGATCGTCGAGCCGGGCGCCTTCCGCACCGGGCTGTTTCGCCCCGGAGCCGCCTACGAGTCCGAGGCAATGTCCGAGTACGCGGACACCGTCGGCGCTACCCGCACTTACGTCCGCGACAACGATGGCCTCCAGCCGGGCGACCCGGCCAAGGCCGCTCAGGCGATCCTCGCCGCTCTCGACGCGGACGAGCCACCGCTGCGGCTCGTCCTGGGCGCGGACGCGATCGGGAACATCGAGCGACGCCTGGGAAGCATCGCCGACGAGCTCGCCGCCTGGCGGGCGGTGGGCGAGGCCACGGCCCTGGACGAGCCGTGATCCTGGTCACCGGCGCAACGGGAAATGCCGGCGGTGCGGTCGTCCGGGCGCTGGTGAACGCGGGCGAGCAGGTGCGCGCCTTGGTCCGCGATGTGCATCACGCGCAGCTGCCCAGCGGTGTCGAGGCGGTGGCCGGAGACCTGAACGAGCCGGGGACGCTTGCCGCCCACCTCGACGGAGTGACCGCGGCGTTTCTCCTCAGCGGCTACGACGGTCTCGAGGAAATCCTCGCGAACATGCGCCGCGCGGGGGTTGAGCGGGTGGTGCTCCTGTCGAGTAGCGCCGCTCCGGCGGGCGACCTGACCAATGCGGTCGCCCGCTACCACATCCTGTCGGAGCGGGCGGTTCGAGAATCGGGCCTCGGGTGGACGTTCCTGCAGCCGAACACGTTCATGACCAACACGTTCCAGTGGCTCCCGCAGCTGCGGCAGGCTGACGTGATCCGGGCCCCCTTCGCAGACGTCAGCGTCGCGACCATCGACCCCGACGACATCGGTGCGGTGGCCGCGGTGGCGTTGACGTCAGATGCCAATGACGGGCGTGCCCTCCGGTTGAGCGGCCCCGAATCACTGAGTCCGGCCGAGCGCGTCGCGATCCTGGCACAGGTGCTCGGCCTCGATCTCCGCTTCGAGGCGCAGACGAACGAGGAGGCAAGGGCGGAGATGGCCGCCGAGATGCCTGCCGAGTACGTGGACGCGTTCTTCAGGTTCTTCGTGGACGGCGACCTCGACGAGTCGGCGGTTCTGCCGACCGTGGAGGAGGTCACGGGACGCGCACCTCGCAGCTTCGAGGCGTGGGCGAGAGCGCACGCCGACGCCTTCCGCTGATGACGACTCAGATCAGGCCGCCGCGGCGGCGAGGTCGCGCGTCACCCGCGCGAACGACGACACGAGCGCGGAGTCGTCGCCGCGGCGCCAGCAGAGCGCGATACGCAGGGGCTCGATGTCGGCGATCGGAACCCAGGCGAGGTCGGGTCTCGCGTAATGGGTCGCCATCGAGCGCGGAGTGATGCAGATGGCGGCGCCCTCGGCAACCTGCTCGAGCATCTCCTCGACGTTCTCGTTCTCGGGCCCCCAAATCGGCTCGGACCCGTCCGGACGCGGGTTGACCGCCCACCAGTCGACCCACAGGCGCGGCGCCCGGCGCGTCCACATGATCGGCTCGTCCTTCAGGTCCATGATCGAAACTCGCGGCGAGCGTGCCAGGCGGTGGCCCTTGGGCAGGCCCGCGTAGCGGCGCTCGCTTGTGACCTCCTCCACCTCGAGGCCGGAGAGGTCGTTGGGAAGCCACACGAAGGCGACGTCACAGGCTCCCTCGCGCAGGCCCGCCGCCTCCCCGCCCCAGTCAAAGCGTTTGGGCTCGACCCGCACGGCAGGGTGCTCGCGTGCGAAGCGCGCGCGAGCAAGCGTCGACAGCTCGCCGGCCCCTGACGCCTCGAAGCCGACGCGGAGCCGTCCGACCTCCCCGCGCCCGGCCTGCTCGGCGCGGTCGATCGCGTGGTCAAGACGGGCGAGAACGTCGCGGGCGTCCGCAAGCAGCACCTCGCCGGGTGCAGTCAACTCGACACGGCGGCTGTTCCGACGCAGGAGCTGGGTGCCGACCTCCGCTTCCAGGCGGCGGACAGCCTCACTCAGGGCCGATTGCGAGAGCGGCAGGTCTTCGGCGGCACGGCTGAAGCTCAGCCGCTCGGCAACCGCAACGAAGTAACGAAGGTCGCGGCTCTCGGCCACGCCGCGATGCTATCGGTGCAACTGTCGGCCGATCACGGTTGGGCGTCGTTTCCAGCACAAGTCGCGGCTGCGTAAACCGTCACGCCGCGACGTGCGACCGGAGAGTCGACCCTGCTGCCTGTCCTGAGTGGTGTACGGGCGGACTCTCCGGCCAAGAGCCCACAAGCTGCATACCCGGCCCCACCGGGTCGAACCCGATCGTCAACGGCGATGGACGAGTCGGTCCCGCAGGAGCGACCGGTCAGCGCGACGAGCGCTCGACCGTGCCCTCGATCACCCCGTAGGGCTCGTTGGTGGCGTGGAAGATCTCGTTCTCGTTCTCGAGCCCGAAGCGCTCCAGGTCGTACAGGAGGTGGTGCTTGTTCGGTAGCGAGAAGCTGATCCGCTCCACCTCCGGGCGCGCATCGAGAACGGCCTTGCCCATGTGGTGGAGGGTGAACTGGACCGATGGGCTGTAGTGGTCGCAGAACGCCTCGAGGATCGTGCGGCGCACTTCGCGCCAAGCGGCTTCGAAGGGGATGTCGCGTCCGCCGTAGCGACCACCGCGCGGTGATGATCGTCGCCAGGATCCGGTCCGCCGTCTCGGGGAGCGTGGTGTAGCGATCGCGCAGGAACCCCTCCCACCCCGAGCCGGTGGTCTTCAGCACCAGCAGGTCGTCGATTCCGGATTCGATCTGTGGCTCGCCGCCGTCGCCGACCACGGTCGCGACACGGTTGCCACCGCTGTCGCGCTGAAACGCGTGCTCGTGGGGGCGGCCGCCGACCTCGAGCCGCGCCCACGGGTGCTCGACGATGTGCACTCGCGCGCGCGTTACACCCGGCCCCGCCGCGAGGAAGTGCTCGATGAGCCGCCGACCGAACGCCTCGATGGGGTCGATCGGATATTGCTTCGCGATCGCATAGACCGTGTTGCGCATCGTGTCGGTGGCAAGCAGGCCGGTGTTGTCCCCCGCGGTGTAAGCGGCGTCGAAGTCGCCCTCGAGCCCGACGTCGACCGTGAGATCGCGTAGGTCGTGGCCGCCGGCCCGCCGCGACACCTTGACGAGGCGAATCTCGGACTTCCCGTAGCCGGCCTGACTGAGAACGATCGACATCCGTCAGCTCCCTCGATATGTGCTGTATCCAAACGGGCTGAGCAGCAGCGGCACGTGGTAATGCTCCTCGCCGTGCCCGACGACGAACGTCACCGCGACTTCGGGATAGAAGCCCGCCTCGCCGACCGCACGGAAATAGGCGTCGGTGTCAAAGCGTCAGCCGGTAGCGCCCCACCTCCGGCGGCGATGCGAGCAGGTCGCGCACGCGACCGTCGGCGTCGGTCGTGCCGCGACCGACCGGCTGCCAGCCCGAATCCACCGCACGCTCGAGCACGACCGGCACGCCCACCGCCGGGCGGCCCCGCGAGGTGTCGAGCACGTGTGTGGTGATCCCGCTCAAGACGCCTCCCCGAGCAGGTCGGCAAGGCGCAGCCGGGCGATCTTCGTGACCTCGCCGAGCGCGATCTCGATCTCCTCCTCGCGCGAGTGCGCGAGTCGGGCAACGCCCCAGGCGATGATCGAGTCCTTGTTGTGCTCGCGGACGCAGATGATCAGCGGGAACCCGAAGCGCTCCCGATAGGCGCTATTCAGGCGCCGGAGAGCTTCGAGCTCCTCCGCGGTGAGGCGATCGAGCCCCGCCGATGCCTGCTCGTGCGAGGACTCAGGCGTGAGCGTGCGCTGCTGCGCCTCACGGCCGGCGAGCTCGGGATGCGCCCGGATCAACTCGAGCTGACGCTCGCGGGGCGCCTCGCGCATCGCCGTCTCGAGCGCGGCCTCGCAGCTCAGCGACGGTGCGAAACGGCCGCCGGCGCCACGCCGCCTCGGCGACCCACGGCGAGTGTTCGAATAGCGTGCCGAGCTCGGTCAGGGAGACAGACACCCCTTCGGGCTCAAGGCCGACGATGTGCTCCGGGCGGACCGGGATCCGCGTCAGCGGGCGGCCGCTGGCGGCGCGCAGCGCGGCGACGACCGCGGGCGGGGTTGAGATGTGAGGCGGCTCGCCCACCCCTTGAGTCCGTACGGCGCCTCCGGGTCGGCGTGCTCGAGGATCTCGATCTGCATCGGCGGCATGTCGAGGATCGTCGGCAGCAGGTAGTCGGTGAACGACGCGTTCAGCACCCTGCCGTCCTTGACCTGGATCTCCTCGAGCAGCGCCAGGCCGAGGCCCTGGGCGGTGCCGCCCTGGATCTGGCCCTCGAGCGCCTGGGGGTTCATCGCCTTGCCGACCTCCTGCACCGTCGCGAGCTCGACGACGCGGACCAGACCAAGCTCGAGATCGACGTCGACGACGGCCCGATGGGCGGAGAACGCGAACTGCAGGTGAGCGTCACCCTGGCCGTTCTCGTCGAGCGGGTACGTCGGGCGGTGACGCCACTCGACGGTCTCCTCGATTCCGTCTTCGCCGAGCAGCGCGGCGAGCTCGTCCGCCGTGATCGTCCGCGGATCGGCGCCGAGCCGCTCACGAACCGCCTCGCACGCCGCCTTGACCGCGCCGCCGGTCACGTACGTCTGGCGCGAGGCCGAGCTCGACCCGGCCGAGCCCACCCGCGTGTCGGCCGTGAGCACGGCGACGCGCTCGACCCCCAACTCGGTGCGCGCGATCTGCGCCTGCACTGTGACGAGGCCCTGGCCGACCTCGACGGCCGCCGTGTGCACCTCCACCAGCGGCTCCCCGTCGTCGATCGACAGACGGACGCGCGCAGACGAGTAGTCGTCGAATCCCTCGGAGAAACCAACGTTCTTGATGCCGACCGCGTAGCCGACGCCGCGCCGTACGCCCTCGCCGTGGGTGGTGTTGGAGACGCCGCCGGGGAGCTCTCGCAGATCACGGCCTTCCTCGGCCGGCTCGGCCGGCAGCGGCATCGCGCGCAGGCGCTCGAGCAGCTCGGCGACCGGCGCCGGCTCGGGGACCACCTGACCCGTCGGCATCCGCGTGCCCGGCCGCATCGCGTTGGCGATCCTCAGCTCCACCGGGTCGATGCCCAGCGCCGCGGCGAGCTTGTCCATCTGCGCCTCGTGTGCGATCGCGACCTGGACGGCGCCGAACCCGCGCATCGCGCCGCATGGTGGGTTGTTGGTGTAGGTCACGTAGGAGTCGATGCGCGCGTTGGGGACGTCGTACGGCCCGGCGGCAAAGCACGCCGCGTTCGAGCACACGGCCGTCGAGCTCGAGGCATAGGCACCGCCGTCGAGCACGATCCGCGCGCGCACGTACACGAGCCGCCCGTCGGCGGTGGCGCCGTGCTCGTAGCGCATCCAGCACGGGTGGCGGTGGACGTGGCCGAAGAACGACTCCTCGCGGTTGTAGACCATCCTGACCGGGCGCCCGGTGTGGAGGGCGAGCATGCAGGCATGGATCTGCATCGACAGATCCTCGCGGCCGCCGAACGCCCCGCCGACGCCGCTCAGCGTCAGGCGCACCTTCTCGGGCGGCAGGTCCAGGCTCAGCGCGAGCTGGTCGCGGTCGACGTGCAGCCACTGCGTGGCGATGTAGAGGTCGACGCCACCCTCACCGTCCGGGACCGCGAGGCCCGACTCGGGGCCGAGGAACGCCTGGTCCTGCATGCCGACCTCGTACTCGCCGGTGACGACGACGTCGGCGTCCGCGTCGGCGTCGCCGTGGCTGATCCGCACGTGGCGCAGGACGTTCCCCGACAGATGGAGCTGCGGTGCATCCACGGCCATCGCCCGCTCCGGATCGGTCAGCGGCTCCAGCACGTCGTAGTCGACCTCGATCGCGTCTGACGGCGCGTCGGGCCGTCTCCGGGTCGTCGGCGGCAACGATCGCGATCGGCTCGCCCTCGTAGCGAACGTGCTGCCAGGCGAGCACCGGCTGGTCGGCGCGCTCCATGCCGTACAGCTTGCGACCGGGGACGTCCTCGTGGGTTAGTACTGCGCGCACGCCGGGGATCGCCAGCGCGCGCGAGATGTCGAGCGCCCAGATGTCCGCGCGCGGGTGTGCGCTGCGCAACGTCGCGCCCCACAGCATCCCATCCATCCGCATGTCCGAGGAGTACTCGAACTCGCCCTTGACCTTCGGGATGCCGTCGGCTCGCACCGTGGTGTCGCCGACGACCCCCGGCCGCTGCACCGGAGCGGGCGGGCGTTCTCTCGTCGGGACGGTGGGAACGGTCGTCATACCCGAGCCTCCGCCCTGTCGGCAAGCCGCCGGCTTGCCCGCGCGATCTCGACCGCCACCTGCGCCTCGTCGGCGGTACGCAACTCGCCTCCCTCGACGATCGGGCGCCCACCCACGAGCAGCAGCTCGACCGTTTGCGTGGCGCCGAAGACGAGCGCCGCGACGGGATCGTCGATGCCTGCGCCTTCGAGGCCGTCGAGGCGCCAGAGCGCCACGTCGGCGAGCTTGCCGACCTCGAGCGAACCAAGTTCCGTCGTCGCGTCCGAGGCAGCGCGCACCGTCGATCGTGGCGCGGGCGAGGGCCTGGCGCGCCGTCAACGCCTGCGGGCCACCGGCGAGCCGGGCGAACTGCAGTGCCGCGCGCATCTCGGACGCCAAGCCGCCGTCCTCGTTCGACGCGGCGCCGTCGACGCCGAGGCCGACGGCGACGCCTGCGCCGACCAGCCCGGCGACCGGTGCGATTCCTGCACCCAGCCGCGCGTTTGAGTTTGGGCAGTGGGCGACGCCCGTTCCGGTGGCACCGAAGCGGGCGATCTCGGCATCGTCGAGGTGCACACAGTGCGCAAGCCAGACGTCGTCGCCCAGCCAGCCGAGATCGTCGAGGTAGTCGACGGGGCGCACGCCGAAGCGCTCCTGACAGAAGCGCTCCTCGTCGAGCGTCTCGGCCAGATGCGTGTGCAGGCGCACGCCGCGACGGCGCGCCAGCTCGGCGGCATCGGTCATCAGCCCGCGGCGTCACCGAGAACGGCGAGCAGGGGGCGAGCGCGATGCGCACCATCGCGCCGGGCGATGGGTCGTGGAAACGGCTGATCGCGGTCTCGCTGGCCGCCAGGATCGCGTCGCGATCCTCGACGACCTCGTCCGGCGGGAGTCCGCCATCCGACTGCCCGAGATCCATCGAGCCGCGGCACGGGTGAAACCGCAGACCAATCGACGCGGCGGCGCCAATCTCGACCTCGAGGAGGTCCCCCGCGCCGCGGGGGAAGACGTAATGGTGGTCAGTCGACGCCGAGCAGCCCGAGCGCGCGAGCGCGGCCAAGCCGGCGCGCGCCGCTGCCCGGCACGTGTCGGCGTCGATCAGCGCCCACACCGGGTAGAGCTCGACCAGCCACTCGAACAGCGTCGCCTGCTGCGCGAGTCCGCGCGTGGCCCACTGGTAGAGGTGGTGATGGCAGTTGACGAGACCGGGCGTCGCCAGGTGGCCGCGGCCGTCGATCCGGCGGGTTTCGGACCCACCCACCCCGCCCGCCCGATCCGGCGCGGGTCCCTCACCGACAGCCACGATCCGCTCGTCCTCGATCACGATGTGCCCGTCGCGATACTCGGTCCCAGCCGCGTCGACGGTCGCGATTGCGCAGCCTTCGATCACTGTGCGCATGGTCACGTCTGCTCGGCCCCGGCCATCCGCTCGCTCGCCAGCCGGACGGCGTCGAGGATCTTCTCGTAGCCCGTGCACCGGCAAAGATTGCCCGCCAGCGCCTCCCGGATCTCGGGGTCGCTTGGGCGCGGGTTGCGACGCAGAAGGTCGTGGCTGGCCACGATCAGTCCCGGCGTGCAGAACCCGCACTGCACCGCGCCCGCCTCGACGAACGCGCGTTGCACCTCGTCCAGGCCGTCGCCATTGGCGATCCCCTCAATCGTCACGACATCGCGTCCCTGCGCCTGCGCGGCGAGCACGAGGCAGGAGCACACGACCCGGCCGTCGAGGTAGACGGAGCAGGACCCGCACTCGCCCTGTTCGCAGGCGTTCTTCGAGCCGGGGAGGCCCAGGTGCTCGCGCAGGGCGTAGAGCAGGCTCTCCCCCTCCCATGCGCCGTCCACCTCACGGTGCTCGCCGTTGACAGTCAGAGTCAGGCGCATCGGTAGGCCTCCCACGCCCACGTGAGCGTCCGCCGTCCGAGCACGCCGAGCGCGTGATGTCGGTAGCCGGCGGTCCCACGCACGTCGTCGATTGGCCGCGCGGCACGCTGGACGAGCTCGCCGAAGTGGGCCACCGCCACGTCTGGAATCGGTGCGCGCTTGCTCCACAGGTCGTGCTCGTCCAGCACTCCGGCGATGAAGCCCTCGGCTTCGCTGGGCCGGATCGGCGTGGGCCCGGCGGAGCCGATGCACGCGGCCACGCTTCGCCGACCCGGCCAGATTGACAGCGCGAGCGAGCAGACCGCGATCACCATTGCATTGCGCGCACCGATCTTGGCGAACTGCTGCGGGCCGTCAGCGGGCGCGATGTGGAACGCGGCGATCAGCTCGTCGTCGGCGAGGCAGTTTCGCTTCGGGCCGGTCACGAACTCGCGCACTGGAATCCGCCGCGTCCCGGCTGTCGATGCGAGCTCGACCTCGGCGTCGGATGCGAACAGCGGCGGCAGGCCGTCCCCGGCGGGAGACGAGGTACCGAGGTTGCCGCCGACGGTCCCGCAGTTGCGGATCTGGGGCGACCCCACCGTGCGCGCGGCGATCGCCAGTCCGGGCAGGCGGTCGCCGAGCTCGTCGATCAACCGCGCGTACGTGACGCCGGCCCCGACGCGCAGGCGACCATTCTCCGGCGCCCAGCCGGTCAGCTCGGGAATCCGGGTGAGGTCGAGAATCACCAGCGGGCGGATGCGGTCGAAGTTGAGCTCGACCATCAGGTCCGTGCCGCCGGCAATCGGCACCGCATCCGGATGCGCAGCCTTGAGCTCGAGCGCCTCCTCCCAGCTGTCGGGTTGGAGCACCTCCACGGCGGTAGTCTCGCTCACCGCCACCGTGGCTCGCAACGGCACACCGATGAGCGACTCAATGACCTATGCAGCGGCCGTGCTTGCACGGTGCGACGAACTAGCCGCCTTCAGCGAGGAGCCAGGCCGCCTGACGCGACGGTTCGCAACACCCGCGCTCTGGCAGGCCGGCGAGAGGGTCCGCGAGTGGATGGAGGCCGCGGGCATGGCCGTGCGGCGCGACGCGATCGGCAATCTCATCGGCCGTCTCGGCGACGGCGATGGCCGGACGTTGCTGGTCGGCTCGCACCTCGACACGGTCCGCGACGCGGGCCGCTACGACGGCATGCTCGGGGTGCTCGTCGCGATCGCGTCTCTCGAGCGACTGCGCGATCAGGAGCGGTCGCTGCCATACGGCGTCGAGGTGCTCGCGTTCGCCGATGAGGAAGGCGTCCGCTACGGCACCGGTTACCTGGGGAGCAGCGTCGTCGCCGGCTGTTTCGACAGCGCGGACCTGGAACGACGCGACTCGGCCGGCGTGCCGTTGGCCGAGGCGGTGCGCGCCTTTGGCGGCGACCCAGAACGACTGGCCGGCGCCCGCCGCGAGCCCGGCGACCTGATCGGCTACTTCGAGGTCCACATCGAGCAGGGTCCGGTGCTCGAAGCCGCCGGCGTCCCGCTGGGCGTCGTCGGCGCGATCGCCGGGCAGAGCCGGGCCCGTATCGCGTTCACGGGCGAAGCGGGTCACGCGGGCACGGTGCCGATGGGGCTGCGGCGCGACGCTCTGTGCGCCGCGGCCGAGTTCGTGAGCGCCGTCGAGGCCGTCGCACGAGACCATGACGGCGCCGTTGCGACCGTAGGGGAACTCGAGGTGCAGGACGGTGCGAGCAACGTGATCCCCGGCCGCGTTGTCCTCAGCCTCGACGTCCGCCACAGCGCAGACTCGCTGCGGGAATCCGTCGGCACACAGCTCTTCGAGCGCGCGGATGCGATCGCCGGCGCGCGTGCTCTGGTGCTCGAATGGGACGTTGTGCAGGAGACGCGCGCAGTCGACTGTTCAAGCGAACTCACCGAGCTCGTTGCCGAGGCGGTCGCGGCGTCCGGTCATCCTGTCGTCCGCCTGGCGAGCGGCGCCGGCCACGACGCCGTCACGCTCTCGACGATTGCCCCGATCGCGATGCTGTTCGTCCGCTGCGCCGGCGGCGTCAGCCACAACCCGGCCGAGTCCGTGACGACCGAGGACGTCGCGGCGGCAATCGACGTGACGACGAAGTTCCTCGAGCTCGTCGGATGAGCTTCGACGTCCTGGTTCGCGGCGCAACGGTGGTCGGCGCCGGCTCACAGCGCCGGCTTGACATCGGCGTGGCCGACGGACTGATCGCGGCGCTCGGTCCTGAGCTCGCGGGACCCGCGACGGACGAGATCGACGCCGCCGGCCTGCATCTCTTGCCCGGGGTGGTTGACGCGCACGTGCACTTCAACGAGCCCGGCCGCGCCGATTGGGAGGGCTTTGAGACGGGCACGCGGGCGCTCGCCGCCGGCGGTGCGACGGCGGCGATCGAGATGCCGCTCAACGCCCACCCGCCGACCGTGACCGCCGCTGCGTTTGACGAGAAGCGGCGCTGCCTGGAGCGCAGCGCGCTCGTCGACGTGGCGTTGTGGGGCGGCCTCGTCCCGGGCGGTGTCGAGGCGATGGACGAACTCGCCGCCCGTGGCGTCGTCGGGTTCAAGGCATTCATGTGCACCAGCGGCATCGACGACTTTCCGGGGGTCGACGACCTCACCTTGTACGACGGGATGTGCCGCGCGAGGTCCCTCGGGCTACCCGTTGCCGTGCACGCCGAGAGTGAGGCGATCACCGCCGGTCTCGCGCACCGCGCGCGTTCATCAGGGCGCACCGCGATGCGCGACTTCGTCGCGTCGCGCCCGGCCGTCGCCGAGCTCGAGGCGATCGCGCGGGCCATCGTGCTCGCGCAGGAGAGTGGCTGTTCGCTGCACGTGGTTCATGTCTCGACCGGCGCGCGGTGTCGCGTCTGGTGGCCGACGCCCGCGCTCGCGGCGTAGACGTCAGCTGCGAAACCTGCCCGCACTACCTGGTGCTCACCGAGGAGGACGCCGAGGCCCTCGGCAACGTCGCGAAGTGCGCGCCGCCGTTGCGCCCCCGCTCCGAGAGCGAGGCGCTGTGGCGCGCGCTCGCCGACGGCACGCTGCCGATGGTCGCATCGGACCACTCGCCGGCGCCGTGGGCGATGAAGGGCGGTGACGACGCGTTCGCTGCCTGGGGAGGCATCTCCGGTTGTCAGACGATGCTGCCGCTGCTGCTCAGCGACGGCTGCGCAGGGCGCGGGCTGGCGCTCGAGCTGATCGCAGCCGCGACCTCGGGCTACGTTGCCCGCAGGTTCCGCCTCGCCGGCAAGGGCCGGCTGGAGCCGGGCGCCGACGCCGATCTCGTGCTCGTGGACCTGGCCGCTGCAAAACCGCTTTCGGCCGAGGATCTTTACTACCGCCATCGCCACAGCCCGTTCGTTGGGCGGACCACCGCCCGCGTCGCGCGCACGCTGGTCCGCGGCCGGACGGTGTTCGCCGACGGCCGGATCGTCGGTCCGCCCGCAGGGCGCCTGCTGATTCCTTCGATCGAAATGGAGAGCCCATGACGACGCTGTCGATCACCGCCGGCCCGTACACGTTTCGCGCCCGCCTCGAGGAAGAGCGCGCGCCCAAGACGTGCGAGGCGTTCTCGAAGCTGTTGCCGTTCGAGCAGAAGGTCATCCACGTGCGCTGGAGCGGCGAGTCGACCTGGATCCCACTCGGCGACTTCGAAGTCGGCGTTGGCTTCGAGAACCACACCAGCCATCCCGCGCCGGGCGAGATCCTCCTCTACCCGGGCGGCTACAGCGAGACCGAGATCCTCCTGCCCTACGGCGGCTGCATGTTCTCGAGCATCGTCGGCCAGCTCGCCGGCAACCACTTCCTGACGGTGTTCGAGGGCAACGAGAATCTCCGGCCGCTAGGTGAGATGACCCTCTGGCAGGGCGCTCAGGACATCGTCTTCGCTCACGAGTGAGCAGCGTCGAGCTCGGCCAGGTGGCGGGCTCGTGCGGCGTCGTCCAGGAACGCCGCTTCGAAGCTGTTGCGGGCGAGCTGGACGAGCGCGCCGTCGTCGAGCTTCAGGGCGTTCGCGACTCCGGCGAGGTTCTCGCCTACGTAGCCGCCGAAGTAGGCCGGGTCATCGGAGTTGACCGTCGCGCACAGCCCGTGATCGAGCATCTTCGCCAGCGGGTGCTGCTCGAGCGTTTCCACGACCTTCAGCTTCACGTTCGAGAACGGGCACACGGTGAGCGGAATCCGATCGGCCTCGAGACGCGCAACGAGGCGACGATCCTCGAGGCAGCGCACGCCGTGGTCAATCCGCTCGGCGCCGAGCACATCGAGCGCTTGCCAGATGTAATCCGGTGGGCCCTCTTCGCCGGCGTGTGCAACGACACGGAACCCGGCGCCGGCTGCCTGCTCGAACACGTACTGGAACTTCTGCGGGGGATTGCCCACCTCTGCGGAATCGAGCCCCACCCCGAAGATCACGTCGCGGTGCGCGAGCGATTGCTCCAACGTCGCCATCGCGTCTTGCACCGGTAGATCACGCAGGAAACACATGATCAGATGCGACGTGATCCCGCCCTGTCGCGCCTCGGTCAGTGCTCGAGCAATTCCCCCCACCACGGTTTCGAATCGGACACCGCGAGCGGTGTGGGTCTGCGGGTCGAAGAAGATCTCGACGTGACGAACGCCCTGGCTTCGGGCACGCGCGAGGTAGGCGGTCGTGAGCTCGTAGAAATCCCGTTCGTGGATGAGCACCGAGCAGGCGCGGTAATACACATCCAGGAACGACTGCAGGTTGCTGAAGCTGTAGGCGCGCCGGACCGCATCCGCATCGGCATACGGGAGGCTGACACCGTTGCGCCGAGCGAGCTCGAACATCAGCTCCGGCTCGAGCGTCCCCTCGATATGCAGATGCAACTCGGCCTTGGGCAACGTCAACGGGTCGATCATTTGCCCAGCTTATTTCCCCAGTCCGGGCGGAATTGGACGCTGATCCGCGCGCCGAGACAGCCGGCCACCTTCGGGATGCCGTGCAGCCAGGTCCGCTGGCAGCTTCCACCCATCACAAGCAGATCTCCGTGACCGACGCTGAGCCGGAGACCGGAACCGCCCGACTTCGGTCGTAGTCCGAACGGTCGCGTGGCGCCGAGCGAGATGATCGCCACCATCGTGTCGCGAGGACTCTCGCGAGCGATGCGGTCCCCGTGCCAGGCGACGCTGTCGCTACCGTCGCGATACAGGCAGAGCCCAGCGCTGACGAATGACTCACCGAGCTCCTCGGCGTAGTGGGCGTTCAGCGCGCAACGCGCCTCGTCGAGCACCGGATGGGGCAGCGCTTCGCCGGGCGAGTAGCCGGCCAGGAGCCGCGGGATCTGCACGGTCCTGTCGTACATGTGCGTTCGCTCCTCGTGCCACGGCACGACGCGGGCCAGCACATCGAAGAGCTCGTCGGCCGCGGTGATGAAGCCCGGCCGCACGTCGACCCAGGCTCCGTCCGACAGCTGCCTGCGCTCGACGGCAGCGCCGAGCTCGGCCACTCCAAGTTCGCCCAGCGAGCCAAACAGCGAGGGTTGGACGACGAGCGGCACGTGTCGGATTCTAGCCCGGCTACGAACAAATGTTCGCCCCCTCGTGTCACGGCTCGTTCGGGGTCAGTTCGTCATTGCCAGGGTGTCCTGGATATGAACCTTTCCGGCGTAGGCGCCGACGGCGGCGCAGCGTGCGGACGCGCACGATATGCCCAGCAGAGCGCCGTGTGCGAAGCCGGGGGGGTGCGGCGCCGGCTCGAGTCGCCATCGTTTGCCGTTCCAGGACTCGATGAAATACGCCGCTGCGTGATCGGGGGTGTACTCACCGATAGCGGTGCATGCCTTGGCGGAGGTGCACGACACGCCATTCAGCGCGACCTCACTGGAGCTCAGGGAGAGATTCGCCGGGTTCGGCGTCCGCTGAACGCGCCAGGTCTTGCCGTTCCACCGCTCCGCCAGCGTCGGGCCCCCGGGGTGAGCGAAGTCGGTGCCGGTTGCCGTGCACGCCTTCGCTGAGGTGCAGGACACTGCATCGAACAGCCCCGCGGGTGCTTGGCGCGGCAATGGCACGACCTGGACCTGCCAGCTGTTGCCGTTCCACGACATGGCAAGCGGTAGAGCCTTTCCCGTGGCGTTGTTCCAGCCGACTGCGGTGCAGGCGCGCGCTTGCGGGCACGACGCTCCGACGAGCGTCGTGTCTTTAGCGAGCTGAGGTATCGCCTGTATGCGCCAGGCCTTGCCGTCCCACCTCTCGACGATGGCGTGTTGTGGCGCGCCCAAGGTGTGGCCGACGGCCACGCATGCGCTAGCCGACCTGCAGGAGACCGCGTAGAGCGAGGACGGAGCCGTGATCGTCGGAACGGACTGCACTCGCCAGCGCCTGCCGTTCCAAATCTCTGTCAGTGCGGTTTGCCGGCGGCCTGCGCTGTGAAACGCACTGCCGACGGCAATGCACGCGCGAGCCGACGGGCACGAGACCCCAAAGAGCGTGTCGCTGGTTCCTTTAGGAGCGGGCGCCGGCTGGATCCGCCAACTGTTGCCGTCCCATCGTTCCGCCAGCGGTAGCGTGAAACTGGAAAGCGAGGCCGCGGACGAGCCGACGGCCGTGCATGCCCGTCCCGAGGAGCACGCCACGGACGACAGCACGCTGATCTCAGCGCCGACCGGGTCCGGCGTTGGCTCGATCGTCCATGTGCGACCGCCAACAGCGGCTGTGGAGCGGCCGGCGAGCGCCGCACCAGCCGTGACAATCGCCGTCAACCCAAGCAACAGAACGACTGCCCCGAGCAGTCGCACGGTTCGGCTGCAAGTAGCCACCGCCTCTCCTTTCCTTGAAGAAATCGAGATCCTACTTTCCGGTGGGTCGGATCAGCGACGAGGAGTGTGCGCAGGCGGTTTCGTGGCCGCAGTCTGAAATAACACAAATTTCTGTCATCTGCGTGATATGTGCTATAACTGTGGTATGCCACGAGATGAAGAGATCACATTCGCCGACCACATGGGCCGCTTCTACGCTCGCCGCTTCGGGTTTCCGCCGATGGTCGGACGCGTGCTCGGCTACCTGCTGGTGTGCGAACCCCGCAGCCAGACGATTGCCGAGCTGAGCGAGGCGCTGCTGGCAAGCCGCAGCGCGATCACCGGCGCGCTGACCGTGCTGGAGACGATTCACGCGGTCCGGCGCTCCCGGGCCGCTGGAGAGCGCAGTGACCGCATCCGGATTGACTTCTCCTCCGCGCAGGCGCAGGGGTTTGACGTAACGGAGTACCAGGAGCTCGGCGATCTGGCCCGCGAGGGCCTCGGCGTGCTCGGCGACGCGCCGCCGGAACACCGGGCGGAGTTGCTCGAGCTGGCGGCGTTCGCGGACTTCCTGGTCGAGAGCACCGAAGCACTTCGACAGCAGTGGGAGGCGCGTCGTGACGCCCTCCGTGCCTCCGGAGAACTGCCCTCATGAGCCTCGTGCCCTGCAACCACGTCACACCACAAGGTTCGATTGGAAAGAAGAAGCAATGACAAACCCATCCTCACCGGCCATCACCGCCGTCGATGTGCGCAAGTCCTTCGGTGACAACGTCGTCCTCGACGGGCTCGACCTCACCGTCGAGCAGGGCAGCGTGTTCGCGCTGTTGGGACCCAATGGGGCGGGCAAGACGACGATGGTGCGGATCCTCGCCACCTTGCTCGAGGCAGATCACGGAACGATCAGCGTCGCCGGACGTGACGTCAAGCGCGAGGCCGACGCGGTCCGCGCGGCGATCGGCGTGACCGGACAGTTCTCGGCCGTCGACGGTCTGCTGACCGGGACAGAGAACCTCGCGCTGATGGCCGATCTGCACCACCTCCCGCGCGCACTTGGGCGCGAGCGTATTGGCCAGCTGCTCGAACGGTTCGAGCTGACCGATGCCGCCGACCGGATCGTCATGACTTACTCGGGTGGGATGCGTCGCCGGCTCGACCTGGCGATGACGCTGATCGGCAGCCCCCAGGTCATCTTCCTCGACGAGCCCTCCACCGGCCTTGATCCGAGCAGCCGTCGCACCGTTTGGGAGATCGTCCGAAGCCTGGCCGACGACGGCACCACCGTGTTCCTCACCACGCAGTACCTAGAGGAGGCCGACAGGCTCGCCGACCGGGTGGCGATCCTCGATCGCGGACGCCTGGTCGCCGAGGGCAGCGCGCAGGAGCTCAAGCAGCGAATTCCCGGCGGCCGCATCGACGTCCGCTTCGCCGACGCCGACGCGCAACTCGTAGCCGCCGACGCGTTGGGGATGCCGGTGTCCGACCAGCACTCGCCGAGCTTGCAGATTCCGACCGACGGCAACGTCGCCACCCTGCGTCGCGTTCTCCGCGACCTCGACGAGGCCGATGTGGATGTCGTCGACCTCGCAATTCACACGCCCGACCTCGATGACGTGTTCTTCGCGCTGACAGGCCGGGGCGCTCACCCGCAGGAAATGAGAACCGAAGAGGAGCTCTACCGATGACCAGCACCTACGCCCTGAGAGATTCCACCACGATGCTGCGGCGCGACCTGCGCCACCTGCAGCGCTACCCCGGGCTGTCGCTGTTTCCGATCTTCATGCCCGTTGTCCTCTTGCTTCTGTTCGTCTATGTCTTCGGCGGCACGCTCGGCAACGGAATCGCGGTCGGCGGAGGCCGCGCCGCCTACATCAACTTCCTCACCCCGGGAATGCTGTTGTTCACGGTCGCGGGCGCCGCGCAGATCACAGCGATCTCGGTGTCGAAGGACATGACCGAGGGCATCATCGCCCGCTTCAAGACGATGCAAATCTGGCGACCCGCCGTGCTCGCCGGTCACGTCTTCAGCAGCCTTGTCCTGACTTTGATCAGCCTCGCCGTCACCATCGCGGTGGCGCTGGCGATCGGCTATGACTCCCCCGCCGGCCCGCTGGGCTGGCTGGGTGCCGTCGGCGTGCTCGTGCTGCTGGCCGTCGGACTGATCTGGCTGTCGGTCGCGCTCGGGCTGCTCGCCAAGAGCGTCGAGACCGCAAGCAACATGCCGATGTTCCTGATCCTCCTGACGTTCCTCTCAAGCAGCTTCGTGCCCGTGGCCTCGATGCCCGGCGCGCTGCGCTGGTTCGCCGAGAATCAGCCGTTCACTTCGGTCACCGACACCGTGCGCAACCTGCTCGCCAACCAGCACGTCGGCAGCGCCGGTCTGGAGGCGATCGTGTGGTGCCTGGCGATCACCGCTGCCGGGTACCTGTGGGCCAGGTATCTCTACAACCGCCGGCCCGTCAACTAGAGACGTCGCTCCGACCCCGATGGTTCAGCCGGAGTTGTCGACGAGTTGAGCGATCTCGACGAACTCGATCGTGGGCGCCACGCCGTACAGGCCGGTCACCCGCTGGCGCAGCTCATCCGAGAAGAAGCTCCTGGCAGCGTCCTCTGATTCCCAGACGTAGAAATTCATTGCGCGCCGCCGGGCGTCGTCGACAGTGAAGGCCTTGGACCTAAGTCCGGGCATGCCCTCAAACGTCTTGCGGGCCTTCTCGGCAATCGAGACCACGCGGTCGCGGTCGAAGTCCTCGTCGTACTGGAAGGTGACGCTCACGCCGATCACTGTGCCTGTGACCCTAAAGCCTGCGACGCGCCCGGTCTAGCCGCTCAGTGCGGCTAGACCGGTCTCGCCGTCAGTCGTCGTCCTGAGGATCCTTGTCCGCGGCGAACGGGGGAAGCTCGCCGTTCAGCAGCCGCTCGAGCTCCGAATCCCAGTCGGTCCACGGGATCAGCAACGCCTCGACAGTCGCGAGCTCATCGTCGACGACCATGACATCGTCGCGCAGCTGATCCCGGGCGCTGTCATCGATCTCGGAAGCGCGGTGCTCCAGTTGGTGTGCGACCCGCCCGATCGTGCCGCTGGCCTGGGTCAGAAGCCACCGCAGCGTCGGAAGCAGCTCCTCGCCGATGGCGTCGGCGACTTCCCACGGGTCCCAGCTCTGTCCGTCTGTGGACGCGCCGGCATCGCCGTGCTTGCGCACGGCGAGTCGGATGTCGATGGCCGCCCGATCGTCATGGTCGAGCGCGGAAAGAGTCTCTTCGCAGGCTTTCGCGAGCGCCTCGCACGGCGTCTCGGCAGTCTGCGCCAGCGAATTGCCGTTCGGGACGTCGACGCCCCAGCGCTCGCGGACGTACGCCTCGAACGAAGGATGGCTGTCGCGGTAGAGGTGTCGATCGCGGATCTCGGCCAGGGCGTCGCCGACGTCTACGTAGGTGCCCAGACCGGGCTGCACGATCGCTTCGAGTTGGTCGAGGATTTCGATTTCGGCAGGGGTGATGCTGTCTTCAGGGTTAATGCCGCTCATCACATCTCACATGTGCCTGGCCCTGCCTCGGGTCTGCACGACGAGGCAGCGGCGCTTTGGTATCTGCATTACCTATCGCAGGGAGCGGCGCGGGTTACCCCGCGTGGTCCAGGACTTACGCAACTCCTAGAGAGCACGAGCAGACGTGGCGTGAGCGTACCCACGTCCACCTCGACCGCCTCGACGACCTCTCAGAGGTCTACTTGATCCCATCGCAGCGGCGCGGCCACGACCCGCGGGAACTTCCGCTCCAGGTAGGTCGCGAAATTCCGGATGTGGACCGCCATCGCGGCGGCGGCGCGTTCCGAGTCACGGCGGGCAATCGCCTGGTAGATCCGCCCGTGCTCTTTGCAGACCGCCTCGCGTGACTCGATCGGGTACTCGACACCGAGCGGCGTTCCGTCGGCGATCCAGTTCAGCGAGGTGATCAACAGCGCCAACACCTGGTTGCCGCCCGCTTCGGCTACGAGTGCATGAAATCGTTCGTTCTCCGCGAGGAAGAAATCAACGTCATCGATGTGCTCGCGCATCGCGTCAAGCGAGTCGTGCAACGTCTTCAGCGACTCGTCGGTGATGCGCTCGGCGGCCCTGTGCGCAAGCGCCGGTTCAAGGACGGCGCGTGCCTCCAGCACCGACCGGAACGACGTGTGGGTCAGCTGCAGCATCATCGCGATCGTGCTGGCAAGGTGGCGGGACCCCGGCCGTGCCACCATCGGGCCGCCTCCGGGACCCGTCTTGATCGTGATCACCCCCTGGATCTCGAGGAACCGGAGCGCTTCGCGCAGCGTTCCACGGGCGACGCCGTACTGCTCGAGCATGTCGCGCTCAGGGGGGAGCGGTGTGCCGACTGGCAGATCGCGATCGGCGATCTCGGCGACGATGCGCTGCGCGAGCAGGGTGGCGGTCTTGCGAGGCCTGTAACCGTCACGGCCGCGGGCGCGATGCATCGGCGTCGCGGGCGGGAGGGTCATATTGCGGATCCTAGTCCTGGTTGTCTGTATGTCGCAGCTTGGGCCGAGACGCTCGCGAACGCTGCCGGCTGGTGGCACGCGATGTCACATCTTCCCCTCGTCGGCTGTCTAGCAAGTGACAGACCAATTCCGCCAGTGCCGGGCCTGCCGGCACTGAGAAAGGAAGAACGATGGGCACCGAAAACAACAGCCAGAAGATTGCCGTCACCGGAGCCACGGGCCGGGTCGGATCGCCGCTCGTCGAGGTTCTCGAGCAGCGCGGACACGAGGTGGTCGCGATCGCGCGCTCCAGGGGCGTCGACGTAGTCAGCGGCGAGGGTCTCGCCGAGGCGCTTGCCGGGGTCGAGATCATCATCGACGCGGCAACCGGGCCCTCGCCCGATCAGGCGGAGGCGACGGCATTCTTCACCGCGTCGGCGCGGAACCTTCAGCGAGCCGGCGCCGCGGCCGGCGTGAAGCGGATCATCCTCGTCTCGATCATCGGCATCGATAAGTTCCACGGCGGTTACAACGCGGCGAAGCTGGCGCAGGAGCAGACGCTGCTCGAAGGCCCGCTGCCGGTCCGGATCGTCCGCGCGGCCCAGTTCCACGAGTTCGTCGGTCCGCTGGTCGGGTGGACGATCCAGGATGGCGTCGCCCACGTGCCCGAGATGCGAACGCAGCTCGTGGCCGCCCGTGCCGTCGCCGAAACGCTCGCCGACGCGGCTGAGGAGCCGGAGATCGAGAACGGCAGGATCACCGAGGTCGCGGGCCCCCAGGAGGAGCGTCTCGCCGATGCTGCAGCAGCCCTGTTCGCCAGCCGAGGTGACGCGGTCGAGATCCGCGAGAGCAATGGCGGTCTTCTCGCACAGCCCGGCGACCCCGACGCCACGGCCTACGCGGACGGCGCGGCGCTGCCCAACCCGGGGGCGAAGCTCGCCGGCCCCAGCTTCGCGGAGTGGCTCAAAGCGGCGTAGCCGCGAGAAGCAGCCTAGCCGCGAGACCGTAGCTACCGGACTAATCCGAGCGCCATGGTCGGATTAGTCTGGTAGAATCGAGGCTGCGCTCAGAGAGCCCAGCTCTTCTCGCTTCCGGGGCGGCGTTCCAGCCAGAAGAGCAGAAAGGCGTCGGCCATGACCGCCGCAGCAAAGAAGTCCCGCTCTCGGAGCGCCGCCGCGCGACCCGACTCCGCAGCAATCACGTTCCTCGTGTCCGAGGACAACGGGGGCGACTATTCCTGGACGATCCTCGGTAGCGACGGCGAGAGCCTCGCGCAATCCAAGGCATACGCAACGCACGATGACGCTGCGCACGCGGCACGCGTCGTACGCGAAGGTGCCGGGTCATCGTGACCGACGCGCACATCCGGATTCTCCGGCGCGTTGCTCGGCAACGACAGGTCAGGCTCGACGACCACGACGCCGCCGACCCAACAGGGGGAACGGAAGCTGGACGCCGACGGCGAGACCTGCAGCAATCCGTGACACGAACCGCAGAACGTGTCACCCAAGCCCAGGCGCGACGGCGCTGACCGCGAACGACTGAAGGTGAAAAGGATGGCTACCAAGCACAAGGTGATCGTGTCGGCGGGACCGACGCACAGCAGGGGCACTACAGCTGAACGACGAGCGGCGCAGGTCGCGGCGCTCTCGACCCAGCAGGCGGAGCTAAAGCAGGAAGCTGCGCAGCGCCGCGCCGAGCGCGCCGACCAGAAGGGTCCGGCCGCACCCACGCCGCGCAAGGCGGCCGCTGCGAGACGCATCATCTCGCACTGATCGGCTGATCATCTCAGGGTTCGGTCACCGCGGTTCACGAGTACCTTCGCTTCGCCGGCGGGTGGTGATCAGCGTCCTTGGGGCGACCGTGGTCGCCGGCGCCCTCGGAGTCGAGCTCGCCGGACGGCGCGGCCAGTTCACGGCCGCGATCCACGCCGCTCCGATCTGGATCCTGTCGTTGGTCGTGCTGCTTCAGCTCGTGTCGCTGATCGCGCGCACCGAGGCATGGCATGTGTGCGTGCGCGCGACCGGTGCGACGGTCGGCCGCCGCCCGCTGTTCCGCGCCGCCGGCGTTGGCTACCTCGCGAGTCTGATCAACGGCTCACTCGGGGTTGCAGCGCGGATCGCCGCGCTGCGCCGCACCGCCCCGCACGAAAGCCCGCACGTGCCGGCGCTGATGGCCGCCGAGGTACCGATCATCAGCGTCGAGGTCGCGTTGACGGCGATCTTCTCCTTCACCCTGGTCGGGCCGCTCGGCGTCCCCTGGTGGGCACCGCTGATCGCTGTCGCGGTCACGGGTGCAGCAGTGCTCGGGCTCGGTCGCCTCTCAAACCGCCGCCAGCTTGGACTCTGGTCCGGCCTTGCGGTCATGCACAACCACCGGGGCCGGATGATCGTGTTCGTCGTGCTTGGCATCTGTGCGCAGATCGCGCGCAACTGGCTGGTGCTGCACGGAATCGGGGTGCACGTCTCGCTGTTCGACGCGATCGCGGTGCTGATCGCAACGTTCACGCTTGGTCAGCTGCCGATCGGCCCCAGCCTCGGCCCGGCAGCAGCCGTGCTGATCCTCGGCTCGCATGGAGTCGCGACTGTGGCCGCGGCAGGCGTGCTGCTTACTGCTACCGCCACGGTCGGCTCCCTCTGCTACGCCGCGTGGGCGCTCGCCGACCACTTCGGCTCCCGCCGCCCGGCCCTCAGCGTCGAGCCTGTCGAAAGCCCCGAGCCGGCCGTCACAGC